>NZ_JBIBHY010000001.1:0-107566 GCF_042957285.1 Streptomyces sp. NPDC008092
ACCTCGACGCCACCCGCATCGCCGTCGCCGGCGACTCCGTCGGCGGCAACATGAGCGCCGCCCTCACCCTCATGGCCAAGGAACGCGGCGACGTCCCCCTGCTCCAGCAGGTCCTCTTCTACCCGGTCACCGACGCCAGCTTCGACACCAACTCCTACCACCAGTTCGCCACCGGCTACTTCCTGCGCCGCGACGGCATGCAGTGGTTCTGGGACCAGTACACGACCGACGAGACCGAGCGCGCCCAGATCACCGCCTCCCCGCTGCGCGCCACCACCGAACAGCTCACCGGCCTGCCCCCGGCCCTGGTCATCGTCGCCGAGGCCGACGTCCTGCGCGACGAGGGCGAGGCCTACGCCAACAAGCTCCGCGCCGCCGGCGTCCCCGTCACCGCCGTCCGCTTCCAGGGCATCATCCACGACTTCGTCATGCTCAACGCCCTGCGCGAGACCCACGCCGCCGAAGCCGCCATCACCCTGGCCGCCCGCACCCTGCACGCGGCCCTGCACACCGCCTGATCCGGGAGCCGGCGTGACCACGAACGAGCCGCCGGAACCGTCGCCGGAGCCGTTGTCGGAGCCCTCCGTGCCGTCGGAGCCGTCCGCCCACGACGGCCACCCGCGCCTGCGGCACCTCAAGGACCAGCTGACCGAGCATCACCGCCGGGCCAAGGCGGAGCGCGAGGAAGCGGAACTTGAGGAGGCCATCGAGTCGGCGGCCTTCGACCTGGGGACCGACATCGCGCACCCCGCGCCCGACCACACGGAAGCCGCGTACGACATCGACACCGACATCGGCGTCGACCCACGCTAGCCGCCCGCCCAGACCTCGCACCGCACTCCAAGGAACTCCCATGACCGACTCCACACCCACCGTCGTCCTCGTGCACGGTGCCTTCGCCGACGCGTCCAGCTTCGCCCGGGTCGTCCCCGAGCTGCTGGCCGACGGCCTGAAGGTGCTCGTCCCGGCCGTGCCCAACCGCAGCCTCACCGGCGACTCCGCCTACATCGCCTCGGTGGTCCGGGCGATTCCCGGTCCCGTCGTCCTGGTGGGCCACTCCTACGGCGGTGCCGTCATCACCGTCGCGGGCGCCGAGGAGAACGTGCAGGCCCTGGTCTACCTGGCGGGCTACGCCCTGGAGGAGGGCGAGAGCCTCGGCGAGTTGCAGGGCCGGTTCCCGGACTCCGAGCTCGCCTCGGCCCTGGTGTACACGCCGTTCCCGGTCGAGGGTTCGGACGAGCCCGGCACCGACGTCACCGTCGAGACCGACCGGTTCCCCGCGATCTTCGCCCACGACGTGGACCCGGACCTCGCCCGGGTGCTCGCCGTCTCCCAGCGCCCGCTGGCCGGCGCGGCCTTCGCCGAGCCGGCCCCGGTCGCGGCCTGGAAGACCAAGCCGTCCTGGGGCCTGGTGTCGTCCTCGGACCACACCATCAACCCCGACGTCGAGCGCTACGGCTACGAGCGCGCCGGCATGACCACGGTCGAGGTCGACTCCTCCCACCTGGTGATGCTCGCGCACCCGAAGAAGGTCGCGGACCTGATCCGCGAGGCCGTCCGGAGCCTCGGTACGGAGTAAACGGCGCACCCCGCAAGGGTGATGCCGAGCGGGCCGCGCACCGGTGCCCACCGGGCGCGGCCCGTCCGCGTGTAGGTACGTTGCCATGCGGATGACACCGGCGCGGGTACGAGCACGCATGAGATCCCCCTGGACCTGGGCGGCGCTCGCCGCCGTGACGGGAACGTGCGCGGCGCTGCCGTTCCTCGCCGGCGGCGGCGAGGGTCCCCGCCCGCTCTCGGCGGACGAGGCCCGGCGCCTGGCCCTGACCCCGCTCCGCGCGTACCGGGACAGCCCGGCAGAGGTGACGGTGCGGGCACCGCTGCCCGGCGGTACGGCCGTGGTCCGCGCGGTGGTCGACGAGCACCGGCACCGGGCGGTGGGCTGGTTCGACACCGGGGACGCGGCGGAGCGGGGGCTGCTGGCGTGGGACGGTGCCGGGCTGGAGGTCGCCCGCCCCAAGACCGACGGCAGCGCGGGTCCGCTGGCGCGACCGGCGTCGACGGCGGAGGCGGTCCGGGACGCCGCGCGGCTGAGGCCGACGGCGTGGATCCGCCGCCGCTACGGGCCTGCCTCGCTGGACACGGCCCTGCGGCTGACCCTGTCCCTGGCCGCCGCCCGCCCGGACGACGCGCGCCGGATCGCCCGGTCGGGCCGCCGCCACCTGGGGACGGACCGCATCGACGGCCGTCGGTACGACGTCTTCTCCGCCGGTGACACGCCGGTGAGGTACTGGATCGACGGGGCGGGGCGGTTGCGCCGGGTCAGGGAGGACCTGGACGACGACCGGACGATCGAGGTGGACGTGACGGGGTCGAGAGTACGCACGGCGGTACCGGAGGCGCCGTGGGCGAAGGGCTGAGTGGGGCCGGGCCGGGGGGTGGGGACGCTTACCGGCGCTTGCTGGGTGCCTCCCCCAGCCTTCGGCCGGGGGGGACCCCCAGCGCCCACCCGTGCCGCCCCAGCGGCACGACTGCCCGCAGCCAAGTGCCCCTTCAGGGGCGCTGGGGGTCCCCCGGCCGAAGGCTGGGGGAGGAACTGCGCGACCAGCCCCCACCGGCCCGCACCCGACACCCGGCCCCACCGGCCCGCCCCGACACACGGTCGCTGTGAACCATCCCACCCGACCTGTGAGTTGAGCACACCGCCTGTGGATCGCCGTACCACTCCCCGACAGGTCGGCAGCGGATGCAAGGATGATGCGCCATGACGGCAGGGTGGTGTGCACGCACGATACGGTCCGCGGTGTTCGCGGCCGTCTGCGTGCTGCTCGCCGCCCTCGGTCACGTCATGATGTCCGGGAACCGAGTGCCCGGCTGGGCCCTGGCCGCCGCCCTGGCGCTCACCGGCGCCCTCGGCTGGGCCCTGTCCGGTCGCGAACGCGGGCTGCCGCTGGTCGTGTCCGCCGCGGTCGGCGCCCAGACGGTCCTGCACTCCGGCTTCTCCGCGGCCCAGGTGTGGACCACCCACACCGCGCCCATGGGATCCATGTCCATGCGCATGTCGATGCGCGTGGACACGCACATGGACATGGCCGGGGACATGGGCGCCATGAACACGGGGTCGATGCACATGGGCCCCGCCCACACCGACCCCTTCGCATACCTGGGCTTCGGCACCGGCGGCACCGCCTCCACCGGCATGTTCGCCGCCCACCTCCTCGCCGCACTGCTGTGCGGACTCTGGCTCGGCCACGGCGAACGCGCAGCGTTCCGTATCGTCCGGGCCGTCGCCGGCCGGCTCATGGCTCCGCTCCGGCTGCTGCTCACCCCGCCGGCCACCCCCGAGCGCCCGCGCCCCCGGCCGCACCGCCGCCGTTCGGACCGGGCGCCGCGGCTGCTTCTCCTCGTCCACGCGATCACTTCCCGGGGTCCGCCCGTGCGGACGGCTGTCATCTGACGACAGCTGGTGTTCCGGGACCGCCCCTGCGCGCCCCGGACGAACACGGCGGCCGTACGCCCGCTCAGGCACCGCGAGCGCCACCGGGCCGTCGCCCCCTTCACCTTTCTCACAAGGACACCGAGTGATCACTTCCGTCCTGCCCGCACGCCCTGCGCCGGACGAGAAACGCGACGCGTCGATCACGGCCTGGGCGCTCGCCGCCCGGTCCGGCGACACGGCCGCCGTGGACGCGTTCGTACGGGCTCTGCACCGCGACGTCCTCCGTTACGTCGCCCATCTCTGCGCCGACCCGCAGGCCGTCGACGACCTGGCCCAGGACACGTTCCTGCGCGCGCTGGGCAGCCTGCACCGGTTCGAGGGCCATGGCTCGGCCCGCGCCTGGCTGCTGTCGATCGCCCGCCGGGCCGTCGTGGACAGCCACCGGTACGCCGCCGCCAGGCCCCGCCCGGCGGACGTCCCCGACTGGCAGCAGGCCGTCGAGCGGGCCCAGCCGTACGGGCTGCCCGGGTTCGACGACGGCGTCGCGCTCCTGGACCTCCTGGAAGCGCTGCCCGAGGAGCGGCGCGAGGCGTTCGTCCTCACCCAGCTCGTCGGCCTGCCGTACGCGGAGGCCGCCGAGGTCAGCGACTGCCCCGTCGGCACGGTCCGCTCCCGGGTCGCCCGGGCCCGCGAGGCGCTCCAGGATCAGCTGGCCTGAGGACCCTCGGCCGGCTCCCCGAACGCCTTCAGAATGTGCTCGGCGGCCAGTGTCGCCGTCAACGTGCCGTCCCTGACCTGCTGTTCGAGGCCGGGGGCGGCCGCGCGCACCGCGGGGTGGGCGGCGAGCCGGCCGAGCAGTTCGTCCCGGACCATCGACCAGGTCCACCCCACCTGCTGCTCCCGCCGCTTCTCGGTGAGCCGCCCGGTGGAGTCGAGCAGCGCCCGGTGCTGCTCAAGGCGCTCCCAGACCAGCTCAAGGCCGGTCGACTCCCGGGCGCTGCAGCTCAGCACCGGGGGAGTCCAGAAGGCGTCCTTGCCGTGCATCAGGCGCAGCGCGCCCGCCAGTTCCCGTGCCGCGGAACGGGCGTCCCGCTCGTGCGGGCCGTCCGCCTTGTTGATCGCGATCACGTCGGCCAGCTCCAGGACGCCCTTCTTGATGCCCTGGAGCTGGTCGCCGGTACGGGCCAGGCTGAGCAGCAGGAAGGAGTCCACCATGTCGGCGACCGCGGTCTCCGACTGGCCGACGCCGACCGTCTCGACCAGGACCACGTCGTAGCCGGCCGCCTCCATGACCACCATGGACTCGCGGGTCGCCTTCGCCACCCCGCCCAGCGTTCCCGCGCTGGGGGAGGGCCGGACGAAGGCGTTCGGGTCGACCGCCAGCCGCTCCATCCGCGTCTTGTCACCCAGGATCGAGCCGCCCGTCCGCGTGGACGACGGGTCCACGGCGAGCACCGCCACCCGGTACCCCAGCCCCGTCAGCAGCGTGCCGAACGCGTCGATGAACGTCGACTTGCCCACGCCCGGCACCCCGCTGATGCCGATCCGCCGCGCCCGGCCGCTGCGCGGGAGCAGCTCGGTGAGCAGCTCCTGCGCCAGCGCCCGGTGCTGTGGACGGGTGGACTCGACGAGGGTGATGGCGCGGGCGACGACCGCGCGCCTCCCGTCGAGCACACCCTTCACATAGGCGTCGACATCGATCACAGGTCGTGCCCGAGTTCCGCCGACAGCCGCTCGACCAGGTCGTAGGCCGCGTCCGGAATCACCGTCCCGGGCGGGAACACGGCCGTGGCGCCCATCTCCAGGAGGGTCGGCACGTCCTGCGGCGGGATGACCCCGCCGACCACGATCATGATGTCCGCCCGGCCCTCCTCGGCGAGCTGCTCGCGCAGCGCCGGTACGAGGGTGAGGTGGCCGGCCGCCAGCGAGGAGACGCCGACCACGTGGACGTCCGCCTCCACCGCCTGGCGGGCGACCTCCTCCGGGGTCTGGAACAGCGGGCCGACGTCGACGTCGAAGCCGAGGTCGGCGAAGGCGGTCGCGATCACCTTCTGGCCGCGGTCGTGACCGTCCTGGCCCATCTTGGCGACCAGGATGCGCGGGCGGCGCCCCTCGGCCTCGCCGAACGCGTCGACCAGGGCCCGGGTGCGGTCCACGTTCGGGGACTCGCCTGCTTCGTTGCGGTACACACCGGAGATCGTACGGATCTGGCTCGCGTGCCGGCCGTACACCTTCTCCAGGGCGTCCGAGATCTCGCCGACGGTCGCCTTGGCGCGGGCCGCGTCCACCGCCAGCTCCAGCAGGTTGCCCTCGCCGTCCGCGGCCCGGGTCAGCGCGTCGAGCGCGTCCCGGCAGGCCGTCTCGTCCCGCTCCGCGCGCAGCCGCCGCAGCTTCTCGACCTGCTGGGCGCGCACCGAGGAGTTGTCGACCTTGAGGACCTCGATCTGCTCGTCGCTGTCGACGCGGTACTTGTTGACGCCGATCACCGGCTGCCGCCCGGAGTCGATCCGGGCCTGGGTGCGGGCCGCCGCCTCCTCGATGCGCAGCTTGGGAATGCCGGCGTCGATCGCCTTGGCCATGCCGCCCGCCGCCTCGACCTCCTGGATGTGCGCCCAGGCCTTGCGCGCCAGGTCGTACGTCAGCCGCTCCACGTAGGCGCTGCCGCCCCACGGGTCGATGACCCGGGTGGTGCCCGACTCCTGCTGGATGAGCAGCTGGGTGTTGCGGGCGATGCGCGCCGAGAAGTCGGTGGGCAGGGCGAGGGCCTCGTCCAGGGCGTTGGTGTGCAGCGACTGGGTGTGGCCCTGGGTCGCCGCCATCGCCTCCACGGCCGTACGCGTGACGTTGTTGAAGACGTCCTGCGCGGTCAGCGACCAGCCCGAGGTCTGCGAATGGGTGCGCAGCGAGAGGGACTTGGTGTTCTTCGGCTCGAACTGGTCGACCAGCTTGGCCCAGAGCAGACGGGCCGCCCTGAGCTTCGCGATCTCCATGAAGAAGTTCATGCCGATCGCCCAGAAGAAGGAGAGCCGGGGCGCGAACGCGTCCACGTCCAGGCCGGCTTCGCGGCCCGCCCGGATGTACTCGACGCCGTCCGCGAGCGTGTACGCCAGCTCCAGGTCGGCCGTCGCGCCCGCCTCCTGGATGTGGTAGCCGGAGATGGAGATCGAGTTGTAGCGGGGCATCCGCTGCGAGGTGTACGCGAAGATGTCGGAGATGATCCGCATCGACGGCTTCGGCGGATAGATGTAGGTGTTGCGGACCATGAACTCCTTGAGGATGTCGTTCTGGATGGTCCCGGCCAGCTTCTCGGGCGGTACGCCCTGTTCCTCCGCCGCCACGATGTACAGCGCGAGCACCGGCAGCACGGCGCCGTTCATCGTCATCGACACGGTCATCCGGTCCAGCGGGATGCCGTCGAACAGCTGCCGCATGTCGTAGATCGAGTCGATCGCGACCCCCGCCATGCCGACGTCACCGGTCACCCGGGGGTGGTCGCTGTCGTAACCCCGGTGCGTGGGCAGGTCGAAGGCGACCGACAGGCCCTTCTGGCCGGCCGCCAGGTTGCGCCGGTAGAACGCGTTGGACTCCTCGGCGGTGGAGAAGCCCGCGTACTGGCGGATGGTCCAGGGCTGGTTGACGTACATCGTCGGGTAGGGGCCGCGCAGGTACGGCGCGATGCCCGGGTAGGTGCCCAGGAAGTCCAGGCCCTCCAGGTCGCTGCCGGTGTAGAGCGGCTTGACCCCGATGCCCTCCGGGGTCTCCCACAGCGGCAGGTCACCGCCGGCCGCCCGCCATTCCCCGGGGCTGCCCTCGGTGACGGGGGTCCCCAGTTCGATGCCGGAGAAGTCGGGGATTCCCATCAGGACACTCCCATGCGGTCGAGGGTCTCGGACAGCACGGCCACGGCGTCGCAGCCCGCGAAGACGTAGGAGTCGACACCGGCGAACTCGCCCCGGCCCGCCAGGACCACGTGCCGGGCACCGGCCGCCTTCAGCGACTCGGCGGTCTGCGTGGCCTGTTCGGCATAGAGCGCGTCGCTGGAGCAGAGCACCGCCTCGGTGGCGCCGCTCTCCTCGAAGCCGCCCTCGGTGACGGGTTCGATGCCGCCGGCCTGGAAGAGGTTGGCGGCGAAGCCGGCCCGGGCGGTGTACGCGCCGGCGGGGCCGAGCGTCGCCAGGTAGATCCGGGGGCGGCTGCCCGTCGCCGCGAGGTGCGCGTCGGAGCGGGCGCGCAGCTCCTCGTACGCCTCGTCGCGGCGGACCCGGGGGAGGCCTCCCGACGGCGGCTCGGGCGCGGGCTCGCGCTCCACCGGCTTCTCGGCGAGGAACGGGAACTCGCTGACGCCGGTGACGGGTTCGCGGCGCCTGGCGAGCTTCTTGGAGCGCTCGGCCCAGGTGGTCGCCAGGTCCGTGCGCAGGCGGCCGGAGCGGAGCACGGCCGCCTGGCCGCCGTCCCGCTCGACGGTCCGGAAGAACTCCCAGGCGGCGTGGGCGAGTTGGTCGGTCAGCCGCTCCACGTACCAGGAGCCGCCCGCCGGGTCGATGACCCGGGCCAGGTGGGACTCCTCGATGAGGATCGTCGAGGTGTTGCGGGCGATCCGGCGGGCGAACGCGTCCGGCAGGCCGATCGCGTGGTCGAAGGGCAGCACGGTGACGGAGTCGGCGCCGCCCACTCCGGCGGCCAGCGTCGCGACCGTCGTGCGGAGCATGTTCACCCACGGGTCGCGGCGGCTCATCATCACCGGCGAGGTCACGGCGTGCTGCACCTGGGCGCCCGCGTCGGCGGCCCCGCTGACCTCGGCGACCCGCGCCCACAGCCGGCGGGCCGCGCGCAGCTTGGCGACGGTCAGGAACTGGTCGGCGGTCGCCGCGTACCGGAACTCCAGCTGCCCGAGGGCCTGTTCGACGCCGAGTCCGGCCTCGGCCAGCTCCCGCAGGTAGGCCACCCCGGTGGCCAGCGAGGCACCCAGCTCCTGCGCGGCCGAGCCGCCCGCCTCGTGGTACGGCAGCGCGTCCACCGTCAGCGCGCGCAGGCCCGGGAACTCCTCGGCGCACCGCTTCGCCAGGCCGGCGACGGGAGCGAAGGGGAGGGCGGTGCCGGTACGGGCCTCGTACCCCAGCGGGTCGGCGCCCAGGTTGCCGCGGACCGCCTCGGGGCCGACGCCCTTCTCGGCGTACAGCCGGAACAGCTCGGCCGCCGCCGCCTCGGTGTCCCGGCCGGCGTCCAGGACCACCGGGGCCAGGTCCAGGTAGACGCCGTCGAGAGCACGGGCGAGGCCGGGCACCGGGATGCCGCCCCGGCCCACGAGCAGCCAGAGCGAGGTGACGCCGTTCTCCAGGTCGGTCAGGAGCGCGCCGTCGGGAGCCGCCGCGTGCCGCTGCCGTACGTCCCAGCCGCCCGCGACGCCGCCCTCCGGACGGCCGCCGCGCACGTACGGCGCGAAGCCGGGCAGACCGGGGTCGGGCGCGGTGTCGTGCGCGGTGTACAGGGGACGGGTGCGCAGCCCGTCCTCCAGCGTCGTGGACAGAGCGTCCTCGGCGGCCTCGCCCGAAACTTCCTTGCCGGACTTGCGCAGCACACCTTCGACCAGGCGTTGCCACTGCTCTTGCGTCGCGTCAGGGAACTCGGCGGCCAGTGAGAGCCCGTCGTCAGGCAGGACCGTCATGCTCGGATGCTAGGGCAGACCGCTCGGGCCCACCTGGTGACAGGGCTGTGACCTTGCCCTCCCCGTGGTTGTGACCTGGGCCTCCCGGGGATGAAGTGGCCCGATTCGTACGGTCAGGGCGTGTCGTCGGCGAGCTCCGGGATCAGTGCGCACAGTGCCTCGCGCTGCTCCGGGCCGATGACATGGCCGACCGCCTGGCCGACCGTCTCGGCGAGCGCGCCGGAGGCGTCCTGGATCTGGCGGCGGGCCTTGTCGGTGAGGGCGACCTCGATGCCCCGCTTGTCTCCGCAGGCGGCCTTGCGGGTGACGAGACCGGCGTGCTGGAGGCAGGCGATCTGGTAGGTGAGGCGGGTCTTGGGGCGGCCCAGGAGTTCGGCGATCCGGGTCATGCGCAGACCCTCGCGCGGAAGTTCGGCCAGCAGGCACAGGATCAGGAACTCGTCGTGCGAGACGTCCAGCGTCTCCTTCACGACCGATCGCAGCCGCTGCTCCACCGCGCCGGTCGCGGCCAGCAGCAGCATCCAGGCGCGCAGTTCGGCCGGGAGCAGCCCGCCGCCCGCGTGGGACGGACATTCGGGCAGCTCTGCGGGGTGTTCCTGGTCGGCGGCCATGACATCGAGTCTACCTGTTGTCCAAATTTGGATATTGGGTTAGCGTGCAGCCGTAACCCAGTCATCCAAATTTGAACCATCAAGGATCGGAGTACGGCCATGACCGTCACCGTGGAAACCGGCGTCTGGCAGCTCGACCCGACCGCCTCCGCCGTCGCCGTCCGGCACAAGACCTTCTGGGGCCTGGTCGCCGTCAAGGGCACCTTCGCGGGCGTCACCGGCCGGGGCGAGGTCACCGCCGACGGCGCCGCCACCGGCAGCGTGACGATCGACGCGGCCACGCTGGACACCAAGAACAAGAAGCGCGACGACCACCTGCGCTCGGCCGACTTCTTCGACGCCGCGAACCACCCGGAGATCACCTTCGCGGTGCGCGGCGCCGAGCGGGGCCCGGGCGACGCGGTGCACGTCGACGGTCAGCTGACCGTCCGGGGCATCAGCAGGCCGCAGCAGGCCACCGCGAAGCTGGTGTCGGCGGACGCCGACGGGCTGACGCTGGAGGTGGAGTTCACAGTGGTGCGCGAGGAGTTCGGCATCACGTTCAACCAGATGGGCATGATGGGCGGCCCGACCACGGTGACCGCCACCCTGCGCTTCACCCGCACGACGGCCTGAACCACCCCGAACCTGCACCAGAATGCCGCTCCGCCGAGCGAACGCACCCCGGCAGCGCCCCCGAAGGGGCGCGGGGAACTGCGCGACGAGCCACGACGGTGCCGCACCTGGCGGATCGCGGCACCTCCGGCGGAGTGCTCGGCTGGCTGTCCGGCGGTGCGGTAGCGCCCTGAAGGGGCGCGGGGAACTGCGCGACGAGCCACGACGGTGCCGCACCCGGCGGATTGCGGCGCTTCCGGCGGAGTGCTCGGCTGACTGTCCGGCGGTGCGGCAGCGCCCCTGAAGGGGCGCGGGGAACTGCGCGACGAGCCACGACGGCGCCGCGGCCGACGGATCGCGGCACCTCCGGCGGAGCGCTCAGCGGACCGTCCGGCTGATCCTCACGTCCTGGCTGGACAGCGTCTGCGGATCCGCGGTGAAGGCGCGCAGCCGGATCCGGGTGCTCGGCTTGGCGGGGATGCCGAACCGCCCGTCCGAGGGAGCGAGTTCGACACTCGCCGTGCCGTGCCCGGGGATCGTCGCCGGCCCCCGCACCAGCAGCCAGTACTTGCTCATGCCCTGACCGGTGGTGAGCGTGTAGTGCGGGGTGAGCGGCACGCTCCCCCTGTTGACCACCTTCAGTGTCATCGCCCTGACCACCTCGGCCTGGTGCCCGGTGCGCCGCAGCGCGGTGATCTCCATCCGCAGCGGCGGCCGGCCGGACACCGCGAGCGCCGCGCTCACCAGCGCCGGGGTGAGCAGCAGCACGACCGTCACGGCCAGGGCGGGGCGGCGCCGGGCACCGGTCAGCAGGGCCGGACGCGGCTGCCAGGCGTGCTCGAACTCCGGCAGCGGGGCGGTGACCGCCGCCGCCAGCCACAGCGGGGTCATCAGCAGGTAGTAGCCGTCCTGGGAGCGGGTCGCCAGGAAGAAGGCGAGCCACGGCAGCACGGTCGCGGCCGGCCCGAGACGCCGCACGAAGAGCACGAACAGACCCAGCAGGGCCGCCGCGAAGAGCATGCTGGCGTGCGAGTACCAGTCGATGCGGTCGCTGCCGTTCGTGAAGTAGAGCGTGATGTCCACCAGGCCCTGGCCGTGCACCACGGCGCCCTGGGTGAGCGGCAGCGCGATCCCGCCCAGCCAGCGGCCGGGCTCGGACGCGATGAAGTACGTGTTGATCAGCAGCCACACCGTGACGGCCACCCCGGCGATCCGCAGGACCACCAGGGCGGCGGCCCGCCCGCCGAGCTCCCCGCGCCGCACCGCGTAGATGCCGGCCAGCAGGAACGGCGTGACGAACCACGGCAGTTGCTGCGCCGCACAGGCGGCCCCGAGGCACGCGGCCCGGGCGATCCCGGCCGCGCCCAGCCGGCCGCCCTGCCCGATCCGCGGCCAGCGCACCACCACCGGGATCAGCAGCGCCAGGGCGATCACCGCCGGGTAGCCGACCCGGGCGTACGTCGACAGGAAGCCGAAACCCAGGCAGGACAGGGTCGCCGCCGACCGCCACGGCACCGGGAGCATCCGCCACAGCGCGACCGTGCCGCAGATCAGGGCGCCCGCGCACACCGCCGTCGCGGGGGCGCCGTGGTGGCCGAGCCACAGGAACGGGACGGTCAGCAGCGGGGCCAGCGGGGGATAGCCGTAGGTGTAGTCGTAGCCGCCGCCTATCGTCGGCGTGAGGGCGACGCCCTTGCCGCCGAACAGCCAGGGCCAGGGCTGTCCGTACACCGGGTGGCCGGCGATGAGTTCCCTGGCGGCCTGGGTGGTGAGGACGCCCTCGTCGCCGCCGTTGTGGTTCAGCACCCAGGCGCACAGCGCCAGCGTCACCGCCGTGACCAGGATCACCAGGTCGAGGCGGGCCAGCGACCGGGTGCTGCGGACGGTCAGCGTCAGCACGCCGGTCACCAGGATGGAGACGTAGCAGAGGGAGATCAGGGCCGCCAGGACCTCGTGATGCGTCACCGCCTGCGTCCACACCGACCGGGTTCCGATGAACAGACCGATGTCGGCGAGGAGGGTCAGAACCCGGTGCCAGGGGGCCGGGGCTCCGGCATCGCCCGGAGCGGCGGACACCGCCGACTGTGTCCGCCGGCCGGGTGTCACCTGTTGTGTTTCTGCCAAGTGCACGGTCCGGACGGTAATCGCGGGCGGTGAGCGGGGCGTCGCAGGAGGAGAAGAGTCCGGTGTGAGGGCGGTAAGAAGCCCCCAATGCGCGGCAATCGCCTGAATGGTGACAAGATCACTTCTTTCGTGCGCAGCGCCCGGAAACGCTCGCGCCTCGTGTCGCTGTTGGGCCGAACGGGTGACTTGGCGTAAGAATTGGCTGGTGCAGGCATCGAGTGCGAGTCAGGTCGGGGGGAGCCGGTGAGCCGTTACGACGTCACCGATGAACAGTGGGAGGGGCTCGCCCAGGTCGTGCCGCTGCGGGGCCGCGACGCCTGGCCGTCGGCAGTGGGCCACCGGGCGCTGCCGGACGCGGAGACCGAGACGCGCCGCCGTTTCGTCGTCCTGCGGGTCAACGTCTTCGCCGACGCCCGCGACGTCGCCGAGACGCTGATGGCCGGGATACCGGTCCTGCTCGACCTCACCGGCGCCGAGACGGAGGTCGCCAAGCGCGTCCTCGACTTCAGCACGGGCGTGGTCTTCGGCCTGGCCAGCGGAATGCACCGGGTCGACCGCAACGTCTTCCTCCTCACCCCGCCCGGCACGGAGGTCGGCGGGCTGATGGAGGGCGCGGGGGTCTCCGGCAGCTGACGGCAGGTCCTGAGGGGCGGCCCCGCCGGTCCGCGGTGTGGCACGGCCGGTCCGCGGCGCGGCACGGCCGGTCCGCGGCGCGGCACGGCCGGTCCGAGGGGGGCACGGCCGATCTGAGATATGGCACGGCCGATCCGAGGAGTGACCGGGCCGGTCCGAGGTGTGGCCGGGCCACCCCACGGACCGGCCCGGCATCCCCCGATCGAAGGAAGGGTGCGCGGGCGGAACGGTTCGCCGGGCGGGCGGAGGCCTACGGTCCGCATATGGCCGTGCCCTCCGCCTCGTCCGCGTCCCGCCCTTCTCCTGCCGCCCGTTCCGCTGCGGGTGACACGTCGGCCCCGTCGCCGTTACCGCCGCTGTCACCCGCGGAAAGGGTGCCGTCGGCGGTGCCGAACGCGCCTGCGGAGCCCGGCGGTTCGACTCCCGGGCGGCCCCGTCCGGCCCGCTCCGGCACGCCCGCCGGACCGCCGGAGACCGTCCCGCGCGCCCGCTCGGGCAGCCGCCCGCCGGCCGCCGCACCGGCACCCCGCCCGGCGCCCGCCCCCACTCCCCGTCGCGACCCCCGCCCCCGCGTCACCGAGCTCCGGCTCTCCGCCTTCGCCCGGCATCGTGGTGCGGCCTTCCCCGTCGGCCAGGTCACCCTGTTCGCCGGGCCCAGCGGGAGCGGGAAGAGCGCGGCCCTCGCGGCCTACGAGGCGCTCGCCCGGCTCGGCGGCGGCGCCGTGCTCGCGGAGGTCTTCCCGGACCCCGGCGCGCTGGTGCCGGAGCGGGCCCGGCCCGACGCACAGCGGCGCCGGGGGTTCCGCATCGGGTGCACGGCCGACGGCGCCGAGGGGCCGGTGCGGCTCGACCTCGCCGTACAGGCCGAGCCCGAACTGCGCATCGTCGGCGAACGGCTGACCGCGGGCGGCCTCGTGCTCCTGGAGACCGCGCTGCGCGACCCGAGCCGCCCGGCCGTGCAGGCCGCCTGGCACACCGCGGGCTCCGCGCCGGTGACCCGGGCGCCGCTCCCCGACGACCGCCTCGGCACCGCACTGCTGCCGCTGCGCGTCGCGGGGAAGACGGACGGACAGCGGCAGGTCCTCGCCGCCGCCGAGCAGATGGTCGTCGCCCTGCGGTCGGTGTTCCCCTGCGACCCGCGGCCCGACGGCATGCGCGCCCCCGTCCGCACCGGCTCCGGCCGGCTGCTGCGCGGCTGCGACAACCTCGCCGACGTCCTGTGGCGGACCCGTGCCGAATGCGGCCGCCGGCACGGCCTGCTCGTCGACGCGGTGCGCACCGGCTGTGCGGGCCCCGTCGTCGACCTGCTCGCCGAACCCCTCGGCGACGGCACGGTACGGGCGCTCCTCGACCGCGGCGACGGCCACCGTACGGAGCTGGAGCGGCTCGGCGACGGCGAGCTGCGCTACCTCGCCCTCGCCCTGGTCCTCTTCACCGGACCCGGCGTCCTGGCGGTCGACGCGCCCGGCGAGGTCCCCGACGCCATGCGCGGTCTCACCGTCCTCGCCGACGGCTTCGACCGCGCCCTCGACCCGGGCCAGCGCGCCGAACTCCTGCGCACGGCAGTCCTGATGGGCGAGCGCGGCCACATCCGGCTGGTCGGCGCGGTGAGCGACGCGACCTGGGCCGAGGGCGCGGAGTCGATCACAGTGGTACACCTGGACGCGTGACCGACGAACCCCTCGACGTGGCGGGACTCCAGCACCGGCTGGCCGAGTTCGCCGCCGCCCGCGACTGGCGGCAGTACCACACCCCCAAGAACCTGGCCTCCGCCCTCAGCGTGGAGGCGTCCGAACTGGTCGAGATCTTCCAGTGGTTGACCCCGGAGGAGTCGTCCCGGGTGATGGCCGACCCCGGCACCGCCCACCGGGTCACGGACGAGGTCGCCGACGTCCTCGCCTATCTCCTCCAGCTCTGCGACGTCCTGGGCGTCGACCCGCTGGCCGCGCTGGCCGCGAAGATCGACCGCAACGAGGAGCGGTTTCCGCCCGCCTGACGGGCCGTGGGACGGCGTGGGCAAGGAGCACGGCACTCCGGTTTAACGCTCAGTAGCGAGTATCCCGCCCGAATCCGAATTGTTGTCCACAGATTTCCGTCTTCCCCTGGCTCCAGGTCTCAGGAACCCTCACTCTGGGTAGTGAACTACTGAGTGCGGCAAGGCAGTTCGGACCGACGGGGACGGGGCGACGGATGGACGCGATGCGGCTCATCGTGGCGAGCAGACAGGCGCTGGCGCACGGCGCGGGCGTTCCGGAGATGATGACCGAGGTGTGGCAGGCGCAGGCCCTGGCCCAGGCGATCGGCAGCCGGCTGGCCGTCTCCGGCCCGCCCGAGCTGCGTGGCGAGGCCCTCGGCCTGACCGAGCTGGCGGGCCGGGGCTGCGGCGTCCTGGGCACCCCCGACCTGGACCCCGGCACCCTGCGCGCCGCCCAGCTCACCGAACTGGACGACGCCCGCCTGACCCTGCTGAGCCTCGGCGGCCTCCTCGCCGAGGCCGGCATCGCACTGGTAGGCATGGCCAGCGCCGCGGCCGACGAGGCGACGTACTGGCAGTGCATGGAGGCCATCGACGCGGCCGACGAGTCCCGGGACCGGGTCCTGGAGATGCTCCGCAAGCTGGCGGCCCGGGAGGAGGTCCGCGACGGCTGAGCGTTCCGCACGAAGAGCCGCGATGCGTCGTCGTTCGTCCGCGGCGCCGTTGTGGCTGGTCGCGCAGTCCCCCGCGCATCTGAAGGGGCGGTCACTCCCGGTGCTTCCAGGGGCGCGGGGAACTGCGCGACCAGCCCCCACCAGCCCCCACCAGCCCCCACCAGCCCCCACCAGCCCCCACCCGACCGGCGCACCGCCCCCCTCACCTCGCCCGGCGGCCCTAGGGCCTGGGACGCGCCTCCCGGCCGAGATCGGCCTCTTCCCGCGGGGGCCGCTGCAGGTCCGCGTCGAGCGCGGAGAGGTCCGCGTTCAGCGCCGCCATGAGTTCCTCCATCTGCTGGAGCAGGCCCTTCGGCTGACCGGACGAGGCGCCGCCCTGCTGTGGAACGGTCTCTTCGGACAAGACGGCCTCCTCGGCCCCCCGGCCCGCCGCCGTCGGCGGGCCACGAACGACGCGCGGCGACGGCGGCCGTCCGGCGCGGGTGCCGGACGGCCCGGCTCCCCCCACCCAACGATCACCGCACAGGCCGGTCACTGGCCCGCGCCGCCCGGTGGCCCCGCCGTTGACGATATTCACCCGCGGGTGGACGCCCGTGACGGGCGGTGCCGGTGTCGTTGACGGGGCGGGGGCCGTGCAGGATAGGTGTATGGACCTTCGTATCTTCACCGAGCCCCAGCAGGGCGCGAGCTACGACACCCTCCTCACCGTCGCCAAGGCCACCGAGGACCTCGGTTTCGACGCCTTCTTCCGGTCCGACCACTATCTGAAGATGGGCGACGTGGACGGCCTGCCCGGCCCCACCGACGCCTGGATCACCCTCGCCGGACTCGCCCGCGAGACCAAGCGGATCCGCCTCGGCACCCTCATGACCGCGGGAACCTTCCGGCTGCCGGGCGTGCTCGCCATCCAGGTCGCCCAGGTCGACCAGATGTCCGGCGGCCGGGTCGAACTCGGCCTCGGCGCGGGCTGGTTCGAGGAGGAGCACAAGGCGTACGGCATCCCCTTCCCGAAGGAGAAGTTCGGCCGCCTGGAGGAGCAGCTGGCCATCGTCACCGGCCTCTGGGAGACCAAGCTCGGCGACACCTTCGACTTCCACGGCAGCTACTACGACCTCACCGGCTCGCCCGCCCTGCCCAAGCCCGCCCAGGCGCGGATCCCGGTGCTGATCGGCGGCCACGGCGCCACCCGCACCCCGAGGCTGACCGCGCGGTACGCGGACGAGTTCAACATGCCGTTCGCCTCGGTCGAGGACAGCGAGCGGCAGTTCGGCCGGGTGCGGGCCGCCGTCGAGGCGGCCGGGCGCGGCGCGGACGAGCTCACGTACTCCAACGCCCTCGTCGTCTGCGTCGGCAAGGACGACCAGGAGGTCGCCCGCCGTGCCGCCGCGATCGGCCGCGAGGTCGGCGAACTGAAGGAGAACGGCCTTGCCGGCACCCCCGCCGAGGTCGTCGAGAAGATCGGCCGCTACGCCGGGATCGGCTCCCGCCGCTTCTACCTCCAGATCCTCGACCTCTCCGACCTGGACCACCTGGAGCTGATCTCCGCCCAGGTCCAGTCCCAGCTGTCGTGACCGGCCGGGGTCGCGCATCCGGCCGGCTGTGACACGGCTGTGACCGGAGCTATGGCTTCCGTCACAGTCGCCCGGCGCCGTCCCTGATGAGGTGGCCGGATGCGCAGACCCCGTCCCCGTCTCCTCGTCCCCGCCGCCGTCGTCCTGCTGGCCACGGCCTGCGGCACGGAGCACCCGGACACCGGTGGCGGGGCCGGTGCGGCCGTCCCGGCACCGAGAGCCACCGTCACCGACCCCCCGGTGGACGGCGTCCGGATCACCTCGGTCACCATCCCCACCGCCTCCCCGACCCCGTCCGCCACCCCGGGCCTGGTGCAGGCGGACCGGCTGCCGGGCGACTCCGGCATCTCCGCCGCCTACCAGGTCAGCAACGACGGCGACGAAGCCATGACCTACACCGTGCGCTTCGACTTCACGACGGACACCGGCGAGGTCATGGGCAACAAGAAGGTGACCGTGCCCGGGGTCCGGCCGGGCCACAGCACCGCGGGCACCGTCGAGCTGGGCGTGCTCACTCCCGGCGCCTCCCCGGTGACCAGGGTGAAGGTCGCCGAGGTCACCAAGGTCCCCGCCGACGAGGCCCCGTCCGAGACGGGCGCCTGCCCCGCCTCGGGAGTACGGCTGTGGGCCGACCGCGGCGACGCCGCGATGGGCCTGCGGGTCGTCGGACTCCACCTGGAGAACTGCGGGAAACGGGACTACGCGCTCGACGGCTACCCGGAACTGAGCCTGCTGGACGACGACCGCGAGCCCGTCCACGGCATCCGTGTCCTGCACGGAGGTGACGCCATCGCCATGGGCACCGGCTTCGACGACCCGCCCGCCCAGCTCACCCTGAAGCCCGGCGAAGCCGCCCTCTCCGGCCTGATCTGGCGCAACACGACCCAGCTGGGCACGGCCGTGAACGTGCCCTACGTCCGGGTCCTGGCGAAGCCGGGCGCCGCGCCCGTGATGGTCACGCCGGGCCTTGATCTCGGGACAACGGGCAAGCTCGGTGTCGGAGCCTGGAAACGGGCCGACGGCTGACGTTCCGGTGGGAGGCCGCGGTGTGCCGTCCGCGGCGCCGTCGTGGCTGGTCGCGCGGTTCCTCCCCCAGCCTTCGGCCGGGGGTACCCCCAGCGCCGCTACGGGGCGCTGCCCCCGGCCGGGAGAAATTCCGCGCACCCGCCCCGCGTCCCCAGCTACGTTGGATTCGCGAACAACCGCGCGACCAGCGCGTTCGCACCCTTTCCAGATCCTTTTCGAGGCGACCCACCGTGTTCCTGACGATCACCACCACCGGCACCCCCGAACGTCCCGCGACCGACCTCGGGTTCCTGCTGCACAAGCACCCCGACAACGCGCAGACCTTCACCACCTCGCACGGCATCGCGCACGTCTTCTACCCGGAGGCGGATCCCGGCCGCTGCACGGCGGCGCTGCTCCTGGAGGTGGACGCGGTGGCGCTGGTCCGGCGCGGCAAGGGCAAGGGACGCGGCGGAGCCCCCGACGCGGCGCTCGCGCAGTACGTCAACGACCGCCCGTACGCGGCCTCCTCGCTGCTCGCCGTGGCGATCGGCAACGTCTTCTCCAGCGCGATCCGCGGTGTCTGCAAGGCCCGCCCCGAAGCCCCGGCGCAGGCAAGGCCGTTGCGGATCGAGGTGCCCGCGCTGCCCGCCCGCGGCGGCCCCGACCTCGTGCGGAAGCTCTTCGAGCCGCTCGGCTGGACGGTGACCGCCGAACCGGTCGCCCTGGACACCGAGTTCCCCGCGTGGGGCGACTCGCGGTACGTCGGCCTGGTCCTGGAGTCCGGGGCGCTGACCCTCTCCGAGGCGCTGCGCCACCTCTACGTCCTGCTCCCCGTCCTCGACGACGCCAAGCACTACTGGGTCTCCGCCGAGGAGGTCGACAAGCTGCTGCGCGCGGGCGAGGGCTGGCTGCCCGGCCACCCCGAGCAGAAGCTCATCACCAGCCGGTACCTCTCCCGCCGCTGGTCGCTGACCCGGCAGGCGATGGAGCGGCTGGAGCTGGTCCGGCTCGCCGAGACCGACGACAGCGAGGTCGAGGAGATCGACAACGCGGTCGAGGAGGAGACCGAGACGGAGGAGAAGCCGACCCCGCTCGCCGTGCAGCGCCGGGACGCGATCCTCGACGCGCTGCGGCGCGCCGGTGCCGCCCGGGTCCTCGACCTCGGCTGCGGTCAGGGCCAGTTGGTGCAGGCGCTGCTGAAGGACCCGTCCTTCACCGAGATCGTCGGCGTCGACGTGTCGATGCGGGCGCTCACCATCGCCTCCCGGCGGCTCAAGCTGGACCGCATGGGGGAGCGGCAGGCGTCCCGCGTCAAGCTCTTCCAGGGTTCGCTCGCCTACACCGACAAGCGGCTCAAGGGGTACGACGCGGCCGTGCTCAGCGAGGTGATCGAACACCTCGACCTGCCGCGGCTGCCCGCCCTGGAGTACGCCGTGTTCGGCGCCGCCCACCCGCGCACGGTCCTCGTGACCACCCCGAACGTCGAGTACAACGTCCGCTGGGAGACCCTCCCCGCCGGCCACGCCCGGCACGGCGACCACCGCTTCGAGTGGACCCGCGAGGAGTTCCGCACCTGGGCCCACCGGGTCGCCGGACTCCACGGCTACGACGTCGAGTTCACCCCCGTGGGCCCGGACGACCCGGAGGTCGGCCCGCCCACCCAGATGGCCACGTTCACGTTCTCTGCGAAGGAGGCGAAGGCAGCATGACAGAGACACAGCGCACCGGACGGGTCCTCCCCGTCACCGACCTCTCCCTGGTCGTCCTCGTCGGCGCCTCCGGCTCCGGCAAGTCCACCTTCGCGCACCGGCACTTCAAGCCGACCGAGATCATCTCCTCCGACTTCTGCCGGGGCCTGGTCTCCGACGACGAGAACGACCAGAGCGCGACCAAGGACGCCTTCGACGTCCTGCACTACATCGCCGGCAAGCGGCTCGCCGCCGGCCGCCGCACGGTCGTCGACGCGACCAGCGTGCAGCAGGAGTCCCGGCGCCAGCTGATCGACCTGGCCCGGACGTACGACGTGCTGCCCATCGCCATCGTCCTCGACGTGCCCGAGGAGGTGTGCGCCGAACGCAACGCGGCCCGCACCGACCGCGCCGATATGCCCCGCCGGGTCATCCAGCGCCACATCCGCGAACTCCGCCGCTCCGTCAGGCACCTGGAGCGCGAGGGCTTCCGCAAGGTGCACATCCTGCGCGGGGTCGAGGAGATCGAGTCGGCGACCGTCGTCACCGAGAAGCGCTTCAACGACCTGACCCACCTCACCGGTCCCTTCGACATCGTCGGCGACATCCACGGCTGCGCGAGCGAACTGGAGTCCCTGCTCGTAAAGTTGGGCTACCGCGACGGCGTCCACCCGGAGGGCCGTACCGCGGTCTTCGTCGGTGACCTCGTCGACCGCGGCCCGGACAGCCCGGGCGTGCTGCGCCGCGTCATGTCGATGGTCGGGTCGGGCAACGCCCTGTGCGTGCCAGGCAACCACGAGAACAAGTACGGCCGTTATCTCAAGGGCCGCAAGGTCCAGCACACCCACGGACTCGCCGAGACCATCGAGCAGATGGACGGCGAGAGCGAGGAGTTCAAGGCGCAGGTACGGGAGTTCATCGACGGACTGGTCAGCCACTACGTCCTCGACGGCGGGAAGCTGGTGGTCTGCCACGCCGGGCTGCCGGAGAAGTACCACGGCCGCACCTCCGGCCGGGTCCGCTCGCACGCGCTGTACGGTGACACCACCGGCGAGACCGACGAGTTCGGCCTGCCGGTGCGCTACCCGTGGGCCGAGGACTACCGGGGCCGGGCGGCCGTCGTCTACGGCCACACCCCGGTCCCGGAGGCCAGCTGGCTCAACAACACCATCTGCCTGGACACCGGCGCCGTCTTCGGCGGCAAGCTCACCGCGCTGCGCTGGCCGGAGCGGGAGCTGGTCGACGTACCGGCCGAGCGGGTCTGGTACGAGCCGGCCCGCCCGCTGCGGACCGAGGCGCCCGGCGGTCAGGACGGACGTCCGCTGGACCTGGCGGACGTGCACGGGCGACGGGTCGTCGAGACCCGGTACCAGGGCCGGATCGCGGTCCGCGAGGAGAACGCGGCGGCCGCCCTGGAGGTGATGAGCCGCTTCGCGATCGACCCGCGCCTGCTGCCGTACCTGCCGCCGACCATGGCCCCGACGGCCACCTCGCACGTCGAGGGCTATCTGGAGCACCCGGCGGAGGCCTTCGCCCAGTACGCCGCGGACGGGGTCGACCGGGTGGTGTGCGAGGAGAAGCACATGGGCTCGCGGGCGGTGGCGCTGGTGTGCCGGGACGCGGAGGTCGCCCACAAGCGCTTCGGCGTCGCCCCCGGCCCGACCGGCTCCCTCTACACCCGCACCGGACGCCCGTTCTTCGACGACGAGTCGGTCACCGAGGAGATCCTCGGCCGCATCCGCGCGTCGGTCGACGCGGCCGGCCTCTGGGACGAACTCGCCACCGACTGGCTCCTCCTCGACGCCGAACTGCTGCCCTGGTCGCTCAAGGCCTCCGGCCTGCTGCGCACCCAGTACGCGGCCGTCGGCGCCGCCTCCGGCGCGGTCTTCCCGGGCGCGCTGGCCGCCCTGGAGCGGGCGGCGGGCCGCGGTGTCGACCTCGGCGAACTCCGCGACCGGCAGCGCGAACGCGCCGCCGACGCGGCCGCGTTCACCGACGCCTACCGCCGCTACTGCTGGACCACCGAGGGCCTGGACGGGGTGCGCCTCGCCCCCTTCCAGATCCTCGCCGTGCAGGGCCGCAGCCTCGCCGCGCTCCCGCACGACGAGCAACTCGCCCTCCTGGACCGGCTGGTGGAGCACGACCCCAGCGGCCTGCTCCAGACCACCCGACGTCTGCACGTCGACACCGGCGACCCGGAGTCGGTGCGGGCCGGCGTCGACTGGTGGCTGGAGATGACCGGCCGGGGCGGCGAGGGCATGGTCGTCAAGCCGGCCGGCGCGGTCGTCCGCGACCCGCAGGGCCGCCTCGTCCAGCCCGGCATCAAGTGCCGGGGCCGGGAGTACCTGCGGATCATCTACGGTCCCGAGTACACCCGCCCCGACAACCTCACCCGCCTGCGCGGCCGCTTCCTCAACCACAAGCGGTCCCTGGCGATCCGCGAGTACGCCCTCGGCCTGGAGGCCCTGGACCGCCTCGCGGACGGCGAGCCGCTGTGGCGCGTGCACGAGGCGGTCTTCGGGGTCCTGGCCCTGGAGTCGGAGCCGGTGGACCCGCGGCTGTGACCCGCGGTCGTGACCCGCGGTCGTGACCCGCGGTGGCTCCGGCCGGTCAGCCGACCAGCCGGAGCCGCCGCGCGCACGCCCCCACCCGGACCGTCTGCCCCCAGGTCAGCTCCAGGGCGTCGGTCTCGATGCCGTCGCCGAAGGCGATCAGGCGGTCCGACTCGACCGTGAGGGTCAGGGCCGCCGAGGCCGCCAGCTCCCCGGCGACCAGGGACGTCCCGGTCGCCGGCGAGGGCCACGCCTCCCGGACGAACCAGAGGAGGCGGTCCTCCGTGGGGGCGGGCAGCGGCAGCCGGGCGCCGCGCTCCTGCCACACCGAGCGCAGCCAGCCGGTGGCCCCCGTGCCGGTGCCCACCAGCACCCCGGAGGATGCCTGGGCCTCGACGACACCCCCGTCGCCCTCCAGGCCCAGGCGGTATCGGGCGGTCTGATGACCGGCGGTACCGAGGTAGATCTCGTTGAGCGCCACGAGCCGCTGCGTGTCGTCGGCGACCGCCTCGACCATCGTCAGCTCGTCGGCCGCCGTGGCCGCGACCGAGGCCAGGAGCACGGCCGCCTGCTCCGGCCGGTGCCGCACCAGGACCCCCGGATTGCGGCCGGGGTCGGTGTCGATGCCGATCACCGGCTGGCCGTCCAGGTACTTGGCCACGTTCGCCACCAGCCCGTCCTGGCCGACCACCACGACCACGTCCTCCGGCGCGAACAGGAAGCGGTCCAGGTCGGCCCGCTCCACCCGGGCCTGGCGCCAGGCCAGCGGCACCGCCGAGGTCACCTCGGCGAGCGCCTGCCGGGTGCGCCGGTGCCGTTCGGCGACCTCGGCCATGTCCCGGCCCCGGGAGGCGAGGAAGAAGGCGGCCTGGCCGTGCGTGCCGTGCCGGGCCACCAGCTCCTCGTACTCCGTGGTCCGGTGGACGAGCACGGCCCGCGGCGCGAGGCTCATTCCCGCTCCCCGCCCAGCCTGGCGAGCAGCCCGGTCAGCACGTCCGGCGACACGGTCACGCTGTCGATGCGCGGCAGGTTCTCGGCGAGCCGGGCGCCGGTGAGGGCGTGCAGCGTGGCCACGTCCGCCTCGCCGTGCACCCGCAGCCAGGCCGCCTGCGCCGCGGCCCGCGCCTCGCCGACCTCCCGGGCCCCCGCGGCCTCGGCCCGCGCCAGCGTGACCGCGCGCGCCGCCTCCGCCTCGCCCAGCTTCACCGACCGGGCCGCCTCCGCCTCCGCCAGCCGTACCGTGCGCGCCGCCTCGGCGTCCGCCAGCGTCACGGACCTGGCTGCCTCGGCCTCCGCCAGCTTCACCGTCCGGGCCGCCTCCGCCTCCGCGAGGACCGCGTCGGCCGCCGCGTTCTCCTCCGCCTCGCGCCGTGCGTTGGTGCCCCGCTGCTCGACCAGCTGTTCCTCGCGGCGGGCCAGTTCGATCTGGCTCGCCAGCTCGTTCTCGGCGATCGCCCGCTCCCGCTCGACGGCCACCGCGCGCCGCTCGTACGTGGCCCGGTCGGCCTCCTGCTGGATCTGCTCGCGGGCCGGGGTGCGCAGCGCCCGCTCCACCTCGGGCTCCGGCCGCAGCGCCATCACGCGGACGGCCACCACCTCGATGCCGGTGGCGGGCAGCCGCGGCTCCGCCGCCAGGCCGGCCGCGACCCGCTCCCGGACCACCGCCACCCCGTCCACCAGCGCCTCCGCCAGCGGGGTGCGGGCCAGTGCGTCCAGCGCGTGCTGCTGGGCCGTCTCCGTGAGGAGGGTGCCCAGCTGTTCGAGCGGGGTGCCGCGCCAGACACCGGTGTCCGGGTCGATGGAGAAGTCGAGGCGGGCGGCCGCGACGGCCGGGTCGCCGACGCGGTAGGTGACGGTCGCCTGGACCGCCACGTCCTGGAAGTCGGCCGTACGGGCGTGGAAGGTCATCGCCAGTTCACGGTCGTCGACCGGGACCTCGGAGATCGCCGCGGTGAGCGCGCGGAACCAGAAGCTGAGCCCCGGTCCGTCGTGCAGCAGCTTCTCGCCCCGGTGGTGTCTGACGTGCGCCGTCGGCGCGCCGCGCAGATGGCGCCAGCCCAGGCGCCTGGTGATGTCGGCCATCGGATCCGCCCCCTCGCTTTTAGAGTCATGATGACCATAATCCTGGGACGTGTTTGTCGTCAAGGGGACGAGAACAAGAAACGGCCGAGCAGGGGGTGAACACGGTCCCCGGTGGTCAGGATGGAGGCATGGGATTCCACGTCGACTCCGAGGCCGGGCGGCTGCGCCGCGTCATACTGCACCGGCCCGATCTGGAGCTCAAAAGGCTCACCCCGAGCAACAAGGATGCCCTCCTCTTCGACGACGTCCTCTGGGTGCGCCGGGCCCGGGCCGAGCACGACGGTTTCGCCGACGTGCTGCGCGACCGCGGGGTCGCCGTCCACCTCTTCGGCGACCTGCTGGAAGAGGCGCTGGCGATCGAGGCCGCCCGCACCCTCGTGCTGGACCGGGTCTTCGACGAGAAGGAGTACGGCCCGCTCGCCACCGACCACCTGCGCGCCGCCTTCGAGAAACTGCCGGCGCGGCTGCTGGCCGAGGCGCTCGTCGGCGGCATGACCAAGCGGGAGTTCCTGTCCGCCCACGCGGAGCCCACCTCGGTCCGCTTCCACGCCATGGACCTCGACGACTTCCTCCTCGAACCGCTCCCCAACCACCTCTTCACCCGCGACACCTCCGCCTGGGTCTACGACGGCGTCTCCATCAACGCCATGCGCTGGCCCGCCCGGCAGCGCGAGACCGTGCACTTCGAGGCGATCTACCGGCACCACCCGCTCTTCCGTGGCGAAACGTTCCACGTCTGGTCGGAGGGGCAGGCCGCCTACCCCTCCACCATCGAGGGTGGCGACGTCCTGGTGATCGGCAACGGCGCGGTCCTGATCGGCATGAGCGAGCGCACCACCCCGCAGGCCGTCGAGATGCTCGCGCACAAGCTGTTCGCGGCCGGCTCGGCGCAGACCATCGTCGCCCTGGACATGCCGAAGCGGCGCGCCTTCATGCACCTCGACACGGTGATGACGATGGTCGACGGCGACACCTTCACCCAGTACGCCGGACTCGGCATGCTCCGCTCGTACACCATCGAACCGGGCGCCGGCGAGAAGGAGCTCAAGGTCACCGACCATCCGCCGGAGCACATGCACCGGGCGATCGCCGCCGCCCTCGGCCTCAGCGAGATCCGCGTCCTGACCGCCACCCAGGACGTGCACGCGGCCGAACGCGAACAGTGGGACGACGGCTGCAACGTCCTCGCCGTCGAACCCGGCGTCGTCGTCGCCTACGAACGCAACTCCACCACCAACACCCATCTGCGCAAGCAGGGCATCGAGGTGATCGAGATCCCGGGGAGCGAACTGGGGCGGGGGAGGGGCGGGCCGCGGTGCATGAGCTGCCCGGTGGAACGGGATGCCGTGTGAGGGGTGCCGTGTGAGGGGTGCCGGCTGAGGGGTGCCGGCTGAGGGGTGCCGTGTGAGGGTGCCGCGCAGGCCGCTCCGACCCGTGACAGGTCCGCGCTGCCCGGGGAGGGAGCCGCCCGGCGGGCGATGCGCCCCCGCCGACCGGGCGCACCACGCGCTGTGCGCGCCGTTCGGTCGGCCGGGAGGTCGCGCGCTCGGCCGTCCGTGGCGCGCGAGCCGTACCCGGCCCCGCAGGCGGCGCAGTATGAAGACGTACCGATCCGGACGGCCCGGCGGTACCTGTATAGAAATGTGGAACATCGTATAGACTTCCAAAGTTCTCGAAGCCGACCCCGACCGCTGGAGCGCCCCCATGGCGACTGTCCCGACCGCCCTCGCCGGACGCCACTTCCTCAAGGAGCTGGACTTCACCCAGGAGGAGTTCCGCGGGCTGGTCGAGCTGGCCGCCGAGCTGAAGGCGGCCAAGAAGGCCGGGACCGAGACGCAGTACCTGCGCGGGAAGAACATCGCGCTGGTCTTCGCGAAGACCTCCACCCGCACCCGCTGCGCCTTCGAGGTCGCCGCCGCCGACCAGGGGGCCGCCACGACCTACCTCGACCCGGCCGGCTCGCAGCTCGGGCACAAGGAGTCGGTGAAGGACACCGCCCGGGTCCTCGGCCGGATGTACGACGCGATCGAGTACCGCGGGCACGGCCAGGGCGTCGTCGAGGAGCTGGCCGCGTTCGCCGGGGTACCCGTCTACAACGGCCTCACCGACGAGTGGCACCCCACCCAGATGCTCGCCGACGTGCTCACCATGACCGAGCACAGCGACAAGCCGCTCACCGGGATCGCCTTCGCCTACCTCGGCGACGCCCGCTACAACATGGGCAACTCCTACCTCGTCACCGGCGCCCTGCTCGGCATGGACGTCCGGATCGTCGCGCCCCGCCTGCTGTGGCCGGACGAGACGATCGTCGAGCTGGCCCAGCAGCTCGCCGGTGCGTCCGGCGCCCGGATCACGCTCACCGAGGACGTGAAGGACGGGGTGCGCGACGCCGACTTCGTCGCCACCGACGTCTGGGTGTCGATGGGTGAGCCCAAGGAGGTCTGGGACGAGCGGATCGCGCTGCTCGGGCCGTACGCCGTCACCATGGACGTGCTGCGCGCCACCGGTAACGCCGACGTCAAGTTCCTGCACTGCCTGCCGGCCTTCCACGACCTCGGCACCGTCGTCGGCCGCGAGATCTTCGAGCGCCACGGGCTGACCGAACTGGAAGTCACCGACGAGGTGTTCGAGTCCGAGCACTCGGTCGTCTTCGACGAGGCCGAGAACCGGATGCACACCATCAAGGCGGTCCTGGTCGCCACCCTCGCCTGACCCGCTCTCCGCGAAGCTGCCCTGTCCTTTCCGGCGGCCCGGCACCACCCCACGCCGTGGCCGCCACCGCGACCGAACCCGGATCGCACCCGCACCACCAGAAACGAGCACCACCCGCATGCCCCGCATCAAGTCCCCGCACCTCCTGGTCGCCGAATCCGGCGCCGACCGGGAGGGTCACGGCCTCCGCCGCACCATGGGCCTCTTCCAGCTGATCTGCTTCGGCATCGGCGCGATCGTCGGCACCGGCATCTTCGTCGGCCTCTCCGACTCGGTCGCCCAGGCCGGCCCGGCCGTCGTCGTCTCCTTCGTGCTCGCCGCGATCACCTGCGTCTTCACCGCCCTCTCCTTCGCCGAGCTGGGCGGCGCGATCCCGGTCTCCGGATCGTCGTACTCCTTCGCCTACGCCGGGCTCGGCGAGTCCACCGCCTTCCTGGTCGGCTGGTGCCTGCTCCTCGAATACGGCATCTCGATCTCGGCCGTCGCGGTCGGCTGGAGCCAGTACGTCAACGAGCTGCTGCACAGCCTCACCGGCCTCCAGCTCCCGCACGCCCTGTCCGCGGGCCCCGGCGACGGCGGGATCGTGAACCTCCCCGCCGTGATCGTCATCGCCATGGCCGCCGTCCTGCTGGTGCGCGGGGTGCGGGAGAGCGCCCGGGCCACCGCCGCGATGGCAGCCGTGAAGCTGGTCATCCTGCTCGCGTTCTGCGCGATCGGCTTCAGCGCCTTCAAGGACGGCAACCTCGTCCCGTTCTCCCCGGCCGGACTCGGCGGCATCGGCGCGGGCACCACCGCCGCGTTCTTCTCCTACATCGGCTTCGACGCGATCACCACGGCCGGCGAGGAGGCCAAGAACCCGCGCCGGGACATCCCGGTCGCGATCCTGGTCTGCATGGGCGTGGTCACCCTGCTCTACTGCGCCGTCGCGCTGGCCGCCATCGGCGCCATCGGCGGCGACCAGGTCGCCGGCCGCCCCGCCGCCCTCTCCTACGTCGTCAATCAGGTCACCGGATCCACGATCGGCGGCGGCGTGATCGCCTTCGGCGCGGTCGTCGCCATCGCGTCCGTCGTCCTCGCGGTGATGTACGGCCAGACCCGCATCCTCATGTCCATGTCCCGGGACGGCCTGATCCCGCGCGTCTTCGAGAAGGTCTCCCCGAGGACCGCCACCCCGGTGGCCGGCACCCTGATCGTCGCGGCCGTCTTCGCCCTCCCGGCGGCCTTCGCCTCGCTGGACGCGGTGATGAACCTGTGCACCATCGGCACCCTCGCGATCATGGCCGTGGTGAACATCGCGGTGATCGCCCTGCGCCGCCGCGAACCGGCCCTGGCCCGCACCTTCCGGGTGCCGCTCTACCCGGTCGCGCCGCTCCTGGGCGTCGGCTTCTGCCTCTACTTGATGTACGAGACCGGCTGGACGACCTGGATCCAGTTCGCCGTCTTCCTGGCCGTGGGCCTGCTGGTCTACCTCGGCTACGGACGCCGGAACTCCACGCTGGCCGGCGGCCCGGGCGAGACCTCGGACACTGTCCCCGAGCGGGAGCCGCAAGCCGTCTGACACGTGCCGTAAGGGAGACCGGAGGGGTGAGGCGAAACGATCTCGGTGCGGCGCTGCGACGGCTGCGGGAACTCACCGGGCCCGCCGTGGCCGGCCCCTCGGCCCACCACCTCTTCCTACGCGCCCCCCGGCACGGCTGACCCCGCGGAAGCAGTACGCACGGAGCGCCGGCCCGCCTGGCCGGTTACGCCGGCCGCCACTGGCGCGGTACCGCAGGAAGCCTGAACCACACCGCCTTGCCGGACTCGGTGGGGCGGTGGCCGCAGGACGAGCTGAGGGCGCGGATCAGCAGCAGGCCGCGTCCGCCCTCCTGCATGGGGTCGGGCTCCTCGATCACCGGACGGGTGAGATGGCCGGGCGGCGCCGGGTCCGGGTCGTGCACCTCGACCTTGCAGCCCTCCGGCACCAGCTCGACGACCAGCTCTATCGGCCCCCTGCCGGCGGTGTGCTCCACGGCGTTGGCGACCAGCTCCGCGGTGAGCAGTTCGGCGGTGTCGGCGTCCGGAGCGTGCTCCGCCTCCTCCATCGCCGAGCGCACCAGGGCACGGGCGACCGGCACGGCCGCGACGGAGTGCGGCAGCGCGATACGCCAGGAGGCGGCGGAAGGTGGTTCGTACACGGCGATTCCGTTCATGGCGCAGGCGATCACTGCTTGTCCTGCTTTCAACTGTAGGAATGGTACGGGTCCCGTCCCGGACGCTGTCGGCGCCCCCCTGACGGGACCTTCGTCCCGGTAACGGGTGGCTTACCCCGCCCGTGGGCCTGTCTCGCACATCCGGCTCAGCTGTTACCGCGTTATTGACGCGCTGTGACCTTGTGACGCGGCACACACGAAAGAGCCCCCGGAGACCGGGGGCTCTTTCACCGCGGGGGGGGGATCAGCCGAACTCGACCATCCCCGCGGTCAGCGTCGCGCCGTCCGCCGGGTCGATCAGGATGAACGCACCGGTACGGCGGGAGACCGCGTACGCGTCCAGCGGCAGCGGTTCGGCGCTGCGCAGGGTGATCCGGCCCAGGTCGTTGACGCTCAGCGCGGTCGCGCCCCCCAGGTCCCGGACGATCGCCTTGACGGTCCGGGTGGCGTGCTTGAGCAGCACCCGGTCGCCGACCCGGAGCGGGCGGTCGGCCAGATGGCACACGGCCGCCGTCACGTCCTGGGTGAGCGCCGGCGCCTCCGGGCCCGCGGTGATCATGTCGCCGCGGGAGACGTCCCGCTGGTCGGCCAGCCGCACCCCGATGGACTGCGGGGCGTGCGCCGCCCCGACCTCGGTGCCGAGCACGTCGATCGCCGTGATCTCGGAGGTCTCGCCGGAGGGGTGCACGGTGACCCGGTCGCCCACCCGCAGCGCCCCCGAGACCAGCTGGCCCGCGTAGTGACGGACGTCACCGTGCCGGATGACGTACTGGACCGGGAAGCGGGCCGGAGCGTCGGCGGCGTCCGCGGCCACCGGGACGTTCTCGAGGAACTCCAGGAGCGCCGGGCCCTCGTACCAGTCCATGTGCGCGGAACGGTCCACGACGTTGTCGCCCACCAGCGCCGAGACCGGGATCGCGGTGACCTCGGGGAGCCCCAGCTCGGCGGTCTGGGCGGTGAAGTCGGCGACGATCCGCTCGAACCCGGCCCGCTCGTAGCCGACCAGGTCCATCTTGTTGACGGCGAGGACGACGTGCGGGACGCGCAGCAGGGCGGCCACGGCCGCGTGCCGGCGGGTCTGCTCGACGACGCCGTTGCGGGCGTCGACCAGGATGATGGCCAGTTCGGCGGTGGAGGCGCCGGTGACCATGTTGCGGGTGTACTGCACATGCCCCGGGGTGTCGGCGAGGATGAACCGGCGCTTGGGGGTGGCGAAGTAGCGGTAGGCCACGTCGATGGTGATGCCCTGTTCGCGCTCGGCGCGCAGGCCGTCGGTGAGGAGGGCGAGGTCGGGGGCGTCCTTGCCCCGGCTGAGGGAGGCCTGTTCGACGGCCTCCAGCTGGTCGGCGAGGACCGACTTGGAGTCGTGCAGCAGCCGTCCGACGAGGGTGGACTTGCCGTCGTCGACCGAGCCGGCGGTCGCGAACCGCAGGGTGTCGATGGTCGTGCTGGTGGTCATGCTTAGAAGTACCCCTCGCGCTTGCGGTCTTCCATCGCGGCCTCGGAGAGCTTGTCGTCGGCACGCGTCGCGCCGCGCTCGGTGAGCCGGGAGGCGGCGATCTCGGCGATCACCTTCTCGATGTCGTCGGCGTCGGAGTCGACCGCGCCGGTGCAGGACATGTCACCGACGGTCCGGTAACGCACCCGCCGCTTCTCGACGGTCTCGTCCGCGCGCGGCCCGCCCCACTCGCCGGCCGTCAGCCACATCCCGCCGCGCATGAACACCTCGCGGTGGTGGGCGTAGTAGATCTGGGGCAGTTCGATCTCCTCGCGGGCGATGTACTGCCAGACGTCCAGCTCGGTCCAGTTGCTGAGCGGGAAGACGCGGACGTGTTCGCCGGGTGCGTGGCGGCCGTTGTAGAGGTTCCACAGCTCGGGGCGCTGGCGGCGGGGGTCCCACTGGGAGAACTCGTCGCGCAGGGAGAAGACGCGTTCCTTGGCGCGGGCCTTCTCCTCGTCGCGGCGGCCGCCGCCGAACACCGCGTCGAACTTCTCGCTCTGGATCTTCTCGGTGAGCGGGAGGGTCTGCAGCGGGTTGCGGGTGCCGTCGGGGCGTTCGCGGAGCACACCGCGGTCGATGTAGTCCTGTACGGAGGCCACATGGAGGCGCAGCCCATGGGCGGCCACCACACGGTCCCGGTATTCAAGGACCTCGGGGAAGTTGTGCCCGGTGTCCACATGCAGCAGCGAGAAGGGAACGGCCGCGGGGGCGAAGGCCTTCAGCGCCAGGTGGAGCATGACGATGGAGTCCTTGCCGCCGGAGAACAGGATCACCGGCCGTTCGAACTCGCCCGCCACCTCGCGGAAGATGTGGACCGCCTCGGACTCCAGCGCGTCCAGGTGCGACAGCATGAAGGTGCTCATGCCAGCCCCCGCTCCGCCAGCAGCGCGTGCACCGCGTCCGCGGACTCCTGCGGGGTCTGCTTCTGGGTGTGCAGCACCAGCGCCGGATCGGTGGGCGGCTCGTAGGGGTCGTCCACCCCGGTCAGACCGGTCAGCTCACCCGCGGCCTGCCTGGCGTACAGGCCCTTCACGTCCCGTTCGCTGCACACCTCGACGGGGGTCGCCACATGCACCTCCAGGTACGGCGTCCCGCTCTTCTCGTGCCGGTTGCGGACCGCCTCGCGGCTGTCGGCGTAGGGGGCGATGACCGGGACGACGGAGAGCACGCCGTTGCGTGCGAGCACCTCGGAGACCAGGCCGATGCGCTGCACGTTCGTGTTGCGGTCCGCCCGGGAGAAGCCGAGGCCGGCCGAGAGGAAGCGGCGGATCTCGTCGCCGTCGAGGACCTCCACGCGGTGTCCCTCGGCCTTGAGCCGGTCGCCGAGGAGGCGGGCGATCGTCGTCTTGCCCGCGCTCGGCAGCCCCGTCAGCCAGACCGTGGCTCCCTGAGCCCTTGGCGTGGTGGTCATGCGCAACAGACCTCTTCCTTACCTTCTCGGCGAACTCGCGTACGACCCGTCGAAGAGTAGGTAAGAAGTCTGAGAGGAGTGGTTAAGGAACCTGAGGTTTAACTGAGTGACTCCTGGTATGCAAGAGGTCACAGGGTCCTGCAATGAACATTTCACAAAGGGCTGCCCGTTCACAGAGCCGTTCACAGGCCGACGAAGACGCCCCCGGCCGCCCGCAGCCGTTCGTGCAGGGCGCGGAAGACGGCCACCGAGCGGGTTCCGGGCCAGTCCGCGGGCAGCAGGTCCGTCGGCAGCCCGGGATCGGTGTACGGCAGGTGGCGCCAGGCGTCGAGGGCGCGGAGGTAGTCGCGGTAGGCGTCCTCGGGCGGGGTGTCGGTGCGGTGCTCCCAGTCGCGCAGCACCGGCTCGTGCACGTCGAGGAACTGCTCGTGGGCCTTGGCGATCGCCGTCAGGTCCCACCAGCGGGCGACCGCCTCGGTGGTGGGCTGGAAGCCGAGGTGGTCGCCGCGGAAGAAGTCCACGTACGGGTCGAGGCCGAGCCGGCGCAGCGTGTGCCTGGTCTCCTCGAACAGCCGGGCCGGGGCGATCCACACGCCCGGCGCGGCCGTGCCGAAGCCGAGTCCGGCCAGCCGGGAGCGCAGCACGTGCCGCTTCTGCCGCTCCGACTCGGGCACCGAGAACACCGCGAGCACCCAGCCCGCGTCCTGCGGCGGTGCGTCGGCGTACACCCGGCGGTCGCCGTCGTCGAGCAACTGCCGTGCCTCCGCGGAGAGCTCGTACCCGGCGGCGCCCTGCGCGGTCCGGGCCGGCGCCAGCAGCCCGCGCCGTTTCAGCCGGGACACCGACGAACGTACGGAGGGGGCGTCCACGCCCACGGCGGCCAGCAGTCTGATCAGCTCGGCGACGGGCACCGGGCCGGGCAGGAAGCGGCCGTACGCGCCGTAGAGCGTGACGATGAGGGACCTCGGGGCGTGTTGCTCGGGCACGTTGATCATTTTAGGTCCCCGGCATCACTGCTGGTCACCTTCGGTGCACGGCTGAATGAGAGTCAGGATTCCGGGGCCCGTCCCGGAGACCGCGCGCCGGCCGGCGGGGACCGGCTCAGGCGGCGACGGCGAGGCGGTCGGCCGGGCCGCGGTGCGGCGGGACCACGCTGCCGTCGGCGTGCAGCTCGCCGGTGTCGTCGAAGACGATCGCCCCGTCGCACAGCAGGGTCCAGCCCTGCTCGGGGCGGGCGGCGACGATGTGCGCCAGGCCGCGGTCGGCCGTCGCGCTCGGGGACTGGTGGTTACACATGGCGCACCTCCACGGGTCTGCCTCCGGCACGGTCGCCGACCGGCATGACCAGACCATGCTCCTGCTGTGAACGCCGGGGAACCTCCTGCCGCGACCTGTGACAACACGCGGACAACTCCCGGACGCAGCCACGACGGCCGCCGCGGCTCCGGGACACGCCAGGGGGCTTCGGCACCGCGGGACGCGCCACCGAAGGAGTGACGATCACGCTCCAAGGTGCGGTCGCCCGGTATCCAGGGCATGCCCCCCTCACGATCCGGGAAGGAAGCCATGCCCCTACGCCCCGCCCTCGCCGCGGCCCTCGGTTCCGCCGCCCTGGTGTGCGCCGCCGTCGCCCCCGCGACCGCCGCCCCGGCCGCCGCCCCCACCGAGTCCGTCACCGTCGACCCCACCGGCCGCCTCGCCGACGACGGCACCGTCATCCTGTCCGGCACCTACACCTGCACCGATGCCACCGGCCCTGTGTTCATCAGCGCCTCGCTCAGCCAGGACTCCCCGAACTTCCGGCACGGCATCGGCGGCACCCAGGCCGTGTGCGACGGCGCCGAGCACCACTGGGAGAACACCGGCGAGGTCACCTCGGAGAAGCTGAAGCCCAGCGCGGCCAACGTCGAGGCCACGATCATGGAGCTGCGCAACACGGGCGGCCTGCCGCTGCCGTCCTTCCACGCCGTCGACCGGCGGGACATCACCCTCACCAAGGCCTGACCCGCGTCTCCGGGCGGTCCGGCACCTCAGGGGCGCCGGACCCGCCGGACGCCGCCGGCATCCGTCAGCGGCTCAGCAGTCTCCGCAGCGCCGAAGTCACCTCGTCCGGTGCCTCCTCCGCCATGAAGTGCCCGCAGTCCACCGTGCGGTGCTCCAGATCCGGTGCCCAGGCCCGCCACAGCGCGGCGGCGTCGTAGCCGAGGGCGGCGCCCCAGTCCTGCTGAAGGACGGCGACCGGCATGCGCAGCACGTTCCCGGCGGCCCGGTCGGCCCGGTCGTGCTCGGTGTCGACGCCGGCCGAGGCCCGGTAGTCCGCCACGATCGAGGGCACCGCCGCCCGGCAGGCCGCCAGATAGGCGGCGCGGACGTCGGCCGGGATCGCCGCGGGGTCGCGGGTCCACAGGTCGAGGAAGTGGCCGAAGAACAGGTCCGGGGCCGCGCCGATCAGCTTCTCCGGCAATCCGGGCGGCTGGGCCATCAGGTACAGGTGGAAGGCGACGGCGGCCGTGGCGCCGTGCAGCACCTCCCACATGTCCAGCGTGGGCAGCACGTCCAGCAGTGCCAGGTGCGTGACCGCGTCCGGATGGTCGAGCCCGGCCCGGAAGGCGACCAGCGCGCCCCGGTCGTGCCCGGCCAGCGCGAAGCGCTCGTGTCCGAGGCCCCGGGCGAGCGCCACGACGTCGGCGGCCATGGTGCGCTTCGCGTACGACGTCCCGTCCGCGTCGGCCGGTCTGTCGCTGGCGCCGTAGCCGCGCAGGTCGGGGCAGATCACGGTGTGGCGGTCCGCGAGGCCGGCGGCCACGTGCCGCCACATCAGGTGGGTCTGGGGGAAGCCGTGCAGCAGGACGACCGGGCTGCCGGTGCCGCCGACGGCCGTGTGCAGGGCGACGCCGTCCGCGACCGGGACGCGGTGCTGCTGGAAACCGGGGATGTTCATGCGCCGAGGCTCCCGTGCCCGGATCAGCAGCGGATCAGCAGCGCGTGCGGCACGTACGGTGGGCGGGTGAGGATCGACCAGGTCGCCTTCGGGGTGCTCGGACCCGTGACGGCCGAGCGCGCCGGCCTCCCGCTCGCCCTGAAGGGCCCCCGGCACCGCGCCGTCGTGGCCCGGCTGCTCGTCGCCCGCAGACGTGTGGTGCCCGTCGCCCGGCTGGTCGCCGACCTCTGGGCGGAGCCGCCGCCCGCCGCCGTCGGCGCGATCCGCACCTTCGTGGGCGACCTGCGGCGGGTCCTGGAACCCGGGCGGCCGCCCCGCACCCCGGCGCGGCTGCTGGTCACCGACGGCCCCGGCTACGCCCTGCGCGCGGAAGCGGTCGACGCCTGGCGGTTCGAGACGGCCGTCGGCACCGCCGCGCACGAGGAGCCCGGGCGGGCCGCGCGGCTGCTGGGGGAGGCGCTGGAGCTGTGGCGGGGGCCCGCCTACGCCGAGTTCGCGGACGAGGAGTGGTGCCGGGGCGAGCGGGCCCGGCTCGCCGAACTGCGGCTGCGGGCCGTGGAGCAGCGGGCCGAGGCGCTGCTGGCGGCGGGCCGGGCGGCCGAGGCGGTGCCCGACCTGGACGCCCACCTCACCGGGCACCCGTGGCGCGAGGAGGCCTGGCGGCTGCTGGCACTCGCCCTCTACCGGACCGGCCGCCAGGGCGACGCCCTCGCGGTGCTGCGCCGGGCCCGCGCGACCCTCGCCGGACAGCTGGGCGTCGACCCGGGCCGGGCGCTGCGCCGGCTGGAGGCCGACGTGCTCGCGCAGTCCCCGGCCCTGGACGTGGAACGCGGGACGGCCGCGGCCCGGGTCTGGTCGCGGGCGGCCGAGGCGTACGACCGCACCGTCGCCGCCGGTTCCCGGGCCCGCCTCGAATCGACCGTCGGACTGCTGCGCACGCTCGCGGTGACCGGCTCCGGCGGACCGGCCGCCGCCGGCGAGCACCGGCTCGCGGCGATCACCGCGGCCGAGGAGTCCGGCGACCCGGAACTCACCGCCCGGGTCATCGGCGCCTACGACGTCCCCGCGATCTGGCCCCGGTCCGACGACGAGACGGCCGCCCGCCGCATCGTCCGGGCCGCCGAACGGGCCCTGGCCCGCCTCCCGGCCACCCCGGCCCAGGACGCCGCCCGCTGCCGGCTGCTCGCCACCGTCGCCCTGGAGTCACGCGGCACCCGGTCCGAGCGTGCCGCGCAGGCCGCCGCCGAGGCCGAGCACCTCGCCCGCCGCCTGGACGACCCGGCGCTGCTCGCCTTCGCCCTCAACGGCGTCTTCATGCAGTCCTGCACCGGGACCGGGCTCGCCCCGGACCGCGACGCCGTCGGCACCGAACTGGTCGCCCTCGCTGCCCGGCACGGCCTGGTCACCTACGAGGTGCTCGGCCACCTGATCCGGATCCAGGCGCGCGCCGCGCTCGCGGACTTCACGGCGGCCGACGAACACGCGGCGACCGTTGATCGACTGGCGGACCGTCATGAGCTGCCGCTGGTCGAGGTGTTCACGTCGGGATACCGGGCGCTGCGGCTGGCGGCGACGGGCGAGACCGGACACCGCGGGGGAGGAGCCGGTCCCGTCGAGGCCGCCTACCGCGAGGTCGGCCGACTCCTCGACGGGGCCGGCATGCCCGGGGTGCGCGACGGGCTGCTTCCCCTCGCACTGCTCTGCCTCCGCCTGGCAGCGCGGCCGCACGGCATCCGGGACGCCGTCGACCCGGTCGCCGACTGGGGCCCCTACCTCCCCTGGGTCCGTCCCGCGCTCGCCCTCGCCGCCGACGACGAAAGGGCAGCCCGCGAAGCACTCCGCGAACTGCCCGAGCCCCCTGCCGACCTCGTACAGGAGGCGCTGTGGTGTGTCGTGGCGGCCGCCGCCCTGGACCTCGACGACCGCCCGACGCTCCGCCGCTGCCGGCAAGCACTGCGCCCGGCCACCGGCCAACTCGCCGGCGCGGGCAGCGGTTTGCTGATGGCAGGCCCGATCGATACCTGGCTGACGGCGCTTGGAGACGCCCTCGGCCGACCAGCGCCCCGATAGGGGCGCGGGGAACTGCGCGACCAGCCACGACGGGCCCGCAGACGATCGACGGCCGATCGCGGTCCTCCCGCCGCAGCGCTACGCCGCCAGCTCCTTCCTGATGCGGTCCAGCATGAACGCCGAGGACTCACGCGCCCGTTCCTCCCAGGCGAAGACGCACGCGGTGGCGACCCCGTCGAAGTCCAGCTCGCGCAGGGTGCCGAAGAACGCGTCCCAGTCGACCTCGCCCTGGCCGATGTCCAGGTGCTGGTGGATCCGGGCCGTGGTGCCGGGCGGGTTGAGGATGTAGCGCAGCCCGCTGGAGCCCTTGTGGTTGAAGGAGTCCGCGATGTGCACGTGCCGGAGCTTGTCGCCGGCGTGGCGCAGCATCGCCGCGACGTCGGCCGTGGGGTCGGCCCCGGAGAGGTGGAAGGAGTGCGGGGCGCAGTAGAGGTAGTTCACCCACGGCTTGTCGATCGCGCGGACCAGGTCCACCGCGGGGGTGTTCTCCTCGCAGAAGTCGTCCGGGTGCGCCTCCAGGTTGAGGGCGATGCCCTCGCGCTCGAAGAGCGGGAGGAGTTCCTCCAGCGAGCGCCAGAACGCGGCCTCGCTCTCCGCGGCGCGCTCTGGGCGGCCGTTGAACTCGCTGTTCATCAGCGGGCATTCGAGGTCGGCCGTGATCTCGATCATCCGCTTCCAGTAGCGGACGGCCGCCTGCCGCTCGGCCTCGTCCGGCGACGACCACTTGTACAGCGGCAGCACCGAGGAGAGCTGCACGCCGTGCGTGCGCAGCGAGTTCTTCAGCTCCGCGATCCGCCCCTCGTCCGCGCGCGGATGCAGGAAGAACGGCATGAAGTCGTCGCGCGGCGACAACTCAATGTATTCGTAGCCGAGTTCGGCCACCGTGCGCACCATGTCGTCGATCGGCAGGGCACGGAACATGTACGGGTCGAGGGCGATCTTCATGCGGTGCCTCCGTAGAAGGCCGGGCGGGGCTTGAGGTCGGTGGCGACGACGGTGCCCGACTCCAGGGCCTCGACGGTCGCGGCGGTGATGACGGTGGCGGCGTAGCCGTCCCAGGCGGAGGGACCGGTGGGCTCCCCGCCCGCCGCCAGGTCGGCGATCCACTCGCGGAACTCGGTGTCGAAGGCGTCCCGGAAGCGGCCCACCCAGTCGGTGAGCACGGCGGTGCTGTGCCGACCGGCGGTACGGACGCCGACCGCGGCCGGGTCGGGCAGCCGGACCAGGCCCTCCTCGCCCACCGCCTCGCACTGGATGTCGTAGCCGTAGCGGCAGTTGACGAAGACCTCCAGGTCGACGCGGACGCCCTTGGCGGTCTCGAAGAGCATGATCTGCGGGTCCTTCAGGTGCTCGGACCGCTTGCTCGTGGAGCGCGGCAGGACCACCTGGGCGGAGACGATCTCGTCGTCGAGGAGCCAGCGCAGCACGTCGACCTCGTGCACGGCCGTGTCCAGCGCGGCCATCGCGGAGGTGTACGACGCGGGGACGGTCGGGTTGCGGTGGGCGCAGTGCACGATCAGCGGTGCGCCGATGCGGCCGGAGTCGATGACCTCCTTCAGCTGCCGGTACCCGGCGTCGTAGCGGCGCATGAAGCCGACCTGCACCAGCCGCCGCCCGTGCGCCTGCTCCGCTTCGACGATCCGCAGGCAGTCCTCGGCGGTGGTGGCGAGGGGCTTCTCGCAGAAGACGGGCTTCCCGGCGGCGATCGCGGTGAGCACGTGCTCGGCGTGGGTGGGGCCCCAGGAGGTGACGAGTACGGCGTCCACGTCGTCGGCCGCGACGACGGCCGCCCCGTCGGGCAGCACCCGGGCGCCGACCGGCTCCGCGGCCTGGGCGGCGCGGGCCGGGGCGATGTCGGTGACCGCGGTGACGCGGGCCCCGGTGACGGTGCGGGTGAGGCGCTGGATGTGCTCGTTGCCGATCCAGCCGGCGCCGATGACTCCTACACGTACGGTCATGGTCGTCCCTTCAGGGGGTCAGGCAGGGGGGTCAGGCAAGGGGGCAGGCAGGGGGTCAGGAGAAGCGCGTCCGGAGTTCGGCTTCGCCGAAGGTGGCGATGACCGTGATGAGCCGGAGCCGCCGGGCGGCCGCCGCGGAGGGCCGGTCGGCGCCGGGGGCGGCGGCCTCGGAGGCGGTGGCCTGGGCCGCGTCGTCCCTGACGTCCATGGGCTGCCTCCTCACCGGCCGGGGGCGGGGCGCCGGGTGCCGGAGAGCCCGTGGCCGTTCAGGTACGCGCGCGTGCTGGTGGCGATGGGCAGCGGCACCTCGGGGGCGCACGGGTACAGGTCCTGCTCGACGATCACGAACAACTCGGCGTCGAGCCCGGCCAGTTCGGCGATCACGTCGGCGGGGTTCGGCACCCCGGCCGGCGGCGAGACGCACACGCCCCGCTTCACGGCCTCGCCGAAGCCGAGGTCCTCGGCCGCGACCTGGGCGAGGATCTCCGGGTCCATCTGCTTGATGTGGACGTAGCCGACGCGCTCGCCGAAGCGGCGAATGAGGTCGACGTTGTCGCCGCCGCCGTAGGCCACGTGCCCGGTGTCCAGGCACAGGTTCGTGTACCGGCCGTCGGACTCGTTCAGCAGCCGCTCGATCTCCGGCTGGGTCTGGATGTGGCTGTCGGCGTGCGGGTGGATCACCAGCCGTACGTCGTACTCGTCTAGGAGCAGCCGGCCCAGCCGGTCGGCGGCCTTGCCGAAGCCCGCCCACTGCTCGGCGGTCAGCTCGGGCGGCTCGGTGAACGCGCCGGTCCTCTCGTCCCGGTACATGGGCGGGATGAGGACCAGGTGGTGGGCGCCCGCGGCCCGGGTCAGCGTGGCGACCTGCTGGACGTGGGCGAGCATCTCGTCCCAGGCCTCGGGGCGGTGCAGCGCGCCGAACGCGGTGCCGCCGGAGACCTTGAGCCCGCGGGCGTCGAGTTCGTCCTTGAGCCGCTGCGGGTCGGTGGGGAGGTAGCCGTAGGGGCCGAGCTCGAACCATGCGTAGCCGGCCTGCTTCAGCTCGTCGAGGAAGCGGGTGTACGGCACCTGGTGCTCGTCCTCGGGGAACCAGATGCCCCAGGAGTCGGGGGCCGAGCCGAGGCACAGGTTGCCGGCGGTGGTGCGGAGGGCGGATGGCGCCGTTGCCATGGCGTGTCCTTCGAGGGGAGGGGGTCCTTCGGGGAGGGGTGCTCTGTCGCGTGAGGCGGACCTTTGTCGCGCTCTACTAGCGCGCTCTAGTGCGAGTACGATGTCCCCTGTCCGAATGTCATGTCAATACCTTGTTGCCGAGGGATTTCCGGGGGCTTCCGGGGCAGGGCCTAGGGTGGGCTCCGTCGAAGGGTGGGTGCACTGGTGGATGCAGCGGGCAGGCGGCGGCCGACGATGGCCGACGTCGCCGACAGGGCGGGTGTCTCCCGGGCGCTGGTGTCGATCGTGTTCCGCAACCAGCCCGGCGCGAGCCAGGAGACGCGCGAGCGGGTGCTGCGGGTCGCCGACGAGATCGGCTACCGCCCCGACAGCGCGGCCCGGCTGCTGGCCCGGGGCCGCAGCCGCACCCTCGGCGTGATGTTCACCGTCCACCAGACCTTCCACACCGACCTCATCGAGGGCATCTACCCGGAGGCCGAGCGGCTCGGCTACGACGTGCTGCTCTCCGCCGCCGCCGAGGGCCGCAGCGAGGAGAAGGCGGTGGAGGCGCTGCTCGCCCACCGCAGCGAGGCGCTGATCCTGCTCGGCCCGGACGCGGACCCCGCCTACCTGGACGACCTCGGCCGGCGTGTCGTGACCGTGTCGGTCAGCAGCCGGGTGCCGCGGGCCCGGGTGGACTTCGTGCACAGTGCGGAGAGCAAGGGTGTCCGGCAGGCCATGGACTACCTGGTCGAGCTCGGCCACCGCAGGATCGTGCACATCGACGGCGGCCGGGGTCCCGGCTCGGCCGAGCGGCGGCGCTCCTACCGGGCCGCGATGCGCCGGCACGGACTGGAGCCGGAGACCCGGGTGATCCCCGGTGCGCACACCGAGCAGTCCGGCATCGAGACCGGACGGCTGCTGCTCGCCGAACGCGACCGCGGCCTGCCGCTGCCGACCGCGGTGCTGGCGGGCAACGACCGGTGCGCGATGGGCGTGCTGATGGCGATGACCCGGGGCGGTGTCGAGGTCCCGGGCGACGTCTCCGTGGTCGGTTTCGACGACAGCCATCTCTCCCACCTCATGCCGGTCGGCCTCACCACGGTCCGCCAGGACGCGCGGCTGATGGCCGAGTACGCGGTGCGGTTCGCCGTGGAGCGGCTGGAGGAGCCCGAACTGGAGCCCCGGGAAGCGGTGCTGGACCCGAAGCTGGTGGTACGCGGCACGAGCGGGCCGCCCCCCGCAGGAGACGGCCCGACCGCCGGCTGATCGCTGACTGGACGTCAGCGGGTGCCGTTGGCCGCGAACTTGGCGACGGAGTCGGCGTTCTCCTTGGTGACGAACGCGGGCCCGGTCAGGACGGGCGCCGTGCCGCCGCCGCTGTAGTTGCCGTTGTTCTTGTAGAGCCACAGGGAGTCGACGGCGAGATAGCCCTGCAGGTACGGCTGCTGGTCGACCGCGAACTCCACGGAGCCGTCCTGGACGGCGGACACCAGGTCTGTGTTCAGGTCGAAGGTGGCCACCTTCGCCTTGCTGCCGGCGTCCTTGACGGACTGGATGGCGGTCAGGGCGATCGGGGCGCCGAGGGTGACGACCTGGTCGATCGAGGGGTCCTGCTGGAGCTTGGCCGTGACGGTGGACTTGACCGAGGGCATGTCGGCGCCGTTGACGTAGATCTTGTCGGTCTTGCCCTTGAAGCCCTTGGCCAGTCCCGCGCAGCGGGCTTCGAGGGCGACCTGGCCCTGGGCCTGCACGACACACAGGGCGTGCTTCGCGCCCAGCTGGTCGAGGCGCTGCCCGAAGGCCTCACCCGCGATGTTCTCGTCCTGGCCGAAGTACTCAAGCATGCCGAGCTTCTTCCAGGCGTCCAGACCGGAGTTGAAGCCGACGACCGGGATGTCCGCGGCCCTGGCCTTGGCCACCACCGCCTTCAGGGCGTCCGGCGTGGCCGCGGTGAGGGCGATGCCGTCGACCTTCTGGTCGATCGCGTTCTGCACCAGGTTGGCCTGGTTGGCCGCGCTGGGGTCGGCGGAGTAGACCAGCTTGATGTTGTCCTTGGCGGCGGCCGCGGCCGCGCCCTTGCGGATCAGGTCCCAGAAGGTGTCGCCGGGCTGGGCGTGAGTGATCATGGCCACCGTCATCCGGGGCGTGGACGCCTTGCCGGCGGCCGCGACCGCGCCGCCGTCCTGCGACTTCTTGCCGCCGGAGCTGCTGGAGCAGCCTGTGGCGAGCAGGACGCCTGCCAGGACGGTGGCGGCCATGGCGGCGGCTCGGTGGTTTCTGTGCATGTCCCTTGCACCTCGCTGTGCGGTCTGGATCGGCTCTGCGGAGCGGAACGAGCGGTGAGTGACGGGGAAGGAATCCCGGGGGAGCGAGCGGTGGGGTGCGGCATCGGTGGCCGGCCGGATGCCTCGCACGGGGTGGGGACGGAGCTCCTTGCCGACGGCCAGGGGTGCGACCGCCGACGGCTTGTACCTGTGCTAGAGCGCTTTATTAGCGCGCTCTAGTGACACGTACTATGGGGGCGCCCTCAGGGGATGTCAATCACTTTGTCATGACGTTCCAACAAAGGGAGCGGGGCCGCCGCGGAGCAGGCCCGGGGTGGGGCAGCTCGCGCGGGGACACCCCCGTCGCCCCCGCGCGAGCTGGTTCGCGGAGCGCCGCGGTCAGAATCCGCAGGCGCCGTCGGAGCCGGTCCGCAGGCCGGCGCGACAGACACTCGCCGTCGCCGGCTCCACCCGGAGTGTCGGTCGCATGTCTCGCTCCTCGGTGGCTGCCGCCGCGGTGGCTGTCGTGGGGAGCCCCGGAACCGGTTGCGGTCGGTGCCCGGTCCATGGTGACCGAGCCGCCGCCCAACCGGCCATGGCTCGGGGTCAGTTGGGACAACAGGGGACGATCCCGCCGCTGAGCTGCCGGGATGTCGCGCGGGACGACGGTACGGCGGGATGTGTGGATATCGTGAAGGCGGGACGGGGGCTGGACGGGGGCTGGACGGGTGCGCCACGGCGTACGCGAAGGGTTGGGGCATGCCGCGATGGAAGGCGCTGCCCGAGTCGACGGATCCCCGGATCCGCCGGCTTGTGGTCGAGCTGCGCCGGTTGAAGGACCACAGCGGGCTGAGCATGGCCGCGCTGGCGTCCAGGACGGGGTTGAGCAAGTCGTCCTGGGAGCGCTACCTGAACGGCAGGGTGACGCCGCCCCGGCACGCGGTCGAGATCATGGCCGACGTGTGCGGCGGCGACCGGATCGGCCTGGCGGCGCTGTGGGAGGTGGCCACCTCGGGCACCGCGCCGGGTCTCACCGCACCGGCAGCGGCACCGGGTGCGTCACCGGCACCGGGTGTGTCACCGGCACCGGCAGTGTTACCGGCCCCGACGGTGTTACCGGTCCCGGCTTCGGCACCGGCTTCGGCTTCGCGGGAGCCGGAACAGCCGGAGATCCTCGAAGCGGTGCCCGAGGAGCCCCGCGAGTCACCGGTGCAGGACGGGCGCACGGAGCCCGGCGGACCGGCAGACGGCCGACCGGACGTCGAACGACCGGACACCGGCCGAGCGGATACGGGCCGAGCGGACTCAGGCCGACCGGACACCGGCCAACTGGATATCGGCGGCTCGGATATCGGCGGATCCGACTCCGGCCGACCGGACACCGGTCCACGGGAAGCGTCCCGGACTCCGCGTCGGCGGCGGCCGGCCGCGACGGTGGCCGGGGTCGCCGTGGTGGCGGCGGCCCTCGCGGTGGTGGCGGCGGTGGCCGTGGCGATCACCTGGCCCGGGTCCCCGTCGGCGGAGCCGGAGCCCCGCGCGGCCACCGCGACGACGAAGGTGCCGACCTCCACCTACTCCGCCGAGACGTTCCCGTGCTACTTCACCCTGCACGACGGCCTGCTGTACGCGGGGCACAGCACGACCGTCACCGACGAGTACCACGTCGGCATCACCGTCGAGGCGGTGGCGGAGGTGCAGTGCCTGGTCAGACGGCACGGCTTCGACCCGAAGGGCATCGACGGCTCGTTCGGGCCCCACACCAGGGCCGCGGTCCAGGGGTTCCAGCGGTCCCGCGGACTCACCGCCGACGGCATCGTGGGCCCCATGACCTGGCGCGAGCTCAGGAAGCCGGGTGACTGAGGGCGCCGGGCCGGCGCCGGGCCGTTCGGCGCGGGCGGACACCGCACCCGAGGTCCGCCACCTCGTGGAACGGCTGCGGGAGGCCCGGGAGGGGACCGGGCTGAGCTTTGCCGCGCTGGCGGCCAGGACCGCGTACAGCAAGTCGTCCTGGGAGCGGTACCTCAACGGCAAGACGCTCCCGCCCCGGGACGCGGTGGAGACGCTCGCGAAGCTGAGCGGTGCGGATCCGGTGCGGCTGCTGGCGCTGTGGCAGCTCGCCGACCGGGCATGGAGCGGCCGCGACGCCCACGCCACCGGGGCGGGCACGACCGGCGGCCCGGCGGAAGCGGCGCCGGGGCCGCAGTCCGCCCCCGGGGCCGCCGCCGTCGCGGACCGGCCCCCTGGCCGGCCCGCCGAGCCCACCGTCCCTGCCCGGAGCGCCTCCGTCCCGGGCGGACCCGGCTCGGGCGCGCCCGCGCCGAGCGCCCCCGTCCCGCGTACCCCGGACGACCGGAGCGGGCCGGAACCCCGGGGCCGGAAGCCGCGCCGCGGCACCGTCCTCCTCGTGGCGGCCGGGACCGCGCTGGTCACCGCCCTCGGCGTGGGCGCCGTGGCGTGGGCGTACGGCGGCTGGCACCGGGAACCGGCGCCCGTACCCACCAGCGGTACCTGCCGGGGGCAGGCCTGCACGGACCGCGACGCGGAGCAGCAGGACACGGACTGCTGGACGGACGCGGGCACCCGGGCGCGACGGGAGTTCGCCGGGCGGACCGTGGAACTCCGCTTCAGCCCGGCGTGCCGGGCGGCCTGGGGCCGGATCACGGCGCCGGGCACCGGGGACAGGGTGTGGGTCGACACCACCGACGGGCGGCACCAGTCACGGCTGGTGCTGGTGCCCGGCCGGTATCTCTACACCCTGATGATCGGCGTCGGGCGCCCGTCCGAGGCGCGGGCCTGCGTCGAGCTGCCCGACGGCGCTTCGGCCTGTACCGGCTGGGGGCACTGACGCACCCTCGGCCGCCCGTTCAGCCGGACACCTGCACCACGGCGGTCGCGCCCGCCCGTACCGTCGGCGTCGCGTACGTGTACGTCACGCCGTTCACCGTCCTGGTGCGCGCCCGCTGCGGCACGCCGTCGACGGTGATCCTCTTGTGGGCGCCGGGGAAGCGGGCCTCCCAGCGGTAGGCGCCGTGGCGGGAGTTGTTGGTGAGGGTGGTCTTCGTCGCGGCGTCGTGCCGGACGGTGATCGTGCCGGTCCCGACGGGGATGTCCGCCACCTGGAGCCACTTCATGCCGGACGGCAGCCGTGACTGCGTGGTCACCTGATGGTCCGCGGCGTTCGGGGTGATGCCCATCAGGCCCTCGACGGTCTGGCTGACCAGGGTGAACGACACCTCGGGGTAGTCGCCGTCCGGGCCCTGGCTGGAGTTGACGTGCTGGACGTCCCGCTCGCCGTAGATCTTCTTCATCCACCACCAGGCGGTGTCGGCGCGGTTGTTCCGGAAGAACATGTCGGGCAGGTACGTCGTCGACTCGATGTTGGGCGAGCCCTCGGGACCCAGCTCCTGCGCCTGGATGTAGTCGAGGTAGGCGTCGTTGCGCGGGCCGGGGTCGATGATCTGCTTCATCGGCATGAACACGCTGTTCTCCTTGCCCCAGCCGGTGACCGGGGTGCCGGAGACGGTGTACGCGCGGACCATGGCGGCTCCGCTGCCGGTTCCGCTCCACTCGTCGTTGAAGTACGCCTTCAGGTCGGCGGCCCGCCGGTCGTACGTCTTCGCCAGCGCGGTGTCGCCCTTGCCGCGGGCCAGCACGGCCATCGCCAGGTACGCCTGGTACTCCGAGGCGATGGTGTCCCCGGCCTCGGCGAGGTCGTCGCCGTCCTGCTCGTTGTAGCTGGCGGCACCGGCGAAGATGCCCTTGCCCGTGCCCTCGGCGACCTTGACCCTGCCGTTGTCCTTGGCGCTGTTGTGGAGGTCGATGAAGTCCTCGGTGGCGTGCCGGTAGAAGTCCCAGAGCGCCGGGTCGTCGACGTATCTGCGGTCGCCGGTCCAGAGGTAGGCCTGCGCCGCCTTCTCGACGAGTTCGAAGACGGCGGGGACCTCGCGCACGAAGTCGTCCGGGTTCTTGTAGTCGATGCTCAGGTACGTCCTGGCGTCGAAGTTGAGCGACCACACCGGGAAGTACTTGTGCTCGGCGGTCGCGGAGGCCGCGTACGAGCGGAGCATCGTCTCGTTCTCGGTGTCCAGGCCGAGCAGATGGGCGCCGTCGAGCTGGTGGGCCATGTCCCGCGAGTAGTACGCGCTGCGGTTGGCGTATCCGGCCCAGTAGCTGGGCCCGTACGTCGCGGTGCCGGTGCCGCTCGTGTGGTACTCGTCGGCGTTGACCGGGCCGACCGTGCCGGGCAGCTGCACCCAGCTGTTGGCCTTCCGCTTCGCCCAGTCGAACATCTCGACGACCTCGGGGTCGGACGAGGTGACCTTCGGGTCGGCCGGCGCGGCGGGCGAGATCATCAGGTCGTCGGCGTTGACCCAGCTGCTGCCCGAGCCGAAGGCGATCTCCAGCCGGTCTCCGGCCTTCAGCGCGACACGGCTGACGGTGTACCGGGCGTAGCCGGTGCGCTGCGGCAGCTCCACCGTACCGACGGTCTCGCCGTTGCGCCGGACCGTGTAGGTACCGCCGGTGCCGGCGCTCGCCGCCCATGTGGAGAAGTCGTAGCTGCCGTCGCGCGGTGCGACGAGGTCCAGCCGCGCGGTCCTGCCGGTACCGGCGTCCAGGTAGAGGAAACGGCTCCCGCTGTGCACGTTGCCGGTACCGACCCCGGTGCCCGGGTCGAAGGTCCAGCCCGTGCCGCCGTTCTCGAATCCCGGGTCGGGCAGGGCGAGTTGGGGACGGGAGTCGGTGCTCGTGCGCGGTGCCGTCGCGGCGGAGGTCGCGGGGGCGATCGGCGTGAGCAGAGCAACGGCGGTGAGCAGCATGAGCCTTGAGGGCTTCATCGGGTCTCCGGTCTTCAGCTACGGCGGGCGGGCGGCCGAGTCGTGGCCGAAAGCTAACAGGGCCGGAAGAAGCCGTTCAATGGTCATGCACAGCGAAGTTGCAAGTGGCTTGATGATGCCGCACATCTCGCTGCCTGATTCGGGCGAAAGTTTTCATCTTGATCCTGCAAGTGAATCGGGGCCGGGCAGCGTGACCCGCGCAGGGCCGCGTATCATCGACGCCTGCGAACGGTCGCGCGACGGCCGCGCGAGGGCCGCACGACGGGGCACGACGGGGGCAGGAGGGAGCCGTATGAAGGTCGGTATCACCGAGGTCGCGGGCCGGGCGCAGGTGAGTGAGGCGACGGTGAGCCGTGTGATCAACCGGCGTCAGGGGGTCTCGCGCAAGACGCGTGAGGCGGTCGAGCAGGCGATGGCCGACCTGGGGTACGAGCGGCAGACCCAGGGGCAGCTGGTCGCGGTCGTCACGGAGCTGGTCTCCAACCCGTTCTTCGCCGACGTGTGCGAGCGGATCGAGTCGGTGCTGGCGCCGCACGGCCTGAAGACGATCCTGTGCCCGTGCTTCGCGGGCGGGGTGCAGGAGGTGGACTACCTGACCGCGCTGGCCGACCGGGGGGTGGCCGCGGTGGTGTTCCTGTCCGCGAGCAACACGATCGAGGGTGCGGACCCGCAGGCGTACGAGCTGCTGCGTTCGCGCCGGATCCCGTTCGTGGGGGTCAACGGGCAGTTCGAGGGGGGCTGTCAGGCGCCGGTCTTCTCCACCGACGACCTGCTGGCCGCGGAGCTCGCCGTCGACCACCTGTACCGGCTGGGGCACCGGCGGATCGGGATGGCGTCGGGTCCGGTGGGCAACCGTCCGGCCGACCGGCGGGTCAGGGGGTTCGTCGACTCGCTGGCCCGGCGCGGGATCGAGGACCCGGAACAGTGGGTGGTGCGGCAGTCCTACACCGTCGAGGGCGGCCAGTCCGCCGCGCTGTCCCTGCTGGGCCGTGGTGCCACGGCGGTGGTCGCGGCCAGCGACTACATGGCGCTGGGGGCGATCCGCGGGGCGCGCCGGCAGGGTTACGACGTGCCGGGCGACGTCTCCGTCGTCGGCTACGACGGCTCCATGATCATGGACTTCGTCGACCCGCCGCTGACCACGGTCCGCCAGCCCGCCGACCGCCTGGCCCCCGAAGTCGCCCGCAGCGTCCTCGCCCTCCTCGGCAACCGCGACGTCCCCACCGGCGAACTCCTCTTCGACCCCGAACTCGTCGTCCGCGCCAGCACCGCACCCCCGAAGGCCCGGTGAACCCCGGCGTACGCGCCGGGAGCGCGATCGCCGTCCGCACGTCGGGACAGGCGCCGTACCCGCCGGGCACGGACGTACGGACGGATGACCTGCGGACGGATGGACGGAGGGACGCGGCATGCGCCGGCTCCGCGTCACCCGGATGCCCCAGTCGCCCGGCGTACCCGGACGGGCGGGCGGCACCGTAGAGGTACCGGGGCGAGCGGCGCGAGGGCGCACGGACGACGACTGAGGCGGTTCGCGTGGCGGACGAGACGGCCGGGACGACGGCGAACGTGAACGGAACCACTGCCACGGGTCCGAGGACCTGTCTGGTGACCGGCGCCAGCGGCTACATCGGCGGGCGGCTGGTGCCGGAGCTGCTGGACGCCGGGTACCGGGTGCGCTGCCTGGCGCGCACGCCCCGGAAGCTGCGTGACCAGCCGTGGGCCGGGCGGGTGGAGGTCGTCCAGGGTGACGTCACGGACGCGGACTCGGTGGCGGCGGCGCTGGCGGGCGTCGATGTCGCCTACTACCTGGTGCACGCGCTCGGCACCGGCCGCGACTTCGAGCGCACCGACCGGCAGGCGGCGCAGGTCTTCGGCGAGCAGGCCCGCAGGGCCGGCGTCGGCCGCCTGGTCTATCTGGGCGGCCTGACCCCGGCCGACGTGCCCGAACGGGAACTCTCGCCGCACCTGCGCTCCCGCGCCGAAGTGGGCAGGATCCTCCTCGGCTCGGGCGTGCCGACGGCCGTACTGCGGGCCGCCGTCATCATCGGGTCCGGCTCGGCCAGCTTCGAGATGCTGCGCTACCTGACCGAGCGGCTGCCGGTGATGGTCACCCCGCGCTGGGTGCACACCCGCATCCAGCCGATCGCCGTACGGGACGTGCTGCGCGTCCTGGTGGGGTGCGCCGCCCTGCCGCCCGACGTCAGCCGAGTCTTCGACATCGGCGGCCCCGACGTACTCACCTACCTGGAGATGATGCAGCGGTACGCCGCCGTCGCCGGGCTGCCCCGGCGGCTCATCGTGCCCGTGCCGGTGCTCACACCCGGCCTGTCCAGCCACTGGGTCGGCCTGGTGACCCCCGTGCCGGCCTCCATCGCCCGCCCGCTGACGGAGTCGCTGCGCCACGAGGTGGTGTGCCGGGAACGGGACATCGGGCGGTACGTGCCCGGCCCGCCGGGCCACCCGATCGGTTTCGACCGCGCCGTCTCCCTCGCGCTGCAGCGCGTGCGGGACGCCCAGGTCGTCACCCGCTGGTCCTCCGCCGCCGTGCCGGGCGCCCCCAGCGACCCGCTGCCCACCGACCCGGAGTGGGCCGGCGGCAGCCTCTACACCGACGTCCGCGAACGCCACGCCGGGGTGGCTCCCGGCGCGCTGTGGGAGGTGGTCGAGGGCATCGGCGGCGAGAACGGCTGGTACTCCTTCCCACTGGCCTGGGCGGTACGCGGCTGGCTCGACCGCCTCGCCGGCGGGGTCGGCCTGCGCCGCGGACGACGTGACGCGCGGCGCCTCCGGGTCGGCGACTCGCTGGACTTCTGGCGGGTGGAGGAGATCGAACGCGGGCGGCTGCTGCGGCTGCGCGCCGAGATGCGGCTGCCCGGCCTGGCCTGGCTGGAGATGTACGTCGACGAGGAGGGGGCCGGCGGCGCGCGCTACCGGCAGCGCGCCCTGTTCCACCCGCACGGCCTGCTCGGCCAGCTCTACTGGTGGAGCGTGTCGCCCTTTCACGCGGCCGTCTTCGGCGGCATGGCCCGCAACATCGTCCGTGCCGCCGAACGCGGGCACCCGGCCGGCCCCGGTCAGTGCGGGTCGGGCTCCTCGTAGGGGATGCGGTTCAGGTGCACGACCTCGCCCAGGGCGCCCCATTCGTCGCCGCCCAGTTTGGTGAGCGGACGCAGCAGCCCGCTGTCGGGCCGGCCGTCGACGAGGTAGTCGTCGTCGACGGCGGCATGCACCACGCGCCCGAAGACCAGCGTGGAGTTGCCCATGCGCAGCGTGGTGTGCGAACGGCACTCCAGAACCGCGTGGGAGGCGGCGACCCTGGGCGGACGCACACACTTGCTGGTCTCGCGCTCGATGCCCGCGATGTCGAACTCGCTCACCGAACGGGGGAAGTCGGTGGCGGTCGCGTTGATCAGCCGAAGGAGCGGTTCGGACGAGAAGTTGACGACGAACTCGCCGGTGTCCTCGACGTTCCGCAGGGAGTCCTTCCGGCCGATCGAGGTGAACTGGACGATCGGGGGATCGGTGCTGGCGATGCTGAAGAAGGAGTGCGGGGCCAGGTTCTCGGTACGTCCGTCGGGTGTGACCGTGGAGACCCAGGCGATCGGCCGCGGAACGACGACCGATGTCAGGAACCTGTAGAAATCCGTGCTGCTCATCGTCTCGGGGGCGTATTCCAGACGCATGGTGGCCTCTCAGACAGTGCTTCCTTCGAGATGGTCCGCGGCCTCCGCCGGGCCTCCCCGTTCATGCTCCACCAGCCGCCCGGCATCCGCGCCCGGGTCACGTGACCGCCGGGCGCGGCCGCGGTCGTCCGTACGCAGAGGTCGTACTCCGGCAGGCCGGTGCGTGCCGCGACCGCCCTCGTCACGGCGGCCTCCACCGCGCGGTTCGTCAGGACGATCCGTGGACCTGGGAGAGACGGACCTGGCAGGGACGCACACCGACCGACACCGGCCGTGCCGGCCTCGCTGTCCGGCCCGGTGCCTGGAATGCGGCCGATGAGACGGTCAACCGCGGCGCGTTGCCAGGAACAGGCGAGTCCGCGGGGCTTCCCCGAACCGGCGGCCCCCGAGGCCCCCGGATGTGATCGGCCCCACCGCTGACACTCGACTACGCTCACACCAGCCGCACAACCCGTGTCCGGGATTCGGGGTCGAGGCCCGTCTGGACTTCCGCGACCGGCTGACGGAAGGCTGGCGCCATGCGGAGACTGCTCTACGGCATGAACCTGTCCCTGGACGGCTATATCGCCGCGCCCGGCGACGACCTCGGCTGGAGTGCGCCGAGCGACGAACTGTTCCAGTGGTGGCTCGACGAGGAGCGGGCGATCAGCCTGTTGCTGTACGGGCGCAAGCTGTGGGAGACCATGAGCGCCTACTGGCCGACCGGCGACCAGCAGCCGGGTGCCACCCCGGCGCACATCGAGTTCGCGCGCAACTGGCGGGACACGCCGAAGGCGGTGTTCTCCTCGACGGTCGACAAGGTCGACTGGAACGCTCGCCTGGTCACCGGCGACGCGGTCGCGGAGATCACCCGGCTCAAGGCCGGGGACGGCGGGCCGATGCGGGTCGGTGGCGCAGCGCTCGCCGGGGCGGCGATGCGGGCCGGGCTGGTCGACGAGTACACGATCGTCACCCATCCGGTCCTGGTGGGCGGCGGCACACCGTTCTTCACCGCGCTGGACAGCTGGGCGAACCTGGACCTGGTGGAGACGCGGACGTTTCCCGGCGGCGTGGTCCTGACCAGGTACGAGACGAGGCGCTGAACGCGCCCGCCGAGCGGTGGGACATCGACGACGACCGGCGACGGTTCTCGCGTGGCCGCGGCCGGCCGGCAGAGCCAGCGGAGCGCGGCCGTTGGCCCACCGCGGGCCCGGAGGCCCGGAGAAGGCCCGGAGACGCCGCCGTACTCGTTCCTGACCTGCTACTCAGCACGTCAGGGACGAGTGCGGCGGCATCCGCGTATCAGATGTCCCGGAAGATCTCGATCTGTGCCCCGATCGAGTTCAGGCGTTCTGCGAGGTCCTCGTAACCGCGGTTGATGACGTACACGTTGCGCAGGACCGACGTGCCCTCGGCCGCCATCATCGCCAGCAGGACGACGACCGCGGGGCGCAGGGCCGGCGGGCACATCATCTCGGCGGCGCGCCAGCGGGTCGGGCCCTCGACCAGGACCCGGTGCGGGTCCAGGAGCTGGAGGCGGCCGCCGAGGCGGTTCAGGTCGGTCAGGTAGATCGCGCGGTTGTCGTAGACCCAGTCGTGGATGAGGGTCTTGCCCTGGGCGACCGCCGCGATGGCGGCGAAGAACGGGACGTTGTCGATGTTCAGGCCGGGGAAGGGCATCGGGTGGATCTTGTCGATCGGCGCCTCCAGCTTGGAGGGGCGGACCGTGAGGTCGATCAGGCGGGTACGGCCGTTGTCCGCGGAGTACTCGGGGCTGCGGTCGTGGTCGAGGCCCATCTCCTCCAGGACCGCGAGCTCGATCTCCAGGAACTCGATGGGGACGCGGCGGACCGTCAGTTCCGACTCGGTGACGACGGCCGCGGCCAGCAGGCTCATCGCCTCCACCGGGTCCTCGGAGGGGGAGTAGTCCACGTCCACGTCGATGTTCGGGACGCCGTGCACGGTCAGGGTCGTGGTGCCGATGCCCTCGACCTTGACGCCGAGCGCCTCCAGGAAGAAGCAGAGGTCCTGGACCATGTAGTTGGAGGAGGCGTTGCGGATGACGGTGACGCCGTCGTGCCGGGCGGCGGCCAGCAGCGCGTTCTCGGTCACCGTGTCGCCGCGCTCGGTCAGCACGATCGGGCGGTCGGGGCGGATCGCACGGTCGACCTGGGCGTGGTACTGCCCCTCGGTCGCGGCGATGTCCAGGCCGAACCGGCGCAGCGCGATCATGTGCGGCTCGATGGTCCGCGTGCCCAGGTCGCAGCCGCCGGCGTAGGGCAGCTTGAACTGGTCCATGCGGTGCAGCAGCGGGCCGAAGAACATGATGATCGAGCGGGTGCGTACGGCGGCCTCGGCGTCGATCGACGCCATGTCGAGGTCGGCGGGCGGCACCAGCTCAAGGTCGACGCCGTCGTTGATCCAGCGGGTGCGCACGCCGATGGAGTTGAGCACCTCCAGCAGGCGGTACACCTCCTCGATCCTGGCCACCCGGCGCAGCACCGTGCGCCCCTTGTTGAGCAGCGAGGCGCACAGCAGGGCCACGCACGCGTTCTTGCTGGTCTTCACGTCGATGGCGCCGGACAGCCGGCGGCCGCCGACCACCCGCAGATGCATCGGGCCCGCGTAGCCCAGTGAGACGATCTCGCTGTCCAGGGCCTCACCGATTCGAGCGATCATCTCAAGGCTGATGTTTTGGTTGCCGCGCTCGATGCGGTTGACAGCGCTCTGACTGGTGCCGAGCGCCTCCGCGAGCTGAGTCTGTGTCCAGCCGCGGTGTTGCCGGGCGTCACGGATGAGCTTGCCGATGCGTACGAGGTAGTCGTCTGCCATGAGGCCGAGGTTATCTCAGATATGAGATGCCGCCCGTCGGAGGGTCCGTTCGGGTGACGCCTTGTCAACGAGCCTGGCCGTTCGGCCCGTCGACCATGGTTCCGAATCGCACAAGGGCGGGGTGAGAGCGCGTCAAGACGGCTCCCAACGTTTGGTCAGGAATACCGCCGGCCGTTGTCCGGATGCCTTTCCTCCGTACGCTGGAGTGGTGCCCGGCACTCGGTACCGGCACGTGTCGTCAGGCTCAAGTCGGAGGTACGCGAAATGCCCCAGGCAGCCATTGAGAACGCTCAGCTCGTCGGAAATCTGGAAGTCCCGGAGATCACCCCGCTCGGCTCCCTCGACGCCGACCGCGGAACGACCGCCATGACGCCCGAGGGCGAGCACCCCAAGCCGTTCCTCGCGATCATCTACAACGGAATCTGATGCACGCTCCGCTGTACCGGAATCCGCCGCCGGCGGGCCGCACGGAGGTCTTCCGGCGGCGGTTCCCGGAATTCCCGCACTCTCACCGCACACAGTGGGGAGCGCATATGTCTCGGAGTATTTGGGTGGCGGAAGGCGTGGCGAGCGACGGTGACATCTACGGCCGCGCCCTGAGGATTCCGGACGGGAGCCCGGAGCCCGGCGCGGATGCCGCAGGGGGAGTGCGGCGGCAGGCGCCCACGGTCCTCAAGAGCCGTCTGGGCGACATCCCGACCTGCCCCTGCCTGGCCGCGCTGGTGCCCGATGCGTGACGGGCTGCTGGCCAACCTGGACGTGATCTTCGCAGGTCAGGAGGTGAGCATCCTGACCGATGAGCCCGGTCTCGCGGACTGGCTGGCCGCGCAGGGGGTGCCGGCGTCGACGTTCGGCTGCGTGCTGGACGGCCGTGCACCGGCGCCGTCACGAGCGGTCGCGGTACCGGTGGACTACGGCCGGCTGCCGTCCCGGCGGGCCCTGCGCGGCCTCTTCTCCGGGTCCAGTGTGCTGTGGATTCCGCTGGCCTCCTTCTCCGCCGACCCGCAGGCCGCCAGATACGCCCTGGAAAGGTTCGCCGAGATCGACATCCCGGGCTGTGTCGCGGCGAACCGGCGAATCATCTCCCAACTTCTCCTGGCCCGCGAAGAAGTACGGATGACCGGTCCCGGGACCGATCTCACCATCCGTCTTCCGGAACAACTCCAGCTCTCCAGCCGTACCCGTCCCGAACTCCTCCCGGACGAGCACTCCACCATCGGAAACTATTTCGAGGTGGCCATGTCGCCCACCGATCTGGCCGGCCGCGTCGACACCGACCTCACCGTTTCCGGAACCTTGCGAATAGATTCCGTACTCGTCGCCAAGCACCGAGAACTGAAAGGCGCCCGCGCCGGCCAATTCAGGGCCGCCGCCGAAATGGCGGAGGAGATGCGGAAATCCTGTCCGCTGTCCGTGGAGATCCGGGACAACCGGTTCGTCGACGGGTTCGGCCCCTTCGCCGACGGCATCCACGCCACGAGCGGGCCGGAGTACCGGGGCGCGGTCACCGAGGTCGCCGTCGGCACCGGTGTGCTCTCCGCCGACCGGGTGGACTGGGGCCTGAACTGCCTGCTCAACGAGGGTGCCGCGGGCGTCCATCTGGGGGTGGGCAACGGGCTGACCGGTATGCACTTCGACTTCATCTCGCGGGAGGCCCGGCTTGACACGCTCTGACCCGGTTTCCGACACGCCGGTGATCCGCCTTCCGGGTTCCGTGCACCTCCGTCCGGAGCCGGACGGCGGCGCACAGGTGATCGACGACACCACCTTCACCGCCGCCCGCGTCAACCGGGCGGCCCGCATCCTCCTGGAGGCGCTGCGCGAACCGTGCACCGAACAGGACCTGGTGACCACGCTCGCCACCGCAGCCGGCTGCTCCCCGGCCGAGGCCGCGACGCCGGTCGCCCGTCTTCTGGCCGACCTCACCGCCTACGGCTGGATCGAGCCCGCCTGAGACGAAGACCACGCGGACCCCGCGGCCGGCACCGACAGCGACAGCGACACCGGCAACGGCCACCCGGCCCGGCGCCCTCAGCCCGGTCCGGAGGCCTCCTTCCCGGCGGCCTCTCTCCCGGAGGCCTCCTTCCCGGCGGCGCGGCCCCGCGGACGTCTCCTGCCGTCCGTGGTCAGCGGGGGCTGGACCAGGCCGGGCAGGTAGTGGTGGAAGAAGACCTCTTCCATGAGTTCGCGGCGGCTGTGCACGTCCGCCTTGCGGAAGATCTTCTTGAGGTGGTCCTGGACGGTGTCCTCGGTGATCGCCAGCTCGTCCACGATCTCGGTGGTGGACCGGCCCACGAGCACCCGCTGGGCGATCTGGCGTTCGCGCGCCGAGAGGCCGTACGCGTCGAGCACGATCGCGGCGAGTTCGCCGGGCTGGCTGAGACCGACCGAGACGTACGTGTGCCCGGCGCCCGCGCCGGTCCCGCCCGCTTCGTCCTGACCGGTCGGCTCGCCGTCACCGGGAGCCGCCAGATGCGTGGCGTGCAGGGTGACCCAGTGGCCGCTGTGGGTCCGTACCCGGGAGCGGGTCGAGTGGACCGGGGCCGGTGACTCCCCGGTGTCCTTCCGGGTGTCCTCCCCGGAGTTCCCGTGCGCGGTGGTGCGGACCCTGGCCGCCACCGCCTGCAGGGCGAGCGGACCCGTCTCCTCGTCGGTCGGACGGCTCTCCTGGATCTGGCCGAGCCAGTGCCGCGCGGTCGGCGTGGCCTGCTGGATCCGCCCGTTCCGGTCGAGGATGACGAGACCGGGCGCGTCCGGGGTGTCGCCCAGGTCCGTGCCGCCCAGCAGGAACGCCTGGCGCAGCGCCCGCCCCGCCGGAGTGCTGAGCCGGGCCGCGAGCGCCACGTCGGCGGGCGAGAACGGCGTCGTGCCCCGGGCCCGGCAGAGCACCAGCAGACCCCAGCAGTGCCCCCGGTCCCGCAGCGCCACGCGCAGCTCGTCGGCGAGGCCCTCGGGGTGCAGGATGTCCCGGTAGTAGACGTTGTCCTCCAGCCGCCGGCCCGTGGACAGGCTCAGCAGACTGGCCGGCTCGGTACGGCGGGACAGCGCCCGGATGTTGTCGACGCCCGCCTGCTCGGCATGTTCGATCTCGAAGAGCCGGGGCATCACGCGTTCGGGGAAACCCTGTTCGTGGCGGCCGCCGGTGTCCAGCAGCGTCGCCGGATCGAGCAGCACCCCGCACCACACGTCGGCGGGCACCTGCCGGAGCAGGCACCGGGCGGCGGCGCCCAGCACCTCCAGGGCGGCGCCGGAGGCGGGCGCGGTGGCGAGCAGCCGGCGGGAGTGGCGCTCGAAGGCGTCCACCAGGTCGCCGGAACGGGCACGTAACGAACCGGAACGGCCCGCGGTGGGCTCTGGCCAGGGCTCTGCGGCGGGTCGAGGCATATCCGCAACTGTACGGATATCCCAGATGGTTGGGATGGGTTCCGGACGAACCGCCGCTTACGGTCGCCGTACCGCTCCACACGGGGGGTGTGCCGCGGGGCCCGTGTCCCCGCGACGCTGTTCCGCGTCACCGAACGAGGCACTGCATGGACACGATTCCTGTCACCGTGCTCGGGCCGTCCGGCTCGGGCAAGACCCTCTACCTGGCCAGCCTCTTCCGCCGGCTGGCCATCCAGCGGTCGGACACGGGGTTCTTCGTGAACGTCCCCGGCGCAGACAAGATCAGACTGAACAACATCTTCCGCGAGGTGACCTCCGGAGCGCCCGACGAGTGGCCCGACCCCAGCATGCAGGCGAACACCACGGAATGGACGTTCACGTGTTCGCTCCGGACCGAGGAGGGCGAGGTCTTCAGCCCCTTCGCACTCTCCTACCTCGACTATTCGGGCGCGTTCATGCAGATCGCGGACGCCTGGGAGAGCGAGGCGGGCCAGGCGGTCTGGGACCGGGTCAGGGCCTCCAGGTTCCTGCTGCTCCTCCTGGACGGCGAGAAGGTGCTCCGCCAGCTCGACGGCGAGCCCGGCCTCACCGACGAACTCATCGCGATCTTCAACGAGATCCAGCAGAGCGACGCCGCGGTGCACGTGGTCGTCACCAAGTGGGATCTGCTGCAGGCGGCCGGTCACACGCTGCGCAGCGTGCTCGACGGTCTGCTGGAGCATCCGGACTTCGCGGACTTCTACCTGGACCGGCTCAGCCGGAAGTCCGTCGGGACGTTCCGCTTCATCCCGGTGAGCGCGCTCGGCCAGGGGTACGCGGTCCTGGACCCCGCCTCCCGCACCATGGTCAAGCAGGTCAAGGCCGGCACGTACCCGAGGCCGTACAACGTCGAGATACCGTTCATGGCCGTCCTGGTGGACCTGGTCCGCGACGAGCTGCGGGCCTCGGCGCACCGGGCCGAGGGCGCGGGCCCGCTCCTTGAGCAGCATCGGCAGCGGCTGGTCCGGATGGACGGGTGGGACGGCAAACTGTCCTTGCTGCGCACGGTCCTGGGCGCCCGGCCCGCCCGCTCGCCCCTGCTGCGGACGATCCAGCAGGACGTCCTCGGCGCCGCGGAGGAGTACGGCAGGACCCGGATCGCCGAGCGCAGGCAGCAGGTCGAGCGGGAGATCGCCCAGGTGCGCGGACAGATGCTGCAGGCGCGTTCGGAGGACGAGGCGCTGACGCGCATGGCCGAGGTGTTCGACGCCGTGCTGGCCGAGTTCGAGGCCGTGCACCCGGGGTCGCGCGTGCTGAAGGAGGCCTCATGACCTTCGGAACGGACGGGCCGCCGACCGCTTCGGACCGGCCGGACGCCTGGCCCTTCGTCATCACCCGCACCGCCAGCCACGACTTCCAGGTGGTGGTCGCCCCCAGGTTCCTCGCCGACACCCGGACGCACGGACTGCTCACCAGCGTCGCGGGCGGCGAAGTCTCGGACGACAGCGCCTACTTGCGCGAGTACCGCGACCGGTCCGGGAACTCCCTGTGGCTGCTGTACCGGGTGGTCTACCTGACGGGAGCCGACGTCGGCCAGGACGTCGAGTACGTGCGCAACCACGGGCGCCGCACGCCACTGATGGAGGGCGTCGTCCGCCGGGACCGGCCGCGGACCGACGAGGCCACGCGGGAACTCTTCCAGCTCGTGCACGGCCTGTACGCGGACGTCGTCAAGGACTTCCACGACGCCGACTCCGACACCTTCGGGGTGCGTCCCGCCGACGAGGTCCGGGTGCCGGCGCGCGGAGCGCTGCTGCCCTGCGTCACCCAGGACACCTACCACTCGCAGAGGAGTATCCAGGCGGCCCTCTCGGGCCGCCCCCGATCGCCGGCCGCGCAGCCCGTCCCGGTGGCAACAGGCGGCGGACCCGCGCGCGTTCCCGTACCGCAGGACCACGGCGGGGCTCCTGCGGCTGGCGGGCACGACCCTGGACCAGGCCGGCCGGGGAGCCCGGAACCTGGGGGCCAGGGCCCACGCGGCCGCGGCGGCCCTCGAAGCCCGGGAGGCGCCGGCGGACCCGCGGTCGCGGGCGGCGGGCGGGCCGAGCCGGTCGTCGGACGGCCCGTGGACCGGGCGTGGAGCATCGTCGGCGCGCTGACGGTCACCGTACTGATCCTGTCCGCGGCCCTGCTGGTGGTGCTGCTGAGCTCGGTCTGACCCGGACCGGGCAGGAGCCGTGGGACGGAGGCGACCGGGGGTGAACGCGGCGGATTCCGATGGCCGGGACGGGGGCGGGGCACCGTCCGAGACGGTCCTGCTGGAGCACTGCCGTACGGCGGCGTCGGCGCGCCACCTGCTCGCGCTCGTGCCGGGCCTGCCCGGGCTGCTCCGGCCCTCCGTCGCGGACCGGCTCCGGGCCCGGGCGGAGCGGCTCGACGCGGCCGGGCGGCCCCGGGAGGCGCACGAGGCGTTCGTCCGCGCGGCGGTGCTCCGGCTGGCGGCCCGCGTGGGCCCGGAACGCGCCGCGGCCGCGCTCGAAGCGATCGCCTCGATCCTCGCGGAGGACGAGGGCCGCCGCCGGGAGACCGCCCTGGGCCGGCTCCGCGGCCTGCCTCCCGCGGAGAGCCAGGCCCTCTGGCAGGCCTTCCTCGCCCTCCTCCACCACGGGGCACGGACCGACCCGAACGGCACCGCGCCACGGGGGAAGCCAGAGGAGCCAGAGGAGCCAGAGGAGCCAGGGAGGTCGGGGAAGCCAGGGGAGCCGACGGGGGCGAGGGACGCGGCCGGGGAACCGCAGGGGAGTTCCCCGGCCGTACGGACACGGCCACCGGTGAGGCCACTGGAGGGTCCGCCACTGGCGGGGCCACTGCCCGCGGGTGCGTCACCGACAGGCGTGTCACCGACGGGTCCATCGCCTGCGGGTCCGTCTCTGGCGGGTCCGCCACTGGCGGGGCCACTGCCCGCCGGTGCGTCACCGGCAGGTGTGTCACCGACGGGTCCATCGCCTGCGGGTCCGTCTCTGGCGGGTCCATCGCCCGAGGGTGTGTCACCTGCGGGTCCACTGCCTGCGGGTCCGTCACCGGCGGGTCCGTCACTGGCGGGGCCTCTGTCTGCGGATCCGTTTCCGGCGGGGTGGTCAGCGGCGGGTCCATCGCCCGAGGGCGCGTCACCGGCGGGTCCACTGCCTGCGGGTCCGTCACCGGCTGGTCCACCGCTCGTTGGTCCGCCACCGGCAGGTCCATCGCCCGCGGGCTCGCCACCGGCATGCTCGCCACCGGCAGGCCCGCCACCGGCAAGCCCGCCGCCCGTGGGCTCCGCCGCACCACCGCCCACCGTCGACGCCCACTGGAAGGCGCTCGCCGCCGGGCACCGCGGTCTGGTCGTGGTCGATCCGGCGGTGCGTCCCGCCGAGTGGGAGGCCGTCGTCGACGGCCTGTGCACCGCGGTGGCCGCGCTCACCGCGCGCACCGCACTCCCCGTACCGCCGCCGCGCCGCGGCACGGCGTTCGTGCGCGATCCCGAAGTGCCGCTGGACGAGCGGCATCCCAGCACCGGACCGCTCCGCGAGAGCATCGCCCTGCTGACCTGGGCCGACCGTACGCGGGACGCCGAACTGGCCGACGCGGCACTCTCCTTCCTCACCGCGGTGGCCCGGACGGCGCACGACGCCTCCGCCGAGCAGCGGGGCTACGCCCGCTGGCACATCGGCCTGGCCCATGGCCTGCTCGCGGAGTCCCGCTCCGGCCACGCGGAGCGGGACCGCGTCGAGGCGGCGCTGACCGCGTACGGCGAGGCGCTCGCGACCGGATGCGGCGGAGCCGTCCGCGCCGCCGTCCTGACCTCGCAGGCCGCCATGCTCGTCCGGCGCACGACGGGCGAGCGGGGGGAGAACCTGGAGCGGGCGCTGTGCGCCGCGCGGGAGGCCGTACTCCTGTGGGACCGGCTCGCGGCGCCGGCCCAGCGGGCCAGGGCCCTGCTCGGTGCCGCGGCCGTGCACCTGGCCCTGCCGCCGGGGGACCCGGCCGAGCACGTGGCGGCCGCGTGCGAGGCGCTCGGCCGGGCGGTCGCCCTGCCGCCCGCACCCGCGGCGTGCGGCCCGGCCGCGTGGTCGCTGGCCGACTGGATCACCGCCGTCGACGAACTCGGCGCCGCCCTCGTGCTCCGCGGTGCCGCCGTCCCCGCCCGGGACGCCGACCGCGCGCTCGGTCTGCTGCGGGTGGCGCTCGCGGCGCGTCCCGCCGCGCCGGCCCCGGCCGCCCGCGCCGCCACCCTGCGCCGTCTCGGGCTCGCCGCCGCGGTCCGCCGGCTCCGGGCGGCCGACGACACCGAGCGGAACGCGCTCCGGGCCCAGGAGATCCGGTGGCTTCGGGAGGCGGCGGCACTCGACGGCAGGCCCGGCCGACCAGGGCAGCCGTGGGCCGGCGGCCGGTGACGGCGGCGCGGCGGCGCACAACACAGCGGGTCCGGGCATGACCAACCCGCGCCCGTGTACTAGAGTTATCTCGACATCGAGATATCTGCCCGGGCGCACCTAAGCCGCCACTCTGGTAAGGCATGCCTAACTTAGCCTGACCTTACTGGATCGGCCAAGTCGGCGTGGCGGCACGATGACGGTGGTACGCGCACATCAATGAAGGAGACTGTCGTGTCGGCGAACAGCTTCGACGCCCGCAGCACGCTGCAGGTGGGCGACGAGTCGTACGAGATCTTCCGGCTGGACAAGGTGGAAGGCTCGGCTCGCCTTCCGTACAGCCTGAAGGTGCTGCTGGAGAACCTGCTCCGCACGGAGGACGGCGCGAACATCACCGCCGACCACATCCGCGCCCTCGGCGGCTGGGACTCGCAGGCCCAGCCCAGCCAGGAGATCCAGTTCACGCCGGCCCGCGTGATCATGCAGGACTTCACCGGCGTGCCCTGTGTCGTGGACCTCGCCACCATGCGTGAGGCCGTGAAGGAGCTGGGCGGCGACCCGGCGAAGATCAACCCGCTGGCCCCGGCCGAGCTGGTCATCGACCACTCCGTCATCGCCGACAAGTTCGGCACCAACGACGCCTTCAAGCAGAACGTCGAGCTGGAGTACGGCCGCAACAAGGAGCGCTACCAGTTCCTGCGCTGGGGCCAGACCGCCTTCGACGAGTTCAAGGTCGTCCCCCCGGGCACCGGCATCGTCCACCAGGTGAACATCGAGCACCTCGCGCGGACCGTCATGGTGCGCAACGGGCAGGCCTACCCGGACACCCTGGTCGGCACCGACTCGCACACCACCATGGTCAACGGCCTCGGCGTGCTCGGCTGGGGCGTCGGCGGCATCGAGGCCGAGGCCGCGATGCTCGGCCAGCCGGTCTCCATGCTCATCCCGCGCGTCGTCGGCTTCAAGCTGACCGGTGAGCTGAAGCCGGGCACGACCGCCACGGACCTCGTCCTCACCATCACCGAGATGCTGCGCAAGCACGGCGTCGTCGGCAAGTTCGTCGAGTTCTACGGCGAGGGTGTGGCGGCCACGAGCCTCGCCAACCGCGCCACCATCGGCAACATGTCGCCGGAGTTCGGCTCCACCGCCGCGATCTTCCCGATCGACGACGAGACCCTGAACTACCTGCGTCTGACCGGCCGCGACGCCCAGCAGGTCGCGCTCGTCGAGGCGTACGCCAAGGAGCAGGGCCTCTGGCTGGACCCGAAGGCCGAGCCCGACTTCTCCGAGAAGCTGGAGCTGGACCTCGCCACCGTCGTCCCCTCCATCGCCGGCCCGAAGCGCCCGCAGGACCGTATCGTCCTCGCCAACGCCGCCGAGCAGTTCAAGACGGACGTCCGCAACTACGTGGACACCGCCGACGAGGCGGGCAAGGAGTCCTTCCCGGCCTCCGACGCCCCGGCGTCCTCCAACGGCGTCCCGACCAACCCGGTCACCGTCACCGCCCCCGACGGCACCACGTACGAGATCGACCACGGCGCGGTCACCGTCGCGGCCATCACCTCCTGCACCAACACCTCGAACCCGTACGTCATGGTCGCCGCCGCCCTGGTGGCCAAGAAGGCGGTCGAGAAGGGCCTGACCCGCAAGCCGTGGGTCAAGACCACCCTCGCCCCGGGCTCCAAGGTCGTCACCGACTACTTCGAGAAGGCGGGCCTGACCCCCTACCTCGACAAGGTCGGCTTCAACCTGGTCGGTTACGGCTGCACCACCTGCATCGGCAACTCCGGCCCGCTGCCGGAGGAGGTCTCCAAGGCGGTCAACGACCACGACCTGGCCGTGACCTCGGTCCTCTCGGGCAACCGCAACTTCGAGGGCCGGATCAACCCCGACGTCAAGATGAACTACCTGGCCTCCCCGCCGCTGGTGGTCGCCTACGCGCTCGCGGGCTCCATGAAGGTGGACATCACCAAGGACGCCCTCGGCACCGACCAGGACGGCAAGCCGGTCTACCTGTCGGACATCTGGCCGACCGAGGCCGAGGTCAACGACGTCGTCGCCAACGCGATCGGCGAGGACATGTTCAACAAGTCCTACGCCGACGTCTTCGCCGGTGACGCCCAGTGGCAGTCCCTCCCGGTCCCGACCGGCAACACCTTCGAGTGGGACGCCGAGTCGACCTATGTCCGCAAGCCCCCTTACTTCGAGGGCATGCAGCACGAGCCGTCCCCGGTCACCGACATCGCCGGCGCCCGCGTCCTCGCCAAGCTCGGCGACTCGGTGACGACGGACCACATCTCCCCGGCCGGTGCCATCAAGGCCGACACCCCGGCCGGCAAGTACCTCACCGAGCACGGTGTGGAGCGTCGTGACTTCAACAGCTACGGCTCCCGCCGAGGCAACCACGAGGTCATGATCCGCGGTACGTTCGCCAACATCCGCCTGCGCAACCAGATCGCGCCGGGGACGGAAGGCGGCTACACCCGCGACTTCACCCAGGCCGACGCGCCGGTGGCGTTCATCTACGACGCCTCCCGCAACTACATCGAGCAGGGCATCCCGCTGGTCGTCCTGGCCGGCAAGGAGTACGGCTCCGGCTCGTCCCGCGACTGGGCCGCCAAGGGCACCGCGCTGCTCGGCGTGAAGGCCGTCATCGCCGAGTCCTACGAGCGCATCCACCGCTCGAACCTGATCGGCATGGGCGTGCTGCCGCTGCAGTTCCCGGAGGGCGCCACCGCCGAGTCCCTCGGCCTGACCGGCGAGGAGACCTTCTCCTTCACCGGCGTCGAGGAGCTGAACAACGGCACCACCCCGCGCACGGTGAAGGTCACCACCGACACGGGCGTCGAGTTCGACGCGGTCGTCCGCATCGACACCCCCGGTGAGGCCGACTACTACCGCAACGGCGGCATCATGCAGTACGTGCTGCGCAGCCTGATCCGCAAGTAGGCGCAAGAGGTCCCTGAGGGCCGCATCCCCGGTGACGGGGGTGCGGCCCGCCTCGTTCCGCTACAGCCAGCCGCGCTGGGCGGCCCGCAGCCCCAGCTGGAACCGGCTCGCCGCCCCGAACCGTTCCTGCAGGTCGCTCACCCGCCGCCGCAGGGTGCGCAGGCTCACCCCCAGATGGCGGGCCACCGCCTCGTCCTTCATCCCGGCCGCCAGCAGCCGCGTCAACGTCTGCTCGTCCTCGGAGAGTTCGCCGCCCACTTCGGGCCGGCCGAGCGGAGTCGCCTGCTGCCAGGCCAGTTCGAAGAGCTTCTGCAGGGCCTCGGTGACCGCCGAGTGCCAGACGACGACGGCGCAGTAGCCGCCCGCCGCGGACGAGGTCAGCGGGAGCATCGCCCGGCGTCCGTCGACCACCAGCAGCTTGAGCGGCACGGACGGCAACACCCGGGCCTGCTCGCCGAGTTCGACCATGTTCCGGACGCGGGACAGTGCGCTCGGATCCTCCAGGTCGCTCGCCGCGTAGAGGCCGCGTGAGACGATCCCGCGCTTCAGCAGATCGGCCTGCAGGTCCGCCTGCGGTGCGGGCGGGGCGAGGTACGGCGGGGTGTCGAAGAGGCACACCTCGTGCTCGGCGCGGGCGTACATCTCCTCCAGGCGGGCCGCGATGGCGCCCTCGCCGGAGGCGACCTCGATCAGCCGGGACGGCTCCTCGCGCAGCAGCCCGGCCTCGTACGCCGTGGCCATCTCCTCGGCGGTGGCGGCGAGCAGTTCGGACTCCGTCTCGCGCCGCCGGATCAGCGCACGGATCGCCACCCGCGGGTCGACCGCGCGCAACCCGCCCATGGAGTCCGGCGGCTGGAGCAGCCCCAGGGCGAGCAGCCGGTTGCAGGCCTCGCGCAGCTGGGCCGGGGTCGCCCTGGTCAGCAGCGCCCAGCCGGCCGCTCCCGCGTCGGGCTGATGCAGGATCGACTGGTACACCACCTCGTCGAAGGCGGAGACCCCCACCGCGGCCCAGGGGCTCGCGGCAGGGGTCTGTCGTGCCGGATCTTGTGCCCTGTTCACCATGGCTCGCCACGGTAGAGGGTCTTTGTTAAGGATCCTTACCGTGGCTCGTCGGGGCGTTGCTCACTTCAGGCCGAACGCCCGCAGCACGGTCTGGTCGATCCCGTCGCCGTCCCCGTCCGTGGCCCGCACCCGCAGCGACACCGTCTCGGCACCCTTCTCCGGCCGGAACCGCGCGGTGCCCTTCTTGACCTTCACTTCCTTCCAGGACGTGCCGTTGTCGTAGGAGACCCAGGCCTGCAGACTGGTCGCCCGCACGCTCCCGAGCTGGTTCGCGACCGGCAGCGCGATCTTCACCGTGTGCCCGCGGTCGGCCCGGTTGAGCAGGTCCAGGCCCTTCGGGCTGATGCCGACGGTGAGCAGCGGCAGCGCCGTCTTGGTGTCGGTGTGCGCCGAGGGGAAGGTCCACTCGGTGTGCGTGCTCGTCGAGTACCTGGCCCACGCCGCCCTGCGCTGCACGTCCAGTTCGAAGCGGTAGGCGGCCCGGTCCGCCGCCACGTCGAAGGTGCCGTATCCGCCGAGCGTGGAGTCGCCGACCAGTTGCCCGTCCGCGTAGAGCTTGCCCTTCGCGGTGTTGTCGATGCCGTCGATGGCTCCGTAGTGGCCCGGCGTCGAGTCGGTCAACTCCGGCACCCGGAAGGTGAGTCTGTCGCCGTCACGCGCGGAGAGCCCGTACTCCGTGCTGCTGCCCGGCCGGACGACCTGGCGCAGCCAGTCCTCGGTGGGCTCGGTTCCGGGCTCGGTGAAGGTGCGCAGCGGGCTCCACTCGCCCTTGAGCGTGTCCCACTTCGGATAGACGACGTGCCAGGTACGGGTGTCCGGGTCGACGTAGTAGTACTCGTCGCGCTCCGTGCCCAACCGCGTCGGCACGCTGGTCTCGATGCCGAAGCGCTGCCAGGGCCGGAAGGTGTACAGGGTGTCCGCGCCCATGTCGTCGGCCGTGGCACCGTAGTAACGCGCCTTCCCCTTCACCGTGTCGGACTTGTCCAGGCGGTAGGTCTGGTCCGCGGTGATGGCACCGCTCTGCGCGGCGAGCAGGTTGTAGACGTAGGGGCTGGTCGGCGTGGAGTCCAGCTTCAGCTTGACCTTCTTGCCGGTCTTCAGCAGGCTGCCGAGCGCGGCGCCCTGCTCGCCGGTGGCGATCATCAGCGGGACGGTGGTCGCCCGGTCCACCGCCTCGATCCAGAAGCCCGGGGTCTTGCGGTAGGCGATCAGGTAACCTGCCCCGGCCTTGGTCGCGTTGTCCAGGGCGGACTGCGCCCGCTCCGTGGCGCCGAGCGCGACCACCGCCACCTTGCCCTTCACGTCGAGCCCCGCGAAGTCGGCCTCGGTACCGCCGCCCGCGTCCACCGCCTGGACCGTGTGCTCACCGCTGAACTTCAACGGGAAGTCCTCGTAGGTCTGGCAGTAGTAGAGCGAGGAGAGCGACGTCTTCTGCGAACCGGTGACGCTCGCCGTCAACTCCTTCGCGTACAGGCGGAACTTGGCGTAGAAGCTCAGAGTGCCCTCGGTGACCTGCTGGGTCGGCGCCACGTAGACGTGATCGGTCCAGAAGCCCTGGCTGTAGGTGAGCCCCCAGGCGCTGCCCGGCCCGCTGCGGTACCAGTTGGTGCTGAAGCCCTGGAACTCGGAGTCCTCCTTGGTCTTCGGTTTGATCTCCACCGCCTTGCGGGCGTCGAGCACCACCGCGGTGTCCCCGTCGACCTTGATCTCCGGGTTGCCGACGATCGACGTGCCCACGGCCAGACCGCCCGCGTCCCGGTCCGGGATCCAGGTCGCGATGGAGTAGGTGCCGGCCGGCACCCGCCAGGTCCAGCCGGAGCCGATGAAGCCGTACTCGTCGGGGTAGGCGCCGTTCAGCTCCTGGAGCGTGTAGATCGACGCCCCGGCGGACGGGTTGCCCTCGCGGTCCACGATCGAGAGCTTGAGGTCGTACGTCTTCGGCGCCCTCTCGAAGCCGACGCCCGTGGTGACCTGGACGCCGTCGGCACTCGCCGTGACATGGCCGGTGTAGCGGCCCTTGGCCTCCTGCGCCGGGTCGACGGTGACCGGGAGCGTGGCGGTGCCGTGCGCGGGCACGGTCAGCGCGTCGGCGCCCAGCGTGAGGTCGGCGAGCGACGACGAGATCTTCAACTCCACCGCCTTGTCGGTGGTGTTGGTGTACGTGATGTCCTTCTCGACGGCCCCGGTGTCGCCGTCCTCGAACTCGCCGAAGCTCAGCGCCGAGGTCGCGAAGACGTCCTGCTCGACCGCCCGTACCGCGTCGACCCGGCCGTCGCCCTGCTCGAACACGGAGTCGTCGGGGTTCGTCTTCGCGGTGCTGGCGAGGGCCTCCTTGATCTGCTCGCCCGTCCAGTCCGGATGCGCCTCGGCGACCAGTGCCGCGGTGCCCGCGACATGCGGGGTGGCCATCGACGTACCGCTCGCCGTCGTGTAGTAGTCGTCGACCGGCGTACTGCCCGGCATGCTGGTGCCCGCGGCGCGGGCCGCCGTGATGTTCACGCCCGGTGCGGTGATCTCCGGCTTGACCGCGTAGTCGCCGATGCGCGGACCCCGGCTGGAGAACGAGGCCAGCTGGTCCGACTTGTCGACGGCGCCCACCGTCAGCGCGGAGTCGGCGATGCCCGGGGTGCCCACGGTCTGCTCGCCCGGTCCCGCGTTGCCCGCCGCGATCACGAACAGCGTGCCGGTGGCCGCGGACAGGTCGTCGACGGTCTCGCTGAGCACGTCGGAGGGGCCGGACGCCGTACCGCCCAGGGACATGGAGACGATCTTCGCGCCGGAGTGCGCCGCCCACTCCATGCCCGCGATGATCCAGGAGGCCTGACCGCTGCCCGTGTTGTCCAGCACCTTGCCGACCAGCAGCCGGGCGCCCGGGGCCACCCCCTTGTACCGGCCGCCCGAGGCCGCGCCCGAGCCGACGATCGTGGACGCCACATGGGTGCCGTGGCCGAAGCCGTCCTGCACGGTCTCGTCCGGTACGAAGCTCGCCGAGTCCGCGATCTTCCCGGCCAGGTCCGGGTGCCCGAGGTCCACGCCGGTGTCCAGGACCGCGACCTCGACGCCCGTGCCGTCGTATCCGGCCTTCCACACCTCGGGCGCGCCGATCTGCGGCACGCTCACGTCGAGGGACGCCTTCACCCTGGCGTCCAGCCAGATCTTGTCGATGCCGTCACCGAGCCGCTTCGCGGCCTTCGCGGTGGGCGCGGTGCCGAGCGGCGGGGCGATGTCCGACCAGAACGCGCTCGACTTCCTCGCACTGAGCGCCGCACCGTCGATCCCGGGCAGCGCCAGCGTCCGGCGCGCGCCCTCGGGGGTCTCGGCGCCCTTGCCGTACGTCGCGATGACCGGGGTGCTGGCGGTCTTCGCGTCCGTGTACCCCTGTGCGACCAGCTCGGAGACGTTGAACAGGGCCGGGTCGAGGCGGCCCGCCTTGATCAGCGGGATGGCGTCCGCCGGCAGGACGCTGATCTCGCCGTCCTTCTCGCTCGACAGGAAGGTGGCGGCCTCGCGGCCCTTGCCGCGCCGGACGTCGACGGCGTTCTTGCCGTCCGGTCCGACGGTGAGGGTCACCGTGTCGCCGGTGATGAGGGTGACGGTCTGCGGCGGGGTGCCGGTGCTCGGACCCGTGAGGGGTGTGACGGGTGTGGTGACCGTGGACCCCGGAGCGGCTGTCGCGGGCGTGAGCGCCCCCGCGAGCAGTCCGGCCGCTCCTGCCACGGCCCACAGGGCGTGGAGTCTTCGCATGGGTGGACGTCCTCCCCTGAACGTGGAAACACTTCCGCCCGGTAAGCGGAAGCCAGAGATCAGAGTGGGCGCCGGGCCGACGGCGGCTCAAGGGATCACGGTGGCCGGAGCGTGCCAATGCCCGCTTCGGTCAAGGGAGTTGGCGCAAACGCCGCGCCCGGGCGGACCCGGTCGCGACCGGTCGCCCCGGTTGCCCCCGGTCCTGGCGTCCGCATTCCGGCCCCCGTACCCGTCCTGTCCCACGGCTTCGGCTCAGTGGGAACACAGCATTCCCCCAGCAAACCGGCACAGACTTGCTACATGTCTGCCACCGCAGGGGCCCGAACCGGCCGAGTCCGCGTCCTGATCGTCGACGACGAGCCCGGCCTCACCGAGCTGCTCTCCGCCGCCGTCGCCGACGCGGGCTGGCGCCCCTACCCCGCGCTCGACGGGCAGAGCGCCCTGCGGCTGGCCCGCGGCTGCGCCCCGCACGCGGTGGTGCTCGACGGGATGCTGCCCGACCTCGACGGCCTCCAGGTACTGCGCAGACTCCGCTACGAGATGCCGAGGCTCCCCGTCCTGATGCTCACCGCCCGCGACGCCATCGAACACCGCATCGACGGCCTGGAGGCCGGCGCCGACGACTACGTCACCAAGCCGTTCTCCCTGGAGGAGGTCGTGCTGCGGCTGCGCGGACTGCTGCGCCGGGCCGGCAGCGAACAGCCCCCGGCCGACGACTCGGTACGCGTCCTCGGCGACCTGGTGCTGAGCGGCGAGTCCCGCGAGGTGCAGCGGGCCGGCACCCCGATCAGGCTCACCGCCAAGGAGTTCGACCTGCTCAGCCTGCTCCTGGACCATCCGCGCCAGGTGCTCAGCAAGGCGCAGATCCTCGACCACGTCTGGAGCACCTCCTTCGACGGCGGCGGCAACCTCGTCGAGGTCTACATCTCCAGCCTGCGCCGCAAGATCGACCGGGGCCGCGCGCCGATGATCCACACCGTGCGCGGCATGGGCTACGTCGTACGACCGGTGGAGGACGGCAGATGACCGCCCGGCTGCGGAGCCGGTCGCTGCGCACGCGGCTGCTCGTCTTCATCACCGCCGTCCTGGTCTGCGTGTGCGCCGCGATGGCCCTGACCACGGTGTTCGCCCAACGCGCCTACCTGATGGGCAATCTGGACAACCAGGTCAGCGACGCGGCCGAGCGCGGCGTCGGCGGCGCCGCCCTGCATCCGGACCTCACCCGCGACCTGACCTTCCTCAACGAGAGCGGTCACCCGGCCGGCATGCTCGCCGCCCGCCTGGACGCCGAGGGCAACATCATCAACGCGGCCGTCGTCAGCCAGGACGCACCCCCGCGCTCCCTCGACACGGCCCAGACCAGTGCCCTCAAGGGCCTCGCCCAGGACGGCTCCACCCACACCCGCCAGGTCCCCGGCCTCGGCACCTACCGCGTCACCGCCCTGAACGCGAGCGGCGTCCGGGTCCTGGCCGGGCTCCCCATGGACGACGTACTGGACACCATCAGCGGCCTGGTCGAGGTCGAGACCGTGGTCGCCGTCGTCGGCCTCACGATCGCGGGCTGCGTGTGCGCGGTGGTGATACGACGCCAGCTGCGCCCCCTCGGCCGGGTCGCCGCCACCGCCGTCGAGGTCTCCCACGCGCCGCTCGGCCGGGGCCAGGTGACCGGCCTGACCCGGGTGCCCGAGCGGGACACCGACCCCGGCAGCGAGGCCGGGCAGGTCGGCGCCGCCCTCAACCGCATGATCGACCATGTCGAGGCGTCCCTGGCCGAACGCCAGCGCAGCGAGGAACAGGTGCGCCGCAGCGAGGAGCGGATGCGCCGCTTCCTCGCCGACGCCAGCCACGAACTGCGCACCCCGCTCGCCTCGATCGCCGGGTACGCCGAGCTGATGAACCGCGGCACGGACCGCATCGAACCCGGCCTGGCCTGGCGCCGGGTCAACGCCGAGTCGGCCCGGATGCGCAGCCTGGTGGAGGACCTGCTGCTGCTGGCCCGCCTCGACGAGGGCCGCCCGCTGCAGTCCGCCGAGGTGGACATGGCCGCGCTGGTCGCGGAGGCGGTGTGGGACGCGCGGGCTGCCGGCGCCGGCCATGTCTGGCGGCTGGAACTCGACCTCGACGGCCCGTCGCTGGTGCTGGGCGACGAGGCCCGCCTGCACCAGGTGGTGGCCAACCTGATGGCCAACGCCCGGGTGCACACCCCCGCGGGCACGACGGTGACCGCGACCGTCGAGTCCACCCGCACCACCTGCGTGATCCGGGTCCGGGACGACGGCCCCGGCATCCCGCCCGCCCTCCTGCCGACCGTCTTCGAACGCTTCACCCGGGCCGACACCTCCCGCACCCGCGCCGGCGTCCTGGAGGGCGGCTCGGGCCTGGGCCTCGCGATCGCCTCGGCCATCACCGCGGCCCACGGCGGCCGCCTCGACGTGGACAGCGTCCCGGGCCGCACGGAGTTCACCCTGGAACTCCCGGTCACCGACCTCCCGCCGACCGGAACGGCGATCGGCGCCCGCACGGCACCCGTGTAGCCGGGCACCGTGCGGGCGGACACCGGGATCGCCCGGACCGCTGGGGATCCGACCGCTGGGGATCGGACCGCTCGGGATCGGACCGCTAGGGAGTGGTCGTGAACGTGTCGAAGTCGGCCTCGCCCGTGGTGCCCGAGGCGTGCGAGGTCTGGGTGAGGCCGACGTCCTGGGTGGCCGCGGCGGTCGGGACGGTGACGGTGCCGACCAGGTTCCAGGTGGTGTCGTCGGTGGAGTAGTAACCGCTGTACGTGGTGCCGTCGCGGACCAGCTTCAGCCACGAGGGGTAGGCGGCGGTGCCGGTGGAGTCCTGGGAGTCCAGCTTTCCGTCGCCGTCGCTGTCCCAGTCGAGGAGGTAGCCGTTGGAGGGGGTCGCGACCAGGGCCAGGTAGCCGGCGGAGCTGTCGGACTGGGTGATGTCGTTGCGGACCATGATCCCGGCCTTCGCCCAGACGCTCGTGTTCGACTGGGAGTCGAGCTTCACGGTGGTCACGGAACCGTCGTGCTCGGCCCCCGGCAGATAGACCGTGCCGTATTCGTTGGTGCCGTTGTACAGGTCGGCGCCCTGGGCCCGGATCCCGAGCCGGCTGCCGGACTCGCTGAAGCTCGCCGTGGTGGAGGCGAACGTCCGGTACGGGGCCGTCACCTGGTGGTTGACGGTGATCGTGTCACCGGCGGTGAGCCTGGCCCTCGCACCCGGCCGGAAGCGGTAGACGGCCGTCCCCCGGAAGTCGCTGGAGGCGAAGAGTTCCGCCGAGGGCGGGATGGCGACGGAGTAGGTGGCCTTCAGCGCGTGGCCGCCCCGGATCGTCCGGGCCGACGTCGGGGACTTCGTGGTGATCTTCGTGCCGGACGGCCCGGTGAGGGTCAGAGCGGTGTCGGTGACCGGCCGCGACCCGTTGTCGGACAGGACCGCGGTCACGGTGCGCGTGGTGCTGTCGCTCGACGCGGGGGCCCAGTTCAGCGCCAGCGAGACGTCCGGAGCCGCACCGGCCACCGGGTGGCGGCTGGGGTGCACCCGGTACAGGACCACACCGTGCGGCGGCACGTTCGCCGCGATCCGGCCGGCGGACTCGGTCAGCCGCTGGTTCCACAGGTCCCGCAGGGCGTAGTCGCGTGCCGCGGGCAGACCCAGCGCGGCCGCGGTCGTGGCGACCTCCCGGGGAGCCGAACCGGTGTTGAACAGACCGACGACCACGTCACCGTCGCGCTCGGTCTTGGCGAACACCTGGGAGTTCGCGTCCGAGGAGATCCGCCGGGCGTCGATGCCGTCCTGGTCGACCGCGAGCACGTCGGTGTTCTTCAGCAGGGCGAGGTCGGCGGGGTCGAGGTGGGTGAGGTCGGTGCCGAGGATCAGCGGGGAGGCGGCCAGCGACCACAGGCTCATCTGCGTCCTGCGCTCGTCGGGGGTCAGGCCGTTGTGGTCGCCGTTGCCGATCTCCAGGGAGTCGTAGTCGTTGTACCCGCCGGGACCGCCGTACGGGGCCCACGCGGCGACCTGGTCGAACCGGGAGGCGACCGAGGCCCAGGTGGTCAGCGGATAGCTGCTGTCGTCCGGCCCGCAGTAGCACTCGATGTCGCCGCCGGTGCGCCAGCCGTTGGACAGCTTGTCCCAGGTGGCCGCGTTGTTGATGTCGAGGTTGTTGGACAGTTCCAGATGGATGGGCCGGCCGGTGTGCTTCAGCGCGTCCGACCAGGCCTGGACGTCCTGTTGGTCCCAGGTGCCGACTCCGTCGATCTTGAGGTAGTCGATGCCCCAGCCGGCGAACTGCCCGGCCCAGGAGTCGATGAACGCCTGCGCACCGGGCTTGGTGTAGTCGATGCCCACCATGCCACCGCAGTTGTAGTTGTTCTCCGAGGTCGTCGTGGCGATGTCCCGGGCGTGGTACGGGGTTCCCTGGATCGCGGTGTTCTGCGCGACCGCCTGCTGGGAGATGCCGGGAGTGACGTACAGGCCGAACTTCAGCCCGAGGGCGTGGACATGATCGGCCACCACCTGGACGCCGTTCTCACCGCCCCGGGGCGGGAACTTGGCGGGGTCGGTGACCCAGCGGCCGTACTGGTCGACGTCCGGCCCCTGGCTGCCCGGGCACTGGTACCAGAAGTCGTCGACGTTGGCGTAGACGAACCCGTTCTTCGCGAGCCCGCTGTCCTTGAGCGCCTTCGCCTGCGCTTCTATGGTCTGTGCGGTCGGGTTGCGGCGGACGAAGCTCCAACTGCTCCATCCGAGCACGGGTTTGAGCCCGACACCGTTGTCATCGGCCAGTGCGGACCCCGCTCCCGCACCGGTGATCCCCGTGGCGAGCAGCAGCGCTCCGGTGAACGCGGCCAGCAGGCCGCGGATCTGTCTTCTCATGAGTTCTTCCTCCATCGCAGCGCCCTGACAGCGCGACGGTCGGTATCGGAAGGCCAATGGCTCAGAAACCGTCAAGAACCAACCTCATGGCCGCGTCAAGTGAACATGACCGAACTCCAGTCACCACATAGCGCGGTTGGCCAAAAAAGGGTCAAGCCTGTGCGCCCACTGTGGTGACCCGGCTGTCCGATTTCGTCGGCCGTCCACCGTTTACAGCCGCCCCCGACCGCGCTAGCTTCACAGGGGAGTGGGGTGGGAGCGCTCCCATTGGCTTCGGCGGACCGGAACCCGTCGACGCGCCGGGCTCGCTTCCACCCCGCACTCGTCCCCGTGACCCGTGCACGGCCACCCACCCCACACAGAGGTAGATCTGTCATGCCTATGACAAACAGGCAACTCCTCTCCCGTCTCCCCCGATTACCCCGCCCCGCCAGGGGCCGAGCCCTGTTCCTCACCCTCCTCGCCGTCCTCACCACGGTCCCCGCCCTGGCCCTGATCCTGGCCGCCGGCACCCCGGCCCAGGCGCACGGCACCCCGATGAAACCCGGCAGCCGTACCTTCCTGTGCTGGCAGGACGCGCTCACCGACACCGGGGAGATCAAGCCCGTCAACCCCGCCTGCAAGGCGGCCCAGCAGGTCAGCGGGACCACGCCGTTCTACAACTGGTTCTCCGTGCTCCGCTCGGACGGCGCCGGCCGCACCCGCGGCTTCGTGCCCGACGGGCAGCTGTGCAGCGGCGGCAACCCCAACTTCACCGGCTTCGACCTGCCCCGCGACGACTGGCCGGTCACGCATCTCACCTCCGGCGCGACCGTCGACTTCTCCTACAACGCCTGGGCGGCGCACCCGGGTTGGTTCTACGTCTACGTCACCAAGGACGGCTACGACCCGACCCAACCGCTCACCTGGGACGACATGGAGAACACGCCGTTCCTGACCGTCGACCACCCGCCGCTCAATGGCACCCCGGGCACGGTCGAGGCCAACTACTCCTGGACCGGGCAGCTTCCGGCCAACAAGAGCGGGCGGCACATCATCTACATGGTGTGGCAGCGCTCGGACAGCACGGAGACCTTCTACTCCTGCTCGGACGTCGTCTTCGACGGCGGCAACGGCGAGGTCACCGGCATCCACGACCCGGGCAACCCCACCGAACCCCCGCCCGGCACCTGCACCGCCACCCGGACCACGACCAACAGCTGGCCCGGCGGCTACCAGTCCGAGGTCACCGTCACCAACAGCGGTGACGTCCCGATGCTCGGCTGGATGGTCGACTGGACGCTCCCCGGCGGACAGTCGGTGGCCAGCCTCTGGAACGGCAACGCCACCTACAGCGGACAGGACGTGATGGTCCACAACGCCGACTGGAACGGCTCGCTCAGTCCCGGACAGAGCACGACGTTCGGCTACGTCGTCCAGGGCGACGGCGGGGACAGTACAACCGGCCTGCCGTGTCAGGTCGGTTGACGTACGCGCTCCGCTCTGGGCGGACCCGGTGTCGGTGCACACCGGGTCCGCGAGCCGGGCAGGCGAGGGGGGGTGGGTGGGCCTGTCCGGGTGGGAGTTGCTCGAAATGCCTCTTGAGCGCCTTGCTGTGCGCCTTGCTGTGCGGCTTGTGTCGACGCCACGGCGGGCGACAACGTTGTCTCATGTTTTGTACATGACTTTACCGTCTCAACCGACAACGATGTCAAGGCATTTCGGATCGCCCGACCGGGTGAACCGGTCCGATGGCCTGCGGGGAATTCGCGGTCTTCCGTGGTACCGGTGGCGCACGTTACTGTCCCTGCGGCTTGTGCGACCCGTGGTGCGCGACCCGTCCGGAGGAGGAAGGGCCGCGTCATGCGTTTCCGACCCATGTCCCTGCTGCTCGCCGCGGTACTCGCGGCCGGCGGCGCCACCCCCGCCCTCGCGGCCCCCGCGAGCGCACCACCCGAACTGGTCAAGGACCCCACGGCGTACGTCGATCCGCTGATCGGCAGCAGGAACGGCGGCAACACCTTCCCGGGCGCCGTCGTGCCGTTCGGCATGCTCTCCTGGAGCCCGGAGAACACCAGAGGCGACGCGACCAGAACGGCCGCACCGGGCGGCTACCAGTACGACGCCACCCGCATCCGCGGCTTCAGCCTGACCCACATGTCCGGCACCGGCTGCGCGGGCGGCAGCGGTGACATCCCGTTCTTCCCGTACGCCGGCGAGGTCACCTCGTCCCCGGCGAGCGACACCAAGGACGCCGTCTACGCCTCCGACTTCAGCCACGCCGACGAGACCGCCGAGCCCGGCCACTACCGGGTGGGCCTCGCCTCCGGCGTCACCGCCGACCTCACCGCGACCACCCGCACCGGCTCGGCCCAGTTCAGCTACCCGGCCGACAAGCCCGCCTCCCTGCTGATCCGCACCGCCAACTCCGAGGTTGGCTCGGCCGATTCGACGGTGACCATCGACCCCGAGACGCGTACCGTCTCCGGCTCGGTCACCTCCGGCGACTTCTGCGGCTATCTCGACCCCGAGGGCCAACGCTCCTACTACACCCTCTACTTCACCGCGCATTTCGACCGCGCCTTCACCGCCACCGGCACCTGGCAGGACGACCGGCTCAGCCCGGGTTCGACGACCGCCTCCGGCGGCACCGGCGGCTTCTCGGCGAACGGCGGCCGGCCCGTCGCCGGCAAGGGGGCCGGCGGATACGTGCGGTTCGCGCCCGGCTCGGACCCGGTGAACGTCAAGGTCGGTATCTCGTACGTCAGCCAGGCCGCCGCCGCGGCGAACCTGCGGGCGGAGAACCCGCCGCGGCGCTCCTTCGACGCCGTCCGTGACGCGGCCCACCGCGCCTGGCGCGACCGCCTGGACGCCATCCGGGTCGGCGGCGGCACGGACGCCGACCGCACCACCTTCTACACCGCGCTCTACCACTCGCTCTTCCACCCCAACGTCATCAGCGACGCCGACGGCCGCTACCGGGGCAGCGACGACAAGGTGCACCGGGTCGCCCGCGGCCACCGGGCGCAGTACGGCACCTTCTCCGGCTGGGACGTCTACCGCGACCAGGTCCAGCTGCTCACGCTGCTGGACCCCGGGACCGGCTCGGACGTCGCCCAGTCGCTCTACGAACTCGCCCGGCAGAACGGCGGGGTCTGGGACCGCTGGCTGCACGGCGCGAGCGGCACCCACGTCATGAACGGCGACCCGGCACCGACCGCCCTCGCCGGCATCCGCGCCTTCGGCGGCACCGGCTTCGACCTGAAGGGCGCGCTGGACTCGTTGGTGACGGCGGCGACGGTCCCGACGGCCCAGGACCTGTCCGCGGCCGGCAAACCGGTGCTGTCGGTCGGCCAACGGCCCTCCCTCGACAAGTACCTGGCCGACCACTACATGCCGTCCGTGTCCAACGCCTGGGGCGGGGCCGCCGAGACCCTGGAGATGTCCACGGCCGACTTCTCCCTCTCCCAGCTCGCCGCGGCGGCGGGGGAGAAGGAGACGGCTGCCGCTTTCGCCGACCGGTCCCAGTGGTGGCAGAACAACTTCGACATCGCCGCCGACGCCACCGGCGGCTACATCGCCAACCGCAAGGCCGACGGCAGCTGGGTCACCGGCTTCACCCCGGGCACCGGCAACGGGTTCGTGGAGGGCACGGCCGCCCAGTACACGTGGATGGTCCAGCACAACCCGGCCGGGCTCTTCGCCGCGATGGGCGGCACCGACCGGGCCCTCGCCCGCCTCGACGCCTTCTTCCACAACGACGACGGCAGCTGGGCCTTCACCGGCAGCGGCGGCGACAAGTCCGAGCTGGACAACGAGCCCTCGCTCAACGTGCCCTACCTGTACGACTACGCGGGCGCGCCCTACCGGACACAGGAGACCGTCCGTGCGGCGATGACACAGCTCTGGTCGACACAGCCCGGCGGCATCCCCGGCAACGACGACCTCGGCGCGATGTCCTCGTGGTACGTCTTCTCGGCGCTCGGCATGTACCCGCAGGTCCCCTCCCGCGCCGAACTCGTCCTCGCCTCACCCCTGTTCGAGCGCGTGGAGATCGACCGCCCGAACGGGAACGACATCTCGATCCACGCACCGGGAGCGGCCGCCGACGCCCCGTACGTCCAGTCCCTGAAGGTCGACGGCCGTACCAGCGACCGCCCCTGGCTCGACAGCTCGTTCGTCCGCGACGGCGGCCGGCTCGACTACACCCTCGCCGCGACCCCGAACCGCACCTGGGGCACCTCCGCCGCGCCCCCGTCCTTCCGCCGGGGCGAGCAGCCGTACCAGATCGGCGTCGGCCCGACGGCCGCGACGATCGCCCCCGGTGACAGCACGAAGGTGGACATCCGTGCGCTCTCCCTGACCGGTGGCACCGGCCCGGAGGTCCGCTACCGCGTCGAGACCCCGGACGGCGTCCGGGCCACCCCGGCGGAGGGCACGGTGACCGACGGCTCCCAGCAGATCACCCTCACCACCGACCCCGGCACCGCCCAGGGCTACTACGACATACGGGTCACGGTGACCTCCGCGGACACCTCCTACTCGCAGCCGGTCGCCCTCACCGTCGCCGCGCCCGGCACCCTTCTCGCGGCCTACTCCAACACCGGCATCTCGGACGACTCCGGCGACCACGACGAGGCCGACTTCGACGGCGGCGGCTGGAGCTACTCCCGCCAGGCCCTCGCGGCGGCCGGCCTCACCGCGGGCGGCCGGGGCACGGTGGACGGCCTCACCTACACCTGGCCGGACGCCCCGGCAGGCCGCCCCGACAACGCGACGGCCACCGCCCAGACCGTCGCACTGCCCACCCCCGCCACCAGGCTGTCCTTCCTGGGCAGCGCCACCAACGGCAACCAGTCCGCCCAGGCGACCGTCACCTACACCGACGGCACCACCGGCACCGTCGACCTCTCCTTCACCGACTGGACCGTCGGCGGTGGCGGCGGCACCGTCCAGTACGGCAACGAGACCGTCGCCAGGAGCGCCTACCGGAACGTCGCGGGCGCGGACAAGGACCCGGTGGCGACCTACGTCTTCGCGACCAGGCCCTTCACGGCCCCGGACGGCAGGACCATCAAGAGCGTCCGGCTGCCCGACAACGGCGACCTGCACGTGTTCACCCTCGCCACCGGCTGACCGCTGAACGGCAGAGGGGGCGGACCCTAACGGGCCCGCCCCCTCTGCCTGTTGTTCCCTGTTGCCCGTGCCGCCGTCTCAGGCCAGCAACTCCACCTCCGACAAGGTCGATGCGCCGTCCAGGACGAGGCGGTAGTGCGCGTACGCCCCGGGCTTCTGGATCGTGAACGCCCGTGTCTGCAGGTTCCAGTCGAAGGTTTCACCGGAACGACTGTCCAGAGTCCGCCAGTTGGTGCCGTCCGCCGAGGCCTGGAGGGTCCAGCCGGTCGGGGCCTTCGTGCGGTCCGACGGCGAGGTGAGGGTGTACTGGACGCCCTTGGCCGGCCCGGTCACCGGCAGGTCCACCGACGTCACGGTCGCCTCGGTCGCCGAGGTGTTGTCGAACAGGGAGCCGTCGGCCTTCAGGACGTCGGCGCGCGGGGCCGGGACCTTGTCGTCCTTGGTGATCGAGACCGGGGCGGCGTTCCTGCCGGTGCCCCACTCCGACGGCTTCGGGCCCATCGTGAAGTCGATGACCCCGCCCTGGGAGATCAGCGAGTGGGGCAGCGAAGTCGACGTCCAGGTCTTGCCGTCGACGCGCACCCCTTGGACGTAGACGTTCCGCGCGCTGTTCTGCGGGGCCTTGATCACCAGGTCGTGGCCGTTCTCCAGGTGGACCGTGGCCTTCTTGAAGAGCGGGGAGCCGATGGTGTAGTCGCCGCTGCCCATCACCAGCGGGTAGAAGCCGAGGGCCGAGAAGAGGTACCAGGCCGACTGCTCGCCGTTGTCCTCGTCGCCGTGGTAGCCCTGGCCGATCTCGCTGCCGAGGTAGAGCCGGGAGAGCGCCTCACGGACGTAGGCCTGTGCCTTCCAGGGCTCGCCGGCCGCGTCGTACATGTAGATGACGTGGTGGGCGACCTGGTTGGAGTGGCCGTACATGCCCATCCGGACGTCCCGGGCCTCGGTCATCTCGTGGATGACCCCGCCGTAGGAGCCGACGAAGTCGGGGGAGGCCGTCTCGGGCGTCGCGAAGAACTCGTCGAGCTTGTCGCCGAGGCCGGACCGGCCGCCGTACAGGTTGGCGAGGCCGCGGCTGTCCTGCGGGGCGGTGAAGGCGTAGCCCCAGCCGTTGGTCTCGGTGTAGTCGTAGCCCCACACGCGGGGGTCGTACGACCCCGAGTCCACCCGCCAGCCGCCCTGGGCGTCCTTGCCCTGGAAGAAGCCGGCCTTGGAGTCGAAGAGGTTCACGTAGTCCTGGGCGCGGTTGAGGAAGTAGTCCGACTCCTCCTTGTAGCGCTTCTCGCCCGTCTTCTTGTAGAGCGCCTTGCCCATCTCGGCGATGCCGTAGTCGTTGACGTATCCCTCCATCGCCCAGGACAGGCCCTCGCGGGTGTCGTCGCTGGTGTAGCCGAGGAAGGGGGAGGTGGACATGCCCTTGCGGCCGACGCCCGAGGAGGGCGGGACCACCGTGGCGTTCTTCAGGGCCGCCTCGTAGGCCGCCTTCGCGTCGAACTTCACGCCCTTGACGTAGGCGTCCGCGAACGCCACGTCCGAGGAGGTGCCGGTCATCAGGTCGGCGTAGCCGGGGGAGGACCAGCGGGAGGTCCAGCCGCCGTCCTTGTACTGCTGCACGAACCCGTCGACCATCTCCCCGGCCTGAGTGGGCGTCAGGAACGAGTAGGCCGGCCAGGTCGTGCGGTACGTGTCCCAGAAGCCGTTGTTGACGTACACCTTGCCGTCCACGATCTTGGCGCCGGTGTGCGTCGGGGTGTCCTGGCTGGTCATCGGGGAGAAGGGGGAGGCGTACTGGTAGGTCGAACCGACCTTCTCGAAACCGGAGTTGGGATACAGGTACAGCCGGTACATGCTGGAGTAGAGGGTGGTCAGCTGGTCGGCCGTGGCACCCTCCACCTCGACCTTGCCGAGCAGCCTGTCCCAGACCTTGCGGGCCTGTGCCTTCACCGTGTCGAAGGAGGTGCCGTCCGGGATCTCCTGGCGCAGGTTGTCCTTGGCCTGGTCGACGCTGATGAGGGAGGTGGCCAGCCGGAGCGTGACGGTGTGGTCGGAGCCCGCGTCGAAGCGCAGGTAGCCCTTGACCCCGGTGGAGTCGCCGCCCGTCACCGGCTTGTCGAAGACGCCGTAGACGAAGAGCCGCGTCGCGCCCGTCGACAGCCCCGACTTGACGTCGGAGTAGCCGGTGACGATCCCGTGCTCCTTGTCGAGGGTCAGGCCCGCCTGCTCGGTCACGTTGTCGAAGATCACGCTCGCGTCGTCGCCCGGGTAGGTGAAGCGCAGCGCGGCCGCGTGGTCGGTCGGTGTTATCTCCGCCTTCAGGCCGTTCTCGAACGTGACGCCGTAGTAGTACGGCCGCGCGGTCTCGTTCTCGTGCCGGAAGGCCAGTTCGCGGGCCTCCCGGCCGGTGTCCGGGGTGCCGGAGGCGGCGGACGGCATCATCTGGAAGGTCTGCCGGTCGCCCATCCAGGGGCTGGGCTCATGGCTCGCGCTGAACGCCTGGATCGTCGGCAGGTTGTCGTCGTTGTTCGCGCGGGCGTATTCGTACAGCCAGCTCTCCGAGGACGCGTTGGTCACCGGCGTCCAGAAGTTGAAGCCATGCGGCAGGGCCGTCGCCGGGAAGTTGTTGCCGCGCGAGAAGCTGCCGCTGGAGTTGGTGCCGCGGGTGGTCAGCGCGTAGTCGGACAGATGCGCCTTGGGCTTCCCGGGGGCCACCGGCTTCAGCGACACGTCGTCGATCCAGCCGCGGAACTTCGTGGGACCGGCGGGGGAGTCGTAGCCCACCAGGATCCGGTCGACCGTCCGGCCGGCCGCGACCGAGCCGATCACCGACGAGATGTCGTTCCACTGGTTGACGTACAGCGCCTTGGACGTGCCCTGTCCGCGCGGCGAGAGCGCGAACCCGTGCTGGTCGACCGCGCCGAGGTCGCTCAGGTACGTGCCGTCGGTGAAGGCCAGGTCGACCGAGACGTAGGTGGCGTCGTAGTCGAGGTCACCGTCGGCCATCGAGGGGAAGATCCGGTACGCGAGCTGCGTGTCCCGGCCGACCTTCACGTTCACGTCGAAGACCTTGTTGTACGAGTACGCCCGGCCGGTCGCCGTGTGCCGTCCGGCGTAGCGCAGCGCGTGCGTTCCGGTGAACCCGGCCCGGGCCTTCGCGGTCGGCGAGCCGTTCGGGCCCTTGTCGACCAGCGAGAGCATGTCCTGGGGCACCGGACCGCCGCTGCCGCCCGTGGAGAACTGCACGTCGGCGATCTGGAGGATGTCCGGGGCGCCGTTGTTCTTCGTGACGTCGAGCCGGAAGTGCTGGTACTCGGCGGGCGCGGCGAGGTCGTACGACTTGGTCTGGAACCGCTCCGTGAAGGCTTCGCCGGTGCGGGTGTCGACGGTCTTCCAGTCCTTGCCGTCCGTCGAGCCCTGGAGGGTCCAGTCCTTCGGGTCGCGTTCGTCGTAGTCGTTCGCCGAGGTGAGGGCGTAGGTGACCAGCTTGATGGGCTTGTCGAAGTCGAACTCGACCCAGCCGGTGGGCTCGAAGGTGAGCCACTTGGTGCCCGACTCGCCGTCGACGAGGTTCTCCTTGACCTCGCCCGCGCCGGTGTTCTCGGCGCTCGCCCGCACGTCGGTCACGTGGTCGGTGACATTGCCGGGGATGCCGGTGCTGTAGCCGCCGTCCACTCCGGCGGCGCGGGGTGCGCCACTGGCGTCCGTGTCCACGGTGTCGGTCCAGTCCGGTGACGGATCGCCAGACTCGAACGAGGATGCGAACTGCGTCGCGGCGGCCGGTGCCTTCGCCGGCAGCGCCACCGCGGCTCCCTGGGAGCCCAGGGTCATGACTACGGCGGCCGCGATCACGACCGCCGTGCCAGATCCGTGTCCTGTTCTTCGCTGCGTTCTCCGCTGCATCACCACGGGTGCCCTCCCTGCCGCATGAGACAACGTTGTCAGTTGCGTGGCGCAGGAACCAGTAGGTGGTCAAGTGACCCGTGATGTCAAGGGTGTTGGGTGCGGCATTCAGGGGTGTATGTCGGCTCTTTTTCCGGCAAGGCGTACAGAGATCGCTCATATTTCCGACAGGTCTCAACTAGGAAAAGACCCATCGGCAACCCTGCATTCGATCTTGCCTCGCTGACGGGAAGTGGACTATACCTGTCGGCGTTTCCCGCATGACTTCCTGCACGACCCAGCACTACCCGACCGCGGTGCCGGGGAGGATCCGGTTCACCGCCTGAGTCCTGGAGAAGGCGAGGACTTGAGCATGGGATCCACTTCCGCAGCGAACCCCGGTTCCGATTCCGCAGCGACCCCCGGTTCCGAGGGTGTCGGCCGTCGCGATCTGATCAGGCGTTCGGCCGCGCTCGGCCTGATTTCCGTCCCCGCCGTCGGATTCCTCTCCGCCTGCGCCAGCAGTGGCGGCGGCGGCCAGTCCAAGGACAAGGCCGGCAAGAAGACGGCCAAGAACCCGCTGGGTGTCAACGACACCGCGCAGATGGAATTCGTCCTCTTCGACGGCGGTTTCGGCAAGGAGTACGCCGAGGACGCGGTGAAGATCTACGAGAAGGACTTCCCGAAGGCCAAGGTCAAGTTCTCCGCCACCCAGAAGATCCAGTCCACGCTGCAGCCGCGTTTCAACCAGGGCACCCCGCCGGACCTCATCGACAACTCCGGCGCCGAGCAGATGGACATGGGTGTGCTCGTCGGCAAGAACCAGCTGGCCGACCTCACCCCGCTCCTCGACGCCCCGTCGTTCGACGACCCGAACAAGAAGGTCCGCGACACGCTGCGCCCCGGGATCGTCGAGATGGGCCAGTTCGACGGCGACCCGGTCTGGATCATGTACTACGCCTACACGGTCTACGGCGTCTGGTACTCGCAGAAGGCCCTGGACTCGCTCGACGCCGAGTACCCGCAGACCTGGGACCAGATGATCGCCGTCTGCGCGAAGGCCAAGAAGAAGGGCATGGCCGGCTGGACCTACGCCGGCAAGTACCCCTACTACATCCCCTTCTCGCTCTACCCGATGATCGGCAAGGTCGGCGGCGTCGAGGTCCTGAACGCGATCGACAACCTGGAGCCGAACGCCTGGAAGCACCCGGCCGTCAAGGCGTGTTTCGAGGCCTACTACGAGCTCTACAAGAAGGGCTACATCCTCAAGGGCACCCCCGGCCTCGACCACATCCAGTCGCAGACCGCCTGGGCGCAGGGCAAGGCCCTGTTCATCCCGAACGGCTCCTGGGTGGAGAACGAGTCGGCGAACGTCATCCCCTCCGACTTCAACCTCGCCGTCTCCGCGCCCACCGGCATCGACAAGAACGACAAGATGCCGTTCGGCACCATCTGGGCCTCCGGCGGCGAGCCGTTCATCGTCCCGGCCAAGGCCGCGAACGCCCAGGGCGGCATGGAGCAGCTGCGCATCATGCTCAGCGAGGCGTCGTCGAAGAACTTCACGGCGAAGGTGAAGTCGCTGACCGCGTACAACGGCGGCACCGAGGGCATCACCCTCACCCCGGGTCTCGGCTCCGGCGTGGCGGCGCTCAAGCTGGCCGGCTCGAACGTGGTCAATCCGCGGCTCCAGGACTGGTACGTGCAGCTCCAGAAGGAGAAGATCGGAGTCGCCGGTCTCGGCGAGATGATGGCCGGCCGGCTCACCCCGGCGGAGGCCGTCAAGAAGATCCAGGGCTTCGCCGACGAGGCCGCCAAGGACACCACGATCAAGCACTACAAGCACCAGTAACCAGAAAACCCTCTCGGCACCGGAGTGGCGATGCAGCACGGCAAGTACCGGTTCATCGTGGGGTTTCTGGCGTTGCCCCTCGGACTGTACGCGCTCTTCGTGGTGTGGCCGTTCATCCAGTCCATCTACTACTCGTTCACGGACTGGACCGGCCTGAGCCCCGAATTCAAGATGGTGGGCCTGGACAATTACCGGAGGATGCTGCACGACGACGTCTTCTGGAAGTCCTTGCAGCACAGCTTGATGTTCGCGGTCGTGCTGCCGCTGGTGACGATCAGCCTGGCGCTGTTCTTCGCCTTCATGATCAATGTGGGCGGCCGGAGAAGGAGGGGCGGCCCGGTCATCTCCGGGGTCCGGGGCTCCTCCTTCTACAAGATCGTCTATTTCTTCCCGCAGGTGCTGTCGATCGCGATCGTCTCGCTGCTGTTCGCCTTCGCCTACAACCCCGACAGCGGCGCGATCAATTCGCTGCTCCGCGGAATTGGTCTGGACAATATCCAGCCGCTCTGGCTGGGCGACCCGAGCCTCGCCCTGTGGTGCGTTATGGCCGTCCTGGTCTGGTCCACGGTCGGTTTCTTCGTGGTCCTCTTCTCGGCGGGCATGGCGTCCATCCCCATGGACCTGTACGAGGCCGCCCTGCTCGACGGCGCCGGCCGCGCCACCACCTTCTTCCGCATCACGCTGCCGCTGCTGTGGGACACCGTGCAGTCCGGCTGGGTCTACATGGGCATCCTCGCGCTCGGCGCCGAGTCGTTCGCAGTCGTACAGATCATGACGACCGGACCGGGCGGTCCCGACTACTCGACGACCGTGATGGTCCTGTACGTGTACCAGAAGGCGTTCCGGGACGGTCAGGCCGCCTACGCCACCACCATCGGCGTCGCCCTGCTGGTCGTCACGCTCGCCTTCGCGGCGGTCGTGATGCGGCTGGGCCGTCGCGAGCGGCTGGAGTACTGAAGCGATGACGACGACCGAGACCGACGTCACTGTCACCGAGACCGAGCCCACCGAGCCGAAGCCGCCCCGCCGGCAGCGCGAGAGCGGGGTCCTCAACGTCTTCTCCCACGGCGTCCTGGTCATCTGGGCGTTCATGGTGGTCACCCCGCTGCTCTGGGCGGTGATGACGTCCTTCAAGGACGACCGGTCGATCTTCACCTCGCCCTGGGCGCTCCCGGACCGGCTCCACTTCGAGAACTGGGCGCGGGCCTGGACCGACGCCAACATGAGCGACTACTTCCTGAACACCGTCCTGGTGGTCGGCGGCTCGCTCATCGGCACCCTGGTCCTCGGCTCGATGGCCGCCTACGTCCTGGCCCGCTTCGACTTCCCGGGCAACCGGTTCATCTACTACCTCTTCATCGGCGGCATGAGCTTCCCGATCATGCTCGCGCTGGTCCCGCTGTTCTACGTCGTCAACAACCTGGGCCTGCTGAACACGATCCACGGCCTGATCCTGGTCTACATCGCGTACTCGCTGCCGTTCACGGTCTTCTTCCTCACGGCGTTCTTCCGCACGCTGCCCACGTCCGTGGCCGAGGCCGCCTTCGTGGACGGCGCCTCGCACACCCGCACGTTCTTCCAGATCATGCTGCCGATGGCCAAGCCCGGCCTGATCAGCGTCGGGATCTTCAACTTCCTCGGCCAGTGGAACCAGTACATGCTCCCCACGGTCCTCAACACCGACCCCGACAAGCACGTCCTCACCCAGGGCCTGGTCCAGCTGGCGGTCAGCCAGGGCTACAAGGGCGACTGGTCCGGCCTCTTCGCCGGCCTGGTGATGGCGATGCTCCCGGTCCTCGCCGCGTACATCGTCTTCCAGCGCCAGGTGGTGGCGGGTCTGACGGCGGGCGCTCTGAAGTAACCCGAACGTTCGCAACCCGAAAGTGCGGTGCCCTGATCCAGGCGGTCACCGCAGCGTCGTGAAGGGGCGCGGGGAACTGCGCGACCAGCCACAACGGCGCCGCACCCGTACTCCACGCGCGCCCTCCCACCTGCTCACCAGTGGCCTAGACATGTCCATCGCATGTCCCCCAGGCGACCCCCGAACCGCCAACGATTTCTGTCAAGGACTTGACGGCGGTAACCCGTTCAGCAGAGCTTGGAGTTCATAACTTGTAAGTGACCCGGTCTCAGTGAGGTGATCTGGGTCACGTTGGCGGCACCGTGGCCGCCTCCGATGGCAGGAGTGGATGGGTCGATGGAGACTCCGGGGTCGCAGTCGTCGCTGCACCGAGCCAACCTGGAACGTGTCGTACGGGCCGTACGTCTGGCCGGATCGCTCACGCAGGCGGAGATCGCGCGCACGACCGGCCTGTCGGCTGCGACGGTCTCCAACATCGTGCGCGAGCTCAAGGACGGCGGAACCGTCGAGGTCACGCCCACGTCGGCGGGCGGCCGCAGGGCCCGCAGCGTGAGTCTGAGCGGTGACGCCGGCATTGTCATCGGCGTCGACTTCGGCCACACCCACCTGCGTGTCGCGATCGGGAACCTCGCCCACCAGGTGCTGGCCGAGGAGTCCGAGCCCCTCGACGTGGACGCGTCGTCCAGCCAGGGCTTCGACAGGGCGGAGGAGCTGGTCAACCGCCTGATCGCGGCGACCGGCGTGGACCGCTCGAAGATCGCCGGCGTGGGTGTCGGCGTCCCCGGCCCGATCGACGTCGAGTCCGGCACCCTCGGCTCCAGCGCGATCCTGCCCGGCTGGATCGGCGCGAGACCCGCGGAGGAGCTCCGGCTCCGCCTCGGCGTCCCCGTGCACGTCGACAACGACGCCAACCTCGGCGCCCTCGGCGAGCTGGTCTGGGGCAGCGGCAAGGGCGTCCGTGACCTTGCTTACATCAAGGTCGCGAGCGGTGTCGGCGCCGGTCTGGTGATCAACGGGAAGATCTACCGGGGCCCCGGCGGGACGGCCGGCGAAATAGGGCATATTACACTCGACGAGTCCGGCCCGGTCTGCCGCTGCGGCAACCGCGGCTGCCTGGAGACCTTCGCGGCGGCCCGCTACGTGCTGCCGCTGCTCCAGCCCGGCCACGGCCCCGACCTGACCATGGAAGGCGTCGTACGGCTGGCCCGGGACGGCGATCCGGGCTGCCGTCGGGTGATCGGCGACGTCGGCCGTCACATCGGCAGTGGAGTGGCCAACCTCTGCAACCTGCTGAACCCGAGCCGGGTGGTCCTCGGCGGCGACCTCGCCGAGGCCGGAGAGCTGGTCCTGGGGCCCATCAGGGAGTCCGTGGGGCGCTATGCGATCCCCAGTGCCGCACGCCAGCTCTCGGTGCTTCCGGGGGCCCTCGGCGGCCGCGCCGAGGTGCTCGGGGCGCTCGCTCTCGCACTCAGCGAGATGGGCGATTCGACCCTTTTGGACGGGTCGGTTCAGGCCGTTGCACCTGTCTTCACTTAGAGAACGCATGGCGCCGTTGCCATCTCGTTAAGTATTTACTTCTTGACGTCGAACTTGCGGCCGAGTTGACTTCGAGCCACCTCGGCCGCAGCGTTGCGGCCCTGTCAGGGAGGCACCCCCAAATGAACGCAACGATGCGTAGAGTCGTGATCGGCACCGCCGCGGTTTCCATGGCGCTGTCCGTCGCCGCCTGTGGCAAGGCCGGCGACGACAAGAAGAGCGACTCGTCCAGCAGCAGCTCCTCCGGTGGCAAGACCATCGGCCTGCTGCTCCCCGACAGCGTCACCGCGCGCTACGAGAAGTTCGACCACCCGTACTTCGAGGCGCAGGTCAAGTCGCTGTGTGCCGACTGCACCGTCGACTACGCGAACGCTGCGGGTGACGCGGCCAAGCAGGCCCAGCAGGTCAGCACCATGGTCACCAAGGGCGTCAAGGTCATCGTGATCTCCGCCCAGGACTCTGCGGCCATCAAGTCCTCCATCGACGCGGCCGTTGCCAAGGGTGTCAAGGTCGTCGCGTACGACCGCCTCGCCCAGGGCAAGGTCTCGGCCTACGTCTCCTTCGACAACGTCAAGGTCGGCGAGCTGCAGGGCCAGGCCCTGCTCGACGCCCTCGGCTCCAAGGCGACCACCAAGTCCAAGGTCGTCATGATCAACGGTGACGACGCCGACCCGAACGCCGCCCAGTTCAAGTCGGGTGCGCACAAGGCCCTGGACGGCAAGGTCGACATCGCCTACGAGCAGTCGGGCCTGTGGAAGGACACCGTCGCCGCGCAGAAGGTGAAGGCGGCCATCACCCAGCTGGGTGCCAAGAACATCGCGGGCGTCTACTCCGCCAACGACGGCATGGCCGGTGGTATCGCCACCACCCTCAAGGGCGCCGGCATCAGCGGCATCCCGCTGACCGGTCAGGACGCGGAGCTCGCGGGCATCCAGCGCATCGTCGCCGGCACCCAGTCCTCCACCGTCTACAAGGCGTTCAAGCCGGAGGCCGACGCCGCCGCCACGATCGCCGTGGACCTGCTGCAGGGCAAGAGCATCGACTCGCTCGCCACCAGCACGCAGACCAGCGGTTCCGGCGACAAGGTGCCCTCGCAGCTGCTGACCCCGGTGTCGGTCACCAAGGCCAACATCAAGGACACGGTGATCAAGGACGGTCTGTACACCGTCTCCGACATCTGCACCAGCGAGTTCGCCAAGGCCTGCAAGGCCGCCGGCCTCCAGTAGTCCCGCCCCGGAGCCGCCAGGCTCCGGTCGCCAGCGCCCGGGTGGTCGCAGTACGACACCCGGGCCCCGGCCGCCCGACGCCGGCCCTTCCGCAAGGTGCCCCGGCCGTCCGGCGGTCACGCGAAACCCCTCCGACGCCCGCTCCGGCCTTCATACCCCGCTGCCGGAGCGGGCGTCGGACGGACCCGTTGCCAAGCGCAGCGGATTCGCGCATGTTCATCTTGTAAACCGCGTGCGTTACCCCGACGACAGTCCGAGGTACCGCACGACCCTCCGCGCCTGATCACCAAGCGCGGCATCCCCGCCGGTCAGGCGGCGAAGGAGATGGTTCACGTGTCCGCTACGCCCGTGCTGGCGTTGCGCGGAGTCTCCAAGCGATTCGGTGCGGTCCAGGCACTCACCGACGTCGAACTGGAGGTCCACGCCGGAGAAGTGGTCGCCCTGGTGGGCGACAACGGCGCAGGAAAGTCGACCCTGGTCAAGACGATCGCGGGTGTGCACCCCATCGATGAGGGCGTCATCGAGTGGGAGGGCAACTCCGTCAGCATCAACAAGCCGCACGACGCCCAGGGACTGGGTGTCGCGACGGTCTACCAGGACCTCGCGCTCTGCGACAACCTCGACGTGGTGGGGAACCTCTTCCTCGGCCGTGAGCTGCTGCACCGCGGCGTCCTCGACGAGGTGACGATGGAGAAGCAGGCGCGCGAGCTGCTGAGCACGCTCTCCATCCGCATCCCGAGCGTGCGCATCCCGATCGCCAGCCTCTCCGGCGGCCAGCGCCAGGTCGTGGCCATCGCCCGCGCCCTGATCGGCGACCCCAAGGTCGTCATCCTCGACGAGCCCACCGCCGCCCTCGGCGTCGAGCAGACCGCGCAGGTCCTCGACCTGGTGGAGCGGCTGCGCGAGCGCAACCTCGCCGTCATCCTCATCAGCCACAACATGGCCGACGTCAAGGCGGTCGCGGACACCGTCGCCGTGCTGCGACTGGGCAAGAACAACGGTTTCTTCCCCGTGAAGAGCACCAGCCAGGAAGAGATCATCGCCGCGATCACGGGTGCCACGGACAACGCCGTGACCCGTCGTTCCGAGCGACGCACCACGGAGGCGGCAAAGTGAGCGAGACGTCGAACAAGACCGTGCAGGGCGACGAGTCGCCCCAGCTCGACAAGACCGAGGCGGCGGCCGAGGCCCCGACCACGGCCGCCCCCGCCGCCGACCCGACGGCCGCGCCGGTCGCGGTCGTCGACCCGCGGCTGCTCGTCCGTGAAGAGGGCTTCAAGGGCTACCTCACGGAGTTCAAGCGCCGGGTGAAGGGCGGCGAGCTGGGCTCGCTGCCGGTGGTGGTCGGCCTGATCATCATCTGGACCATCTTCCAGGTGAAGAACAGCCTGTTCCTCAGCGCGGACAACCTCTCCAACATCAGCTACTTCCTCGCGGCCACCGGCATGCTCGCCATCGGCCTGGTGTTCGTGCTGCTGCTCGGCGAGATCGACCTGTCCGTCGGCTCGGTGAGCGGTCTGGCCTCCACGGTGTTCGCCGTCCTGGCGGTCAACCACGGCATGAACCAGTGGCTGGCCCTGATCCTCACGATCATCACGGGCATCGGCATCGGCGCCCTGCACGGCTGGTTCTTCGCCAAGATCGGCGTACCCGCGTTCGTGGTCACCCTGGCCGGCTTCCTCGGCTGGAACGGTCTGATGCTGTGGCTGCTGGGCTCCAGCGGCACGATCAACATCCCGGCCGACAGCGGCCCGGTGAAGCTCCTCGGCCAGAGCTCCTTCTTCATGGACCAGGCCATCATCGGTGCCTACCTGCTGGCCGGTCTCGGTGTCGTGCTCTCGGCCCTGGGCCAGTTCAACGAGCAGCGCCGGCGCCGTGCGGCGGGTGTGCCGTTCCGGCCCACCAGCGAGATCCTGCTCCGCGTCGTCCTGCTCGCCATCGCGTCCTTCGTGGCGGCGGCCGTGCTGAACAACGCGGCCGGTGTCTCCAACGCGCTGGTGATCTTCCTCGCGTCGCTGGTCATCGTCGACTTCGTGCTGCGTCGTACGACGTACGGCCGCAAGGTCTTCGCGGTCGGCGGCGGCATCGAGGCGGCCCGCCGTGCGGGTATCAGCGTGCCGATGGTCCGGATCACCGTGTTCGCGATCTCCGGTGGCTTCGCGGCGATCGGCGGTATGTTCTTCGCCGGCCAGACGGCGAGCGCGACGCTCAACGCCGGTGGCGGCAACACGCTGATGCTCGCCATCGCGGCGGCCGTCATCGGTGGTACGTCGCTGTTCGGTGGCCGCGGTACCGTCTGGTCCGCGCTCCTGGGCATGCTGGTCATCCAGTCCATCCAGACCGGCCTCGACCTGCTGAACATGAACACGTCGATCCAGTACATGATCACTGGTGGTGTTCTGCTGGGTGCGGTCGTCATCGACTCCGTCTCCCGCAAGAGCCAGAAGGCGGCGGGGCGCGGATAGCGCCGTGGGGGGTGCGGTGCGCTGCCGAGTGCCGGTCCGTCGTGGCTGGTCGCGCAGTTCCTCCCCCAGCCTTCGGCCGGGGGTACCCCCAGCGCCCCTAGGTTTCCGACTGTGCCCGGCACTGGACAGTGCCGGGCACAGTCGTGTCATAGGTGGGGCTCATGATGGGTACAGCCGATCGCGTGACCCATGACCCAAGGGCCGGAGTCGTTCCGCCCGAGCGGAACACTAGACTCGACGAGCCCGGCAACAGCTCGATCAGCTCTACTGCAAGGAGGCACGGGTGCCGCTGCTGACCCGTATCAGGGGACCGCGCGATCTGGACCGGCTCAGCCCCGAGGAGCTGGTCCAGCTGGCAGAGGAGATCCGGAGCTTCCTCGTGGAAGCGGTCTCCAAGACCGGCGGACACCTCGGTCCCAACCTGGGCGTGGTCGAGCTCACCATCGCCCTGCACCGCGTCTTCGACTCCCCGAAGGACAAGGTGCTCTGGGACACCGGCCACCAGTCCTACGTGCACAAGCTGCTCACCGGCCGTCAGGACTTCTCGAAGCTGAAGCAGAAGGGCGGCCTGTCCGGCTACCCCTCGCAGGCCGAGTCCGAGCACGACGTCATCGAGAACAGCCACGCCTCCACGGTGCTCGGCTGGGCCGACGGCATCGCCAAGGGCAACCAGCTGCTCGAACGCGACAGCCACGTCGTCGCCGTGATCGGTGACGGCGCCCTCACCGGCGGCATGGCCTGGGAGGCGCTGAACAACATCGCCGACGCCAAGGACCGCCCGCTCGTCATCGTCGTCAACGACAACGAGCGTTCGTACGCCCCGACCATCGGCGGCCTCGCCAACCACCTGGCGACCCTGCGCACGACGGACGGGTACGAGCGGTTCCTGGCCCGCGGCAAGGACCTGCTGGAGCGCACCCCGGTCGTCGGCAGGCCGCTCTACGACACCCTGCACGGCGCCAAGAAGGGGCTGAAGGACTTCATCGCCCCGCAGGGCATGTTCGAGGACCTGGGCCTGAAGTACGTCGGCCCGATCGACGGCCACGACATGGAGGCCCTGGAGTCGGCCCTCGCTCGCGCGAAACGGTTCGGCGGGCCGGTGATCGTGCACTGCCTCACCGAGAAGGGCCGCGGCTACCAGCCCGCCCTCCAGGACGAGGCCGACCGCTTCCACGGCATCGGCCCCATCCACCCCGACACCGGCCTGCCGGTCAAGGCCTCCGGCGCCGACTGGACCTCGGTCTTCGGCGACGAGATGGTCGAGCTCGGCAAGGAGCGCAAGGACATCGTCGCGATCACCGCGGCCATGCTCCAGCCGGTCGGCCTGAAGAAGTTCGCGGACACCTTCCCGGACCGCATCTACGACGTCGGCATCGCCGAGCAGCACGGCGCCGTCTCCGCGGCGGGCCTCGCCACGGCCGGCCTGCACCCGGTCTTCGCCGTGTACGCCACCTTCCTCAACCGCGCCTTCGACCAGGTACTGATGGACGTGGCCCTGCACAGGTGCGGGGTGACCTTCGTCCTGGACCGGGCCGGCGTCACCGGCACCGACGGCGCCTCCCACAACGGCATGTGGGACATGTCGATCCTCCAGGTCGTCCCCGGCCTCAGGCTCGCCGCCCCGCGCGACGCCGACCAGGTCCGCGCCCAGCTCCGCGAGGCCGTCGAGGTCGACGACGCCCCGACGGTGGTCCGCTTCTCCAAGGGCGCGGTCGGCCCCGCCGTCGCCGCCGTCGGCAGGATCGGCGGCATGGACGTGCTGCGCGAGCCCGGCACCGACACCCCGGACGTGCTCCTGGTCTCCGTGGGCGCCCTCGCCCCCATGTGCCTGGAGATCGCCGGCCTCCTCGACAAGCAGGGCATCTCGACGACCGTGGTCGACCCGCGCTGGGTCAAGCCGGTCGACGAGGCCATGGCCCCGCTGGCCGAGCGCCACCGGGTGGTCGTCACGGTCGAGGACAACAGCCGCGTCGGCGGCGTCGGCTCCGCGGTCGCCCAGGCACTGCGCGACGCGGGCGTGGACGTACCGCTGCGCGACTTCGGCATCCCGCCCCGCTTCCTCGACCACGCGTCCAGGGCCGAGGTGATGGCCGAGATCGGCCTGACGGCCCCGGACATCGCCCGCCAGGTCACCGGTCTGGTGGCGAAGCTGGACGGCCAGCCGACGGACGTCAGCTCCGTGGAACCTGCAAGAGACTGAGGTGAAGCGCCCCTGAAAGGGGCGCGGGGAACTGCGCGCTCAGCCCCCACTCGCCCGCACTCCCGCACCAAACCCGCACCACCCCAATGGGTCGGTTTCCCCACACCTCCAAGTGGCGAGACCGACCCATCTGCGTGAACCTGCCCTTGCCGGGGCATACGCACCCCCCGGCCCTCTCGATCATGTCGAGGACGACAAACGTGGGAGGTAGGCACGTGAGCAGTACCCTCTTCAGGACCAAGAACGTCGAACAGTCCATCAAGGACACCGAGGAACCGGAGCACGCGCTCAAGAAGTCGCTGTCGGCCCTGGACCTCACGGTCTTCGGCGTGGGTGTCATCATCGGCACCGGCATCTTCGTCCTGACCGGCACGGCCGCCAAGAACAACGCGGGGCCCGCGGTCGCCCTGTCCTTCGTCGCGGCCGGCGTCGTCTGCGGCCTCGCCGCACTCTGCTACGCCGAGTTCGCCTCCACCGTCCCGGTCGCCGGTTCGGCGTACACCTTCTCGTACGCCTCCCTCGGCGAGTTCCCCGCGTGGATCATCGGCTGGGACCTGGTCCTCGAACTGGCGCTGGGCACGGCGGTGGTCGCCGTCGGCTGGTCGGGGTACATCCACTCACTGCTCGACAACGCGGGCTGGCACCTGCCCGAGTACCTCAGCGGCCGCGACGGCGCCCACGGCTTCGGCTTCGACATCCTCGCCGCCGCCCTGGTCCTCGTGCTCACCGCGATCCTGGTCGTCGGCATGAAGCTCTCCGCCCGGGTCACCTCGGTCGTCGTCGCCATCAAGGTGGCCGTCGTCCTGGTCGTCATCATCGCGGGCGCCTTCTTCATCCACAGCGGCAACTACAGCCCCTTCATCCCGCCGAAGCAGGCCGTGCCGGCGGGCGGCAACCTCAAGGCCCCGCTGGTCCAGCTGATGTTCGGCTGGGCGCCCTCCAACTTCGGCGTGATGGGCATCTTCACCGCCGCCTCGGTCGTCTTCTTCGCCTTCATCGGCTTCGACGTCGTCGCCACCGCCGCCGAGGAGACCCGCAACCCCCAGCGGGACGTACCGCGCGGCATCATCGGCTCCCTGATCATCTGCACCGCGCTGTACGTCGCCGTGGCCATCGTGGTGACCGGCATGCAGAAGTACAGCGAGCTGTCCGTGGACGCCCCGCTCGCCGACGCCTTCAAGGCCACCGGGCATCCCTGGTTCGCCGGCCTGATCAGCTTCGGCGCCGCCGTCGGCCTGACCACCGTGTGCATGATCCTGCTGCTCGGCCAGTCCCGGGTGTTCTTCGCGATGAGCCGGGACGGCCTGCTGCCCCGCTTCTTCTCGCACACCCACCCGAGGTTCCGCACCCCGTACCGGCCGACGATCCTGCTCGGCGTCGTCATCGCGATCGTCGCCGGCTTCACCAGTCTCAGCGAACTCGCCGAACTCGTGAACATCGGCACGCTCTTCGCTTTCATCGTCGTCGCGATCAGCGTCGTCATCCTGCGCAACACCCGGCCGGACCTGGAGCGGTCCTTCCGCACCCCGTGGGTGCCGGTGCTGCCGGCCGTGTCCGTGCTGGCCTCGCTGTGGCTGATGCTCAACCTGCCGGCCGAGACCTGGCTGCGGTTCGCCATCTGGATGGTCATCGGCTTCGTCGTCTACTTCCTCTACGGCCGCTCGCACAGCCGCCTCGCCCAGGCCGAACGGACCCCTGCCGACGCTCCGTGACCGCCAGGCTCGTCGCTCCGGCCCCGTATGTCCCGTCCGGGTGGGACTGCGGGGCCGGATAGCGTGCTCCCCATGCTTCTCGCGCCCCTCGCCCCGCCACGGTCCGTAGTCGCAGGGAAGGGGTACTGGACGCGGCTGCTGCCGCTGCTCGCCGTACTGGCCTGCGTGACCCGGGTGCCGTCCTTCCTCCGGCCGCTGTGGAACCCCGACGAGGGCTATCTCGCCGTACAGGCCCGCATACTGGCGCGCGGCGGGCAGCTGTACGAGACGGTCGTGGACCGCAAGCCGCCGCTGCTGCCGTGGCTGTACGAGGGGACGTTCGCGGTCTTCGGGTCCGGGTCGCTCACCGCGGTCCGGGTCCTCGCCGTACTGGCCCAGCTGGCCACCGCGGCCCTGCTCGCGTCGATCGCCCGGCGGCGCTGGGGCGACCGCGCGGGCCGTACCGCCGGGACGCTGTACCTGCTGGTCTCGGTCGGGCTCAACCCCGAGGACGCCCAGGCGGCCACCTTCGAGGTGTTCATGCTGCCCTGCACGGCCGCCGCGATGTGGTGCGCCGACCGCCGCCGCTGGGGAGCGGCCGGCGCCGCCGTCGCGTGCGCCTTCCTCACCAAGCAGACCGGCGGGGCCGTCCTGCTGCCGGTGCTCTTCCTCCTCAACCGGTACGGCGGGCCGCGCGCGGGACTGCTCCGGCTGGCGGCCGGCGCCGCCCTGCCCGTGCTGGGCGCCGCCCTGGCCACCGACCCGGCCGGCTTCGCCTTCTGGACGGTCACCGGGTCCGGTGCCTACGCCTCCTTCACCGGCTCCGAACTGCACGTCCTGGCCCGGGCGTTGACCAACACCGCGATCCTCGGCGCGGCCTCGGCCGGCCTGCTCCCGCCGATCGCGCGGGCGCTGCGCATCGCCCGTACCGGCGCCGCCGACCTGTGGCTGTGGCTGGCCGCGTCGGCGGCCGCGGTCACCCTCGGCTTCCACTTCTTCGGCCACTACTTCCTGCAACTCACCCCACCCCTGGCCCTGTTGGCCACGGCCGCGCTGCAGATCCTGCCGTGGGAACGGACCTCGGCCGCCGTGCTGGCCTCGGCCTGCGCCTGCACCCTCTTCCTGGCCTGGGGCGTCCTGGCCCCCCGCCCGGAACTCGCGCACGCCCAGCGGCTGGCGCTCTCCCTGGACCGCCGTACCGCGCCCGGCGACCGGGTCCTGGTCTGGGGCATACACCCGGAGACGTACTGGCTCGCCGACCGCACCCCCGCCACCCGCTACCTCACCGCCGGCCTCCTCACCAACTTCAGCGGCGGCCGGGACGGCCCGCAGGTCGGCGAGAAGTACGCCGTCGAGGGCACCTGGCCGGTCTTCCGCGCGGAGCTGGCCGACCGGGCACCGGCCCTGGTGATCGACGACTCCCGCGGCAAGCCGTACGGCCCCGACCGCGTCCCGAGCCTGCGCAGGCTGCTCGCGGCCGGATACGAGCAGGCGGGCGAGGTGGACGGGGCGGTGCTGTACGTCAAGGTGCCGAGCGCCCCGTAGGGGCGCGGGGCTGTGTTCATATGCGGCTCCGCCGCGTGGGCGCGACCAGCCCCCACCGGCCCGCAGCGAACGAACCGCCCGATCAGCGAACCGCCCAACCAGCGGAGCGCTACAGCAGCGCGCTCGGCCCGATCACCTCGGCGCCCAACTCCACCACCCGGCGGCGCAGTTCACGGTCGGCGGTGACGACGAGCCGCGGCCGGCCGGGGTCCTCCGCGGCCAGCTCCACGATCCGGTCGTCGCCGCTGCCGGGTGCCGACTCCACCCGTACCCCGGGCACCGACGCCACCCCGCGGGCGGCCCCCTCGACGACGAGCACCAGCTCCACCGGCGTCGGCCGGCCGGGCAGCCCCTGCTCGGCGAGCCGGTCGCGGAGCCGTTCGGCGGCCCCCTTGCGGTCCCGCCACCAGCCGTCCGGCCGCGACCCGACGACGTTCGCGCCGTCGACGATCACCAGCAGGGGAGCTTCGTCTTCCATGCCCCAAGCCTCGCACGCCAGGGGCCGCCCCACTGCTCCGAACGGCCCCGCTTAGAGTGAAGCGGTGAACGGCGACTGGCTCCTCCGCGGCCGTGACGGCCGGCTCAGTGTCTATCTGCCGTCGGGCGAGGCCGTGCTGTGCCGGGCGGAACGCGGACCCGGCGCGCCCTGGTCCGCTCCCCGGAGGATGGGCGGCGACCAGCGGCTGCACCCGGGCTTCACGGTGGGCCAGGGCGCCGACGGGTACGCCCACCTGGTCGCCTGGCGGCCCACCGTGAACGGCGAGTCGGGGCTCGTCCACTCCACCCACTACCGGCCGCACCTGGCCGCCCTGGATTGGCGGTCGATCGGCCACCCGAGCAAGAAGGGCGACGTCACCGGTGCCCCCGCCGTCGCGGTGGACGCGCAGGGCCGCGCCCATGTCTTCGTGCGCAACAGGGGGCGCGGGGTGAGCATGGCCGCCCAGAAGGACAAGGGCGGCTGGGAGCCGTGGCGGGACCTGAAGGGGCGGCTGGTCGAGGACGGGCTGGCGGCGGTGACCGGCGAGTCGGGGCGCGTCGAGGTGTACGCGGCCGTGCCCGGCGGGGTCGTGCACTGGCGTCAGGAGGAGGCGGGGAAGCCGCCCGTGCTCCTTGAGGCGCTGGAGGCCCCGGTCCGGCCGGGCACCCTCACCGCCCTCGCCACCTCCGCCGAGAGCACGACCCTCTACTACACCGACGAGTCCGGCGACCTGTGCGCCTGGCGCCCGGGCGGCAAGCCGTACGCCCTGCTGCCCTCGGCCGGGCCCGGCCCGGTGGCCGCGGTCCGCTGTGAACTCGACGGGTACGACTGCACCCTGCTCGCCCAGCGCTCGGCGAGCGGCCGGGTGGCCTTCGCCGCGTATCCGACCCAGGACGAACGGGCCGGCGCCTGGTGGACCGAGTCCGGACCGCAGCTCCCGGCCGACGCCCAGATCGCCCTGGCCACCGACGAGGCGGGCCGGGTGACCGCGGCCAGCCTGTCCCCCTCCACCGGCCAACTGCTGCTCACCCGCCGCAAGGACGAGCCGGGGCTGGCACTGGAGGCCTGGCGGCCGGTCTGAGACGCGCTCCGGGCCTTCGCCGCCCGGCCCGCGGACGCGGACTTGGCGGCACGGCGGGAGGTACGGGTGAGCCATGATGGCCACCGTGGACAACCAGACACTCATCGACGCCTGGCGGCGTCTGCTCACCGGCTCGGGCAAGTCATGGGTGCTGTTCGAGCACGGCACCTGCGTGGTACTCGAACACCCCGCCGGCGACGTCGCCGAGCAGGCCGTCGGCATTCTCCGCGAGTTCGGCCCCATGCATGTCGCCACCGCGGCGGGCGACTTCCGGGTGCTCGAACTCAACCAGGGCGAGGGCTGGCTGGTGACGAGCCATCATCCGGACGTCATCACCTTCGTGCCGCGCGACGATCCCGAGGACCCGTCCCACCTGGCCGTCGGCATCCTGGGCCGCTCCCGCCGCGACCTCGACGGCACGGAACTGACCGTCGTCCACGTCGAGGCGACGCCGCCCTCCTGAAGCGGCCGCGGCCGGCGCGTGCCCCGGCACGCCGATGCCCGGCACACCAGTCGGTGCGCCGGGCATCGGGTCCGTGCGGAGGCGGTTACGCCGGGACGCTCGCCACGCCCGGGGCCAGGAACTTCTTGCCGTTCACGCGCTCCGAGACGCCCTCGCGGTCCAGGTACGGCGTGATGCCGCCCAGGTGGAAGGGCCAGCCGGCGCCCGTGATCAGGCAGAGGTCGATGTCCTGCGCCTCGGCCACGACACCCTCGTCGAGCATGAGCCCGATCTCCTGGGCGACGGCGTCCAGGACGCGGTCGCGGACCTGCTCCTCGCTGAGGACCGAGTCGCCCTGCTTGAGCAGCGCGGCGACCTCGGGGTCCAGCTCCGGCTTCCCGCTGTCGTACACGTAGAAGCCGCGCTTGCCGGCCTTGACGACGGCCGCGAGGTTCGGGGAGACCGTGAAGCGGTCCGGGAAGGCCCGGTTGAGGGTCTCCGAGACGTGCAGACCGATGGCGGGACCGACCAGCTCAAGCAGCACCAGCGGGGACATCGGCAGGCCCAGCGGCTCGACCGCCTTCTCCGCGACCTCGACCGGGGTGCCCTCGTCGATGACGTTCTGGATCTCGCCCATGAAGCGGGTGAGGATGCGGTTCACGACGAACGCCGGGGCGTCCTTCACCAGGACCGCGGTCTTCTTCAGCTTCTTGGCGACGGCGAACGCCGTGGCCAGCGAGGCGTCGTCGGTCTGCTCGCCGCGGACGATCTCCAGGAGCGGCAGGATCGCGACCGGGTTGAAGAAGTGGAAGCCCACGACCCGCTCGGGGTTCTTCAGCTTCGACGCCATCTCCGTCACCGAGAGGGAGGAGGTGTTCGTCGCCAGGATCGCGTGCGCCGGGGCGACCGCCTCGACCTCCGCGAACACCTGCTGCTTGACGCCGATCTCCTCGAAGACCGCTTCGATGACGAAGTCCGCGTCGGAGAAGCCCTCGGCCTTGTCCAGGACACCCGTCACCAGCGCCTTGAGGCGGTTGGCCTTGTCCTGGTTGATCCGGCCCTTGCCGAGCAGCTTCTCGATCTCGGCGTGGACATAGCCCACACCCTTGTCGACGCGCTCCTGGTCGATGTCGGTCAGCACGACCGGCACCTCCAGGCGGCGCAGGAAGAGCAGCGCGAGCTGCGAGGCCATCAGGCCCGCGCCCACGACGCCCACCTTGGTGACCGGACGCGCCAGGTTCTTGTCCGGCGCACCGGCGGGGCGCTTGCCGCGCTTCTGCACCAGGTTGAACGCGTAGATGCCGGCGCGCAGTTCGCCGCCCATGATCAGGTCCGCGAGCGCCAGGTCCTCGGCGTCGTAGCCCTGCTGCAGGTCGCCGTTCTTGGCGGCGGCGATGATGTCCAGGGCGCGGTAGGCGGCCGGGGCGGCGCCGTGCACCTTGGAGTCGGCGATGAAGCGGCCCCGGGCGACGGCCTGGTCCCAGGCCTCGCCGCGGTCGATCACCGGGCGCTCGACCGCGAGGTCGCCCTTCAGTACCTGGGCGGTCCAGATCAGCGACTGCTCCAGGAAGTCGGCGCCCTCGAAGAGGGCGTCGGCGATGCCCAGGTCGAAGACCTGCTCGCCCTTGAGCTGCTTGTTCTGGTTCAGGCTGTTCTCGATGATGACCGAGACGGCCTTGTCGGCGCCGATCAGGTTGGGCAGCAGCGCGCAGCCGCCCCAGCCCGGGACCAGCCCGAGGAAGACCTCGGGGAGGGAGAACGCCGGGATGGCCTTGGAGACGGTCCGGTACGTGCAGTGCAGACCGACCTCGACGCCACCGCCCATGGCGGCACCGTTGTAGTACGCGAAGGTCGGCACCGCGAGGCCCGCGAGGCGCTTGAAGACCTCGTGGCCGCCCTTGCCGATGGCGAGCGCGTCCTCGTGGTTCTTCAGCAGCTCGACGCCCTTGAGGTCGGCGCCGACCGCGAAGATGAACGGCTTGCCGGTGATGCCCACACCGACGATGGCGCCCTCGGCCGCTTCCTTCTCCACCTGGTCGATCGCGGTGTTGAGGTTCGCCAGCGAGGCCGGGCCGAAGGTGGTCGGCTTGGTGTGGTCCAGGCCGTTGTCCAGGGTGATCAGCGCGAAGCGGCCGGCCCCGGACGGCAGGTCGAAGTGGCGCACGTGCGCCGACGTGACGACCTCGTCGGGGAACAGGTCCGAGGCCTGCTTCAGAAGCTCGGCGGTGGTGCTCACTTGTCCCCCTCGAAGTGCGGGTTCTCCCAGATGACCGTCGCGCCCATGCCGAAGCCGACGCACATGGTGTTCAGGCCGTAGCGGACGTTCGGGTGCTCCTCGAACTGGCGGGCCAGCTGCGTCATCAGACGCACGCCGGAGGAGGCCAGCGGGTGGCCGAAGGCGATGGCGCCGCCGTACTGGTTGACGCGCTCGTCGTCGTCCGCGATGCCGTAGTGCTCCAGGAAGGCCAGCACCTGCACGGCGAAGGCCTCGTTGATCTCGAACAGACCGATGTCGGAGATCGACAGACCCGCCTGCGCGAGGGCCTTCTCGGTGGCCGGGATCGGGCCGTAGCCCATGACCTCCGGCTCGACACCCGCGAAGGCGTACGACACGAGCCGCATCTTCACCGGCAGGTTGTTCTCGCGGGCGAAGTCCTCGGAGGCGATGATCGAGGCGGTCGCACCGTCGTTCAGACCGGCCGCGTTGCCGGCGGTGACCCGCCCGTGCACGCGGAACGGCGTCTTGAGACCGCTGAGGTTCTCCAGCGTCGTGCCCGGGCGCATCGGCTCGTCGGCCGTCACGAGACCCCAACCGGTCTCGCCGCCCTCGGGGTTGGTGCGACGCACCGAGATCGGCACCAGGTCGGCCTGGATCTTGCCGTCGGCGTACGCCTTGGCGGCCTTCTCCTGGGAGCGCACCGCGTACTCGTCCGCGCGCAGCTTGGTGATCGTCGGGTAGCGGTCGTGCAGGTTCTCGGCGGTCATGCCCATGAACAGCGCCGACTCGTCGACCAGCTTCTCGCTGACGAACCGCGGGTTCGGGTCCACGCCCTCGCCCATCGGGTGGCGGCCCATGTGCTCGACACCGCCGGCGATGGCGACGTCGTACGCGCCGAAGGCGACGGAACCGGCGACCGTGGTGACGGCGGTCAGCGCGCCGGCGCACATGCGGTCGATGGAGTAGCCGGGCACGGAGGTCGGCAGGCCCGCGAGGATGCCCGCGGTACGGCCGATGGTCAGGCCCTGGTCACCGATCTGCGTGGTCGCGGCGACGGCGACCTCGTCGATCTTCTTGGTGTCGAGACCGGGGTTGCGGCGCAGCAGCTCCCGGATCGCCTTCACGACGAGGTCGTCGGCACGGGTCTCGTGGTAGATGCCCTTCGGGCCCGCCTTGCCGAACGGGGTACGGACGCCGTCGACGAAGACGACATCCCTGACGGTACGAGGCACGATTGGCTCTCCTCCAGGGTGCGGGATGGCACTGCTGCGATGCGCTGAGCGCGCGCTCAGGCCCCATGCTACTTATGAGTAACGTGACTGCCCAGTCCTGGCGGGGGGAGCGGCGAACGTCACATGGAACGGCGCCTCGTCCGGAGGCGGGAACCGTGCGGGCAACCCGCCGCGATCCGCACTCCTGTCGCGACGGTCGCCGGGACGGCGCGAGGCGACGCCGGGGCCGTGGTCCGCGGTGTGCCCAGCTCGAAGATGCGGGTATTGCCCGTCAGCAGCCGCCGGGCGGGGGCCGGGCGGGACCGGGGCGCGGGGGGCGTGAGCATGTGAGCTCCTCTCGGGTGGCGGTGTACGCGGGCGGACGGCCGTCGGGTCATGGACGGTCCCGGGACAAGGGGAAGGACAAGGGGAAGAAGGGGACGGCGGGAGCGGGCCTGAGGCCCGGCACGCCGACGGCCCGGAGGCGGCCGGTCACCGGACCCGGTGCCTCGTCGGCCCGGGTCATGACGGGCGCCGCGAGTGCGCAGATCAGCAGCGGCCCGCGGCCCGCCGCGCCGTCGTCGCCGGACGCGAGCCGGACGGTGGCCGGACCGCACACCACGCCGAGCGCGTCGAGCACCCGGTTCGTGTAGCCCGCGAGAGCCCGCGCCGACGGGCCGCCCGGCGGGTGCGGTCCGGCAGGGGCGTCCGCCCGCAGACCGGTGACGACGTGCTCGGGCCGTCCGTCCGGGCCGGGGCGGGTGACGGTGTCGACCGTGTACCGGCGGCGGCCGGGCAGCTCGGTCAGCACCAGGTGCGGGCTGCCCGAGTGCCGGGCCGCCGCGTGCCACAGGGCGGGCCAGGCCGTGTTGATCCGGCCTTCGTCCGCGCATTCCACCGCGTCGACCGGGATGCCGGCGGCTGCCGGGGCGAGCAGGTAGCCGGCCGCGGGGTGCGACCGCGCCCAGGCCGCCGCGTCGGCCGGACACGCGGTACGGATGCTCCGCGGCGCCGGGATCCCCAGCCGGGCCAGCCGGGCCGCCTGGGCGCCTCGGTCGTATCTCAGCGGCGAGGACGCCGGATCGGCTCCGGGCAGACCGAGCTGCCAGGCGATCCGCTCGGCCAGCTCGATGCCCCCGGTCCCGCCCGCGACCACGGCCGACACCCCCAGCGCCCGCAGCGCCTTGACCGTCTGCCGCAGCCCCCGGTGCACCACCGTGTCGCCGTACCCGGCGGGCGGCGCCGCGTTCCGGTACGCCGGCGGGCGCAGCCGGTGTTCCGGAAGGACGGCCACGGTCCGCCAGCCGTGCCGTGCGAAGGCCCGCTGATACGTTCCGCCACCCTCCTCGTACGGGGCGACCACCGCCGCGGTGCGGGTGGCGGAATCGGCCCTTGACGCGGCCGTGGCGGCGGAGAAGGGGACGGCGGTCATGGCGGCGGACTCCCGAGCGGGTGCGGGTGCGGGTGCGGGTGCGGGTGCGGGTGCTGGGTGTGGGTGTCGGCGGAGGCGGGGTCACGAATCGGCTCGCCGCTCGGCCGGTGAAAGTGTCTGAAAGGGCACTGCCGTACCCTGCCCGGCCGACGGCCTCCGGTCCGGTGCCGTCGGGCCTGTTTGGACCAAGTGGTCTCTTCTGCTCCGTGCCCCCTAGGTTCCGGCAGAACAGCATGGCCGGGTGGCCGGTTGAGCGCTCACGGCAGCCAGGGAGCCTCGCTCGGAAGGGAGCGATGTCCAGGTTGTCGTGATGGCCTCCCGGCTAGAAGGGACCACTCGGTCTGTTCTGGCGTTGCCAGTTTGGAACCCGGGTGCGGTGACGTCAAGGGAACAACGGCCGCGGGCGGTGTCTCCGCAGTCCCGCAAGCCCCTCGACCGGTCCGGCCACCGGGGTACTATCGGGACGCTGATCAGCGCGCAGGTGGCGGGGTGTCCCGAAATGCGTGCGCAGTTGTCCCGGACGAAGCCGGTTCGGTCGTGAACCCGTTGATGGGCCTCGAAGGCGAGATCGAATGAGCAATCCGCGCAGGCCGCGACGGCAGCAACAACGCGCCATCGACACGAGGCAGCGCATCCTCGACACCGCCGGCGCGCTTTTCGTGATGGACGGCTACGAAGGGACGTCGGTCGGTGACCTCATCACCGCCGCACGGACCAGCAAGGGCGCCTTCTACCGGCATTTCCCGGGCGGAAAGATCGACGTGGCGACGGCCATCATGCACAACGCGCTGACCATGGACGGCCTGCGGGAACAGCGGATCATGCTCCAGGAAGTGGTCGACATCGGAATGATCCTGGCCTACCGGATCTCGCACGAGAACGCTCTTCAGGCCGCTTTGAAGCTGTCGTTCCACAGTAATGCGCCGGATACCTACGGAACGCCGTGGCCGGACTGGATCGCTTTCAATACCGGACAGCTCGCCGAAGCCCGGCGCCGCGGCGAGCTGAGGACATTCGTCGATGTCGAGGAGCAGGCCCACCAGATCGCGGGGAACTGGGCCGGAGTGGTGCTCATGTCGAACACCCTCGACCGGCACCCGCGCAATGTCGAGGCGCGGGTTTCCCGCATGTACCGGAACCTGGTGACCGCGATCGCGGTCCCGGACCTCCTGCCCGAGATCGACTTCTCCGTGGACCGCGGCAGGCACCTCTACACCGCGTTCCTGGAAGCCCCGGCCGGCCGGACCGATCCGGCCGGACCTGAACCGTCGCGGACCGGACCGGAACCGTCGCAGGGCGAGCGGGCCGAGGGCGGCCCGGAGTGAGTGGGCGAGGCGGAACGGCCGCCGACGCCGTACGCCGGCTGTCCGCCTAGGCGGACAGCGCCGCCACCAGCACCGGTGTCACCTGCTCCACCTGCCAGGGCCGCGCGCCGTACCCCACCAGCGCGGTCCCCACGCTCTCCGCGTCGACCACCTGCGGCGGCTCCCAGCAGAGCCTGCGCACGGTGTCCGGCGCGATGAGGTTCTCCTGCGGCATGGTGAGCTGCTCGGCCAGCGCCGAGACCGCGGCCCGGGCCGCCGACAGGCGGGCCGCCGCGACGGGATCCTTGTCGGCCCACGCCCGGGGCGGCGGCGGCCCCGTCACCTGCTGCCCCGGCTGCGGCAGCGCGGAGTCCGGCAGCGCCTTCGCGCGGTCCACCGCCGCCTGCCACTGCTCCAGCTGGCGCCGGCCCATCCGGTGGCCGTAGCCGTTCAGCCCCGCGAGGGCGTGCACGTTGGGCGGCAACGCCAGCGCCGCCTCCACGATCGCCGCGTCGCTGAGCACCTTGCCCGGCGACACGTCCCGCTTCTGCGCGATCCGGTCCCGGGTCTCCCACAGCTCCCGCACCACCCCGAGCTGCCGGCGCCGGCGCACCTTGTGCATCCCCGAGGTCCGGCGCCAGGGGTCCTTGCGCGGCTCGGCCGGCGGCGCGGCCGCGATCGCGTCGAACTCCTGCCGCGCCCACTCCAGCTTCCCCTGCCGGTCCAGCTCCTTCTCCAGGGCGTCCCGCAGGTCGACGAGCAGCTCGACGTCCAGCGCCGCGTACCGCAGCCAGGGCTCGGGCAGCGGCCGGGTCGACCAGTCGACGGCGGAGTGGCCCTTCTCGAGCACGAACCCGAGGACGCCCTCGACCATCGCGCCGAGCCCGACCCGGGGGAACCCGGCGAGCCGGCCGGCCAGCTCGGTGTCGAAGAGGCTGCCGGGCGTCATGCCTATCTCGCGCAGGCAGGGCAGGTCCTGGGTGGCCGCGTGCAGCACCCACTCGACGCCGGCCAGCGCCTCGCCGAGGCCGGACAGGTCGGGGCAGGCGACGGGATCGATCAGCGCGGTCCCGGCGCCCTCGCGGCGCAGCTGGACGAGGTAGGCGCGCTGGCCGTAGCGGTAGCCGGAGGCGCGCTCGGCGTCGACGGCGACGGGCCCGGAGCCGGCGGCGAAGGCGGCGATCACGCCGGCCAGCGAGGCCTCGTCCACGACCACCGGCGGAATGCCCTCACGGGGCTCCAGCAAAGGGATCGGCGCCCCCGTCGCAGAAGATCCGGCGTCGTCCGGAGGAGTGCCCCCGGTGGTGCGCAGTGAACTGTCTGCTGCGGTGTCTTGGGCGTCGGTCACATGTCAAGGGTATCTGTGTGTGGACGGCGTGCCGGGGCGGGCCCGTACGGGGCGGGGCGCCGCCGGGGGGGTTAAAAAAAAAGCCCGGGGAATAAAAACTTCAAAAAAACGGGGCAAAAAGGTTAGGG
>NZ_JBIBHY010000001.1:107576-665905 GCF_042957285.1 Streptomyces sp. NPDC008092
GGGGGGGCGGCTTTCTGTTTGGGGGGGGGGTTTGGGGGGCGGGGAAAACTTGCGGTGTTTTTGTTGGTGGGGGGGGGCCCGGCCGGGGGCCGGGGCCGCCCCGCCACGCCGGAGGGTCGTAAACCAGTCAGGCCGGTGAAAGATCAGGTCCACGAACGGGGGACATCAGGTTACGGCGTGATGCCGGACCAGCGGCCGGTCCGGTCATGTCGGTGAACGTATGACCGGTCGGTGACGGACGATCAGCGAGACCGGTCGGCGACCTCGGAGAGGGGGGAGCGGCGATCGGCCATCAGTGGTCGTGGGCCGGTGATCGGCCGTCGGTGACCGGCCGGCCGGTGCCGGTCGGTCAGTGGATGATGCCGGTGCGCAGGGCGACGGCGACCATCCCGGCGCGGTCGCCCGTGCCGAGCTTGCGGGCGATGCGGGCGAGGTGGCTCTTGACGGTGAGGGCGGACAGTCCCATCGAGACGCCGATCGCCTTGTTCGACTGGCCCTCCGCGACCAGCCGGAGCACCTCGACCTCGCGGCCGGAGAGCTCGCGGTAGCCGCCCGGGTGGCTCGGGGCACCCGGGGGGCGGCGGTGCATGCGGGAGGCGGCGCCGATGGGGGCGGCACCGGGTCGGGTGGGGAGCCCGATGTTGGTGCGGGTGCCGGTGACGACGTAGCCCTTGACGCCGCCGGCCAGGGCGTTGCGCACGGCGCCGATGTCGTCGGCGGCGGACAGGGCCAGGCCGTTGGGCCAGCCCGCCGCCCGGGTCTCGGACAGGAGGGTCAGGCCGGAGCCGTCGGGGAGGTGGACGTCGGCGACGCAGATGTCGCGGGGGTTGCCGATGCGGGGACGAGCCTCCGCGATGGACGAGGCCTCGATGACATCGCGCACGCCGAGCGCCCACAGGTGGCGGGTGACGGTGGAGCGGACGCGCGGGTCGGCCACGACCACCATGGCGGTGGGCTTGTTCGGGCGGTAGGCGACCAGGCTTGCGGGCTGCTCTAGGAGAACGGACACCAGGCCTCCTGGGGTGGGGGACGGGGCCGGCTTGCGGGGAAGAAGCCGGGACGAACCGTGCTTTCAAGGTCACAGTCGTCTTCGGCACCAAACCCGTCCGCCTTTAGAGAATGATCACGATCTGGTGAGTAACAATACGTGCAATTCGGACACGCGATCGATCATCCGAAGATCGAATCGGTTCGGGCCGTTGCCGTACGGGACAGAAAGTGGCCGTATCGACAAAGAGATGGTCAACGAAGGGTGAGTCGGCGGGACTCGGGTGGACGGGGTGAGCCGACGGGACCCGGGTGGACGGGTCCCTGATCTGCGACGGTGCGGGCTCAGCGCGCCTGCGGGTCGCGGCGCTGCGGCAGGGTGACCACCGAGGCGTCGCCGGGCGCGGCCGGCGGCAGGCCCGCCACCTGCGCCAGCAGGTCGCACCACGAGGCGAGGTGGGCGGCGGTGTCCGGGACGCCGGCGCGGCCCTCGCGGGGCGTCCAGGAGGCCCGGATCTCGATCTGCGAGGCGGCGGGGCGCGCGGACAGCCCGCCGAAGTAGTGCGAACTGGCGCGCGTCACGGTCCCGCTCGGCTCGCCGTACGACAGGCCGCGCGCCTGGAGTGCGCCGGTCAGCCATGCCCAGCAGACGTCCGGCAGCAGCGGATCGGCCGCCATCTCCGGCTCCAGCTCCGCCCGCACCAGCGTGACCAGCCGGAACGTGCCGTGCCAGGCCTCGTGCCCGGCCGGGTCGTGCAGCAGTACGAGACGCCCGTCGGCGAGATCCTGGTCGCCGTCGACGACCGCGGCCTCCACGGCGTACGCGAACGGGGCGAGACGCTGCGGGGCGGGCGTCGGCTCCACCTCGACCTGCGGCCGCAGCCGGGCACCGCGCAGCGCGTCGACCGCGGCCCGGAAGGCCGGCGGTACCGGTGGCGCCGTACTCCCGGTATGTCCTTCGTCCTCCTCGGTGTCCTTCCCCTCGCCCATCCCGCCAGCGCCGTCCGACAGTCGTCCCTGAGCCGCAGCCATGCGGGGAAGAGTAAGGGGAACGACGCCTTCGCGCAGGGAGAGACACCACCTAAGGACCATGTAAGGGCGCCGCGATGCCGGGTTCCGGGGCGTGCGAGACTTGCCGTCGTGAGTGCGAACGGAAGCCCCACGGGCCAGCAGCCGACAGCGACGTACGACAGTGCCTTCCTGAAGGCGTGCAGGCGCGAACCCGTGCCGCACACCCCTGTGTGGTTCATGCGCCAGGCCGGCCGTTCGCTGCCGGAGTACCACAAGGTGCGCGAGGGCGTCCCGATGCTGGAGTCGTGCACGCGGCCCGAACTGATCGCCGAGATCACCCTCCAGCCCGTCCGCCGGCACCACGTGGACGCGGCGATCTACTTCAGCGACATCGTCGTCCCGCTCAAGGCCATCGGCATCGACGTCGACATCAAGCCCGGCGTCGGCCCGGTCATCGCGCACCCGATCCGCACCCGCGCCGACCTCGCCCGGCTCCGCGACCTCACCCCCGAGGACGTCTGGTACGTCACCGAGGCGATCGGCCTGCTCACCGCCGAGCTCGGCCCGACCCCGCTGATCGGCTTCGCCGGCGCCCCGTTCACCCTCGCGAGCTACCTGATCGAGGGCGGCCCCTCGCGCACCTACGAGAACGCCAAGGCGATGATGTACGGCGACCCGGAGCTCTGGGCCGACCTGATCGACCGCCTCGCCGAGATCACGGCCGTGTTCCTCAAGGTGCAGATCGAGGCCGGCGCCTCCGCCGTCCAGCTCTTCGACTCCTGGGCCGGGGCGCTGGCCCCCGCCGACTACCGCCGCTCGGTGCTGTCCGCCTCCGCGAAGATCTTCGAGTCCGTCGCCGGTTACGGTGTCCCGCGCATCCACTTCGGGGTCGGCACCGGCGAACTGCTGAAGCTCATGGGCGAGGCCGGCGCGGACGTCGTCGGCGTCGACTACCGGGTCCCGCTCGACGAGGCCGCCCGCCGGATCGGCCCCGGCAAGGCGCTCCAGGGCAACCTCGACCCGACCGTCCTGTTCGCCGGCAAGGACGTGGTGGAGACCAAGGCCCGCGAGGTGCTCGACGCGGCCGCCGGTCTCGAAGGCCACGTCTTCAACCTGGGCCACGGCGTGATGCCGTCCACCGACCCGGACGCGCTGACCCGCCTCGTCGAGTTCGTCCACACCGAGAGCGAGCGCTGACCCGGTCCGCTACCAGCCGTGCCGGGGCCGGGCCCGCCTGCCGAACAGCAGGCCGCGCGGTTCCGGCGGCGGGGGTGTGCCCGGCTTGAGCGGCCAGGCGAGCACCATGCCCACCAGGAAGCCGACGATGTGCGCCGCGTACGCCACGGTCCCGGCGTCCGAGACGCCCTCGCCGGACGAGTACACGGCCTGGAGCACGAACCAGAAGCCCAGCACCAGCCAGGCCGGCAGCCGCAGCGGCAGGAAGACCAGGAACGGGACCAGCACCCAGACCCTGGCCGTCGGGTAGAGGACCAGATACGCGCCCAGGACGCCGGCGATCGCGCCGGAGGCGCCGATCAGCGGGTCGCCCGACGAGGCGTTGACGAGCGCGAAGCCGTAGCCGGCCGCGTACCCGCAGAACACGTAGAAGAGGAAGTACCGGATGTGGCCCATCCGGTCCTCGACGTTGTTGCCGAAGATCAGCAGGAAGAGCATGTTGCCCAGCAGGTGCAGCCAGCTGCCGTGCAGGAACATCGCCGTGAAGACCGACAGCACGGGCGACTTGTCGTAGCCGGGCGGCCCGACCACGCAGCCGGGGCCGTTCCGGCCGATGCCGACCTGGCCGGTCGGGACCAGCTGCGGCATCTGATGGTGGATCAGCTCCTTGGGAACCGCCGCGTAGTGGTCCATGAAGGCCTGGAGATGACACAGCTGCGACAGATCGCTGCCGCCGGCCACGGAGCCGGCTATGCCGGGCGTGAAGAGGAAGACGAGCACGTTCGCGGCGATCAGCGCGTACGTCACGTACGGCGTGCGACGCACCGGGTTCACGTCATGAACGGGGATGACCACAGCTGACTAGTGCCCAGGGAGGGGGCGCTCGATGCGCGGGGAGCTCCGGTGAACGTCGTCACGCGCGCGTGCGTATGTCCTTGCGACCGACGTGAGGTTCAGGCGACGTGAGGAACAGGCGATGAACGAGCGGGTTTCCCCCCAGGCATTCCCTCCCATGCAGGCCCTGCCCGACGGTGAGGCCGAGATCTCCCTTGTCGTACGGCTGCCCTGGGAGGACGTGGCGCGGCTCGGCCAGGAGGCGGGGCGGCTCGCCGCGCAGATGCAGCGGCCGGTGACGCTGGACGAGGCGGTGAGCAACCGGCTGCGGTCGACGCGACCGGTTGCTGCGCATGCCCGGCCGGGAACCGAGCAGCCCGCGGCGGCGGCTGCGCCGGGAGGGGCCGGGGTCACTTCGCTGCCGCGGATCAGCGGGACGGCTTAGGACGCGTTGCGGGGTGCGGGTGCGTGGGGGCTGGTCGCGCAGTTCCCCGCGCCCCTGGGTTGGTGACCTGGGCGCCCCTCAGAAAGCTCGCACCTTTGCTGTGGCTTTCCTCGCCGCGACCAGTACCGGGTCCCACACGGGGGAGAACGGTGGTGCGTAGCCCAGGTCCAGGGCCGTCATCTGTTCCACCGTCATGTTCGCCGTGAGGGCGACCGCCGCGATGTCGACGCGTTTGCCGGCGCCCTCGCGGCCGACGATCTGGACGCCCAGCAGGCGGCCCGTGCGGCGTTCCGCGAGCATCTTGACCGTCATGAGGGTCGCGCCGGGGTAGTAGCCGGCGCGGCTCGTGGACTCGATGGTGACCGTCTCGAACTGCAGGCCGACCCGGAGGGCGTCCTTCTCGCGCAGGCCGGTGCGGGCGATCTCCAGGTCGCAGACCTTGCTCACCGCCGTGCCGACGACACCCGGGAACGTGGCGTAACCGCCGCCCACGTTGGTGCCGATGACCTGGCCGTGCTTGTTGGCGTGGGTGCCCAGCGGGATGTACTGCTCCTGGCCGGAGACCAGGTTCAGGACCTCCACGCAGTCGCCGCCCGCCCAGATGTCCTCGTGCCCGCGCACCCGCATCGCCTGGTCGGTGAGGAGGCCGCCGTGCCCGCCGACGGGCAGGCCCGCCACCTGGGCCAGGCCGGTCTCCGGGCGGACGCCGATGCCCAGGATCACCACGTCCGCCGGGTACTCGGCGTCCTCGGTGGCCACCGCGCGCACCCTGCCGTCCTGGCCGGTGAGCACCTCGGTGACCGCCGCGTCGTTCACCATGGTGATGCCGAGGCCCTCCATGGCCTTGTGCACCAGGCGGCCCATGTCCGGGTCGAGCGTGGACATCGGCTCGCTGCCGCGGTTGACCACCGTCACCTCGTAGCCCCGGTTGATCAGCGCCTCGGCCATCTCGACGCCGATGTAGCCGGCGCCGACCACCACGGCCCGGCGGCCACGCGTGCGTGCCAGCGTGTCGAGGAGGGCCTGGCCGTCGTCCAGGGTCTGCACGCCGTGCACCCCCGGCGCGCCCGCGCCCGGCATGTCGGGGCGGATCGGGCGCGCGCCGGTGCCGATGACGAGCTTGTCGTACGACGTCCAGGACTCGGCGCCGGAATCGACGTCACGCGCGCGTACCCGCTGCCCGGCCACGTCGATCTCCGTGACCTCGGTGCGCATCCGCAGGTCGATGGCGCGGGCGCGGTGTTCGTCGGGGGAGCGGGCGATCAGATGGTCCCGCTCCCCGACGTCGCCGCCGACCCAGTACGGGATCCCGCACGCCGAGTAGGAGGTGAAGTGGCCGCGCTCGAAGGCCACGATCTCCAGTTCGTCCGGTCCCCGCAGCCGACGCGCCTGGGACGCCGCGGACATGCCCGCGGCGTCACCGCCGATGACGACCAGTCGTTCCCGCCCACCGTTCATGCTCATGCGAACACGCTACGGGGCACGGGCATTTCGGGCTCGCTCAGGGCTCGCTCAGGGCTCGCTCAGGACCGGCTCAGGTCTCGCTGCCGGGCTGCGCGGTGGTACGGCGCCGGCGGGCGAGCCGCCACCACAGCAGCGCCAGGACGGCCGCCAGGGCGGCGAACGGCAGGGCCGCGCCCAGCGCCAGGGCGATCCAGCGCAGCATGGTGACGAAGACGTGCCAGCCGCCGGACACGGCGTCCACGAACCCCGGGGAGTCGTCCTTCGCGGCTGCCTTCTTCGCGGGCGTCTGGGTGAGGGACAGCGTGATCGTGGCCATGCTCGTGCGGTCCTTCAGGGACGCCTGCTGGGCCAGCAGCGACTCCAGGTCGGCCTCCCGGCTGCTCAACTCCCCTTCCAGGGTGACCACGTCACTGAGCTTGGCCGCCCGGTCCATCAGCTCGCGGATCCGGGCCACGCTGGCCCGCTGCGAGGCGACCCGGCTGTCCACGTCGACCACCTGGTCGGTGACGTCCTGCGCCTTCGCGGTGCGGTCGATCAGCTTGCCGGCGCCCTGGAGGGCGCCGAGCACCTCGTCGTACTTCGCGGTGGGGACCCGGAGGACCACACGGGTGCGTTCACGGCCCCCGGAATCGCGGGTGGTGGTTTCGTTGCCGACGTAGCCGCCGGCGTCCTCGGCCGTGGTGCGGGCCGCGTCGAGGGCCTTGGGCACGTCCTTGACCTGCACGGTCAGGGAGGCGGTGCGGATGATCCGGGCCACCGTGAGGTCGGGCGCGGTCCTGCCGGTCCCGCTGCCGCTGTCCTTGGCGCCCGCCGAGCCCGCCGCCTCCTGGGCGGCGGTGCCGACATCGGCCTTGGCATCGCTGGCGGAGCCGCCGTCGGCGCTGTCGTTCGCCCCGCATCCGGTGAGGACGAGGGCGGCGGCGAGCAGGAGGCCGGCGAGGGCGGGTCGTACGGGTCGTACGGGATGGCGCATGGTTCCCCCCGGGGGTGGTGATGACTGACGCGACTTCGACGCCGGGGCGGGGCGGGACGTTCGGCGGCGGCGGTTCCGGTGCGGTCACGGTCCGGACGCGTACGGGTCACCGGGCCGGGGCGGGGGTGCCGGTGCCGTCTGAGAGAGTGAGGACATGAGCGCAACGGGTACGGGCACGGGCCAGGTCGTCGTCGTCGGAGCCGGGATCGCGGGGCTGGCCGCGGCGCACCGGCTGCTGGAGCGCGGCGCGCGCGTGACCGTGCTGGAGGCCTCGGAGAGAGTCGGCGGCAAGCTGCTGCCCGGTGAGATCGCGGGCGTCCGGGTCGACCTGGGCGCCGAGTCGATGCTGGCCCGCCGCCCCGAGGCGGTCGCCCTCGCCCGCGAGACCGGGCTCGGCGAGCGGCTGCGGACGCCCGCCACCGCCACCGCCGCCATCTGGACCCGGGACGCGCTGCGCCCCATGCCCAAGGGCCATGTCATGGGCGTCCCCGGCACCGCCGCCGCGCTGTCCGGGGTGCTGTCCGAGGAGGGCCTCGCCCGTGTCGAGCGCGACGCCGACCTGCCCCGCACCGAGGTCGGCGACGACGTGGCGGTGGGGGAGTACGTGGCCGCGCGCCTCGGCCGGGAGGTCGTCGACCGGCTGGTCGAGCCCCTGCTCGGCGGGGTCTACGCGGGCGACGCCTACCGCATCTCGATGCGCTCCGCGGTCCCGCAGCTCTACCAGGCCGCGCGGACCCACGACTCGCTGACCGAGGCCGTCCGCGAGATCCAGGCCAGGGCGGCCGCCGCCCAGCAGACCGGGCCGGTGTTCATGGGCATCGAGGGCGGCGTCGGCACCCTGCCGCTCGCGGTGGCCGAGTCGGTGCGGGCCCGCGGCGGCGAGATCCTCACCGGCACTCCCGTGACCGGACTGCGCAGGGAACCCCGGGGCTGGCGGATCACCACGGCCGACCGCGAGCTGCACGCCGACGCCGTGATCGTCGCCGTACCGGCGCCCGTCGCCGCCGGCCTGCTGCGTGCCGAGGCGCCCGCCGCCGCGGCCGAACTGGCCGCCGTCGAGTACGCCTCGATGGCCCTGATCACCCTCGCCTACCGCCGCGCCGAGGCCGGCCTCCCGGCCGGCAGCGGCTTCCTCGTCCCGCCCGTCGACGGCCGCACCATCAAGGCGTCCACCTTCGCCTCCCAGAAGTGGGGCTGGATCGCCGAGGAGGACCCGGACGTCGTCGTCCTGCGCACCTCGGTCGGCCGGTACGGCGAGACCGCGGTCCTCGGCCGCGAGGACGCCGACCTCGTGGACCTTTCCCGGCACGACCTGCGCGCGGCCACCGGCCTGGCCGCGGCCCCCGTCGCCACCCGCGTCACCCGCTGGACCGACGGCCTGCCCCAGTACCCGGTCGGCCACCACGCGCGCGTGGCCCGCGTCCGCGAGCACGTCGGCAAACTCCCGGGCCTCGCGGTGTGCGGCGCGCAGTACGACGGTGTCGGCATCCCCGCCTGCATCGCGAGCGCCTACGCCGCGGTGGACCAGCTGGCGGGCGACCTCGGCGGGGTCGAGGAGCTGACGGCCAACCCGGTGCAGAGCCTGCACGGCGGAGCGGGAGAATAGGGACCATGAGTGACGACGCCTCCACCACCGAGTCCGGCACCACCGAGTCCGGCAGGATCCCGAACAAGGGCAAGCTGGCCAAGGACCTCAACGAGGTCATCCGCTACACCCTGTGGTCGGTCTTCAAGCTGAAGGACGTGCTGCCCGAGGACCGCGCGGGCTACGCCGACGAGGTCCAGGAGCTGTTCGACCAGCTCGCCGCCAAGGACGTGACCGTCCGCGGCACCTACGACGTCTCCGGGCTGCGCGCCGACGCCGACCTGATGATCTGGTGGCACGCCGAGACCAGCGACCAGCTGCAGGAGGCGTACAACCTCTTCCGCCGCACGAAGCTGGGCCGCGCCCTCACGCCGGTGTGGTCGAACATGGCCCTGCACCGCCCCGCCGAGTTCAACCGCTCGCACATCCCGGCGTTCCTCGCCGACGAGACCCCGCGCAACTACGTCAGCGTCTACCCGTTCGTGCGGTCGTACGACTGGTACCTGCTGCCCGACGAGGACCGCCGCCGGATGCTCGCGGACCACGGCAAGATGGCCCGCGGCTACCCGGACGTGCGGGCCAACACGGTCGCCTCGTTCTCGCTCGGCGACTACGAGTGGATGCTGGCCTTCGAGGCCGACGAGCTGTACCGCATCGTCGACCTCATGCGTCACCTGCGCGGTTCCGAGGCCCGCCGGCACGTCCGCGAGGAGGTCCCGTTCTACACCGGGCGCCGCAAGTCGGTGGCCGAACTGGTCGCGGGCCTCGCCTGACGGTCGTCAGCGCTGGTCGGCCTTGCCCTTCAGGGAGTCCCGCAGGTTCTTCCGCCGGGCATGGTCGGCCGGTGCCGTCGCCTTCGGTTCCGGGTGCCCCGCGCACGAGGCGCGCCGGTGCGGGAGCCGGCCCTCCAGCAGGTAGGCCTCCAGGTAGCCGTTCACGCACTTGTTGGGGCCGCCGCCGATGCCGTGCGTGCCCGCGTCCCGCTCGGTCACCAGCACCGAGTCGGACAGGCGCCGGTTCATCTCCAGCGCGCCCGCGTACGGGGTGGCCGCGTCCCGCTCGGCCTGCAGGATGAGCGTCGGCGGCAGCTCACCGGGGCCCGTCCGCACGTCGAGTGGCTGCTGCCGGGGCACCGGCCAGTAGGCGCACGGCAGGTTCATGAAGGCGTTGTCCCAGGTCTCGAAGGGCGCCACGCGCGCGAGCCGGGTGTTGTCCCGGTCCCAGGTCCGCCACTTCGCCGGCCAGGACGCGTCGTTGCACTCGACGGCCGTGTACACCGCGTTGCCGTTCTCCGCCTCGGCGGCCGTCTCCGCCGTCGGTGCCGCCAGCCGGATCAGCGGCTTGGCATCCCCCTTCAGGAACTTCGACAGCGCCTCCGCCCGGCTCGGCCAGAAGTCGTCGTAGTACCCGGCCGACAGGAACGCGCCCTGCAGCTGTCCCGGCCCGACCTTCCCGCCGGCCGCCTTCTTCGCCAGCCGCTTGCTCGCCTTGTCGTAACTCGTCTGCACCTGCTCGGCCGTGTTGCCGAGCCGGTACACGGCGTCGTGCCTGGCGATCCACTCCCGGAAGTCCGCCCAGCGGCTCTCGAACGCGGCCGACTGCTCCAGGTTGTTCCGGTACCAGATCTGCGCCGGGTCCGGGTTCACCGCCGAGTCCAGCACCATCCGCCGTACGTGCGAGGGAAAGAGGGTCGCGAACAGCGCGCCGAAGTAGGTGCCGTACGAGGCACCCATGAAGGTCAGCCGGTTCTCGCCGAGCGCCGCGCGCAGCACGTCCAGGTCACGGGCGTTGTTGAGCGAGGTGTAGTGGCGGAGCCTGCTCCCGGAGCGCTTCAGACAGCCCTTGGCGTACGCCTTCGCCTCCTTGATCCGGGCCTTCTTGTACGCCTCGGAGGGATGCGCCGGGGACTGCGAGGGCGCCCTGTAGAAGTGCTTGGGGTCGACGCAGGACAGCGGGGCGGAGCGGTCGACGCCGCGCGGGGCGTAGCCGACCAGGTCGTAGGCGGCGGCGATGCGCTTCCACTCGGGCAGCACGCCGACCATCGGGAAGAGCATGCCGGAGGCGCCGGGGCCGCCCGGGTTGTAGACCAGGACGCCCTGCCGGGGCACCCTGCGCTTGCTGTTGTGCGGGTCCTTGTGGGTGGCCGCCACCCGGCTGACGGTCAGTCTGATCTGCTTGCCGTCCGGGTGCGCGTAGTCCAGCGGGACGCTCACCGTGCCGCACCGGAAGGTGTCCGGCGCCTCCAGGTCGGTGGCACACCTGCCGAAGTCGATGCCCGCCGCGCGCGCCCGCGCGGCGGCCACGGCGGTGCCGTGCAGTTCGGCCGCCGCCGTGTCCGGGACGCGAGGGGCGCTCCCGGCCGGGGCGGCGGCCAGGGTGGTCAGGATCAGGGACCCGGCGGCCGAGTACAGGGCGGGGGCTCTCATGGCGTATCCCTTCGGTGCAACGGCTGCGGTGGCGTGGCGGCAAGGCACCGCGGCGACTGCACGGCAGCAATAAAAGGGATATTTCGATCGGTTGTCGGCGAAGGCAAGCACCATCGGGCCGGTGTCGGCGCATTGCCCCCTATGCGCCCCCGCTCACTCCCGTGGCAGCTGGTCCCGGTGTGCGAAGGCCGCACGCAGCTCCGGCTCGCCGATCGCGCGGATGCCCCGGACGGCGACGGAGGCCAGCAGCGAGTGGTCGTCGGCCGCGCGGTTCGCCCGCCGGTTCAGCGTGCCGAGCAGCCGCAGGCCGGCCGGCGAGGCCCAGCGCGAATACGGGTGCGCCTCGACGCGGGCGATGGCCAGACAGCTGAGCGTCAGGGTGAGGGGCAGCGCGAACCAGACGGCGACCAGGTCGCGCGGCATCCCGGTCGGAGCGGGCAGCGTGAGCGCGACGACGCCGAGCCCGAGGACCGCCACCGCGGCGGCCCGGACCTGCCGGACACCGGAGGCGACCGTCGTCCGTGCCGCCGCGTCCGGCACCGCGAGCCCCGCCCGCACCAGCCCCTCGCCGAGACTGCGCACGGCGTCCGTGTCGGCCGCCGCCGAGCGCACCGGCGCTATCCGCGACTGCCCCTCGGGCCCGATGGCCCCTATCACCGACCGCTCCATGTCGTCCCGCCCCCGCGGGTCCACCACGGTCGCCCAGCCGGTGTGGGCGAGCAGCAGCCGCCGTTGCCGGGCCATGGACACCAGCGTCAGATCGGCGACCCGGGCGGGCCCGCCGGACAGGAACGCGGCCTCGTACAGCGTCAGATCGTGTCCGTGGCCCGTGCCCGTGTCGACGGCCGCCGTCCGTACGGCGGCCAGGCACAGCCGGGTGCAGGCGGTGCCGGCGACGGCCCAGGCCAGGAGCAGGAGAAGGACCCAGAACATGACTCGTTTCTATGCCAGGGTCCTGGCCACCGCCATGCCCTGTTCACATTCCGGACCGAGTGTTGTCGGTATGTGACGTTCCGCTTCCCGCGCAGGTCAGGGGGTCCCGGACGCCGGATCCGGGCTGGCGGTGGCGGGCGGCAGCGTGTACGTCGGGGACGGCGACGCCGCCGGGGCCGGCCCCGCCGCGACCGGGGTCGCATCGGCCGGGGCGACGACGGGAGGCGAGGGGACGGGGGAGGGGGTGGTGGCCAACTGCTGTGCCAGCGTGCCGAAGTCGACGTAGCCGGTCGCCTCCAGGACCTTGATGTGGTCCAGGACGGTGGTGTTGGCGTCGTCGGCGAGATCGCGGACCAGGGTGTTCTGGGTGGCGGCGCGGACCTGGGCGACCACGGAGAAGACCCGGCCGTGCGCCAGCCGCACGATGTTCGCGAACTCCCGGTCGAAGTCCTGCCCCTGCGCGGCGTTCAGCGTGGCGAGCCACTGCTGCTGCTGGACGTTCGGCGCGTTCGGGATCGGCACGCCGAGCTGGGTGGCGACGGTGCGGACGTGGGCGTCGAGGGAGGTGTGCCCGTCGACGAGGTGCTGCCCGGCCGTCCGTACGGCGGCCGTGGTGCCCTTCTGCTCCGCCATCTCCCCGGCCGGCAGCTCCCAGAGCCCGGCGAGCCGGACCTTGACGACGAAGTCGCGGTCCTGCGCGGACAGCGGGCCGTACGCCGTGGACACGGTCTGGGCGCTGAGCACGTTCACCGAGCCGGTGGGGTCCGAGCGGTCGGCGTACGACCAGATCGGGAACACCAGGGCGGCGAGGGTCGCCGCGAGACAGACGATGATCAGCCCGGTACCGCTGAACATGCCTCGTCCCTGGACGGGGGGTCGGGGTCGCGCGCGCATGATGCCTCCTGCACCGCACGGTGGGGCTTCGCCGTGCGGGACTGGCATATTACCGAGGGAGTCAGGACGGTCCTTCGGCCGCGGCCCGGAGGGGGCTGGTCGCGCAGTTCCTCCCCCGGCCGAAGGCTGGGGGAGGCACCCTGCAAGCGCCGGTAAGCGACCCCACCCCCGGCCGCTACCCCCGCCGCGGCAGCACCCTCCGGGTCAGTGATCGGCGGGGTGCCGTCCCCGCGCGCTCCAGCCACCACTGCTCCAGCCGCCGATGAGAGGGACCGCCTCCCGACCGCAGCAGCGTGCCCGCGAACTCCAGGGCGTCCCGCCGGTAGCCCCCGGCCATCGGCCGCTCCTGCGCGTACGCCAGGAACGCCGCCCGGTACCCCGCCCCCAGGATCTCCGGCAGCTCGGGCGCCACCTTCGCCACCACGTCCGCCCGCTTCGCCGCCAGCGCCCGCGCCTGCACCCCCATCCGCACCCGGTCGAACCCCTCGGGCACCGGCGTCCCCGCGACCAGCGACGACAGCACCGCGGTCTGCGCGAGCCCGACCCGCTGCCGGGCGGCGTCGGAGACCGCGGGCGCGGGAGCCGCCGGCGCGGGCTGCCACGGGCCGTCGGCCACCGCACCCCCTGCCGAGACCGCGGCCCGGATCGCCGCCACCTCCCGCTCCAGCTCGGCCGGCTCCGGGAAGTTCTCGTCCCGCTCCAGCAGCACACCCGGCGGCGCCACCCGCGAGGCGAGGCCGGCCAGGATGTCCAGGACCGCCGGGGGCACCGGGTGGGCGTGGCTGTCGTGCCAGACGCCGTCCCGCTCGAAGCCGCCCGCGACATGGACGTAGGCGATCGCCTCGACGGGGAGCTCGGCGAGCGCCTCGGCCGGGTCCTCGCCCCGGTTGACGTGGTTGGTGTGCAGGTTCGCCACGTCGATCAGCAGCCGTACCCCGGTGCGGTCCACGAGGTCGTACAGGAACTGCCCCTCGGTCATCTCCTCGCCCGGCCACGAGATGAGCGCGGCGATGTTCTCGACGGCGAGCGGCACGGGCAGCGCGGCCTGCGCGATGCGGACGTTCTCGCAGAGCACGTCGAGGGCGTCCCGGGTGCGGGGGACGGGCAGCAGGTGGCCCGCTTCCAGGACGGGCGAGGCCGTGCGCGGGCCGCCCGCGCGGACGAACGCGATGTGCTCGGTGACCAGCGGCGAGCCCAGCGCCGTCACCCGCTCCGCGAGTGCGGCGAGCCGGTCCTCGTCCGGCCGGTCCGCGCCGCCGAGACCCAGCGAGACACCGTGCGGCACGACGGTGACCCCGCGCTCGCGCAGCCGCCGCAGCGAGTCGGGGAGGTGGCCCGGACAGGTGTTCTCGGCCACGACCTCGACCCAGTCGATGCCCGGCATGCGTTCCACGGCGTCCGCGATCTCCGGCCGCCAGCCGATGCCCGTACCCAGCCGCGTCAGGGTCATGGTCCTCCCCCTCCTGCTCCGGCCTGTTCCGAATGACGGGGGTATGGCCCCGGAACGCGGCCGCGAACCGTGTTGTCTGCCGCTTCAGAGCAACATTTGAGGTTCGCGGCCGCGCTCCGGGGAGCTGGCGGGCTACCGGCCGAGGACGCCGCCCTCGGAGTCCTCCGGGTCCGGGCGCCCGGTGTTCACCGTGCCCGGCGCGCCGGGCGAGGGCTTGGACGTGGTCTGCACGTTGCCGCTGGCCTGGGCGGCCGGCGCGGAGGGCGCCACCACCCCGGGCGCCGGCACCGCCGGGCCGGTCGGGCTGGCCGTGCTCGCGTTGGCCACCTCGTTGGCGATCGCCTCGAAGTCGACCTTGCCGGTCTTCTCCAGGATCGTGATGTGGTCGAGCACGGTCTGGTTGGTGTCCGAGGCGAGCTGCCGCACCAGGGTGTTGCGGGTGGAGTTCCGCACCGCCCCGACCGCCGGGAAGATCTTGCCGTGCGCGGCCCGCAGCAGGTTCACGAACTTGTACTCGTACTCCGCGCCGGTCGCGGCCGACATCTCGTCGAGCCAGCCCTGCTGCTGCTCGTTCGGCACGTTGGGCAGCTCGACGCCCAGTTGCGCCGCGACGATCCGGACGCGTCGGTCGAGGTCCGTGTGGCCCACGATGAGGTGGTCGCCGGCCTCCTTGATCGCCGCGCTCGGCGCCCGCTGGATCGCCTGCTGACCGGCCGGCAGTTCCCACAGCCCGGCCAGCCGGACCCGCACGATCAGGTCGCGGTCGGAGGCCGTCAACGGACCCCACTCGGTCATCACGGTCCCCGCCGCAACATTGGCCTGCCCGGTGCCGGAGCGGTCGGCGTACGACCACACGGGGTACACGAGCGCGCCGACGGTACCGGCGAGGGTCGCCAGAATGAGGGCCGTTCCGTTCAAACGCCGCAAGGGAAGCCTCCCCGTGTCGCTGGTTCAGTGCCAGGACGTACGGGTGCCACGGCGGCGGTGTTCAAACAAACGGCAAAGTTTGTCAGGGGAGTCAAAAAAGCCCAGTTCAGCGCAGTGCCGGATGGTCCGCGACCACCGTGCAGCTGCCCGGCGCGATCTCGGTGAACCCGGCGTCCCGCACCAACGGCAGCCCGCTGTCCGTCAGTTCACGCCACTCGGCCGGATCGGCGGTCCGCACGGCGAGCGGGAACCCGGCGTCGCGCCACGCCTCCCGCTCCTCCTCCGGCAGCGCCCACCAGGCCAGTTGGGCCCCGTGCCCGGCCTGCGCCATCGCCTTGCCCGCCGACATCTCCAACTCCGGGTTCAGCCACAGCACGGGCGCGGACCGGTCGGCGCCCGTGGGCGGCTCGGGGTCGTCCAACTCGGTCCCGGACACCTGCAGCTTGGCCAGCTCCCTGGGCCACCCGTCCAGGGGAACCGGCGGAAACACCCGTACCTCCGCGGACTTCCCCGTGAGGGTGATCCCGGGCAGCTCCCCGGCCCGCCGCCACTCGGCCCCCCGAGCCCGCCGCACGACCTTCCGGATCCGCGCGTCCTCCCAGTCCCGGACGGCCTGCGCCCACTCGCCGTCCCCGAGGGCCCGCGGGTCACCGAGCAGCGTCAGGACAGCCCGAGCAGCCGTTTCGAGTGCATCGGTCCGGTCCGGCGGAGCCGACTTCTCTATCCGCACGACGAGAGGCAGCACAAACTGGGGTGCGTCGTCCCGGCTGTTGGCCGAGACCTGAAAAGGAGCGCTCACTGCACCAACCTTAAGGGGCGCGGGCCGTGTCGATTTGCGGCTCCGCCGCGTGGGCGCGACCAGCCACATACGACCCGCACCCCGCGGTGATGCGCATTACCCGCCCCTTCCCGGCACGACAATGTCCCCATGCACCGTGATCTTGAACTGGCCCGCGTAGGCCGCCGCTACGGCATACGCGGCCCCTGGGTGTTACGAGGCGTCGACCTCACTCTCACCCCCGGCTCCCTCACCCGCGTGGAAGGAGCGAACGGCACCGGCAAGTCCACCCTGCTGCGCATCGTCGCCGGCATAGACACCCCCACCGAGGGCCGTGTCACCGGCCGCCCCCGCACCGCGTACGTCCCCGAGCGCTTCCCCTCGGCCCTCCCCTTCACCCCCTCCGGCTACCTCACCCATCTCGGCACCGTGCACGGCCTCTCCCGCAGGTCGGCCACCGCCCGCGCGGCCGACTGGCTGGAGCGGTTCGGGGCCGCGGCCTACGCGGCGACGCCCATGGCCCAGCTCTCCAAGGGCACCAGCCAGAAGGTCGCGGTCGCCCAGGCGCTGCTCGCCGACCCCGAACTCCTGGTCCTCGACGAGGCCTGGACCGGCCTGGACGCCGAGGCCCGTGCCGAGCTGGAACGGGCCGTCGCCGAGCGCACCGCCGCCGGGGGAGCCGTGCTGTTCGTCGACCACGATCCCCGGCGGCTCGCGGGCGCACCCGACGCGATCCACCAGGTCGTCGACGGCACCCTCAGACCCCGTACCGCCCGGGCGGCTGCACCCGCCGGTCCGCTCACCGTGGTCTGCGTCCGGGGCCCGGCCGGCGGACGGCTGCCCGCCGACGCGATCCGCACGGCGGCCTCGGCGGCGGAACCGACCCCCGGCACCTACCGTCTTACGGTTCCCGCGTCCCACTCGGACGTGGTCCTGCGCGCCCTGCTCACGGCCCACCCACCCTGGCACGTGGTCTCCGTAAGCCCCTCGGACGTCCCGCCGGACGAGAAAGACCGCCCATGACCGCACTCCTGCGCTACCAGACCGCTCTCCTGCTGCGCTCCCAGCGCTGGCTGCCCCCGGTGATCCTGTACGCGGTGTTCCTGGGCGTGGGCGTGCAGAGCGGTCAGCCGGTGCTGGACTCGCTCGGCTACACGGCCGCCGCGCTGCTGCCGGTGGCCGCCTGGCTGGTGCGGATCTGCGTCACGGGCGAGCCGCCGGCCGCCCGCGCCTGCGTCACGGCGGCCCGCGGCCCGGCCAGGGCCCATCTGGCGGCCCTGCTCACCGCCCTCGCCGCCGCGGCCCTGCTCGGCACGGTGGCCACCCTGGTCGTGACGGTGATCAGCCACCACGCCACCAACGACCAGCGGCTCTCCGTACCCCCGGTGCGGGCCGGTGCCGCCGGACTCCTCGCGACCCTCGCCTGCGCGCTGCTGGGCACCGCCGTCGGCGCGCTCACCAACCGCCCGCTGCTGCGCTCGCCGGGCCGGGCAGTGCCCGCGATGCTGCTGGCCGCCCTTTTGTCCATGGTGGTCGCGGGCTCTCCGGCACACGCGGCCGTCAGCGGCCTGGTCACCGGCTCGGAGTCCGGCCGGGTCCCGGTCTCCCCGCTCCCGGTGGCCGCGGCGGCCCTGCTCACCGCCGCGGCCTTCACCCTGGCCTGCGCCTGCAACGGCCGCCGCTCATCCTGAACAGGCGGTCCGCTGCGCCTCCTGCCACTCGCACCGGGGACACATCGTGATCCCCTTGTACGACTCCGGGTACTCCGTCGGCTCCCGGCACAGCACGCACTCCGCATACGGCGGCCCGTCCGCCACCGGCGGCTTCGCGGCCCCGTCGATCGTGCAGTAGCCCTCGTCGCTCATGCCTCCAGCGTAGGACGGGTCACCGGTGACCGGGCGTCTGCCCGATCAGCTCGGAGACCTTCACGAACCGGAAGCCCCGCTTGCGCAGCTCCGGTACGACGGTCCGCACCACCTGCTCGGTGGTCGGGGCGGCGCTGCGGGTGCAGTGCATGACGACCACGGAACCGGGCTTCACCCCGTCCAGCACCTGCTTGGTCACCGCGTCGGCGTCCGTCGCGAACGCGTCCCCGCTCACCACGTCCCACTGCACCGCGGTGACCCCGAGCGCACCGACCGCGCGCAGCGCCTGCCGGTCGTAGCAGCCGCCGGGGAAGCGGAAGTACGGCATCGGGTGCGGCACCCCGGCGCGGAGCAGGGCGGCGTAGGCGCGCTCCACGTCCGACTTCATGTTCGCGGCGGCGACGGTCGGCAGGCCGTAGCAGTCGCCGGTGAAGGCGTAGTGGCTGTAGGAGTGGTTGGCGACCTCGAACTGCGGGTCGCGGCCGAGGGAGCGGGCCTGGGCCGGGTACTCGTCGGCCCAGCGGCCGGTCATGAAGATCGTGGCCGGCACCTTCAGCCTGCGCAGGGTCGCGATCAGCGCCGGGTTGTCGAAGTGCTCGCCCTTGGCCGCGCGCGGCCCCTGGTCGGCGGTCATGTCGGCGTCGAAGGTCAGGGCGACGGTCTTGCCCAGGGTGCGCGGACCGTTCGTGAAGACGGGGGCCGTGCCGCCGGGCCCGGGGGCGAGCGTCGGCGGCGGGGTGGCGGAGGAGGAGGCCTTGGCGGGGGCCGGGGGACCGGCGTGGGGGGCCTCGGTGGTGCCACAGGCGGCGAGCGCGGCGCCCAGGGCGACGCATACGGCGGTCGTACCGGAAAGACGGCGTGCTAGTCGGATCACCCTATGAAAGTAGATCGGTATGTCCGATTTTTCAGGGCGGCGTGGCGGACGGCGCGGTGCCGGGTCACCCGGGCGGCGGCCCCGTCCTTGCGGCGCTCTCCCCGATCCCGGCCGGGGCCGGGGCGTCGCCGTTCGGCCCCTGCTGCCCGCCGGCCCGCTCCAGGAACCGCAGCAGTTCCACCGGGAACGGCAGGACCAGCGTGGAGTTCTTCTCGGCGGCCACCGCGACGATCGTCTGCAGCAACCGCAGCTGCAGGGCCGACGGGGTGTCCGCCATCTGCTGCGCCGCCTCGGCCAGCTTCTTCGAGGCCTGGAGCTCGGCGTCGGCGTTGATGATCCGGGCCCGGCGCTCCCGGTCGGCCTCGGCCTGGCGGGCCATCGAGCGCTTCATCGTGTCCGGCAGCGACACGTCCTTGATCTCGACCCGGTCCACCTGCACGCCCCAGCCCACGGCGGGGCTGTCGATCATCAGCTCCAGGCCCTGGTTGAGCTGCTCGCGGTTGGAGAGCAGGTCGTCCAGGTCGCTCTTGCCGATGATGGACCGCAGCGAGGTCTGGGCCATCTGCGAGACGGCGAACTTGTAGTCCTCGACCTTGATCAGCGCGCTCACCGCGTCCACCACCCGGAAGTAGACGACCGCGTCCACCCGCACGGTGACGTTGTCGCGGGTGATGCCCTCCTGGGCCGGGACCGGCAGCGTCACGATCTGCAGGTTGACCTTGTGCAGCCGGTCCACGAACGGGATCACCAGATTGAAGCCGGGCGTCCGCACGTCACCGGAGACGCGGCCGAGCCGGAACAGCACGCCCTGCTCGTACTGCTTGACGATCCGCGCACCGGCGGCCAGGTACAGCGCGCCGACGCACAGCGCCGCCACCACCGCGACCAGCAGCTCCTGAATCATCACGACCCCCCAGGTAAAGAGGTCCGATACGTCTGTTTCTGTAACAATATGCCCGGCAGGAGGGTCGGGGCCACGGTCGCCGGGAGCAGGTTGGGCAGCAGGTCCGGGCCGGGATGCCGAGGGGCGTCGGCACCCCGGCCCGGGACGGCCGCCGGTTCAGGCGGCCGTGACCTTCACCGGCTCGGTGTCCGCGTCGCTGTGCCGCTGGGCCCAGCTCTCCAGCGCGGTCCGGCAGGCGTGATCGAGGTGGTGCAGCCCGGAGAGGTCCACCCGGATCGGGCGGTCCTGGGGCAGCGCCTCCAGGCTGTCGAGGATCTTCGGCAGCCGCAGGAAGGTCGCGTTGCCCGACAGGTAGGCGTCGATCGGCCCCGAGCCCTTGTCGACGACCTCCAGTTTGAGGTGCGAGGCCTCCCAGGCCGTCTTGACGATCGACAGGGCGAGCCCGATCAGCACGCCCTCGAACATGCTCACCGCGACGATCGACACCGCCGTCACGACGAGGACGACCGCCTCGCCCCGGTGCTCGCGCCAGAGCACGGCCAGCGCGCGCACCGGGATCAGCTTGGCGCCCGAGTAGACCAGGATCCCGGCGAGTGCCGGGATCGGTATGTAGCTCAGGACTCCCGGCAGCAGGGCCGCGAAGAGCAGCAGCCAGACGCCGTGCAGCACCCGGGACGCCTTGGTGCGGGCGCCCGCCTGGACGTTGGCCGCGCTGCGCACGATCACCGCGGTCATCGGCAGCGCGCCGAGCATCCCGCACAGCGCGTTGCCCGCGCCCTGGGCGATCAGCTCCTGGTTGTAGCGGGTGCGCGGACCGTCGTGCAGCCGGTCCACGGCCGCCGCGCTGAACAGCGACTCGGCGGACGCGATCAGCGTGAACGCGACGATCGTGCCGATCACTCCGGCGCTCGCCAGTTCGCCGAAGGCGCTCAGCGGGGGCGGCTGGACGGAGTCCAGCAGTCCGTGCACCTCGACGGTGGCGACCGGGAGGCCCAGGGAGAAGGCGGCCAGGGTGGCCAGGCCGACGGCGGCCAGCGGTCCGGGGAGCGTCCGCATCTTCGACGGTGCGTACTTCCACAGCACCAGGACCGCGATCGTGCCCGCGCCGAGGGCGAGCGAGGCCAGTGCCCCGCCGTCCCCGAGGGCGTCCAGGAACGCCCCGGGCAGCCCGGCGATCTTGCCGGGGCCGGACGCGGGGGCCTTGGCGGCGAGCGCCGGGTACAGCTGGCCGGCGATCAGCACCAGGCCGATTCCGGCCAGCATGCCCTCGACGACCGAGACCGAGATGGCCCGGAACCAGCGCCCCAGCCGCAGCACGCCCATGGCGATCTGGAGGAGGCCGGTGACCAGCACGATCACCCCGAGCAACGGCAGCCCGAACTCCCGCACCGCCTCGAAGACGAGCACGGTCAGGCCGGCGGCCGGCCCCGACACCTGAAGGCTGCTGCCCCGCAGCATCCCGGTGACGAGACCGCCCACGATGCCGGTGACCAGGCCGAGTTCGGCCGGGACACCGGAGGCGACGGCCACGCCCACGCAGAGCGGGAGCGCGACCAGGAAGACGACGAGAGAGGCGGCGAAGTCCTGGCGTATGTAAGGGAACTTGGTCATCGCGGTGCTCACAGGGCCTCGAAGGTGTCGGTGCCGGCGCGGTGTTCGCGCACGGCACCGGTGTGGACCTCGTAGTACCAGCCGCGCAGGGTCAGTCCGCCCGTGCTCAGCTTCTTGTCGATGCAGGGGTACGAGCGCAGCCGCAGCAGCTGGGCGAGCACGTGGTTCTGCACGCCCTCGGCGACGGCCGGGTCCTCGGCCGCCCCGCTCGGGCGCGGCTCGGCGCTGGCCAGCCAGTCCCGTACGGCGGGTACGGCGGTCAGGTCGTCGCCGCGCACCAGCGCGCCGACGGCACCGCAGTGCGAGTGCCCGCAGACGACGATGTCGCGGACGCCGAGCACCTCCACGGCGTACTCGATGGTGGCCGCCTCGCTGGTGGGGTGGACCGAGGCGTACGGCGGGACGATGTTGCCCGCGGTGCGCAGCTCGAAGAGCTCGCCCGGGCGGGCGCCGGTGATCAGGGCCGGGACGACCCGGGAATCGGAGCAGGTGATGAAGAGCACCTGCGGGGACTGGCCTTCGGCCAGTCCGGCGAACTCCTCAGGGCGCTGTCCGAACGTACGGGCGTTGTCGATGAGGGGCTGCATGGTGTGTGGACTCCTCCTGGCGCGCTACAGCGGCGCGTCGGGCTTGCACGACGGTTGTGGGGGGTGTGGTGCGGGATGGTGCGGCGGCATGGCGCCGGGGCAGAGCCCGTCCCGTCAGCAGCGGAAGACCTGCAGCGCGGCCGGTGAGTGGGCTCTCGACGCTCTCGACGTGCGGTGGTGCCCGGCTGTGGGAGGCACCGAGGTGCGTATGGCCTCGGTGTGCCGCGTGCTGGGCGGACGGTCGTCCGCGCAGCACGCGGTGGCGCTGCGATGGCGGTCGGCGTTCCGCGGCGGGCCGGGCGGCTCACCGCAGAGGCCGTGGAGGTCGCGGAGGGTGTGCGAGCCGGCGCGCACGGCCTTCACCGAGGACTGCGGCCCGGGCTGGGCTTTGGCCTCGACATGACCGAGGGTGTGCGCGGCTGCGAAGGTTGCCGCAGGCGCGAAGAACTGGACGGCGAGCAGGGTGGCGGTCAGGAGCGAGAGCACGGTCCGGGCCGTCGTACCTCGGAACATGAGCCCCCCTCGCGGCAGTTCACGCCTCTTGTGTGCACCAAGCACAGGTCAATGGTTGGTCAAGAAACACGTTAACCCTGCAAAGTTGTTTGCAGGGTTAACTCGGTGTTGCGAGCCGAAGAGAGCGTGGAAAGTGCCGGTGCCGTGGCCTGATCAGGCTCTTGACCTGTGGAGCTTGATCACATAGTGCGGTGCGCAGGGTTTACCCGGGAGCGACGAGCCCCTTGGCGTCCCTGGCCAGGGCGGTGAGCCGGGATATCGCGCGGAAGTACTTCTTGCGGTAGCCGCCGTTCAGCATCTCCTCGCTGAACAGCCGGTCGAAGGGCAGTCCGGAGGCCAGGACCGGTACCTCGCGGTCGTAGAGCCGGTCCGCGAGGACCACGAGCCGCAGTGCGGTCGACTGGTCGGGCACCGGCTGCACGTCCGTCAGGCAGACGGCGCTCAGGTCGTCGGTGAGCGCGCCGTACCGGCTGGGGTGCACCTTGGCCAGGTGGTCCAGGAGGCCCGGGAAGTCGTCGAGCGAGGCGCCCGGGGTGGCGTACGCCGCCTTGGTCACCTGCTCCTCGGAGAACGGGGCCGGCGCCTCGGGCAGGCCCCGGTGGCGGTAGTCCTCGCCGTCGATGCGCAGGGCGCGGAAGTGGGCCGACAGGCCCTGGATCTCGCGCAGGAAGTCGGCGGCGGCGAACCGGCCCTCGCCGAGCTTGCCCGGCAGGGTGTTGGAGGTGGCGGCGAGCGCGACACCCGCGTCCACCAGGCGGCCCAGCAGCGTCGACACCAGGACCGTGTCGCCGGGGTCGTCCAGCTCGAACTCGTCGATGCACAGCAGGCGGTGGCCGGAGAGGGTCTGCACGGTCTGCTGGAAGCCGAGGGCGCCGACCAGGTTGGTCAGCTCCACGAAGGTGCCGAACGCCTTCAGCGCGGGCTCGGCGGGGGTGGCGTGCCAGAGGGAGGCGAGCAGGTGGGTCTTGCCGACGCCGTAGCCGCCGTCGAGGTAGACCCCGCGGGGCCCGGCCGGTGCCTTGGGGGCCTTCGCCCGCCCGAAGCCGAAGAGTCCGCGCCTGCCGCCGGCCACCGCGTGCGCCCCGCCGAGACCGCCGGCGAAGCCTTCCAGGACCCGTACGGCCTCGGTCTGGCTCGGCTGGTTCGGGTCCGGGATGTAGGTCGCGAAGCGGACCGAGTCGAAGCGGGGCGGCGGCACCATCTCGGCGACCAGCCGGTCCGCGGGGACGTGCGGCGAACGGGCGCACAGCGACAGCGGGGCCGCGTCGGCTATGGGGCTGACCTCGGATGCGGCGGGAGAAGACGACACGGTTACCCATGCTAAGCGCTCCGCTGTCAGCGCCGCGATGTGCGGTGTGTCGACCGCGGAGCCGTCGTGGCCGGTCGCGCAGTTCCCCGCGCTCCTTCGGGGCGCTGCCGAACTGCGGCGGACCTCGTCGGACCCGCGTGGTCGCCGTGCCACACTGCACGGCATGCGACGCCTGTTCCCTGTGACCGAACGAACAACAGCCCAGGCCTCCGGCGGTGCGGCCGGACAGGAGCGCGAGGGGGCGGCGGGGGAGTGGAGTCCCGCCGAGCTGGCCCTGGCCTACGCCTACCCCGAGTCCGCCGGGCGGGCGGCCTGGCTGCGGGCCAACATGGTGTCCACGCTCGACGGGGCCGGGCAGCACGACGGGCGGTCGCAGCCCATCTCCGGTGCGGCCGACATGCGGATCTTCGGCACCCTGCGAGGGCTCGCGGATGTCGTCGTCGTGGGCGCGGAAACGGTACGCCAGGAGGGGTACCGGCCGGTACGCGAGCGGGCGGAGTTCGCGGCCGCCCGGGCCGCGGCGGGCCAGGCCGTGGTCGCCGCGGTCGCCGTCGTCAGCGCGAGCCTCGACCTCGACTTCTCGCTCCCGCTGTTCACCTCGCCGCTCGTGCCCACGCTGGTCCTCACCGGCGCGGCCGCCGCCCCCGACCGCGTCGCCGCGGCGGAGCAGGCCGGTGCCCGCGTGGTGGTCGCCGGTGACGGCGCAGGTGTCGACCCCGACCGCGCGGTCCGGGCCCTGGCCGGTCTCGGCCACACCCGGCTGCTCACCGAGGGCGGCCCCCGGCTGCTCGGCCAGTTCGTCGCCGCCGGTGTCCTCGACGAGCTGTGCCTGACGGTCTCCCCGATGCTCACGGCGGGGAACGCGCAGCGGATCGCCGGGGGGCCCGGTGTCGCCGTACCCCGACGCTTCGAACTAGTGTCCCTCCTGGAAGAGGCCGGATTCCTGTTCGGTCGCTACCGCCGGTCCTGAAATCAGCGGAATATTCCGTTCCGCTTAGCTTCCGGCGGGCAAACTGAATCCGGCAGTACCCGTGCGATCGCGGGGCAGGATGGTTTCCGCAGGGGTGCCGGCCCCACGGAGGACAGAGGGTCGAGCGACCCTCTAGGGAGAAGAGGCGCCTGGTGTTCACAAGCGTTCTGATGATCGAGAAGGCCCTGACGTCCGCCGACGTGGAGTTCGTCACCACCTTGCACGGGGACGAGCAGGTCGCCTTCCACGTACTGCTCCAGCCGCGCGGCGACCAGGCGGACCGCCTGCTGCGGGCCATCGACGACATCGCACTCGGCGAACTCGACGAGGCCGCGCGCGAGCGGGAGACGCCGGAGGGGGACGCGGCGAAGGGTCCCGCGGAGCAGGCGCTGGACGTGTCCCTGACGGCCCTGCGGGCGGCGGGGAGCACCGCGGAGGGTCGGATGGTCGAGGACCACCCGCTGGACGCGCTGCGGAAGCTGGTGGAAGAAGTGGGCGCGGACGAGGTGATCGTGCTGACCGATCCGCACTACGTGGAGGAGTTCTTCCACCGGGACTGGGCGTCGCGGGCGCGGCACAAGGTGGGGGTGCCGGTGCTGAAGCTGTTCTCGCACAGCAAGGCGTAGGCGTCGTAGGGGGCGGTGCGTCGGCGGGTGCGGGTGTGTGGGGGCTGGCCGCGCCCACGCGGCGGCAGCCGCATATCGATACGGCCCCGTGCCCCCAGGTGGGTGTCCCTGCGTCCCTTGCGAAGTGACCCGTGGGGCAGCACATAGGCTAGGGCTGCTTTCGCACGTCACCGTCTCTGGGAGAAACACATGGCACCCGGCCTTCCTTCCGCCATGGAGCGTCCGCACTTCATCGGGATCGGCGGCGCCGGGATGTCGGGGATCGCCAAGATCCTCGCCCAGCGCGGGGCCGCGGTGGCCGGAAGCGACGCCAAGGAGTCGGAGACCGCCGAGGCGCTGCGGGCGCTCGGCGTCACCGTGCACATCGGGCACGCGGCCGGGCACCTCGCCGACGACGCCAGCTGTGTCGTCGTGTCGTCGGCGATCCGGAAGGACAACCCGGAGCTGGCCCGCGCGGCCGAGCTGGGCGTCCCGGTGGTGCACCGTTCGGACGCCCTCGCCGCGCTGATGGACGGCCTGCGTCCGATCGCGGTGGCCGGCACCCACGGCAAGACCACCACCACGTCGATGCTCGCGGTGTCCCTGACCGCGCTGGGCCGCACCCCCTCGTACGCCATCGGCGGCGACCTCGACGCGCCCGGCTCCAACGCCCTGCACGGCGAGGGCGAGATCTTCGTCGCCGAGGCGGACGAATCGGACCGCAGCTTCCACAAGTACGCGCCCGAGGTCGCCATCGTCCTCAACGTGGAGCTGGACCACCACGCCAACTACGCCTCGATGGACGAGATCTACGAGTCCTTCGAGACCTTCGCCGGCCGGATCGTGCCCGGCGGCACGCTGGTGGTCAACGCCGACCACGAGGGGGCGCGCGAGCTGACCCGGCGGGTGGCCGGGAAGGTCCGGACGGTGACGTACGGCGAGGCCGCGGACGCCGACGTCCGGGTGCTGTCCGTCGTACCGCAGGGCCTGAAGAGCGAGGTCACCGTCGCGATGGACGGGGCCGAGCTGACGTTCACGGTGTCCGTGCCCGGCCGGCACTACGCGCACAACGCCGTCGCCGCGCTGGCCGCCGGTGCGGCTCTCGGGGTGCCGGCCGCCGAGCTGGCGCCCGCACTCGCCGCGTACACGGGCGTGAAGCGGCGCCTCCAGCTGAAGGGCGAGGCGGCCGGGGTCCAGGTCATCGACTCCTACGCCCACCACCCGACCGAGATGACGGCCGACCTGGAGGCCATGCGCGCCGCGGGCGGGGACGCCCGGATCCTGGTCGTCTTCCAGCCGCACCTCTTCTCCCGGACCCAGGAGCTGGGCAAGGAGATGGGCGACGCGCTGGCCCTCGCGGACGCGTCGGTCGTCCTCGACATCTACCCGGCCCGCGAGGACCCGATCCCCGGGGTCACCAGCGAGCTGATCATCGAGGCGGCGCGGGCGGCCGGGGCCGACGTCACGGCCGTGCACGACAAGGACGAGGTCCCCGCCGTGGTCGCGGGAATGACGAAGCCCGGTGATCTGGTTCTCACCATGGGCGCGGGAGATGTGACCGACCTGGGCCCGAAGATCCTGGAACGCCTGGCGAAGTGAGGGGCTGAGAGTCATGTCGTACGACGTCGAGAAGCCGGACGAGCAGTGGCGGGCGGAGCTGTCGCCGGCCGAGTACGCCGTGCTGCGTCAGGCGGCGACCGAGCCGGCCTTCAGGGGTGAGTACACCGACACCAAGACCAAGGGCGTGTACTCCTGTCGCGCCTGTGGTGCCGAACTGTTCACCTCCGGCACGAAGTTCGAGTCCCACTGCGGGTGGCCGAGCTTCTACGACCCGAAGGACACCGACGCGGTCGAGCTGATCGAGGACCGTACCCACGGGATGGTCCGCACCGAGGTGCGCTGCGCGCGCTGCGGCTCGCACCTCGGGCACGTGTTCGAGGGTGAGGGGTATGCGACCCCGACCGACCAGCGGTACTGCATCAACTCGATCTCGCTGCGGCTGACCGCCGACGAGAGCTGAGTCCGGCCGGGCCCGTCACCGGACGGGCCCGTGGGCCCGGCGGCGGGTGGCGAGGAGCACCACCGGGCCGCCCGCGACGGCCGGGCCCGTCAGGACCGCCGCGCAGACACTGGTGCCGTCGGCCGGTCCGACGGCGTCGCCGAGCCGGCCGGCCGACACCGGCAGCAGGCCCGCCGGACGTAACCGCCCCCCACTTCAGGGCCCTGCGCGAGGCGGGCGTCACCCGGCAGCGCCAGTACGTACGGACCGGAGCGCCGCGGCCAGGTCCGCGTCGACGACCTCGACGCGCGCTGTCCCGGCCTGCTGGACCTGGCCGCCGCGTGGCCGCCGGACGGGGTCTGACATCCCGTGCCCGCAGGCGGCTGGTGCCCGGACCGGCGCAGTTTGAGATTCTGTGAGGGTGTCGGGTGTCGCGCGATGGTTCCAGTCCCGCAGAGGACCCGCGTCCGCCGACGGCCCGGGCGGACCGGACGGGCTCGCCGCGCCGTTCAGGGCGTTGCGCACGGCCGCGGCCGGCATCGGAAGCAGCCTGGACGAGTCCACCACCTGTACGGAACTGACCCGGGCGGCGGTACAGCTGGGCGGCGGCTGCGCGGCCGTGATGCGGCGGGTCGGCGACACCGTCTCCGGCTACGAGTCGATCACCGGCGACGCCGATCTGCTGCCCGACGCCCGCTGGGCCACCGCGGTCGCCCGGGACGCGGGCACCCCGGCGGCCGACAACTGGGTGGACCCGTGGCTGTTCCGCCCGGTCGGCAGCCACTCCCGTCCGGCCCTGTGCGCGCCCCTGACCAGCGGCTGCGACCAGTACGGCGTCCTGGTCTGCGCCCGCGACGGGGCGGCGTTCGCCCGTGCGGAGGCCGAACTGCTCGCCCTCCTCGCCGAACGCGCCGCCTCCCACATCCGGCACGCCCGCGAGTACGACCAGGTCAACCGCACCGCCGCCGACCTGCAACGCGCCCTGCTCTCCGAGCCGGGCCGGCCGCACCCGAACCTGGACGTGTCGATCCGCTACCTCCCGGCCGGCGGCCGGGTGCTGGTCGGCGGCGACTGGTGCGAGACCGTACGACTGCACTTCGGGCGCACGCTGCTCGTCGTCGGCGACGTGATGGGGCACGGCCTGGAGGCCGCCGTCGACATGAACGCGTACCGGTCCTCCCTGCGCTACATCGCCTCCTCCGAGCTGCCGCCGCACCGGGTGCTGCGCCAACTGGACGACATCGCCGCCACCGAGGCGGACCGGAGACCCGCCACCTGCCTGCTGGTACGCGTCGACCCCAGCCGCGGACAGGTCACCCTGGCCAGCGCCGGCCACCTGCCGCCCGCGCTGATCACCGGGAGAGGCAGCACCGCACTCCTGCAGGTCCCCGTCGGCCCGCCGCTGGGCACCGGCTTCGGCGGCTACGAGTCGGCCACCCACCGGCTCGAACCCGACGAGGCGCTGGTGCTCTTCACGGACGGTCTGGTGGAACGCCGGGGCGAGGACATCGACCGCTCCCTGCACCGCCTCGCCGAACTGCACTTCACCCCCGCCGTCGACGTCGACGGCCTGCTGGAGTCCATCCTCACCCGCCTCGACGCCCGGCACGCCGAGGACGACGTCGCGGTGCTGGCGGCGCGCCCGCACCGCCGGCAGGGCGGGTTCAGCTCCGTGGAGGAGGCGGGGGGCTGAGCGCTCCGCCGGACGGGCCGTCAGTCGGCTGCGGCGCCGCCGTGGCTCGTCGCGCCGTTCCTCGTGCCCCTTCGGGGCGCTGCCGAACCCGCAGGTTTCCTCGGCAGGGACAAGGTGAACACCGTGCTGCCCGCGGTGCCGTCGGCCAGTCCGATGGTCCCGCCGTGCGCCTCCACCAGTGCCCGGGCCACCGACAGGCCGAGCCCGCTGCCACCGCGGTCCCGGCTGCGGGCCTTGTCGACCCGGTAGAAGCGGTCGAAGACCCGGGCGCGGTCGCCGGCCGGGATGCCGGGGCCGTGGTCGGTGACGCTCACCGACGCCGAGCCGGCGGTGACGGCGACCGCGACGGAGACCGGGGTGCCGGTGGGCGTGTGGACGGCCGCGTTGGTGAGGAGGTTGTCCAGGACCTGACGGATGCGGACAGGGTCGAGACGGAGCGGGACCGGGTCCGGGCCGGCCGTGACCGTCAGGGGGTGGTCGGTGTGGGCCGCGCGGAAGGCGTCGGCGGCCTCCCGGACCAGCTCCGCCAGGTCGGTGTCCTCCAGCCGCAGCGGGGTCTCCACCTCGGCCGCGTCGAGCCGGGCGAGGAGCAGCAGGTCGTCGAGGAGGACGCCCATCCGGGCGGCCTCCGCGCGCAGCCGGGCCAGGTGTCTGTCGCGTTCCCCGGGCTCGTTGGCGGCGGCGTACTGGAAGAGGTCGGCGTAGCCGCGTACCGACATCAGCGGGGTGCGCAGCTCGTGCGAGGCGTCCGCGACGAAGCGGCGCAGCCGCTGCTCGGCCTCGGCACGCACGGCCAGCGAGTCGTCGATGTGCTCCAGCATCGTGTTGAACGCGGTGCGCAGCTCCTCGACCTCGGGGCCGCCGCCCCGCTTCGCCGCGCGCAGCGGCAGCCGGGCCGCCGACTCCGTCAGGTTGTGCGAGGCGATGCCGTGCGCCGTGTGCGCCATGTGGCTCAGCGGTTCGAGACCGTGCCGCAGCAGCCGGCGGCCGAACACCACCAGCGCCAGCAGCGCCAGCCCGAACGCGACCACCTGGACGGTGACCAGCTGCCGTACCGTGGCGTCGATGCTGCCCGTCGGTGCCCCGCTGACCAGCACCACCCCCGGCTCCACCTCGCAGCCGCGCAGCCGGTACTCGCCCTCGCCGGTCAGGTCCTCGGTGCGCAGCACCTCGGTCCCCGCGGCGAGCTGGGCCTTCGCCACCGAGGTGAGCGGGGCGATGTCCGCGGGCAGGTCGCTGCTCTCCTCGGGCTTGCGCAGCACCGGGCTGCCGTGCGAGACGTCGTACACGGCGTAGTACCAGTGGTAGTACTTCTTGCCCTGGAGAGTGCCGTTCTGCGCGATGCTCTTGGACTGGGCGACCTGGGCCAGCCCGAGCTGGTCGTCCAGCTGGGCCGACAGGTAGTCCCGCATGTACATCGTCAGCGACGTGCCGACGACCGCGAACACCACCAGCGCCAGCGCCCCGAGCCCCAGCGCCAGCCGGGTGCCCAGCCGCATGGCCCGGTACGAGCGCCGCAGCCGGCCGATCCGGAGCAGGCCGGTCCGCAGCCGGGCGATCACTCCGCCGCCTGCTGCCGTATGACGTACCCGAAGCCGCGCACGGTGTGGATCAGCGGCTCCCCGCCGGCCTCGTCCATCTTGCGGCGCAGCCGGCTGACCACCAGCTCGACGACGTTGGAGCGGCCGCCGAAGCCGTACTCCCACACGTGGTCGAGGATCTGCGCCTTGGTCAGTACGGTCGGCGACTTGCGCATGAGGTAGCGCAGCACCTCGAACTCGGTGGGGGTGAGGGAGAGCATCCGGTCGGCGCGGCGGACCTCGCGGGTGTCCTCGTCCATCGTCAGGTCGGCGACCCGCAGCACCGAGCGCTGGAAGCCGGGCCCCGCACTGCGCCGCAGCACCGTGCGCAGCCGGGCCATCAGCTCCTCCACCGCGAACGGCTTGACCAGGTAGTCGTCCCCGCCCCGGGTCAGCCCCGCGACCCGGTCGGCGACCCCGTCGCGGGCCGTGAGGAACACCACCGGCACCATCGTCCCGGAGTGCCGCAGCCGGTCGAGGACGCCGAAGCCGTCGAGGTCGGGCAGCATCAGGTCGAGCACGACGATGTCCGGCCGGAACTCGGCGGCCCGCGCCAGCGCGTCCTCACCCGAATACGCGGTGACCGCGTCCCAGCCCTCGTACCGCGCGACCGTCGCGACCAGGTCGGCGATCGGCGGGTCGTCGTCCACGACGAGGAGTCGTACTTTTTCCACCCGCTCATACTGCGGCACCCGCTCACGGACGCCAGACCCGCGCTCACACAGAAAAGACATCGATAAGCAGTTGTAAGTAGTCCGACAGGAAAACGACAGCAGCCACGGGTGAAGCTCGACTCCCAGGACCCGATCAAGGAGCTGCCGACCCGTGACGACCGTCCAATCACCCCCTGCGCCCCCCACGGCGATACGCCCCAGGGTGGTGGCCCGCACGGGCCTGTACGCCGTGCTCGCCGCGAACGCGGCCGTGGTCGCCTACTTCTTCGCCCAGGCGGGCTTCGCCTCCAACGCCCTGATCGTCATCGGCCGCTTCTTCGGCCTGTACGGCGCCCTCGTCATGGCCTTCCAGCTGGTGCTGGTGGCCCGGCTGCCCTGGCTGGACCGCCGGATCGGCATGGACCGGCTGACCTCCTGGCACCGCTGGACCGGCTTCGCCCTGCTGTGGACGCTCCTCGCGCACGCCGTCTTCATCAGCTTCGGCTACGCCGACGGCGCGGGCGTCGGGCCGGTCGGCGAGCTGGTCGACCTCGCGGAGACCACGGAAGGCGTGCTCAGGGCCGTGGTCGCGCTCGGCATCATCCTCGTGGTCGGCGCCGTCTCGGCCCGCTACGCCCGCCGCCGGCTCGCCTACGAGACCTGGCACTTCATCCACCTGTACACCTACGTGGCCGTGGTGCTCGCCTTCAGCCACCAGGTCGCGGTCGGTACCACCTTCACCGCGTCGTCCGCCGCGAAGACGTACTGGTACGCGGTGTGGGGCGTGGCGCTCGGCGCGGTGGCCCTGGGCCGCCTGGTCCTGCCGCTGTGGCGCAACCACCGGCACCAGTTCCGGGTCTCCGCCGTCGTCCCCGAGTCGGACAACGTCGTCTCGGTGTACGTCACCGGCCGCGACCTCGACCGGCTGGGCGCCCGGGCCGGGCAGTTCTTCCTGTGGCGGTTCCTCACCCGGGACCGCTGGTGGCAGGCCAACCCCTTCTCCCTCTCCGCCGCCCCCGACGGCCGCACCCTGCGCCTGACCGCCAAGGCGGCGGGCGCCGGCAGCGCGGGCCTGCGCCACCTCAAGGTCGGCACCCGCGTCTTCGCCGAGGGCCCCTACGGCGCCTTCACCACCCTGCACCGGCAGAAGCCGGAGTCCCTGCTCATCGCGGGCGGCGTCGGCGTCACCCCCATCCGCGCGCTCCTGGAGGACCTCGACGGCCACGCGGTCGTCATCTACCGCGTGGGCACCGACCGGGACGCCGTCCTCTACGACGAGCTCCGCGACCTCGCCGTCGCCAAGGGCGCCGAACTCCACCTGGTCACCGGCCCGCCCGTGCCCGACAAGCTGGCCCCGCGCGAACTGGCCCGGCTGGTGCCGGACATCGCCGACCGGGACGTCTTCCTGTGCGGGCCACCGCCGATGATGAACGCGGTCCTGCGCACCCTGGGGGACCTGGGCGTGCCCGGGCCGCAGATCCACTTCGAGCGTTTCAGCCTGGCGGGATGAGAGAGACACCGTGAAGCGAGCCATACCTGTCGTCGTCCTGAGCATCGCGGGCCTGATCCCCGTCTGGCGCTACCAGCCGTCCATCGGCGGTACGACGTCCTCCGCCGCCGAGCCCGCCCCCGCGCCGTCGGCGACCTCGACCACGGCTTCGGGCGCGGCCGGGACGGCCGGGACGGTCGTCAAGGGCACCACCGTCACCACGGACAAGGGCCCCGTGCAGGTCCAGGTGACCTTCTCCGGGGACAGGATCTCCGTGGTGACGATGCTCCAGCAGCCGAACCATCCGCAGACGGCGGCCGCCGTGCCGGTGCTGGTGTCGGAGACACTGAAGGCACAGAGCGCGGACGTGGACACCGTGTCCGGGGCGACGATCACCAGCGACGCCTACAAGGAGTCCCTCCAGGCCGCGATCGACGCGAAGGGCTGAGGACATGCGGCGGGTCGAACACGTCATGGGCTTCCCCGTGTCCCTGCGGACGGACGACGAGGGAGACTTCGACGAGGCCGCGGACGCCGTGTTCGCCTGGCTGCGCGCGGTCGACCGGCGGTTCAGCCCCTTCCGGCCGGACAGCGAGGTCTGCCGGCTCGACCGCGGGGAGATCGCCGCGTCCGAGGTGAGCCCGGACCTGGCCGAGGTGCTCGCGCTGTGCGAGGAGTACCGGCTGGCGACCGGGGGCGCGTTCGACGTACGGCTGCCGGGGCGGGGCCTCGACCCGTGCGCGGTGGTCAAGGGCTGGTCGGTGCAGCGGGCGGCGGGCCTGCTGTCCGCGGCCGGCGCGCGCCGGTTCGTGCTGAACGCCGGCGGTGACGTGGTCGCCGCCGGCGGGCCCTGGCGGGTGGGGGTACGGCACCCCGAACACGCCGACCGGCTGTGCACGGTCCTCGAACTCACCGACGGGGCGGTCGCCACCTCCGCCCGCTACGAGCGCGGCGACCACATCATCGACGGCCGCACCGGGCGCCCGGCGACCGGCCTGCTCAGCCTGACGGTCGTCGCCCCCTCGCTGACCGAGGCGGACTCCGTGGCCACGGCCGCCTTCGCGATGGGCGCCGAGGGCGTCGGGTGGGCGGCCGCGCGCCCCGGCTGCGATGTGTTCGCCGTGGACGCCGGGCGGCAGGTGCTGCGGACGGCGGGCTTCCCGGTGGCGCAGGAGCCGTCGGCGGCCGCCTGAGGCGCCCCGGCGGTTCAGCGGACGGGGGAGGGGAGGTCCGCCGCGATGCGCGTGACGGACTCGACGACCGCGTCCAGGGCCGCCGTCCGCTCCTGGTCGGTCATGCGGGCCGGTGCGTGGGTGACCACCGGAGCCAGGACCTGGAAGCCGACGAACTCCAGCATCCCGCGGTGGATGTGGAACAGGAAGTCGTCCAGCGAGCCGAAGGCGCCGCCGGGCCGGAACGCCTCCCGGGACCCGCCGGTCGTCAGCAGCAGTACCGCGCGCTTTCCGGCGAGGGCCCCGTCGTCGAAGAGCCCGTGCTCCCCGCCGAAGACCCCGCCCATCACGAAGACCCTGTCTATCCAGCCCTTGAGGACGGCGGGCAGCGAGAACCACCACAGCGGGAACGACAGCACGAGCAGGTCGGCGGCGAGCAGCCGGTCGAGATGGGCCCGGACGGCCGTGTCGAGCGTCCCCTCCGCGACTGCCCGCAGCTGCTCGGCCTGCGGCTTGAACGGACCGTCCACCGGTGCGAACTCCTCGCGGCCGAGGACCGGGGCCCAGCCGTCGGCGTAGAGGTCGAGGACGTCGACCCGGTACCCGGCCTCGCGCAGGACCCGGGCGGCGGTGGTCATCTGTGCGGTGTTGAACGAGCGGGGCTCGGGGTGAGCGTGCACGATCAGGGCGGTGGGCGCGGCGTCGGCAGCGTCGGAGGTCGACATGGGGAGATCGTATCGACATATTGCGATGCGTCAATGCGTCGTGCTGATCAGACCTGTGGTGCTGATCAGACCCGTGGTGCCGGTCAGAGGGTGGTGCCGATCGTCTCCGCCAGTTGTGCCAGCCGCTCCTCGTCGCGTCGGTAGTGGGTGAACTTGCCCACCCTGGTGGGGCGCACGAGTCCGGCCCGTTCGAGGGTGCTCATGTAGCTGGAGACCGTCGACTGGGAGAGTCCGGACTTGGCCTGGATGTGCATGACGCACACCCCGACCGACCGGCGGTCCGCGATCGGCTCGTACGCGTCGAAGTGCAGGTCGGGATCCTTCAGCCACTGCATGATCTGCAGCCGGGCCGGGTTGCCGAGGGCCTTGAACGCCTCGATCAGGCCGTCCGGATCCAGTTCCGCCGTCGTCGCCATGTGCCACCGTTCCCGTCGATCACTCCGACACACCACGATATCTCGATACAAAGCCGGAACGGGCGGGCCGCCGGTGGGGAACACCGGCGGCCCGCCCGTTCCGGGGGAGAGGGTCACCCCACGTCGGAGGCGTCCAGGCGGTACAGGCCGCTGTACGCGCTCACCGCCGTGCCGTGCTTCTTCACCCAGGTCGCGATCTCCGAGTTCGTGCCCTGGCCGCCGTCGCTGCTGACCACGATGTAGTGCAGCTTGCCGGCCTTCACCAGGCTCTTGAGCTTGGCGAGGGTCATCGCGTCGTCGCTGCCGGACCAGCCGCCCATGGAGATGACGGGCTGACCGGACTCCAGGATGATCGAGGACGCGGTCTGGTCGGTGGCCACCGCGACCAGCCAGGTGGCGCCGTCCTGGTGCTTCTCGAGATACGTGATCATCGCGGAGCTGACCTGGGTGCCACCGCCCATGCCTCCGGCGGTACGGCCGGACTCCGACTGGCTGCTGGAGCTGGAGCTGGAGTCGGTTCCGGTTCCGGTTCCGGTGCTTCCCGTGCCGGTCGGCGGCTGCCCCATGGACTGCCCGCTGGAGCCGCTGGAGCCGCTGGAGCTGCCGGAACCGCCGGGGGCGGTCCCGCTCGGTGCGCTGCCGCTCGGGCGCTGGCCACCGCCGCCGCCCATGCCGCCACCGGTGTTCGGCCCCGCCGTCGGGTTGGTGCCGTTGGTGCTCGCGGTCGTGGCCGCCGAGACGGAGTAGGCGGCCGGGCCGGCCAGCAGGGCGACGACCGCCGCCACCGCCGCGAGGCCGATCAGCTTCTGCCGCCGCATGAACCGTCCGGCCAGCAGGCCGGCCACCGCCAGCGCACCGCCCAGCGCGGCCACCGCCTCGGCGACCGTGTAGACCGTGCCGGAGCCGGAGACCCGCTGGAGCAGCACGACCGCCCACACGGTGCTGGCGGCGACGGCCGCCGGAAGCACCCAGCCCCACTTGGCGACCGGGCCCTCCTTGAAGGCCTGGTACAGCATGACCCCGCCCGCGCCGGCCAGGGCGGCGATCCCCGGCGCCATGGCGGTGACGTAGTACGGGTGGAAGGTGCCCTCGGCGAGGGAGAAGGTCAGGAAGTGCAGGACGAACCAGCCGCCCCAGAGCACGAGGGCCGCCCGCCTGGCGTCGGTGCGCGGCGCCCGGCCGCGCAGCACCAGGCCGCCGGCGAGGGCGATCGCGGCGAACGGGATCAGCCAGGAGATCTGGCCGCCCATGATGTCGTTGAACATCCGGTACAGGCCCGAACTGCCGCCGAAGCTGGCGCCGTTGCCCTGCGAGCCCACCGAGGAACTCGCCCCGAAGATCCGGCCGAAGCCGTTGTAGCCGATGACCAGGTCCCACACGGTGTTGTCGGTGGAGCCGCCGATGTAGGGCCGCGAGGAGGCCGGGATCAGGTCGACGACCACCATCCACCAGGCGCTGCTCACGACCAGCGCGACCGTGGCGACGGCGAGGTTGCGGATGCGCCGGCCCAACGACAGGTTCGTGGCCCAGAGATAGACGACGAAGAACGCGGGCAGCACCACGTACGCCTGCATCATCTTGGTGTTGAAGGCGAACCCGATCGCGACCGCCGACCAGACCAGTGGCATGAGCCTGCCCGTGCGCACGGCCTTCAGCAGCGCGGCCGCGCCGAGCAGCATCAGGAAGACCAGGACCGGGTCGGGATTGGTGTCCCGGTTGATGGCGACGGTGATCGGCGTGAGGGTCAGGACGAGGGCGGCGATCGTGCCCGCGACGACCCCGAAGTCCCGCTTCACCAGCCGGTACAGCAGGGCCACCGAGCCGACGCCGACGGCGACCATGGGCAGCGTCAACTGCCAGGTGCCGTAGCCGAAGACGCGGGCGGACAGGCCCATCACCCACAGGGCGAAGGGGGGTTTGTCGACGGTGATGAAGCTGCCGGCGTCCAGGGCGCCGAAGAAGAACGCCTTCCAGCTCTTGGTGCCGGAGTAGACCGCCGCGTCGTAGAAGGTGTTGCCGGTGATCGAGGTGAGGTTCCAGGCGTACAGGGCGGTGGCCAGGAGCAGGATCGCCCACAGGGCCGGGCGGGCCCAGCGCGGGTCCTCGGGGGCGCCCAGGAACAGCCTTCTGGCACGGGAGACCGGCGGGGCGGCGGCCCGGTGCCGGCCGTCCTGGACCGGGGTGGGCGGCGGGGCGAGGGTCGTCATGACGCGTACTCCATGGGCTCGACGGCGGTGGCTGCCCCGGTGGGCAGGGCCGTGACGTTCTGGGGGACGGTGGTGCGGCGGGGTACGGCGTGGATGCGGGTGCGGCCGGTGACGGTGGCCCGGAGCATGCGGGCCATGCCCCTGAGGTCGTCGAGGGCGGTGCGGACGATGTCGACCCGGCTGTCGGGGTCGTCGACCCAGTCGACCGGGACCTCGTGAACACGGAGCCTGTTGCGCTGGGCGAGCACCAGCAGCTCGGTGTCGAAGAACCAGGCGGTGTCCTCGATGTGCGGGGCGAGGGCGCGGAACACCTCGGTGCGCACGGCCTTGAAGCCGCACTGCGCGTCCGAGAAGCGGGCGCCGAGGCCCGCCTTGAGGAGCAGGTTGTAGGAGCGCGAGACGAACTCCCGCTTCGGGCCGCGCACCACGGCCGACTGCCGGTGCAGCCGGCTGCCGACAGCGAGGTCGCTGTGCCCGGAGAGGAGGGGTGCGACCAGGGGCAGGAAGCCCTCCAGCCCGGTGGACAGGTCGACGTCCATGTAGGCGACGACGTCCGCGGTGGACCGGCTCCACACGTGCTTGAGGGCGCGGCCCCGGCCCTTCTGCTCCAGCCGTTGTGCGTGGACGTGCGGCAGGCGCAGGGTCAGGTCGGTCGCCACCGTCCAGGTGGCGTCCGTGCTCGCGTTGTCCGCGATGGTGATGCGGAACGGGAACGGGAAGGAGTCTTCGAGGTATGCGTGGAGACGGCCGATGCTGCCGGCGAGGACGTGTGCCTCGTTGTACACCGGCACCACGATCTCGACCGACCGGCGCCGGACGCCTCCCGCGTTCGTTTCGTTCATGGCCATGACGATCGGGGCGCTGTCTGGGGCGGTCCTGAGGCTTCACTGAGCGAGGAATGAGAATCAGGGAACTCACAGGCGGAGCACAGCGGACCACGGTCAGGTCACAAACTGAAGAGGATCAGTCAGCCGCCAAAGTGCTGAAACACTTCCGGTTTAAACTCTGTCCACAACAGCCTGCGCCACGGCGACCGTGGTCGATAACTGGGCACTCTCTGCCAAACCCGAAGGGTATTCGGCGTTTTGATACGGATAGATTCAGTCACCAAGCGGTACCCGGACGGTACGGTCGCCGTCGACCGGCTCTCCCTGGAGATACCGGATCGCTCGATCACCGTCTTCGTCGGCCCCTCGGGCTGCGGCAAGACGACGACCCTTCGGATGATCAACCGGATGGTGGAGCCCAGCGAGGGCCGCATCCTCCTCGACGGCGCCGACATCCACGCGCAGCCGGTCAACACCCTGCGCCGGTCGATGGGTTACGTCATCCAGAACGCCGGTCTCTTCCAGCACCGCACCATCATCGACAACATCGCCACCGTGCCCCGGCTGCTCGGCTGGAGCAAGCAGCGGGCGCGGTCCCGGGCGGCCGAGCTGATGGAGCGGGTGGGTCTCGACTCGGCGCTCGCCAAGCGGTACCCGTACCAGCTCTCCGGCGGCCAGCAGCAGCGCGTCGGTGTGGCCAGGGCGCTCGCCGCCGACCCGCCGGTGCTCCTGATGGACGAGCCGTTCTCCGCCGTCGACCCGGTGGTCCGCAAGGGTCTCCAGGACGAACTCCTGCGCATCCAGGACGAGTTGGGCAAGACCATCGTCTTCGTCACCCATGACATCGACGAGGCGATCAAGCTCGGCACGATGGTCGCCGTGATGCGCACCGGCGGCCACCTCGCCCAGTACGCCCCGCCCGCCGAACTGCTCACCGACCCCGCGGACGCGTTCGTCGAGGACTTCCTCGGCGCCGACCGGGGCATCCGGCGGCTCTCCTTCTTCCCGTCCGCGGATCTGGAGTTGCAGACCGCGCCGATCGTCGCGATCGACGCCGACGCCACCCGGCTCGGCGCCCGCGGCACCGCCGACGCCCCCTACCTCCTCGTGACGGACCTGGACGGCAGGCCGCTCGGCTGGGGCGAGCCGCGGAACCTCACCGCCGGCTCGGTCCGCCCGGAGCAACTGATCTCCTACGGACGGCCCTTCGTGCCCGGCCGGGACTCGCTGCGCGCAGCCCTCGACGGTTCCGTGCTCTCGCCGACCGGCTGGGCCGTGGCCGTGGACGGCGAGGGACGAGCCGTCGGTGTCGTCTCCCAGCAGGTCATCGGCGCCGCGATCCGCACCGCGCACGCCGAGGGCCGCGACGACGCGAAGGTCGGGGGATGAGCGGCTTCTTCGACATCCCGAGCGACCTCCAGAACACCTACTTCGGGCTGATCGGCCTCCACCTGCGCGAGGCCCTCATCCCGGTCCTGGCCGGTCTGCTCGTGTCCCTGCCCATCGCCCAGCTCTGCGTGCGCTTCCGCTGGCTGTACCCGCCGGTGCTGGGCGTGACCACGATCCTGTACGCCATCCCCTCGCTGGCCTTCTTCGTCGTCCTCATCGACTACACGGGCCAGACCGAGACGACGGTGATGATCCCGCTCGCGGTGTACAGCCTGGTGGTCCTGGTCCCGGCCATCGTGGACGGCGTCCGCTCCGTCCCGGCCGAGACCCTGGCCGCGGCGACCGCGATGGGCCTCGGCCCGGTACGCCGTTACTTCCAGGTCCAGTTGCCGATCGCGGTCCCCGCGATCATCGCGGGCCTGCGCGTCGCCACCGTCTCCAGCATCTCCCTCGTCAGCGTCGGCATGCTGATCGGCAACCAGGGCGCCCTCGGCAACCTGCTCAACGACGCGAACATCTACCACCGCCCCGAACTGGCGGTGAACTCGGTGGTGACCACAGCGGTGCTGGCCATCCTGGCCGACGCCGTCCTCGTCCTCGTACGCCGTGTGCTGACGCCCTGGATGCCGAAGGAGAGCACCCGGTGAACGTCCTCAACTACGTCCACGCCTTCTTCAGCGACAGCTCCCACTGGCACGGCTACGACGGCATCCCCACCCGCCTCTGGGAACACGTCCAGTACTCCCTGGAGGCGCTGGCCTACGCGGCCGTCATCGGCCTGCCCATCGGTCTGATCACGGGCCACTACGGGCGCGGCGGCAACACCCTCGCCCTGATCGCCACGGCCGGCCGGGCGCTGCCCAGCTTCGGCCTGCTGGTCCTCATGTTCATCTGGCTCGGCTTCGGCATGCTGCCGGTGATGATCCCGCTGGTGATCCTCGCCGTACCGCCGATCCTGGTCACGACGTACGAGGCGATGCGCTCGGTCGACCCGTCCCCGGTGGACGCGGCGCGGGGCATGGGAATGCCGGAGGCACGCGTCCTCTTCCAGGTCGAACTCCCGGTCGCCCTCCCGCTGATCCTCAGCGGCCTGCGCTCGGCGGCCATCCAGATCGTCTCGACGGCGACCATCGCGGCGTACGTCAGCCTGGGCGGCCTCGGCCGCTACATCATCGACGGCCTCTACCAGAAGAACTACGAGAAGGTCGTGGGCGGCGCCACCCTGGTGGCGGCGATGGCCCTGGCGACGCTGGGCATCTTCTGGGCGGTACAGCGACTGACGGTGTCTCCTGGAGTACGGCGGAGCTGACGCCCCGTTCTTTCAGGGGCGCGGGGAACTGCGCGACCAGCCACATACGGCCCGCAGTTCCCCACCCACCGCACTACCCCCCACTACGCGCCAGCGCCAGCTCCAGCACGACGAGCAGCGCATCCCGCACAGAACCCCGTTCACGCGCGTCGAAGACGACCAGCGGCGTCCCCTCGGCGACGTCCAGCGCCCACCGCACCTCGTCCAGCGTGTGCTCGACGCGGCCGTCGAACGCGTTGATCGCGACGGCGAACGGAATCCCCTTGTGCTCGAAGTAGTCGACCGCGGCATAGCAGTCGTCGAGGCGACGCGTGTCAACGATGACGAGCCCGCCGAGCGCCCCTTCGACGATGTCGTCCCACATGAAGCCGAACCGTTCCTGCCCGGGCGTGCCGAACAGGTACAGCTTCAGCGTCGGGTCGATGGTGATGCAGCCGAAGTCCATCGCCACGGTCGTGGTGGTCTTGCGCGGGGTGAGCGAAAGGTCGTCCACGCCCGCCGCGACCTCGGTGATCGACGCCTCGGTGGTCAGTGGCTCGATCTCCGAGATCGAGCCGACGGCGGTGGTCTTGCCCACGCCGAAACCGCCCGCGATGACCATCTTCACCGGCAGCGGCGGCCGGACGGCCGTACGCCCGGTGCCCCGGGTCAGCGAGTCAGTCGGTGTCACGGAGTACCCCTCGGGAGTCGGGGATGGCCCGCAGGCCATCGATAACCCTGCGCAGGACGGACGAGTCGTGGGTGGCCTCGAAGTCGGGCACGTGCACCGTCAGCTGTCCGGCCTCGCGCAGATCCTCGGCCAGCACCCGGACCACGTTCAGGTGCAGCCGCAGCCGGGCCGCCAGTTCCGCGAGCGACTGCGGAAGCCGGCACGCCGCGACGATGTCGTGCTGCTCGAAGGAGAGCCGGTCGAGCACGGCGAGCCCGGCGGTGGTGGCCACCACCTGGGTCTCGACGGGCATCGCCGGTCCGGAGGCGCTGTCCGCCACCCGGCCGGCGGTGACCAGGAACGGCCGTACGGCGGGGGCGGGGCCGACCGGGTCCGGGCCCGGAGGCGGGTCCGCCATGGCTGTGTCTTCCTCTCTCGGCCTTCTCGGCAACTCGACCGGCGGTGCCGGTCAGCGCGTCTGTGGGACGCCGACGCTGTTCTTCAGCTCCAGGACGAGCTGCGGACTGAGCGCCGCACCCGCGCGGTTGGCGAACAGCGTCATCTCGTAGGCGATGTTGCCGAGCTTGGCCTCCTTGTCGGCGACCACGCCGAGCACGGCGCCGCTGCCGATCGCGGAGACGATGACATGGCCGCCCTCCAGGTCGATGATGACCTTGTTGAGGCCGCCCAGGCCGTAGTTGCCGGACGCGCCGGCGGCCAGGCTGGTGATGCCGGAGACGATCGCGGCCAGCCGTTCGGAGTGGGCGCGCTCACGCAGTTCCGAGACCGCGATCAGCAGACCGTCGGAGGACACGGCGATCGCGTCGACCACGCCTGCGGTCTCGGTGGCGAAGCGGTTCAGCAGCCAGGTGAAGTCGGCTGCGGCCGCCTGCAGGTCGGTCGGCGTGACGCCGCCCGTCGGGGTGTCACCTGTCGACGTGCTCACTGCTCGGCTCCTTCCGGAAGGTGGTTCTGGTCCTGCGGGGGGTGCGTGGGGTCGATGTGCGGCAGCGGCCGCTCGTGGCTTCCGGTGTCGCTCTCGCGCCGGGCGCGCTCCACCGCCGCCTCGAACTCGTCCAGCGCGTCCCGCTCGGCCTCGGCATCGCGGGTGCGCGGTGCCTGGGCCAGGCTCTGGGCGGCGCCGACGGTGGTACGGAGGGTCGCGCCGCGTACCCGGCGGCGCAGCGGGCGGGTCCCGTCGGCCGAGTCGTCCTCGGCGTCGGCCGGGGGTTCGCCGGAGCGCGCGGCCGGGATCAGCGGGGGCTGCGCCGCCGCGGGCTCGGCGGCCGCCTCGCGGCGCGGCAGCCGGCGGGGGAGCGGGCTCTCCTGCTCCGCCCAGGACGGCACCGCGACGGCGGCGGTCGGGCCGGTCGGCTCGGCCGGTGCCGCGGGTGCCGCCGGTATGGCCGGTGTCGCCGGTACGGTCGTCGCCGCCGGTACCGCCGGTACCGCCGGTTCCGCGGCGAGCGCGGTGCCGGAGGGGTCCGCCATCGCGCTCATCGTCAGCAGCAGGCGGGAGGGCAGCGTCACTTCGGCGGTGACACCGCCACCCGGGGTCCGGGTCAGCTCGACGCCGATCTCCCAGCGCCGGGCCAGCGCACCCACCACGAAGAGGCCGAGCACCTTGGTCGGCACCAGGTCGAGGCGCTCACGGCGGATCAGCCGGCCGTTCTCCTCGGCCAGCCGCTCGGCGCTCATGCCGAGACCGTGGTCGGTGATGACGATGTGCGCGCCCGCGTCGCTGGAGCGGACGGTCACCTCGACCGGGCTGCCGGCGGGCGAGAACGACACCGCGTTCTCCAGGAGTTCGGCCACCATCAGCGTGAGGTCGCCGATGATGTCCGGCTCGATCATGGCATCCGTGCCGGCGTACAGCCGTACCCGCTGGTAGCCCTCGATCTGGCCGAGCGCGGCCCGGACCACGTTGGACACCGGGGTCGGGCCCGCCGCCAGCACGGTCTCGCGGATGCCGGCCAGCAGCATCAGGCTGTCGGCGTTGCGGCGCAGGCGCACGGCGATGTGGTCGATGGAGTAGAGGCGTTCCAGGAGGGCCGGGTCGGTCTCGGCCCGCTCCACCGCGTCGATGAAGGCGAGCTGGCGGGTGGTCAGGTTGCTGACGCGGCGGCCGACGTTGCCGAACATCTCGGCGGTGTTGCGGCGGCTGAGCACCTGGCGTTCGAGCAGCGCCGCGGCCGTGGTCTGCACCTGGTTGAAGGCCGCGGCCAGGTCGCCGATCTCGTCGCGGGCGGTGACCGGCATGTCCCGCAGCCGGGGCGGGCCGGAGTCCTCGGCGTCGTCGTCGGCGACCCGGGCGAGCTCGCGGCCGGCCACCTCGGCGACCTCGTGCGCGACCCCGGTCAGGGCCTGCACCGGGCGGATCACCGAGCGGCGGACCAGCGCCGCGAGGGCGAACCACAGGAGGAATCCGAGCACCGAACCGTTCAGGAGGTAGATCGCGCGCCACTTGGCCGACTCGGCGGCGGCGTCGGCGCGGTCGGCGATCTGGCCGATGAGCGAGGTGGTGATGGTCAGCCGGGCGGTGGCCTGCTGGAGGTAGGCCGGGTAGTCGGTGAGCGCGTCCTTGACGGCCTGCCGGATCTGGTCCTGGTTGCCGGACTGCAGCTTGGTCGGGTCGATCTGCAGCTCGGCGAAGGACTCGGCGATGGTGCTCTGGGCCTTGGTGTGCTCGACGTCGGCCAGCTGCCGGGCCTGCCCCTCGGTGGCGAACCGGGTGAACCGGTCGGCCTGGTGCTGGTAGAGGTCGTAGGCGCCGACCGCGTTGGTGAACTCGATCAGGGCGTTGGTGTCCCCGGTGGTCGCCGCGAGCACGTTGGTCTCGAAGGCGCCGTGGGCGGCGTCCGCGCGCAGCAGCGAGTCCAGCAGGTTGCCGGTGAAGGTGGACGCGAGGTTGGCGTCGCGGTCCAGGCCGAGACCGTCGATCAGGTCGTTGGACGCGTTGGTGTAGGCCGGGTCGATGTTGTCGGCCGGCAGGTAGGCCTCCTCGACGGAGTCCCGCAGGCTGGACAGGCCCTCGACCTGCCGCAGGGCGTCCGCCTCGGTGCCCGGCAGCCGGTCGCCGAAGGTGTCTCGTACCTTCTCGACCTGGGAGTTCACCGCGTCCTGGGCGGCGCGGTAGGCGGCCGCCGAGGGAGTGGAGAAGCCCGACTCGTAGCGCGCCGAGAGCAGGATCGCCTGCTGGTGCTCCGCCTCGACCTTGTCCACGAGGCGTGCCACCTGCGCGCTGTCCCGGACGGTCTGTGCCGCGTCCTCCGCGCTGGAGGACTGCTGCAGCAGGTCGGTGAAGACGTACGCCAGCAGTACGGCGATCACGGCGAGCGGTACACCGACCAGCAGGTTGAGCTTGCGCCGGAAGGGCCAACGGTCGGCGAAACCCCGTATCCCGCCCCGCGCCTGGGCGGGCCGGACGGGCGCGTCCACCTGGTTCGTGGACACCGGGCCTCCTTCATGAGGGTGTCTGGTCTGGGGGGCGTCTTCACCCCGAGCTGTTGCGGAACGACACCGAGTAGCGGGCCCCGTGCACCGCTGTGACCGATATCAACTGCGGTGAGACTACAGCGTTCTTGAAGCTCGGTTCCGCTTGCTCTTTATCAAGAATCCGTTACAAAGAGACCGCTCTCCGTCCACAACTGGCCACGGATTGAAGCCAATCGGTGACCCGGAGACACTTGACTCACCGAGAACCGGCTGGATTGGATCGTCCGGAGTGGTTCGCAACAGCCGCGCGGTGCGCAACATCTCCCACGCGGTTCGCAACACCCCCACCCTTCCCACAGCTCCCGGAACGGCAACCGTGACTTCCAACACCCTTCCCAGCAGGTCAATCCGGACATACCGAGGCGTGGCGGCCGTCGCGCTCGCCGCGACGACGGCCCTGCTGGCGGGCTGTTCCTCCTCCGACGACAGCAAGTCCGACCCGCTGTCGGACAGCAAGGCGAGCGGGGACACCGTTGTCGTCGGCTCCAACAACTTCGCCGAGAGCATCCTGATCGCCGACATCTACGGCGAAGCACTCAAGGCCAAGGGCGTCAAGGTCACTTACAAGTCGAACATCGGCAGCCGCGAAACCACCTACGGTCTGCTCAAGAACGGTTCGATCTCGGTCCTGCCCGAGTACAACGGCGCCCTGCTCGCCTACCTCGACCCCAAGGCGGCCCCGAAGACCGTCGAGGAGACCACCTCGGCCATCGAGGCCAAGCTGGACTCCAAGCTGACGCTGCTGAACCCGGCGGACGCGCAGGACAAGGACACGGTGACGCTCAACGCGACCACCGCCGCCAAGTACAACCTCACCGAGAAGTCGTCCATAGCCGACCTCAAGAGCATCGCCAAGGACCTGGTCATCGGCGCCTCGCCGGAGTTCCAGACCCGCCAGCAGGGCCTGGTCGGCCTGAAGTCCGTGTACGGCCTGGAGTTCAAGTCCTTCAAGGCGCTGGACGCGGGCGGCCCGCTCACCGCGGCCGCCCTGAAGAAGAACGCGGTGCAGGCCGGCGACATCTTCAGCACGGACCCGACCATCACCAAGGAGAAGTTCGTCGTCCTGCAGGACACGGAGAACCTCTTCGGCTTCGAGAACGTCCAGCCGCTCGTATACAAGAGCGCCCTGAACCAGACGGCCACCGACGCCCTCAACGCGGTCTCCGCCAAGCTGGACACGGCGACCCTGCTGGACCTGGACACCCAGGTGCAGTCGGACAACAAGGACCCGCTGGACGTCGCCCAGGCCTGGCTGAAGAAGGTCGGCCTCAGCAGCTGACCCGTGTCCGACCAGTCCCGGATCCTCCCTGGACCCTCCTTGGACCGTGTCGTGCTCGACGGCAACGGCCTCGGCCTGACCGGACTCGTCCGGCTCGCCGACGCCGTTGCCGGCCCCGTGGTAGCGGCCGGGGCGCTCGACCGGGTCCGCCGGGCCCATGAGACCGCCGGCCGCCTCGCCGCACGGGGCCACTGGTACGGCCGCGGCACCGGCGTGGGCGCCCACCGCTCCGTCGTGGTCGACCCCTCCGACGCGGCCGGCCACGGCCTGCGCCTGCTGCGCAGCCACGCCGGCGGCGCCGGACCGCTGCTGCCGGCCCGGCAGGCCCGCGCGCTGCTCGCCGTCCGGGCCAACCAGCTGCTGGCCGCCGGCTCCGGCATCCACCCCTCGTTCGTCACGGCACTGACCGAGGCCCTCCGGCTCGGCGTGCACCCCGCGATCAACGAGTACGGCGGTGTGGGCACCGGCGACCTCACCGCCCTGGCCCAGACCGGCCTCACCCTGATCGGCGAACGCCCCTGGCTCACCACGTCCCCAGACGCCGAACTGCCGGCCCCGGTCACCCTCCGCCCCGGCGACTCGCTGGCCCTGCTGAGCAGCAACGCCCTCGCCCTGGGCCGGGCCGCCCTGGCCTGCCAGGACCTCGACGTGCTGCTGCGGGCCACCCACGCGGTGGCCGCCCTCTCGCTGGCCGCCGTCTCCGGCTCCCCGGAGGCCTACGCCCCCGAGGTGCACGCCCTGCGCCCGTACCCCGGCCCGGCCCGGGCGGCGGCGGAGGTACGACGCCTCCTGGCGATCCCCGACCACCCGCTCACCACCGGCCGCCGCATCCAGGACCCCTACGGCTTCCGCGCCTTCCCGCAGGTCCACGGCGCGGCCCTGGAAGCCGCCGACAGGCTCCGCCACGTCGTCGAGACGGAGGTCAACTGCCCCACGGAGAACCCCGTGCTGGCCCCCGACGGCAACGTCTACCACCACGGCGGCTTCTTCGCGGCCCCGCTCGCCCTGGCCCTGGACGGCCTCGACCTGGCCCTCCTCCAGACCGCCCAGCTCTCCGCGGCCCGCCTCCAGGCCCTGACCCGCGCCGACCTCACGGGTCTGCCCGCCTTCCTGGCCACGGGACCGGCGAGCAGCTCCGGCATCATGGTCCTGGAGTACACCGCCAACTCGGCGCTGGCAGAGCTCCGTTCGAGCGCGACCCCGGCCTCGGCGGGCCACACCGTCCTCTCCCACGGCCTGGAGGAGGCGGCGAGCTTCGCGGGCCAGGCGGCGCGGCAGGCGGAGCGGGCCGCGGCGGCGTACCCGGTGGTACTGGCCTGCGAACTGGTGGCCGCGGTACGCGCGTTGCGGCTGGCGCCGGTGGAGCCGACGGTGCCGGCCTTCCGGATGGCGGCGCAGGCGCTGCCCGGAGGCATGGAGGACCGCTCGCTCACCGGAGACGTGACGGCGGCCATGGAGCTGCTGCCCCTCCTGGCCGACGTCTGAGCGGACGACCCCGACAGGCGTGCGTGCCGGGTGGAGGCAGCTCAGCGCAGTACGGCCGCCAGCAGGTCGGCCCCCAGTGCCGTCAGGTCGGGCACACTGAGGGTGTAACGGACGTACCGGCCGTGCCGCCGGGTCGTGAGCAGGCCGGCACGGCGCAGGACGGCGAGGTGGCGGGAAACCTCCGGGGGCGAGAGTTCCCAGGCGTGGGCCAGCTCACCGGTGGTGTGCGGGCCGCGGGCCAGGGTGCGCAGCAGCCGCAGCCGTACCGGGTGCGCGAGTGCCTCCAGCCGGAGCGTGACCGTTTCCAGCGACACCGGCTCCGGCGGACCCGCCTCGGCCACGGGGTACTGCAGCACCGGCTGCCACCCGGGCGCGTAGACCGCCACCAGGTGCGGGCGGCCGAAGACGCTGGGGAGGAAGGTGACCCCGGTGCCGTGTGCGGCGGTCGCGCTGTCCTGCAGCTTGTCCACGACGATGCAGTCGCCGTCCGGCGCGAGGGCCACGGCGCCGGAGACCGACGCGAGCGCCGCCCCGATGCCCTGGCGCTTCAGCAGGTCGTTCTTCAGGCGCAGGTCGGTGGCGAGCTGCACGGCGACGCCCGTCCAGGCGGCGTCGAAGAACGCCTCGGCGCACTGTTCGAGGGTGTCGCGCACCCGCGCCCGCACGGCGGCCGGGTCCGCGAGCAGCCGTTCCGCGAAGGCCTCCTGGAGCGCGCCGCGGGCCTGGGCCAGGTCCAGGGCCCGCTCCCGCGCCGCCGCGTCGGCGAGCGGCGACGGCGCGGCGAAGTGCACCCGGTTGCTGCCGCACGTGGTGATGAGCGCGGCGGTCACATAGGCCTCGTCGTCGATCCGGTCCACGTCGTCCAGCTCCTCCACGAGGGTGGGCCGCGGACGGGCGGGGACCAGGAAGTCGGCCCGCGAGGAACGCCAGAGGAACTCCGCCTCCCTGAGCCGTTCGGCCAGCTCCGGCCGCAGCCCGGCCCAGACGTCCCCGGCCCAGCCGGCGAGCTGCGGGTGGTGCCCGGGTTCGGCCAGCACGTGCAGCATCGCGGTCAGCTCGGCCAACGGGGAGGCAGCGAACCGCAGCCGCCCGGACGGCAGGCCGCCGATGTCGATCCTCAACGTCATCCCCTCATCATCGCTGGCCGCACGGCCGGCGACCGCGTCGATTGACGGTGTCCGTCAACCGGCGCGGCCGGACCGGCGGCCGAACGCACCGTTGACGCCATGGCAACCACCACCAGGATCCAGCCGCGCACCCTCGTCCGTGCCTCCGGAGGCCCCCGCTATGCCGTCGCCCTGGCCGTGGACGCGCTCGGCACCGGCTTGCTGCGGCCCTTTCTGCTGCTCTACGGGGTGACCGTGCTGAAGCTGTCCGCGCCGGCCACCGGCATCGCCCTGACGGCCGGCATCGTCGTGGGGCTGGCGTGCATGCCCGCGGTCGGCCGCTGGCTCGACCGGGGCGCACGCAGCACGGTCGTGGCGGCGTCGATGCTGGTACGGGTGGTGGGCGTGGCGCTGCTGCCGGTGACCCCGGCGGGGAACGTCCCGCTGTTCGCGACGGCGGCACTCTTCCTCGGCATCGGCAACCAGGCGTGGCCGGCCGCCCATGCGGCCCTCGTGGCCACGGTCGCCCACGGCCGCGAACGCGACGCCGCTCTCGCCGCGGGCCGCGCCCTGCGCAACGCCGGCCTGGGCGCGGGCGCCCTCCTGGCCACCGCGTGCCTGGCGGGCGGCACCACCGCACTGCAGGCGCTGGCCGCCGTCACCGGGCTCGCCTATCTCGCCGCGGCGGCCCTGGCCTGGTCGGTCCGCCTGCACACGCAGCCGGCCGCCGCCCCGGCCGAGGACAGGGCCGGCGCTCCCGCACCCCGGATGCGCGCACTGCTGGCCGCCAACGTGGTCTACGCCTTCTGCCTCAACGTCACCGAAGTCGGGCTCCCCCTCGTCCTGGTGACGCAGCTGCACGCCTCCCCGATGTGGTCGGCGGCCATCTTCGTGACGAACACGGTGCTGGTGGTCACCCTGCAACTGCCGGTCACCGTCCTGCTGTCCCGCTTCTCCCGGCGGACCGTGCTGGCTCTCGCCGGCGTGGTGGTCGCCGCCTCCTACCTCGGCTTCCTCGCGGTCACCGCACCGGGACACGGCTGGAGCGCCCCGGCCGTCGCCGCGGTGTCCGTGGTCTGCACGATCGGCGAGATCATCTACGCCGGCAGCGCCACCGCACTCGTCACCGCCCTCGCCCCGGCCCATGCCCTGGGACGCGCCCTCGCCCGCTTCCAGCTCTCCACGGGCTTCGGACTCGCCGTCTCCCCGGCGGTCATCACCACGCTCGCCTCCCACGGCCCGGCCGCCCTCTGGGGCAGCCTCACCGCCGCGACGCTCCTCTCCGCCACCGCCGTCGCCACCGAGAAGGACCAGGCGACGCGGGCGCGGCCCCTGGGCGGACGGGGCAGCGGCCGAGCGGTACCGGCATCCCGGTACACGTGCTCCGGCACGTCCGGTCGTCAGGGCTGAACGCGTGTGATTCCGTCACGAACACCGGGTCCGACGGAAGAAAACGGCGACCTTGCGCCCGAAACCGTCGGGCCCTTCGCGGAGCCCCGCACGCTGCCCCCATGAAAACCGCAGCCACGCACACCTCCGCCACCCCGGCCCCGCACCCCTGGCGCGGGCCCGCCCTCCTCGCCCTGCTCCTCGCCGAGGCGATGAACCTCCTGGACGCGACGATCGTCCAGGTCGCCGCCCCCGCCGTGCACGCCGGCCTCGGCGGCTCCGTCTCCGACGTCCAGTGGTTCAGCACGGCGTACACCCTGCCGTTCGCCGTCCTGCTGATCACCGGCGGACGGCTCGGCGACATCGCGGGCCGCCGCCGGGTCTTCGTCCTCGGCGTCACGTTCTTCGCCGCGGCCTCCGTCGCCTGCGCACTCGCGCCGACAGCGGGTCTGCTGATCGCCTTCCGCGCCGTGCAGGGCGCGGCGGCGGCCGTGATCATTCCGCAGACCGTCGGGCTGATCAAGGCGATGTTCGAGGGCGACGAGCTGTCCCGGGCGCTGGGCACCATCGGCCCGGTGATGGGCCTCGCGGCCGTCTGCGGTCCGGTCCTCGGCGGTGTCCTCACCCACGCCGACCTGTTCGGCCTCTCGTGGCGGGCCGCCTTCCTGGTGAACGTCCCCGTGGCCCTGGCCGTCCTCGCCCTGTCCCCGAGGCTCCCGGAGAACCGCGCCCCGCACCGGCCCGCCCTCGACTGGCCGGGCACCGCACTCGCGGCGACCGGCACGGGCCTGCTCGTCTACCCCCTGATCGGCACGAACCTCACCGAACTCCCGCCCCGCGACTGGGCGCTGGCGGCGCTCGGCCTGCTCGCCCTGACCGCCTTCGCCCTGCACCAGCGCCGCACCAGCACGCCCCTCCTGGAACCGTCCCTCTTCACCCACCGCGGCTTCCCGCCCGCCCTCGCCACCTCCACGGCGTTCTTCGCGGTGACCAACGGCCTGATGACCGTGGTCGTCCTCCAGCTGCAACTGGAGGCGGGCCAGGGCGTACTGGCGGCCGGCCTGAGCCTCACGCCGTGGTCGGCCGGGCTCGCGGTGTCGTCCTGGCTGTCCGGCCGCCGCGGTGCCCGGCGCGGCATGATGCCCTACGGCCTGGCCCTCGTGCTCACGGGCCTGACGGCCGCCGCGGTCGGGTACGCCACCACGGCCGACGGCGCCCCCTACCCCTGGCTGCTGCCCGCACTCGCCCTGGTCGGCCTGGGCGCGGGCCTGTTCACCCCCGCTTTCTTCACGCTGGCCCTGCAGCCCTTGCGCCCCCAGGAGGTCGGCTCGGCGGCGGGTGCGCTGAACGCCGTACAGCAACTGGGGGCGACCCTGGGCGTGGCGGTCCTGGGCAGTGCCTACCTGGACGGCTCGGCCACGGCGGCCTGCGGCGTGGCGATGGCCCTCACCGCACTCTGCTGGGCCACGAGCCGGCGGATGTGAGGCCGCCCCCGGCCCGCCGCCCCCGGCCCGACGGCGCCGGTCAGAGGTCGAACTCGTGCGGCGGCAGGTCCAGCGTGTAGCACGCCTCGCGCACCACCGCCTGCTCGGTCTTGTCGAAGTCGCCGTCCGCGCCCCCGATCACGATGCCGATCTGGATGACGGCACGCGCCTCGGCCGGCTTCTTCTTCGCCTTGGCGACCTCCTGGAGCACGCTCACCTTGCCGAAGGCGAAGTCGGTGGTCAGCTTGTTCAGGTTCTCCTCGAAGCGGCGGCGCAGGTCGTCCGCCGGGAAGTTCTGCAGCACCTCGTTGGTGGCGATGAGCTGGGCGACCCGCTGGCGCTCGGCCGGGTCGATGGTGCCGTCGGCGGCGGCCACGAGCGCGCACATCGCCATGCTCGCGTCGCGGAACGCACCGCTCTTCAGGTCGTTCTTCTTCGCCACCAGCTGGGTCTGCATCTGCGTCGCGGAATCCTTGATGCGGTCCCACAGGGCCATGCGCACTCACTCCTCGGTCGGTAAGAGGCCTTGCTTGCCGAAAACTTACTTCTACAACACCGTAGAAACTTGCGTGGCGGCCGATAAGTTCCCGCGCCCTAAACTGTCCCTCCGGCCCGCGACGGGTCGCTTCGACGCGGCGGACAGGACGCGGTGGACAGGAGGACCACGAAGGTGGCGACGGTGCCCGGCAGCGGCTACGAGGACCCCACCGCGGACGTGCTCACGGAGGCGGCCGCGGCCTTCGGGCTGCTCGCCTCGCCCGCCCGGCTGCACATCGTCTGGGCGCTGGCCCAGGGCGAGAGCGATGTCACGGGCCTCGCCGAGCGGGTCGGCGGCGCGCTGCCCGCGGTCAGCCAGCACCTCACCAAGCTGAAGCTAGCCGGCCTCGTCCGCTCCCGCCGGGAGGGCCGCCGCCAGGTGTACCTGGTCGACGACCCGGACGTCGTCGACGTCGTACGCCTGCTCGTCGGCCGCCTCACCGCCCGCACCACCGGCGCCGAGCTGCCCACCCCCCGACGGCTCCGTGGCCTCTGAGGGCGGGGCCGCCACCTCGCTGCAGGTGCTGCGCCGACTGGGCACGGGACCGCGCGGGCTGACCGAGGCCGAGGCCGCGGCCCGGCTCGCCGAGGTCGGCGAGAACTCCCCGCCCCTGCCGCACACCGCCTCCTGGCCGCTGCGCTGCGCCCGTGCGCTGCGCGACCCCTTCACCGCCGTCCTGCTCACCCTCGGCCTGGCCTCCGCCCTCGTCGCCTCCTGGGGCACGGCCGTCGTGATCCTCGCGCTGGTCGCGGTCAGCTGCGGACTGCGCGCCGCGGGCGAACACCGCGCCGACCGCTCGCTGGCCGCCCTGCGCGAACTCGTCGCCGGCACCGCCACCGTGCTGCGCCGCGCCGGCGCGGACGCGGAGCCGCGGGCCCGGGAGGTCCCGGTCACCGAGCTGGTGCCGGGCGACGTCGTCCGGCTCGGCCCGGGCGACCTGGTCCCGGCCGACGTACGACTGCTGCGCGCCCGTGGGCTCACCGTGCACCAGGCCGTGCTGACCGGCGAGTCGGCGCCCGTCGCCAAGGCGGCCGTCGACGTGCCCGCCGTCCCCGTCCCCGTCGCCGGCGCGGCCGATGCCGACGGCACCGGACCGTTCCAGGAGCCCTACCTCTGTTTCCAGGGCAGCGGGGTCGCCTCGGGCAGCGCCACGGCGGTCGTGGTGGAGACGGGGGAGCGGACCCGGTTCGCCGCCGCCCAGGGCCCCGCGGGCGGGCGGCGGGAGGCGAGCGCCTTCGACCGGTCCGTGCACGGCATCTCCTGGGTGCTCATCCGGTTCATGCTGCTCACCCCGCCGCTGGTCCTCATGGCCAACGCCGCCCTGCGCGGCCGCGGTCTTGAGACCCTGCCCTTCGCGGTCGCGGTCGCCGTCGGACTCACCCCCGAGATGCTCCCGGTGATCGTCACCACCTGCCTGGCCCGGGGCGCCGCGCTGCTGGCCCGCGCCCACCAGGTCGTCGTACGACGGCTGCCCGCGCTGCACGACCTGGGCGCGGTCGACGTGCTCTGCCTCGACAAGACCGGCACCCTCACCCAGGACCGGCCCGTCGTGGAACGCGCCCTCGGGCCCGACGGCGCCGCCGACCCGGAGGTGCTGCGCTGGGCGGCCGTAGGCGCCTGGTGGAGCCTGCAACTCGCCGAACTGCCCGCCCCCGACGCCCTCGACGAGGCCCTGCTCACGGCCGCCGGGCCGGTGGGGGAGGAGTACGACGGCGTCGGCGCCGTCCCCTTCGACGCCGAGCGGCGCACCGCCACCGCCGTCGTCGCCGGCACCCTGGGCACCCATGTCCTCGTCACCAAGGGTGCCGCCGAGGACGTACTGGACCGCTGCGACCTGGACCCCGCCGAACGCGAACGCCTCCTCGCCCTCGCCGCCCGCGAGGCCGCCGCCGGGCTGCGCGTCCTCGCCGTCGCCACCGCCGAGGCACCCGCCCGCATCCGCCCCTACACGACCGCCGACGAGCACGGCCTCACCTTCCGCGGCCTGGTCACCTTCCGCGACGCCCTCGCCCCCGGCGCCGCCGAGGCCCTGCGCACCCTCACCGGCCTGGGCATCACCGTCCGCGTCCTCACCGGCGACCACCCGGCGACCGCGGCCCGCGCCTGCCAGGACCTCGGCCTCGCCGCGGGGCCGGTGGCCGTGGCCGGTGATCCCCTCGACCTCGGCGCCGGCGTCGTCGCCCGCTGCACCCCCGCGGACAAGGCCCGGATCGTGGCCGGGCTGCGCGCCGCCGGGCACACCGTCGGGTTCCTCGGGGACGGCGTCAACGACGTCCCCGCCCTGCGCGCGGCCGACGTCGGGATCGCGCCCCGCACCGCCGTGGACCTCGCCCGCGAGACGGCCGACGTGGTGCTCGCCGCGAAGGACCTCGGCGCGATCGGGCACGCCGTGACCGCGGGCCGGCACAGCAGCGCCAACATCGCCTCCTATCTACGGGTCACGCTCTCCTCCAACCTCGGCAACGTCCTCGCGATGCTCGCCGCCGGTCTGCTCCTCCCCTTCCTGCCGATGCTCCCGGTCCAGGTGCTCGCCCAGAACCTCTGCTTCGACGCCGCGCAGCTCGCCTTCGCCCACGACCGCCCAGGGGCTGCGGCGCTGCGCCGCCCGACCGTGCTGCGGCCGCGTGCCTTCCTGCGGTTCATCACCGGCTTCGGGGTGCTCAACGCGATCGCCGACCTCGCCACCTTCGGCGTCCTCGCGCTCGCCCTGCGCGGCCCCGACGCCCTCGACGACCAGGCCGTCTTCCACTCCGCCTGGTTCACCGAGAACCTGCTCACCCAGGCCCTGGTGATGTTCCTGCTCCGCGGCGGCCCCCGCCCCGGGCCCGTCGGCCGCGCCGCCGCCGCCCTCGCCGCCGTCGGCCTGCTGCTGCCGCCCGGCCCGCTGGGCGCGGCCCTGGGCATGACCGGGCTGCCGCCCGCCTACCACGTGCTGCTCGCCGCCGTCCTGGGTCTTTACGCCCTCGCGCTGCGGGCGGTGCGGGCACGCCACGACCGGCGGTAGCGACTTGCGGCCGGGGCCGGGGAGCGTTCCGTACTCCGGGTTGTACAGTTGCGCAATGTAGCAATCGTCGCTGCCCGGCGGGGCGCATGCAGCGCCCTCCGTCGGCACGGAAAAACGTGAGAAAGGGAGGGGGCGGTCATGCTCCGCAACGGACTCGAACCCTGGCACCTGCTGGTCGTCGCGATCGTCTTCATCGTGCTCTTCGGTTCCCGGAAGCTGCCCGACACCGCCCGGGCCCTGGGCAAGTCGATGCGCATCCTGAAGAGCGAGGCGAAGGCCATGAAGACCGACGAAACGGCCGCGGCGGCGCCGGTGGAGCCGACGTCGGTACAGATGGCGGCGGAGCCGGCCGCGGCCCCCGCGCAGCCGGAGCCCAGGACGGTCGGCGAGCCGACCGCCTCCCCGAGCTGACCCCGCCCCCGGGTCAGTCCTCGTCCCCCTCGAAGAAGTCACCGATCTCGTCGACCACCTCGGCCGCCACCATTCCGCCGACCACGCCCAGCGCGAGGCCCGCCGCACCCGCGGCGACCGCCGTGCCGAGGCCCGGCCCGGAGCGGTGGTGGCCGTCGTGGTGCTCGCCGTACCCGTCGTAGTGCTCCCCGTGCTCGTCCTGGTGCCCGCCGTGGCCGTACGCGGCGTGGCTGCCGTAGGCCTCGCGGTGCGCGATCAACTGGCGGATCCAGCCGTCGACCTCGCCGGTCCAGTCGAGGGCGGGGGCGTCCTCGTGGCGGACCGTGAACCGGGTCAGCGCGTCGTGTCCGGCGGAGAACAGCCCGCCGCGCTTGTCCGCCTCCAGGACCACCTCCAGGCCCGCCGGTGAGGCGAGGAAGGTCAGCTCGATCTCGGTGACCGCGTGCGCGTACTGCGGCGCCGGGGTCAGCTCGACCTCCTGGTAGAACGGCAACCGCTGGCCGGTGCCGCCGATCCGGCCGTACTCCAGATCCGCCGAACGGAAGCCGAAGCCCAGCCGGCCCAGGGCCTCCAGGACCGCTTCCTGCACGGGCAGCGGCCCGACGGCGAGCGGGTCCAGATCGCCCTTGTCCCGGGCACCGGCCACCCCCACCTCCGTGCGCACCCCGAGCACGATGCCCAGCGGCTGGCCGTGCAGCTCGGTGACCGGCGTCTCCCACGGCACCGGCACACTGAACGGCACCTCCCGCTCCTCCTCCGCACCGAGCCGGAAGCCGCCGCCCACGGTGAACCGCTCGAAGACGACCGCGCCCTCGCTCTCGCCCTCCTCGTGCTCCGCCTCCACGCGCGCGAGTAGTTCGAGGCCGACGTGCTCGACGTCCACGGCCGCCGAGCCGCCCTTCAGCCACACCCGTCCCGACAGCACCCCGCCGGGCGCCACCGCACCGCCGTCCAGCACCGTGTCCACGGAAGGGCCACCGACCCCGATCGCCCCAAGCAGCCGTTTGAACACCATGAAGCCGCCGCTCCTTCGCCGCACTCGTCACACACACCCCGGCCGGCCAGGCGCCGTCCGGCTGCCCGATGAACTCACGGCAACGGCAAAGAAGTTCCCAAGTCACCTGTTCGGAGGAGCGCGCCCCGCAGCGCACGGCGGGCACACGCAAGAAGTGCACACGCAAGAAGAGCGCACACAACAAGTGCGCACACGAGAAGAGGCGGACCGGGAATCACCGGTCCGCCTCTTCTCGCGAACATTCAGACCGCTTCGGCACCCTCGCCGAACCCCTGCGCGGCAGCCCGCGCGGCCTTGCGCCGCTTGCGCCGGCTCACCCGCGGCTCCTGGTCCGGCAGCCAGCCGAAGATCATGCAGCTGCCGACGGCCCCGAGGGCGAGGCCGACGAAGAAACCGCCCAGGTTGGAGGTGACCCAGGAGCCCAGTGAGCACAGGACGCCGAGGATGGAGTAGAAGAGGCGCTGCGAAGGGTTGAAGAGGGTCAGCAGGCCGCACAGCACCATGACCACCGGCAGCAGGTAGCCCACCAGGCCCTGCATGCCGATGTGTATGACGACCTTCAGCGAGGCCTTCTCGGTGAGCAGGATCCACGTGCCGCCCAGGGTCAGCAGCAGCCCGCCCACGAACGGCCGACGGGCCCGCCAACCGCGGAAGGCGGGCCGCCACCCCTCATGGGGAGTGTCTGTGCCGGACATCAGCAACCCGAGCTGCTGAAGCTGAGTTTCAGGCCGGGCAGCTTGAACACCCCGGCGGTCGTCGCGTAGTTGGTCTGCCGCAGGTTGTCGATGTGCACGGTGTCGGCCTGCTGGCTGAAGACGCCGATGGGTCCCTTGACCCCGGCCTTGGTGAGCGTGCTCGCGTCGTTGCCGATCTCGATGTTGTTGAAGGACGCGTCGCCCGACAGCTCGGTCGAGTCGGTGGTCAGGTTGGTCGCCTGCACCTTCGACGAGCCGCTGCCCGCCTTGATGAGCAGGTTGGTACCGCCGAGGTCGACGCTCTGGCACAGGCTGTCCAGGGTCGCGTTCTTGATCGCGGAGGTGACGACCAGCACCTGCCCGCCGGTGTCACCGGCGTTCGGGCTGCCGTCCGCCATGCTGTCGAGCGCGCCGAACTGCTCGAAGCCGGTGCCGTCCAGCGACTTGGCGGTGACCGTGAAGGGCATGCCGGAGATGGAGAACGACACCCCCAGCGCTCCCTGGGCGGTCAGGACCGCGAGGCCGGCGAGGCCCAGGGTGGCCGGCACGGCCATCACGGCGGCCCGGCGTGCCCGGACCCGTCCGCGTCTCGGTGCCCCTCCGGTCTCCCCGGTGGTGTCTGGTGTTGCGGAAAGAGAACCGCTTCCCGGGTTCTCAGGCGTGTTGTCGGCGGACGGAACGTCCGGGGACTCGGCCATGTCTGCTCCCATGCATTAGTCACGCGGGTTGGGCTTCAGTGGCACGTTGTCCTGGCGCGGACAGCGGCTGCCGCGCACGCCTCCTCACAACTCCCGGCGGGCGCAAGGGCTTTCTCGTTACGCAGCAGTAGCCAAGCCGCAAGTTACCGGCGGTTACTTTTCAGGGTCAAGACAGTTGTGAAAAAAGGGTGTTGAATTCGCGTCAATTATGTTCCGACCATGCATTCCCATGATCGAATGCTCAACTCCCTTGATCGGCCTTGACGTTGACGGCTGATCAGGTCTACAACTCTCCCTGGTTTCCTTCGGATCCGTGGCGCCGGATCCGCCGAGCGGCATCGACCGCTTCCCGGCCTCTTCGATCACCGCTCCGCTCAGCGGCGTCGGCACGGTCGCTTCCCCCCAGGGACCGTGCCCGAACGCCTTTGACCGGCCCGGCCGGAGGCCTAACCCCCCCAGGCTTCCGGCCGGTGTCCGGCCTGGCTGCCGTTGCCGGCCCGTCACGTACGGAGAAGGCGTGACGAGCCGGCAACGGCCGGCGCCGCATTCGGCGCCCCGAACCCCCCACTTCACCCCACGCAGGACCCCCCTAAGAAAGAGGCAACCCGCATGCGTACGCGATCCCTCCTCGCCCTCGCCGGTACCGTCGTCGCCCTCTCGGTCGCGGCCACCGTTCCGGCCTCCGCCGACGGCGCCGTGCTCACCACGGGCAGCGCCGGCGGCACCGCCGTCGCGGTCGGCGACACGCTCACCGCGTCGCTGGCCAGCGGCACCACCGCCACGCTCTACTCCAGCGCCACCAGCACCAGCGGCATCACCTGTGCCGCCTCGACCTTCACCGCGACGGTCACCAGCAACCCGGCCGCTTCCGGCACCGCCGTCGAGTCGGCCACCGCGCAGACCTTCAGCAGCTGCACCAGCAACGTGGTCGGCGTGACCGGTGTCTCCAGCATCACGGTCGACAACCTGCCGTACACCACCGCGGTCAACTCGGACGGCACGGTCGCGGTCACCTCGGCGAGCGGCGCGAACATCCAGACCACGGTCAAGCTGACCACCCTGCTGGGCAGCATCACCTGCGTCTACCAGGCCGCCAGCCTGTCCGGCACGAGCTCCAACACCGACAACAGCCTCGCCTTCAGCAACCAGGCGTTCGCGAAGTCGTCCGGCTCGATCCTCTGCCCCTCCGCCGGCTACTTCACCGCCAAGTACGCCCCGGTCAGTGACAACGGCGCGGCCGTCTTCGTCAACTGACCTTCTTACAAAGGTCGTTAGCGTCGACGCAGACGCAACGCCAGGGCGGCGCCGCCGGTGAGTACCAGCACCGCGGCGGCGCCGCCCGCCACCAGTGGCGCCGACGGGCCCGAGCCGGGGTCCGTGTCGGAGGCCACGGGAGTGCTGTCGGCGGCGGTGGTCGCGGTCGTTGGGGCGACCGGGGTCGCGGCCGCCGTCCGCTGTGCCCGCGCGGCACCGCTCTTCGAGGCGCCGGGATCCGGCGTCCCGCTCGACCGCGCCTTCGCGCCCGCCGTCGCACCGCCGTCCTTCTGCCCGCCCGCTGCCGCGTCCTTCGCGGCTCCCTTCTTCGACGCCCCCTTCGACGACGTCTCCTTCGCCGTGAACACCACGTCGGAGCACGAGTAGTAGGTGTCCGGCGTGCTGCTGGTCTGCCAGACGGTGTACAGCACCTGACGCCCCGTCCGGTCGCTCGGCAGGGTCGCGCCGAAGTGGTACGCGCCGTTCGTCAGCGGCGGGTCCTTGATCTCCGCGAAGGGCTGCGCGGGCAGTTCGGACCACGTCAGCGGCTTCGCCGGGTCGTAGCCGGGCTTCGTCAGATACAGCCTGAACGTGCCGGAGTGCGCGATCGTCGCGGCGTACGTCATCGTCATCCGGGCGCCCGGGGCCAGTTCCGTCGCGGGCCAGTCCGTGCGCGCCAAGTCGAGCCCCTTGTACGCCGGCAGACTGCCGCTGCACAGCCTGCCGTCCGGAATCACCTGCCGGTCCCGGCCGTCGACCCCCGCCACCCGCACGTCGTCCCACGCGACGAAGTTCTGCCCGCTCGCCGCGGTCGCCGCCTTGCAGGCCGCCGTCGCGGCGCTGCCGCCGCTGGGGGAACAGCCGTAGGCCCGGCTGACGGGATAGGTGGGCGCGCCGTGCGCCCGGGCGGACCCCGCCGCCCACGACAGGAGCAGGAGCGGGGCCGCGACGGCGGCTCCCGCGACTCTCAGGCGGGCGGTCGTCCGAGTCATGCGGGACTTCTCCTCGGCGGGCACGGGTACGGGCTTCTGCCGAGTTGAGTACGGGAATCGGCGCCGCACCGTTCAGCTCGGTTGGTCACAGGGCCGGTCGAAGTGCGCGCCACCGACTGGATCGTCCGTTTTGCCGACTTTCCGGGCGCCATTGAGAACCAACCGCGCGGCTCGTATCGTGGCGATCATCGATGGCCGCCCGGTCGGCCGCGCCGCTCGCGGAAACCGGCGCGAACGCGAGGGAGGGGTGCGTTCCGATCTCGTCCGTTCGTGCACTGCGGACCCCTGTTCGCGTGGTCGCGTGCGGGACTTACACGTGTCCGCCGTCAGGTCCGCACAGTTGCCTCCCGTTGCCGCACGGTGAGCTATCGTGTGCACGGGGTAAAGAAACAAACCGCATGCCCCGTCGGTTTGGAACCGAGGCGTCGTTGAAGCCGTGAAGTCGTGAAGCCGTGAAGGAGCGTCGAGTCGATGGCGAGGCAGTTACGTGCGGAGCAGACCCGTGCCACGATCATCACGGCCGCCGCCGACCTCTTCGACCGGCACGGGTACGAATCCACCAGCCTGAGCGAGATCGTCGAACACGCGAAGGTCACCAAGGGGGCGCTCTACTTCCACTTCGCCGCCAAGGAGGACCTGGCGCACGCCATCATGGAGCTCCAGTCCCGCACCTCCAGCCAGTTGGTGAGGGAGATGGACAGCCGCGGCTACTCCTCGCTGGAAGCCCTGATGCGTACCACGTTCGCGATCGCCCGGCTCTCCGTCGACGGCCCGATCCCGCGCGCCGGCCTGCGCCTCGCCACCGCGGACGTCACCGTACGGCCGCCGCTCAGGCACCCGTTCACCGAGTGGCTGGAGTTCTCCACCCGCAAACTCCTCGGCGCCGTCAAGGAGTCCGACGTGCACCCGGACATAGACGTCGGCGCGGTCGCGCACTCCCTGGTCTGCTTCTTCGTCGGCACCCGGGTCGCCGGCCGCAATCTGGAGCCGGTGGGGCGGCTGCCGCGCAGGGTCGCCGAGATGTGGTACCTGATGATCCGCGGCCTGGTCCCGGTGCACCGGCGCGCCCGCTACCTGACCCTCGCCACCCAACTGGAGCGCGAGATCAGAACGGCGTGAGGAACGAGGTGGCACGGCGTGGGGCGGCGTGACAGGCGTCCCGCGGTTCGGCGGAGCCGGGCGGCCCGCGCGATAGCGTGGCGCTCATGCCCGATTCCGCCGAACCGCCCGTGATCCTCGGCACCACCGGCCCGTTCCCGCACAGCGTGCTGGCCGACCGGCACCCCGCGATCATCCGCCAGGTCCGGGACGCCTTCCCGTACGGCCCCGGGCAGCAGCGTGCCCTCGACGCGCTGCTGCACAACTGCACCGAGGGCGAGATCGAACCGCTGCCCGCAGACGCGAGCGGCTGGCGGGACTGGGGCCTGGACACCTACACCGGCCGGTCCTGGTTCGACGTGCCGTGGCTCTGGTCGGAGAGCTATTTCTACCGCCGCCTCCTGGACGCCGTCGGCTACTTCGCCCCCGGCCCCTGGCAGGGCGTCGACCCCTTCCGCCCCGTCAAGCTCGCCGAACTCGACGCCAAGGAGACCGACGAGGAACTGGCCGCGCTGGACGACCTCGGCGGCGACCCGGACCAGGCCCTGCTGCACGGTTCCCTCTGGGGCAACCGCGCCGACCTCGGCTTCCGGCTCTCCGCCGCCGAGTCGGGCGAGGCCGTCGCCGCCCTGGTCGCCGACGACAGCGCCGTCCTGTGGCCGCTGCTGCACGGCGGCACCCTGTGCCTCGTCGCCGACAACGCGGGCCGCGAACTCGTCCCGGACCTGCTGCTGATCGCCCACCTCCTGGACACCGGCCGGATCGCACACGCGGTCCTGCACATCAAGCCCTACCCGTACTACGTCTCCGACGCCACGACCGCCGACGTGCTCGACGCCCTGCGCAGGCTGACCGCGGCCCCGGGCGCCGCCGCCGGGTACGGCCGCACCCTCTGGTCGGCGATGGGCGACGGCCGCCTCACCGTGCGCGCCCACCCCTTCTCCTGCGCCCCGCTGCCGTACGCCGACATGCCCGGCGACCTGCGCGCCGAGTTCGCCGCGGCGACGCTGACGATCTTCAAGGGCGACCTCAACTACCGTCGCCTGGTGGGCGACCGGCTCTGGTCTCCGACCACCCCGTTCGCCGAGGTCACCGCCTGGTTCCCGGGCCCGGTGGCGGCGCTGCGCACCCTCAAGTCCGATGTGATCACCGGGCTTTCCGCGGCCACCGAGGCGGCCCTGGACGCGGCCGGGGCGGAGCGCTGGCGCACGGCCGGCACCCATGCCCTGATCCAGGTCAACCCAGGGACACCGGCAGCGACTTGAGCCCGTTGATGAAGTTCGACACGAGCCGCTCGGCAGGGCCCGCGGGCGTCAGCGCGGCCGGCGCCTGCGCATAGAGCGTGCGCAGCTGGAGCCGGGCGAAGTGGGCGCCCAGGCAGACGTGCGGGCCGTCCCCGAAGGACACGTGCGGGTTCGGGGCCCGGGTGAGGTCGAGGCGGTCGGGCCCGGCGAAGGCCCGCTCGTCACGGTTGGCCGAGGCGTGCAGGACGACCACCTTGTCGCCCTTCCTGATGCGCCGCCCGCCCAGCTCGGTGTCCCGCGCGGCGGTACGGCGGAAGGTCAGCACCGGGGGATGCCAGCGCAGCAACTCGTCCACGGCGCTGTCCACTCCGGCCTTCCCCGCGCGCAACAGGCGGTACGACCGCGGGTGTTCGGCCAGCGCCAGCAGTCCGCCGGGGGCGGCCGAGCGCACCGTGTCGTTGCCCGCGACGGTCAGCAGGAAGAAGAACATCTCCAGTTCGCCGTCGCCGAGTTCCGGGTCGTGGGCGAGGGCCGTCATGACGTCGTCGGCCGGGTTCCGGCGCTTGTGCGCGGCGAGCTGCCGGGCGTACCCGAACATGTCCCCGAGCATGGCCGGCGACCGGGGATTCACCGGCCTGCCCTCGCCGTCGAGCGTCCCGGGCCCGGCCTCGTCCGGGTCCTGGTAGCCGATCACCCGCCGCGTCCAGTGCAGCAGCAGTCCCCGGTCGCTCTCCGGGACCCCCAGCAGATCGGCGAGGTTGAGCAGCGCGTACTCGTCGGTCACGGCGGCCACCAGGTCCACCGTGCCGTTCCCCGCCCGGGCCGTCTCCAGCGCCCGGGCGAACAGGGTCCGGGCCCGCTCCCGGACCGCCGCCCCGAACCGCTCGATCCGCCCCGGCGTGAAGGCCCGGCTCACCGTCCGCCGCAGCCGCCCGTGCCCCGGCGGATCCTGGTTCAGCATCATGCGCCGGACGAACGGCAGGTCCGCCGGATCCGGATCCCGGATCTGGGTCGCGCCGAGCCGTGACGAGTACGTCCCCGGGTCCTTGAGCACCCGCACCACGTCCGCATGCCGCGCCACCGCCCAGAACCCCGGCCCGGCCGGCCATCCCAGCACCTCCGGCTCCCGCTGCCAGGCCACCGGGTGGTGGTCGCGCAGGATCCGGTAGTCGGCGTACGGCACGGCGACCGCGTACCGGCGCGGATCGAACACATCGGGGACGGGCGGGGCTTCACCGCCGTCTGCGGAGGTGGTCATGCGACCACCGTGGCCCTTGCGGCGGGTCCGGGCAAGACGGGCCCCGGCAGGGCCGCGGCCCGAAGACGCGCGCCGCGAAAGGGCCGTAGGAGCCCTGTCCGCCCGGAGTTCCCGGATTCCGCCACGGTTCACGCGATGGTGTGATCATGTGCCACGCGCCGGATGGTCCCCGGGGCGCGCGGGTAGGGCCCCGGCCATGACGCAGCCGTTCGAACTCCCGCACTTCTACATGCCGTATCCCGCGCGGCTCAACCCGCACCTGGCGGAGGCCCGGGCCCATTCCACCGAGTGGGCCCGCGAGATGGGGATGCTGGAGGGTTCCGGGATCTGGACCCAGGCCGACCTGGAGGCACACGACTACGGCCTGCTGTGCGGCTACACCCACCCCGACTGCGACGGCCCCGCCCTCTCGCTGATCACCGACTGGTACGTGTGGGTGTTCTTCTTCGACGACCACTTCCTCGACATGTACAAGCGCACCCAGGACCGCGCCGCCGGCAAGGCCCACCTCGACCGGCTCCCGCTGTTCATGCCGCTCGACCCGGCGACGCCCGTGCCGGAACCGCGGAACCCGGTGGAGGCGGGCCTCGCCGACCTGTGGGCGCGCACGGTGCCGTCGATGTCGGTCGACTGGCGGCGGCGCTTCTCGGTCGCCACCGAGAACCTGCTGAACGAGTCGATGTGGGAGCTGTCCAACATCAACGAGGGACGGATCGCCAACCCCGTCGAGTACATCGAGATGCGCCGCAAGGTCGGCGGCGCCCCCTGGTCGGCAGGGCTGGTCGAGTACGCGACGGCCGAGGTGCCCGCCGTCGTCGCCGGCTCGCGGCCGCTCCGGGTGCTCATGGAGACCTTCGCCGACGCCGTCCACCTCCGCAACGACCTGTTCTCCTACCAGCGCGAGGTGGAGGACGAGGGCGAGAACAGCAACGGCGTGCTGGTCCTGGAGACCTTCTTCGGCTGCACCACCCAGGAGGCCGCCGACGCGGTCAACGACATCCTCACCTCCCGCCTCCACCAGTTCGAGCACACCGCCCTCACCGAAGTCCCGGCCCTCGCCGCCGAGAAGGGCCTCACCCCCGGCCAGGCCGCCGCGATCGCCGCCTACGCCAAGGGCCTGCAGGACTGGCAGTCCGGCGGCCATGAATGGCACCTGCGCTCCAGCCGCTACATGAACAAGGGTGCCGTCCCGGCCTCGCCCTGGCAGCAGCTCACCGGCGCCGGCACCTCCGCCGCGGACGTCGGGGCCTTACTGGCCGCGGCCGCCGCGGAGCGCCTGCGCGCCTACTCCCATGTGCCCTTCCAGCAGGTCGGCCCCTCCCTCCTGCCTGACTTCCACATGCCGTACGAGGTCGAGGTCAACCCGAACCTCGACGCCGCCCGGCCCCGCCTGACCGCCTGGATGCACGGCACCGGCATGCTCTCCGAGGGCGTCTGGGACGAGGACCGGCTCGCCGCCTCCGACCTCGTGCTCTGCTCCGCCGGCCTCGACCCCGACGCCGGCCCCGGGGAACTCGACCTCAGCGCCCAGTGGCTGGCCTGGGGCACCTATGCCGACGACTACTACCCGCTCTGCTTCGGCACCCGGCGCGACCTGGCCGGCGCCCGGCTCGCCACGGCCCGGCTCTCGGCGTGCATGCCCCTCGCCGACGAGCCCGTGCCGGTACCGGCCACCGGCATGGAACGCGGCCTGACCGACCTGTGGGCCCGCACCACCGCCGGGATGGGCCCCGAGGACCGGCTCGCTCTCAAGGAGTCCGTCGACCGGATGACCGAGAGCTGGCTCTGGGAGCTGTCCAACCAGCTCCAGCACCGCATCCCCGACCCGGTCGACTACCTGGAGATGCGCCGGTCCACCTTCGGCTCGGACCTCACCCTCAGTCTGGCCCGCCGCGGCCACGGCCCCGCGATTCCCCCGGAGGTGTACCGCAGCGGCCCGGTGCGCTCCCTGGAGAACGCCGCCATCGACTACGGCATGCTCGTCAACGACGTCTTCTCGTACCAGAAGGAGATCCAGTACGAGGGCGAGCTGCACAACGCCATCCTGGTCGTGCAGAACTTCTTCGGCGTCGACTACCCGACCGCGCTCCACGTCGTGAACGACCTGATGACCCAGCGGATGCAGCAGTTCGAACACGTCGTGGCGAGCGAACTCCCGGTCGTGTACGACGACTTCGAGCTCTCCGCCGAGGCGCGCGGGGCCGTGGACGCCTACGTCCGCGACCTGCAGAACTGGATGGCCGGCATCCTCAACTGGCACCAGCACGTCGAGCGCTACCAGGCGGACCACCTCGCCCGCCGGACCCACGGCTTCGTCCCGGACCGCCCACCGCTCGCTCCGGTGCTTCCGGTCGGCTGACGGCGCTCGCCGCGCGGCTCCCGCCGGGGCGGCCCCGCCTCACACCGACGCGCGCGCCCGCTCCACGGCGTGGGCGACCGCCGCCCGGGCCAGCGCCCGGACCACCGGATGCGGGCGCGAGCCGTCACCCGACAGCTCCGGCTGGAAAAGGGTCGCCAGGAAGAAGGGATGCCCGGGCAGTTCGGCGACGCGGACATGCCCGTCCTCGTCGTGGCCCGACAGCCGCAGCCCGTGGGCGCGCAGGGTGTCGAGGTGGCGGGTGGGGCCGTACGAGCAGAAATACCGCTCGACCGTGCGCCCCGAGCCGATCGCCGACTCGGCCAGCGTGCCCGGCTCGACGTGCACCGCGGCCTCGTGGCCCACCAGCGAACAGGCCAGCGGCTCGATGAGGAGGTCCTCGGCGTCGGGGTCGTTCTCGGCGTGTGCGACCCGGGTCAGGCCGCACACGTTGCGGGCGTACTCCAGGAGCGCGTGCTGGAAGCCCCCGCAGGTGCCCAGGAACGGGATGCCCTCCTCACGGGCGGTGCGGATCGCGCGCAGTACGCCCGCCTCGCTGCGGTACGGGCTGCCCGGCAGCACCCACACCGCGTCGAAGCCGCGCACCGCGTCCGCGTCCTCGGCGTCCCCGGACGGGACCCAGTAGGCGTCGAGGACCAGCCGGTCGCGCCGGGCGAGGGCGTCCAGGAGGAGCGGGATCCGGGTGTGCGAGACGACGTTGGGGGAGCGGTCCCCGACCAGGGCGACCGTGGCGGTCCGAGCTGCGGAGTTCGTCATGGGCCCATACTGGGCGCCCGCTCCGGTTCACGTCCAACGATGATCGGTGCACTCTCGATAAGCGTCGCTGATGCCATCCTGTGCGGCATGGACCCGCACCTCCTGCGCACGTACGTCACCGTGGCCCGCCTCGCCTCCTTCTCGGAGGCCGCGCGCGAGCTGGGCTACACCCAGTCCGCGGTCTCCCAGCACATCGCCGCCCTCGAACAGGACCTCGGCGCCCCTCTGCTCACCCGGCGTCCGGTGACCCCGACGGCGGCCGGCGAAAGGCTCCTGGAACACGCGGCCCCGCTGCTGCTCCGCCTGGAGGCGGCCCGCGCGGACGTCGTACGGATGGCCGCCGCACCCGCGCCCGGCCTGACCCTCGCCGCCACCCCGACCGCACTCGGCCCCGCCGTCCTCGCCGCGCTCCCCGCCGACGGCGTCACCCTGCGCGTCCTGCCCCGCGACGGGATCCCGGCCGCGGTGGCCACCGGCACCGCCGACCTGGGCCTGCTCGACGGCCTCGCCGCCCCCAGCGATCCCCTGCGGCTGCCCGACGTGGCGCCCCTGACCACGCACGGCGCCGGCGAGGAACCCGTCGCCGTCCTGCTGCCCGCCGGGCACCCGCTCGCCCGCCGCCCCGGCCTGCGCCTGGCCGACCTCGCCGACGCCCGCTGGCTGGACGCACCCGACGCGGCCCCGCCGCTGGACCAGTTGCGCACCGCGACCGGCGGTGGCGCCTTCCGCCCGGCCCTGCGCTACGACGGCTCCGACGTCCGCACCCTCACCGCCCTGACCGCCGCCGGCCACGGCCTCACCCTGCTGCCCCTGCGCACGGCCACCGGCGTCCCCGGCACCGTCGCGGTCCCCGTCACCGAACCGCGCCTCGTCCACCGGGTGGAACTGGTGTACGGCGGGACCCCCACGGGAGCGGCGGCGGACCTGGTGGCGAGCCTCCTCGACGGTGCCCACGGCGCAGGTGAGGGCTAGGACTTCCCGCCGTCGACCCGCATCCAGTCTCACTCGTTCGTGTCTCGTCGCGCCCGCGTGCGCCGGGTAGGGCTCGGGGTGGAGGCGAACCATGGAACAGACCGCATTGCGTCCCAAGCCGATCCCCGGTCAGGAGCGCGGGGACAGCCCCGCACCCGACCCGGCCCGCCGCCCGCACGCCGCACGCCGGCGCGGCCGCCACATCAGGACCCTGCTGTTCGGATCGTTCGTCGGCACGGTCCTGGTGCTGTCCGGGGTCGGACTGGGCACGGTGGGCGCCACGGTGATCGGCATGAGCAGACTGGCGGAACTGCGGCAGCAGACCCCGCCGGCCACACCGCGCCCCGCACCCCCGGCCACCCCCGCCCCCGCGCCGGCGGCCGCCGCGACCCTGGGCGTGGAGGCCGTGGACGCCGAGAAGGTGGGCGCGCTGGTGACGGGCGTCCATGTGCCGGGGCCGGGCTATACGGCGGGGCTGGTGCGCGGCGACGTCCTGCTCCAGTTCGGCGACCGGCGCATCGACAGCGCGGCCGACCTGGTCCGGGCGGTGGCCGACGCCGCGCCGGGCAGGGAGGCCAAGCTCACGGTGCGGCACACGAGCGGGGGGTATCAGCAGCTGACCGTGGTGCCGGGCGTCGTCACGTGAGAACGCCCGCACGGACGCGCCCCTTTGGGGCGCTGGGGGTACCCCCGGCCGAAGGCTGGGGGAGGAACTGCGCGACCCGCCACGACCCACCTGCACCGGCACCACAACCCCAGCCCGCAACGGCGGCTTCGCCCGAACCGGCTCGCGCGGCCCCGCCGCACCCGGCAGGATGCTTCCGGAGGCACCCTCACCCGCCTCACCCGCGCAAGGAGGCCCTGGATGACCGGCACCGCCGCCCCCTTCACCGCCGGCGACTACAAGTCCCGCATGGCGCGCGCAGCGCACACCGCGGCGGACGCCGGACTCGCCGGCCTCCTGATCGCCCCCGGCCCCGACATGGTGTGGCTCACCGGCTACACCCCCACCGCGGTCACCGAACGGCTCACCCTCCTCGTCCTGGCCCCCGGCAGGGACCCGGTCCTGATCGTCCCCACCCTGGAGGCCCCCGACGCCGAGAAGGCCGACGGCGCGGCCGTGCTGTCCCTGCGGGACTGGACCGACGGCACGGACCCCTACGCCGTGACCGCCGACCTGCTCGACGCGACCGGCCGGTTCGGCATCAGCGACAACGCCTGGGCCATGCATCTGCTGGGCCTGCAGAAGACGCTCCCCGGCACGTCCTACGCCTCCCTCACCGACGCGCTGCCCATGCTCCGTGCCGTGAAGGACGCGGCCGAACTCGAACTCCTCGCCGCCGCCGGGGCGGCCGCCGACGCGACGTTCGAGGAGATCCGCAAGGTTCCCTTCGCCGGCCGCCGCGAGTCCGACGTCGGCCACGACCTCGCCGACCTGCTGCGCCGCTTCGGCCACGACCAGGTCGACTTCACCATCGTCGGCTCGGGCCCCAACGGCGCCAACCCGCACCACGAGGTCGGCGACCGGGTCATCCAGGACGGCGACATGGTCGTCCTCGACTTCGGCGGCCTCAAGGACGGCTACGGCTCCGACACCACCCGCACCGTGCACGTGGGCCCGCCCGGCGCCGAGGAGCGCGAGGTCCACGACATCGTGCGCGCCGCCCAGGAGGCAGGCTTCCGGGCCGTACGCCCCGGCGTCGCCTGCCAGGAGGTCGACCGGGCGGCCCGCGCGGTCATCGCCGGCGCCGGGTACGGCGAGTTCTTCATCCACCGCACCGGGCACGGCATCGGCGTCACCACGCACGAGCCGCCGTACATGATCGAGGGCGAGGAACAGCCGCTCGTGCCCGGGATGTGCTTCTCCGTGGAGCCGGGCATCTACCTGCCCGGCCGCTTCGGGGTGCGGATCGAGGACATCGTCACGGTGACCGAGGACGGCGGCCGTCGTTTCAACAACACCACCCGTGAGATGGTCGTCGTGGGCTGACCGACCCGGTCCCGGCACCATCCGCTCGCCCCCACCCCATCCGGAACGGCAACGGCGCGATCCATGACCCAGGCACCGACTCCCACCGCGGACACCGTCCGCCGACTGGTCCGTTCGCTGCTCAAGGAGAGCGCGGACGGCGCCTCGGGCCCCGAGGTGCGGCCCGTCGCGGAGGGCGGTGAACACTCCACCTGGTGGGTCGGCACCCGGCACGTGCTGCGCCTCGCCCCCGACCGGGACGCTTCCGTCCGCCGGCGCCGCGAACTGCGCCTGCGCGACCTGATGCGGCCCCACCTGCCGGTCGCGGTCCCGGCCTGCGTGGCGCACGGCGAGTGGGCGCCGGGGCTGACGTACACGCTGGACACCGTGATCCCCGGGGGCACGGCGGAGCAGCACGACGTCTCCGCGGTCGGCGAGGCGGACCTGGCCGGCCTGCTCACCGGGCTGCGCGAGGTGCCCGTACGGCAGGCCGAGACGCTCGGCGTGCCGCGCACCCCGCCGCGCTCCCTGGAGGCGCTGCGCCGGATGGCCGTGCCCGCCGCCGAACGCCTCGCCGCCGCCGACGAGTTCGACCCCGCCCGCCTGCTCCAGCTCACCCCGCCCGGAGCCGCCCAGCTCGCCGCCCAGCCCGGTACCGCCGTCCTGGTCCACCACGACCTCAAGGGCGAGCACCTGGTGGTCAGCGCCGACGGCAGGGTGCGCGGCGTCCTCGACTGGACCGGCGCGGCGGTCGGCGACCCCGCGGAGGACATCGCCGGGCTCGCCCTCGCGGTCGGCTCCGGCGCGGCCGTCCGCGCGGCGACCCTCGCCGGCTACGGCGCCCGCCCCTGTCTGCGCGGCCTGTGGCTGGCCCGCTGCGACACCGTCATCCGCCTCTCCGACCGCCTCGAAGGCCGCGACGACCGCCCCCTGCCGCTGCTCCGCACCCAGCTCCGGCGCGCCTGGGAGGCGATCCTGCTGGAGCGGGTGACGGAACTGCGCGAGGACACCGAGGACGACGAGGAGCTGTAACGGGTCGGCCGGCGCTCGCGCCTCTCCCGGGACTCGGTCGGGCTCAGGCCTGGGTCAGGACCACGCACGACTCGCCCGGCACCCGCAGCACCCCGTCCGTGTCCGGTGCCGCCACGGCGTCCCACGCGGCCAGGACCTCCACCCTGCCCGTGCCGAGCGGGATCGCCGCCGGCTCCTTGCCCAGGTTCACCGCCACCCGCACGTCCCCGCGCCGGAACGCCAGCCAGCGTGCCGCCTCGTCGTACGCCACCTTGGTGTCGGCGAGATCGGGATCGGTGAGGTCCGGCTGCTCGCGGCGCAGGGAGAGCAGGCGGCGGTACCAGGCCAGCACGCGCGCGTGCGGCTCGCGTTCCGGCTCGGACCAGTCCAGGCAGGACCGCTCCCGGGTCGCCGGGTCCTGCGGGTCGGGCACGTCCTCCTCGGCCCACCCGTGCGCCGCGAACTCCCGCCGCCTGCCGCGCCGTACGGCCTCCGCGAGGTCCGGGTCCGTGTGGTCGGTGAAGAACTGCCAGGGGGTGCCCGCGGCCCACTCCTCGCCCATGAACAGCATCGGCGTGAAGGGCGCGGTCAGGGCCAGGGTGGCGGCGCAGGCCAGCAGGCCGGGGGAGAGGGCCGCCGAAAGCCGGTCGCCCTGGGCGCGGTTGCCGATCTGGTCGTGGGTCTGGGTGTAGCCGAGCAGCCGGTGCCCGGCCACCCGCGCCCGGTCCAGCGGGCGGCCGTGCCGGCGGCCGCGGAAGCTGGAGTACGTGCCGTCGTGGAAGTAGCCGCCGGTGAGCGTCTTGGCGAGGGCGGCGAACGGGGCGCGGGCGAAGTCGGCGTAGTAGCCCTGGGACTCGCCGGTCAGCGCGGCGTGCAGGGCGTGGTGGAAGTCGTCGTTCCACTGCGCGTCCAGGCCGAACCCGTGCTCCGTACGGGGGGTGATGACCCGCGGGTCGTTCAGGTCGGACTCGCCGACCAGGAACAGCGGCCGGCCCGACTCGGCCGCCAGCGCGGCCACGGCCGCCGACAGCTCCTCCAGGAAGTGGCACGCGCGCGTGTCCCGCAGGGTGTGCACCGCGTCCAGGCGCAGCCCGTCGATCCGGTAGTCCCGCAGCCAGGCCAGCGCGCTGCCCAGCAGATAGGCGCGCACCTCGTCCGACCCGGGCGCGTCCAGGTTCACGGCGGAGCCCCAGGGCGTCTGGTGCGTCTCCGTGAAGTACGGCCCGAACGCGGGCAGGTAGTTGCCGGACGGGCCGAGGTGGTTGTGCACGACGTCCAGGACGACACCCAGGCCGAGCCCGTGGGCCCGGTCGACAAAGCGTTTCAGTGACTCCGGGCCGCCGTACGGCTCGTGCACCGCCCACAGCGAGACGCCCTCGTACCCCCAGCCGTGCCGGCCGGGGAACGGGCACAGCGGCATCAACTCGACGTGCGTGACGCCCAGTTCCCGCAGATGGCCGAGACGGTCGGCGGCCGCGTCCAGGGTGCCCTCGGGGGTGTACGTGCCCACGTGCAGCTCGTAGAGGACCGCGCCGGGCAGCGCCCGCCCCGGCCAGGCGGCCCGCCACTCGTGGCGCTCGTGGTCGACGACCGCGCTGAGCCCGTCCGGGCCGTCCGGCTGGCGGCGCGAGCGCGGGTCGGGCAGCACCGGGCCGTCGTCCAGCGCGAACCCGTACCGGGTGCCGTCCTCGGCGTCCGCCTCCCCGGTCCACCAGCCGGACCGCTCCGGGTCGCGCTCCAACGCGCGCGTGGCGCCGTCGCAATGGAGCGTCACACGGTCTGCCTGCGGTGCCCACACCTCGAACTGCACGGACGGTCCCCTTCGTCTGGCTCATCGTGAGGTAGTGCGTCCATCGTGCCGTGAAAAGAGATCAATCCGCTTTGAATCCCGGCTTTGCGGAACGGGTGTCGCCGTACGTACGCGCGCGTGACGGCCGTTCTCCCGTTTTCTGGACACCCGGGGTTCACTGACCCAGAATCGGCAGCGTGACGTCGTCCTTCGAGTTCCACACCTACCCCGCGCGGCTGTCCGACGCGGAGCGCGACAAGGCGCTGAGCGTGCTGCGTGACGGCGTCGCCATGGGACGGCTGTCGCACGACACGTTCGTGCGCCGCATGGAGCTGGCGCTCGCCGCCCGCCGCGCCGACGAACTCGCCGCGCTCACCGCCGACCTGCCCCAGGAGAACCGCTTCGCGCGCGTGCTCTTCGGCACCGTCGAGGCCGTCTCCGGCTTCACCGTGCGGCTGCGCCGGGCCTGGCAGGCCGAGCGGCTGCCCAAGCTGCTGCTGCCGCATCCGGGCAACGGCCACCCGCTGCGCATCGGCCGCGACCCCGCCAACGGGCTGCGGCTCAACCACGAGACGGTCTCCCGGGTGCACGCCGAACTCCGCCGCCAGGGCGGCCTGTGGGTCCTCAGGGACCTCGGCTCCACCAACGGCACGACCGTGAACGGCCGCCGGGTGACCGGTGCCGCCGTCGTCCGCGAGGGCGACCAGGTCGCGTTCGGCCGGATGGCCTTCCGGCTCGCGAGCGACTGAGCCCGGGCCGGTCCGCCGCCACCTGGGCGGGTCCCGCGCGATGGCTGAAAAGTGTTTGTCCCTCGCGGTGTTGACGTACCTCCCGAGTCGTGACTGACTGTGCGTACACCATGCACACCATGTGAATCGACGGCGCCGCTCTGTGGAGGTGTGACCTGCCGCCCCTCCTCCGCTACCCGTCCGTCGACGAGCTCGCCTCGCGGGCGGCCGCCCTGGTCGCCGACCGTCCCCGGGACGCCCGGCTGCGCAGGGCGGGGACCTCCCGCGCGGGCACCCCGATGTGGCTGCTTTCCATCGGTCACGGCACCCGGCACGCCCTCGTCGTCGCAGGCCCGCACGCCAACGAACCCGTCGGCGGCGCCACCGTGCTGCGCCTCGCCGACCGGCTCCTCGCCGACTCGCGGCGCACCGAGGACGCCGACGTCACCTGGGACCTGCTGCTGTGCCTGGACCCCGACGGCGCCCGGCGCAACGAGGGCTGGCTGGCCGGGCCGTACACCCTGGGCCACTACTTCCGGAACTTCTTCCGGCCCGGCTTCCTGGAGCAGCCGGAGTGGCTGCCCGACGGGGCGGCCGCCGCCGCGCTGCCCGAGACCCGGGCACTGCTCGACCTCCAGGACGAGCTGCGGCCCTTCCTCCAGTGCTCGCTGCACGGCGTCGACGTCGGCGGCGGCTTCGTCGAGCTGACCCGCGAGCTGCCGGGCCTCGACCGGCGCCTCGCGCACACCGCGACCCGGCTCGGCATCCCCCGCGAACTCGGCGCCTACGACACCCTGTACTGGCCGACCCTGGGCCCGGCCGTCTACCGCGTCCCGCCGCCCCGCCACGGCGACCTGGCCGCCGCCATCACCGAGGCCGCCGTCGAGTCCACCTGGTTCCACCCGTACCGGCACGGCACCGTCACCGCCATCGTCGAGGCGCCCATGTGGGGCGTGGCCGCCGTCCAGGACGGCACACCGCCCGCCGACCGGGACGCGGCGCTGCGCTCCGTCAGCCGGACCCTGCGGCGCGACACGGACCTCCTGGACGGCATCCTGGCCCGGGTCAGGACGCAGCTGTCCGCGGCGCCGGACGCGGCCCGGCTGCTCGCGCCCGTCGACGACTACCTGCTGGTCTGCCCCGGCCTCGCCGACGCCTGGGACCCCGACACGGACGCCGGCAGCGCCCGCCCGCTGCCCCCGCTCAGCTCCGCCCACCTGGCCGCCCTGCGCATCGCCGGGCGGCGGCTGGCCCTGCGCACCGCCGGGATGCTGCACCAGCTCCTGCGCAGCACCGGCCACGACCCGGCCGCCGCCCTGCCCGACCTGGACCGGCTGATCGACACCTGGTGCGCGGACTATCACGACGCCCTCGGCGCGCGCTGGATCCCGGTCGCACGCCAGGCCGAGTACCAGACCCGGATCGTCCTGAGCGCCTTCGAGCTGGCCCACCGCCACGCGCGCGTACGTGCCCGATCGGGTGAGTCGGGCTGGGGGAGCGAGCCCGCCGTGCCGATGCACGGAGAATGACACAACTCAGCAAAGCGACAGCGGCCGGCGCCGCCCTGCTGGCCGCGGCGGCCCTGCTCGCCGGCGGCCCCGCCCAGGCCGCGCCGGGCGGGACGAGCGGCGGCGACTACCTGTACCTGACCGTCAGCAGGGGCGAGAGCCAGTCCGGCGACTCACACGGCGCCGTCCTGCTCTGCGACCCGCCCCAGGGGTACTCCCGCGCGGCCGAGGCCTGCGCCGAGCTCGCGGCGGCGGGCGGTGACATCGCCCGCGTCACCCCGGCCACGGACGCCCTGTGCCCGATGATCTACGCCCCGGTGACCGCCCAGGCCAGCGGGCAGTGGAACGGCCGGCCGATCGAGTACCGCGAGACGTTCTCGAACTCCTGCCAGATGGCGGCCCGGACCGGTCCGGTCTTCGCCCTGGACGACTGAGCCCGAGGGCGGCGTGCCGCCCCCCGGGACCGGGTCCACCAGGACCGGGTCCCGGGGCCGGACCTCACGCCGCCTGCTCACGCGCGTGCTGCGCGGCCGCCAGCACCGTCCGGGACTGGTGCTCCACCTGGCGCTCCAGCGGCACCCAGCGGGCCCCGAAACGCTCGCCGTAGGCCTCGCACCAGGCGGCCACCAGCTCCTCCAGCCTCGGCGCCGCGCGGTCGTCAGCCTCCCGCAGCACCCGCAGCAGCATCGACGCGGCCCGCAACGGCAGCCGCCGCCCGAAGGCGTCCACGCTGCCGACGTAGGCCATCGTGGTGTCGACCGGCGGCCGCTGGATCCAGTCCTCGGCAAGGCCGGGGATCAGCCCCAGCGCCCACCGGGCGGCCCGCAGCAGCGGCCCGTCCAGGCCGCCCAGGCCGTCCAGCCGGGGCAGCGCCTCGGCCAGCACCCGTTCCACCTCCCGCGAGTCCCGCAGCAGCCGGCGCGCCAGCCGCCGCATTGCCGCCGCCGGTGCCGGGTGCGGCGCCGGGTCGTCGACCAGGTCGCTCGCCCACATCGGCACCTCGACCACCGCCGTGAGACCGCCGTAGCGGTGCGCGTGGTACCAGGTGCTGTGCCGTGCGTCGTCCGGCATGCTCGGGTACGCCACCCCCGTCTCCGGACCCGGCATCACCCGCACCCCGGGCCCGGAGTGCGGCCAGCCCGCGGCGTCCGAGGCGCCCGTCTCCACCGGGATGTGCAGCTCCGCCGCGGACTTGGCGAACGGCTCGGCGAGCCCCGGCACGTCCCTCGTCAGCTGCACCCAGCTGCCGCCCAGATCGGTGCCGTGCAGGGTCACCTGGAGGTAGGGGCGCAGTTCGTCGATCACCCCGAGCAGGGCCCGGGTCTCGGGCGGCAGCCGGTCCGGCGGCAGCACCGAAGGCGACCACTCCGGCTGCTCCGGGCCGGCCGGCCGGTAGAAGCCGAGGTGGTAGTCGAACAGGCTGCGCGGGGCCGGGGTGACGTGCAGGCTCGCCCCGTCCGGGTCCGCGCAGAGCAGGAAGTGCCAGGAGTTCTCGGTCCGCAGTTCCCGCTCGTGCAGCACCCGCTCGGCCAGTACCTGGAGGGTGCCGCCCCCGGTCGGCTCGTTGGCGTGGGCACCCGCCACCACCAGGACCGCCCGCCGGGCGTGTCCGACGGACAGCAGGTGCAGCGGTCTGCCCGCGCGGGAGACGCCGATCTGCCGCAGCGTGCACAGGCCGGGCCGGTGAGCGGCCAGCGCCCGGGCGGTAGCGACGAGTTCGGGAACACTGGGGTAACGCAGCTCCGGCAGGAGACTCACCCCCGACTTGTCCGCCCGGCTTCGCATTCCCCAGTCCCGCACGGCATAGGTGAACTGTCAAGAACCTCCCGGGGGAGGCTCCAGGGGGCGCCCGGAGGCGTGTGCGGACGGCCGACGGGACGGTTGGCGCCGGGCGGGGGTGCGAAGCCATTACGGGGCGCGGAACGGCTCCGCGCGCCGATAACCGACGCGGTGCGCGCCCGGCGAGTTTCAGCAAACCGGCGGATCGGCCACATATTCACTCGTACGAGTGAATTTCGCTCTCAGTTATCGACCGCTGCTCCTACTCCTACTCCTACTCCTGCTTCTGCTTCTGCTTCTGCTTCTGCTTCCACCCGCTCCAGCAGCGCCACGGGCAGCCCCTCGAAGAGCTCGCCCACGCGCGCGTGCCCCGTGAACTCGCGCCCCGGCGCCAGCACGTCGGCCCACCGCCCCGGCGGCAGCGGCAGGACCGTGTCCCGCCAGCCGCCCTCGGCCGCCAGCCGCAGCGACAGCCGGGTCACCGCCGTGACCACCTCCCCGGAGCGCGCGAACGCCAGACAGTGCGCCGCGGCCGGCCCCTCGGCGGCCAGCGGCGCGTACGTCGCCGTGCCGCCGAAGACGTCCGGGCGCCGCGCCCGCAGCCGCAGGGCCGCCGCGGTCACCACGTCCTTCTCGCCCGGGTGCGCCGGCGGGAAGGAGACCGGCCGCCGGTTGTCCGGGTCCACCAGCGCCCGGTACTCGCCCTCCGTGCCCTGGTAGACGTCCGGCACCCCCGGCATCGTCAGGTGGACCAGGGCCGTGCCCAGCACGTTCGCCCGCACATGCGGCCCCAGCGAGGCCCGGAAGGCCGCCACGCGCTCTCCTGGCGCCCCGCACGGCCCCGCCGCGACGAACGAGACCACCGCCTCCTCGTACGGCGGCTCCTGCTCCGTCCAGCTCGTGTACAGGCCCGCCTCGCGCACGTGCTTCACCAGTGCCCCCCGCACCCGCTCCGGCTCCGCCGGGCCGAGCCCGAACACCGTCTGCCAGGCCGCCCAGGCCAGCTGCGCGTCCGGTACCCCCTCCTCGTCCCGGGTCACCTCGGCCACCATGTCCGCCCACCGCTCCGGACACTCCGTCAGCACCGCCAGCGCGGCCCGCACGTCGGCGCTGCGCTTGGTGTCGTGCGTCGACACCACCGTCCCGGTGAGCGGCCAGTCGCGCTGCACGCGCGCGCAGTACGCGTGGAAGACGTCGGGCGGGACACCCGGACTGCCCGGGTCGCCGCCCACCTCGGTCGCCGACAGCAGCGGCACGTAGCGGTAGAACGCCGTGTCCTCCACGGACTTGGCCCGCAGCGCCGACGCGGTCTGCGCGAACCGCGTCCGGAACTCCGCGCGCCCCGGGCCGTCCCCCGCCAGGAGCAGCCCGCGCACCACGTCCACCGCCCCGCCCTCCGCGGGCACCACGAAGGCCCGCCGGGCCTCCTCGGCGGCCTCCGCGGTCACCACGGCGGCCGCGTCACCGGAGGCGTACGGCCGGTACACCCGCATCCGCACCAGCAGCTCCTGCAGCGCGGTGCGCAGTGCCCAGGGCGCCCGGTCGCGCAGCGCGGGATCCGGCGACGTCGCGCACAGGCGCGTGGCCGCCCGCGTCAGGCGGTCCGTCTCGGCTGCCAGCTCGTGCGTGATCACCTTGTACGCCGCCCGCCGCACCGTGGCCGCCCAGTCGCCGCCCCGGTCCGTCTGCGGGGCCGCGAACCTCCGGTACGCGCTCACCAGTTCACCGGCGCCCGCGGTATCCGTGAACAGGCCGTCCACGTGCCGCAGGGCGTCGTACCCGGTGGTCCCCGCGACCGCCCAGCCGGGCGGCAGGTGCTCGCCGTCGGCCAGGATCTTCTCCACGACCGTCCAGCGCCCGCCGGTCGCCTCGTGCAGCCGCGCGAGATAGCCGTCGGGGTCGGCGAGGCCGTCGGGATGGTCGACGCGCAGGCCGTCCACCACGCCCTCCTGCAGCAGCTGGAGGATCTTGGCATGGGTGGCCTCGAACACCTCCGGGTCCTCCACCCGCACCCCGATCAGCTCCGAGATGCTGAAGAACCTGCGGTAGTTCAGCTCGGTGCGGGCCAGCCGCCACCACACCGGGCGGTACCACTGGGCGTCCAGCAGCTCCGGCAGCGGCAGGTCCGCGGTGCCGTCGCGGAGCGGGAAGGCGTGCTCGTGATAGCGCAGCACGTCCCCGTCGACCACCAGCTCCCCGAGCACCTCGCCGACCGGCCCGCCCAGCACCGGCACCAGCAGCTGCCCGCCCTGCGCCTCCCAGTCGACGTCGAACCAGCGCGCGTAGGGCGACTTGGGGCCCTCCCGGAGCACCTCCCACAGGGCGTGGTTGTGCCGGGGGGACATCGCCATGTGGTTCGGCACGATGTCGACGACGAGGCCGAGGCCGTGGTCCCGCGCGGTGCGCGACAGCGCCCGCAGTCCCTCCTCGCCGCCGAGTTCCTCGCGCACGCGCGCGTGGTCCACGACGTCGTACCCGTGGGTGGATCCCGGGACGGCCTCCAGGACGGGGGAGAGGTGGAGATGGGAGACGCCGAGCGAGGCGAGATACGGCACGGCGGCTTCGGCGGCCGAGAAGGGGAAGCCGGGCTGGAGCTGGAGTCGGTAGGTGGCTGTCGGCACGGTGAGGGCGGTTCGCTCGGCTGTCATGCGGACGTATGTACCCGTCTCGTCGGTTTCTGTGTCACGGGGTGTGGTACCCCGCCCTAAAGGGGCGCTGGGGGGAACCCCCGGCCGAAGACTGGGGGAGGAACTGCGCGACCGGCCCCCACCGGTCCGCACCTGCCCAACAGCCCGTCGGAGCACGCATCCCTACGCCGGCCTCTTCAACACGGTCAGGCTCCGGCCCACCAACGTCAGGCGTTCGCCGCCGTCCACCTTCAGGCCGGGTGGCACCGGCTCCACCTGCGCGGTGTCGACCACCACCTCCCACTGCCGGCCGTGGTTCACCGGCACCACGAAGTCCAGCGGGTCCGGCGACGCGTTGAACATCAGCAGGAACGAGTCGTCGGCGATCCGCTGCCCCCGCGTGCCCGGCTCCGAGATCGCGTTGCCGTTGAGGAAGACCGTGAGGGCCGAGGCCTGGGCCGAGTCCCAGTCGCGCTGGGCCATCTCGTGGCCCTCGGGGGTGAACCAGGCGATGTCGGAGAGCTCGTCGTGGGTGCCCTCCACCGGGCGGCCGTGGAAGAAGCGGCGGCGCCGGAAGACCGGGTGCTCCTTGCGCAGCCGCGCCATCGCGCGCGTGAAGGCCGGCAGGTCGCTCTCGTCGCCGGGGGCCGGCCAGTCCACCCAGGACACCTCGTTGTCCTGGCAGTACGCGTTGTTGTTGCCCTGCTGGGTGCGCGCGAACTCGTCGCCGTGGCTGATCATCGGCACGCCCTGGGACAGCATCAGCGTGGCGACGAAGTTCCGCATCTGCCGTTCGCGCAGTTCGAGGATCGCGGGGTCGTCGGTGTGGCCCTCCACCCCGCAGTTCCACGACCGGTTGTGACTCTCGCCGTCCCGGTTGTCCTCCCCGTTGGCCTGGTTGTGCTTGTCGTTGTAGGAGACGAGGTCGTGCAGGGTGAAGCCGTCGTGGCAGGTGACGAAGTTGATGGAGGCCAGCGGGCGGCGGCCGTCGTCCTGGTACAGGTCGGAGGAGCCGGTCAGCCGGGACGCGAACTCCGCCAGCGCGCGGGGCTCGCCGCGCCACAGGTCGCGCACGGTGTCCCGGTACTTGCCGTTCCACTCGGTCCACAGCGGCGGGAAGTTGCCCACCTGGTAGCCGCCCTCGCCCACGTCCCACGGCTCGGCGATCAGCTTGACCTGGGAGACCACCGGGTCCTGCTGCACCAGGTCGAAGAACGACGAAAGCCGGTCCACCTCGTGGAACTGCCGGGCCAGGGTCGCCGCGAGGTCGAAGCGGAAGCCGTCGACGTGCATCTCGGTGACCCAGTACCGCAGCGAGTCCATGATCATCTGGAGGACGTGCGGGGACCGCATCAGCAGCGAGTTGCCGGTGCCGGTGGTGTCCATGTAGTAGCGCGGGTCGTCGGTGAGGCGGTAGTACGACTGGTTGTCCAGGCCGCGGAAGGACAGGGTCGGGCCGAGGTGGTTGCCCTCGGCGGTGTGGTTGTAGACCACGTCGAGGATCACCTCGATCCCGGCCTCGTGCAGTGCCCGGACCGCCGACTTGAACTCCAGGACCTGCTGGCCGCGGTCGCCCCAGGAGGCGTACGCGTTGTGCGGGGCGAAGAAGCCGATGGTGTTGTAGCCCCAGTAGTTGTTCAGGTCCATGTCGACCAGCCGGTGGTCGTTCACGAACTGGTGGACCGGCATCAGCTCCAGGGCCGTGACGCCCAGCGCGGTCAGATGGTCGATGACGGCCGGATGGGCCAGGCCCGCGTAGGTGCCGCGCAGCTCCTCCGGCAGGCCCGGGTGGCGCATGGTGAGGCCCTTCACATGGGCCTCGTAGATCACCGTGTGGTGGTACTCGGTGCGCGGCCGCCGGTCGTCGCCCCAGTCGAAGTACGGGTTGATCACCACCGAGGTCATGGTGTGCGGCGCCGAGTCCAGGTCGTTGCGCTTGTCGGGGTCGCTGAAGTGGTAGCCGTACACCTCCTCGCCCCAGCGCACCGAACCGCCGATCGCCTTCGCGTACGGGTCGAGGAGCAGCTTCGCCGAGTTGCAGCGCTGCCCGCGCCCGGGGTCGTACGGGCCGTGCACCCGGAAGCCGTACCGCTGTCCCGGCATCACGCCCGGCAGGTAGGCGTGCCGCACGAAGGCGTCGCTCTCCCGCAGCTCCACCGCGGTCTCGGAGCCGTCGTCGTGCAGCAGACACAGCTCCACTCGGTCCGCGGCCTCCGTGAAGACCGCGAAGTTGGTCCCGGCGCCGTCGTACGTGGCACCGAGCGGATATGCCTCTCCAGGCCAGACCTGCATGAAGTCGACTCTTCCAGGTGTGTCCCGCGCCCGGGGGCGCCTTGGTCATGAGTCTGCCCGAAAGTAATGGAACCCCATGTGACTTACACCCCTCTTACCCGGCGACCAGTGCACACAGCGGCCCATGTGGCGAAGTGTGCCGAACCAGTGGGGCAATCACGTACTCCCTGTGACCAAGGGGGAGTAGGGGGAAGATGTGCGCAAGATAGTGCACCGCCATCTGGGCAAGGTGGTGGCCGGTGCGGGACTGGCGGTGGCGGGGACCGCCGTGATGGTCGGGATCACCCTGCCGGGCACGGCAGGGGCGAACGAGTCGGGAGGTGCCGACGGGAGCGCGGCGGCGGCCGCGCAGCAGGCGGGGCAGGGCCAGGACGCCGTCAAGCCGGGCGTGGTGGAACAGGCGCCGGCCGAGGGGAAGAAGGGCACGGGCAGCGACCCGCTGACCGACGACGAGACCAGGCGCGTCGAACAACTCGCTCTGACCAAGCAGATGTTCAGCGCCGGGGAGAACGTCGAGGGCCGCCGCGGCCCGCAGCGGCTCAGCGTCGATCTCGCCGAGCCGGACGCGAGCGAACTGGACGCCACGAACGCGCCGCGCCGCGCGGACGTGACGTTCTACGACTACCGGGACGACACCCTCGTCACCCGGACCGTCAACCTCGACACCGGCAAGGTGGAGCAGACCACCAGCCGCACGGGCGTCCAGCCGCCGCTCAGCCACGACGAGAACGTCGAGGCCCTCAAGCTGCTGATCGCCGACCCGCTCGGCGCCGGCCTGAAGGCGGACTTCAAGGACGCCACCGGCAGCGAGCTGACCGACCCGGAACAGCAGCTGCTGCTCAACAGCGCGGTCTACCGCGCCACTCCGGGCGCCCAGCCGGCCGCGCTCGACAAGTGCGGCGAACACCGCTGCGTGCGGCTCTTCCCGAAGGTCAAGAACGGCCCGTGGATCGACGCCAGGTCGCTCATCGTCGACCTGAGCGCGCGCAAGGTCGTCAAGCTCGGCAGCTGAGCCGGCCCCTTCGTTCACCCTTCCGCCCTGCATCTCCCGTACCAGGAGTCACTTCGTCATGCACCCGAACAGAATCCGCCGTGCCCGCAGGACGGCCGCCGTCGGCCTGTCCGCGGCCGCGCTGGCCGCCGGCGTGACCACCGCGGCCGGGCCCGCCGTCGCCCAGCCGAAGCGGGCCGCCGCGGCCGCCGCCGACTGCTCCGCCGCCTACCGCATCGAGCAGAAGCTCTCCACCGGCACCACCTGGCGGATGTGCTGGCGCTACGACAGCAAGGCCGGGCTGGTCCTGGAGCACATCTCCTACCAGCCCAAGGGCGAGTCGGCCCCCATCAAGGTGCTCTCCAGCGCCCGCCTCGCCCAGATCGACGTCCCCTACGACGACGGCAGCGTCGAGTACGACGACCTGACCGGCTTCGGCTTCGCCCAGGGCCTGGTGCCGCTCGACTCGGCCGAGTGCCCCGGCGGCACCATCAAGACCGTCAAGGTTCCGGAGGCCTGGGACCCGGCCCACCCCAATGTCAACGGCCTGTGCACCACCACCCGTTCGCGCGGTCACGCGTACCGGATGCAGGCCGACACCGGCAACAAGGTGTACCAGGCACAGGGCAAGGACCTGCTGATCTACACCGTCAACAAGGTCGGCTGGTACGAGTACATGACCGAGTGGCGGTTCCAGGACGACGGCACGATCAACATGAACGTCGGCGCCACCGGCAGCCTCTCGCCGGGCGACTACGACGCCGGGGACGGCCGCGGCTGGCCGATCGGCAAGGGCGCCCACGCCTACGCCACCAGCCACAGCCACAACGTCTTCTGGAAGCTGGACTTCGACCTCGACGGCTCCTCCAAGAGCCGCATCGAACAGTACGACTCGGCGGTCAGCGCGCCCGTGCACGGCCAGGAGGCGCCCACCAACAAGACCACCCGCACCGACGTCACCAAGGAACTCGCCGGCGACGCCAAGAACATGCGCTGGTGGCGGGTGGTCAGCACGGCCGGCAAGAACAAGGACGGGCACGCCCGGTCGTACGAGATCGTCCAGGGCGCCAGCAACAAGTACCCGGGCCACCCGTTCACTTCGCACGACGTCTACTTCACCCAGTACGACAAGTGCGAGCAGTTCGCCAGCAACAACCCGGGCTGCGCGACCGGTCACCCCAAGACCGTCGACAAGTTCGTGAACGGGCAGACCCTCACCAACCCCGTGGTCTGGGTGAACGTCGGCTTCCACCACATCGCGCGCGACGAGGACCAGCAGCCGATGCCGGTGCACTGGCAGGGCTTCTCCATCGCCCCGCGTGACGTCACCGCTATGAATCCGCTCACTCCGGCCGCCCTTGCTGATCAGAACGGACAGCCCGGAAACGGTAGTTGAGAAACGACCTGTCCATCCGGCTGCACCGCCGACCACTCCCGGAGTACCCTTCCTTGATCGTTGGCACAGGGAGAGCTCGGGGGAGCGGAAGGCGGTGCACGGGTGGGCTCGGGAGGCCTGGAGCTGCCCCCTGGTGACGAGGGTCACGAGGGGAACTCCACAGACGTCCCGCCCGGCGCGGTGTCCCTGGCCCGGCCGATGGACGCCACGGGCTCCATCGGGCCGGAGCTGGAGTGGGACGCCGACGCCTGGCTGGAGGTGCGTACGCGCGCCCAGCGGGCCGGCCGGGCCTACATCTGGCTGAACCTCGTCGAGCAGCGGATGCGCACGGTCGTGGCCGCCGTGCTGCGGCCCATCTACGAACCCGTCCACGGCGACGAGTGGGTGGTCGCCGCGGCCGGTCCGGCCGGCCAGGAGTGGGTCCAGCGCGCGGTCGCCGTGCGCGAGGTCAGCCGCCGCAAGGGGTACCTGCTCGACCCGGCCGACGACAACGTGCTCAGCTTCCTCACCCTGCCCCAGCTGCGCGAGCTGATGGTGCAGCACTGGCCGTGCTTCGAGCCGTACTTCGACGAGCGCCGGGACGTCGAACTCGCCCTGGACGAGCTGGAGGTGACCCGCAACATCGTCTCCCGCAACCGGGCGCTGTCCGGGGCCGTCCTGGACCAGGCCGAGCGCGCCTCCGCCCGGCTCCTGGAGATGCTCGGCGCGGGCGGCGACGTGCCCTCGGCGCGCCGGCTGCCGGTGGACGCGGTGGAGGACCTGGTCGGCGACCGCTACGCGGACGTCGTGGCCGTCCACCCCGACCGGGTCCGCCTGATGCGCCAGTTCCCGGCCGAGGACCTCTTCGGCGGCGCCCGCCGCCTGGACGCCATCGGCATCGGCCTCAACCTGCTCGTGCAGAACTTCTCCGGCCGCCGCCTGGTCCGCCTCGCCGAGACCGGCTGCCGGGTCCGTCTCCTCTTCCTCAACCCCGCCTCCAGCGCGGTCAAGCGCCGCGAGCGCGAACTCGGGATGAAACGGGGCGAACTGGGCCGCTCGGTCGAGATGAACATCCTCCACATGCGCCGGGTCCGGTCGCGACTGCGCGATCCGGGCGCCTTCGAGATCCAGGTGTACGACGACACCCCGCGCTTCTCCGCCTACCTGGTGGACGGGGACGGTGCCGACGGGGTCGCGATCATCCAGTCCTATCTGCGCGGGGCGCGGGGGATGGAGTCGCCGGTGCTGGTGCTGCGCAACGGCAGCAAGGTGGTCAAGTCGGACGACGTGGTGGAACCGGGACTCTTTCCGACCTACCGCGAGGAGTTCGAGACGGCTTGGGCGGATTCGCGCCCGGTGTCCTGACGCGTGCGCGACGGGGACGCGCCGGAAAGCGGAACGCGGTCCTCTGATTGTCAGTGGGGCATGCGAGGGTGGAGACCACTGGGGGAAAGCACCACCAAGAAGGGGGGCCGCCCATGGGCTGGCACCAGGAGCTCCTGATCGGCTTCGACCTGGAGACGACGGGTACCGATCCGCGCGAGGCACGGATCGTCACGGGAGCCGTGATCGAGGTCAGGGCCGGGCAGGAACTGGGCCGCCGCGAGTGGCTGGCGGATCCGGGCGTGGAGATCCCGGCCGACGCGGTGGCGGTGCACGGCATCAGCAACGAGCGGGCGGCGGCGGAGGGCAGACCGGCCGACCAGGTCGCGGACGCCCTCGCGGACGTCCTCACCGGCTACTGGAAGACCGGCGTCCCGGTCGTCGCCTACAACGCGACCTTCGACCTCACCCTGCTCTCGGCGGAACTGCGCCGGCACGGACTGCCGTCCCTCTCCGACCGCCTCGGCGGCCTCGAACCCGGGCCGGTCGTCGACCCGTACACCATCGACCGCTGGGTCGACCGCTACCGCCGCGGCAAGCGCAACCTCGAAGCGGTCTGCGCCGAGTACGGCATCACCCTCGTCGCCGCCCACAACGCCTCGGCCGACGCGCTCGCCGCGGCGCGCCTCGCCGGCGCGATAGCCGAGCGGCACCCGAAGATCGCGGCGCTCGGTCCGGCGGAGCTGCACCGGCGGCAGGTGGAGTGGTACGCGGAGTGGGCCGCGGACTTCCAGCAGTTCCTGCGGCGCAAGGGGGAGGCCGACGCGGTGGTGGACGGGGCATGGCCGTTGCGGGAGCTGGCCGAAGCCGTCTGAGCGTTCCGCTGGTTACGCGGTTCGAGTGCCGCGGGCCGGTGGGGGCTGGTCGCGCAGTTCCTCCCCCAGCCTTCGGCCGGGGGTACCCCCAGCGCCCCTTTGGAGCGCTCCTCGGCGGGCGCTTCTCAGAAGGGATACCAGCGCACCGACTCGTCGCCCTCGCGTAGTGACGCCACCCGGCGTTCGAACTCCGCCAGTGCCTTCGGGTTGGTCGGTGCGTGCTGGGCTACCCATGCGCAGCTGGCCGTCTCCCGGGCCCCGCGCAGCACTCCGCAACCCTCCCACTCGCGTACGTCCCACCCGTAGGCCGTGACGAACGAGTCGTAGGCCTCGGTGGGCATCCCGTACCGGTCCCGGGACAGGGCCATCACCACCAGGTCGTGCTCGCGCAGGTCCGCGGAGAAGGTCTCCAGGTCGACCAGGACCGGCCCGTCCGGGCCGACGTGCACGTTGCGGGGCAGGGCGTCCCCGTGGATCGGCCCCGGCGTCAGGCGGGGCGTCAGCGCGGCCGCGGCCGCCGCGAAGCCGTCCCGGCGCTCACGGAGGTAGGCCGCGTCGGCGGGGGCGATCGCGTCGCCGGCCAGCCGCAGCCAGCGCTCCACGCCGCCCAGCAGCTCGCGGGGCGGCAGCCCGAAGGGAGGTGACGGCAGTGCGTGCACGATCCGCAGCAGTTCGGCCAGATCCCGCGGCTCGGCCGCCCGTACCGGATCCGGCAGCCGGTGCCAGACCGTGACCGGGTGGCCGTCGACGAGCAGCGCCTTCGGCTCGGCGGCCCGTACGGCCGGCACGCCCGCCTCCGCCAGCCACCCGGCGATCTCCAGCTCCCGCCGGGCCCGGTCGAGGAGTTCGGCGTCCCGGCCGACCTTCACCACCAGGTCACCGGCGGCGAACACCGCGTTCTCGCCCAGGGCCAGGAGCGCGGCGCCGGCCGCCGCACCGGGCAGTACCCCCGCCGCGGCCAGTACGTCCCGCGCCCTTGCCTCGTCCATCGTCCGCCTCCGTGTCCGTCGCCGACGCCCGCGCACCCGCGGCTGTGCGGGTGCACACGGCGCCGACTCTCCGTCGCCAGGCGGCCAGTTTCGCATCCACCTTGCTCTCGGGCAGGGTGCCCGGTCCTTCACGGCCGGGGTGAATGCCCGCTCCCGCCAAGCGGGGCAGAAGAGACCGAATCGCCGTCGGGGCGATTCGGCGTCGCCGCCCATGGTGCAAAGGGTGGCCTCGCACAGGAGGTGGTGACAGGGAGCCGAGCATCTGGTGGCTGGTGGTCGGCCGGGTCAGTAGGCGGGAGTGGTCTCTCACTTGGGTGCGGTTGGTCGATGGTGTGCGCGGGTGGGGAACGTGGTGGCTGGGTTCGCGGCATGGCACGTTGTCGGATGTACCCGACGCCCGCGCAGGCGGAGCAGATGCTTCTGCACTGCGCGCACGCCCGGTACGTCTGGAACCTGGCTGTCGAGCAGCACGGGCACTGGAGGCCGGGCCGCGAGACGGCGCCCGGTTTCGCGGAGCAGTGCCGCCGACTCACCGAGGCCCGGCGGGACAATGAGTGGCTGGCCGCTGGGAACGCGGATGCGCAGTAGCAGGCGCTGAAGGACTTTGCCAACGCCAAGAGCGCTCGCTTCACGTCCGGTTTTGGTGAGCCGTCCTGACGCAGTAAGCATGTGCACGAGGGCTTCAGGGCCGTCGGTACCGGCCGTGTCCCGGAGTTCGAGCCGGACGGCAGCCCGAAGCTGAACGCCAGGGGCAGGCAGGTCATTGGGCCGCTCGGTCGTGGTGCAGAGGTTGAACCGGCGGTGGGCGCGGGTCAAGGTGCCCGGCTGCGGCTGGTTCCGTTTCCGCCTCAGCGCCCGGGGCAAGGGTGCGTGGCTTCCCGCTGCGAAGACGTTCTGGGTCACCTGTCGCAACGGTCAGTGGCACATCGCGTTCCCGGTCGTCCCCGACCCGGTCGAGAAGCCCGGCACGGGCGAGGCCATCGGTATCGACCGGGGCGTGAGGATCACGGCGGCCCTGTCGGACGGGCGGGCGGCGAGTACAGCTGGGCCACCGGTACCGCACTCGCCGCCCGCCTCAGCCCGGCCCCGCCCAGACGGTGCGTGGCTACCGGGATTCACCTGTGGTCGCGGCGCGGAGCGTCGCGGTGGCGTTCCGGCGCAGCCGGACCCTGCTTCGTGACGGTGACGGGTCGCTCGCATGTTCCCAGTGACGACGTGGGTTCGATGTGCCTAATGTGATCGTCATGCAGCTCCGGTACGCCTTCAGGTTGTACCCCGATGCCGCTCAGCAGGCCGCGCTGGCCAGGGCGTTCGGGTGCGCCCGCGTCGTGTTCAACGACGCGGTCCGCGCCCGTGAGGACGCCCGCAAGGCCGGACAGGCGTTCCTCACGGCGGGCGAGCTGTCCCGGAAACTGATCACCGAGGCGAAGAAGACCGCCTCGCGGTGCTGGCTGGGAGAGGTGTCCGCGGTGGTGCTCCAGCAGTCCCTGCGGGACGCCGAGAGTGCGTACCGCAACTTCTTCGCCTCCCAGAGGGGAACCCGCAAGGGCCCGAAGCTGGGCTCGCCCCGCTTCAAGCCCCGCAAGGACGCCCGGCAGTCGATCCGGTTCACCGCCAACGCCCGCTGGAACATCACCGGCAGTGGCCGCCTGAACCTGCCGAAGATCGGCGCGGTGAAGGTGAAGTGGTCCCGCACTCTGCCCGCCACCCCCACCTCCGTCACCGTCATCAAGGACGCGGCCGGACGATACTTCGCCTCCTTCGTCATCGACACCGACCCCGCCACCGACCAAGCGCGCATGCCCGCAACCGACCGCACCATCGGCATCGACCTCACCCACTTCGCGGTCCTGTCCGACGGCACGAAGATCGACTCCCCGCGCTTCTTGCGCCGCGCGGAGAAGAAACTGAAGAAGGCCCAGCGGGAGCTGGCCCGCAAGGAGAAGGGATCGAAGAATCGGGCCAAGGCCCGTTTGAAGGTCGCCCGCGCCCACGCCGAAGTCGCCGACGCGCGCCGTGAGTTCCACCACCAGCTCTCCACCAGGCTGATCTCCGAGAACCAAGGGATCGCCGTGGAGGATCTGTCGGTGAAGGCTCTGGCCCGCACGAAGCTGGCCAAGTCCGTGCACGACGCCGGATGGTCTTCGTTCATCGGCATGCTGGAGTACAAGGCAGAGCGTTACGGCCGTACCCTGGTCAGGATCGGCCGGTTCACACCGACCTCCCAGACCTGCTCCACGTGCGGCGCCGTGGACGGACCCAAACCCCTGCACGTGCGGGAGTGGACCTGTACCGCCTGCGGCACCGTCCACGACCGGGACCATAATGCCGCACTCAACGTCAAACAGGCCGCTGGACTGGCGGTATCGGCCTGCGGAGCGCCGGTAAGACCAGGAGTGATCCTGGCACAGCGTGAAGAAACAGGAAGCCACGGATTCCCGACCGGAAACCGTGCCGCGTAGCGGCACAGCGACCAGTCAAGGAAGGCCAGAATCCTCGCCCTTCAGAGCGAGGAGCATGTCAACCCGAGTGGAAGGACAAGGTCGCCACCCCGGCCCTCCAGGAGTACTACAGCGGCGCCATCGGCCTCGCCGGACTCCGCCGCCGCCTGGAGAAGGACGGCAACCTGGTACTGGCCCGCTACCAGCGCTGAGGCCCCGAAGAGACAGGGCCCGTTGGCTCCCCCGGAGACCAACGGACCCTGTGTCGAAGGGCGTTACCGCGCGGTTCAGACGCGCAGCCGCTCCTGCTCTTCCCGTGCCGCCGGTGCGACCGCCTCCGGCGACTCGTCGTGCGTCAGGTCCGGGAGCCAGCGCAGCCAGCTCGGCAGGTACCAGTTGCGCTCGCCGAGCAGTGCCATCACCGCCGGGAGCAGCACGCCCCGGATGATCGTCGCGTCGATCAGGACCGCGGCCGCCAGGCCGACGCCCATCTGCTTCATGGACTGCATGGACAGCGTGCCGAAGATCGCGAAGACGGCGACCATGATGACGGCGGCGCTGGTGACGACCCCGGCCGTGGTGACTACGCCGTGCTGGATCGCGTCCTTGGTGGACCGGCCGCGCAGCCGGGCCTCGCGGATCCGGGAGACCACGAACACGTGGTAGTCCATGGACAGGCCGAACAGGATCACGAAGAGGAACAGCGGCAGCCAGGTGACGATCGCACCGACCCCCTCGGCGCCCACCAGCGAGGCGCCCCAGCCATGCTGGAAGACGGCGACGAGGATGCCGTAGGCGGCGCCCACCGAGAGCAGGTTGAGGACGATCGAGGTCACCGCGACCGTCAGCGAGCGGAACGAGAGCAGCATCAGGAGGAAGGCGAAGACGACCACGAAGGCGAAGACCGGGACGACCGAGCCGAGCAGCTGGTCGTTGAAGTCCTGGTTGCCCGCGACGTTGCCGGTGATCGGCGCCTGCACGCCGGCGACCTTGCCGAGGGTGGCCGGCCGTACCTCGTCGCGCAGCTTCTCCAGGCTCTTGCCGGCCTTGTCCAGGTCGGAGCCGCCGACCAGCGGCACGGAGATCAGGGCGACGTTCTGGGCGTCGTGCAGCTTGATGTCGACCGGGCCGCGCGAGGCGCCCGAGCTGATCGCCCGCTCCTTGAAGTCGGTCAGCGCCTGCCGGACCTCGGGGGCGTTGATGTCCTTCGCCCTGACGACCACCTCGGCGGGCTCGGAGCCGCCCGGGAAGGCCTGGTTGACGCGGTCGTAGGTCTGCACGATCGGCAGCGAGTTCCCGAACTCCTGGTCCAGGGTGAGCTGCGAGGTCTTCATGCCGAGGGCGGGAGCGGCGACCGCGAGCAGCGCGCCCACCGCGACGAGCACGGAGACCAGCGGCTTGGCGAGCACGCCCCGAAGGACGGCCGTCCAGAAGCGGCTCTCGGACGGCCCCTCGGCCCGCTTGCGACGGCGCAGGAAGGGGAGGCGGCCCTTCTCGACCCGGTGGCCCAGCAGGGAGAGCAGCGCGGGCAGCACGGTCACGGAGCCGACCATGGCGACCGCGACGACCATCAGCGAGGCGAGGCCCATCGCCTCGAACTCGGCGAGGCCGGTGAAGAGCATGCCCGCCATCGCCACGCACACCGTGACACCGGAGACGATGATCGCCCGGCCGCTGGTGGCCGCGGCGATGCGGAGCGCGGCGCCCGCGTCCCGGCCGGCCTCCCGCTCCTCGCGCTCCCGGCGCAGGTAGAACAGGCAGTAGTCGACGCCGACCGCCATGCCGACCAGCAGCATCACGGAGTTGGCGGTGTCGCTCATCGGCTGGAGGTGGCTGACCAGGCCCATCAGGCCCATCGTCGCCATGATCGCGGTGATCGCCAGACCCACCGGCAGCAGGGCGGCCACCAGGGCGCCGAAGGCGATCAGCAGGATGCCGAAGGCCACCGGCACGGCGGAGTACTCGGCCCGCTGGAAGTCCTTGCCGAAGGCGTCGGAGTACTGCTTGTTCATGCTGGCGCCGCCGATCTCCTCGATCCGCAGCGTGCCGTGCGCCTTCTGCACCCCGGCCACCGCGTCCAGGACCGGCTGGACCCGGTCGCCGGCGGTCTCGGAGTCGCCGCGCATGTCGAACTGGACGAGCGCGCTGCGGCCGTCCTTCGAGATCGTCCCGGTGACGTACGGCGAGGTGACGTCCGTGACCCTGCCGGTGCCGTCGACCGCCTTCATGACGTCGGCGACGGCGGCCCTGAACCCGGCGTCCGTGGCCTTGCCCGACGGGTTCCTCGACTGGATCAGGACCGTCTCGCTCGCCGGTTCCCTGATGCCCGCGTCGGCGATGATCCGCGCCGCGGTGTGGGTCTCGCCCTTCAGCTGGTCGCTCTCGTCGACGTCGACCCGGCCGGCCGCCGAGCCGAGCCCCATCGCCAGGACGACGAACAGCACCCATATGCCGACGGCGGCCCAGCGGTGCCGGGCGCTCCAGCCGCCGGCCCGGGCGGCCAGCCCCCGCACCCGCGTCTCTCCGTTCCCCATGACGGGATCCATGACGGAAATGCCCCCTCGTGTGCGGTGACGGCCCCGGCCGCCACGAACTCTTCACGACTTCCTTCGTTCGATTCGAAGGTATGGGCCGGACAAGACCGACTCCTCGTGCTGCCCGGTGAAGTCCGGCGGCCGTCCCTCGTCGCCTGGGAGGATGTCGGGCCCTTACATCTATCCACCCATCTCGGGGGTGATGATCAGGGACGTCCCTTCCGACGACGCGGATCCCGTTTGTGATTGCGAAACCTTGTTGAACAAGTCACAGGTGCGTGTAGGAGTTGATCCGGACCGGTCCGATCGGCCAGAGTTTCGGGCAGCCCGGCTTGCCCGGCACGGCCGTCGTGCCAACCCCCACGGGGCACGACGGCCGTTCTAAGGTGTTCGAATGACGACGTATGCGGCGCTGCTCCGCGGGATCAACGTGGGCGGCAACAAGAAGCTCCCGATGGCCGAACTGCGCGCGCTCATGACCGGGTTGGGGTACGGCTCCGTCCAGACCTACCTGCAGAGCGGACAGGCCGCCTTCACGGCCGGCCACGGGGACACCGAGTCCCTCGCGGCGGAGCTGGCCGAGGCGATCGAGAAGCGGTTCGGCTTCTCCGCCGACGTCCTCGTCCGCGACCACGCCTACCTGAAGGCGGTCGTCGAGGCCTGCCCGTTCCCGGCCGCCGAACTGGCGGCCAGGCAACTGCACGTCACGTACCTCTCCGCGCCGGTCACCGCGGAGCGCTACGCCGGCATCGACCCGGCCGCCCACCTCCCCGAGGAGTTCCGGCTGGGCGACCGCGCCCTGTACCTGTACGCCCCGGACGGCCTCGGCCGCTCCAAGCTCGCGGAGGCGCTGTCCCGGCCCCGGATCCACCAGGGGCTGACCGCCACCACCCGGAACTGGAACACCGTCGTCAAGCTGGTGGAGCTCACGGCCGGGGACGCGTGACCCCCGGCCCCGCCCCGGTGGCGGGGCCGACGCCTGTGCGAGGCTCGTCCCATGCGCTACATCATCATCGGAGCAGGGGCCGTCGGCGGTGCGATCGGCGGGCGGCTGGCCGGCGCGGGGCACGAGGTCGTCCTGGTGGCGCGGGGCGCGCACCACGCGGCGCTGCGCGACCGCGGGTTGCGGCTGACGGTGCCGGACGGCGAGTACACGTACCGGCTCCAGGCCGTCACCGGGCCCGGGGAACTCGGGGAGCTGCGGGCGGACGACGTTCTCGTCCTCGCCGTCAAGACGCAGGACACCGTGGCCGCCCTGCAGACCTGGGGGCCCGCGCCGGTCGCGGGCGGTGGCACGGCGGCGCAGCGGCTGCCCCTGTTCTGCGCCCAGAACGGCGTGGAGGGCCAGCGCCTCGCCCTGCGCGTCTTCCGGCACGTCTACGGCGTCTGCGTCTGGCTGCCGTCGACCTTCGTCGAACCCGGCGTCGTCTCCGCGGGCGGCGCCCCGCTCACCGGCATCCTGCACCTGGGCCGCCACCCCCACGGCACCGACGCGACGGCCCGGCTGGTCGCCGCCGACCTGGAGAAGTCCCGCTTCGAGGCGCCGGTCGTGCCCGACGTGGCGCGCTGGCAGTACGCCAAGCTCCTCTCCAACCTCGGCAACGCCCTGGAGGCGGTCGCCGGGTCCGTCGCCGACGAGGAGACCGCGGCGCTGTTCGCCCGAGTGCGTGCCGAGGGCCGGGCCGTGCTCGACGCCGCCGGGATCGGCTACGCGAGCGTCGAGGAGCAGCGGAAGGTGCGCGGCCACAAGGTCGACCTGGTCCCGCTGGCGGGCGCCCCGCGCGGCGGCGGCTCCTCCTGGCAGTCCCTCAGCCGCGGCACCGGCACCATCGAGGCCGACTACCTGAACGGCGAGATCGCCCTGCTGGGCCGCCTGCACGGCGTGCCCACCCCGCTCAACGACCTCCTGCAGCATCTCGCCAACACCTTCGCACGCGAGCGCCGGGCACCCGGCTCGATGCCGTTCGGGGAACTCGTCCGGCTCGCCGGTGAGGCCGCCTCCACAACTGGCTGAGACAGGGAGCTGGTCACGTGCCGCGCCGTCGTGGCTGCTCGCGCAGTTCCCCGCGCCCCTTCAGGGGCGCGGGGAACTGCGCGAGCAACCCCAGCGGCGCGGGGGTTCGCGCGAACCGGTGCAGTCCCTGGTGTGACGCGTTCGCCGGACGCGGCGCAGAAGTAGGTGTGCCGGCCACGGCGCGGCGCTCGCGAGAGCCCGCGCGGGCCGGCTTGTTCGCGGTCCGACGGACAGGGGAGCGCCGGACCGCGAACACCGGGCCCGTCGCTCAGGCCCCCACGGCCGCCAGGGCCGGGGTGCGCGCCGCGTCGTACCGCTCCAGCAGGACCCGCGCCACCTCCGGTGCCGGGCCGAGCACCTCGGCCAGCACGTCCGCCTCTGCCGCGCCCCGCGCGATCCGGTCCGGCAGGAAGCCGGGAGCGAGGACGTACGGGGCCACGGCCACCCGGGCACAGCCCAGTTCCCGCAGTTCCCGGACCGCTTCCTCGGTGCGGGGCAGGGCTGCGGAGGCGAACGCGGGCCGCACGGCGAGCCAACCGGTGCGCCGCCACTCCCGCGCGATGTCCGCGATCACCGCGATCGCCTCCGGGTCGGAGGAGCCCGCCGAGGCCAGCACGACCCCGGTCGAGGCCTTGTCGGCGGGGGTCAGCCCCGCCTCGTACAGCCGCCGCTCCAGGGCCGACACGAGCAGCGGGGACGGGCCCAGCACCTCCGCCTGCCGGATCCGCAGCTGCGGCGGCGCGTCCCGCAGCACCGCCGGGATGTCCGCCTTCGCGTGGAACGCGCGCGTCAGCAGCAGGGGCAGGGCCACGACGTCCCGGACGCCCTCCGCCGCCAGCGACTCCAGCACCCCGTGCACCGACGGGATGTTGAAGTCCAGGAAGCCCGTCTCCACGCGCAGCCCGGGCCGCAGCGACCGTACCCGGCGCACCAGGGCGTGGACGGTCGCGGCGTGCCGCGGGTCGCGGCTGCCGTGGGCGATGACGAGGAGAACGGGCTTCGTACGCATGGACCTCAGCTCTTCACCAGCAGACCTCGGCTGCGCAGCACCCACCGCTCCAGCGGACTGAAGATCAGCAGGTCGATCGCGATGCCGACGAACAGGATCAGGATGATGGCCTCGAACACCATGGCCATGTCGCTGGCGGTGCGCGCGTTCTCCAGGAGCTGGCCGAGACCCACGCCGAGGTCCGGGAAGCTCGCGATGATCTCCGCCGCCATCAGCGAGCGCCAGGAGAACGCCCAGCCCTGCTTCAGGCCCGCCACATAGCCGGGCATGGCGGCCGGCAGCACGACGTGCCAGATGCCCTTGACGCCGGTCGCGCCCATGGTGCGCCCGGCCCGCAGGAACAGCGGCGGCACCTGGTCGACGCCGGACACCAGGCCGTTGGCGATGGAGGGGACCGCGCCGAGCAGGATCACGGCGTACATCATCGAGTTGTTCAGGCCCAGCCAGATCACGGCCGGCGGCACCCACGCCACCGACGGCAGCGACTGGAGACCGGACAGGATCGGGCCGATCGCCGCGCGCACGAACCTCACCCGCGCCACCAGCAGCCCCAGCGGGGTGCCGATGAGGAGCGCGAAGAGGAAGCCGAGCAGGCCGCGGCTGACGCTGGTCCAGATGTAGCCGAGCAGGTCGCCCTTGAGCCAGGCGTCCTTGAAGGTGTCGCCCACCGCGGCCGGGGAGGGCAGCTTGGACGGGTCGTCGACGACCGGGACGAGCAGCGTCCAGACCACGAGGACCACCGCGAGGGCGATGATCGGCGGCAGGATCTTGCTGGTGAAGGTCTGGCGGAGGGTCGGGCGGCTGGTGGCCGTCGTCTCCAGGGCGTCGAGGCCGGCCTCGACACTTCCGGCGTCCTTGGCCGGCGTCGTCTCAGTGCTGGCCATGGCGGCGGATCTCCCCACGCAGTACATCGGTGATCTCAAGGGACAGTTCGGCCACGGGCGCGTCCTCGATGCGGCGCGGCTGCGGTATGCCGACCTCCCACTCGCGGGCTATCCGGCCCGGCCGGGACGACAGCAGGATCACCCGCTGGGCGAGCCGTACCGCCTCGCGCACGTTGTGCGTGACGAACAGGACGGAGACGCCGGTCTCCTCCCAGATCCGGGTCAGCTCGTCGTGCAGGACGTCGCGGGTGATGGCGTCCAGGGCCGAGAACGGCTCGTCCATCAGCAGCAGTCTGCTCTCCTGGGCGAGCGCGCGGGCCAGGGCGGCCCGCTGGCGCATACCGCCGGACAGCTCGTGGACGCGCTTGCCGTACGCGCCCTTCAGCCGGACCAGTTCGAGCAGCTGCTCGGCCTTGTCCCGGCGGTCGTTCTTGGCAACCCCCCTGAGCTTCAGGGCGAGTTCGATGTTCTTGCCCGCGGTCAGCCACGGGAACAGGGCGTGCTCCTGGAACATCAGGGCGGGCCGCCCGTCCGTCGCGATGGCGCCCGCGGTGGGCTTGTCGAGCCCCGCCACCAGGTTCAGCAGCGTGGACTTGCCGCAGCCCGAGGCCCCCAGGAGGGTGACGAACTCACCCGGCGCGACATCGAGGGTGATGTCGTCCAGGACGAGCTGCTGCCCGCCCGGAGTCGCGAAGGACTTCGAGACATGCTCAAGGCGTGCCGCGTACTCGACCGACTCGTCGGCCTTGGCGAGTGTCGTGGTCGTGGCCATGGTCGTCACCTCCTGGGAACTCGTCGGGACCGGGGTCAGCTGCTGCCGAGACCGGCGGCGTCGACCGCGCTCTGGCCGTCGGCCTTCAGCACCTTGTTGAGGAGCGTCAGGTCGTAGATGTTCTTCAGCAGCGGGTCGGTGAGCAGACCGGCCTTGACGGCGTGCTGGGCCTCGGTGTTGAGGGTGGAGGCCAGCGGGTCGTCGGTGAACTGGATGGACGACCAGGCGGAGTTGAGGACGTCGTCGGGCAGCGCCTTGCCGGAGTCGACCGCCAGCTGCTTGTTGGCGGAGGCCTTCGCCGCGTCCGGGTTGGCGTTGATCCACTTGTTGGTCTCGACCGAGCCCTTGAGGACCGCCTCGACGACCTTCGGGTGCTCCTTGAGGAACTTCTGCGACACGATGATGTTCGTGATCACGAACTTCTTGTCGGGCCACAGTGTGGACTCGTCGAGCAGCACCTTGCCGCCCTCGGCGACCAGCTTGGACGCGGTCGGCTCCGGCACCCAGGCGCCGTCGATGGAGCCGGCCTTGAAGGCGTCCGGGGTGATCTTGTTGTCGGTGCGGACGACCGTGACGTCACCCTTGCCGCTCTGCGCGTCGACCTTCCAGCCCTGGTCGGCGACCCAGTTGAGGAACGCCACGTCCTGCGTGTTGCCCAGCTGAGGCGTCGCGATCTTCTTGCCCTTGACGTCCGCGAGCGACTTGATCTTCTTCGGGTTGACGACCAGCTTCACGCCGCCGGACGCCGAACCGCCGATGATCTTCAGGTCGGTGCCGTTGGACTTGGTGTAGCCGTTGATCGCCGGGGAGGGGCCGATCCAGCCGATGTCGATCGAGCCGGAGTTGAGCGCCTCGATCTCGGAGGGCCCGGCGTTGAAGATCGCGTACTTCGCCTTGGTGGCGCCGAGCTCCTTCTGGAAGAAGCCCTTCTGGTTGCCGACCAGGGCGGTCGCGTGGGTCAGGTTGCCGAAGTAGCCGATCTTGACGGAGTCGAGACCGTCGATCTTCTCGGCCCCGGCGGCGACCTTGGCGGTGTCGGTCTTGTCGGAGTCCGACCCGTACCCGCAGGCGGCGAGCGTGAGCAGGGGGAGCGCGGCGAGCGCGGCTATGCCGCGGCGAAGGAGCTTGGAGCGGTTGGCAGGCACGGGAGGCTTTCCTCTCGTTGGCCCGGCGGTCACGGTCTCTCAGGTCGTGGCCGGGAGGTCGGCAGGTCTTCGTCGCATCCGGGACGTCGGGTGGGGGGCCAGGGCGCGCAGGCAGTGCGCGTACGTCAGCACGCACATCGCGCCACCCCGCCCTGCCCGCTCCCGAGGTCGCCGCTGCCGACGCGGCCGCCCTCCTTCGCGAACGTCGCGTAGACGTCGGTCATCGTCATGTCAGAAGTCCCAGCCGTCGTCTTCGGTCTCGTCCTTGACCGGCTCGGGGGAGGCGAACGACTCGCCGACCATGCCCGCGGTGAGCGTGGTGCCGTCGGCGGGGTCGATCAGGATGAACGAGCCGGTGCGGCGCGAGTCGGCGTAGGAGTCGACCGGCAGCGGCTCGGCGGTACGGATCTTCACCCGGCCGATGTCGTTGGCGACGAGCTGTCCCGGGTGCGGGTGCAGGGACAGGTCGTCGAGCGTGAGCCGGGACGGGATGTCCTTGACGACCGCCTTGACCGTGCGGGTGCCGTGCTTGAGCAGCACCCGGTGGCCGACGGTCAGCGGCTGGTCGGCGACGTGGCAGACGGTCGCCTCGACGTCCTGGGTGGTCGCCGGGGCGTCCTTCGTCGGGACGATCAGGTCGCCGCGCGAGATGTCGATGTCGTCCGCGAGCAGCACCGTCACCGACTGGGTCGTCCAGGCCGTGTCGACCGGCTTGCCGAGGAGGTCGATGCCGGAGATCGTCGACGTACGGCCGGACGGCAGCACCGTGACGGCCTCGCCCACGTGGAACGTGCCGGCCGCGATCTGGCCGGCGTAACCGCGGTAGTCCGGGTGCTCGGCGGTCTGCGGGCGGATCACGTACTGCACGGGCAGCCGGGCGTGGCAGTGCGCCAGGTCGTGGCTGACCGGGACGGTCTCCAGGTGCTCCAGGACGGTCGGGCCGCCGTACCAGTCCATGTTCGCGGACGGCTCCACGACGTTGTCGCCGACGAGCGCCGAGATCGGGATCGCGGTGACCTCCGGGACGCCCAGCTCGGTGGCGTACGCCGTGAACTCCTCGGCGATCCCGGCGAAGATCGACTCCTGGTAGCCGACCAGGTCCATCTTGTTGACGGCGAGCACCACGTGCGGGACGCGCAGCAGGGCGGCGATCGCGGCGTGCCGGCGGGTCTGCTCGACGACGCCGTTGCGGGCGTCGACCAGGACCACGGTCAGCTCGGCGGTGGAGGCGCCGGTGACCATGTTCCGGGTGTACTGCACGTGGCCGGGGGTGTCGGCGAGGATGAACCGGCGCTTGGGGGTGGCGAAGTAGCGGTAGGCGACGTCGATGGTGATGCCCTGTTCGCGCTCGGCGCGCAGGCCGTCGGTGAGCAGGGCCAGGTCGGGGGCGTCCTGGCCGCGCGAGGCGGAGGCGCGTTCGACTGCTTCCAGCTGGTCGGCGAGGACCGACTTGGAGTCGTGCAGCAGCCGTCCGACGAGGGTGGACTTGCCGTCGTCGACGGAGCCGGCGGTCGCGAACCGCAGCAGGGTCGTCTCGGCGAGGCCGAGTTCCGTGGTGCTGGTGCTCATGGCTAGAAGTACCCCTCGCGCTTGCGGTCTTCCATCGCGGCCTCGGAGAGCTTGTCGTCGGCACGCGTCGCGCCGCGCTCGGTGAGCCGGGAGGCGGCGATCTCGGCGATCACCTTCTCGATGTCGTCGGCGTCGGAGTCGACCGCGCCGGTGCAGGACATGTCACCGACGGTCCGGTAGCGCACCTGCCGCTTCTCGACGGTCTCACCGTCCTTCGGGCCGCCCCACTCGCCGCCGGTCAGCCACATCCCTCCGCGCATGAACACCTCGCGCTCGTGCGCGAAGTAGATCTGCGGCAGTTCGATCTCTTCGCGGGCGATGTACTGCCAGACGTCGAGTTCGGTCCAGTTGGACAGGGGGAAGACGCGGACGTGTTCGCCGGGGGCGTGGCGGCCGTTGTAGAGGTTCCACAGCTCGGGGCGCTGGCGGCGCGGGTCCCACTGGGAGAACTCGTCGCGCAGGGAGAAGACGCGTTCCTTGGCGCGGGCCTTCTCCTCGTCGCGGCGGCCGCCGCCGAAGACGGCGTCGAACTTCTCGCTCTGGATCTTCTCGGTGAGGGGGACGGTCTGGAGCGGGTTGCGGGTGCCGTCGGGGCGCTCCCGCAGGACGCCACGGTCGATGTAGTCCTGCACCGAGGCAACGTGCAGGCGCAGGCCGTGCTCTGCGACGGTGTGGTCCCGGTACTCCAGGACCTCGGGGAAGTTGTGCCCGGTGTCCACATGGAGGAGCGAGAAGGGGATCGCGGCGGGGGCGAAGGCCTTCAGCGCCAGGTGGAGCATGACGATGGAGTCCTTGCCGCCGGAGAACAGGATCACCGGCCGTTCGAACTCGCCCGCCACCTCGCGGAAGATGTGGACCGCCTCGGACTCCAGCGCGTCCAGGTGGGACAGGGCGTACGGGGTGCCCGTGCCCTCCCCGTGCGCTGCCACGGTCGTCGTCATGCCAGTCCCTTCCCGCTCAGCAGGGCGTGCACGGACGCCGCGGACTCCTGCACGCTCTGGTGCTGCGACTCGATCCGCAGATCGGGCGTCTCGGGCTCCTCGTACGGGTCGTCGACGCCGGTCAGGCCGGTCAGCTCACCCGCGGCCTGCTTGGCGTACAGACCCTTCACGTCCCGCTCGCTGCACACCTCGACCGGGGTCGCCACGTGCACCTCGACGTACGCGGTGCCGTTCTCCGCGTGGCGCTTGCGCACCGCGTCGCGGCTGTCCGCGTAGGGGGCGATCACCGGGACGAGCGCCTTGACGCCGTTGCGGGCCAGCAGTTCGGCGACGAAGCCGATGCGCTGCACGTTGGTGTGCCGGTCCTCGCGGCTGAAGCCGAGGCCCGCCGAGATGAACTCGCGGATCTCGTCGCCGTCGAGCACCTCGACGAGGTGGCCCTCCTCGCGCAGCCGGGCGGCCAGCTCGTACGCGATGGTGGTCTTGCCGGCACTCGGCAGACCCGTGAGCCAGACGGTGGCTCCGGTCGTCACGTCGTTCTCCTGGTTCGTCGATGGGGTCGTCGATGGGTTCGTGGACGGGATCGCGGACGGGATCGTCCGGGTCGTCGAAGGCCCGGTGGTCGTCATCCGTGCAGTCCGCACTCGGTCTTGGCGCGTCCCGCCCAGCGGCCGGCGCGCGCGTCCTCGCCCTCAAGGACCCGGCGGGTGCAGGGAGCGCAGCCGACGGACGTGTAGCCGTCCATCAGCAGCGGGTTGGTCAGGACGCCGTGTTCGGCGACGTAGTCGTCCACGTCGTCCTGGGTCCAGCGGGCGATCGGGGAGATCTTGACCTTCTGCCGCTTCTCGTCCCAGCCGACGACCGGGGTGTTCGCCCGGGTCTCGGACTCGTCGCGGCGCAGTCCGGTAGCCCAGGCCGTGTAGTTCGCCAGGCCCCGCTCCAGGGGCAGGACCTTGCGGAGCCTGCAGCACAGGTCGGGGTCGCGGTCGTGCAGCCTGGGGCCGTACTCGGCGTCCTGCTCGGCGACGGTCTGGCGCGGGGTGAGGGTGATGACGTTGACGTCCATCACGGCCTCGACCGCGTCCCGGGTGCCGATGGTCTCCGGGAAGTGGTAGCCGGTGTCGAGGAAGACGACGTCGACGCCCTTCTGGACGCGGGAGGCGAGGTGGGCCACCACGGCGTCCTCCATGGAGGAGGTCACGCAGAAGCCCCTGCCGAAGGTGTCCACCGCCCACTGGAGGATCTCCAGGGCGGAGGCGTCCTCCAGGTCGCGGCCGGCCTGCTCGGCCAGCGCCTTCAGTTCGTCGGTCGTCCGGTCTTCCTGAGCCGTGGTCATATCCGTTCCCCTCCAGCTTCGGAGTGCTTCAGCCCCCGGGCGAGCAGCCCGAGGAACTTCAGCTGGAATGCGCGGTTGCAGGCCGCGCATTCCCAGGCGCCGTGGCCCTGCTCGCTGGGACGCAGGTCCTCGTCGCCGCAGTAGGGGCAGTAGAAGGGGGCGGCCCGCTCGCTCATGAGAGGGCCTCCTCACTGGCGCGGGACGCCCAGGCGGCGAACCGCTCGCCGTCCTCGCGCTCCGCCTGGAAGCGCCGGAGCACCCGCTCGACGTAGTCGGGCAGTTCCTCCGAGGTCACCTTGAGACCGCGGACCTTGCGGCCGAACCCGGCCTCCAGGCCGAGCGCGCCGCCCAGGTGCACCTGGAAGCCCTCGACCTGCTCGCCCGCGTCGTTCAGGACCAGCTGGCCCTTGAGACCGATGTCCGCGACCTGGATACGGGCGCAGGCGTTCGGGCAGCCGTTGATGTTGATGGTGAGCGGCTCGCCGAAGTCCGGCAGCCGGCGCTCCAGCTCGTCGATGAGCGAGGCACCGCGCGCCTTGGTCTCGACGATGGCGAGCTTGCAGTACTCGATGCCGGTGCAGGCCATGGTGCCGCGCCGGAACGGGGACGGCTCGGCGGTCAGGTCGAGCGCCTCCAGGGCCTCGACCAGCGAGTCGACCTGGTCCTCCGTGACATCGAGGACGATCATCTTCTGCTCGGCGGTGGTACGGACCCGCCCGGAGCCGTGGGCCTCGGCCAGGTCCGCGATCTTCGCCAGGGTGGCGCCGTCCACGCGGCCGACGCGCGGGGCGAACCCGACGTAGAAGTTGCCGTCCTTCTGCCGGTGCACACCGACGTGGTCGCGCCAGCGCTCGACGGGCTGCGCCGGGGCCGGCCCGTCGACGAGCCTGCGCTTCAGGAACTCGTCCTCAAGGACCTGGCGGAACTTCTCCGCGCCCCAGTCGGCGACCAGGAACTTCAGCCGGGCGCGGGTGCGCAGCCGCCGGTAGCCGTAGTCGCGGAAGATCGAGATGACGCCCTCGTAGACGTCGGGCACCTCGTCCAGCGGGACCCAGGCGCCGAGCCGGACACCGATCTTGGGGTTGGTGGACAGGCCGCCGCCGACCCACAGGTCGAAGCCCGGGCCGTGCTCGGGGTGGTCCACGCCGACGAACGCGATGTCGTTGATCTCGTGCGCCACGTCGAGCAGCGGCGAGCCGGAGATCGCGGACTTGAACTTGCGGGGCAGGTTCGAGAAGTCCTTGTTGCCGATGACCCGGCGCTGGATCTCGTCGATGGCCGGGCTGCCGTCGATGATCTCGTCGGCGGCGATGCCGGCGACCGGCGAGCCGAGGATCACCCGGGGCGTGTCACCGCAGGCCTCGGTGGTGGACAGGCCGACGGCCTCCAGCCGCTGCCAGATCTCGGGCACGTCCTCGATCCGGATCCAGTGGTACTGCACGTTCTGCCGGTCGGTGAGGTCCGCGGTGCCGCGCGCGAACTCCTGCGAGATCTCGCCGATCACCCGCAGCTGCTGCGTGGTCAGCCGGCCGCCGTCGATCCGCACCCGCAGCATGAAGTACTTGTCGTCCAGCTCCTCCGGCTCCAGGATGGCGGTCTTGCCGCCGTCGATGCCGGGCTTGCGCTGCGTGTACAGGCCCCACCAGCGCATCCGTCCGCGCAGGTCGTTGGGGTCGATCGAGTCGAAGCCGCGCTTGGAGTAGATCGTCTCAATGCGTGTCCGTACATTGAGACCGTCGTCGTCCTTCTTGAACTGCTCGTTGCCGTTGAGCGGGGTGAAGTGCCCCATGGCCCACTGACCCTCGCCACGGTGACGGCTCACCTTGCGGCGGGGCGCGGAGGCAGCAGGGTTCTGCGGGGTGGCGGCCATGGCGATATACGTCCTTCAGACAGCGGGTAAGCGGCTCTGACCTGCGCCTACGGGCGCGCGAGGGCATGTCTGCGCGGCACTGCGCAAGGGGGAGGTCCGGACACGGGAACGCGGCGGTGCTGTGCTCTCAGCCCGCCGGACAGATGGCGCTGGACATGCGGCCGAGGTCGACGTGGCGCCGACTCACCAAGGCAATCCCAGTTCCAGACATGACGGAAGCGTGTCACGCGGATCTCCGGCCAGTCCACCATTGTCCGCGATTCGGACCGATCTATTCTGAATAGTGAGACGAGGTGGTGTGGGTCACGCTCCGTCCCGCGCGCTGGTGTACGCCCCGGGCCACGGTCCGGGCGCCGAGACGTCCGGTTCGTCCTCGACCTTCGTGTCGAAGAGCCGGAAGCCCCGCCGCTGATAGTTCGCCATCGCGTGCTCGCCGTCCAGACTGCACGTGTGCAGCCACACCCGCTTCGTCGGCGGCCGCCCGTCCCACCGCTCCGCCAGGTCCCAGGCGCGCGCGGCGCCGTAGGAGAGCAGGTGGCCGCCGATGCGGCGGCCCCGGAAGGCCGGGATCAGACCGAAGTAGACGATCTCCACCACACCGTCGTCCTGCGGTTCGAGTTCCACGTAGCCCGCCGGGGTGCCCCGGTCGTACGCGACCCAGGTCTCCACGCCCGGCCGCGCCAGGTGCTGCTGCCAGCGGGCGTGGCTCCAGCCCAGCCGGTCGGTCCAGCGGATGTCACCGCCGACCGAGGCGTACAGGAAGCGGCTGAACTCGGGGGAGGGGACCTCGGCGCGGACGATCCCGACCGTGCCGCCGTCCGGGGCGGCGGCGGGCAGGAGGTCGGCCGCGGAGGTCTGCTCCAGGGACCAGGTGGTCACGACGATGCTGCTCATGGGGCCAGGCAATCATCCCGGCCCCGGACATGTCGACGGCTGTTATCCGAGCGACGCGTCGATCGAGCGCAGCGGGACCGCGAACAGCATGCGGTCCGTGACCGACCACACCTCGCCGGTGTCGGCCGCGTAGGAGAGCGAGCCGGTGCCCTCGCCCCAGCAGCGGTGCGAGGCGTCCGAGCCGCAGCGGGCCGCCTGTGCGCCCCTGGTGTCCTGCCGCCACAGGCTGCCGTGCCCGTCCATGGCGCCGGGCAGGTGCCCGATGTACCACTCGGAGTCCGTCGCACCCGGCGGCCGGTACGACAGGACGCCCCGGATCTCCGAGGCCCCGGTCCGGTACGCCTCGACCGCGTCGGCCCGGCCGAAGGTGTCCGTGGCCAGCAGTCCGTCCCGTTTCGGGCTCTCGTCGAACGCGTACCGCCACAACCGGGCGTGCTGGTCGCTGTCGGCGGGCGTCCACTCACCGAGGACCAGGCTGTCCGGCGCCGTCCCCCGGTCCACGGAGAGCGCGCTCGGACAGGGCGCGCCGGTCCGGGAGCAGGCTCCGGCGGAGTAGCGGTACGAGCCCACGGCCGGCATCACGTACCGGAGGCCGTCGGCCGACCAGCCGCCGGACACCCGGCCGACCGCGTCGGTCAGCACCGAGGTGCGCTGGATGCGGTTCAGGTCGTAGACGTAGAGCGCGTCGGCGCTGCCCTGGGCGGTGGTGACCAGGAGCTTGTCCTCGTACCAGGCCATGCCGGAGATCTCCGAGGTCAGGCCCCGGTAGGTCGAGCCGTCGGCGCTGGGCACGGTCAGCAGGACCCAGGAGTAGGAGGGGTGGGCGGGGTGGTTCGCGTTGATCACCGCGACCCTGGCCAGGCCCCGGGAGGCGGCGGGGCCGGTGGAGGTGCTGTGCGTCCAGCCGGCCAGGACGACGCGGTTGGCGCCCCACAGGCCGTCGTCGTCCGCCTCCGACGAGGTGGTCACCGAGGCCGGCCGCCAGTCGTCGGTGAGGGTGTCGGTGGGGTCCCAGCAGTACGCCTCGGCGGCGGCCGGGGTGACCGGCAGCGAGTCCCGGTCGTCGGAGTCGCAGTCGGCCGCCGCACGCAGGGTGTGGTCGGCCTCGGCCAGCACGTCGGTCACCCCGACCGTGCCGCCCATCGCGGAGGCGAGCCGGTCCAGCGAGCGGCGCGGTACGAGGTGCTCCCGCAGTTGCAGCGGGGCGGTGTCCGCGGCGGAGGTCAGCGGCTTCAGCCTGCCGGGGTCCTCGGCGACCGTGGCCTGCGAGGCGCTCACGATCGTGGCCGTCGCGGTGAGCGCCAGCGCGGTACCGGCCAGGGCCGCGCGCAGGGCCGCACCCCGTCTGCGCCGCCGGTGTCTGCCGCGATGCTTCATGTCTCCTCCCGAGGCGGGCCAACTGCGCCTGGTGGTCGAAGCGTTGACCAAGGAGCAGGTGGGGAGCCCGTACCGGGATGCTACGGCAGCCGGAGCCGCCGTATCTCGAAGACCCCGCAAATATGCGGAAGATACCTCCTCGGATGCCCCGGATGCGTTAAATATGTCCGGGTGGCCGGGACGCCGTCACCGCGGGGGCGGTCGAGTACGGCAGCAGGTCGCGCGGGTCGTCGGGGAGCAGCACCTCGACCTCCGCGTCCTCCCGGAAGCGGTACGGCCGGTGTTCCAGAAGCGCCCCGAGATACCGCCGGATCCTGGACATCTCGGCGCGTACGGTCACGGTCCGCGAGGCGTCCCCGAACACGTCCTCGGCCAGCCCGGCCGCGCTGCGCCCGCCCCGCCGTACCGCCAGCAGGTACAGCAACTCGGCGTGCCGGGGACTGAGTTCACGGGACCACGAGCCCGCGCCGCCGCCGACCGTCACGGAGGGCCTGCGCGGCCGGGCCAGGTCCAGCACCAGCCGGCCGCCGCCCACCGGTGCCGGCTCGTCCACCGCCCGCAGCAGCCAGCCCCCGGCCAGCGGCTCCACCGCGCACAGCCCGAGCGCGGGCAGCCACCGGCGGCCCGGCGAGAGCGACTTGGGCAGCGCGAGCCGCCGCGGATACGGCATGCCGGTGACCGCCGCGGTCCAGCCGTCGGCGTCCACCACCACCGCCCGCCCGCCCAGCCGGGCCAGCACCGGCGCCGCGACCGCCCGCAGCCGCTCCAGCGCGTCCAGGTGCAGCTCCCGCAGCCGGGCCTCGGCGAGCTTCGCCACCGCGTTCACCCAGGCCAGGGTCGCCGGATGCATCGTCTCCAGCGGGCCGCTGACATCGACCACCCCGAGCAGGGTGCCGTCCCGGGGATCCGTGATCGGGGCGCCGGAACACGTCCAGGAGACGTGCGAGCGGACGAAGTGCTCGGCGGCGAAGACCTGCACGGGCCTGCGCACCACCGCCGGGGTGCCGACCCCGTTGGTCCCGACGACGTCTTCGCGCCAGTCGGCGCCGAGTTCGAAGCCCAGCCCGTCCGCCTTGCGCAGCACCGGCGAGGATCCCTCCCGCCACAGCACCCGGCCGTCGGCGTCCGCCACCACCATGATGTGCTGGGCGACGTCCGCGACCGAAAGCAGCCCCTCGCGCAGCACCGGCAGCACGTCCTTGAGCGGTGACTCCTCACGTCTGCGCCGGACTTCGTCGGCGGAGAGCAGCCCCGAGCGGAAGTCGTGGTCGGGGTCCACGCCGCTGCGCAGCATCCGCCCCCAGGACTGTTCGATCACCGGTCGGGGCGAGACGCGCCCCCGCTGTCCGGCGAGTCTGGCCTCGCGCACGTCGTTCAGTACCCGCGCCGCCTGCGCCGCGTCCTTCGCGGCGAGTCGCGCCACGTCCATCGGCGGGTTCCCCACTGAGGTCCTCCCGGATAGGCCTCGGAAAAGGCATCGATGAGTCGCTGTCAAGCCGTCCGGGCGGCGGTTTCCGGTCCGACTGCGCGTCTTATACTGCCGTTTTCCGGTGCCGGAGGCACACAGTCCACGCACAGTCACCGATATGTTGCAACCCCTTGCAACCCTGGTGAACGGGCCGGGGGTGGCCGAAACTTGAGCCGACGCCGTGGCGTCGGAGGCCTGACATGGGCCGAAGAGGTGGGGGTGGTGCCGTGTCGGCGCAGCACCACCCCCACCTGCGGTGCGTTGGCCGTCGCGCAAGGGGGTGCGTTGTCTGGTGCGTTGGCGGCTGACGGTTGTGGGGGCTGGTCGCGCAGTTCCCCGCGCCCCTTTAGGCAGGGCAGCTCCCGTGTCTCAAGAAGTCACCCGGGCTCGGTCTACCACCGCCGTGAGGTCCAGGTTGCCCGGCAGGGTGCCGAAGGTTGCACCCCAGTCGTTGCCCAGCCTCGATGCGCAGAAGGCGTCCGCCACCTCCGCCGGTGCGAAGCGGACCAGCAACGAACCCTGGAGGACCGTTGCCAGGCGTTCCACCAGGCGTCTGGCCCGGGTCTCCATGCCCTCCAGGTCGGCCAGTTCGGAGAAGAGGTCCTTGACCGCGCGGTCCAGGCGGTGGTCGGCGCCGTGGGCGCGGCCGATCTCCCGGAGGTAGGCGTCCAGGGCGCCCGGTTCGCGTTGCAGGGCGCGGAGCACGTCCAGGGCCTGGATGTTGCCGGCGCCCTCCCAGACCGAGTTGAGCGGGGACTCGCGGACCAGCCGGGGCAGACCCGACTCCTCCACGTAGCCGTTGCCGCCGAGACACTCCGCGGCCTCCACGACGAGGGGCGCGCAGCGTTTGGTCACCCAGTACTTGGCGGCCGGCAGGGCCAGCCTGAGCAGGGCCTGTTCGGACTCGCCGCCGTCGTCGTAGGCGGCGGCCAGCCGCAGCGCGAGCGTGGTCGCGGCCTCCGACTCGATCGCGAGGTCGGCGAGGACGTTGCGCATGAGCGGCTGGTCGGCGAGGGCCGAGCCGAAGGCCTTGCGGTGGGTGGCGTGGTGCACGGCCTGCGCCACCGCCTGCCGGATCAGCCCCGCCGAGCCCAGCACACAGTCCAGCCGGGTCGCCGCGACCATCTCGATGATGGTCCGCACCCCGCGCCCCTCCTCACCCACCCGGCGCGCCCAGGTCCCGTCGAACTCGACTTCGCCCGACGCGTTCGACCGGTTGCCGAGCTTGTCCTTGAGCCGCTGGAGGAGGAAGGCGTTGCGGGTGCCGTCCGCCAGGACGCGCGGCACGAGGAAGCAGGTGAGGCCGTCCGGCGCCTGGGCCAGCACCAGGAAGCCGTCCGACATGGGTGCCGAGCAGAACCACTTGTGTCCGGTCAGGGTGTACGTCCCGGCCTCGGCGAGCGGGGCGGCGGCGGTCGTGTTCGCCCGGACGTCGCTGCCGCCCTGCTTCTCCGTCATGCCCATGCCGAACAGGGCGCCGGCCTTCCGGGCGGCGGGCCGCAGTCCGCGGTCGTAGACCGTGGAGGTCAGCAACGGCTCCCACACGGCGGCCAGCTCCGGGTCGGTGCGCAGCGCGGGCACCGCCGCGTTGGTCATCGACAGCGGGCAGCAGTTGCCGGCCTCCACCTGGGTCCAGACCAGGAAGGCGGCGGCACGCCGGACGTGCCCGGACGGCCGTACCCAGCCGGTGGTCAGGCCCGCGCCGACGCCCTTGCCGAGCAGCCGGTGCCAGGCGGGATGGAACTCGACCTCGTCGATCCGGTGCCCGTAGCGGTCGTGGGTGCGCAGCCGCGGCGGGTGCTCGTTCGCCTGGGCGCCCCACTCCTGCACCTGCGCCGAGCCGGCCGAGGCGCCGATCCCCGACAGCTCGGTGCGCACCTCGTCGAGCAGCTCCGGCTCGGTGTGCCGCTCGACGGCCTCCACCAGGGCCCGGTCGGCGGCGAACAGGTCGTACCCGACCAGCGGGGGCGGCTGGTTGGTCACGGTGTGCGTGGTGTTGCCTGCCATGTCTGCGAACCTAACCGGGAAGGCGGCGGTGGCGTCCAGCCTGACACAACGGCCCCGGTCACCGCGCCCGCCCCGGCCGTGGCCCCGTGAGGTGAGGACGGCCCCGGACGGCGGATACCGTTAGGGCGTGCAGCCAGCAAGCGATACTCCCGAGCGGCCCTCCGGCCGGCTCCACCGGGCCAGGGCCCTCTACCGGAACGTCTCCAAGCGCAGGACGGCCTGGCTGCTGATCAAGGACACCACCAATTCCTGCATGGAGTACCGCATCCTCGGCCTCGCCGCCGAGGCCGCCTTCTTCACCCTGCTGTCCGTCCCGCCGCTGCTGCTCAGCCTCATCGGACTGCTCGGCTACGTCGACGCCTGGACCGGCGCGCACACCATCGCCAGCCTGGAGACCAACCTCCTGGACGCCTCCCGCACGGTCCTGTCCGACAAGGGTGTGAAGGAGATCGCCGAGCCGATCCTGCACGACGTGGTGCGCGGCGGGCGCCCCGACGTCATCTCCATCGGCTTCCTGTTCGCCCTGTGGTCGGGCTCCCGCGCGGTGAACGTCTTCATCGACACGATCACCGTGATGTACGGCCTCGACGGCGTCCGGGGCATCGTGAAGACCCGGATCGTCTCCTTCCTTCTCTTCATCGCCGCGCTGCTGATCGGTTCGGTCGCGCTCCCGCTGATGGTGGCCGGGCCGGACGCGGTGGTCGGGATCGTGCCCTGGTCCGAGACGCTCGTACAGGTCCTGTACTGGCCGGTCGTGATCGTCCTGTCCATCGTCTTCCTGACCACGCTGTACCACGTCTCCGTGCCGGTGCGCTCGCCGTGGGTCGAGGACGTCCCCGGCGCCCTGGTCGCCCTGGCCATGTGGGTTCTCGGCAGCTTCCTGCTGCGCATCTACCTGACCAACACCATCGAGGGCGCGACGATCTACGGCTCACTCGCCGCGTCCGTCGCCGTGCTGCTGTGGATCGGCGTGTCCGCCTTCGCCGTGCTGGTCGGGGCCGCCGTGAACGCCGCCATCGACCGGGTCTGGCCGGCCGCCGCGACGGCCGCGGCGCGCGCCGCCAACGAGCGGCTGCGGGAGGCCCAGGTCGCCGAGTACGTGGCCCGCGCGGCCGCGGCGGCCCGGGAGGCGGGTCCGGACGACCCCGACGACCCGGACATGCCGTCGGAGTTCCCGGAGCGCTGGTCCCGGTTCCTGCCGCCGGAGGACGTCACGTCACGGTTGCGGACGCATGTGAAGAGCAGCCATCCGCCGCCGCGCAAGCCGGAGGCCTGAGGGCGACGCCGGGTTCGATGCGGGGGACCGCGGTCCCGCACCCTTGAGGGGGCGCGCGTCTACGCTGGCGTGTGTGTACACGGAACGGGCGTCCCGGCTCTCGGGTGCCGTCGTCTGGGTGAACAGGCCGGACGTCGGCGGCACCGGGCGCGTGCTGCCCGACGGGTGCATGGACCTGCTCTGGAACGAGGGGCGGCTGCTGGTCGCCGGGCCCGATACACGTGCTCACGCCACCGAGGGGGCCCAGGGGGTGTGGGTCGGCCTCCGTTTCTACCCCGGGTCCGCGCCCGCCCTCCTCGGCGTGCCCGCCTACGAACTGCTGGATCAACGGGTCGAGCTGGGCGACCTGTGGCCGGCCGCGGACGTGCGGCGGCTGCGGGACCGGCTCGCAGGTGCGGGCGATCCGGCCGCCGCGCTGGAGGAGATCGCTCTGGAGCGCGCCGTCCCGCCCGACCCCTCCCTGCGGCGGCTCGTCGAAGCCCTGGACGCCGGGCGGCCCGTGGCGGCCGTCGCCGACGAACTCGGCCTCGGTGCGCGCAGTTTGCATCGCCGTAGCCGTGCCGCCTTCGGCTACGGGCCCAAGACGCTGGCCCGGGTACTGCGGATGCAACGGGCGCTCGGGCTCGCCCGGGCCGGGGTTCCGCTCGCGGAGACGGCGGTCCGGGCGGGGTACGCGGACCAGCCTCATCTCTCCCGCGACGTACGGGAGCTGGCGGGGCTGCCGTTGGGCGCGCTACTCGGCGGGTAGCGGGGCGAACAGGTCGACGCCGTTGCCGTCGGGGTCGTGCACCGTGGCGTACCGCTGGCCCCAGAACGCGTCCCAGGGCTTGAGCTCGCCGTGGTACCCGGCGCCGACCAGGTCGTCGTAGAGCGCGTCGACCTCGGCGGGCGAGTCGCAGCGGAAGGCGAGCCCCACCCGGCCGCCGCCGGCCGGCGGGCGCCAGGCCGGGTGGAAGGAGCGGATCGTCGCCTCGGTGTCCAGGGCCAGGGTGAGCCCGCCGGGCAACTCGGCCTCGACGTGCGGCTGTTCCTCGGCGCCGGGCGGGAACTCCAGGCCGAGGCGACGGTAGAAGGCGAGGGACGCGGCCAGATCGGAGGAGACGAGACCGAGAACGGCGAATCGTGGAGTCATGCCGTCACCGTAGGCGGCGGCCGGCGGCCGGTCTTGAAGGAATCGGACACGCGGTTCGGCGGAAGGCCTCCGGCCCGTGCGCGGAGCCGACGCCGGAGGGAGCGCCGCCGGGCGGGACACCGGAGAAAAACCGGTCCCGCTGTGGAACGCCTGTGCGGCACGATGGGCGCATGATCCGTGCCGTGCGCGTCCTGCCGACCCTGCTCCTCGCCGTCGCCCTGCTCACCGGGTGCGGTACCGAGAAGGCGGGCCCGGGAGACTCCGGCGCCCCGGCCGACCCGGCCGAACTGGCCTCCAAGGCGGCGGCGTTGGGAATCGCCCCGGAGATGGTCTACGTCACCGACGCCGCGGGCTTCACCCTCGCCCAGCAGTCCGTCGGCGTCCAGGGCGACGACGGCTTCTCCGCCTCGTACGCGGACGACTCCGGTGCCGTCATCCACCTCTACACCGACCACCTGCGCTACGCCGGGCAGCACAAGTACGAGGTGTCGGAGAAGGGCTGCGTGGTGTGGCTGGAGGGCGAGGGCGGGGTCTCCGGCGCGGTGCTGGGCAAGGCGCTGCGCGCCGTCCACCGTCCCACCGCCGCCGAGCTCGACACCCTGCTGCCCACCCCCGACCCGGCCTTCACCGACGACCAGCCCGTGCAGCGCGGCGACCTGCCGAGCGACGGCGGGGCTCCCGACAACAGCGTGCCGACGCCGGGCCTTTGAGCCGGACCCGACCGTGGGCGATCATGCGGGCATGGCCCCTCGACTGCTCGTCCACACCCGCACCACCGGCTACCGCCACGCCTCCATCCCCGACGCCCTCGCCGCGGTACGGGAGTTCGCGGGCGCGGACGTCGACGCCACCGAGGACCCGGCCGCCCTCGAACAGCCCCTGGACGGGTACGCGGCCGTCGTCTTCCTCTCCACCAGCGGCGAGATCCTGACCCCGGCCGGGCGGGCGCGGCTCGCCGCCTACGTGGCGGCCGGCGGCGGTTTCGCCGGTGTGCACGCGGCGGCCTGCACCGAGTACGACTGGCCGTCCTACGGCGAACTCCTCGGCGCCCGCTTCGACCGCCATCCGGAGTACCAGCCCGGCCGCGCGCTCGTCGAGGACCACGACCACCCCGCGACCCGGCACCTGCCCGCCGTCTGGGACTTCACCGACGAGTGGTACGACTTCCGCGACAACCCGCGCGGCCGGGTGCGGGTCCTGCTGCGCGCCGACGAGACGTCGTACGAAGGCGGTGGGATGGGGGACGACCATCCGCTGGCCTGGTGCCGCGAGCATGGGGCCGGACGGGTGTTCTACACCGCCCTCGGCCACGCGCCGGAGGCCTACCGGGATTCCGGCTTCCTGGCCCACCTGTACGGGGGTCTCGCCTGGGCCGCACGGCTGGTCCAGTGACGTTTCTCCGGTGAACCGGATCCGCCATTGGGGTGAGTAAAGGTCGCGCACGGAGATAGTCACGTGCGTATCTAGAGATGCTCTTGTCTTGGCAAAGGGCTGCAGGGACGCGGAGGCCGGTCGTGCCGCCGCGCCATCCACAGGAGGAGCCGGACCTTGACTTACGGGAAGAAGCTGCGCGAGCAGATCGCCGGGCCGGGGACCACCCCGCTGATCGGCGTGTACGACATGTACTCGGCGTCGATCGCGGCCAAACACTACGACGGGATGTTCGTATCGGGCTTCGGCTTCGCCGCCTCGTACTACGGCCTGCCCGACATCGGATTCATCGCCTGGCCCGACATGGTGGCCTTCGTCCAGCGGCTGCGGGGCGCGTTCCCGCACCACCATCTCCTCGTCGACATCGACGACGGCTACGTCGACCCCGAGGTCGCCTGCCACGTCGTGGAGGGCCTGGAGCGGATCGGCGCCTCCGGGGTGATCCTGGAGGACCAGAAGCGGCCCCGCCGCTGCGGCCACGCCGACGGCAAGCAGGTGCTGCCCCTGGAGGAGTACCTGGACAAGCTGGAGAAGGTCCTGGAGACCCGCCAGGACCTGGTCGTCGTGGCCCGTACGGACGCCACCGACGAGCACGACATCCTGCACCGCGCGGAGCGGCTCGCCGCGACCGACGCCGACGTGATCCTGGTCGACGGGGTGCGCAGCGAGGAGTGGATCCGCCGGATCCGCAAGGTCGTCGGCGACAAGCCGCTGCTCTTCAACCAGATCGCCGGCGGCAAGTCGCCCCGCCTCTCGCTGACCGAACTGGACGAACTCGGCGTCGACGTCGCGATCTACTCCACGCCCTGCCTGTTCGCCGCACACGAGGCGATGGACTCGGCGCTGAGCGAGCTGAGGTCCGCGGACGGCCGGCTGCCGTCGGTCGACGCGACCAGCGGCGTCGGCGTCAAGGCGTCCACCACCCTGCTGGAGCGCAACATCGCCCGGGAGCGGCTCGACGAGCCCGAGGGCGTGGGCGTGTGACGAACACGGGGGTGCGGCTGCGGGCGGCCGCGGTGGTCGCCGCAGCCCTGCTGGGAGGGGCCGCGGCACCGGCCTGGGCGGGCGGGAGCCTGATCACCGTGCTCGACAACTCCAACGCGGACTCCATCCTGGAGGTGGACCGCACGGCCAACATCCAGGCCGGGAGAGGGACGGCCGGCAGCGACCACGACGGCAGCGCCGTGGACGCGATCCAGGCGCTGCTCGGCGAGCCGCGCCAGAGCGACGACGACTGAGTCACCGGCCGGAGCGGACCGGCCGGTGGGGAACTGCGTGACCGCTGTGGGCGGGTCGCGCAGTTCCTCCCCCAGCCTTCGGCCGGGGGTACCCCCAACGCCCCTGCGGGGCGCCTCAGTCCTCGTTCAGGTCCGGCTGGCCGTTCTCGTCCAGTTCCACGTCCTCCTTCGGGTCGTGCTCGTCGGTCGGCGCGGCGGCCACCACGGCGTGGTGCTGGGCCGGGGTGACCGTCAGGGTCGTGGCCCGGGCGGTGCCCAGGGCCGTGGTCATGGCGGCTGCGGCCAGAGCGCAGGCCGCGGCGGTGCGCAGGGTGAGTTTCATGCCCTGGAAACGATCTTGGGAAGGATGCGGTCACCGTCGTACGGCCGAACGGGCCGCCGGCGCCGCCGTACTCGCCCGCTCCACCAGCCTGGTGGACAGCTCGGTCCGGGTGCCCTCCGGACGGTCCCCGTGCATCAGCCGTACCAGCAGCCGCAGCGCCGTTGCCGCCATCTCCGACAGGGGCTGCCGGACCGTGGTCAGCGGCGGGGTCCCCCAGCGCGCCTCGGGCAGATCGTCGAAACCGACCACGCTGACGTCCGCGGGCACCCGCAGCCCGCGTTCGGCCAGCGCCGCGTACACCCCGAGCGCCATCCGGTCCGAGCAGACGAACACGGCGGTCGGCGGCTCCGGCAGGTCCAGCAGTTCGTGCATCCGCTGCCGGGCCGTGGCCGCGTCGAAGCCCGCGTGCCGGACGTAGTCGGCGTGCGGGCGCAGCCCCGCCGAGGCGAGTGCCGAGCGGTAGCCGGACACCCGGGCGCCGCTGCACATCCGGCGCCGGTTGCCGGCGATCACCGCGATCCGCTCATGGCCGAGGGCGAGCAGGTGCTCGGTCGCGGTGACCCCGCCCTGCCAGTTCGCCGCCCCCACCGAGACCACGCCCGCCGGGGGCTCGTGGACCGGGTCGATCAGTACGTACGGGATGCGGTGGTGGTCCAGCCAGGCGTACTGCGCCTCGGTCAGCTCGGCCAGGTTGAACAGCACCCCGGAGGAACCGCGCGCCGTGAGCTTGTCCAGCCACCCGCGCTCCGGGCGGCCGGCCCGCGTCCGGGCCGGCCCCGCCGACACGACGACCTCCAGACCCGCCTCGTACGCCGCCTCCTCCACCCCGTGCAGCACCGCACCCGACCACGAACTGTCCAGCGCCTGCACGACCAGGTCGATCAGGGTGGGGGCCTTCGTCGCGTCGAACCGCGGTCTGCGGACGTAGCCGAGCCGTTCGAGGGCCTCGGTGACCCGGCGGCGGGTCTCGGGGGCCACGTCGTCGCGGCCGTTCACCACCTTCGACGCGGTCGGCACGGAGACGCCCGCCTCGCGGGCCACCACCGCCAGCGTCGGACCGGCCGCCGCCACACTCGTACCTCCGGCACGGACCATGGGGAACCCGCCTCTCCGGCCCGCCCTTGGGCCAACGAAAGTAACGAAAGTTGCGACCGACGCTGCTTCCGTGGTCTGCGTGCAAGCCGTGCAGTAAGCGCTTCCTACGATAGGTGCGCGTCAACACGGCGTGAAGGCCTGGGAATTCGCGTGATCCGTGACGGCGGGACTTTCGAAACTTCGAACAGGGCGGGCCGGAGTCGTGCGGGTCAGGCGGGCGTGCAGGTGACCCGGAAATCGGTGAAGTCGGCGGTGAAGGAGGCGTCGACGAGGTCCACGGCGTGGATCGCGGCCATGGCCCCGGTGAAGCGCAGGCGGGTGCCGTGGTCGTCGGAGAGGCGGGTGAAGTCGAGGGGCGGGCCGACGGGGTGGCGGGTGCCGCCGGTGAGGTGCCAGAACCGGGCCTCGGCGCGGTGCACGGTGACGCCGAGGGTGAGGGGGGCGGACGCGTCGACGTCCCGTACGGCTTCACGGCGGGTCTCGTGCTCGTCCCGGCTGGTCAGGGCGAGCACGGTGCGGCCCGTGCCGTGACACTGCTGGCCCTGCTGCGACTCGCCTTCGGGCTCCGCCCAGGTGAGGTCCAGGGCGTAGTAGGCCGAGGAGTTGTACCAGAGCAGCAGGCCGGCGGACTGGGTGAAGGCGGACGGGGATGCCTGGAGGGTTACCCGGGCTTCGGCGTGGTGTTCGGTGATGCGGTGGGCCAGGAGGTGGTGGGACCAGAGGGAGTCGGGGCCGTGGTGGCCGCGGAGGCGGAGCCAGCCGGGGCGGGTGGTGGGGTCTGTCCAGGAGGGGGCGGCTGGGGAGCGGAGGCTGTAGGGGGGTGAGTTGTCCGGTGCGTTGTCGGCTGCGGGCCGGTGGGGGCTTGTCGTGCAGTTCCCCGAGCCTCCGAGAGCAGGGTGTTCCCGGGCGGGTACCTTGATGGTGACCGCGGGACGGGTGCCCCCGTGCCGGAGTCTCGGCCAGCCCTCTCCGTCCCACGTCACCGCCTGGATCGCCGTCTCGCGGCCGAGGGGGCACTTGGGCCCCTCCGGCGTCTTCAGCGGGCGTGCCGTGAGGTGGCTCAGGAACCACTCGCCCTCCGGTGTTTCCACCAACTCCGCGTGTCCCGCCTTCTGCAGCGGCCAGTCGGGGGCGTCCCTCGACGTCAGCAGGGGGCGCTCGTCGAGTTCGTAAGGGCCGGTGAGGGTGCGGCTGCGGGCCACCCGCACCCCGTGTGCGAAGCCCGTGCCGCCCTCCGCCAGGACCAGGACGTACCAGCCGTCCCGCTTCAGCAGCTTCGGGCCCTCGATCAACCGGTCGTGCTGGAGGAGGAGGTGCGTGGTGCCCACGGGGGCGAGCGTCTCCCGGTCCAGTTGCGTGGCGACGATGCCCGCGAAGCGCCTGCCGCCCGGGCGGTGGTCGTTCTGGAGGTTGAGGAGCCAGATCCGGCCGCCCTCGTGGAAGAGCGCGGGGTCGAAGCCGTGGCTCGGGACGCGGCGTGGCCGGGCCCAGGGGCCGGACACGTCCGGGGCCGTACTGACGTACGTGTCCAGGTCGAAGTACGGGGTGCCCACCGAGCGGACGACGGAGTACGTCACCCAGAAGCGCTCCCCGTCCCAGCTCAGCGAAGGGGCCCAGATGCCGCCCGAGTCGGGGACGCCGGCCAGGGAGTCGCCGGGGACCGCGCCCTCGACATGGCCCGTGTACTCCCAGTGAGCCAGGTCGCGGGAGCGGTGGATCGGGATCGTCGGGAACCATTCGAAGGAGCTGTTGGCGAGGTAGTACCAGTCGCCGGCGCGGACCAGGGACGGGTCGGGGGCGAAGCCGCGGAGCACCGGGTTGTGCAGCTCGGTCACTTGAGGGCTCCCAGGGTGACGCCCGTCCGCCAGTAGCGGCGCATCGCGATCATCATGACGGCCATCGGGACGATGGAGAGCAGGGCGCCGGTGAGGACCAGGCCGGTCAGGTCGACACCCGATTCCAGGCGTTTGCCGGACCAGTTGTACAGGCCCAGGTTCAGGGTCCAGTTCTCTTCGCCGCGGAGCACCGTGAGGGGGAGGAAGAAGGCGTTCCAGGTGTTGACGAAGGCCAGGAGGAAGACCGTGGCGCCGCCGGTCGTCATCATCCGCAGGACGATCGAGAAGAAGATGCGCACCTCGCCGGCGCCGTCGATGCGGGCGGCTTCGAGGAGTTCGTACGGGACCGTGGCCTCGGTGTAGACCTTCGCCAGGTAGACGCTGAACGGGTTGATCAGGCAGGGGACCAGCATCGCCCACGGGGTGTCCACCAGGCCGATCTTCGAGAAGAGGAGGTAGAGCGGCAGGGTCAGCAGGGCGATCGGCACCAGGAAGGAACCGACCACGCAGGCGAACACCAGGCCGCGGCCCGGGAACTGGAAGCGGGCGAGGCCGTAGCCGGTGGCGAGGGCGATGAGCGTGCCGCCGAGGGAGCCGACTCCGGCGTAGAGGAAGGAGTTGGCGGTCCAGCGCAGGAAGATGCCGTTCTCGTAGGTGAAGAGCTGGTGCAGGTTGGCCCAGAGGTGCCAGCCGGAGAACCAGAGGCCGTTGCTCTGGTAGAGCGCGGTGCGGTCCTTCGTCGCGGCGACGACCAGCCACCAGACCGGGAACAGGCTGTACGCGCTCGCCAGGGCCAGGCCGGCCAGGAGGAAGCGCTGGCCGCCTCGCGAACGGGCCGCGGGATCGGGCTTGTTGATGCGGCGGACGGGACGGGTCCTGGTGCGCTCCTCGGTGAGTGCCATCAGTCGGCCTCCTTCGCGGTCAGCCGGTAGAAGAGGAAGGAGGCGACGCCCAGGATCAGGGCCAGCAGGACCGAAAGGGCGGCCGCGTAGTGGTAGTTGCCCGCGTTGAACGCCTGGTTGTAGATCACCATGATCGGGGTGAAGCTGTCGCTCACCGTCTGCGGTGTGACGTTCCGGAACAGGGCCGGCTCGTTGAAGATCTGGAGCATCTGGATGACCGACAGCATGCCGGTGAGGACCAGCGCGCCCCGGACGTAGGGGACTTTGATGCTCAGGGCGATGCGGCGCTCCGAGGCGCCGTCCAGCCGGGCCGCCTCGAAGAGTTCGCGCGGGACGCCCTGCAGCGCCGAGTAGATGATCACCATGTTGTAGCCGATGCCGTGCCAGGTCAGCAGGTTGCCGATGGACGGCCACACCATCGACGGCGCGAAGAAGTTCCAGTCCAGGCCGAACGCCTTGCCCAGAGGGGTGAGGGGGCCGACGTCCGGGCTGTAGAGGTTGATCCAGACGAGCGCGGCGACCACGCCCGGGATCATGTACGGGACCAGGAGCAGGATGCGGAAACGGCTTGCCGCCCGGGACGCCAGGGTGTCCAGGAAGAGCGCGAGGAGCAGGCTGACCAGCAGCATCACGGGGATCTGCACGCAGGCGAACAGCAGCACGCGCAGGACCGAGTCGAGGAACGCCGGGTCCGTCAGGCCCTGGTGGTAGTTGGCCAGGCCGGAGAACTCGTCGGTGGTGCCGCCGAGGCCGAGGCCGGAGGACTGCGACCGGTAGAGCGACTCGTAGACGGCGTACCCGATCGGGACCAGGTAGAGGAAGACGAAGCCGAGCTGGAAGGGCACCGTGAAGGCGGCGCCCTTCCAGCGCTGGGAGCGGACCATCCGGGCGCCGCCTCAGCCCTTGACGCTGATGCCGCGGGACTTGAGGTCGGCGACCGTCCACTGCTGCATGTGGGCGAGGAGGTCGGTGACCTTCTGCTGCTTGCTGACCACCTTCGCCCAGCCGCTCTGCAGCTCGGTGAACATGGCGGTCCAGTCGGGGCCGAAGGTCCAGTCGGTGGTGACCGTGTTCAGGCTGTCGGTGACGACCTTCTTCGCCGGGTCGTAGTTCGTGCCCAGGAGTTTCTGGGAGACCGCCTCGTCGACGTAGGCGCTGCTGTCGGCGAGGGCCGGCATCACGCCGTTGCCGGTGGTCGGGCTGGCCATCGTCTTCACCGCGCCGGAGTCGGTGGACATCCACAGCGCGGCCTCGGCGGCCTGCTGCTGGTGGGCGCACTGCTTGGTGACGAGGGTGACGCTGCCGGTGAGGTTGGTGCCGGCCGGGGTCTTCGCGGCCTCGCCGGTGAACGTCGGCCAGGGGGCCAGAGCCCACTTGCCGAAGGACTTGGTGAAGTTCTGCACCATGCCGGCCATCTGCCAGGTGGAGATCTGCCGGGTCGCGGTGCCGCCGTCGTCGTAGTTGCGCTGTACGGCCGCGTAGTCGGCGAAGGACAGCGTGGAGTCGAGGCCGTTGTCGATGATCTGCTGGATCACGTCGGCGGCCTTCAGGGTGCCCGCGTCCTGGAAGTCCACTTTCCAGGAGTCGCCGTCGATGGCGTACCAGTGGGCGCCGGCCTGCATGGCGAGCACTTCGAGGGTGCTGGGGTCCTCACCGGCGAAGTTGGTGATCTTGACGCCGTGCTTCTTGAGGACCTTGCCCGCCGCGATGAACTCGTCCCAGGTGGCAGGGGCCTTGAGGCCGTACTTCCGGAAGACGTCCGTGCGGTAGATGGTGAAGTTCGGCGCGGAGCTGGTCGGGACGCCGTACAGCCGGCCCTGGACCTGCGCGGCCGACCAGGAGCCGGAGTTGAACTTGTCCTCGGCCGACCCGACGTACTTCGTGATGTCGGCGAGGGCGCCCTGGGCGACCCAACTGGTCACGTACTCGGCGGTGTTCTGCACCAGGCACGGCGCGTTGCCGGCCTTCACCGCGTTGGTGAGCTGCTTCTGCATGGTCAGCTGGTCGGTGACCTTCGTGTACTTCAGCCGGACGTCCTTGTGGGCGGCGTTGAACGCCTTCACCACGGCCTCCTGGCCGTTCGCCCAGCCCCAGAAGGGCAGCGTGACCGGGCCGGAGGCCGAGTCGGAGCCGCCGGAGCCGGAGTCCGATCCGCCGCAGGCGGAGAGCAGACCTGTCAGCGCGAGGCCCGCGATCGCGGCGCGGACCAACCTGGTGGAGTTCATTGACCGTGTTCCTTCGGAGGTGGGCGCTCTCGGGGAGGAGGGCGGCGGCTCGGCAGTGCCTTAGAAACCGGTTTCCACGGGACAGTAGGACGGCGTTGCCGCTCCCAGCAAGGGGTATGAGTCGGATTCTTTCGATGTGCGGTCGGTCGAACGGCCCGTGAGCAGCAACCGGTACGCAAGGACAACCGGTTGCCGCTGAAGGGTTTTCGAAAGTTCGTCGCGCCTATTGACGACGCTGTCGTACGGGTTGAAGCTCCCCTCACCGCCCATAGCAACCGGTTGCCTAACCGGGCCGACGCCCCGTCACCCCCTTCCAGAGAGCGAGCAGTCCATGCAGACGCATGCCCGTGCCCCGGTCGGCCGGCGCCGTTTCCTCGCGCTCGGCGGCACCGCCGCCGCCACGGCCGCCCTCGGGGGCTGTGCTCTTCCGGTGTCCGGCAGTGTCGGCGGCGCGGGCGAGACCGTCACCGTGATGGTCAAGGCCGAGGACCTCGGCACGGACCTCGTCCGGCAGGCGCGGAAGGATCTCGGCATCCGCATCAACACCGTCCGGTACGACATCACCAAGCTGATCGCGATGATGACCAGCGGCAGCCCGCCCGACCTGGTGCGCGGCGTCGGCGCCGTCGACGCGCCGTATCTCGCGGCCCGCGGGGTGGCCGAGGAACTGGACCCGTACTTCGCCCGCAGCGCCGTCCTGCGGGCCGACGACCTCGACCCGGTCAACGACCTGTGGCGCTACGACGGCCGCACCCAGGGCAAGGGCCCGCGGTACGGCATGGCCAAGGACTTCTCCCAGGACTCCATGTACTGGTACGACACCGCCCTCTTCGACAGCGCGGGCGTCGCCCACCCCCCGGAGACCGAGCCGGTCACCTTCGACGAGTGGCTGGACAAGGCGAAGCGGCTCACCCGCACCAGCAAGGGCCAGACCACCGTCTTCGGCGGCAGCTACAACGGCCTCGGCGCCTCCGTCCTGCTGGCCGGGCTCACCGCCTCGGCCGGCGGCAGCCTCTTCAGCGCCGACTTCTCCCGGGTCGACTTCACCGCTCCCGAGGCCCGCACGGCGCTGGACTGGTACATCGGACTGTGCCGGGCCAAGGTCGGCCCCAGCCTGATCCAGCCCGACCCGAACGGCTGGGACGGCCCCACCTACCAGGCCCGCCGGATGGCCATGTCCAACTCGGGCTACTGGCTGGGCGGCCTGATCAACACCGACAGGAAGCTCGCCGCCGTCTCCCGGCTGGCACCGGCACCGGTCTTCGCGGGCGGCCCGCGGATCAGCTCCTGCCAGGGCGGCACCGGCCTGTGGATGCCGAAGAAGGCCCGCAACAAGGACGCGGCCTGGCGGGTCTTCGAGTGGTTCTTCGGCGAGGCCCCGGCGAAGGCACGCGCGTCCGGCGGCTGGGGGATACCCACCCTCAGATCGCTGCGCCCGCTGATGCCACGCCAGGAGAGCTACCAGAAGGAGGTGCTGAGGGTGCAGGAGGCCGAGCTGGATCACTTCTCGGTGATCTCGTTCACGCCGTACGCCCGGACGGACGCCCTCGACGCCCTCTTCAACCAGGCCGCCCCGGCCGCGATGCGCGGCGAGATGTCCGTCGACACCCTCGCCCGGCGCCTGAACTCGGCCATGAACGAGCAGCTCAAGCGCGGGAAGGAGCAGGTGGGATGAGCGTCGGGCAGATGTCCGCCGCGCGCGGTGCGGCCCGCACGGAGGCGGGCCGGGTACGGTCGCGGGAACGCCGCCGCTCCTCCGTGACCGCCCGCCGGCACCGGGCCTTCTACCTCTTCACCGCCCCCTGGATCGCCGGCTTCCTGCTGCTGACCGTCGCGCCCATGGCCTACGCCCTGTGGCTGAGCCTGACCACCTTCGACGGGCTCTCGCCCCGCTGGCGCTTCGTCGGACTCGCCAACTACCGCGAGCTGCTCGGAGACGCGGTCACCTGGCAGGCCCTCGGCCGCACCGGACTGTTCGCCGTCACCTCGGTCCCGCTCTCGATCCTCGCCGGACTCGCCCTCGCGGCCCTCGTCAACCGGCCCCTGAAGGCACGGGGGTTGTTCCGCACGCTGCTGTACCTGCCGGCCGTGGTGCCCCCGGTGGGAGCGGCCCTCGCCTTCAAGTGGCTCTTCGACCAGAACTCCGGTGCCGCGAACGGGGTGCTGACCGGTCTCGGCTTCGACGCCCTGAACTGGCTCGCCGACCCGTACGCCCGCTACGTCCTGCTGATGACCGTGCTGTGGGCCGCCGGAAACGTCATGATCATCTCGCTGGCGGGGCTCCAGGACATCCCCCGGGAACTCCTCGAAGCCGCCCGCATCGACGGGGCGAGCGCCTGGCGCAGCTTCCGCAGCGTCACCGTACCGCTGCTCTCCCCGGTCCTGCTCTTCCAGACCGTGACCGGGGTGATCGCCTCCGTGCAGACCATCATGCCGCTGCTGCTCACCCCCGACGGCACCACCGCGGGCGTCACCGCCATCCCGCAGTCCACCTACCTCTACATGATGCACGTCTTCGCGGAGTACTTCGCCCTCGGCCGCTACGGCTACGCGTCGGCGCTGCTGTGGGTGCTCTTCGTGCTGATCCTGCTGGTGACCGCGGCCGTCTTCAGGGCCACGTCCGGCGTGGTGTTCTACAACGTCGACCCGGAGGCGAAGAAGTGACCGCCACCCTCCCCACCCCGCAGCCCCGGACCCACGGCCGCCGCCTCGTCCTCTACACCGTCCTCGTGGTCGTCACCGGCCTGTTCCTCGGCCCCTTCGGCTGGCTGGTCCTCACCGCCCTCAAGACCCCCGCCGAACTCGCCGCGTCCCCGGTCCACTGGCTGCCCGCCCACCTCCGGTGGCACAACTTCGCCGACGCCTACCGGCTGATCGACTTCCTCGGCTACGCCCGCAACTCCCTGATCATCGCGACCGTCTACGCCACCCTGGTCACCCTCAGCTCCGCCTGGGTCGGCTTCGGCTTCGCCCGGCTGACCGCACCCGGCAGGAAGACGCTGTTCGGCATCCTGCTCGGCTCGATGATGCTGCCCCAGATGATCACCCTGCTGCCGACCTACCTGATCTTCGCCAGGCTGGGCATGGTCGACACCTACTGGCCCTGGGTGCTGTGGGGCCTGGCCGCCGCGCCCTACCTGGTCTTCCTCTTCCGGCAGTTCTTCGCCGGACTGCCCCGCGAGCTGGAGGAGGCCGCGATCGTCGACGGCTGCGGGTACGCCGGGATCTTCTGGCGGATCTTCCTGCCGCAGTCCTGGCCGGTCCTCACCGCGAGCTTCGTGATCGCCTTCACCTGGACCTGGGGCGACTACATCGCACCCCAGCTCCTGCTCTCCACCGACCGCACCACCCTCGCGGTCGCCGTCATGACCACCTACGTCACCGAGGCCGGACAGCCGGTGACCCATCTCCAGGCCGCCGCCTCCGTGATGTACGTCGTCCCCATCCTGCTGGTCTTCCTCGTCGCCCAGCGCGGCTTCGTCGCCGGCATGTCGACGTCCGGCCTCAAGTAACCAGTTTTGTCGCTCTGTTGACCCAGCCGACTCTGTCGCAAGGAGACAAGAGATGAACACGCCCTTCTCCCGACGCGCCGCCCTGCGGGCCGCCGGAGCCACCGCGCTCGCCGCCGGACTCTCCGGCGGCCCGACCGCCGGCTCCGCCCACGCCGACGCCGGGACCGCCGAGTCCGCGCCGAAGCTGGTCACCTACCCCCGCCCGTCCGCCGTACCGGGCAACACCAGTTTCCAGGTCCGGGTGCGCACCGCCCCCGACGGCGACTGGCAGACCCTGGACGTCTACCGGCCCCAGTTCGAGGAGATCAACCCGGCCACCGGCTCCGGCAAGGTCTACAACTCCTCCCTGGTGTACTTCGACTTCCGGTGCTCCGTCGAGGTCGAGGTGACCTACCTCAAGGGCGGCACCACCAAGGCCCGGGTGAGACCGGACTCCTACGGCATCACGCCCGAACTCCTCGGCGACACCCTGCGGTTCACCCTGGACGAGCCGAAGGACCTCGTCGTCCAGATCAACGACGAGATCTTCGACTGCCTGCACGTCGTCACCAACGGGATCGAGCACCGCCAACCGGCCGCGGACGACCCCGACGTCATCTACTTCGGCCCCGGCGTGCAGACCGTCACCGGCGGTGTCCTCACCGTCCCCAGCGGCAAGACCGTCTACCTCGCCGGCGGCGCCGTCCTCAAGGCCACCGTCTACTTCAAGGACGTGGAGAAGGCCGCCCTCAGGGGCCACGGCATGATCTGGGCCAGCTCCGGTCAGGGCGTGCTCTGCGAGGGCAGCAGGAACATCCGGGTCGAGGACGTCATCATCATGAACCCCGGCAACTACATCGCCACCCTCGGCGAGGCGAAGAACGTCCGTATCAGGAAGGTCCGCGGCTTCAGCTCCAGGGGCAACGGCGACGGCATCGACATCTTCTGCTCCAGCGACGTCCTCGTCGACGGCTGCTTCCTGCGCAACTCCGACGACTGCATCGCCATCTACGCCCACCGCTGGGACTACTACGGCGACACCCGGAACATCACCGTGCAGAACTGCTCCCTGTGGGCGGACGTCGCCCACCCGGTCAACATCGGCACGCACGGCAACAGCGACGCCCCGGAGACGATCGAGAACCTGGTCATCCGCAACATCGACATCCTCGACCACCGCGAACCCCAGATGAACTACCAGGGCTGCATCGCCCTCAACCCCGGCGACTCCAACCTGATCAGGAACGTCCGCATCGAGGACGTACGGATCGAGGACTTCCGCTGGGGCCAGGTCATCTACATGAAGGTCATGTACAACACGAAGTACAACACCTCGGTCGGCCGCGGCATCGACGGCGTCTACGTCAAGAACCTCAGCTACACGGGCACGCACGCCAACCCGTCCCTCTTCCTCGGCTACGACGCCGACCACGCCATCACCGACGTCACCTTCGAGAACCTGGTGATCAACGGGGTCGTCATCGCCGACTCCATGAAGAAGCCGAGCTGGTACTACACCACGGACGAGATCCAGTGGTTCTACAACGAGCACGTGACGAACCTGAAGTTCCTGACCACCGCCGAGGCCGAAGCGGCTGCCGCGTCATGACATCACGCTCCGCTGGGAGGGCCGGGAGGGGTTGTCGGTCGGCTGCGGGTCCGTTCGGGCCGGTCGCGCCCCGCGGCGGAGCCGCTGACGCATACAGCCCCGCGCCCCTTCGGGGCGCTGTCGCCGCCGATTCACAGACGAGTGCGCCGGGTCCGCTCGGCCGCCGGGGCTTCCTCGGCGGCACCGCGGCCCTGCTGCTGGCGACGGGCGCGAGCGGACTGCTCGTGCCCGGCCGGGCGGCGGCCCAGGGCGACACCGCCGCCGGTTTCACCCACCCCGGACTGCTGCACTCCGCCGCCGACCTCGCCCGGATGAAGGCCGCGGTCGCCGCCAGGCAGTCACCGGTCTACGACGGCTACCTGGCGCTCGCGGCCCACGCCCGCTCCTCGGCCGCCTACACCGTGCAGAACACGGGCCAGATCACCACCTGGGGCCGCGGCCCCGCCAACTACCAGAACCAGGCGGTCGCCGACTCGGCCGCCGCCTACCAGAACGCCCTCGTCTGGTCCGTCACCGGAGACACCGCGCACGCCGACAAGGCCCGCGACATCCTCAACGCCTGGTCCGCCTCCCTCGCCGCCGTCACCGGAGCCGACGGCCCGCTCGGCGCCGGACTCCAGGCCTTCAAGTTCGCCAACGCGGCCGAACTCCTGCGCCACACCGGCTACGACGGCTGGAGCGACGCCGACATCGCGCGCTGCGAGGAGTCCTTCCTGCGCGTCTGGTATCCCGCCCTGTCCTGCTACACGCTCTACGCCAACGGCAACTGGGACCTGGCATCCCTCCAGTCCCTGCTGGCCATCGGCGTGTTCTGCGACGAGCCCGCCCTCTTCCAGGACGCACTGCGCTTCGCCGCGGCCGGCGCCGGCAACGGCAGCGTCCCGCACCGCGTCGTCACCGACGCGGGCCAGGGCCAGGAGAGCGGCCGGGACCAGGGCCACGAACAGCTCGCGGTCGGCCTGCTCGCCGACGCCGCACAGGTCGCCTGGAACCAGGGCGTCGACCTGTGGGGCTTCGACGGCAACCGCATCCTCGCCAACGTCGAGTACGCCGCCCGCTACAACCTCGGCGGCGACGTCCCCTTCGTCCCCGATCTCGACCGCACCGGCAAGTACCTCAAGCTCGCCGTCTCGGCCACCTCGCGCGGCACCCTGCCGCCGATCTACGAGATGGCGTACGCCCACTACGCGGGCGTGCGCGGCCTCGACGCCCCGTACACGAGGAACGCCGTCTTCCGCGGCGCCGGCGGCGCCCGGGTCGTCGAGGGCAGCAACGACGACCTGCCGAGCTGGGGCACCTTCGCCTACGCCGGCGCGACGGCGACCGCGCCGAGCGTGCCGACGGCGCCGGCCGGCGTCACGGCGGCGGGGGAGGACCGGTCGGTCACCGTGACCTGGCTGCCGTCGGCGGGAGCCGACTCCTACACGGTGCTGCGGGCGGGCGCCGTCGACGGCCGGTACGAGGAGATCGCGTCCGGGGTCGCACAACCGGCGTACGCCGACCGGCGCGTGCAGGCCGGACGGACCTACTACTACACGGTCTCGGCCGTCAACTCCCTCGGAGAGAGCGGGAGTTCCACGTGGGCGGCGGCCTCCGCGGGGCTCCCCGGACCCTGGGCGTCCCAGGACGTCGGGCAGGTGAAGGTGCCCGGCTCCGCGGTCTTCGACGGCGAGCGCTTCGTCCTGGAGGCGAGCGGCACCGACGACACCTACCGCCTCGTCCACCTGCCCCTGCGCGGCGACGGCACGGTCACCGCGCGGATCGTGTGGCCGCTCAGCTCGCAGTACTCGAAGATCGGCGTGACGGTCCGGGCCTCGCCCGACGCGGCCGCGGCCCACGCCTCCATGCTGGTCCAGGGGCTGCCGCTGCACACCTGGAGCGGGGTGTGGACGGTACGGCCGGCCGCCGGTGCGGCGGTCTCCGCGACCGGCAGCACCCCGGTGCCGCCCTCCCAGCAGCAGGCGATCACGGTGAACGCGGCCTTCCCGCTCTCCGGCCTCGGCGCGCTGCCCGAATCGGCGACACCCCTGGAGGCGCCCTGCGTCGAGGGCGCGGGCGACGGCTACCGGCTGCGGGCGCCCTACTGGGTGCGGGTGGCCCGGAAGGGCTCGCGGTGCACGGGCGCCATCTCACCGGACGGCGTCCACTGGACCGAAGTCGGTTCCACCGACGTCGAGTTGGGGCGGATCGCGTATGCGGGTCTCGCGCTCACCTCCTGTCTCGGTGTCGACGAGGACTACGCCGGGACCGGTACCGGCGCCTTCGACAACGTCAGCGTGACCTCGCCGTCCGGCACGGTGTGGTGCGTGCCGCGCCCCGCCCGCGCCGTCACCGGCCTGCGGGCCGGCACCGGCGCCGACGCCGTCGAGCTGGCCTGGAGCGACCCGGACCCGTCCGCCCGCTACACGGTGCTGCGCGCGCCCCGAGCCGACGGACCGTACCGGACCCTCGCCACCGGCGTCGGCCCGGTCGGCTTCGGCACCCGCGTCCGGTACGCCGACGCGACCGGGGTGCCGGGAACCACGTACCACTACACGGTCGCCAAGACCAACGCCGGTGGCCGTGGCCCGCGTTCGGCCCCCGCCCAGGCGGTCATGCCCACTCCGTCGGTGCCCCGGCTCACCTCCGCCGGCACCGCGTTCGCCAACCAGGGCGTCGGCTTCCGGCATCTGCTGCGGGCCGCGCACGAGCCCGTGCTGTTCACGGCGGACGGACTGCCCGGCGGACTGCGGATCGACCGGCGCACCGGTCTGGTCTCCGGAACCCCCACCGCGACGGGCGAGTTCACGGTCACGACCACCGCGGCCAACGCCTCCGGGACCACGACCGGCACCCTCGCGCTCACGGTCGGCACCGCGCCGCCCGCTCCGTGGACGTACGGGGACCTCGGCGACACCGTGCTCGACGACCGCGCCTTCGGGACGCTGGGCGTGGTCGCGATCACCACGCCGGGCAGCACGTCGTACGACGACGGCACCTTCACGGTGCGGGGCGCCGGCGTCGACCTGAACGTCAACGGTCAGGGAATGACCGGCCAGTTCGTACGGCGGCCGGTCGGCGGCGACTGCGAGATCGTCGCCCGGCTCGTCTCCCGCACCGGCGCGGGCGCCGACCGGGTGGGGCTGCTGATGGCGAAGTCGCCGTCGCCGTTCGACCAGGCCGCCGGAGTCGTCGTCACCGGCGGCAGCACCGCACAGCTCATGCTCCGCAGGACCGTCGCCGGAGCCTCCGCCTTCACGGGCGGCGCGGCCGTCACCCTCCCCGCCCTGCTGCGGCTGAAGCGCGCCGGGACCGCCTTCGCCGCCGCCCTGTCCACCGATGACGGCGTCACCTGGACCCCCGTGGCCGACGGGGAGATCCCCGCCTTCGGCGACGCCCCCTACTACGTGGGCCTGGTGGTGTGCTCCCGCACCCCACTCGCCCTCGGCACCGCGCAGTTCGAAGAGGTGAGTGTCGCACTCACCTGAGCTCCCCCCACCGAAGGAGAACCATCGCGATGAGCCGCCGCGAACAACAACCCCCTGAAACCGGCGGGTTGAACCGCCGTGATGTCCTGAAGTCCGCCGCCGCGCTCGCCGTCGCCGCGTCGGTCGCCGCCCCCAGGGTGGCCGCCGCGGCCCCCTCGGCCTTCACCCACCCCGGCATGCTGCACAACGCCGGTGACATCAACCGCGCCAGGGTGCGGGTCGCCGCCGGCACCGACCCCTGGCTGTCCGGCTGGAACAGGCTGACCGCCAACTCCCACTCCCAGTCGACCTGGACCGACCGGGCGACCGCCACCATCATTCGCGGCGGCGACGGGCAGAACTACAGCCTGCTCTACGGCGACATCGCCGCCGCCTACCAGAACGCCCTGCGCTGGCAGGTCGGCGGCACCGAGGCCAACGCCGCGTGTGCCGCGGACATCCTCAACGCCTGGTCGACGACGCTGACCACGGTCACCGGAAACGCCGACCGGTTCCTCGCGGCCGGCCTCTACGGCTGGCAGTTCGCCAACGCCTGCGAGCTGATGCGCGACTACGACGGCTTCGACCTCGCCGCGGCCCAGGAGATGCTGGCCGACGTCTTCTACCCGCTCAACAACAGCTTCCTGACCAACCACAACGACGCCTGCATCACCAACTACTGGGCCAACTGGGACCTGTGCAACATGGCCTCCGTCCTGGCCATCGGCATCCTCAACGAGGACAGCGCCAAGTACGACCAGGCCGTCGCCTACTTCAAGTCCGGCGCCGGCAACGGCTCGATCGAGCACGCCGTGCCCTACCTGTACACCGACTCCGACGGCTACGCCCTGGGCCAGTGGCAGGAGTCCGGGCGCGACCAGGGCCACACCGTCCTGGGCATGGGCCAGATGGGCGCGGTCTGCGAGATGGCCTGGAACCAGGGCGACGACCTCTACTCCTACGACGACCGGAGGTTCATGAAGGCCGCCCAGTACGTCGCCAAGTACAACATCGGCGACGACGTCCCCTTCACCACCTACACCTGGGGCACCGGCCAGAGCTGCGCCCAGTCGTCCCAGACCGTCGTCTCCGACAGCTCCCGGGGCCAGGTCCGCCCGGTCTGGGCCATGCTCCACTTCCACTACAACCGGCGCCTGTACCTCGACGACAAGTACATCTCCGCCATGTACTACGACCTGGTCGCCCCCGAGGGCGGGGGAGGCGACTACGGCTCCGACAGCGGCGGCTACGACCAGCTCGGCTTCGGCACCCTGATGTACGCCAAGTAGCCGCGGGTATCCGCCCGACCGCCGTGTGTGCCGGAATACTGGAAGCGGCTGTGGTGCTCTTTTCCTACCGGCGTTTCCGGTGCACGCGGCGGGAGGAGCTGGTGGGGCGGATGACGGCAGACCGGACGGATCCGCAGGACCCCGTGGCCGGCACCCCGTACGGGGCGGTCCGCGGCAGGTGGGAGCGCGGGGTCGCGGTGTTCCGCGGCATCCCCTACGCCGCCCCGCCCTTCGGGGAACACCGGTTCCGTCCGCCGGTACCGCCCGAGCCCTGGGACGGCGTCCGGGACGCGGGCGCGTTCGGGCCGACGGCGCCCAAACCGCCGTACTCGCAGGCGTTCGCGGAGTACCTGTCCGACCCGGTGATCCCCGGCGACGACTGCCTCAACCTCAACGTGTGGACCCCGGAGCCGGGGCCCGGAGCCCGGCTGCCGGTGCTGGTCTGGCTGCACGGCGGCGCCCTGACCAGGGGATCCTCTGCCGTACGGGTGTACGACGGGCATGCGTTCGCCCGTGACGGGGTCGTCTTCGTCTCGGTGAACTACCGGCTGGGCGTGGAGGGCTACGGCCTGTTCCCCGACACCCCGCCCAACCCCGGTCTGCGCGACCAACTCGCCGCCCTGCGCTGGGTCCACGACACCGTCGCGGCCTTCGGCGGCGACCCCGCCCGCATCACCCTCTGCGGCCAGTCCGCCGGCGCCATCAGCGCCGGCGCCCTGCTCGCCGCACCCCAGACCCAGGGCCTGATCCGCCGGGCCGTCCTGCAGAGCGGCCCGCCGGAGGCCTCGGAACGCGACAAGGTACGGCGCATGGTCCGCCGGATGGCCAACCGGCTCAGGATCCCCGCGACCGCCCAGGCCTTCGCCGAGGCCGACCGCGAACTGCTGCTGCGCACCCAGGCCGAGGTGGGCCGGCTCAGCAGCCCCGTCCTCGGCGGCCCCGCCTTCGGGATCGTCGTCGACGGCGACCTCGTCCCGCGCGACCCGCTCCAGGCCCTCCTCGACGGCGAGGCGGCGAACGGCGTCGACCTCCTGATGGGCTGGACCCGCGACGAGTACCGGCTGTGGCTGGTCCCCGGCGGCCTCATCGACCACGTCGAGCGGCTCGGACCGGTCGCCTTCGCCGGCGCCATGGCCCGCTGCCACGTGGGCCACGAGGTGCCGCGCGGCTACCGCACCCTGCATCCCGGGGCGGGCCCGGCCGAGACCGTCGGCCAGATGGTCACCGACCACCTGCTCCGCCTCCCGCTGCACCGGCTGGCCGAGTCCCGCCCCGGCTCCGCCTACCTCTACGAGTTCGCCTGGCCCTCCAACCGCCCCGGCCTCGGCGCCTGCCACGCCCTGGAACTGGGCTTCGTCTTCGACACCGGGGAGGACCCCGACTCGGTCCGGCTGGCCGGCGAGGGTGCCCCGCAGGACCTGGCCGACGCGATGCACGGCGCCTGGGTCCGCTTCGCCACCACCGGCGACCCCGGCTGGCAGCCCTGGGACGACACCCACCCGGTCCGCGTCCTCGGCGACGGCGAGCCCCGCACCGTGTCCGGCCCCCGGGACGACGAGTTCGCCCTCTGGAACCCGGGCGCGCCGCCGCCGCACCCCGAACGGACGGCCGAACTGGCCCTGGCGGTACGCAGGCTGCGCCGTTCAGTGGCCGCCGTACGCCGCCACTGAGTCCCGTACCACCACGTGCGTGCCGAGCAGCAGGTGCTCCTCGGCCGACTCCCCGCCGTGCCCGAGCGCGGTCCGCACGGCGAGCCGCCCCAGCTCCTCGTAGGGGACGTGCACGGTGGTCAGGGCCGGGTGCAGGTCGCGGGCGAACGGGATGTCGTCGTACCCGGCCAGCGACACGTCCCCCGGCACCGCCAGGCCCGCCTCGTGCAGCGCGGTCAGCGCCCCCGCCGCCACCATGTCGGTGGCCGCGGCCACCGCGCTGAACTCCAGCCCCCGCGCGAGCGCCTGCCGCATCAGCCGGTGCCCGGAGTCCCGGGTGAAGTCACCGTGCAGGAGAAGAGCGGGGTCGGGTTCGAGCCCCCGGGCCCGATGCGCGGACAGGTAGCCGCGTTCCCTCCCCATCGCCGTCGTGTGGTCCGGCTTCCCGCCCAGGAACAGCACCCGCCGATGGCCCTGCGCGAGGACATGGGCGACCAGGGCATGAGCACCGCCCTCGTTGTCGTACTCGATGACCGTGACCGGCGCGCCGGGCCCGAGCGGCGGCCGCCCGCAGAGCACCAGCCGCGACCCGGCCGAGGCGAGCGAGTCGGCGACCCGGCGGGTCCGCTCCCGGTACTCGGGCGTGTCCGCCGCCCCGCCCACCAGGATCACGGCGGCGGCCCGCTGGGCCCGCATCATCTCGACGAACTCCAGCTCCCGCCGCACGTCACCGTCGGTGCTGCAGACCAGTGACAGGTGCCCGAGCCGCGCCGCCTCCCGCTCCACGCCGTACGCCATGTGCGCGAAGGACGGCCCGGTGATCTCCTCCAGCACGAAGGCGAGCGTGGGCGTACCGGCCCCCGCGACCGCCTTGGCACGGGCGTCGGCGACGTAGTCCATCTCCCGGACGGCACGCAGGACGCGACTGCGGGTGGCGGCACTCACGGGATAGTCGCCGCCGAGCACGCGAGAGACGGTGGAGGCCGACACCCCGGCACGCGCGGCGACATCGCGAATGGTGCTCCGCCCCGCCTCTTCGCTCTTCCTGGTCAATCCCACCCCCGCCAACCGGTTCCCGACGGGACAGTAGCGCCCCGAAAGGGGCGCGGGGAACTGCGCGATCAGCCCCCACCGGGCCCGCAGTCGCCCCCCACCCGCACCACCCACGGCGAACAGGCGCCCCTCAGACCACCCGGGCGATCCCGGCAATCGCCTCCGGCCCCACCCGGCAGCACCCCCCGATCAACCGGGCCCCCGCCGCCCGCCACCCCTCCACCTGCTCCGCGGCGAACGTCGACCGCCCCGTCCACGCCCGCGCCTCCGCATCCCACACCTCACCGCTGTTGGGATAGACGACCACCGGTTTCCCGGTCACCCGCGCCGCCACCTCCACCGCCCGGTCCACGTCCTCCGGGGCACAGCAGTTCACCCCCACCGCGATCACCTCGTCCGCGTCGGCGGCCAGGGCGAACGCCTCCTCCAGCGGCTGCCCGGCCCGCGTCCGTCCGCCCGCCACGCTGTACGACAGCCAGGCCGGCACCCCGAGCCCGCGCACCGCCCGCAGCAGCGCCGCCGCCTCGTCGGCGTCCGGCACGGTCTCCAGGGCCAGCACGTCCGGCCCCGCCGCGGCGAGCACCTCCAGCCGCGGCCGGTGGAACCGCTCCAGCTCCCCGACGCTCAGCCCGTACCGCCCCCGGTACTCGGAGCCGTCGGCCAGCATCGCCCCGTACGGCCCGACCGAGGCGGCCACCCACAACGGCCGTACGATCCCCTCCGTCCGGGCCCGCCGTACCGCGTCGTGCCCCAGCCGCACGCTCAGCGCCAGCAGCCGCGCGGCCTCCTCGTGAGGGATCCCGCGCTTGCCGAAGCCCTCGAAGGTGGCCTGGTAGCTGGCGGTGATCGCGACGTCGGCGCCCGCCCCGAAGTACGCGAGATGCGCGTCGCCGACCGCGTCGGGCCGGTCCGCCAGCAGCCGCGCCGACCACAGCTCGTCGCTCAGGTCGTGCCCGGCGGACGCCAGCTGGTTGGACATGCCGCCGTCGAGCACGACCGTCCCGGCGGCGAGGGCGTCGGCGAGGCTGGGGGAGTTGTCGCTGGTCATGCCCCGACGCTAGCCGACCCGGCACCGGAGGACCGGCCGTGTCCACTGTGTGATCGGGCCGACCGGCACATGCCCGGCGGAACAGGATCACCCGGCTTGCGGAGCCCGATGCGCGTGGCGTCCCGGGCGATACCGCTTCTCCGGTGCGGGCAGCCCGCCGCGGGCCCGGCTGCGTGCGACGGGGCGAGGTCCTGTTCGGCCCAGACGACCTTGCCGCCGGACACCGGCCGGGAGTCCCATCTGCGCGACAACCGGTCGACCAGGAACAGGCCGCGGCCGTTCTCCTCGCCGGCGTGCGCGTGGTGCTGGTGCGGGAAGCAGTCGTTGGTGTCGAACACCTCGCAGGTCAGGACCTGGTGCTGGATCAGCCGCAGACCGATCGGGCCGGTGCTGTGGCGGACGGCGTTGGTGACCAGTTCACTGACGATCAGCTCCGTGTCGTCCTCGAGACCGTCCAGGCCCCACTCGGCCAGCTGACCGGCCGCCAGGTGACGGGCGCTGCGGACGGCGGTCCGGTCGCTCGGCAGCGTCCACGAGGCGACCTTGGAGGGGCTGAGCGAGAGGGTGCGGACGAGGAGCAGGGTGACGTCGTCGGACGGTGCCTGGCCCGGCACGGTGTCCATCGCGCGGGTGCAGAGGTCCTCCAGAGGGCTCCCCGGCTCGGTCAGGGCGGCGCCCAGGCGGTCCATGCCCGCGTCGATGTCGTGGTCGCGGGTCTCGACCAGGCCGTCGGTGTACAGGGCGAGGAGACTGCCCTCGGGCAGTTCCAGCTCCACGGCCTCGAAGGAGGTCCCCAGGCCGACGCCGAGCGGGGTTCCGGTGGGCAGGTCGGGGAAGGTGACCCGGCCCTGCGGGTCGACGATCGCGGGCGGGGGGTGCCCGGCCCCGGCCATGGTGCACTTCCGGGTGACCGGGTCGTAGACCGCGTACAGGCAGGTAGCGCCCGTCACGGCGGTCATCTGGCCCGGGAGGTCGGGGATTCCCTCGCACAGCCGCTCGATCGTGCCGTCCAGGCGGGCCAGCAGTTCGTCCGGGGGCAGTTCCAGCTCGGCGAGCATGTGGACGGCGGTGCGGAGCCGCCCCATGGCCGCGGTGGCGTTGATGCCGTGGCCGACCACGTCGCCGACGACGAGGCCGACCCGGGCGCCGGACAGCGGGATCACGTCGAACCAGTCCCCGCCGACCCCGATGTCCGGGTCCGCGGGCAGATAGCGCGAGGCCGCCTCGACCGCCGTGCCGCCCCGCAGGCGCTGCGGGAGCAGGTTGCGCTGGAGGGCGAGGGCCGCGGCGTGCTCGCGGGCGTACATGCGGGCGTTGTCCAGGGACAGCGCGGCGCGGCTGACGAGTTCCTCGGCCAGCAGCAGGTCGTCCTCCTGGAACGGCACCGGGTCCTCGGTGCGGACGAACAGCGCCACTCCCAGCAGGATGCGCTGTGCGCGGATGGGCACGAGCATCAGCGAGTGCATGCCGTTCTCGTGGATCACCCGGGCCCGTACCGGGTCCCGGTCGACCCAGGTGCCCGGAGAGGTGTCCAGGACCGACTCCAGATGGGACCTTCCGGTGCGCAGGATCTCGGTGAAGGGCGCGGCGGGCGGTGCGGGGACCGGCTCACCGCGATCCCACGGGGACTCCGGGACGCCCTGGCGGATCGAGGCCATGCCGGCCCGCCGGAAGACGGGCAGGCGTTCGCCGACCGGGCCGATGTGGACCGGGGGGCCTTCGCCGGTCGGGACCGAGTGCTCCAGGTCGACGACGGCGAAGTCGGCGAACAGGGGTACCGCGAGGTCGGCCAGCTCCTGACTGGTCCGCATCACGTCCCGGGTGCTGCCCAGCCGCGTACTGGCCTCGCTGAGGATCGCGAGGCGCTCCTGCGCCCGCCGGCTCTCGGTGACGTCGACACTGATGGCGCACACCCCCAGCGCCCGGCCCTCGGCGTCCTGGAGGCAGAAGAACGAAGCCGCGAGGACGTGTTCCCGGCGCGGGTTCGAGGGCAGCCGCCTGCGGAACTCGTGGACGCTGCTGACGCCGGTGCGGAGGGTCCGCCGCAGCACCGCCTCGAACGCCTCGGACCCGACACCGGGCAGCGCGTCGGTGGACCGGCGTCCGAGCCGCTGGTCGCGGGAGACGCCGTCGTGGCTCGCCATCGTGTCGTTCACCCAGGTGCAGCGCAGCTGCGGGTCGCGGACGACGATGCCGATCGGTGCGCGGGTGAGGAGCGACTCCCGCACCGATCCGTTCGTCACCTCCTGGGAGAGCTCGCGGATGTCGGTCACGGACACCAGCCACCGGACCGTTGAGTCCTGCCCCCACAGCATCGAGATCCGCAGGCTGACGGTGAGCGAGCGGCCGTCCCGGTGGCGTATCGCGGTGGTTCCCGACCAGCCCTGCCGGGCGCGGCACCGCTCGACGAACGCCGAAGTCGTCGGCGTCTCCTCGAAGGACGGCAGCACGAGTGCGGCGGACCGCCCCACCGCCTCACGTGCGGGGTATCCGACGAGCCGCTCGGCGGCCTGCGTCCATCCGAGCACCGTCCCCTGCTCGTCGAGCATCGCGATCGCCGAGTCGGCTATCGGGTGCGGTTCCGTCTGACTGTCCGCTGTCGCCTTGTCAGTGCTGCGCATCGAACTCGTGTCCTTAGGTCAATGGGGGAGGACTGCGACTGTTAGGGCTATAGACCGGACGGAGCCGCCTCGTGTGACAGCGCCGCGGCGCCCGGAGTCCGTCCGTCCGGCCGGCTCCCGACGAAGGTGACCGTCTCGTCGAGCGGCGCCCGGCCGGTACGGGCGTAGGGCACCGTGCCGTCCTCGAACCCGATCGACATGCCGCAGTAGAGGATCAGCCCGTCCGGGGGCGAAAGGATCTCCGCGACGGTCCTGCGGTACACCGACCACGCCATCTGCGTGCAGCTGTGCAGCCCTTCGGCGCGGAGCAGCAGCATGACCGTCTGCAGGTACATCCCGACGTCGGCCCATTGGGGCGGGCCCAGGCCGCGGTCGATGTAGCAGAACAGGGCGGCGGGCGCGCCGAAGCAGTCCCAGTTCGCGGCGGCCGCCCGCTGGCGCGCCTCCCCGTCCTCGCGTGCGATGCCGAGTGCGCCGTAGCGCTGCTCGGCGAAGGCGGTCCGGCGCTCGCGGTAGGGGGACCCGAGCGCGGACGGGTACATCTCGTACTCCCGCTCGTCCCAGGGTTCGCCCGCCGCCACGCGCTCACCGGCGCGCTTCTTGAGCTCGGCCAGCGGGTCGCCGGTCAGCACGTACGCGTGCCACGGCTGGAGGTTGGATCCCGACGGTGCCCAGGCGGCGGCGGACAGTACGCGCTCCAGCACCTCCGTAGGGACGGGCCGGTCGGTGAATCCGCGCACCGCCCGTCGGCTCCTGACCGCCTCGTAGACGTCCAAGGCCCTCGACCTTCCTGTATGTGTGCATTCCGGCTGATTGACCATGCGGGTCGGGGGGATGTGACAGGGTGCCGCCGCGCCGACTCCTTGCGAGGGCAGGCACGGCGCATAAAGCTGAGTAAGGAACATAGCCATCGAAAGATGGGTGAAATGCATGAAATGCTCTGTCATCGGCGGAACGGGGCTGATCGGGTCACGGGTCGTGGCGTACCTCGACGCGGCCGGCCACCAGGCTGTCCCGCACTCCCCGGCCACCGGCGTGGACCTCGTGACCGGCCGGGGCGTCGAGGAAGCCGTGACCGGCGTCGACGTGGTCGTCAACCTGACGGACTCCCCGGCCTACGGCGAGACCTCGCCCGCGTTCTTCCGGTCGTCCATGGACCACCTCCTCGCCGCGAGCGCGAAGGCGGGCGTCGGGCATCTGGTCGTCCTCTCCGTCGTCGGCGTGGACCAGGTGCCCGAAGTGGACTACTACCGCGCCAAGGTGCTCCAGGAGGACATCCTCAAGGCCGGCCCGGTTCCGTACTCGATCGTCCGCGCCACGCAGTTCATGGAGTTCGTGGACGCGATCCTGTCCTGGACCGCCGACGGCGACACCGTCCGGCTGCCGCGTACGCCGCTCCAGCCGATCGCCGCCGCGGACGTCTCCCGGGTCGTCGCCGAAGTGGCCGTCGGTGCCCCGCTCAACGGCACCCTCGACATCGCCGGACCCGACGTCTACCCCCTCGACGAGCTCGGCCGGCTGACCCTCGCGGCCAGGAGCGACGGGCGCTCCGTAGTCACCGACGACTCCGCCGGCCTGTACGCCCTGGTCCACGGTGACGTCCTCACCGCGGGGGCCGACGCCCGCATCGCCCCCACCCACTACACGGACTGGCTCTCCTGAACCGGCCTCGCGACGTCCCGGTCGCCGCCGGAACCTGCCGACCAGCAAGGGATCCGCACCATGCCGTCGAATGACAACCCGCCGGACGGCGCCGAGGACCTCCGGGAGGCCGAGGCGGCCTTCCGGGACGCCCACGGCTACCTGTTCGGGATCGCCTACCGGATGCTCGGCAGCGTCGGCGAGGCGGAGGACGTCCTCCAGGAGGCCTGGATCCGCTGGCAGACCTACGACCGGTCCCGGGTGGAGAACCCGCGGGGGTTTCTCACGACGACGGTGACCAGGCTCGCGATCAACGTGCTGCAGTCGGCGAGGGTCCGCCGGCAGGCGTATGTCGGGCCGTGGCTTCCGGAGCCGGTCGACACCAGCGCCGATCCGGCGCTGGGCGCCGAGAACGCGGAGGCGCTGGAGGTCGCGGTGCTGATGCTGATGGAGAAGCTCACCCCCACGGAACGGGCGGCGTACGTGCTCCGGGAGGCGTTCGGCTACCCGTACGAGCAGATCGCGGAGATCATCGGCCAGACCAACGCCAACGCCCGCCAGTTGGTGAGCCGCGCCCGGAAGCACCTGGCCGCGGAGAAACGGGCCGGTGTCGCGGCCGAGGACCACCGGAGGTTCCTGACGGCGTTCGTGGCGGCCGCCCAGGAGGGGGAGGTGGCCGTGCTGGAGAAGCTGTTCACGGAGGACGTCGTCTCGTACTCGGACGGCGGCGGTGTCGTGCGGGCGTCCAAGTTCCCGGTCGTGGGCCGTTCCCGCGTGGCGAAGTTCTACCACGCGTTCGCCGCCCGCTTCTGGCCCGGCGTCACGGTGGGACCGGCCGAGGTCAACGGCAGGCCCGCGGTGAGCCTGGCCCGCGACGGCACGGTGTTCGCCGTCCTCACGGTGAGCGTCACGCCGGACGGCATCGACCGGGTGCTCGTCATGATGAACCCGTCGAAAATCGGCGCCATGGCCGGCTGAGCGGGGGCGCCGGCCGGAAGGGGGGCCGGGAAGGGCCCCGCCCTGCTGCGGTGTCCGCTACAGCCTCCCGCAGGGGCGGGGCCGCCCGCCCCGTCTCCCGGCCGGGCGGGCCGCAGGCGGCCGTCCCTTGTCGCCTGCCTCCCGAAAATAAAACGAACGGTTATTTTTTACAAGCCGCGGCGCTCAGGAAAATGAACGTTCATCTTGACCTCGTCCGGCCGGAACCCGCAGGATGGAGGCCTAAAAAGAACGATCGTTCCGGGAGTGGGTGGGTGGTGGCGACATGAGCGCGACGCGGACCGGCGGCCCTGCGGTGCCCTCGCGTCGGGGGCGGAGGAGTGCCCAAGGGGCGGCCGAGGGGTCTGCGGCGGCCGAGTCCGCACCGGGCGGCGACGTGGCGGTCGTGTCGCAAGGCGGCAGTGGCGGTGGGGGTGTGGGCGACGGCGACGGTGACGGTGTGGGTGGGGGCGACGGGCACGGATCCCGGTCCCTCCCCTGGTCCTTCGCCCCGTCACGTGCCGCGCTCGTCACGGGTGCCGTCGTGCTGCTGCTCGGTGCCGAGCTGGCGTTCGTCGCGCCCTACGCGCGGCGGGCGGCGGGTCGGCTGTCGCACGCCCGGCCTGCCTGGTTTCTGCTGGCCGTCGTCGCGGAGGCGGTGTCGATGGTGGCCTTCGCCCGGCTGCAGCGCCTCGCGCTGGGCACGGGCGGGCTGCGGGTGGGGCTGCGTGCCGCGGCCTCCGCCGTGTTCGCCGGGAACGCCCTCAGCGCGACACTGCCCGGCGGCAGCCTGGTGTCGGTCGCCTACCGGACCCGGCGCATGCGTACCTGGGGAGCCGGCGTGCCTCTGATCGGCTTCACCCACGCCGTCACCGGCCTGCTGGGCGCGGTCACCCTCGTCATGCTCGCGGGGGCCGGCGCGATGCTGGCCGGGGACGGTGCCGGGCTTGCCGGGGCGGCCGTCCAGGTCTCGGTGGCCGCTGCCGGCACCCTCGCCGTGCTCGCGCTGGTCCGGCATGCCGGTGTGCTGCGCCGGCCGGTCGGTGCCCTGCTGCGGGTGTGGCGGAGGCTGCGGCGCGGCAGGGGCGGGCAGGCGTCGGCCGACGGCCTGCTGGGGGAGCTGGCCGCCATGCGGCCGCCGGCCCGCTTCTGGGTCCTGGCGGTCGGTGCCGCCCTGGTCAACTGGGTCGGCGACCTGGTGTGCGTGCTCGCCGTGTGCCATGCGGTGGGCTCGGCCCCGGCGCTGGACGAGGTGCTGCTCGCCTACGTCGCCGCGATGACGGCGGTGTCGGCGCTGCCGCTGCTGCCGGCGGGGCTCGGCCCTCTCGACGCGGCTCTGGTCCTGGCCCTGCACCGCGGCGGGATGCCGATGGCGGCCGCCACGGCCGCCGATCTCCTCTACCGGACCCTCAACCCGGGGCTGATCGGTGTCACCGGGTGGTCGGTCCTGCTGGTCCGCCGGCGGCGCCGGTCAGGAGTCGGCCGGGGCCGGCCACAGGGCCCGTACCCCTTCGACCACGCCCGCCACCAGCGTGGGGTCGAGCATGGCCAGCTGGAGGATGTAGCCGGGTAGCAGGCAGACCAGCGCGCCCGCGATCGACTCGGCGGTCACCTCGCCGGGCAGGGCGCCGCTCTCCTGGTGCTCACGCACGACCTCGGCGAGGTCGGACCGCATCTGGGTCAGCAGGGTGCTGAACTGCCCGGCCAGCGCGGGGTTCCGCAGGGCCTCCGACCAGGCCAGCACGGCCAGCCTGGCGGTGTCGTCCTCCGCGGACCGGGCCGACACCAGGTCGAGGACCTCGGCGATGACCGCCCCCACGGAACCGCTGGGCCGGTTCGTGGCGACGCTGTGGACCAGCGCCAGGACCTCGCGCATGTTCTCCTCGGCGATGGCGAGGATCATGTCGTCCTTGCTCGCGAAGTGCCGGTAGACCGAGCCGGCCGAGAGTCCGGACTCCGCGAACAGGTCCTGCATCGACGTCGAGTGGAAACCGTCGCGCAGGAAGCACCGGCGGGCGGCGTCCAGAATCTGGGCACGGCGAGCGTCCATGTACTCCTGGGACACCTTCGGCATGGGGCATTCTCCAAAGGAAAACGAATGTTCATCTTGACTCGACGGCGACGAGCCTAGCAGACTGGCTCCCTGAAGAATGATCATTCATTTTTGGAGGCGGGATCGTGAAGTCCCCGTTGGCGGGAATCCAGTCGTGGCGTCGTGTGGCCATCATGGCAGTGGCGCTGCCACTGGTGATTTCCGTGGCAGTGCTGGCCTACGCATGGCCCGCGGCGCGTATCGCCCCGCGTGACCTGCCGGTCGGGATCGTGGGCACGAGTGCGGCGAGCCAGGGCGCGGTCGAGGGGCTGGCGCACAGCAAGCCGGGCGCCTTCGACTTCCGTCTCTACCCCGACGAGTCGTCGGCGCGGTCCGCGATCAGGGAGCGGGACGTCTACGGCGCTTTCGCCGTCACCCCCGGCAGCCTCACCGTGCTGGAGTCCACCGCCGCAAGCCCGACCGTCGCCCAGCTCCTGGACAACACGGGCCGGCTGCTGGCAGCCAAGGCGTCCAAGGCGGCCGCGGACCGCGCCGCCTCGGCCGCCCATGGCACGCCCGCGCACTCCAAGGGCGCCAAGGGCGCCAAGGGCGCCAAGGCAACCAAGGGAGCCGAGGCCGGTGCGAAGAAGCCGGCGCAGATCCGGGTCACGGCCGTGGACGTCGTCCGCATCTCGCCGGACGACCCCCGGGGCGTGGTCTTCAGCTCGGCGCTGCTGCCGCTGACGATCTGCAGCATCATCCTCGCCCTGGCCACGATGGCGCTGCGGCTGCGGCCCGTCGCCCGTCTCACGGTGCTGATCGTGATGAGCGGCGCGGCGGCCCTCGGGGTCTACGTGGTCGCCCAGGGCTTCCTCGGCGCGCTGCCGCACGGTCATCTGGCCACCTGGGCCTCCCTGGCACTCACCGTTCTGGCCATCAGCGCCACCACCGCCGGGGCGGTCACCCTGGTGGGCTCGGCGGGGCTCGGGCCGAGCGCGGCTCTCATGGTCTTCGTCGGCAATCCGTTCTCCGGCAGCACGTCCGCACCGGAGCTGCTGCCCAAGGCGGTCGACGACATCGGCCAGTGGCTGCCGCCGGGCGCCGGCGCGAGCCTCGTGCGCGGCACGGCCTACTTCGACGGCAACGGCGGCGCGGGCCCCATCGCCGTCCTCGCCCTCTGGAGCCTGCTGGGCCTGGCAGCCGTCCTGTTCGGCCACCGCGCCGCCCCGCTCGTGAAGGGCCCCGGCACCGGCCGGAACGCGACGTCGGACGCCCAGGATCCGGCGCCCGACGCCACGGAACTCCACGTGCCGCCGCCCTCCGAGGAGCCCGCGCACCCGTCCTCGCCGGTGACGATCGTGCGGCACACACACTCGCACTCACACGCCCGGCACGCCGCGGGCGCGTGACCCTGCCTGCGCGGAGAAGGCGGCACTGTCGATCCTCCGGAATCGGAACCGGGCCTTCGGGAGCCGCAACTCGGCCTTCGGGAACCCGAACCGGACCTTCCGGAGCCGGAGCCGGACTTTCCGGAGCCGGACCTGGGACTTCCGGAGCCGGACCTGGGCTTTCCGGAGCCGCCGGCCGGGCGGTGCCGACAGCCGGTCAGGTCGCGCGGCGTCTGCCCCCGCGGTGGCTCTTGCGCTGTGTGCGCCGGGTCGCCGGGACCATCAGGCCGCCGAGGAGGCCGAGGGCGAGGGCGTAGGGCCACCAGCCGAAGGGGTGCGTCGAGTCGGCGGCGGTACGGGTGGTCACCGTCGGGGGAGCGGAGGGCGCGGTGCCGGTGGTGTCGGCCTTGGTCGAGGCCCGTGCCGGCTCGGCGTTCAGGACCACGTCGTTGCCGTCGCCGCCCCGGTAGGTGAGCCGGTAGACGGTGTCGGCCAGCTTGACCGCGGCGCCCTCGGCGAGGCCGTCGAAGGCGCCGGTGGTCGGGGCCCTGCCGATGTGGTCGACGACGGTGATGCGGCGGGCCGCCGGGTCGGTGCCCGCGGCGGACATGTCGAGGGCACCGGCCAGGGCGACGCGGCCCGTCACCTTCAACGGCCCCTTCCGCAGCACCAGTTCGCCCCGCCGGTGCTGGATGTAGTCCCCCTTCACCGTCAGCCCGCTCGCGACCAGGCTGTCGTTGGTGACGGAGCCCAGCACCGTGCCCGTCCCGGAGAGCGCGGTCAGCACCCGCAGGCCCGCCGGGCCCGGGTCCAGACGGGCTCCGGCCGAGGTGAGCCGGATCGCCTCGCTGTGCGCGAGGCTCGCCCCGGAGCGCAGGGCGAGGGTGCCCTGGCCGACGGTGGTCGTCCCCGTGTACGTCACCGCGCCGCCGGTGAGCGTGGTGGTGGCCGCACCCGACTGCACGAGGGACCCGGAGCCGCCGATGTACGCCAGGCGGACCGGCGTCGAGGTGTTGCGGACGATCAGGGTGCCGTCGTTCTCGACGCGCCGGCGCGCGGTGCCCGTCAGGAGCGAGCCGTCGCCGCCCTTCGTGCCCGAACCCAGCCGCAGCACCGCGCCGTTCTCGATCGTCGTCGAGCCGTCGTAGTCCTGGGCGGCCGCGAAGGTCACGTCGTTCCCGCGGGTGCCCGCGATCACCACGTCGCCGGCGCCGGGCGCGGCCAGCGTGTCGTGGTAACGGCCGCCGCCGATCGGGGCGCCCAGGGTCACCGGGCCGTCGTAGTCGAAGGTGAGCCGGGAGCGGCGGCCGCTCGCCTCGTGCAGGTTGACGTAGACGGTGTCCTTCGTCCCCGGCAGGAAGATGCGGTGGGTCGTCCCGTCGCCCCAGTGCACGTCGGCGCCCTCGATGTTGGTGCCGCGCTTGTTCAACTGGTGCGGTATCGGCGTCCAGTTGAGGGACGGGTCGCTCAGGGACGGGTCGGTGTCGCCGCCCCGGTCGCTGTAGCTGTACTGGCCGGTGAGGACCACCTTGCCGCCGGGCCGGGAGTGGACGTTGACGTCGCTGCCGTACTCCCGCTGGTAGAAGTCCTGGCGCAGGGTGACGGTCTGGTACAGCGGGGTGTCGATGATCCAGGAGCCCTGGTTGAGGATCGCGCGGGCGTCGGGGAGGGACACGGGGTACTCAGGGCGGCCGACGGCCATCCCTGTGCCGTTGTCGATGACGCCGGAGAAGGGCTGGGTGCCCGCCAGGTCCAGCGTGCCCCATGTGTTCCGGGGCTGGGTCACCAGGCCCGAGCCGCTGATGGTGCCGAGGTTGAAGGTCCGGGTGAGGGACAGGCGCAGGGTGCCGTCGACGCGGATGTTGAGCTGGTTCAGCCGGTAGCCGGGGGTGTCGTACGGGAAGTGGCCGACCAGGCCGGTGGCGCCGCCCGTGCCGTACTGCAGGGTCGTACCGCGCTCGACGGTGATCGCGGGCGGGTCGGGGCGGGTGACCGTCGTGTACGGGTGGTTGCCGCCCCGGGTGCGTACGACCTGCCGTTGCCGTGCCTTCGGCAGGGTGAAGTCGCTGTCCCTGGTGAGGATCAGCGTGCCGCCGCCGCGCACCGTGAGGGTGCCCTCGCCGCGCAGGACGCCGTCGTACGTGGTCGTTCCGGCGGGCACGGTGACGACCGTGTCGCCGCCGAGGGTGACGTCCCGGTCGGCGAGCACGTCGGCGGTGACGTCCCGGGCGCCGGCGCCGGCGGCGGAGGCCGGGGGAGCGGAGGCGAGGAGGGCGGCGAGGGCGGCGACGGCCGCCGCGGTGGTGTGGAGATGGGTGCGCACGTGATCGGAGACGGCTCCGGACGTCCCTGGATAACAGAAAATCCGGCTCTGCCGACGGATCACTCGGAAATCGCTTTCCCCCTTGTCTTGTCAGACCCGTTGACCTTCTCGTAACACGCCCTTACCTTTTCGGCGATCTCAGAATCCCTCAGAACTCACCAGGAACGCCCAAGGAGCGTGAGTGAGATGAGACGTGCGTACGCGATCCTGCTGTCCCTCTGCCTGGCGGTGATCGGCGCCCTGGCCGCCGCGGGACCGGCCGCGGCTGCCGCCCAGACCGTCACCAACGGGACCCAGTTCACCGACACCTCGGGGAACATCGTCCACGCCCACGGCGGCGGGGTCATCAAGGTCGGCAGCTACTACTACTGGTTCGGCGAGGACCGCAACTCCGACAACACCTTCAAGTCGGTGGACGCCTACCGCTCCACCGACCTCAAGACCTGGGAGTTCCGCAACCACGTCCTCACCCAGTCCTCCGCCACCGAACTCGGCACCGCCTACATCGAGCGCCCGAAGGTCATCTACAACGCGTCCACCGGCAAGTTCGTGATGTGGATGCACAAGGAGAACGGCGTCGACTACAGCCAGGCCCGCGCCGCGGTCGCCGTCTCCGACAGCGTCGACGGCACCTACACCTACCAGGGCAGCTTCCAGCCGCTCGGCCAGTACATGTCCCGCGACCTCACCACCTTCGTCGACACCGACGGCACCGCCTACATGGTCTCGGCCGCCAACGAGAACGCCGACCTGCAGATCTACAGGCTCACCGCCGACTACACCGCCATCGACAGCCTGGTCGCCAACCCCTGGGCAGGCGCCAGCCGCGAGGCCCCGGCCCTCTTCAAGCGCAACGGCGTCTACTTCATGCTGACGTCCGCCGCCACCGGCTGGAGCCCCAACCAGCAGAAGTACGCCACCGCCAGTTCGCTCGCCGGCCCCTGGACCTCCTGGACCAACGTCGGCGACTCCACGGCGTACGGCTCCCAGACCGCCTACGTCCTCCCGGTCAGCGGCACTTCGGGCACCTCGTACCTCTACATGGGCGACCGCTGGGGCAACTCCTTCGGCGGTACGGTCAACGACTCCCGGTACGTCTGGCTGCCGCTGACCTTCCCGACCGACACCTCGATGTCGATGTCCTGGTACCCGGAGGTGTCGGTCGACACGGCCGCCGGCACGGTCACCGGTACCAGCGCCACCTACAACACTCTGATCGCCCGGCACAGCGCCAAGTGCGCCGACGTCCCGAACCAGTCACTCTGGGAGGGCATCGCGATCAGCCAGTACACCTGCAACGGCGGCACCAACCAGAAGTGGTGGTTCAAGGACCTGGGCACCGGCTACTACGAACTGATGGGCCGCGGCAGCTCGCTCTGCCTCCAGGAGAACTCGGCCGACGTCACCCAGGAGGACTGCACCGGCGCCACCACCCAGCAGTGGTCGGTCGTCACCTCCGGGTCGTACGTGAACATCAAGGCGCGTACGTCGGGTGAGTGCCTGGACGTGAGCGGCGCGTCCACCGCCAACTCGGCCGCGATCATCACGTACACGTGCAACGGCGGCACGAACCAGCAGTGGACGCGCGGGACATGACGGATCGGCTCAGGCCAGCAGATCGATCGCGTCGATCGAGGTGCCGGCACTGAGGAAGGACGTCGTCCCCGAGCCGCTCGCCACGTAGATCTTCAGCGTGTTGTAGGCGCTGGTGTCCGTCAGCCAGGCGGACGCCGGCACGCTGTAGGTGAACGTGTGGTTGTTGCCCCGGTAGGAGCCCACGGTCAGTGACCGGGTGCTCGGCTGGGTGGGCGGGGAGGGGACGGCGGAGGTCCAGGTGTCGTTGACGACGACCTGCGGCCGGCCGTTCGCGTAGGCCGTCGTCACGCCGATCCGCAGGGTGTGCGCGGCGGCGGCCTGGGCGGCCGTCAGCCTGAAGTAGACGACGAGCCCGCTGTTGACGTCCTTCCACAGGTAGCAGGGGAAGGCCGAGGTCTCGGTGCCGCTGCCGATCACCACGTTCCCGGTCCAGGACGCGGCCCGCACGTCGGAGGGGTGCGCGTACGTCATCAGGTCGGCGTTCTTGAACCCGGTCGGTGTGCCGTCCCAGTTGTTGATCCGCCAGATCGCGGAGGCGTTGCCGGGGTCGTTGGAGGACGGGATCGCGATGGTGTTGAGGGTGGTGGTCGCGCCGGCGGAGACGGTCACCGAGCCGGTGTAGACCTCCAGTTCGCCCTTGAAGACGGTGAGGGTGTACGTCCCGGGCAGCACGCCCGCGATCGAGAAGTAGCCGTCCGAGGAGCGCGCCGAACCCCAGTACTGGGCCGCCGAGTTGGCGAGCCCGACCGTGTACGCGTACGCGGTGTCCCGTCCCGTGATGCCGACGCCGGCCACCCGCCCGCGCCCGCCCGCCGCGACGTACCCGGAGATGCCGAGCGAGTCCGCCCAGGATGTGGTGAGGGTGCCGGGGTACAGGGACGAGGAGGGGGCGCCGCCGTCCGTGAGGGCGATGACGTACGGGCCCTGGAGGCCGTAGCGCTCCGACTCGGTCTGGTTCTCGCCGTAGTAGAGGATCTCGTACAGGCCGCCGCCGTCGGCGCTCTGGTGGCGCAGCAGCGAGCGGTAGAACGGGCCGCCGGAGGCCTTCTCGTGGTTGCTGCGCACGATCCAGAGGCCGACGCTGCCGGTCGTCCAGCCGATGTAGCTGTAGTCCATCACCCGCAGCTTCGAGTAGTGCTTGGCGCGGGTCTGGCCGTCGGACTTCTCGAAGACGTCCGCGGACTCGATGACGGTGGGTGCGTAGGTGTAGGAGTCCGGCTCGTCGTTGAGGAACAGGCCGGCCTTGACGCGCACGATGTACCGGGTGGCGGTGACGGACGAGTCGGCCTTGTTGGTCCACAGGTAGACGTTGTTCTCGCCGCTGCGGGCCGCGTAGTAGTGCTTCAGCGTGCCGTACGCGACGGAGACCAGGATCGTGGTGCCGGACTGGGCGATGGTCACCGTGGAGGTGCCGAGGCCCGACTCGACGTGCGAGTTCTTGCCGCCGTAGCCCTGGTACTCGGTGCCCTTGTAGACCAGCGAGGTCAGGTCGCCGTTGGTCTTGCTGACCTTGAAGACGAGACTGGCTCCGGTGTCCACGACGTAGTTGGAGCCGTCGTCCGACCAGCCGAAGCCCGCGGCCGAGGCGGTGGTGGCGAGCGGTCCGGCGAGGGCGGCGGTGCCGGCGGCGGCCGCGCTGCCTAGGACGAAGGTGCGGCGTCCGAGCGGACTCCCGGTGGATCCGGACATGGGGGTGCCTCCTTCGGTGGGGCGGGGGTGCGGGTGACTGTGAGAGTGGCAGTTGAATCGATTTCGCGAAAGGGCTTTCGTCGTCGCGGAGTTGGCAGTTTGCGGAAATGGGTCCAGGGTCTAGAAAGCGCTTGTCGATTGACGGTACGGTCCGCGCCAGGCCAGTCGCCACGACGGAGGAGTCCCCGGTGAGACGTTTCAACGGTGTTCGTGTCCCCGCGCTCGCGGCGGCCGTCCTCGCCGCCTGCCTGACGGCCGCCCCCGCCGCCCGGGCCCACGACCGGCAGCCGCCCCTCGGCATCGGCAACTGCACCGCGACCGCCTGCCACTTCGACGTCCCGCCGGGCGACTACGACGTGACGGTCCGGCTCGGCGGCGCGGCCGCGTCCGCCACGAGCATCGCAGGGGAGACCCGCCGCTCGCTCCTCCCCGAGACGGCCGTGGCCGCGGGGAGCCGGGCGACCCGCAGCTTCACCGTGAACGTCCGCACCCCCGAGGGCGAGCCGACGGGCCCGGACGGAACTCCCGGGCTGGACCTCACCATCGGCGGCCCGGCGCCCGCACTCGCCGGTGTCCGGGTCACCCCGGCCCGGCACGCCCGGCAGATCTTCCTGGTCGGCGACTCCACCGTCTGCGACCAGCCCGCCGACCCCTACTCCGGCTGGGGCCAGCAGCTCCCGCAGTACCTGCGCAGGGGCGTCGCCGTCGCCAACTACGCCGACTCCGGCGAAAGTACGGTGACCTATCTCCAGAACCCCCAACTCTGGGATAACGTCCAGCAGTTGATCCATCCAGGTGACCTGGTCCTGATCCAGCTGGCGCACAACGACAAGACGACGGACGAGGCCACCTACCGCGCGAACCTGGAGACACTGGTGGCGGGCGTACGGGAGAAGGGCGGGCGGCCGGTGCTGGTCACACCCATCGTGCGCCGGTGGTTCAATGCCGACGGCACGCTGAACAACGACATCGCGCTTCTGGTCAACGGGCTCGGCGTCAATCATCCTGAGGTGATCCGCTCGGTCGCCGCCGCCGAGGACGTTCCGCTGATCGACCTCACGGCGAAGACCAAGGCGCTGGTGGAGTCCCTCGGCGTGGAGGGCTCCAAGGCGCTGTACCTGTACAACGAGAAGAAGGACAACACGCACACCTCCGCGTACGGAGCCACCGTCTACGCGGGCCTGGTGCGCGACGAACTGCTCGCCCAGCACCTGGTGCCCCCGCGCACCGTGCGGGCGGGGTGAGCGCCTGGGGCGTCCCGACCGGAACCGGGGCGCCCCAGGTCAAAAGTGGTACGAGGTCAGGTTCGAGCGAGAAAGAGCACCAATGCAGCTGCCTCCCGAGGACCACGCCCTCAGCCCGCGCACCGGCTACACCCGCGCCCACTGGGAGGCCGCGGCCGACGCGCTGCTCGCCGCCGTCGAGCCGTACGCCACCCCGGACCGCGCCCTCTACCACCTCCCCGGCGACCACCCGAGCTGGTCGGGCCGTCTCTCCGACGGACTGGAGGGCTACGCCCGCACCCTGCTCCTCGCCGCCTTCCGCCGTGACGAGACCGCGCTCCAGCGGTACGCGGACGGACTCGCGGCCGGCGTGTCGGGCAGCTGGCCGCGCATCGAGGACCGCGGCCAGCCCCTGGTCGAGGCCGCCTCGGTCGCCCTCGCCCTGCGCCTGACCCGCCCCCTGCTCTGGGACCGGCTCGACGACGCCGTACGACAGCGCGCCGCGGCCTGGCTCGGCGACGCGCTGACCGCCGAACCCTGGCCCTGCAACTGGGAGTTGTTCCCGGTGACCGTCGGCGGCTTCCTGGCCGAGATCGGCCACGAGCCGGAGGCCGCGCGGCAGGCGGTCGACCGCGGTCTGGCCCGCATCGAGGACTGGTACGAAGGCGACGGCTGGTACACGGACGGCGACGGCCGCAAGTACGACTACTACAACGGCTGGGCGATGCACCTCTACCCGGTGCTGCACGCCTGGCTCGCCGGCGACGAGAAGCTGCTCGACCTGTACGGCGGCCGCCTGGAACGCCATCTCGACGACTACTCCCGCCTGTTCGGCGGCGACGGCGCCCCGATGCACCAGGGCCGCTCCCTCACCTACCGCTTCGCGACCACCGCCCCGCTGTGGCTGGGCGCCCTCACCGGCCGTACGCCCCTGTCCCCCGGGGAGACCCGGCGACTGGCCTCCGGAGCGCTGAAGTACTTCCTGGACCGGGGCGCGGTGGACGCCCGCGGACTCCTGACCCTCGGCTGGCACGGGCCCGACACGGCGGTGCTGCAGGGCTATTCGGGCCCCGCCTCCCCGTACTGGGCGAGCAAGGGCTTCCTCGGCCTGCTGCTCCCGCCGGACCACGCCGTGTGGACGGCGGCGGAGCAGCCGGGCCCGGCGGAGCGTGCCGACGCGGTCACCCCGGTCGTCCCCGCCAACTGGCTGCTCCAGTCGACGCGTTCGGACGGGGTCGTCCGCCTGCACAACCACGGCAGCGAGGACGTCCGCTACGACCCCTACTACACCCGGCTCGGCTACTCGACCGTGACGGAGCCCTCGGCGTCGTACGACAACAGCGTGTTCGTCGGCGGCGATCCGGGCCGCACGCGGATCGAGCCGCTGGGCGTGGGGGAGGGCTGGGCGGCCTCGCGGCACTCGGCCGGCCCGGGCGCCCGGGTGACGAGCGCCGTGCTCGTGCACGGGGCCGTGGAGGTGCGGGCCTTCCTGGTGGCGGGGGCACGGCCCGGGACGCCGGTGCGGGTGACCGGGTGGCCGGCACCCGAGGGACTCCGGGCCGAGCTGCTGCCCGCCGTGGGCCTCGACGGCGAGCTGACCGGGGTCACCGGGGAGGGCCCGACCCTGTTCGTCGCGCTGAGCCGGCTCACCGGGGCGGCGGACGCCGAGCCGTTGGGGGAGACGGTGACGGTACGCGCCGACGGACAGCGGGAGTTGACCGTTCTGTGGCACGGGGGCTCCGGGGTGCGGGCCCGGTGGCAGGGGGACGGAGTGGACGTGGAGCACATCGGGCCGGGCTGAGCCGCTTCGGGCATGATGCGGATCACGGGGTGGAGAGAAGAACTGGCCGAACTGCTGGGGCGGGCCGGGCTGGAGCCGGTGGCGGACCCGTGCGTCGAGGAGGTGGTGCCGCCGGCCTGGACCACCCGATGCCCCGGTCGGTGTACGGGTCCGGGGACGTCAGGCGCGAGGCGCTGGAGAGCTGCCGGATGGCGCGCGAACTCGCCGAGCACCTGGCACGGCACGGGGACGCGGACGAGCGTCGCTGCCTCGCCCGCAACCCCGGACTCGATCCCCGCCTCGTCGTCCTGCTCGCGGCCGACCCCGACGCCGGGCTGCCCTCCGTCCGAGCCTGCCGGTACGGCTCCTGACGCAGCTGGTGCGAGGCGACGGCGCCGAGACGGCCGCCCGCAACCCGGCGCTGCCCGTCGAGGCCATGCGCCGGATGGCGGAGTCGGTCGGCAGGGCCGCACGCGTCACGGCGTGAGACGGGCGATCCGCAGCGTCGTCGTGGTCGGCGACGCCCCGCTGAGCGGGCTGCCGTAGGCCGGGGTGACAGGCGCGTAGGCCCAGGTGAGGGAGCCGTCCTTGAGGACCGCGATGTCACCGGTGAACCGCGCGCTCACCACCTTGTCGGCGCTGACGAACGTGCCGTTCCAGTCGACCAGTCGCAGGTGCGTGCCCGTGAAGGTGCCGGTGCAGGTGCCGGCCGAGCACTTGGCGTTCTTCAGGGACTCCCAGGAGAGCAGGAGCTTGTCCTTGCCGTAGGGCGCGAGGTGCACGTTCACGTTCTCGACGGTCCTGGCGCTGGTGAGGTAGACCGCCTTGCCGGGGCCGGAGTTGCGGTTCTTCAGGAACGCGACGGCGACCTGGTGGGTGGCGGTCCTCGGGGTGACCGTCCAGCCGCGGCCGCTGCTGTCGGCCGGGTTCTTCTTCGCGGAGGCCGCGCCCCGGGAGGCGAACGCGGTCGCGTACCTGCCGGTGGACGACTTCACCAGATCGCCGGTGCGGCCGGGGAAGGTACCACCGCAGTACCCCGCCCAGCACTGCTCCCGCTGCACGACCGGGGCCACGTCCGGGGCGCCGATGCCGGTGGAGACGAACAGGCCCGAGCGCCAGTCGTCGAAGCAGAGGGAGGTGAAGGCGCCGGAGGCCTCGGCGTGCAGGGCGATCCCCTCGTTGTGGCTGCACCCCCAGCTCCAGCCGCCGCTCAGCTTCTTGCCCCCGGCACTGACGTAGGACAGCTTGTCGCCGAAGTGCCCGTCGGCGAAGCCGCCCGCGCCGTGCACCACGAAGTAGGCGCCGTACTTGGAGCCGTTCCAGGTGAGCTGTCCGTCGAGGGTGGGGGAGGTGTCGTGGGAGGCGGTGCCGGTGAGCCTGGTGGTCCAGGTCCGCCTGCCGCCCGTGTAGCGGACGATCGCGGCCGCGGTCTCCTTCCACTTGTTGGTGTCGGCGACCCGGGTGAGCAGCGCGAACCCGTTGGTGTGGGCGACCAGGCCGCCCACCTCCTGCGCGCCCTTGACGACCGTGTCGGCGCCGGACCGCCTGCCGGCCGCGGTGAGCGGGGTGACGTGCACCCCGTCGGCGGCGGGCCAGGCGACCCGCAGCGTGCCGTCGGGGGCGACCGCGGTGGCGGTGCGGTTCCACTCCCGGGTGTTGTTGTAACCCGCCGAGAGATAGGGGTACTTGGCGCCGAGGCTCACCACCGTGGAGGTGACCTTCGGCTCCGGGGCCGTCGCCGCGCCGGCGGTGGCGTACCAGGCGCCGGCCAGCAGTCCACCGACGGCGAGGAGTCCGATCGCGGGCTTGCGGTAGGCGTGGACCCGGCGGTGGGTCGAGGTGCGTGGTGCGGAAGTCATGCCCTGTGGTCGCCGCCGGGTCCCGGAAGGTTGCCGTGCCGGTGGACGTCTCCGCTACGGCTGTTCGGTGCCGAGGGCGGTGCGCAGGAACGCCGTGGCCTGGTCGATCGCGCCACGGGTGGCCTCGGACTGGCTGAGCGAGTTGAGCAGCATGAAGTCGTGGACCGTGCCGTCGTAGCGCACCGTGGTCACCGGGATGCCGGCCGCCCGGAGCTTGGCGGCGTACGCCTCGCCCTCGTCGCGCAGCACGTCGGCCTCGTCGACGATCAGCAAGGCGGGCGGCAGGCCGGTGAGCTGCTCGGTGGTGGCCTGGTTGGGCGAGGCGGTGATCTCCGCGCGCTGGTCCGGGTCGGTCGTGTAGGCGTCCCAGAACCACTCCATCAGCTTGCGGCTCAGGTAGTAGCCGGTCGCGAACTGGTCGTAGGAACCGGTGTCCATGGCCGCGTCCGTGACCGGGTAGTACATCGACTGCTGTACGAACGTGACGTCACCGCGCTCCTTGGCCATGAGGGCGAGTGCGGCCGTCATGTTCCCGCCGACCGATTCCCCGGCCACCGCCATGCGCTGTGCGTCCAGCCCCTTGGACGCTCCCTCGCGGACGATCCACTGGGCGGCGGCGTAGCCCTGCTCGATGGCCACCGGGTAGCGGGCTTCGGGCGACGGTGTGTACTCCACGAAGGCCACGGCCGCCTGTGCGCCGACCGCCAGCTCCCGCACCAGGCGGTCGTGGGTGCCGGCGTTGCCGAGTACCCAGCCGCCGCCGTGCATGTACAGGACGACGGGCAGCATTCCGGTGGCGCCCTGCGGTTTGACGATACGTACCCGTACGTCGCCCACGGCGGCCGGCACGGTGATCCACTCCTCGTCGACCGGCAGTTTGTCGATCGGCGCGGCCTGGAGGTCGTCGAGGACCTTGCGCGCGGCGGTGGGATCCAGCTCGTACAGGAACGGGTGGTGCGAGGTTGCTTCGGCGAGTGCCCGTGCTTCGGGTTCGAGGACGATCGAGGAGGTCTGAGCAGCCATGGGAATGCTCCCTGGGGAAATCCGAGAACGGCATGGTCGGGACGTCCGGGAAGGGCATGGCGCCGAGCGCACAAGGCCGACGGGCGTCGCGACGCGCCGGCGCCGTGCGGTGGCCGGCCGAGCTCGCGCCCTGCGTCAGACCCTTGGCGAAGACCTACTGTCCACCATAATCACGCCCCCTGCGCCGCTGCATTCCAGGTGTGCGGCCGGTCGCTCTGCGTCATCCCCGCCGCGTCACCCGGTCCCGAGCAGTGTCTCCCGCACCCGGTCGGCGAACCCGGCCGGGTCTTCGAGGACGCCGAGGTGCCCGCCGGGGAACTCGGTGAAGGCCGCGCCGGTGTGCCCGGCGACGGACTCCGCGGCGCGGTGCAGGAGTTGGCCCTTCGACTCGGCTCCGGCCGCGATCGTCAGGCGGGGCAGCGCGGCCGGCGGGCGGTAGGCGGTGAAGGGGCGGAGGATATGGGCGAGGAAGACGGCCATCGGGGTCCCGGGGGCCGGCCGCGCGGCGTCGAGCTGCTCGATCAGCCCGGTGCGCAGCCGCTCCCCGTCCGGCAGCAGCGTGACGCACGGGGGCTCGTGCGCGACGACGTGCCGCAGCCGGCCGGGGTGTCGGGCCAGCAGGTCGAGGGCGGCGACGCTGCCGGAGCTGGTCCCGAAGACGTACGCCGAGTCGCCCGGCGTCAGTACCTCCGCCAGGACCCGGTGCGCGCCCTCGCTCCAGTCCCGCACGGTCTGGTCGGCGACCGGGTCGCCCGGGCGGCCGTGGGCGAGGCCCAGCGGGTCGTGGGTCACGACCGTGAAGTGCGGGGCCAGATGTTCCGTGAAGGGGCCCAGACCCATGGGGTGCCCGGCGCCGCCGGGGAGCACGAGCAGCACGGGGCCGTCGCCGGTGACGTCGTAGTGCAGGTCAGACATGGTGGTCGGTCTCCTCGCGGGGCCAGTTCTCCAGTGCGATGTGCAGGGCGTCGATCGCCCGCTCCCAGGAGGCGCGGACCTCGCGCGGGGCGTTGAAGCCGCCCGTGGCCTCCAGGGCGCAGTAGCCGTGGAAGGTGGCGCGCAACAGGCGTACGGCGTCGGTGAGATCGGGTTCGTTGAGGCCGTAGCCGCGCAGCATGCCGTAGGTGATCTCCACGGTGCGGCGCATGGCCGGGTTGCCGGGGGCGACGAGCGCGGGGTCGATACGGATCTGGGTGGCCGCGTAACGCCCGGGGTGGGCGAGCGCGTACGCGCGGTAGGCGTCGGCGTACGCGGCCAGCGCGTCCCGCCCGGACCGCCCGGCCACGGCGACGGCGATCCGGTCGATCATCTCGCCGCCCGCGAGCAGGGCGAGCCGGTGGCGCAGGTCCTGGAGGCTGCGGACGTGCGCGTAGAGGCTCGCGTCCCGCACGCCGAAGCGGCGGGCCAGCGCGGACAGCGAGACCTGCTCGAAGCCGGCCTCGTCGGCCAGCTCGGCCGCAGCGGCAACCAGCCGGTCGGCGGTGATTCCGGCACGGGCCATGTACTGCCTCCCCTGGGGTTCCTAGCTGGAATCCTAGGGCTTCTAGGTTTTGGCCGTCACGCGATTTATCGCGGCGCGCCCGGCCGGGGTACCGGCATAGGGTGCCGGGAGACGGAAGGGGGAGCCGTGGCGAACGGGGCGCGGCGCGTGACACGGGCGGCGCGGCAGCGGACGGCGGACGGTCGACCGCTGTGGAGACAGCGGGACTTCGGATTCTTCTGGCTCGCCCAGACCCTCTCCGTCCTCGGCGACTCCTTCAGCCTGATCGCGCTGCCCCTGCTGGTCCTCCAGGCGACCGGCTCGGTGGCCCGGATGGGCCTGCTCACCGGTGCCGGCGGGGCCGCGATGGTGCTGGCGGCGGTCTTCGCCGGCGTGGTCGTGGACCGGGTCGACCGCCGCAGGCTCCTCGTCGCCTGCGACCTGGTCCGCATGGTCCTCTACGGCCTGGTCCCGCTCGTCTGGCTCGCCGGACCGCAGCTCTGGCTCCTGTACGTGGTCCTGCCCCTGTGCGAGGCCGTCGGCATGCTCTTCGCCGTCGGGTACGTCACCGTCGTCCGCGGACTCGTCGGACCCGGCCGGCTCACCGAGGCCAACGGCCGGCTGAACGCCACCGCGGCCGCGGCCGGCGTGCTGGGACCGCTCGGCGCGGGCCTGGTGGCCGCCCGGACCGGGCCCGCCGACGCGGTGGCCGTGGACGCGGTCAGCTACGCGGTCTCGGCGGGCTGCCTCCTCTTCGTGCGGGTCCGGGAGCGCGCAGCGGACGACCGGCCGGTCAAGGACACGGGGCTGTGGCGGGACCTGCGCACCGGGCTCTCGTACCTGTTCCGCCACCCCGTCCTGCGCTCGCTCGCCGCTCTCCTCGCCGTGTTCAGCTTCCTCAGCCTCGGCGTCACCGACCTGGTCATCTACCACCTCAAGCACGACCTCGGCCACGACGACGGCACGGTGGGGACGGTGATGGCCGTCGGCGCGGTCGGCACGATCACCGGGGCGCTGCTGGTCGCCCGGGTCCGGCGGCGGCTGGGTTTCGGGCCCACCTGGATCGTCTCCACCGCGGTGTGCGGACTGGCCTTCGCCGGGCTCGGCCGGGCGCACACGGTTCCTGCCGTGGCCGCCCTGAGCGCGCTCTACCTGGCCTGTCTGGGCATGGCGGGCACCTGCTCCATGTCACTGCGTCAGGAGATCACCCCCGAACCCCTGCTGGGCCGGGTCACCTCCGCCTACTGGACCCTCCAGTACGCGGTCGCCCCGGTCGGCGCCGCCGTCCTCACCTGGGCCGCCGAACAGTACGGCACCGCCCGGGTGGCCGGCGTGGCGGGAGTCTGCTGCACCCTCGTCGCCGTCGCCGGCCTGTGCACCCCGGTCCGGGGCGCGCGGCACGGCTGACACCCGGGCGGCACGTCAGCCGTTCACCCCCGTGTAGTGCCCCAGCGCCCACCGCCACAGCCACCTTGCGGCCAGGTAGGCGAGCAGCCCCAGGAGGGGGGAGGCGGCCGCCAGCCAGTAGGGGGCGCCGGTGGAGTGGCCGTGGCCGGTGAGGACGGCCGCCGGGAAGTAGGCGACGAAGGCGAGCGGGAGGCCGTAGGTGAGGAAGCCGCCGACCGCCCGCGGAAGGACGTTCAGGGGGTAGCTGCCGAAGGTGCCGAGCAGCTCCTCCAGCCAGCGGCCCCAGTAGTCGGCGGCCGGGAAGCGCAGCGAGGCCGACGCGACGACGGTGAAGAGGGCGGCCTCCAGGAGCATGCCGCCGAGGACCGCCGCGACCAGGTAGGCGATCCGGCCCGGCGTCCAGTCCAGGTGGCTGCGGCCGATCGCGCCCGCCATCAGGCCCACCGCCACCGTGAGGTCGCCGATGGCGTTGGTCGGGAAGTGCTCCAGCTGGACCTGGCGGTAGACCGGCATCGGGCGGAGCAGATACGCGTCGATCTTCCCCTCCTGGATGTGCCGGCCGAGACCGTGCACCCGGCCGAGGAGCAGCACGAACAGGCCGTGGGCGAGCATCCGGGTCGCCGGGATGAGCAGGACGTCCGAACTGTCCCACCCGCCCATCCCGGCGAACCGGGTCAGCAGCACGGTCGCGAACACGATCACCGACACCTGCCAGACCGCACCGATCGCGATCATCATCAGGAACTCGGTGCGGTACTCCAGCTGGGCACGGAAGTTGAGCTGCGTGACGCGCCAGACGATGCGTACGGCGTTCATGGTCCTCAGCCTCCCTGGGCGACGACTCGACGGGCGGCGCGCCGCCACAGAAACCGGGTGAGGAAGCGCAGCGCCACCAGCCAGGCCGCCTGGACGCCGAGCTGGAAGCCCGCCTCGGAGAGCGGGATGCGGCCCACGTACAGCGACAGCGGCACGTTGAGCGTGGCCTGGAACGGCAGGAAGGAGCTGAGGGTCAGGAACCAGTGCGGGAAGTACCACAGCGGGGCGTACACCCCGGACATCAGGTTCTGCGCGAAGACCAGGATCAGCAGGGCGGCCGTGTTGCGCAGCGTCCAGAAGCACAACTGGTCGATGAGCAGCATGACGTAGTGCAGGACCCACTGGCCGAGCAGCAGGCTGAGCGCGAACACCCCCGCCACGGCCGCCGACTCGGGCGGCACCACGACACCCGCCGCCAGGCAGACCGCGTAGCCCGCCAACGCCCAGGCGAGTCCGTAGAGCTGCTCGCCCAGGGCGCGCAGCGCGTAGTAGCGGTGCGGGGACAGCGGGCGCAGGTACCAGTAGACGACCGTGCCGTAGTACATGTGCTGCGCGACCGAGTCCCGGCCCGCGTACTGGTCCAGCTCCCGCAGCCGGGAGGCGAGCACGGCCAGCACGGCGAAGGTGACCGCCTGGTCGCGGGAGAGCCCGGCGGTCGTACCGGTCTGGGCGTACAGGCCGTGCCACAGGGACGCGACCAGCACCACCTGCACGGTCAGCCGCAGCAGGGCCGCGGTGATGCGGGGCGGGGTGTACAGCTCGCCGAGCGGGGTGACCCGGGCGGCGCGCCAGGCGTAGGTCAGCGTCGTCATCAGGCCGCCTCGGCCTTCGCCCTGGCCTCGGCGTAGGCCGCGCGCATCACGTCCTCCAAGTCCGCCTCGTCCACGGCCACACCGGTCACCTCGTACCGCTCGATGACCTGCTTCAGCGCCTGGTGGACGGTGGGCGCGGCCGGACCGTCCGGGCCGAACACGACCTGGGGCCCGTCGTGGCTCACCAGCGCGATGCCCGGCAGCGGGCCGACCGGGGTGTGCGGGTCGGCGAGCGTCGCCCGCACCTGCCAGGTCGAGCCGAAGTCCCGGCGGACCTCGTCCAGGGTGCCGTCGAGGACCAGCCGCCCGTGGTTGACCAGCACCACCCGCTCGGCGAGCCGCTCGACCTCGGTCATGTCGTGCGTGGTCAGCAGCACGGTACGGCCGCGCTCGGCCACCTGGTACCGCAGGAACTCGCGGACCTGCTCCTTCACCACCACGTCCATGCCGATGGTCGGCTCGTCCAGGAAGACCACCGGCGGATCGTGCAGCAGTGCGGCGGCCAGGTCACAGCGGACGCGCTGGCCGAGCGAGAGGTGCCGCACCCGGGTGTCCCAGAAGGCGGAGAGTTCGAGAAGGTCGTCGAACTCCCGCAGCCGCGCGGCGTGTTCGGCCTTCGGCACCTCGTAGATGTCCCGCAGGATCGCGAACGACTCCCGCACCGGCAGGTCCCACCACAGCTGGGTCCGCTGCCCGAACACCGCGCCGATGTTCCGGGCGTTGCGCTCCCGCTCCAGATACGGCACCACGCCCGCGACCCGGGCCTCGCCGGAGGTCGGGGTGAGGATCCCGGTGAGCATCTTGATGGTGGTCGACTTGCCCGCGCCGTTGGGGCCGAGCAGGGCGAGGAGTTCGCCCGCGGCGACGTCGAAGGTGATGTCCGAGACCGCGTGCTTCTCGACCCGCTCGGGGTTGACCAGGGACCGCAGGGCGCCCGCGAAACCCGGGCGCCGGACGGTGGTGTGGAAGGTGCGGGACAGACCGCGGACCTCGATGGTTCCGGCCACGCTGGGTACTCCCTCGTTCCGTGCACGACGTACGGCCGGTCGGCTTGTGAGGCCGACCGGCCGCGGATACGCCACGACGGTCGCAGAACGCCGAATAGCCCGGCAATGGATTAATCGACCCGCGATTTGGACTATTCGATCACCGGGGTCCGGCTAGCGGGGTTCCGGTGCCACGATCCGATCAGCGGGCCGCGGGCACGGTACGGCCCGGGCGTCCGCCGTTGCGCAGGCCCACCGACCGCAGGGCGCCCTCCAGCGCGAACGTCGCCGCGCCCAGGCAGACCGGGTCGGTGGGGATGGGGGAGAGGACGATCTCGGTGGCGGCGAACGGCCGCCCGAGCGCGTGCCGCCGGACGGCCTCCCGCACCTCCGTCAGCAGCGGCTCGCCGAGCCGGCGGGCCACCCAGCTGCTGAGCACGACCAGCTCGGGGTTGAGCAGGTTGACCAGGTTGGCGATACCGGCACCGATGTAACGGGCCGTGTCCCGCACGACCTCGACCGCGACCGGATCACCCTCCGCCAGGCCCCGGGCCAGCGCGCCCACGGTGGCCGTCTGGTCGTCCGGGTGCAGCAGCGGGCTCTGCGGGCTCAGCTCCTGGAGGTTCAGCATGATCCCGGGCGCGCCCACGTACGTCTCGACGCAGCCGTGGTTGCCGCAGTGGCACGGCCGGCCGTCCAGGACGAGCGTGGTGTGCCCCCATTCCCCGGCGCTGTTGCTGACCCCCCGGTGCAGCCCGCCGCCGAGCGCGAGCCCGGCGCCGACCCCGGTCCCGAGGTTCACCACCACGGTGTCCCCGCGCCCCCGCGCCGCCCCGAACCACTGCTCGGCCACCGCACACGCGCGCAGCGGGTTGTCCAGGTGGATGGGGTAGGCGATGTGCTCGGCGAGCAGGCCGAGCAACGGCACGTCGTGCCAGTCCCAGTTGGGCGCGTACTCGGCGACGCCGGTGGCCCGGTCCACCTGCCCCGGCACGCTCACCCCGACGCCCAGCACCCGCGCCCCCTCGATCCCGGCCTGCGCCACCACCGCGCCGACCGCCGCGGCCACCTGGCCCACCACCTGCTCCGGCCGGTTCTCGCCGGGGCGCATGTCCTCCTCGGCACGGGCCAGCACGTTCAGCGCGAGGTCGAACAGCTCGACGTGGACGTACGTCTCCGCGATGTCGACGCCGATCAGCGCGCCCCCCGAGGGGTTGACCGCGACGAGTCCCCGGGGGCGGCCGCCCGCGGAGTCCTCGAAACCGACCTCCGTGATCATCCGCAGCTCCAGGAGCTCCCCGACGAGGGTGGCGACCGTGGCCAGGCTCAGCCCGGTGACGGCCGCCAGCTCCTGCCGGGAGGTGGGAGACTCGGCGATGATGTGCCGCAGCACCTCGTAGCGGTTCGCGGTGCGGATGTCACGTGATGTGTGCTTCACGCGGCGCAACGCTATGGCCTGGGAAGCGCTTTCGACAAGGCATTACGCTAAGGGTTTGATTAAGTACCTCAGGCAGCCAGGACATCCGCCACGAAGGGGTTCGAGAACTTCCCGTCGGGGTCCAGGTCCCGGGCCAGGGCGCGGAAGTCGCCGAGGCGCGGGTACCGGCGGCGCACCTCCGCCGCCGGAACGGCGAAGACCTTCCCCCAGTGCGGCCGCGGGTCGAACGGCTCCAGCGCCTCCTCCAGCCGGCGCACCACGGGCAGTACGGCCGTCAGGTCGTCCACCCAGGTGAAGTGCAGGGCGACCGAGTCACGGCCGTGGGCCGGGCTGAGCCACTGCGGATCGGCGGCGATGGTGCGTACCTCGCAGGTCTGCAGGACGGGGGAGACCGTCCGCCGGACGGCGTCGACGGCATGCAGTGCGTCCACGGCCGCCGTCCTCGGCAGCAGGTACTCCGACTGGAGCTCGTCCCCGCTGCTCGGGGTGAACTCCGCCCGGAAGTGCGGCAGCCGCTCGTGCCAGGGGCCCGGCACCCCGAACTGCTCGGTGCAGTTGCCCGCCGGCATCCCCGGTACCGGGTGCATCGCCTCGGTCGCGGGCGCGGCCCATTCGAAGTCCACGGCGGGCCGGTCGGTGCGCCGCTTCACCCACACCTGCCGGAAGCCCGGCTCCCGCCAGTCGGTGAACAGGCTGACGCTGTAGGCGGCGCCGGACACCGCCGGGAAGTCCAGGCCGTCCAGGGGGAGTTCGGTGTATACAGTCTGCGCCATGTCATATGCCGCCTCCAGGTCGAGGGTGAGCGCGGTGACGGCCCCCAGCGCCCCCAGCGAGGTGACCGCCCCGTCGAAGCCCGCGTCCCCCCGTGCGATCGTCCTCGCCGACCCGTCGGCGAGGACCAGCTCCACCTCCCGCACCGGCGCCGCGAGCGACCCGTTGGCCACCCCCGAGCCGTGGGTGCCGGTGGCGACCGAGCCGGCCACCGAGATGTGCGGCAGCGAGGCCATGTTGGGCAGCGCGAGGCCGTGGGCATGGACCGCGCGGGCCAGCTCGGCGTACCGCACCCCGCCCGCGACCCGGACCGTACGGGCCGCCGTGTCCACCTCGATCACCGGCGGCAGCCCGGCGATGGAGACCAGCACGCCCTCCGGGCCCGGGTCGGCGATGCGGTTGAAGGAGTGCCCGCTGCCCAGCACCCGTACCCGCGCACTGCCGGCCACCAGCGACCGGAGCGCGTCGACCGAGTGCGGGCGGTGGAACTCCTTGGCGGTGTAGGTGATGTTGCGCGCCCAGTTGGTGACCGTCTGCGCCGGATCCGTCATCTCTGCCGTCCCATTCCTGTCGTTCGCCGGAGAGCCCCGGACGTTCTCCGAGGAGTGTCCGTCCCCTCCGAGGAGTGTCCGTCCCCCCGGGGAGTGCCTGTCCATTGACCCTCTCATTCGCCGGGACCTACGGTAGAGACCGGTTGCTATCCGCGCGTCACCGAGCCGGAAGGTCACTTCCTTGCCCGAGCGTCCCCAGGCATTGTTCGCCATGACCGCCCAGAACGTGCCGCACATCTTTCCGCCGGAGGTGCTCGCGCGACTGTGCGAGTACGTAGAAATCGATCCCACTCTGGTGGCGCACGACTTCACCGACCTCCGGGTACGGGAGACGCTCGCCCGCACCGAGGTCCTGGTCACCGGCTGGGGCTGCCCGGTCCTGGACGCGGCCGCCCTGGACGCGGCGCCGAGACTCCGGGCGGTGCTGCACGCGGCCGGCTCGGTCAAGGGCTTCACCACGCCCGAGGTGTGGCGGCGCGGCATCCTGGTCTCCTCGGCCGCCGCCGCCAACGCGCTGCCGGTCGCCGAGTACACCCTCGCGATGATCCTGCTCGCCGGGAAGGACGTCTTCGCCTTCCGCGACCTGCTGCGCACCCGCCGCGCCTTCCCGTACGGCGACCTCGTCCCCGGCATCGGCAACTTCCACCGCCGGGTCGGCATCGTCGGCGCCTCCCGCATCGGCCGCCGGCTCCTGGAGCTGCTGCGCCCCTACGACCTGTCGGTCGCCCTCGCCGACCCCTACGTGGACGAGGCGGAGGCGGCCCGGCTCGGTGTTCCCCTGCTGACCCTCGACGAACTGCTGCGCACCTCGGACGTCGTCACCGTGCACGCCCCCCAGACCCCGGAGACCCGGCATCTCCTCGGCGCCCGCGAACTCGCCCTGATGCCGGCCGGATCGGTACTGATCAACACCGCGCGCGGCTCCCTCGTCGACCACGACGCCCTGATCGAGGAACTGCGCACCGGCCGCCTCACCGCGATCCTCGACGTGACCGACCCGGAGCCGCTGCCCGCCGACTCCCCCCTCTTCGACCTCCCGGGCGCCTTCCTCACCCCGCACCTGGCCGGCTCGCAGGGCAACGAGGTGGCGCGGCTCGGCCTCACCGTCGTCGAGGAGGCCGGCCGGCTGCTGACCGGTGACGGCCTCCTGCACGCCGTCGACCACTCGGCCCTGGAGCGGGCCGCGTGACGGGCCGTCCGCCGGGCGCCTCCGGCCGTCTCGTAGGGTGACCTGAACACATGACGAAGGGGAGCCGAGCGGTGGCGAAGCGGACGCAGCCGGCGCCGAACGGGGACGCCTCGACGGTACGGGACGTGGCCGCGCGGGCCGGGGTCTCCGCGTCGACCGTCTCACGGGTCCTCGGCGGCACCTACCCGGTCGCCGCCGACACCCGGGCCAAGGTCCTGAAAGCCATGCGCGAGCTGGACTACGTGGTCAACGCGCACGCCCGCGCGCTCGGCGGCGCGACCAACAACACGGTCGCCTTCGTCGTCGACGACGTCACCGGACCCTTCTACGCGCACATCGCCCGCGGGGTCGAGGAGCAGGCCTCGGCGGAGGGCCGGCTGTGCATGCTGTGCACCACGCACGGCGACCCGCGCCGCATCCTCGCCGTCGTGGAGACCATGCGGGAGCAGCGCGCCGACGCGGTGATCGTGGTGGGCGGCGCCCTCCAGGACAAGGCCTACCACGACCGGATGACCCACTTCGCGCACGCCCTGGACCGGTCCGGCTCCCGGCTGGTCCTCGTCGGCCGCCCGCCGCTCGGCCCCGGCGTCCCGGCCACGGTCGTCGACTACGACAACGAGGGCGGCGCCTTCGCCCTCACCACCCACCTCCTCTCCGGCGGCCACCGGCGCATCGCCTACCTCGGCCGCGTCCCCGGCCTGTCCACCAGTGCCCAGCGCATCGCCGGCTTCACCCGCGCCCACGAACTCCTCGGTCTCGCCCCCGACCCTGACCTGATCCTCGACGGCGTCTTCTCTCGCTCCTACGGCTACCAGGCGACCCGTGAACTCCTCGCCTCCGGACGGGAGTTCACGGCGGTCTTCGCGGCCACCGACATGATCGCCACGGGCGTGATCCAGGCGGTGCGGGAGTCCGGCCGCCGCATCCCCGACGACCTCGCGGTGGCCGGCTACGACGACATCCCGGTCGCCCGGGACGTCTATCCGACGCTCACCACGGTGCACGTGCCCCAGGAGGAACTGGGCCGCGCCGCGGTCCGCCTCGCCCTGCACCGCGACGAACTGCCGGACGGGCAGCACCTGGTGCTGGGCACGCACGTGGTGCTGCGGGAGTCGACGCGGCGGGCTGCCGGCGGCTGAACGCACGGCGTCGGCTCTGCGGATTTCGTCGTTCGGCGCGCGGTGCATAGTCGTAATCGTCGATGATGTGGTCATAGCGCCGCGATATCGGTAGCGTGCGGGTATGAGTCCCGATCCGCTGTCCCCGCGCCTGCCGGAGACCGACCGCACCCGCCACCGCAGGCTCCGCGAGCAGGGCAGCCTCGACCGGGCCGATCTGGAGGCGATTCTCGACGCCGGGTTCGTCTGCCATCTGGGAGTGGTGGCCGAGGGCCGTCCGCTGGTCGTGCCGACGGTGTACGGGCGGGACGAGCGGCAGCTGTACCTGCACGGCTCGGTCGCCAGCCGCAGCCTGGCGGGCGGGACCCCGGTGTGCGTGACGGTGACGCACGTCGACGGCCTGGTGCTGGCGCGGTCCGTCTTCGAGCACGGCGTCAACTACCGCAGCGCGGTCATCCACGGCACCGCCCGCAAGGTGACCGACCCCGAGGAGAAGCTGACGGGCCTGCGCATCCTCACCGAACACACGGCCCCGGGCCAGTGGTCGTACGCCCGCCGCCCGAACCGGAAGGAGCTGGCCGCCACCACCCTCCTCGCCCTCTCCCTGGAGGAGGCCTCCGTCAAGATCCGCACCGGCGCGCCGGAGGACGGCGACGGACCGGACGCGGAGCTGGGGCTGTGGGCCGGGACGCTGCCCCTGACCTCCGCCTGGGGCACCCCGGTCACGGACCCCGTGCTGCCGCCGGACACCCCCGTACCGGGACACATCGCGCGCCGAAGGGGGACCCGGCACGGCTGACGTGGGGGCGGGGGCATACCGTGAGGAGCTGAACGCCTGAGCCGGGAGGAGACACGGGATGGGCAGCCGTACCGCGCTGGTCGAGGATCTGATGGAGAGGTTCCCGCACGTACCGAGGGAAGCCGTCTTCAAGGAGGACCTGCTCCGGGGCGGTGTGGCCTTCGACCCGTCCGCGCTGAGCGACAACGAGAGCGGCGAGGTCAAGCCGAAGTCGTACTTCATCTTCTCCTTCGACCACGGCACCCTGCCCGAACTGGGCGAGGCCGCGCTGCGCCGGCCGCCGGAGGAGATCATCCTCACCGGCGGCCCGTACGACCTGCGCCGGACCGTGGTGTCCGTGCGGGTGAACCCCACCTCGCCCTACCGCGTCGCCGCCGACGACGAGGGCGTGCTGGGGCTCTACCTCGACGGGAAGCGGATCGCCGACGTCGGGGTGCCGCCGATGCCGGAGTACTACCGGCACAAGCTCTCCAACGGGAAGTCCGTGATGGAGGTCGCCCCCACCATCCAGTGGGGTTACCTCATCTACCTCACCGTCTTCCGGGTCTGCCAGTACTTCGGCGCCAAGGAGGAGTGCCAGTACTGCGACATCAACCACAACTGGCGCCAGCACAAGGCGGCCGGACGGCCCTACACCGGCGTGAAGGACGTCGAGGAGGTCCTCGAAGCCCTGGAGATCATCGACCGGTACGACACCGCGAAGGCGTCCACCGCCTACACGCTGACCGGCGGCGCGATCACCAAGACCGTCTCCGGGCGCGACGAGGCCGACTTCTACGGCCACTACGCCAAGGCCATCGAGGAGCGGTTCCCCGGGCGGTGGATCGGCAAGGTGGTCGCCCAGGCGCTGCCGAAGGACGACGTACAGCGGTTCAAGGACTACGGGGTGCAGATCTACCACCCCAACTACGAGGTGTGGGACGAGTACCTCTTCAAGATGTACTGCCCGGGCAAGGAGCGGTACGTCGGCCGGGACGAGTGGCATCGGCGGATCCTGGACTCGGCCGAGATCTTCGGCGCCCGCAACGTGATCCCCAACTTCGTGGCCGGTGTGGAGATGGCCGAGCCCTTCGGCTTCAAGACGGTCGACGAGGCCATCGAGTCCACCACCGAGGGGCTCCGCTTCTTCATGTCCCACGGCATCACGCCCCGCTTCACCACCTGGTGCCCGGAGCCGACCACCCCGCTCGGCAAGGCCAACCCGCAGGGCGCCCCGCTGGAGTACCACATCAGGCTGCTCCAGGCCTACCGTCAGACGATGGAGGACTTCGGCCTGTCCTCCCCGCCCGGCTACGGCGAGCCCGGCCCCGGCCGCGCCGTCTTCTCCGTCAGCTCCTTCATGGACAGCCTGCCGGCCCAGGAGCCGACGAAGGTGTGACGTCCGGCGGGCGCAGGTGACTTTCGGGAACGGTGAGTCGAAACGCGGTCGCTGTCCGTACTAGGGGCCGGAGTTGTGGGTCACGGCGGGCACGAAAGCGTTCTCTCGCCGGTCCGGGAAGCCGGACCGGCGGGTGCGGCGGTTGACGCGATGCCGGTGGCCGACGGTACGGGTGACGGGGAGAACCCGTGGCACGACCATCGGTAACCGGTTTCGAATATGCCGCTTGTCAGTTGTGCGGGAGACGTGAAAAGCTCGGGCCCTGCCGTGAGGTACCCCCCAACTCCGTTGCCGATACGGTGAGTTGACCTCGCTTTGGATGCAGGAGACCCATGCCCGACCTGCCGACCCCTCAGGACGCCGCCGAGGCAGCGCTGTTCTCCGAATGCTGGGACGCGGTGCTCTCCTATGCCGACCTGTGCACGTCCGGCTCTCTGACGGCCAACCAACTGGCCACCGAGGCCTTCACGCTCGGCATGCGCGAGGCCCGCGAGGCCGACTTCGCGCCGGTCCGCAGCTCCGGACGGCGCGCCGCCCGGCTCCCGATGATCCCGCTGCTGCTCACCGCCGTGCGCAACACGGCCGCCGACTGGGAGGCCGGCGGGCTCGGGCACAAGCTCGATCCGGACCTCAGGCTGTGGCTCAACTCCGAGAAGGCCGCGCGCTACACGGGCCCGCCGCTGCAGCGGCCCGTCGCGCTGCGCGGCCTGCGCGACATGCAGGAGGCGGACGCCTCGCTGCTGTGGCTGGCCGAGGTGGAGGCGCTGCCGCTGTCCTCCGTGGCGCGCCGGCTCGGTCTCGACCAGGCCGTCGTCGCCCAGGAGCTGGAGCAGGTCCGCGGACTCTTCCGCGACCGCTGCCACCGCGCCCATCTCGACACGCCGATGGCCGCCGAGTGCCGCAGCTACGCCCGGCTCCTCGACGCGGTCACCCGGTCCTCCGCGGCCGACACGCCCGAGGACCTCTCCCGGCACCTCGCCACCTGTGTGCAGTGCGCCGAGGCCGCCGCCTGCCTGCGGCTGCACGGCGGCGGACTGCCCGCGGCGCTCGCTGGCGGGGTCATCGGCTGGGGCGGCCTCGCCTACCTGGAGCGCCGCAGGCGCGCCGCCGAGGTACGGCTCGGCGCCGGCCGCCCGGCCACCGCCGACAACGACGGCGGCGACGTCAAGGAGAGCGGCGGCCGGGGCAAGGTGCTGCGGCACGGTCTGCTCGGCGCCGCGGTGCTGATCTCGCTGGTGGCGCTCGGCGTGTCGATGATGCCGATGGGCGGCGGCTCCGGCGACGACACGACCGCCGCCTCCCACGACGACCGCCAGCCGGTCGCCGACCCCGACGCCGGGGTCCCGTCGGCCGACCCGACCGCCACGCACACCGCCTCCGCCTCCGCGGCCCCCTCCGCCTCGGCCACCACCGGGAAGCCGGCCCACAAGAACCCCGACCCGGAACCCCAGGGCACCTCCTCGGCCACGGCGAGCACCGGCCACCACGGCACCGCCTCCGCCTCCGCCAGCCCCACCGCTCCGGCGGCGGCCACCTGCCGGGTCTCCTACGACCTGGTCAACCAGTGGACCGACGGCTTCCAGTCCACCGTCACCGTCACCACCACCCAGGCCCTGACCGGCTGGCGGGTCCAGTGGTCCTTCCGGGACGGCCAGAAGGTCACCCAGATGTGGGACGCGACCGTCAGCCAGAACGGCGGCCAGGTCACCGCCGACGCCGCCGACTACAACCAGTCGGTCGCCGCCGACGGCACCCTGTCCTTCGGCTTCCTCGGCACCTGGAGCGGCAGCAACTCGGCGCCGTACGCCTTCACGCTGAACGGCACCTCCTGCTCGCTGAACTGAGCCGGGGCGGTCCGCACGCCCGGCGGCGGGCGGACCCACCGGGTCCGCCCGCCGCCGGTCATGCGTCAGACCGGTACCGCCGAAGCGACGCTCAGCACTGCGACTTGTAGAAGTACTTGCTGACCGCCGGCTCGTTCATGTTGTCCTTGGTGATCGCCACCATGTTCGTGCCGATCGACTTGCTGACCGACTTGCCCTCGAAGGCGTCGGCGAGCTGGTCCACCGCCTGCCGGCCGATCGCCGCCGGGTCCTGGGCGACCAGCACCTGGAGGGTGCCCGCCTTCAGGGAGGCGATCTCGTCCGGCTCGGCGTCGAACGCCGCCACCTTCACCGCGCCCTCCTTGCCGGCCTGCTTCAGACCGGTGGCGATGCCCTGACCGGTGTTGGTGTTGCCCGCGAACACCCCGCCGAGGTCCGGGTGCGCGGCGAGCGTCGACTGGATCTGGGAGGCCGCGGTGGCCGGCAGGTCGTTGTCGTAGAGCGTGGGCAGCACCTTGATGTCCGGGTACTTGGCCATCTCCTCGGTGAAGCCCTTGATCCGAGCGTCGGTCGTCGACACACCGGGCTTGACGCTGATGACGATGACCGAGCCCTTCTTGTTCATCAGCTTGGCCAGCGCGTCGGCGGCGACCCGGCCGCCCTTCTCGTTGTCCGACGAGATCCGGGTGATGCCGATCGACGTGTCGGTCACCGTCGTGTCCACCAGCGCCACCTTGGTGCCGGCCGACTGGATCTGCTTGAGCGACGGCGTCAGCGCGCTGGTGTCGACCGGCGAGATGAGCAGCCCGTCGGGCCGGGACGCGGCCACCGAGTCGAGCAGCGGCCGCTGCACCGACACGTCCCACTGCGCGGAACCGTCGGCCGTGAAGTCCATCCCCTTGGCCTTGGCCTCCGCCTGCGCGGCACAGGTCATGGTGATGTAGAACGGGTCGCTCTTCACCCCCGTGATCAGCCGGACCTTCTTGCCCTTGGCACTGCCCGAACTCCCCGAGCCGCCGCCGTCGTCCGACGAACCGCACGCCGAGGCCCCCGCGCCGAGGGCCAGAACCGTGCCCACCGCGACCAGCAACCGGCGCTTGCTGCGAATGCTCCCCATCACAGAGTCCTCCTTAGCCACGAGCGATTCAGTCATGTGCGATTCAGTAGTCACGAGCGATTCAGTAGTCACGTGCGATCCGGTCATGCGCGTTCCCGGGTCTTCCTGCGCAGCTGGTCGACGTAGACGGCCACGACCAGCACCACGCCCACCGCCACGTCCTGCCAGTACTGCTGGACGCCGATCACGATCAGCCCGGTGGTCAGCACCGCCGGGATGAAGACACCGATCACCGTGCCCAGCACCGAACCCCGGCCGCCGAACAGGCTGGTGCCGCCGAGCACCACCGCGGTGATCACCTTGAGGTTGTCCGTGGAGTGCCCGGCGATCGACGTCGTGCCGTACGAGGCCAGCCACATCACCGCGCCGAGCCCGGCCAGCAGCCCCATCAGGCCGTACACCTTCACCAGTTGCCGGCCCACCGGGATGCCGGCCCGCCGTACCGCGGTCGGGTTCGACCCGATCGCGAGGGTGTGCTCGCCGAACCGGGTGCCGGCCAGCACCGCGCCGAAGACCGCGGTCACCACGGCCGCCAGGATCACCATCCAGGGGATCCCGAGCACCTTGCCGAAGCCGAGGCTGTTCTGCAGGTGCGTGGAGGCCGCCCCGGCCGGGTCCTGGCCGCCGGTGGCGAGTTCGGCGATGCCCAGCGCCGCGCCGAGCCCGCCCAGCGTCACGATCAGCGGCGGCACCTTGCCGGTCGCCACCACCGCACCCTGCAGCGCACCCCACGCCGTGCCCACCGCCAGCGCGATGACGACACTGAACGCGACCGTGCCCCAGCCCGAAGTCGCCCCGCCGTGATGGATGTTGTACTCGCCCGCCGCCACCGCGGCCAGCACCAGTACCGAGCCGATCGACAGGTCGATGCCCGCCGTGATGATCACGAACGTCATGCCGACGCCGAGCACCAGGTAGATGGCCGCGTTCACGGCGATCTGGGTGATGTCGTACGTGGTGAAGAACTTGCCCGGCGCCGCGATCGTGAAGAACAGCACCAGCGCCACGAGGATGACAAAGGTCCACAGTTCGTTGAGGGTTGCCGCGCGGCGCACCCAGTCGGGCACCGCGGACCGGCCGTCCACGGCTGCCGCGGCCTTCTCGCTCTGCGCCGTCATCGTGCGCCCTCCGCTTCCCCGGTGCCGTTCGGCCCGTCCAGCGAGCCGGTCATCGCGCCGACCAGCTCCTCGATCGTCGTGTCGGCGGCCGTGTACGACGCGACGCGCCGGCCCAGCCGCAGCACCTCCACCCGGTCCGCGACCGACAGCACCTCGGGCATGTTGTGACTGATCAGCACAACGCAGATGCCCCGGTCGGCGACCCTGCGGACGGTCTCCAGGACCCGGGCGCGCTGGATGACGCCCAGCGCGGCGGTCGGCTCGTCCATGAAGATGACCTTGTGGGCGAAGGCGACGGCTCGGGCCACCGCGACGGACTGCCGCTGCCCGCCGGACAACGTTGTCACAGCAGCCGTCACGTCCTTCAGCTCCACACCGAGTTCGGCGAAGGCCTTGACCGCCTCCCGGCGCATCGTGGGCCGGTCGAGCACGCCGAGACGTCCGAGCAGGCCCCCGCGCACGATCTCCCGGCCGAGGTAGAGGTTGGCCGCCGCGTCCAGGTCGGGCGCGAGCGACAGGTCCTGGTAGACGGTTTCCACGCCCTGTCGCTGGGCGTCCATCGGACCGGAGAACCGCACCGGCGCGCCGTCCAGGCGGACCTCGCCGGCATCGGGGGCGAGCACGCCCGACAGGACGTTCACCAGAGTGGACTTGCCGGCACCGTTGTCACCGATGAGGGCGACGACCTCGCCGGGGTATGCCGTGAAATCGGCGCCCGAGAGCGCCTGGACGTGGCCGAAACGCTTGACCACTCCATGTGCGGTGAGCAGTGGTTCCCTTGCAGAGGCCATGTTGTGCCTTCTGGTTGGTATCGTTAACAGCTTGGCTGATTCTTGGGGCGCCCACAGCGGGGTGTCAAGGGTGGTGCAGCCGGTCGCCGGGCGCGTTGCTCGCGCCTCATCTCCCGCTGTTTGCAAGGCCGTTGATACGCGTGCGAGTTGGTAACGTTAACGAGTCGACGCTCAAACGTGACGCAGGTGGAGGACGTGGCGTGGCAGCCACCCGGCCGACCATGAAGGACGTTGCCGCGGAAGCGGGCGTCAGCACGATGACGGTGTCCCGCGTCGTCAACGGCGATTCGGCCGTCGCCCCGCGGACCGCCGCGCGGGTGGAGGCCGCGGTCCGCAAGCTCGGCTACCAACGCGACGACGTGGCACGCCAGTTACGCCGCACCCATGAACTGAGCCAGATCATCGGCCTGTTGGTCGACGACGTGACCGATCCCTTCATGGCCGCGGTCGCCTCCGCCGCCGAGGACGTCGCCCGGCAGCGCGGCAGCATCATGCTGATCGGCTCCAGCCGTGCCGACCTGCGCCGCGAGCGCGAGGTGATCGCCGCGTTCACCGCCCGGCGCGTCGACGGCCTGATCCTCACCCCGGCCGCCGGCAGCCACCGTTTCCTGCGCCCCGCGCAGGCGCAGGGCACGAAGATCGTCTGCGTGGACCGGGCGGCGCCCGGCCTCGACGTGGACGCCGTGGTGGTCGACAACTTCGGCGCGGTGCGCGGGGCCGTGGAGCAGCTGCTGGCACACGGCCACCGCAGGATCGGCTACCTGGGCGACACGCCGAAGATCTGGACGTTCGGCGAACGCCGGCGGGGCTATCTGGCGGCGCTCGGGGCCGCGGGCATCGCGGCCGACCCGGCGCTGGTCAGGGACGCCGTGCGCACCGGCCCGGAGGCCGCCGCTGCCGTCACCGGGATGCTGGCGCTGCCCGACCCGCCGACGGCCCTCCTCGCGGGCAACGAACTGCTCGCGTTCGGCGCGCTGACCGCGGCCCCCGGCGGCCTCGCCTTCGTCGCCTTCGACGACTTCGCGCTCGCCTCGCGGCTGACCCCGCCCGTCACGGTGATCGCCCAGGACCCGGTGGCCCTCGCGACCAGCGCGGCACACCTGCTGTTCGCCCGCATCCACGGCGACGTCTCACCACCGCGCACCGTCGTCATGCCGACGCGGCTGATCCGGCGGGGGTCGGGGGAGATACCCGGGCCGTTCGCCGCGTAGCGGCGCGTGGCGCCGGGAGGCCGACCGGTCGGCGGGCGGGTGCTGGCCGGTGGGGGCTGGTCGCGCAGTTCCCCGCGCCCCCAGAAAAGGCAGGGCACGGGGTGAGCGCCCCTTCAGGGGCGCGGGGAAGTGCGCGAACAGCCACGACGCACCCGCAGTCGAGGGACGGCGGATCGCGGTGCTTGCCGTGGAGTGCTCAGGTGGCCGGGGTGCGGCGGCCGCCCCGGCGGCCCGAGGCGTGACCGCCGGTGCCGGTGGCACCGCCGGACGGCGTGCGCCGACGGGAGCCGCCCGCGTCCTTGCCGGACGCGGTGCCGGCGCTGGTACCGGTCGCGGCCCGACGGTCGGAACTGCGGCCGGCCGCCGCGCTGGATGTCCCGCCGGACGCGGCCCGGCGGTCGGTGCCCCGGCTGCCCGCGCCTGCGGCGTCCCCCGTGGCACCGGAGGTGCCCTTTCGGCGGGCAGCACCGCGCCCGCCGCCCGCCGCGGACGCACCGGCGGCCGGTGCGGCCCCCGCGGCGGCCCGGGGAGCCGAGCCCCGGCCACCCGTCCCGGCCGCCGCCCCGGAACCGCCGCCGCCGCGGCGCCGACGGGTGGACCGCCTGCCGGACTTGGGGTCGGTCTGCTGGTCCGGGCCGGACGCCGTGGCCGTCGCCGGCTGCGGGACCTCGATGACGACCGGCACGCCGGAGGGCTCGCGGGCGCCGGTGAGCGTGGTCAGCTCGGCGTCGCCGGACGCGATCCGGGCCGTCCGGGGGCGGATGCCGGCGTCCGACATGAGCCGGGTGACATCGCGCTTCTGCTCGGGCAGCACCAGCGTGACCACGCTGCCGGAGCCGCCGGCGCGGGCCGTACGGCCGCCCCGGTGGACGTAGTCCTTGTGGTCGGTGGGGGGATCGACGTTCACGACGAGGTCGAGGTCGTCGATGTGTATGCCGCGGGCCGCGACGTTCGTCGCCACCAGAGCGGTGACCTGGCCGTTCCTGAACTGCTCCAGGGTGCGGTTGCGCTGCGGCTGCGAGCGGCCGCCGTGCAGCGCCGCCGCGCGGACGCCGACGGCCAGCAGCCGCTTGGCGAGCCGGTCGGCGGACCTCTTGGTGTCGAGGAAGAGGATGACCCGGCCGTCGCGGGCCGCGATGCGCGTGGTGACGGCCTTCTTGTCGGTCTCGTCCTGGATGTGGAGCACGTGGTGCTCCATGGTGGTGACCGCCCCCGCCGACGGGTCCACGGAGTGCACCACGGGGTCGGTCAGGAACCGCTGCACCAGGCGGTCGATGTTCCGGTCGAGGGTGGCCGAGAAGAGCAGCCGCTGCCCGTCGGGCCGTACCTGCTGGATCAGCTTGGTGATCTGCGGCAGGAAGCCCATGTCGGTCATCTGGTCGGCCTCGTCCAGCACCGTGATGCGGACGTCGCCGAGCACGCAGTCCCCGCGTTCCACGAGGTCGTTGAGCCGGCCGGGACTCGCCACGACCACCTCGGCGCCGCGCCGGAGCGTGGCGGCCTGCTTGGTGATCGACAGTCCGCCGACCACGGTGGCCAGCCGGAGGTTCACGGCCGTCGCGTAGGGCGTCAGCGCGTCCGTCACCTGCTGGGCGAGTTCACGGGTGGGTACCAGCACCAGCGCGAGGGGCGCCTTGGGCTGCGCGCGCAGTCCGGCCGTACGGGCGAGCAGCGCCAGCCCGAACGCGAGGGTCTTGCCGGAGCCGGTCCGTCCCCGTCCCAGCAGGTCACGGCCGGCGAGCGAGTTGGGCAGCGTGGCGGCCTGGATGGGGAACGGGGTGGTCACCCCCTGCGCGGTCAGGGTCTTCAGCAGCGCCGCGGGCATGTCCAGAGCGGCGAAGTCCTCGACGGCGGGAAGCCCGGGCGTCGTGTTCTCCGGCAGCCGGAACTCACGTGACGACGGACCGGACGGCGGGGACGCCGGGGCCGTCCTGGACGACGAGGTGCGCCTGTTCGGCTTCTGGGGCCTGCGGGACATGCTGCTGTCTGCCTTCCTGGAACAGCACAAACCGGGGTCCGCACCATGACGATACGGACCCCGGCGAGTGGATACGCGTAAGGCGATCAGGCGGGGACGATGTTCTCCGCCTGCGGGCCCTTCTGACCCTGCGTGACGTCGAAGGAGACCCGCTGGCCCTCCTGGAGCTCACGGAAGCCCTGGGACTGGATGTTCGAGTAGTGGGCGAACACGTCCGGGCCGCCGCCGTCCTGCTGGATGAAGCCGAAACCCTTTTCGGCGTTGAACCACTTCACGGTTCCCTGTGCCATGACCTTCTCCGATCTATAGGCAGAGGCCCCATCCGGAGATGCCGGTAAAACAACTAATGCGCCTGCAGGAGAAACATTCCCGTCAGGCGCACATAGGTTCATGGGTACCACAACTGCAACTCCGTAACCGTAGCACAGCCTCAGACCCGGTCCGGGGTGCGCGTGGCCCCGGGCTGCCCGAGGCGGCGCTCCGCGGCCGTCCACCGGGGGACCGTCACCAGCACCGTGCCCAGCGCCAGGCCCACGGCGGGCAGCACGGGGAACCGGCCGTCCGGCGCGAAGCCCCGCACGGCGAAGCGGCCCAGCGCGACGACGGCCAGGGCCACCCCGGCCCACAGCGGCCAGGCGCGGCGCAGCCCGGCGTCCGGCACAGTCCGCTCGTACAGCACGCCCAGCCCGCGCTCCACCGGCCGCAGCGCGAAGACGACGCAGGCCAGGACGGCGCCCAGCACCAGCAGCCAGGGCACACGCAGTGCCCACCACGCCGCGGACCCGAGCGCCGGCTCGGGCGCGAGGCCGGTCAGGTAGAACGCGGCGGCGGCGATCAGCACCGGCAGCATGTGCCACAGGTAGAGCGTCATGCTGGCCGCGCCCACGGGGCGGACCAGCCGCCACACCCGTTCGCGGTCCAGCAGCCGCCGCAGCGGCGGCGCGGCGAGCAGGCTCAGGCCCGCCTGGGCGACCACCCACGCCAGCATCGCGGCCGACGGCGGATCGGTGTTGCTGGGACTCTGCCCGGTCACCAGGATCAGGCTGACCGGGAACGGCCCGAGAGCGACGAGCGCGGCGAAGGCCAGTCCGCCGCCCGCCGCCATCGCGAGCGGCACGGGCCGACGGCCGGTCAGCAGACCGTCCCGCCAGCAGAAGCCCAACTGGTAGGCGACACCCCACACGAGCACGTAGTTCAGCAGTCCGGCATAGGGCACGTGCACGCCCACCACGAGCGCGTCGACGGCCAGGGCGAGGGCCCCCAGCAGCGGCGGGACGCGCAGGCCCCACCGCCGGTGCGCCGCGTACAGCAACGGCGTCAACGCGCTGAGCAGCAGGTACACCGGAAGGAACCAGAACTGCATCCCCATCGCCCAGCCCACCAGCGCCAGCGTGTCCGCGTCCACGCCGGCCGCCGTGCAGATGCCGACCGCGAGCAGCACCGCGCCGCTGTAGACGGCCACCGGAAGCAGCAGCCGCAGCGCCCGCCGCCCCAGCCACCCCGCGGGCGTGCCCCCTTCCGCCCGGACCCGGGCCCAGGAACCGCCCGCCGCGTGGCCGCCGGCCAGGAAGAACAGCGGCATGATCTGGAAGCCGAGGGTCAGCCACTGGGTCCAGTCCACGGTCGCCAGCAGCTCCGGGGCGGTGATCCGCCCGTCGGGCTCCCGGACCAGGGCGGTGATCAGCCAGTGGCCGAGCACCACCAGCACGATCGCCCAGGCCCGCAGGAAGTCGACGTACCGGTCTCGGCTCATGGCCGTCATGATCCCGGGAGCCTGCCGCCCGGCGTGGCGGATGGCCCCGACCGCAACCGATCCGTGCCCGGTACGACACCGTCCGCGAGGCCCGGGACCGGTGCGCGAGGGCGCCTCCTGGCACCGCGCGGTAATTCGGTGGCGGCACGGTGCGGACAGCCCCTAAAGTCCGTGGCGTCGGAGCGGCCACCCCAGGGTGCCGCGGGTGACCCGGTTCGATCAGGGAGGTGTTGACCGATGGCTGTCGTTGCGATGGGCGCTGCCCGCAACCAGAAGTTCATCCATTCCACCTCCGCGGCCACCGGCTGACCTCTTTCCTTACCCGGGGCCGCCCTTGTGAAGGGTCACCCTTGACTTCCAGCTCCGCTGTTTTCTCCGCGCTCGCTCCCTACGGCTGGGACGAGACCTGGGCGAAGGAGTTCGCCCCCCACGAGGCGGAAGGACTGCTCGCCGGGCGGGTCGTCCGCGTCGACCGCGGGCAGTGCGACGTCGTCACCGCCGGCGGTCTGCTGCGCGCCGACACCGCGTTCGTCACCCCGCACGATCCGCTGCGCGTCGTGTGCACCGGCGACTGGGTCGCCGTGGAACCCGGCGGCAACCCCCGTTACGTACGCGCGTATCTGCCGCGCCGTACCGCCTTCGTGCGCTCCACCTCCTCCAAGCGGTCCGAGGGGCAGATCCTCGCCGCCAACGTCGACCACGCGATCGTCGCGGTCTCCCTCGCCGTCGAACTCGACCTCGGCCGCATCGAGCGGTTCCTGGCACTGGCCTGGGAGTCCGGGGCGCAGCCGGTCGTGGTTCTCACCAAGGCCGACCTGGTCCCGGACCCGGTGACCCTCGCCCATCTCGTCCAGGACGTCGAGACGACGGCCCCGGGCGTGCCGGTCCTCACGGTCAGCGCGCACGCGGGCGACGGCCTGGACACCCTGGTCGCCCTCGTCGGCTCCGGTACCTCGGTGCTGCTCGGCCAGTCCGGCGCCGGCAAGTCCACCCTCGCCAACGCGCTCCTAGGGGCGGACGTGATGGACGTCCAGGCCGCCCGGGACGTCGACGGCAAGGGCCGCCACACCACCACCACCCGCAACCTCCTCGCACTCCCGGGCGGGGGCGTGCTGATCGACACGCCCGGGCTGCGGGGCGTGGGGCTGTTCGACGCCGAGACCGGCGTCGGGCAGGTGTTCGCCGAGATCGAGGAACTGGCCGAGGACTGCCGGTTCTCCGACTGCGGACACGAGAGCGAGCCGGGATGCGCGGTGCGCACCGCGGTGGAGACCGGTGAACTGCCCGTGCGCCGGCTGGAGAGCTACCGCAAGCTGATGCGGGAGAACCAGTGGATCGTCGCGAAGACCGACGCGCGGCTCCGGGCCGACATGAAGCGGGAATGGAAGAAGAGGGGAGCGGAGGGGAAGGCGGCGATGGAGGCGAAGCGGGGGCGGTGGCAGTAGCAGGGCCGCCGCGGGGGCGTGGGGCCGAGCGCGCACCCGCGGCGGCAGCCGCACCTCCGCACCCCGACACAGCCCCGCGCCCCTGACGGAGCGCCCCACTCACGGGGCGCTCCCGTCACGGGGCGCTCCCGTCACAGGGCGCTCCCCTCACGGGGCCCAGCGTCATGTCCGATTCCCGCCAGCCCCCTCTCCTCCCGTCGTCCACACTTGAACCGTGATGGACGAGGACACCAGGTACGAGGCGGTCCGCAGCCGGGACGCCCGGTTCGACGGCGCGTTCTTCTTCGCCGTCGAGACCACCGGCATCTACTGCCGCCCCAGCTGCCCCGCCGTCACCCCGAAGCGGCGCAACGTCCGCTTCTTCCCCACCGCGGCCGCCGCGCAGGGCTCCGGGTTCCGGGCCTGCCGCCGGTGCCGCCCCGACGCGGTCCCCGGCTCCGCAGAGTGGAACGTCCGGGCCGACGTCGTCGGCCGGGCCGTACGGCTGATCGGCGACGGCGTGGTGGACCGGGAGGGCGTCGGCGGGCTCGCCGACCGGCTCGGCTACAGCGCCCGCCAGGTGCAGCGGCAGCTCACCGCCGAACTCGGCGCCGGGCCCGTCGCACTCGCCCGGGCCCAGCGGGCGCACACCGCACGCACGCTGCTCCAGACCACCGAGCTGCCGATCACGGAGATCGCGTTCGCGAGCGGCTTCGCCAGCGTGCGGCAGTTCAACGACACCGTCCGCGCCGTGTACGCCAGCACCCCGAGCGGGCTGCGCGAGTCCGCGCCCGGCGGCCGCGGCGCACGGCGCGGCTCCCCGGCCGCCGGCATCCCGCTGCGGCTCGCCCATCGCGGCCCGTACCAGGCCGGCCCCGTCTTCGACCTCCTCGAACGCGAGGCCGTGCCCGGCGTGGAGGAGGTCACCGGCACCCCCGGCACCCGCACCTACCGCCGCACCCTGCGCCTGCCGTACGGCCATGCCGTCGTCGCCGTCGAGGAACGGACCGGTACGACCCGGGCCACCGCTACCGGCCTCGGCGCCCACCCCGGCGGCTGGCTCGACGCGCGGCTGCGCCTCACCGACCCGCGCGACCTGACCACCGCCGTACAGCGGCTGCGCCGGCTGTTCGACCTCGACGCCGACCCGTACGCCGTCGACGAGCGGCTCGCAGCGGACCCGCGGCTCGCTCCGCTGGTCGCCGCCCGGCCCGGGCTGCGGTCACCCGGCGCCGCGGACCCCGCCGAGGCAGCCGTACGGGCCCTGGTCGGCACCGCCGGCGCCGAGCGGCTGGTACGGCGGTACGGCAAGGCGCTGGACACGCCGTCCGGCGGCCCCACCCACCTCTTCCCCGAGCCCGCGGTGCTCGCGGAAGCCGAGCCCGACGGCAGCCTCGGCGCGCTGGCCGCGGCGCTCGCCGACGGGACGCTGCGACTGGATCCGGGCGCCGACCGGGACGACGCGGAGGCGGCGCTGCGGGCCCTGCCCGGGATGGACCCGGCGACCGTCGCCACCATCCGCGTCCGCGCCCTCGCCGACCCCGACGTCGCCCTGCCCGGCGTACCCGGCCTAGACGTACCGGACGAGTGGCGGCCCTGGCGGTCGTACGCCGTCCGGCATCTGCTGCTGGACGGAGCGCCGCCGCACTGAAGCCGGCGCGGGGGTGGGGACGCTTACCGGCGCTTGCCGGGTACCCCCGGCCGAAAGCCGGGGGAGGAACTGCGCGACCAGCCCCCACGCACCCGCACCCCGGAACGCACCGTCACCACCCCTCCGCTCCGACACACCTATCCGGACAGACGACGAACAGGCACCGTCCCCAGCTCCGTCGGCCTCCTCCCCGCCGCGCTCCGCCACCCGAGTGGTCTCCCGGTCGCGTTGCTGTTCACGCCACCCCCCGTATGTCACCTTCCCCTCCTGTAGGCCTCGGAAGGGCAGGTGTGGATGCGCAGGGTCGGGCGGCTGCTCGCGGTGGCGTTGTTGTCGGTGATGGGGGTGAGCGGGCGGGCCGGTGCCGACCCGGAGCCCGCGCTCTGGGCCGGGAGCTGGGAGGCCGCGCCCTCCGGTACCGAACCGGCGCTGCCCGGCGCCGCCTACCGCAACGTCGTCCACCTGAGCGTCGGAGGCAGCGAAGTGCGGGTGCGGGTCAGCAACCGGCTCGGCAGCGCCCCGCTCCGGCTCGGCGCCGTCACCGTCGCCCTCCGGCAGGGCAGCGGCCCGGCCGCCGTACCCGGCTCGATGCGCGCCGCCACCTTCGCGGGCGCCGCCACCGCCGTCGTGCCCGTCGGACAGGACCTGGTCAGCGACCCGGTGCCGCTCGCCGTCCCGGCCGCCGCCGACCTGCTGGTCAGCGTCGAGACCCCGGGCGACGCCGGGCCCGCCACCTACCACCGGGTCGCCCTCCAGACCAGCTACCTCGCCGCGGACGGCACCGGACGCGCCCAAGACGAGGACGGCGGCGCCTACACCCGTACCACCGGCCACTGGTACTACGTCACCGGCGTCGACGTGCACGCCGTGACCCGCGGCACCGTGGTCGCCTTCGGCGACTCCCTCACCGACGGCAACGGCACCAGCATGGACGCCAACCACCGCTGGCCCGACCGCCTCGCGGACCGCCTGCGGCCCTTCCGGGCCGGCGTCCTCAACGCCGGCATCTCCGGCAACCGGCTCCTGCTCGACAGCACCGGAGGACCGGGAGCCCTCAAGCGCCTGGACGCCGACGCGCTCGACCGGAGCGGGGTGCGGACCCTGGTCGTCCTCGAAGGCATCAACGACATCAAGGGCACCCCGGAGACCACGGACCCCGCCGACCTCGTGCGGGCCTACCGGACCCTCGTGGCCCGCGCCCACGAGCGCGGGATCCGGGTGGTCGGCGCGACCCTCACCCCGTACGCCGGGTACAGCGGGTACACCGACGCCCGGGAGACCGTGCGGCAGCGGGTGAACGCGCTGATCCGCACCGGGGACGTCTTCGACGCGTACGTCGACTTCGACGCCGTCGTACGGGACCCGCAGCAGCCCGGCCGCATCCTGCCCGCCTACGACCCCGGCGACCACCTGCACTTCAACGACACCGGCACGCGCGCCCTCGCCGACGCCGTCCCGCTCGCCGACCTGCTCTGAGCCCGCACGCCGGGCACGCACGCCGGGCATTCACGCCGGGCACTCAGCCGGCCCAGATCACCGCCGTCAGCCAGCCGGCCGTGACGAGCAGGCAGGCGAACAGCTCGGCGAGCACGCTGGAGCCGCCCGCGTTCATCGCGGTGCGCAGGGCGGCCCGCGCCTCCGTGTGCCGGCCGAGACGGAGGCGTTCGTGGAGGTAGATCCCGGCCATGAAACCGGGGATCGCGCCGAGGACGGGGAGCAGGACGAAGCCGAGGACGGCGCCGGTTCCGGCGTACACGCCCATCCGGGGGGTGGCACCGCTCGCCCGGAGCCGGCGCGGGGGCAGGGCCCAGCGGACCACCAGCGCCGACAGCAGCACCAGGGTGGCCCCGACCAGGACCGACCAGGCCACCGGGCGCGGGTCGTACAGCGCCCACCACAGCACCGCGGCCCACACCAGCCCCGTCCCCGGTACCCCGGGCACCAGCACCCCGCACAGGCCGAGCACCAGCACCAGGCCGACCAGCAGGAGTTCCCCTGCTCCCATCTGCCCAGAGTGCCGGACCGCCGGACGATGCGCAGGTCAGTTCCGGGTCACCCAGCCCCGCTCGTACGCGTGCCAGCCCAGCTGCATGCGGGTCGACACCCCGGCCAGCTCCATCAGCCGCCGCACCCGGCGCTGCACGGTCCGCAGGCCCACGTCGAGCTGCTTGGCCACGCTGGCGTCGGTCAGGCCCGCCAGCAGCAGCGACAGCACCTCCAGATCGGTGGCGTCGGGGCCGTCCGGCTCCTCCTCGCACACCCCGGCCGGGCCGAGGCGCAGCGGCAGCGCCTCCCGCCACACCGACTCGAACAGGCCGCAGAGAAGTTCCAGCAGGCCGCTGGCATGGACCACCAGGGCCGCGGGTTCCGCGGCGTGCAGGGTGAGCGGGACCAGCGCCAGCGCGCGGTCGGCGACGACCAGCTTCGTCGGCACCCGCTCCGCCACCCGCACCTGCTCGTCCCGGCCCAGCGCCGCCGCCAGCTCCGGGACGGCGTCCGGCAGGCCGAGGGCCGACCGCTCCACCACCACCCGGTAGCGCACGCCCCGGTGCGCGGCCTGCTCCTCGGCGTCGTTCTCCGTCCCGGTGACGGCCACCGGCTTGTCCGTGACCAGCGCGCACACCTCGTCCAGGGCACCCAGCTGGAGCTGGAGGAACCGCCGGGCGACGGCCGGGGCGCCGGTCACCACCTCCACCAGGTCGCCCGCCGCGGGCTCGGCCGCCGCCGCCCGGTACTCCTCCGCGAGCAGCGCCGCCGTCAGCTCAGCCTTCTCCAGCTCGTGCCGCTGCTGCGTGAGCAGCGCGCCCAGCGCGACCCCCGGCGGCGCCGCCACCCAGCGGCCCGGCCGGCCCGAGGACTGGGCCGCAAGACCGTGCCCCTCCAGCCGGCGCAGCGCGCGCTCGGTGTCCGGCTCCGCCAGCGTCAGACGCCGCGCCAGACCGGGCACGTCGGCGGCGCCCGCGGACACCAGCGCCCGGTACGCCGACTCGTCGCGTTCGTCCAGCCCCAGCGCTGCCAGCATCGGTCCGTGTCCCTCCCTCGAAGCCCGGTGAGATGGCGGGAACCGGCCACGGCGCAAACCCGCCCCACCCCATCATCGCCGTACCGCGGGTCACTCTGCCAAGATCACGTCACCGCAGCGCCTTCGCACGGGAAACCGATGCGCCATTCACAGCTGACCGCCAGGAAGACCCGTCACAATCTGGCCTTCCGGCCGGTCCCGTGGTGTTCGGCCGTGCGAACGGTGACCGGCCCCATGACGCGCGTACGCGTAGGGGATCTGGGGCCGGTCACTCCGGTGTCGCCGGGTGGTTCTCCCGTGGGGGGTGGGACCACCCGGCGACTCACACGTGTCAGTTCCGGCGCCCCCGCCACTCCCGCCCGCCCCGCCCGGGCGCGTCCCGTCCGGGCCCGTCGTGTCCGCCGCACCGTCCGTCGCGCGCGTGTCGTCGATTCCCTTTCCTTGTACGGGTGTTCGGGATGTCCCTCGCCACGCCGTTCGATACGGGGTCGGGTGCGGGATTTTCCTGATGCCCCGTTTTCATCCGGCCCGTGCGGTGGACAATTAGGGGCATGAGCCAGCCAGGGGGTAGGCCCACCCGTCACGACGACGACTGGTGGGGGCAGTTGTACGACGACTCCACCGAGGACACCGGGCCCACGGCCGCACCCGATTCCCTGGACGACCGCTTCGCCTCGGCGAAGAAGACGGTGGGGGGACGGCGGGGCGGCACCGTGGAACCGGGCGACGAACAGCCACCGCCGACCGTGCCGGCCCAGCGGGCGCCCACCGCCCCCGTCGAGGACACCTCCCCTGTCGAGGACATCGGGCCTGCTCCGAAGACCTGGCCCTGGGACGAGGAGGACCAGGAACTGCTGGAGGCGGACGACGACCCGGCGGACCCGCACCCCGCCACCCGGCTCGACCTGCCCCTGCTGCCCTCCCGCGCCGCCCCGGAGCCCCTGGAGCCCCAGGAGTCCCCGGAGCCCTCGGACGCCGTGCCCGTCCCGGCCGCCGCCTCGGCCTCCTCCGTGGATTACGTCGGCTCCGGACCGCCCACCTACGACGCCGAACCCACCGCCCTGCCGGCCGCCGACCCCGACGAACTCGACGACCTGGTCGCCGACACCGTCCTGGACGGCGCCCGGTACGGCGCCTGCACCCTGCGGGCCGTCTCGCAGCGCGGCGACTCCGCCCGGTACCGGGGCGAACCGCGCCGCGACGCCCTGCTCACCGCCCGCTTCGGGGCCGGCGAACAGGCCCTGGTCCTGGTCGCGATGGCCACCGGCGCCCGGGCCACCCCCGGCGCGCACCGGGCCGCCGCCGAACTGTGCGAGTGGATCGCCCGGGCCGTGGGCCGCAGCCACCAGCGGCTCACCGAGGACATCCAGGCCGCCCGGCGCGGCGACCTCAAGTCCGGACTGCACCGCCTCACCGACCGCAGCCTCGGCAAGCTCCGCGCCAGCGCCGCGGAACAGGGCATCGCCCCCGAGGAGTACGCGGCCAGCCTGCGCTGCCTCCTCCTGCCCGCCCACCCCCAGTGCCGTACCCGGGTCTTCTTCGGGGTCGGCGAGGGCGGGCTGTTCCGGCTCCGGGGCGGCGAGTGGCAGGACATCGAACCGCGCGTCGACACCGACAGCGCCGGTGAACCCGTGCTCGGCTTCGGCTCGCTGCCCTCCGAGACCCCGCAGGGCGACCGGCTCACCATGGACCTCGGCATCCCGACCCCGCCCAGCCCCTACGAACCGGCCCCCGAGCCGCCCCGCGACCCGTTCCTGTTCCGGGCCTCGGTAGCCCGCCCGGGTGATGCCCTCGTGATGTGCACGGGCGGGCTCGCCGACCCGCTGCGCGGCGAGCCCGCACTCTGCGCCTACCTGGCCCGACGCTGGTCCGGCCGCACCCCGCCGGGCCTCGCCGCGTTCCTCGCGGACGCCCAGGTCCGGGTCAAGGGGTACGCCGACGACCGTACGGCGGCGGCCGTCTGGGAGGCGTGAGCGCGGCCGCTGTGGATACATGGAAGGGCATCGCGGGGGAGGGACGGGGGAGGGGAGCCGGAGATCCGCGCAGCCGAAGGGTGCCCGACCGCCATGGCCAAGCAGAACGTCGCCGAGCAGTTCGTCGACATCCTCGTCCGCGCCGGGGTGCGCCGCCTCTACGGCGTCGTCGGCGACAGCCTCAACCCGGTCGTGGACGCCGTCCGCCGCAACTCCGCCATCGACTGGATCCACGTCCGCCACGAGGAGACCGCCGCCTTCGCGGCCGGCGCCGAGGCCCAGATCACCGGCACCCTGGCGGCCTGCGCCGGCTCCTGCGGCCCGGGCAACCTGCACCTCATCAACGGCCTGTACGACGCCCACCGCTCGATGGCCCCGGTGCTCGCCCTCGCCTCCCACATCCCCTCCAGCGAGATCGGCCTCGGCTACTTCCAGGAGACCCACCCGGACCGGCTCTTCCAGGAGTGCAGCCACTACAGCGAGCTGATCTCCAGCCCGAAGCAGATGCCCCGGCTGCTGCAGACCGCCATCCAGCACGCGGTCGGCCGCAGCGGGGTGAGCGTCGTCTCGCTGCCGGGCGACATCGCCGACCAGCCCGCGCCCGAACAGTCCGCCTCGGCGGCCATCGTCACCTCCCGGCCCACCGTCCGCCCCGGCGACGCCGAACTCGACAAGCTGGTCGCGATGATCGACGCGGCGGACAAGGTGACCCTGTTCTGCGGCAGCGGCACGGCCGGCGCCCACGCCGAGGTCATGGAACTCGCGGAGCGGATCAAGTCCCCGGTCGGGCACGCCCTGCGCGGCAAGGAGTGGATCCAGTACGACAACCCGTACGACGTCGGCATGAGCGGACTGCTCGGCTACGGCGCCGCCTACGAGGCCACCCACGAGTGCGACCTGCTGATCCTGCTCGGCACCGACTTCCCGTACAACGCCTTCCTCCCCGACGACGTGCAGATCGTGCAGGTCGACGTCCGCCCCGAGGTGCTCGGCCGGCGCTCCCGGCTCGACCTGGCGGTGTGGGGCGACGTGCGCGAGACGCTGCGCTGTCTGGTGCCGCGGGTGCGGGCCAAGGAGAACCGGCGCTTCCTCGACCGGATGCTGAAGAAACACGCGGACGCGCTGGAAGGGGTGGTGAAGGCGTACACGAGGAAGGTCGAGAAGCACGTCCCGATCCACCCGGAGTACGTGGCCTCGGTCCTGGACGAACTCGCCGACGACGACGCGGTGTTCACCGTCGACACCGGCATGTGCAATGTCTGGGCGGCCCGCTACGTCTCGCCCAACGGCCGCCGCCGGGTCATCGGTTCCTTCTCGCACGGCTCGATGGCCAACGCGCTGCCGATGGCGATCGGCGCCCAGTTCACCGACCGGCGGCGGCAGGTCGTGTCGATGTCCGGGGACGGCGGATTCGCCATGCTCATGGGCGACTTCCTGACCCTGGTCCAGTACGACCTGCCGGTGAAGGTAGTGCTGTTCAACAACTCCGCGCTCAGCATGGTCGAGTTGGAGATGCTGGTCGCGGGGCTGCCCGCGTACGGCACCGCCAACACCAATCCCGATTTCGCCGCCGTGGCGCTGGCCTGCGGAGCCTACGGGGTGCGGGTCGAGAAGCCCAAGCAGCTCGCGGGCGCGCTGAAGGACGCCTTCAGCCACAAGGGCCCGGCCCTGGTCGACGTGGTGACCGACCCCAACGCGCTGTCCATCCCGCCGAAGATCAGGGCCGACATGGTCACCGGCTTCGCGCTCTCCGCGTCCAAGATGGTCCTGGACGGCGGCGTGGGCCGGATGGTCCAGATGGCCCGCTCCAACCTGCGCAACATGCCGCGGCCCTGACCGGTTTCCCCTGCTCAGCCGGTGGGCACCCACTGGCGGACGCCGTCGACGGAGCCGTACCAGTACTGCGGCAGGCCCTTGATGGAACTGGTGCGGAACGGCCGGCCGTGGTCGTCGATGCGGACGGTGCCGCTGCGGCCCTGTGACGACCAGTCGAGTTCGAGGTACCAGCGGCAGTCGCAGCCCGCGGTGCTCGCCTTGACGCGCAGCACCTCGGGGTCCGTGGCGGAGACCCGGTAGGGCAGGTGCATCGTCGATACGGTCTGCCCGTCCGGGCCCGAACCGGCCACCGGGCGGGCGATGGGGCGGTCCTTGTCCAGGTTCACGTCGAAGTAGCGGGGGGTGAGCCCGCCGCCGCAGCCGTCCGCCATGGAGTAGGCGATGCCGGGCGCGGGAGCCGTACGGCCGACGACACGCACCCGCAGAGCCTCCAGGACGACGGCGGTGGCCGAACGGCCCTGCACGGAGACCTCCACGATCGTGTTGCCGCCGTGCACCGCGCTCTGGGTGGCCGCCCAGGTGCCGGCGTCCTGCGGGGCGGGCGGCGGCGGCACCTGGGCCGGCTGCTTGTCGATGACGTAGTCGTGGTCGCAGCCCAGTTCCCAGAGCTGCGAGTTCGCGGTCCAGGCGAGGGGGACGGCGGCCGGGGCCGGGGTGCCGGACGTGCTGCCCGTGGCGGGGGAGGAGGTCTTGGCACCGCCCGACGCCGAGGAGGCCGAGGAGGTCGAGGAGGAGGTCGGGGACGTGGGCGACGGGGTGGCGGAGTCCGGCGCCGGGCCGGTGGTGCCGCTGCCGTGGCGCTGGGCGTCACCGGCGGCGGTCGTGCCGGAGGAACCGGGGTCCCGGGCCCCGGCACCGGTGTCCTGCCGGTCGTCCGGGAGGGCGGCCAGGGTGCCCAGGGTCGCCAGCAGCACGGTGGCCACGGCCGAGGCGACGAGCGTGCGCCGCCGCCGGTACCAGGGGCGGGCGACGGGGGCGGCTTCCGCCACTGGGGCCGTCTCCGCTGCGGGTTCCGCGGCAGCTTGGGGGGCGGTGCTGTCTGTGGTCTCCGCGTTTTCCGTGTTCTCGGTGGTCTCCGTGTGCTCCGCCGCGCGTGGGCGTTGGCGTGCGGCCACCGCGCGCAGCCAGCACTCGTGGAGTTCGAGCCGTTCCTGCGGTGTCGCCCCGCAGAACGCGGCCAGACGTTCCACCGGAGCGAAGTCCAGCGGTACCGCCTCGCCCGCGCAGTAGCGGTGCAGGGTGGAGGTGTTCATGTTCAGCCGACGGGCCAGGGAGCCGTAGCTCCGGTCCGTACGGTCCTTCAACTGCCGTAGCAGCGCCGCGAACACCTCGACGTCGTCGCGCACGGGCATCCTCCCCCGGTCCTCGCCATCCCAGGCACTCATATACCTGCACGTCAACGGGGCTGGGATGGTTCCAGGGCGGGGAAAGGGGCGGCCGCCGTTGCGGTCCACGCCGGTGACGGCGGATGCTCTTGGTGTCGCACCGAGCAGGGCCGGACCGACCAGTCGGCCGCCTCGGCGGCAGCCCACACCCATGCACCGACCCACGGGGGAACACCCATGCCCAAGCGCACCCGAGCAGGCGCGCTCACCGCACTCGCCGGCGCCGCACTCGTCGTCGGCACCGCGTCGGCCGCTCCCGCGGCCGCCGCACCCAAGGCGCCCCGCTTCCTCGCGGCGGCCGAGCTGCCGCCGCGGGCCGGCACGTCCTGGACGGCCGGCAAGGTCACCGCCGGCATTCCGGAGGAGGCCAGGCAGGACATCTGCATCGGCGTCGGGCTCGGCGGCGGCCAGGACTCCTGGTACCGGAAGTTCCGGACCGACCTCGACACGAGTGCCCGTCAGGTCAGCGCCGAACTGCCCAGCGTCCGCCTGGCGAAGGGCCGGTTCGCGAAGCTCGACGAGGACATCGTGTCCTGCGCGGACCGTATCGAGATGGCGGACCCGCAGATCCGGGCCACCTTCCAGGACCACGGCACCCTCCCGGTCGGGGACGGCGCCCATGTCTACGCCCTGCGCACCGTGTCCGCCTGGGGCGCCAGCGACATCCGGATGATCTCCATCGGCCGGGAGGGGCGCACCGTCACCGTCGTGGACTGGGGACAGCTCGGCGGCTTCGTGGACGCGCCGGTGAAGGTCTTCAAGAAGACCACCACCACGGCCGTGAACAAGCTCCACTGACGCACGGCCACCGGGACCGGGGCCGCCCTCTCCCTCGGGGGAGGGGAGGGCGGCCCCAGACACAAGGCACAAGGCACAAGGCACACGACGCACGACGCACGACGCACGACGCAAAGAACACGAAGACACAGAAAAACGGGGAACAGACATGAGCAGCAAGAGCCGCGCCGTCCTCACCGCCGGCGTCCTCGCCGTGGCCCTCGGGCTCGGCGTCACCGCCCAGGCCTCGGCCGGCGCTCCGCGCAGCGTCGCCGGCAGCCCGGCCGACAACATCACCCGCATCGCCGACTTCTACGGCGCCTACATCGACGCGGAGAGCGACCCGGACGGCAGCGGCCGCCTGTCCACCGCGCTGCGCGCCTACTACATCGACCCGGCCTACCTGAAGAAGCTCAAGGCCTGGGAGAACCGGGAGCACGCGGACGGTGTGCTGCGGGCCCAGAACACCCCGCTCAAGTGGAAGGTCACGGACAACGGCACGGCCGACTACACGGAGGCCGCCGTCACCCTCACCTGGAGCCGCAACAGCACCACGAAGCTGGTCGTCGACATGACCCGCTCCACCCACAAGATCATTCACATCGGCACCACCGGCCTCGGGGGCAAGTAGCCGGAAGGACAGGTTTCGGCCAGGTTCGCCGGTGCCGCGGACCGCGTGAAACAGCTCGGCGGGTTGCGTACGGGGCCGAATCACGCCGGGTCCGCGGCACCCTTGGCGCGTACGGGGCGGTCCGGGCGACGACGTACGGGCCGCGGCGGGCCCGGGACTTGGCCGAACACCCGGTCGTCATCGGCGTGACATGACTGGCCGGTGCCCGAGCGGGCATGGATCCCCGTGAACGTGTTCGATCAGGAGGGGAACCGGCAAACAGCGTGCGGGCGGGGGTCATGAACAGTCAGGCACGAGGGGGCGGTCCCGTGGCCATCGGGGCCTCCTCGGCGCAGACGGCGGGGGAAGAGACCGACACGACGGAACGGGGAAACCCGTCGCAGTTCAGGCGCCGACTGGGACGGTCGGACCTGCGGGCGGTGCCCGAGGCGCGCAGGGAACTGCGCGAGCTGCTGCGGCACTGGGGGCGGCCCGGCCGCTCCGAGATAGCGGAACTGCTCACCAGCGAACTCGTCACCAACGCGCTCGTCCACACCGACCGGGAGGCGGTGCTGACGGCCGTCGTGGAACCGGGCCAACTACGGGTGGAGGTACGGGACTTCGTCGGCCGCAGGCCGCGGATGTGCGCCCCGGACACCGACGACGGCACACACGGCCGGGGCCTGGTGCTGGTCGACGCCTTCGCCGACGCGTGGGGTGTCCAGGCGCACGAGGTCGGCAAGTCGGTGTGGTTCGAACTGGACGCGGAGGCCGCCTAGCCGGCGCCTCGTACACAACGGGACGGGGGCGTGACCGTCATGGTCACGCCCCCGTCCCGAAGTGCTGTGCGGCAGCAGGCGGTCAGCCGAACTGCTGCTCCAGGTCCTTGAGCTTGCGCTCAAGGGAGTCCAGGCGCGGCAGCGCCATTGTGTCGTCCTCCGCGGTCAGGTCCACGGTGATCGGGTCAGACCCTTTGCGGACGGGCTGAAGGGAGGGCCGCTGGCGTACGGGCAGCTGCTCCGGCGCCGATATGGCAGGCTCCGCAGTGGGCTGCGAGGCGCGCTCGACCTGGTGCTGCACCTCGTCCTGCCGGCCACGGCCGACGAAGCCGCGGTGGCCCCGGCTTATGGCCTTGAGCTGGGCCCGCTCCAGACGGTCCTGCTCGCGGCGGCGCAGCCGGTTGGTCTCCTTCTGCCGCTTGTCCTCGCGCACCTCGTCGACCGCCTCGTCCAGGCTGCGCACGCCCTCCAGGAGCATCAGCGACCAGGCCTTGTAGGTCTCGCGGGGGGCACGCAGCCAGCGGACGATACGGATCTGCGGCAGCGGACGCGGCACCAGACCCTGCTCACGCAGGGCGGCCTTGCGGGTCTGCTTCAGCGCGCGGTCGAAGAGGACGGCCGCGGACAGCGACATGCCAGCGAAGAACTGGGGAGCGCCCGCGTGGTCGACGCCCCTGGGCGCGTGCACCCAGTTGAACCAGGCCGCGGCGCCCGCGAACGTCCACACGAGTATCCGGGAGCCGAGAGCGGCGTCACCGTGGCTCGCCTCGCGCACCGCGAGGACGGAGGAGAACATCGCCGCGCCGTCCAGACCGAACGGCACGAGGTACTCCCAGCCGTCGGAGAGGCCGAGGTTCTGCTGGCCGAAGCCGACCAGCCCGCGGAACGAGAGGGCCGCCGCGACCGACGCGGAGGCGAACAGGAGCGCGTAGGAGACGGTGCCGTACACGGCTTCCTTGCGCCTGCGGCGCTCCTCGCTGCGCTCCCACGAGTCGTCCTTCGCGTGCTCCCCGCCGGACCGCTTGGAGCGCGCGAGCACCGCCACCGCGACCAGCATGCCCAGGAGCAGTACGGCGCCGGGAAGCAGCCAGTTCAGCGATATGTCGGTCAGTCTCATCTAGGGGTCCCTTGCATTGGGATAGGGCGTATCGCCCGCCATAGTGGCCCAACCCCACTGGCCCTCAGGGGGTTTCGGGGCAAGAGGCCGCCAAGGAAGTGCAAGGGGATGCCCCAGGGCGGCATTCTGCTCGAACTGCCGCGTGAGGGGCGGGAGCTGAGTTCGAGTAAGACTACCCATACGGGTGGTTCCTCGGAAAGTTCCTGCGGCAAGTGAGGAAGTTGTGAATTCCCTGTCCGCGCAGGAGCGACCTCGCCACCGGTGATCTTAGTGGATGCCGGCGGGTGCCGTGTCCCGGGGCGGGTGGTGCGGGCGGACTGAGGGGGACTCAGGCCGCGGCGGCCGCCGCGAGTTTGGCGATCCGGACGTCGTCGCAGGTGCGCGGGCAGGTGGCGCAGGTGTCCTCGGGGCGCAGCGTGTAGTACATGCAGCAGCTCGCCCGGTCCCGGGTCGGCAGCGGCTCCCCGGCCGGTCCCGGCAGCACGCGGAAGGCGGCCGAGCCGACGTACGGCTTGGTCGCGCCCGGGAGCAGCTGTTCGAGCTCGCGCACCGCCCGGGCCTCGTCCCCGAGCAGTCCGGCGATGTACCAGAGCCCCTCGACGACCTCGTCCGTCGCCATGCCCCACAGTGCGCGCCCGCGCCGCCGCATTCGCGGCCCGAAGCCGCCGAGGACCGGTTCCAGGTGCTCGGCGACGGCCGCCCGCACCTCCGCCCGCAGCGCCTCCTCGCCGGCCACCACGACCGCGCCGGGCAGCGCCGCCGCGGGGTCGCCCGGGAGGCAGGCGAACGAGGTGACGCGTACGGCCATGCGGCCCGCCGTGCGGTCGTACGACACCTCGGCCGCGGGCAGGCGGGGGACCCGGCGGTCCAGGAACCAGGGGAGGGTGATCAGGAGGCAGGCGGCCCAGCCGTAGCGGTGCAGGCCGAAGGTGGCGACCACGTCGGGGCGGGCCGGCTTCCCCTCGTCCCGCAGGATCTGGTCCTCGTCCCAGGCCAGGAAGGCGTCCAGGGCGGAACCGCCCGCCGCCAGCTCGGCGGCGCCCACCCAGCCGCCGCCCCGGGGTGCCGGGTCGCCCGGCCCCAGCTCCGTGACCGCCAGGTCCGGGCAGACCTCGGTGAGGCGCGCGTAGGCGGCCGAGACGGCGGAGGCGGTGGGGACGACGGAGGCAAGGGAGGCGGTGGAGGCGGGGGAGGGCATGGGCTACCACCGATCGGATCCGGACCGACTGTCAGATAAGTAAGCCTTACCTTACCCATTCGTTCGGAAATTTGAACCAGCGCCTTGTGCGCCTAAGGTGCTTGACGGACAAGTAACAACCCGCCGTTAATGACCCAAGTGCCGACGAGCCGGAGGAGGACCCGTGGACCAGCGCTCGCACGCGGCTCCCGCCGAGACGGCCAGGGTGCCGGCGCAGTCGCGGTCCGAGGAGTCGGCGCGGGAGGCGCTCGCGTTCCCCGCAGGCCCGCAGGCCGCGCGCGGCGAACACGTCCACAGCGAGCGGCCGATCCCGCAGCCCAGGCCCGCCGTGCAGCGGGCGTCCGTGCGCGGACAGATCCTCGACGCGCTGCGTACCGCCCTGGTCGGCGGGGAGCTGGCACCCGGCGAGGTGTACTCGGCACCGGCGCTGGGGGAACGGTTCGGGGTCTCCGCGACACCGGTGCGCGAGGCGATGCAGCAGCTGGCGCTGGAGGGCGCGGTCGAGGTCGTGCCCAACCGCGGGTTCCGGGTCGTCGAACGGGGCGCTCGCGAGCTCGCGGAACTGGCCGAGGTGCGGGCGCTGATCGAGGTACCGGTGATGCTGCGGCTGGCGCGCAGCGTACCGGCCGAGCGATGGGCCGCGTTGCGGCCGCTCGCCGAGGAATCGGTGCGGGCGGCCGCGAAGGGATGCCGGGCGACGTACGCGGAGGCGGACCGGGCGTTCCACCGGGCGGTACTGGCCCTCGCCGGCAACGAGCAGCTGGTGCAGATCGCGGAGGACCTGCACCGCCGCGCGGTTCCGCTGCGCGGGGCGCGGGACGACCTGATGGCGGACGCGGCCGAGCATGCGGAGTTGCTGGAGGCGTTGATCGCGGGGGAGCTGGACGCGGTGCGGAGGCTGGTGGCCGGGCATTTCGCTGCCGCGGGCTGACGGGGGAGGGTGTTTGCGCGGCCTCCCGCCGTGGAGGTGCGGACCGCCTGCCGGCTGCCGGGTGCCGGCTGCCGGGTGCGGGTGCGCCGTGGCTGGTCGCGCAGTTCCCCGCGCCCCTGAAGGGGCGCTTCAGCTGCGGGCAGTCGTGCCGCTGGGGCGGCACGGGTGGGCGCAGCGGCACCCGGCCAGCGCCGGTAAGCGTCCCCACCCCCCCCGGCGGCCCCGGCCCCCTCAGTTGCCCTGTGCCGTCTTCTGGTACGCGTCGTGCCATGCCGCCTTCGCGCCCGAGTCGCCTATCCGGTAGACGTCGACGACCGCGCCGGCCGCCACGGCCACCGACAGCACGCCCACGGCGATCCGCACCGGCAGCGCCGACCAGCGGGCACCGCCGCCGGGAACCTGCTCCGCCCCGCCGCGGCGCGTCGCCCACCACACCACCGTGGCCAGCACGAACAGACCCAGGGCCCACGGCAGCAGGCCGTCCCCCAGCTCGGTGTGCCGGCGGACCAGGGTGTCCTCGGTCACATGCCGCTCCAGCCACTCGCCGGCCTGCGTCGTCAGCGGCACGCTGACCAGCGCGGCCAGGGCGAGCGCGGGCAGCAGCACCCCCAGCCGCCGGGCGACCCCCGGCCACAGCGCGGCGGCCACCAGGGCGAGGGCCGTCAGCGGGACCAGGACGACGACGATGTGGACCAGCAGGACATGGGCCGGCAGCCCGTTGACGGTGCTCATGGCGAAGCGCTCCTGAGAGGGTGGGTCGAGGCGCGTCAGCCTGGCACAGCAGACTCTCAGTTTCCTCTGAGCCGGGTCTCAGGCGGTCGCCGCCCCCGGCGCCGGCGGCGTCAACTGCCTCGCCAGCCACGTGGGGACGCCGCCCAGGAGCCGGAACAGGCGGCCGGCCTCCTCGCGCAGGCGTGACGCCTCCGGCTCGGACTCCGTGTCCGCGAGGGAGGCGAGCGCCGGAGCCGTGCCCACCAGATAGCCCAGCTCCTCCCTGATCCGCAGCGACTCCGCGAACCCGTGCCGGGCCTCCGCCAACTCCCCTTCCCGTAGCGCCAGTCCGGCCAGATGGCGCCAGGTGAACGAGAGCAGCAGCGGGTCGGCGTGGGCGGTGGCGGCCGCGTGGGCCCTGCGGTACGCGGCCCGTGCCGCCTGCGGCGAGCGGGTCAGGTTCTCCGCCAGCAGACCCCGGCGGAAGTCGAGCAGCGCCCGGCCCGCCGCCCCCGGAGGAATCAGCGCCGCCGCCCTGCCGAGCGCGGCCCGCGCCTCGTCCGCCCGGTCCCGGACGCCGTGCAGCGTGGCCGCGTAGGCGAGTTGGCCGCGTTCACAGGCCGCCGCGCCCCGCTCCTCGTCGGTCCGGGCCACCGCCTCGGCCGTCCGCAGCGCGTCCTCGGCCTCCTCCCAGCCCCCCTCGGTGTACAGACACCGTTCGACCATCAGCCCCGCCCGCTGCAGGGTGTACGTCGGCGTGTCCGTCGGCAGCAGAGCCGCTGCGTCGGCCCAGCAGGCCCGCGAGCGCAGCCGCCATACCGCGGTCTGGAGCGGATCGTCACCGTCGGTCGTTCCGTTCCCAGACATGGCGGAATACGCCACGTTGCCCTCCCCTTGCGCGCCGTCGAGCAGTGAAGTGGTGGCCGCATTCCAGCACCGATCGCCGCGCGGGGCCAAGAGGGTGGGTGAATAATTTCACAAAGTCGTGGGACGGCGGCGGCACTTGGCACCAGCCGCTCGCACGCCCGCGTGACCTCAGCTCATCCGCAACGCCAAGAAGAAATCGAGCTTGTCCTCCAGCCGGGACAGGTCCCGGCCCGTCAACTGCTCGATCCTCCCCACGCGATAGCGCAGCGTGTTGACGTGCAGGTGAAGACGGGTGGCACAGCGCGTCCAGGAGCCGTCGCAGTCGAGGAACGCCTCCAGGGTGGGAATCAGCTCGGCACGGTGCCGGCGGTCGTAGTCGCGCAGCGGGTCCAGCAGGCGGGCGGTGAACGCGCGGCGGACGTCGTCCGGGACGAACGGGAGCAGCAGGACGTGCGAGGCCAGCTCCTGATGGCCGGCCGCGCAGACCCGGCCCGGGCGGGCCGCCGCCACCCGGCGGGCGTGCCGCGCCTCCTCCAGGGCGCCGCGCAGCCCCTCCGCCGAGTGCACGGCGGCGCTGACGCCGAGGGTGACCCGGCCGTCGTCGTCGAGCCCCGCCGACAGCGGGCCCCGAACGGCCTCCAGCAGGACGTCGGCGTGGATGCCGGACTCGGAGCCGTCATGCTCGGCCGTCACGGCGGGCAGCGGGACAAGGGCGATCGCCTCGTCGCCGGTGTGGGCCACCGCTATCCGGTCGGACGGCTCCGGGCCGGTCGCGAGCGGGTCGACCAGGATCTCCTCCAGGAGGGACTGGGCGACCGGGCCGCCCTCGACCTCCCCGCCGTCCCACTCCACACGGGCGACCACCACCTGCCAGTGCGGGGCCGCCCCGAGCCCGGGCAGCAGGACCGGCGCGGCCACCCGCAGACGGGCCGCGATCTCCGCCGGGGCCGCGCCCGTCTGGACCAGCTCAAGGACCTCCTGGGCGAGCCTGCGCCGCACCGTCCGGGCCGCGTCACGGCGGTCGCGCTCCACGGCGATCAGCTGCGTGACGCCCTGGAGCAGGTCGAGCCGCTCCTCCGGCCAGTCGCCCGCGTCCGCCTCGACCGCCAGCAGCCAGTCCGACAGCACGGTCTCGCGGACGTCCCGGGCGCCCTGCGGGGAACGCCCGCCGGACCGGATCGGGAAGAGCGAGTAGGTCGTGCCGCCGAGCAGCACGCGGTGCGGGCCGCGCCGGCCGGTACGGGTCGCGGCCAGGTGCTCGGCGGCCAGCCCGGCGCAGACGTCGGCGGGCAGCGCCGGCCCGGACACCTTGGAGCCCGCGATCAGGCGGCCCGCCGGCGACAGCACCCACGCCCGCAGGTCGAGGTCGGAGCCGAGCAGATCCAGCACCACGTCCGGACCGCCGCCCGCCGGGCCCGAGGTCATCATCCGCCGGTGCCGGTCCACCACGGCCGCCAGATCCCCGGCCCGCTCCCCGCTGACCTGCCGTACGACATGCTCGGTGATCGTCGCGAAGGCCACCGACTCGTGGACCGCGAAGAGCGGGAGACGGTGCCGCGCGCAGGCCACGGCCAGGTCGTCCGGAACGTCGCCCAGCTCCGCCTCACCGGCCGCCAGCGCGACCACCCCGGCCTGCACCAGGAGCCGTACGAACGGCTCGGAGTCCGCCGCGTCCCGGCGCCAGGCCAGGCCCGTCAGCACCAGCTCACCACCGGACAGGTAGCGGCTCGGGTCGCGCAGGTCGGTGGTCATCACCCCGCGCACGGTACGGTCCAGCTCGTCCTCGCCGCCGAGCAGCCGCAGGCCCAGCGCATCGGTGTCCAGCAGTGCGCGCAGCCGCATCTCGTCGCCGCCGTTCTGTGTCTCGAAATCTACGATGAATCTTGAAGGGTCACGGGGGAGGTGCCCGGCGGGCGCCTCCACGGGCCGTCACCAAGGGTCGCCGGGCCGCAACCGGTGGTCGCCAGGGCGTTTCCTGCGTTTCCACAGGAAAACCAAGAGGTTACTGATGACCTCCGTTCATACGAATCTACAAGATGCCCGTGCTGGCCAGCCAACTCCTTCATGGTTTCAGTGACTGACCCCGCTGGAGTAAGGGGCGGTGTACTGACCTCATTCAGCGTTAACAGGACATGAACGAGCCGGGCCCGCCGCACACGGATTGGCTCAATCCGCACGACTCACGAGACTCACGAGACGGAGAAGAGAGCCGGTCATGGACTTCCTTCGCCCCGCCAGCTGGGAGGAGGCGCTCGCCGCGAAGGCCGAGCACCCCACCGCAGTGCCGATCGCGGGTGGCACCGATGTGATGGTCGAGATCAACTTCGACCACCGCCGGCCCGAGTACCTCCTCGACCTCAACCGCATCGGCGAACTCTACGAATGGGAGGTCGGCGAGGAGAGCGTACGGCTCGGCGCCTCCGTCCCGTACACCCGGATCATGGAGAACCTCCGCGCCGAACTGCCCGGTCTCGCCCTCGCCTCGCACACCGTCGCCTCCCCGCAGATCCGCAACCGCGGCGGCGTCGGCGGCAACCTCGGCACCGCCTCCCCGGCCGGCGACGCCCACCCCGCGCTGCTCGCGGCCGGCGCCGAGGTCGAGGCCGAGTCCGTGCGCGGCACCCGGCTCATCCCCATCGACGACTTCTACACCGGCGTCAAGCGCAACGCCCTCGCACCCGACGAACTGATCCGCGCGGTGCACGTGAAGAAGGCCGACGGCCCGCAGCAGTACTCGAAGGTCGGCACGCGCAACGCCATGGTGATCGCCGTCTGCGCCTTCGGACTCGCCCTCCACCCGGAGACGCGGACCGTGCGGACCGGGATCGGCTCGGCCGCCCCCACACCCGTGCGGGCGAGGACCGCCGAGGACTTCCTGAACGCCGCGCTCGACGAGGGCGGCTTCTGGGACAACGGAAAGATCATCACCCCGTCGGTCGCCAAGCAGTTCGCGGACCTGTGCGCCGCCGCCTGCAACCCCATCGACGACGTCCGGGGCACCGCGAGCTACCGCCGCCACGCGGTCGGCGTGATGGCCCGCCGGACCCTGACCTGGACCTGGGAGTCGTACCGCGGCACCACTGGGCAGAACCCTGAGCAGAAGGGGAGTGTCGCCTGATGCGCGTCAACTTCACCGTCAACGGACGCCCGCAGGAAGCCGACGACGTGTGGGAGGGCGAGTCCCTGCTGTACGTGCTGCGGGAGCGCCTCGGCCTGCCCGGTTCCAAGAACGCCTGCGAGCAGGGCGAGTGCGGGTCCTGCACCGTCCGGCTGGACGGCGTGCCCGTGTGCTCCTGCCTGGTCGCGGCGGGGCAGGTGGAGGGGCGGGAGGTCGTCACCGTGGAGGGGCTGGCGGAGTTCGCGGAGCGGCGGGCCTGCGGGAGCGGGACGTGCGACGGCGACAGTGCTATGTCACATGTCACGCGTGACACTTCAAAGAGCTGGCAGCCCAAGCCCCCCGCCGACTCCCAGACCGGCGAACGCACCCACCTCTCCCCCATCCAGCAGGCCTTCATCGACGCCGGCGCCGTCCAGTGCGGCTTCTGCACCCCCGGCCTCCTCGTCGCCGCCGACGAGATGCTGGAGCGCAACCCCAACCCGACCGACGCCGACATCCGCGAGGCGCTCTCGGGCAACCTTTGCCGCTGCACCGGCTACGAGAAGATCATGGACGCGGTCCGCCTCGCGGCCGCCCGGCAGGGAGAGGCGGTCTGAGCCGGATGCCCATCAACAGCGCCCCCCTCGGCACTCCCACCAAGGTCACCCAGGGCTCCCAGACCAAGGGCGGCATCGGCGAGTCCACGCTCCGCCCGGACGGCACCCTGAAGGTCACCGGCGAGTTCGCGTACTCGTCCGACATGTGGCACGAGGACATGCTCTGGGGCCAGATCCTCCGCTCCACGGTCGCGCACGCCGAGATCGTGTCCATCGACACGAGCGAGGCCCTCGCCCAGCCCGGCGTCTACGCCGTCATGACCTACGACGACCTGCCCACCGAGGTGAAGAACTACGGCCTGGAGATCCAGGACACCCCGGTCCTCGCGCACGGCAAGGTGCGCCACCACGGCGAGCCGGTCGCGATCGTCGCCGCCGACCACCCGGAGACCGCCCGCCGCGCGGCCGCGAAGATCAAGGTCGAGTACCGCGAGCTGCCCGTCATCACCGACGAGGCCTCCGCGACCGCCCCGGACGCGATCCACGTCCACGAGAACCGCGACGACCACCACATCGGCCACGTCCCGCACCCCAACATCGTGCACCGCCAGCCGATCATCCGCGGCAACGCCGACGAGGCCGCGAAGAAGGCCGACGTCGTCGTCAAGGGCGAGTACTACTTCGGCATGCAGGACCAGGCCTTCCTCGGCCCCGAGTCCGGGCTCGCGGTCCCCGAGGAGGACGGCGGCGTCCACCTCTACATCGCCACCCAGTGGCTCCACTCCGACCTGCGCCAGATCGCCCCGGTGCTCGGCCTGCCCGAGGACAAGGTGCGGATGACGCTGTCCGGCGTCGGCGGCGCGTTCGGCGGACGCGAGGACCTGTCGATGCAGATCCACGCCTGCCTGCTGGCCCTGCGCACCGGCAAGCCCGTGAAGATCGTCTACAACCGGTTCGAGTCCTTCTTCGGCCACGTCCACCGCCACCCGGCCCGGCTCTACTACGAGCACGGGGCCACCCGCGAAGGCAAGTTGACGCACGTCAAGTGCCGGATCGTGCTCGACGGCGGTGCCTACGCCTCCGCCTCCCCGGCCGTCGTCGGCAACGCCTCCTCGCTCGGCATCGGCCCGTACGTCGTCGACGACGTCGAGATCGAGGCCATCGCCCTCTACACCAACAACCCGCCCTGCGGCGCGATGCGCGGCTTCGGCGCGGTCCAGGCGTGCTTCGCCTACGAGGCCCAGATGGACAAGGTCGCCGAACAACTCGGCATGGACCCGGTGGAGTTCAGGAAGCTGAACGCCATGGAGCAGGGCACGATCATGCCGACCGGCCAGCCGGTGGACTCGCCGGCCCCGGTCGCCGAACTCCTGCGCCGGGTCAAGGCGATGCCGCTCCCGCCCGAGCGCCAGTGGGAGAGCAGCGAGGGCGCGGACGTACGGCAGCTGCCCGGCGGCCTGTCCAACACCACCCACGGCGAAGGTGTCGTACGCGGCATCGGCTACGCGGTCGGCATCAAGAACGTGGGCTTCTCCGAGGGCTTCGACGACTACTCGACCGCACGCGTGCGGATGGAAGTGGTCGGCGGCGAGCCCGTCGCCGTCGTGCACACCGCGATGGCGGAGGTCGGGCAGGGCGGAGTGACCGTCCACGCGCAGATCGCGCGCACCGAGCTGGGCGTGGCGCAGGTGACCATCCACCCGGCCAACACCCAGGTGGGCTCGGCGGGTTCGACCTCGGCCTCCCGGCAGACGTACGTCACCGGCGGCGCCGTGAAGAACTCCTGCGAGCTGGTCCGGGAGAAGGTCCTGGAGCTGGGCCGCCGCAGGTTCGGCACGTACCACCCGGCCTGGGCCACCGCCGAACTGCTCCTGGAGGGCGGCAAGGTCGTCACCGACGGCGGCGAGGTGCTCGCCGACCTGGCGGACGTCCTCGGCGACGAGGCCGTGGAGGTCGAGGCGGAGTGGCGGCACCGGGCGACCGTGCCGTTCGACCTGCACACCGGGCAGGGCAACGGCCACGTCCAGTACAGCTTCGCCGCCCATCGGGCGGTCGTCGAGGTCGACACCGAGCTGGGCCTGGTCAAGGTGATCGAGCTGGCCTGCGCCCAGGACGTCGGCAAGGCGCTCAACCCGCTCTCCGTCGTCGGCCAGATCCAGGGCGGTACGACCCAGGGCCTGGGCATCGCGGTGATGGAGGAGATCATCGTCGACCCGAAGACCGCGAAGGTCAGGAACCCGTCCTTCACGGACTACCTGATCCCGACCATCCTCGACACGCCGACCATCCCGGTCGACGTCCTCGAACTCGCCGACGACCACGCCCCGTACGGGCTCCGCGGCATCGGCGAGGCCCCCACCCTGTCCTCGACCCCGGCGGTCCTCGCGGCGATCCGCAACGCGACCGGCCTGGAGCTGAACAGGACACCGGTCCGCCCGGAACACCTGACGGGCAACGCGTAGCACCTGCCGACAACGGCAGCCCGGCGCCGGGCAGTCGACCGACTCCCCGGCGCCGAACCCACAAGCGTGCACCTCCGGGCCGTCCCCCGGGTCATGCACTTCCCAAATCCCGTGTACCGCCGAAGGCATCGGCGTGCGCGGGGGCCCCTGTGAACCTTGGGAGACGGCATCATGACCCAGCAGTCACTCGAACCCAGGGCGACGGCCGAAGACGCGGGCGAAGGCACCCGCGTCCCGGCCGGACGGTCCTGGCTCGACCGGTACTTTCACATATCCCGCCGGGGATCGAGCGTCGCGCGTGAAGTGCGCGGCGGCGTCACCACCTTCATGGCGATGGCGTACATCCTCCTGCTCAACCCCCTGATCCTGTCCGGCAAGGACGCGGCCGGGGACACCCTCGGCCAGAAGGCGCTCATCACGGCGACGGCGTTCGCCGCGGCCTTCACCACCCTCCTGATGGGCTTCGTCGGCAAGGTGCCCCTCGCGCTCGCCGCCGGCCTCTCCGTCTCCGGCGTGCTCTCCTCGCAGGTCGCCCCGCAGATGACCTGGCCGCAGGCGATGGGCATGTGCGTGCTGTACGGCGTCGTCATCATGCTCCTGGTCGTCACCGGCCTGCGCGAGATGATCATGAACGCGATCCCGCTCGCGCTCAAGCACGGCATCACCATGGGCATCGGCCTGTTCATCGCCCTGATCGGCTTCTACAAGTCCGGCTTCGTGCACCAGGGCAAGGCCACCCCGGTCACCCTCGGCCCCGCCGGCGAACTCGCGGGCTGGCCGGTGCTGCTCTTCGCCGGCACCCTGCTGCTGATCTTCATGCTGCAGGCCCGGAACGTCCCCGGCGCGATCCTGATCGGCATCATCGGCGGCACGGTCGTGGCGGCCGTGCTCAACGGCCTGGGAGTCATCGACCCCAAGCAGTGGGCCAGCGGCGCCGCCCCGGAACTGCACGGCTCCGCCGTCTCCATGCCGGACTTCTCGCTCTTCGGGCACGTCGCGTTCGGCGGCTGGGGCAAGGTCGGCGCGATGACGGTGGCGATGATCGTCTTCACCCTCGTCCTCGCCGGGTTCTTCGACGCGATGGCCACCATCATCGGCGTCGGCACCGAGGCGAAACTCGCCGACGACAAGGGCCGGATGCCGGGCCTGTCCAAGGCGCTGTTCATCGACGGCGCGGGCGGCGCGATCGGGGGAGTGGCCGGCGGCTCCGGCCAGACGGTCTTCATCGAGTCGGCGACGGGCGTCGGCGAGGGCGCCCGCACGGGCCTCGCCTCGGTCGTCACCGGCCTCTTCTTCGCGGCCTGCCTGTTCTTCACCCCGCTCACCGCGATCGTCCCCCAGGAGGTCGCCTCGGCCGCCCTGGTGGTCATCGGCGCGATGATGCTGATGAACGCCCGGCACGTGGACTGGGCCGACCGGGCCACCGCCATTCCGGTGTTCCTGACGGTCGTTCTGATGCCCTTCACCTACACCATCACCACCGGCGTGGCCGCGGGCGTCATCTCGTACACCGCCATCAAGGCAGCTCAGGGCAGGGCACGGGAGATCGGGGCATTCATGTGGGGCCTGACAGGGATCTTCCTGGTCTATTTCGCCCTCCATCCCATTGAGAGCTGGCTGGGCGTGAACTAGCCCGCGGCTCACCGAACCCGCTACCCGTCCGTTGTTCCGTAAGGAGACCCAGACATGCTCGACATCGCCGAGGAGCTGAACCGGTGGGTCGCCGACGGGCGGGACTTCGCCGTGGCCACGGTGGTGGCGGTCGGCGGGAGCGCGCCCCGGCAGCCCGGGGCCGCTCTCGCGGTGGACGCCGAGGGGACGGCCGTCGGCTCGGTCTCCGGCGGGTGCGTGGAGGGCGCCGTGTACGAGCTGTGCCGGCAGGCGCTGGAGGACGGGGAGACCGTCCTGGAGCGCTTCGGGTACAGCGACGAGGACGCCTTCGCCGTCGGCCTGACCTGCGGCGGCGTCATCGACATCCTCGTCACCCCGGTCCGGGCGGACGACCCCGCCCGGCCGGTGGCGGCGGCCGCGCTGGCCGCCGCGGCACGCGGGGAGGCGGCGGCCCTCGCGCGGATCGTCACCGGCCCGGCGGAACTCCTGGGCCGCGCCCTCCTGGTGGACGCCGACGGTTCCCACGAGGGCGGCTTCGGCGCCCATCCCGAGCTGGACCGTACGGTCGCCGCCGAGGCCGCCGCCTTCCTGGACGCGGGCCGCACCGGCACCCTGGAGATCGGAGAACAGGGCTCTCGGTGCGGAGCACCGCTCACGGTGCTGGTCGAGTCGTCGGTCCCGCCGCCCCGGATGATCGTCTTCGGCGCGATCGACTTCGCGTCCGCTCTGGTCCGGGTCGGCAAGTTCCTCGGCTACCGGGTGACGGTGTGCGACGCGCGGCCCGTCTTCGCGACGCGGAACCGTTTCCCGGAGGCCGACGAGATCGTCGTCGAGTGGCCGCACCGGTACCTGGAGCGCACGGAGGTCGACGGCCGTACCGTGCTGTGCGTCCTCACCCACGACGCCAAGTTCGACGTCCCGCTGCTCCGGCTCGCCCTCCGCCTGCCGGTGGCCTACGTCGGCGCGATGGGCTCCCGCCGCACCCACCTCGACCGCAACGAACGCCTGCGCGAGGTCGGCGTCACGGAACTGGAGCTGGCCCGCCTCCGCTCACCCATCGGCCTCGACCTCGGTGCCCGTACGCCCGAGGAGACCGCGCTGTCGATCGGGGCCGAGATCGTCGCGAACCGCCGGGGCGGCACCGGGGTCTCCCTGACCGGCGCGCACACCCCGATCCACCACGACGCGACGGCCTCGCCGCTCCCGGCGCGGCGGATCGGCTCGGTGGCCTAGGGCGTGTCTCTTTGATCGGCTGGTCAGTTGATCGGATGTGTCCGTCCGGTTAGTGATCAGTGATGCGATGTGGGACCGGATCGAGCCGCTGATGCCCGCCGATCCGGTCCGTGGTCGGCGGTGGGCCGATCATCGCCGAACCTTGGAGGCCATCGCGTGGAAGTACCGAACCTGCTCGCCTTGGCGAGACCTGCCCGACGAGCTCGGCTCGTTTCAGACCGCCCATAAACGGCTGATCAGGTGGGCCATGGACGGCACCTTGGAACGCATCCTAGCCGCGGTCCTGGCAGCGGCCGAGGGTGCTGACGACATCGGCTGGACCGTGTCGGTGGACTCCACCGTCTGCCGGGCTCACCAACACGCCGCCGGAGCCAGGAAAAAGGGGCTCCAGGACGGTCCGAACCCGACGATCATGCGCTCGGACGCTCCCGCGGAGGCCTGAGCACGAAGGTTCACCTCGCCAGTGACGGCCATGCGCGCCCCCTGGTCCTCCGCGTCACCGCAGGCCAGGCGGGCGATGCCCCGGCCTTCGAGACCGTCATGGCCGGCATCCGTGTTCCGCGGAGCGGGCCCGGAAGACCGAGGACCCGACCCGATGCTGTGCTGGCGGACCGCGCGTACTCATCCCGCGCGATCCGAAATCACCTCCGCCGACGTGGAATCCGAGCTGTCATCCCCCAGCCGTCCGACCAGATCGGCCACCGTCTGCGGCGAGGCCGCGCCGGCGGCCGCCCACCGGCCTTCGACGCCGAGGCATATCGGCAACGCAACGCGGTCGAGCGATGCATCAACCGGCTCAAGCAGTGGCGCGGCCTGGCCATGCGAACGGACAAACTCGCCATCGCCTACCAGGCCGCACTCCACCTCGCCTCCATCCTCATCTGGGCACGGCGGTGACGATGAAGCGATGACCCTTCAGTCGTAGAAGAAGAGCTCAAGATCCTCCACGGATCCCGGCCCGGTGAGGAAGCCCTCAGCCTTCGCGATCTCGTCTTCTAGTGGCAGCTCACCCTTCAGAAGCCGCCGCATCCAGATTTCTCCCTGCTCGCCGACCGCGTAGATGCCAGACAGCAGCTCAGCCATGCCCGCAGGGTGCGGCGGGCGGCGCCCGGCGACTGGCTGGAGCACCCATCCGCCTGACCGGGCCGCGAGTCGCAGCACCCCGGCCCAGTTCGCGATCCTCCCGATGCGTACGTGCCACGAGTCCTCGGTGAACGGGGCCACCCGTCTCTCATTGAGAGGGTTTGTGGCGGCGCCGATGTCCTTGATGACTTGCCGTTCCACGGCGTCACGGACCCAGCGCCCCTCCTGCGCTTCTTCGATGGCGGCCTCCCACCACTTCCACCCGCCGTCGAGTCGGTCCGCGAATGTATCCACGTGGACAGGCTTCCATGCGCGATGCCGCAAGCATCAAGGGGGCGCCGATCAGTGGATCGCCCCATCAAGGAGACAGGCTCTAGAGCCTGTCCGGCGTTGCCGGGCCGGGCCGTGTACGGCGCGGTCCCGGCCCGGCTGCGCCGTGCTCAGCTGTCGATCTCGTACTGGCCGACGGTGCGGAAGTAGCGGAGGGCCTCCGGGCTGCCGTCGTCGAGGACCGCCTGGATCGCGTCGTACATGGCGTCGCTGATGTCCGGGTCCGTGAGCATGCGGATGATGTACACGCGGTCGTCCTCGGCCTGCGCGAGCCGGTACCCGGTCCACCGGAAGTAGCTCAGGGCTTCCGCGGTACCGGCGTCGAGGGCGGCGTTGGCCTCCGCGATCACCCTCTTGTCACCGTTCTGGGTGGCCACGTACAGGATGCGTGCCACGGCCACGGAGTCGTCCTCGGCCTGGGCCTGGGCGTACCCCGTCTCCAGGAAGGCACGCAGCGCTTCCGGGGTGCCGGCGTCGAGGGCGGCGTTGGCCGCCTTGATCACGCGCTTGTCACCGTTCTGGGTGGCCACGGCGAGGACATGGGCGACCGCGACGGAGTCGTCCTCGGCCTGGGCGAGGCGGCATCCCGTCTCCAGGAAGGCGCGCATGTCCGCCGCGGTGCCGCTCAGTGCCTCGTTGGCCTCGCGCAGCACGCCCGTCCCGGCGTCGCCGTCCGTGAGGATGTCCTGGATCGCGGCCCTGACCTGGTCGTCCGTCAGTTCGTCGACCGGGGTCCCGGTGCCGGACGAGACGTCCGGGCAGGCGGTGGCAGGCGTGGTGACGACGGGCGTGGTCGGCGTGGACGCGTCGGCGGCGAAGGCCGGTGCGGTGAGGAGAAGGGCGGGCGCCAGAACGGCCGTGGCGACCAGCATCGCGGCGCGGGTCGGTCTCATGGATGTGCCTCCGTGGTCGGTGGGTCGATCGGTATGAAGCATCTACATGCCGGGTGCACGGATCAACACGTTTCTCGGCGTGGCGAAGCCGTCGGACGGTGCTCAACTGCGCGCATCTGATGATGAGTTCGCAGCACCGGGCGCCTCTGCTCCGGCTGCGGACTCGGGCTCGCCCGCGGTACCGGGCGGAGTCAGGGCCGCCGGAGCAGCGAGTTGACCGCCCGTCCGAACACCGCCCGGGACGTCCGGCGCACCAGCGGGTCGAAGAGCGACGGCAGCCCCCGGATCCGCAGTTCCTCGTGCCAGATCACCCGGGTACGGCCGCCGGGCCCGGGGTGCACCTCCAGTTCGGCCCAGCCGAGCACCACCCGGCCGCGCTTGACCAGACGGCACCGGCCGGAGCCGCCGTCCCGCGGAGGCTCCCAGACGGTCACCTCCATGGGATCGTCGAACGACAGCGGCCCGAACCCGGAGCGGGCCACGAAGACCGTGCCCTCGTGGGTCGGGGGATCGGTGAGCACGGTGACCCGGGTCAGCGGGACCACGTCGGCGTGCCGGGACCACTCCGTGAGCCGGCGCCACGCCTCGTCGATCGGCAGCGGAGCCGTCCGCTGGAGGAGGAAATTGACCACGGCACGATCGTAGGGAACCGGCCACCGTGCGCGGGTTGCACACGGGATGTTCACATGAACGGCAGATTCGTCCAAGCCGGGGCGGAGCCGGTCCGGGACCCGTACGATTCCCGCCATGGCGGGCAAACCGCCCGCCTTCACGGGGAGTTGGTCATCATGCCGTTGAAGACCTATGGCGTACTGATCACCAGGGCGGTCGACACCCGGCGCGAGGGCGCCGCCGACAGCCCGCATTACCAGATCCATCTCACCGACGACGCGGGCGTCCACTACCGGGCCGCGGTCAACGTCCTCTCGCAGGAGAAGCCCGCCGAACTGCTCTACCTCGTCGACGACGACTTCGAGCACCCCCTCACCGCCCGCCTGACGGGCCTGGCGAGCGGCTGGAACACGCTGCCGCCCGGGCCCGGCGGCCCCAACCTCGACTTCGTCCGCGGCAACCTCTTCGACCCGGCGAAGATGCGGGTCCTGCCGGCGGACCGCTCCGGGCCCGACAACGACCTGGCCGACCTGCTCGACCACTACGTCCGGCGGGCCGTCGACGACCCCGGCGCCCGGCTGTACCTCTTCGGCGAGCGCTGGGGGCCCGAGACCGGCGTCAAGGACAAGGTGTTCGGCTTCCTGCCCGGCAACGGCGTCCACGACATCCACATGAACCAGGGCAACAACGGCCGCTTCACCGCCGACGACGGGGTCTGGCAGGACGGCGGTCTGCTCATCCACTTCCCCGCCGACGGCCAGGCCGCCGAGCGCTGGGTCGGGATCTTCCTCGCCTTCCAGAGCCAGGCCTGGCACACCGACGACGTCACCGGCCACACCCTTCCCGACGCCGACACCTCCCGTCCCGCTCCCGGCGACCGGCCGGTCCGGATCGTCGCCGCGCTGGTCAACCCGGTCGGCCCCGCCCCCGAGGCGGAGACCGTGACCCTCCTCAACGCCTCGTCCGCCCCGGTCGACCTCACCGGCTGGCGCCTCCTCGACCGCATCGGCCAGGCCTCCCCGGTCCCGGCCGGCACCCTCGCCGCCGGCACCGCCCTCGCCGTGCCGCTCGCCGGCGGCGCCCGACTCGGCAACCACGGCGGCGAGATCACCCTCCTCGACGCCACCGGACTCAAGGCCGACGGAGTGTCGTACACGGCCGAACAGGCGGCCCGCGAAGGGTGGTGGGTCGTCTTCTGACCCGGCCGCGCGCGGCCCTGTCGCGGCGGCCCGGCGGTGCGGCACCATGAGCGCGGTCCGTACCGCCGTCGTCGTCCCGGGGGGCGTCTCGTGGAACACGAACTGCACGACAGGCACGACGCACACGACGCACACGACAGGCACGACACAGACGACAGGCACGACGCACCCGACAGGCGCGACGCATCCGACAGGCTCGACGACCTGATGCGCGACCCCTATCCGCTCTACGCGCGGGCGCGGGCCGCCCAGGGGCTGGTGCGGGTGCCCGAACTGGACGCCTGGCTGGTGGCCCGGGACGCCGACGTCCGCGAAGTGCTGCGCCGCACCGAGGAGTTCTCGTCGGCGAACGCGTTACGGCCGGACGTCATGCCCTCGCCCGCCGCGTTCGCCGTGCTCGGCGGCGGCTTCGGCGGCCGGCCGGTCGTGGTCACCTCGGACGGCGAACGGCACCGGCAGCTGCGCGAGCCGCTGGTGCGGGCGTTGTCTCCGGCCCGGGTCGCGGCGGCCGTGCCGTACGCCCGTGAGCGCGCCGCCGCCCTCGTCGAGGGGTTCGGGACGGACGGCCGGGTGGAGCTGATGTCGGCCTACGCCATGCGGCTGCCCGGCGAGGTCATCGGCAGGATCGTCGGACTCGACCCCGCCGACGTACCCCTCGTCGTGCACGGCGGGCGCCGCGCCGAGGAGCTGCTGTTCCGGCCGCTGCCGGAGGCCGGGCAGATCGCCGCCGCCGAGGACGTCGTCGCCATGCAGCACGTCCTCGACCGCTGCGCCCGCGACCGCTACACCCGCCCCCGCGCGGACCTGGCCACCGAGATCGTCGCCTCCGTGGCCGAACCCGGTCAGGCCGAACTCTCCCTGGAACAGCGCCACGAGGCCGTCGCCCACCTGCAGAACCTGCTGATCGCCGGACACCTGACCACGACCGCGCTGATCGGCACCACCGTCCTGCACCTGCTGAACCACCGGGAGCAGTGGGAACTCCTGCGCGAGCGGCCCGACCTGATCCCGGCGGCCGTGGAGGAGGCGGCGCGTCACGACGGGTCGCTCCAGGGCTTCCGCCGGGTCACCACCCGCCCCGTCACCCTCGCGGGCACCGAACTCCCGGCCGGCGCCGAGCTGTTCGTCGCCTTCGGCGCGGCCAACCGGGATGCCGCCCGGCACCCCGACCCGGACACGTTCGACATCACCCGGGCCGCCGCCGCCCGCCACCTCGCCTTCGGTTTCGGCGCCCACGCCTGCGTCGGCGCCCAGCTGGCCCGTGAGCAACTCCGGGTCACGGTCGAGGAGCTGACCCGTCGGCTCCCTGGTCTGCGGCTCGCGGAGGGCCGTCCGGTCACCATGCGGCCGACGATGATCCACCGCTCGCCGGAGGAACTGCACCTCGCCTGGGCGGTGTCCTAGGCGCTCTCCGGGTGCCGGACGCCTGACCGCGGTTCGGCGGTCGGGCGCCCGGGCCGTCCGGACCGCGGGTCACCTCCCGGTGACGGACTCCACCCAGCTGATGAAGTTCACCGTCGGGTCGCCGGTGCGCTCGGCCTCCGTGTGTCCCTGGGCCCACACGGTGGCGAAGTCGACGTCGCGGATGCCGTAGTTCCTGAGGGCCAGCGCGATGTTGATCTCGGTCGTGTTGGCGGTGTCGCCCTGCATGATGCCGGTGCGGATGCGCCAGTGGCGTGCCACCTGCGACCGGCGGTGGCCGGCGAAGGCGGGGGAGAGGAAGTACAGCGGGTTGTAGGCGTCGGCCCGCCAGGCCATGTCCTTGCCGACGCCGTCCTTCAGCGCGAAGTCGCTGTCGTACGCCGCGGAGCCGTAGCCGGAGCTCCAGTCGGAGTAGGTGGCGTACGTCGACTCGTTCGCCCTGACGACGTCACGGGTGAGCGGCGCGAAGTGCGCCGGGGCGTTGAGCCCCATGGCGAAGACGCCGTTCTCGGTCTGCGCGCGGGAGTACCCGTCGAAGGCGCCGACCGGCTTGTTCGCGGTCTTCTGGCTGGTGACGAAGCCTGCGAGGCCGGACACCGTGGCGGTGTTGGTCGTGGCGTCGTAGGTGACCCAGGTGCTGTTCGTGTTCAGGTAGGCGATGTAGTCGTCGACGGTCTCGTACGTGGTGGAGGAGTCCGTCTGGCCCGATCCGGGCGGGCCGCCCATCGTGGTGATGGTGTACGGGAAGGTGTTGTCGGACAGGAAGTTGTTCAGCGAGGTGGTGATCACCTCGATCAGGTGGTCGTAGTAGCTGCCGGCCAGGTAGGTGCCGCTCCCGGACTCGGTCAGCTTCAGGCGCCTGCCCCGTTCGTCGCGCAGACCGAGGCGGTTGACGTACCTGGGCCAGGCCTTCGCGAGGTCCGCCGAGTAGGCGCTGGTCCAGGTGCCGGCCGCGCGGGTGCCCGTCGAGGCGAACTGGCCCATGTTCCACTCGTAGGACAGGTTGGCCTCGTGCAGGCTGGTGATCGGGCACCAGGCCATGACACCGGCGACCGCGTCGCTGAGGGGGCGGCCCTCGGCGTCCTCCATCGCCGCGCCGATCGTGCGCAGGTAGGGGTGGTACAGGGGGCTGTCGCCGGACGCGCCGGCCACGGTGTCCTGGGCGCCGCCGCCGCTCATGCCGAACAGGACGATGTCGTCCGTGCTGCCGGGCAGGACGCTCCGGTTGTACCGCAGGAAGCGGACCGCGGCCTTGAGGTCGGTCACGCCCCAGGGCGCCGCGTCGGAACGGGTGCTGGTGGAACTGTCCCGGCCGCGCAGGCCCGGCCACACGTAGATGTGCCCGGCCGCCAGGTACTGCGACACGCTGGTGTAGCTGTAGGACGTGGCCGGCTTCTGGGCGGCGTAGCCGGGGGTGTTGACCGGGATCACGATCGGCGCGGTGCGTCCCGAGTACGCGCCGACGGTGCCCTTCGGGTTGACCGTCGCGGTGTACGTGGTCCCGTCGCTGTTCGCGGTGGCCGTCAGGTAGGCGCCCGGCACGTAGATCGACAGGCTCTCGATGTCCGTCGCGGCCGGGGCGGTGACGTACACCTTGCCGAGCTGGTAGTACACGTCGTTGGCCGAGTCGTACGACCAGGCGGCCGGGTCGAACTCCAGCGAGTACGCCGAGCCCGCCGAGGACGTGCCCGACGAGCTGTCCGACGACGAGGTGCCGGCGAACGCCGTGCCTGCCGCGCCCTCGGCGACTCCGAACGCGGCCATGGCTGCGGCGCCCCGGATAACGGTTCTGCGGTTGATCTCCACCCGTAGACCTCCTTGTGCAGCGGGTTGCTGGTGCGGCTCATTCGAGTCCCCGACTGTAGGCAAGGAGGCCCAAGATTGTTGACAATTTTGATGATTATTTTGTTAGAAGGTTGCTAGGGCCGGTACACCTTCCCCGGTTCGGCCTTGCCGGGGGCGAGCAGCTGGGGGACCGTCACGAACACGTACCCGCGCGCCTTGAGGGCGTCGATGATGCCGGGTACGGCGGGCACCGTGCCCTTGTAGAGGTCGTGCAGCAGGATGATCCCGTCCCGGGAGGCCTGGTCCAGGACCCGCTTCTCGATCAGTGCCGAGTCGGTCGTCATGTAGTCCTTCGCGGTCACGCTCCACAGCACCTCGGAGAGGCCCAGCTCGCGGCAGATCCGGTGCACGTCCGCGTCGGTGCGGCCCTGCGGCGGGCGCATCAGCGTGGGCCTGTGCCCGGTGAGGCGCTCGATCGCGTCGTCGGTGCGGGTGAGCTCCTCGCGTATCTGCCGGTCGGATATCCGCGTGAGGATCTTGTGGTCCCAGGTGTGGCTGGCGACCTCGTGCCCCTCCGCCGCCATCCGCTTCACCAGCTCCGGGTACTTCTCGATGTGCCGCTTGCCGAGCAGGAAGAAGGTCGCCGGGACGTGCTTCTCCTTGAGGATGTCGAGCAGCCGGGCGGAGTTCTCGCTGGGTCCCGCGTCGAAGGTGAGCGCGATGCACTTGGCCTCGCGGCAGTCGACGGTCCCGAACCGGGCCTGGCTCGTCGTCGTGGCGTGGGCCCGTACGTCGGCCGGTGACGTCGTGTCGACCTGGGCGCAGCCGGACAGGGTCAGGACCAGCGAGGCGGCCGCGGCGGTGAGCGCCGGGAGGCGACGGCGGGCGGTCCGGAACCCGGAGGGCCGTCTTTCCCTCTTCCTGGCCGGAGGTTCGATCGGAAGCTTGCTCCAAAGTGGCATGCCGGGACTATACACACAGTGCATAGATCACGTGTTCGAATTATTCGGGAGGGCTCGGCCTACGGCGCCTCCGGGTGTGAGCATGGAGGAAGGAGACCCCGACCTCGCCCGGGGAGGACGAACCGTGCGCTACCGGGACCGTGCCCACGCGGGCCGCGAACTCGCCGCCGTGCTGGCCGAGTTGCGCGACCAGGGCGCCCTGCCCGACCCGATCGTGCTGGCGCTGCCCCGGGGCGGTGCGGCCGTCGCCGCGGAGGTGGCGCGCGAGCTTCCGGCCCCGCTCGACGTGCTTGTCGTACGCAAGATCGGAGCCCCCTACCACGAGGAGTTCGGCGTCGGCGCGATCGCCGGGGACGACCCGCCGCTCCTCGACCTGGCGACCCTGGCCCACCTGGACCTGAGCGAGGACTCCCTCGCCCCCGTCGTCGAGCGCGAACGGCAGGAACTGCGCCGCCGCGAGCGCCGCTACCGGGAGGGCCGCCCGCCGCCCGCACTGCGCGGCCGTACCGTGCTCGTCGTCGACGATGGCCTCGCCACCGGCTGCACCGCCCGCGCCGCGCTGCGCCACGTGCGGGGCATGGGCCCCGCGCGGACCGTGCTGGCCGTCCCGGTCGGCGCGCCCGACTCCCTGGACGCGCTCGCCGCCGAGGCGGACCTCGTCGTCTGCCCGTACCGCCCGGCCGTCTTCACCGCGGTCGGGCAGTGGTACGACGACTTCGGGCAACTGACGGACGACGACGTGCTCGACGCGCTGCGCCGGGCCTGACGGGGACGGGGCGGGCGATGCCGGAGCTGGCCGGGGGCGAGGCACGACACCGGTTCGCCGCGGCCCGGGTGGCACGGCTCGCGACCGTGGACGGCAGGGGCCGTCCCCATCTGGTGCCGGTCGTCTTCGCCCGGTACGGCATCGACGGGATCGTCACCGCCGTGGACCACAAACCCAAGACCACACCCGACCTCAAGCGGCTGCGCAACATCGCCGCGCAGCCGTCGGTGTGCCTGCTCGCGGACGCGTACGACGAGAACTGGGACCGCCTGTGGTGGGTCCGGGCGGACGGCGAGGCGAGGGTGGTTCCCGCCGACCCGGCCGTCGTCGAGCCGCTGTGCGAGAAGTACCCCCAGTACCGGGAACGGCCGCCGGACGGCGCGGTCGTCCTCGTGACCGTGTCGCGCTGGACCGGCTGGCAGGCGGCGGCGCCCTCCTGAGCCGCCGGTGCGAGCCGCCGGTGCGGGTCGCCGGTTCGATCCGCCGGTCCGATCTGCCCGTTCGGTCCGCCGGAGGGTGGCCTTCTCGCGGGTCACGGGCCCGCTGGATACGATGAGGGTGATGGCGACGCGCATCGCGGGCTACGAGGTCCAGGGCGAGATCGGGCGCGGCGGCATGGCCGTCGTCTACCGCGCCACGGACCTGCGTCTGGACCGGACCGTCGCCCTGAAACTGCTGGCTCCCGAGATGGCCCGCAACGACACCTTCCGGCGCCGCTTCACCCACGAGTCACGGGTCGCCGCCGCCATCGACCACCCCCACATCGTGCCGATCTTCGAGGCCGGCGAGACGGACGGCGTGCTCTACATCGCGATGCGGTACGTCTCGGGGCCCGATCTGCGCGCGCTGCTGGACAAGGAGGGCGTGCTGCCGGTGGACGCGGTGCTGCGGATCGCCGCCCAGGTCGCCTCCGCGCTCGACGCGGCCCACGAGCACGGTCTGGTGCACCGGGACGTCAAGCCCGGCAACGTGCTGGTGGCGCAGGGCACCGACAGCGACCACCCCGAGCACGTCTACCTCACGGACTTCGGGCTCACCAAGAAGTCGCTGTCGCTGACCGGGTTCACGACGGTCGGCGAGTTCGTCGGCACCCTGGACTACGTGGCGCCGGAGCAGATCTCGGGGCGCCCGGTGGACGGCCGCTGCGATCTCTACAGTCTCGCCTGCGTGGTCTTCGAGATGCTCGCCGGCGGCCCGCCGTTCGTCCGGGACGAGGACATCGCGCTGCTGTGGGCGCACCAGTACGACGCCCCGCCCGCGCTGAGCGAGGTGCGGGCCGGGCTGCCGCCGGCGTTCGACGACGTGTTCGCCAGGGCGCTGGCCAAGGTCCCCGAGGACCGGTACGGCTCCTGCCTGGAGTTCGTGGGCGCACTGCGGCTGGCCGCGTACGGCGCCGGTCCGGTGGGGGCGGCGGAGGAGCCGGCCGGGCAGCGATCGGCCGACGGCCCGCCGACGGTCGGGCGGGACGCCGCACGCACGCCACGGCCGCCGGACTGGGCCCGCCCGGTGTTCCGCCGCTGAGCTTTTTTGGCAGGGCCCCGGTATGCCGTCCCTCGACTGCGGCGCCGTCGTGGCTGGTCGCGCTGTTCCTCCCCCAGCCTTCGGCCGGGGGTACCCCCTGCGCCCCTTACGGGACGCAGCCCCGGCTCTCAGTCCTCTGCGAGGTACTGCTCGGCCCAGACGGTCTTGCCCGTGCCCGCGTGCCGGGTGCCCCAGCGCTGGGTCAGCTGGCCGACCAGCAGGAGCCCGCGGCCCCCCTCGTCGTAGGTGTGGGCCCGCCGCATGTGCGGGGCGGTGTTGCTGGAGTCGAAGACCTCGCAGGTGAGGGTGTGGTCGTCGTGGATCAGGCGGAGCCGGACGGGCGGGCGGCCGTACCGGAACGCGTTGGTGACCATCTCGCTGACGATGAGTTCGGTGATGAACGCGGCCTCCTCCAGCCGCCACTCGGCCAGCTGCCCGGTGGCCAGCTTGCGGGCCTCGGCGACCGCGGCCAGGTCGAAGGGCAGCTCCCAGGTGGCGACCCGGTCGGCGTGCAGGGCCCGGGTGCGGGCCACGAGCAGGGCGATGTCGTCGTCGGGGCGGTGGGTGAGCATGGACGTCAGGACCCGGTCGCAGACGGTGTCCAGGGTCTCGGCGGGGCGGGCGAGCGCGGCGAACATCGTGTCGAGGGCGTCGTCGATGTCGTGCTCACGGGGTTCCAGCAGGCCGTCGGTGTAGAGGGCGATCAGGCTGCCCTCGGGGAGTTCCGTGTCGTACGACTCGAACGGCAGGCCGCCGAGGCCGAGCGGGGGACCGGCCGGGACGTCGAGGAAGCGGACGGTGCCGGCGGTGACCACGGCAGGCGGCGGGTGGCCGGCGCGGGCGACGCAGAGCCGCCGGGTGACGGGGTCGTACACGCTGTACAGGCAGGTCGTGCCGACTCCGCCGGCGGCCTCGGCGGCGGAGTCGCCACCGGCCTCCTCGGCGGAGAGATGGACGACCAGGTCGTCGAGGTGGCTGAGGAGTTCGTCGGGAGGCAGGTCGACGTCGGCCAGGGTGCGGACGGCGGTGCGGACCCGGCCCATGGTGGCGGCGGCCCGCATCCCGTGGCCGACGACATCGCCCACGACGAGCGCGACCCGGGTCCCGGACAGCGGGATGACGTCGAACCAGTCGCCGCCCACCCCGGCCTGGCTGACCGAGGGCAGGTAGCGGCTGGCGATGTCCAGGGCCGCCTGCTCCGGCAGGGTCTGCGGCAGCAGGCTGCGCTGCAGCGTCATGGTGGTGGTGTGCTGCCGCTGGGCGCGTGCGGCGCTCTGGATGCCGGCGGCGGTGCGCGCCGCGAGCTGTTCGGCCAGCCACAGATCGTCCGCGTCGAACGGCGCGGTCCGCCCGCTCCGTCCGAACAGGGCCACGCCGAAGGTGCTGTCGCCCGCCCTGATCGGCACCGCCATCAGCGAGTGCGCCCCGCTCTCCCCGATCCACCCGGCGGCCTGCGGATCCTCCCGTGCCCAGCGGCTCACGACCTCGTCGCCGCCCGCGTACACCGTGCCCCGTCCCTCGGCCAGGCAGCGGCCCGACGGCGACCACGGCGGGCAGCGCAGCACGTCGCCGGAGGGCTGCGGCAGCGGCGGCCCGCCGGGCACCGACCGCACGGCGGCCCGGCGCAGGGCGACGCCGTCGGGCGGCGGTGTGCCGGGCGCACGAGGGTCCCCGCGGGCGGCCTCGGCCGCCCGCGGGGGAGCGTCCAGCAGGTCCACGGCGCACACGTCGGCGAAGTCGGGGACGGCGACCTCGGTCAGCTCCCTGGCGGTGCGCTGCACGTCGGAACTGGTGCCGATGTGCACCCCGGCGTCGCCCAGGAGCAGCATCCGGCGCCGTACCAGCTGTTGGGACACGTCCGCGTGGGCCGTCAGGGCCACCGCCCGCACCCGGCCGTCCGGGTCCGCCAGCGGCATGAGCCGCGCGTGCCAGGTGCGCTCCGGGGCGGCCGGATCCAGGTGCAGGCGGACCTCCTGCGGTCCGGCGCCGTCCAGGACCCGCCGCATGGCCGCCTCGGCCTCGGCGCTGCCCTCGTACGGCACGACGTCCGTCAGCCGCAGCCCCCGCATCGTCCCCTCCGCCAGCGACAGCGTGCGCTGCGTCGCGACGCTCGCCCGGGCCAGCCGCAGCTCCTCGTCGAAGACGGCGGAGACGCACGGCGACTGCTGGAAGGCCCATTCGCCGAGGGCCTGGCCGGCGGCGGCCGCCCCCTGGCCGGTCACCGCGGAGACCACCAGCCACTCCGTGCCGCCCGGCCGTCCGTCCGCAGGCCTGCGGTGCACCAGGACGTCCCGGTCCACCCGGTGCCCGTCGCGGTGGCGCAGCGCCACGGGTCCGCTCCAGCGCGCTCCGGCCGCCGCCTCCCGCCAGGAGTCCCGGTCCGGTTCGGCGAGCAGCCGGGCGGCCCGCTGCCCCAGGATCTCGGCGGGCGGGTAACCCAGCAGCAGCCGCGCCCCGTCGCTCCAGCCGGTCACGACACCCTGCTCGTCGACCGTGACCGAGGCGGTGCGGGTCCCCTGGGGTACGGCGTGCGTCTGCGCCGGGTGGCTGGGAGGGGTGGGAGGTCGTTCCATCGCCGCTCATCCTTCGCGGAACCTGCACGGCCGGCTCTCTCCCCAGGATGATCCCGGCCGCCACGGAGCACCAATCCGCCGCCGCTGCCACTCCGGGCCACCGGTGCCGCACCCGTCCGGGGGTTCCTGTGACGCGCCTGTGACAGTCGGGGGACAGCGTCATGACGTCGCCTTGTGAGGGTTTTGTAAACGGACAAATCGCCCCAATCGCTCCCAGCTCCCCCTACCGCCTCTGTCGGATCGACCGGTCAAGGAACCCCTCATGAGCTTCACCGCAGTCACCCAGCACACCGAGACCGCCGTCGCGCTGGCCCCGCGTGAGCGCGAGACGCTGAAGCACATCGCCGCGGGCTGCACCTACCTCCAGGCGGCCCGGCAGATGGGGCTCTCCAAGCACACGGTCGACGCCTACCTCCGCCGTATCCGCGCCAAGCTCGACATCAACACCACCGCCGAGCTCACCCGGCTGGCCATCTCGATGGGGCTGTGATCCCACTCCGCCCGACAGATCCGCCCCCGCCGTGACAGCGTGGGAGCAGCGGCTGAGCACGGTGGTGTCCTGGAGGCGGAGATGACGGTGAACGGGCTCGGACTGGTGGTGCACGGCGGGCGCCCGGAGGCGGTGGACGCGGCCCGTGCCGTACGGGCGTGGGCCGCCGAGCACGACGTGCGGTGCACGGACATCGACGTGTGGCACGACGGCGGACGGCACCACTCCGGGGAGGAGGTCGCGGCCGCCGGCGACCCCGATCTGATCGTCACCCTCGGCGGCGACGGCACCTTCCTGCGCGGCGCCCGGCTCGCCGCCCGCAACGACGCGCTGGTCCTCGGCGTCGACCTGGGCCGGGTCGGCTTCCTGACCGAGGTGCCGGCCTGCTCGGTGCGGGAGGCGCTGGACGCGATCCGCGAGGACCGCTACACCGTGGACAGCCGCCTGCTCCTCACGATGCGCGCCTCCCGGCGCCTGGAGGTGCCGGCCGACATGGAGCGGCTGATGCAGTACGGCCGCGGCCCGCTGCTGCCGCCGCCCCAGGTCCGCACCGACTGCGAGCAGGACACCGACTGGGGCGTCCCGCTGCACGTCGCCGCGGTCAACGACATCGTCCTGGAGAAGCTGTCCCGGGACCGCCAGGTCTCCGTCGGCGTCTACGTCTCCGGCCGGCTGCTGGCCTCCTACTCCGCCGACGCGCTGCTGGTGGCGACGCCGACCGGCTCGACCGCCTACAGCTTCGCCGCCGGCGGCCCCGTCGTCTCGCCCTGCGCGGAGGCCCTGGTCTTCACCCCGGTCGCCCCGCACATGACGTTCAACCGCTCGGTCGTCACCGCTCCCAACGAAGCGGTCGGCCTGCGCGTCCTGGAACGCTCGGGACAGGCCGCGGTCAGCGTCGACGGCCAGGTGCGGGGCGTACTGGAGCCGGGGGACTGGATCGGTGTGTACGCCGCCCCGACCCGGCTGCGGGTGGTCCGGCTCGCGACGATGGACTTCTACGGCCGCCTGCGCGAGCGCATGAACCTGACCGACGCCCCGGCCGCGGTCGCCGACGGCACCCCCGCGCCCCTGTGGTCGCTGCGGACGCCCCCGCCCGGCGACCTCTCCCATCTCTCCCTCCCGCTCATGGCGGCGGACTACGCCGAGGCGAAAGAACCGTGCGTCGACTGGAAAGACGGTGTCGCCCCCGCGCTGGAAAAGTCGGCCTTCCCACGTCACGCGCAGGAAGGCGACGACAACCCATGACCACCGACTCCCCGGCCCGGACGGTTCCGACGGCCCAGGCGGCCCAGGCGGCCCAGACGGTTCAGACGGTTCAGACGGCTCAGACGGTCCAGACGGTCCGCGGCCCGGTACCCGCCGACGGACTCGGCACCGTACTGATGCACGAGCACGTCTTCGTGCTCAGCGAGGAGTTCCGGCAGAGCCTCCCGGAGACCTGGGACGAGCAGGAGCGCGTCGACGACGCCGTGACCCGCCTCAAGGCCCTGGCCGCGACCGGCGTCACCACCATCGTCGACCCCACCTGCATCGGCCTCGGCCGCGACGTCGCGCGCGTGGCCCGGGTCAACGAGCAGGTCGACCTCAACATCGTCGCGGCCACCGGCATCTACACCCTGGCCGACGTCCCCGACTACTTCCGCTACCACGGCCCGGGCACCCTGCTCGGCGGCGCCGAGGGCATGACCGAGCTGTTCGTCCGCGAACTCACCGTCGGCATCGCGGGCACCGGGATCCGGGCCGCGTTCCTCAAGTGCGCGATCGAGGACCGGCTCACCCCGGGCGTGGAGCGGGTGCTGCGCGCGGTGGCCCAGGCCCACCTGCGCACCGGCGCCCCGATCACCGTGCACACCAGCGCCGCCGCACGCACCGGCCTGGTCGCCCAGGAGATCCTGCGCAGCGAGGGCGCGGACCTCGGCAAGGTGGTCGTCGGGCACAGCGGCGACACCGCCGACCTGGACTATCTGCACGAACTCGTCGACAACGGCTCGTACGTCGGCATGGACCGCTTCGGCCTCGACATCCTGCTCCCCGGCGACCAGCGGGTGGCGACCGTCGCGGCCCTCGCCGCCGAGGGGCTCGCCGAGCGGATGGTGCTGTCCCACGACGCGTCCTGCCACATCGACTGGTTCCCGCCCGGTGTGAAGGAGCAGATCGCACCGGACTGGCACTACACCCACCTGCACGACCGGGTCCTCCCGGCCCTGCGCCAGGCGGGCGTCACCGAGGCCCAGTTGACCACCATGCTGGTCGGCAACCCGCGCCGCTACTTCAGCTAGCGCGCCGTCGCCGGGCCTCGCTCGGCGTCGTCCCGAACTCCGCCCGGAACGCGGTCGCGAACGACGCGTGGCTGCCGAAGCCGCAGGAGTGCGCGATCTGCGCGATCGAGTACGACGCCCAGCCCGGCCCGGCCAGCCGTTCGCGGGCCGCGTGCAGCCGCTCGCGGCGGATCAGGTCGCGGGCCGTGGTGCCGGCCTCCCGGAGCACCTGCTGGACATAGCGCACCGACCAGCCGAGCGCCCGCGCGACGGCGACCACGTCCAGCTCGGGTTCGCAGGCGTGCCGGCGGACGTAGCGGCGGATCGCGGCCTCGACCGTCGCCCGCTGCCCGGCGGGCGCCGTGTCGGTGCCGCCCTCCGCGGCCAGGCACACCAGGTCGAGCAGCCGGTCGCACGCGAGGTCGAAGGTGCGTTCCGAGAGTTCCGCGCGCTCCTCGTGGAGCGTGGTGGTCAACTCCCGGACGATCCGGCCCAGTCCGCGTTCGGCACCGAGCAACCGCGGTTCGCCGGCCGCGATCCGGCTGCGTCCGGCGATGTCCGCGCCGGACATGATGAAGGCGATCGACAGGAAGTCCGCGTCGTGCGCGAACGTCATCGGGCGGTCGATGTCGCACAGCACCATGCTGCCGGCCCGGATCTCGGCGGCCGACGGCCCCTGTTCCACCCAGGCGGAACCGGCGAGCGGGACGAGGAGTTCGTACGTCCCCCGGGGATCGGCCCGGATGTGCCGGGCCTCCCGCCGCACCACCTCCCGCCCGCCGGCGCACAGGGCGACGCCGTACGCCGTCGACCGCTGCCACTCCAGCCGGGCGCGCCACGGCGCCTCGCCGTCCGGCACGCTGATCCGGACGGCGCCGTGCAGGCCGGTGAAGAGCTCGTCCCAGGCGCTCGCCGAAGTCAGGGTGAGGGCTTCGCTCCAGGAGTACACGCGCCTCATCGTAAGCGGCCCGGGGGCGAGGGCGGCCGGCGCGGCCCGCGCCGCCACCGGCCGGCGAACACGTGGGGGCGGCAGGCGTTTTGTCCGTGCGGCACCGTGCGCACCGCCGAAGCGGCGGCACGCGTCGCCTGAGCGGCGGGGCCGGGTCGGGCGGCCTGCGGGCCCGGACCGCGCCTAGCGGTCGGCCGTCACGAAGCGCGTCACCGCGGCCGTGAAGGCCGCCGGCTCCTCAAGGTGGCCGAAGTGGCCGCTGTTCTCCAGGACCACCAGCTCCGAGCCGGGTATCAGGGTGTGCAGTTCCTCGGCCCACCGCACTCCGCAGATGAAGTCGTGGCGGCCGGCGAGCACGAGGGCGGGAACGGTGAGCCTGCCGAGGCCGGCGCGGTCGTCGAAGAGGACGGGGGACAGGTCCTCGTCCAGACCGGAGACGTACGTGGTCCGCACGGCCTCCCGGACGGGCGTGAACTCCCGCTCCCGGCCCCAGTAGTCGGCGAAGTAGGCGGGGAACAGCCCCTGCGCGACGGCGGTGTGGGCCTTGTCGTCGGTGGCGGTGGGGATGGCCTGGAAGGCGGCCAGGACCTCGGGGAGCCCGGGGTTCCCGGCGTTCCGTGCGGCGAACGCCTCGACCTGGCGCACGGTCTCGGCGGTGTGCTCCGGGCCGGTCACCGGCAGGCTCTCGTACAGGATCACCCCGGCGAGCCGCTCCGGGTGGTGCAGGGCGTGGTACTGGGCGACGAAGCCGCCGTGCGAGTGGCCCAGCAGGTGCACCCGGGGAACGCCGAGGTGGTCGACGAGCGCGCCGAGGAACCGGCTGTAGCGGGCCCGCGTGTAGCCGTCGGGGTGGGAGGGCAGCCGGCCCGAGCCGCCGCTGCCGACCGGCTCCACGTAGACGACCGTCAGGTGCCGCTCCAGCTCGGGCATGCGCAGGTACTCCCAGTCGATGCCCGGGCCGCCGGAGTGCGCGACGCACACCGGCCCCGTGCCGTGCACGTGGTAGCGCTGCACGAGGCCGTCGACCTCGATGGCGTGCGTTCCGGTGGCCAGGGGATCGGTCAGAGGATCGGTCAGGGGCGTGGTCATGTTCTTCTCCGGGGCCGGCGGGTTCTCGGGACATCGGCAGGACGCCGCGGAGACGGAGAAGTTCGAACCGGATCATGTGAGGGCGGTCACACGCGGAGCGGGTCAGTAGCGGCCGCCCACCGTCCGCGCGGCCAGCCCGTCCAGCGCGGCGGCCTCCTCGGCGGTCAGCCCGATGTCCGCCGCGGCCGCGTTCTGCTCCAGCCACTTCACGCGCTTGGTGCCCGGGATCGGCACCACGGGCACCCCGAGGTGCGCACCCCGGGCGTGCACCCAGGCCAGCGCCAGCTGCGCCGGGGCCACGCCCTTCGCGGCCGCCAGGGTGCGGACGGCGTCCGCGATCACGTCGTTGTCCGTCGTCCGGAACCGGGGGAGCCGGCGGCGCGCGTCGCCCGCCGGCAGCGCGGTGACGTCGACCGTGCCGGTCAGGAAGCCGCGGCCGAGCGGGGAGTACGCCACCAGGGCGACGCCCAGTTCGCGCAGGGCGTCCCCGACGGTCGTCTCCACGTCCCGGGACCAGATCGAGTACTCGCTCTGCACCGCCGTGACCGGGTGCACGGCGTGGGCGTGGCGCAGCAGTTCGCCGCTCACCTCGGACAGGCCGATGTGCCGGATCTTGCCCTCCTTCACCAGCTCCGCCATGGCGCCGACGGACTCCTCGATCTCGGCGTTCTGCGGCGGCCGGTGCAGGTAGTAGAGGTCGATGTGGTCGACGCCGAGCCGCAGCAGGGAGGCGTCGCAGGCGCGCCTGACGTAGCCGGGGTCGCCGCGCAGCGCCCAGGTGTCGCCGCCCATCCGGTCGATGCCGGTCTTCGTGGCGAGCTGCACCTCGTCCCGGCGGCCCGCGAGCGCCCGGCCCACCAGCACCTCGTTGTGCCCGAAGGCGTAGGCGTCGGCGGTGTCGATGAGGGTGACGCCCAGGTCGAGGGCCCGGTGGATGGTGGCGATCGCGTCGTCCCAGCTGGTCGGGCCGTATCCCTCGCTCATGCCCATGCAGCCGAGCCCCTGGGCGGAGGTGGTGAGGTCACCGAGAGAAACCGTGTCCACGGCATGACTCCGTTCGATGTGCGCAGTGCGTACGATGGCAGATACCGGAGGATCCTCCGGTAGTAACGACGTTAGTGGAGGATCCTCCGGTAAGCAAGTGGGCAGAATGCCCGGTACGGTGACCGGCCTGGAGGGGAGTACGGCATGAACGAACAGGGACCCGCGCGGCCCGTGCGCGCCCACGCCCGCCGCAACCGCGAGAAGCTGGTGGCGGCGGCTCTGGAGGAGTTCACGCGCACCGGCAAGGACGTGCCGCTGGACAGCATCGCCAAGGCGGCCGGGGTCGGCATCGGCACCCTCTACCGGCACTTCCCGACCCGGGACGCGCTGGTCCTCGCGGCCTATGAGCACGAGGTGGACCAGGTGTGCGCGGACGCGGCCGACCTCCTGGCGACCCTTGCGCCGGACCGGGCGCTGCGCGAGTTCATGGGCCGGCTGGCGGGCCTGCTCGTCACGAAGCAGCACATGTCGGAGGCGCTGCGCTCCGGCGGCACGGAGGGGTCGTACGCGAAGGTCTACGACATCGTCGACACGCTCTTCGCCGCGGGCGTCGCGGCCGGGACGCTCCGGTCCGACATGGAGACGGCCGACGTGGTCCGGGCCATGGGCGGTCTGCTGCGGCTGGACGCGGCCGGCGACTGGAAGGGCCAGGCCGACCGCCAGATCAGGCTCCTGATGGACGGCCTGCAGACAGGAACTCCGGCCCGCGCCGAAGGGCACGGGCCGGAGCGGTAGTCCGGGGAGGGGTCAGTCCGCGGACCGTACCGTCGGCATGGCGAGCGCGACCGGGCCGGTCTTGCAGGAGTCGTGGCAGTCCTTCTCCAGGCTGCAGCACAGCGAGCAGATCGCCCCGGAGTGGAACGGGCAGTTGGCCACGTCCGGCCGCTCGAAGTCGGTCGCGCACACCGTGCAGGTCAGCGTGACCGCCGAGGGCAGCCCGTCCGGGCCGAGCAGCGGCTCCGCGAGGTCGTCGACGCGGGCGATGTAGTACTTCCCCTTGGTCAGCACCGCGAACAGCGGCGAGAGCACCATCGCCAGGAACAGCGCGATGAACGGCGAGTACGCCTTGCCGTACGCCCCGAAGGCATTGAAGTAGGCGGCGATCGAGACCGCCGACGCGATCAGCATCGAACCGAAGCCGACCGGGTTGAAGTTGTGCAGGTGGGCCCGCTTGAACTCGATGTACGACGGGCTGAGCTTCAGCGGCTTGTTGATGACCAGGTCGGCGACGACCGCGCCGATCCAGGCGATCGCCACGTTGGAGTAGAAGCCCAGCACGGTGTTGAGGAAGCCGAAGACGCCGCCCTCCATCAGGGCCAGCGCGATGCCGACGTTGAGGAAGATGTAGACCACGCGCCCGGGGTGACGGTGCGTCAGCCGGGAGAAGAAGTTCGACCAGGACAGCGAACCGGAGTACGCGTTCGTCGAGTTGATCTTTACCTGGGAGAGGATCACGAAGAACGTGGCGAGGCCCAGCGCGACGGGCGCCGCGAACGTCTTGAAGCCCGAAACGTACTGCTGGATCGGCTCGTTGGCCTTGGCGAGGCCCACGCTGCCGGCGATGTAGAAGGCGAGGAACGCGCCGCCGATCTGCTTGGCCGCGCCGAGCACCACCCAGCCCGGACCGGCGCTGAGCACCGCGCCCCACCACTTCCGGCCGTTCTCCGGCGTCTTGTCCGGCATGAACCGCAGGTAGTCCACCTGCTCGCCGATCTGCGCGATGAGCGACAGCGCCACACCGGCGCCCGCGCCCACTCCGAGCATGCTGATGCCCGACCCGGTGGGCGAGTTGCCCGCGAAGTGCGTGAACTGCGAGAACTTGCCCGGCTCCTGGATCGCGATGGACACGAACGGCGCCACCATCAGCACCAGCCACACCGGCTGCGTCCACACCTGCATCTTCGACAGCGCCGTCATGCCGTAGATGACCAGCGGCAGGATGATGACCGAGCAGATCAGGTAGCCGACGGCCAGCGGGATGTGCAGGCCCAGCTCCAGGGCCTGCGCCATGATCGAGCCTTCGAGGGCGAAGAAGATGAAGGTGAAGCTGGCGTAGATCACCGAGGTGAGCGTCGAGCCGAGGTAGCCGAAGCCCGCGCCCCGGGTCAACAGGTCCATGTCGATCGAGTACTTGGCCGAGTAGTACGAGATCGGGATGCCGGTGAGGAAGATGACCACGGCCGCGGTCAGGATCGCCACCATCGCGCTGGAGAAACCGTTGGAGATGGCGATCGAACCGCCGATGGCGAAGTCCGCGAGGTACGCGATGCCGCCCAGCGCGGTGGTGGCCACCACGTAGGGGGTCCAGCGGCGGAAGGACTTCGGCGCGTAGCGCAGCGAGTAGTCCTCCAGCGTGTCGTTCTGCGCCCAGTCGTTGTACGTCCGCCTGCCGTCCGTGCCGCTGCCCGTGCTGCCGTCCGTCCCGCCGTCCGCCACGGCCGGTGGCGCCTCTTTCCCGACGATCTCCGTCACGACTCTTCCCTCTCTCGTCCCCGGTCGTTTGCACGGAAGAGTCGCGGCGCGCTGTTTCCCGAACGTTTCACCCGCTTTAAAAGACAAAGCTTGATACTTCCCATGGGAAGTATCGGCAAGTGGCCTGTGCGTCTCAGAGTTGGGCGACGACATGGAAGTCGAAGGCGTCCGCCCGCGCCAGGTACAGCCGTTGGGCGAGATGGTTGCCGCGCAGCCGTACGACGCCCCGCGGACCCTCGTACGACACCGCGTCCCCGATCGCGCACATCGCCCGTACGTCCAGCGACCGGGCCCGCTCGGCCAGGGCGGCCAGCAGCCGTACCCCCTCGAAGCAGGACTCGCCTAGGCTCCCCACCACCGGGGCGTGCACGCCGAACCGGGCCGCGTGGCGGGCGCCGAAGTCCAGGCTCTCGGCGGTCGCGAGGGTCTCGAAGAAACCGGCCGCCGCCCACAGCCCGTCGGTGCCGTCCGCGCCGGTGGCCAGCAGGATGTTCTCGTCCATGTGGGTGCTCAGCCGCAGACACCGCTGGTGCAGCCCGTATCCGGCGAACGCCCGGTTGAAGCGGGCCGCGTCGGCCCCCACCAGCAGCATCAACACCGCGTCCGCCTCGCACCGCTCGATGCGGCGCAGCACCGGACCGAACTCCTCCGTCCCCAGCGGCACGAACACCTCGTCCCGCACCCGCCCGCCGCACTCCCGCGCGTACGCCCGTGCGGTGCGGGCGGTCACCCGGGGCCACACGTAGTCGTTGCCCACCGTGCACCAGCGCCGCACCCCGGCCGCCTCCGCCAGCAGCCGCATCGCGGGCAGCAGTTGGGCGACGTCGGTCTCACCGGTCAGGAAGACGCCGGGAGTCCGCTCGCCGCCCTCGTACTGCGCGGTGTACACGTACGGCACCCGGCCCGCGATCCGTGGCAGCAGTGCCTGCCGTACCGCCGAGGTGTGCCAGCCCACCACCCCGTCCACGGCGCCCAGCGACACCAGAGCCCCGACCTCGGCGGCGACCCGGGCCGGCGGCGCCCCGCCGTCCACCGTGACCAGCCGGACCTCCCGGCCCAGCACCCCGCCCACGGCGTTCAGTTCCTCCACGGCCAGCCGCGCGGCCGACTCGCACGACGGCCCGAGGACCCCCGCCGGCCCCTGCAACGGCACGACCAGGGCGAGGAGCAGCGTGCCGCTCCCGTCGTGCGGCGGCGCCGGACGCATCGGCCACCTCCGTGCGGGCATGGGGAACGCGGATTCCGGTCCCGGGCCCCGGCGCCGTCGCCAAGACTCGTATTCTGCGCGCACAGTAGACCTACCGGAAGGACACCGGCAATGCCGTCCGTACCCTCCTCGCCGGACCTCGCCCACCTCCTCAGCCATGCCGAGCGGCGGGTCGTGCGGCGGCTGGCCGCGGTGCTGGCCGAGGAGGACTGCACGGTCGAGGAGTGGCGGGTCCTGTCGCTCGTCGGGGACGGCCGCGGGCACCCGATGTCCGAGATAGCCGACCACGCCCTGATGCCGGCGCCCAGCCTGACCAAGCTCGTCGACCGCATGGTCGCGGACAACCTCGTCCACCGCCGCCCCGACCCCCACGACCGGCGCCGCGTGCTGCTCCACCTCACCGCGCGCGGCGAGGAGCTGCACCGGCGCACCGCCCACCGCGTCCGCGCGGACCAGGCCCGCCTGCTCGACGAGACCGACGACGACGGAGCACTGGCCCGCCTGCTCCTCCGCCTCACCGCGGCGGCCGGGACCCCGCTCGCGGCGGCCGGCCCCGGCGTCGGCGCCGACCGTGTCACCCCGCCGCGCGAAGCCGTCGGCAACGGGCTGCCCCGCCCCGGGATCTGACGGGTCGCCGGGCCGGCCACCCGCCGGCCGGGTCACCAGCCCGTGAACAGCAGATGGTTCAGCAGCAGCCCGAGCAGCGCCTGTGCCGTGAGCCAGGCGCGCGGCCGGGGCAGGAACGCGCAGGCCGGCAGCAGCCACATCGCGAACGGCAGCCAGATGCGCTCCGTCTCCGCCTTGCTCATCCCGGACAGGTCGGCGAGCAGGAGGGCCAGCAGGGCGGCGCCCACGAGGAGGGCGAGCCGCTTGTGCGCGGCGGGCGCGGTGCGGCGGTGGACGAGTACGGCACCCGCCCGCCGCAGCCCGGCCACCGTCGCCAGGCCCGTGATGACCACCGTGCAGGCCAGGTTGGCCCACACCCAGTAGCCGTACGGCCGGGTCCCGCCGACGCCCTGGTAGTAGCGGGTGACCAGCAGCCGGTACCCCTGCCACCAGTCGAACCCGGCAAGGGTGAACACGAGCGGGACCACCGCCGCCCCGGCCACCAGCAGCGCGAGGACGACAGGGCGGGCCCGGACCCGGCGCCGGCCGAGCACCAGCACCGCCGCCCCGATCAGCGCGAAGAGCGTCAGGCCGTACGAGAGGTAGCAGGTCAGGCCATACAGCAGCCCCGCACCCGCCGCCCAGGCCACGGACCGGCCGGTCACCGCGAGCGCCAGCAGCGCCACCGCCCAGGCGGCGACCGCCGCGAAGTACCCGTCCGCCGAGGCGCCCACCCACACCGCGGCCGGGGCCATGACCAGGAAGGGCGCGGCCCGCCGGGCGAGCCGCTCGTCGGCCAGCGCCCGCACCGCGACCAGCACGGCGACACAGGCCGTCGACCCGACGGTGATGCACCAGGCCCCCGCCCAGCCGCCGCCGCGCAGCCCGATCCGGTCCAGGAGGACGAAGGTCAGCGTGGCCGCCGGCGGATGCCCGGCGATGTGCGCCGGCCAGGGCTGGGGGGCGCCGCTCACGATGTGGTGGGTGAAGTCCCGCAGGGTCGCCGGGATGTCGTGGAAGCGGCCGATGACCGTCAGGTACTCGTTCGGGCTGGTCAGCCGGCCCGCCACGCCCCGCTGCCAGCCGTCCACCAGCGCCAGCGACCACGTCCAGGCCAGACAGGCGCCCCAGGCCGCGCCGAGCAGCCCGCGCCAGGGCAGCCGCAGGGCCAGGTTCGGCCCGTACACCACCACGGCGACCGCGACCAGCACGGCGGCCGGGGTGCCCGGCCCGACGTGCGGGTCCCAGTCGGCGAACAGCGGCGGCCAGTGCACGAACAGGACGCGGTAGGTGTCCTGGAGGTGCCTGCCGACCAGGACGGCGACGAGCACCAGCAGGGCGGCGGCGAGGACGGCGAGCAGATCGGCGGGGAGACCGGCGGACGGATGCGGCTGCCGGTCACGGTGCGGGGCGCGGGTCACACCGGAACGCTAGGTCGGCGACCGCGCCGAAGTGTGGATCAGGCGGCTGACGTCAGACTTTCGTCATGGGTTGCGCGCCCGTTCCGGGGGTTTCCCCGGCCTACGGTCGAATCATGCGAGACGACGATCCACGGCTCCCCACCTCACCCGGCTTCTGGCGCAGCCCGCTGCGCGGCACCTGGTTCACCTCGGTGCTCGGCCTGGTGCTGCTCGTCGGCGTCACCGTGCTGTTCGTGACCGGACTGGTGTCGTACGCCGCGTACAACCCGGACCTGGCCCCGGTGAACGACCAGACCCCGGACAAGGGCATCCTCGGCTTCTACCTCTTCTCCTGGCCGACGAACCCGTACTGGCTCTACCGGGTCACCCAGGGCCTGCACGTCACCCTCGGCATCGCCCTGATCCCGGTGCTGCTGGCCAAGCTGTGGTCGGTGGTGCCCAAGCTGTTCACGCTGCCCCCGGCCCGCTCGGTGGCCCACGCCCTGGAGCGGATCTCACTGCTGCTGCTGGTCGGCGGCGGCCTCTTCGAGTTCACGACCGGCGTCCTCAACGTACAGCTCGACTACGTCTTCCCCGGCTCCTTCTACCCCCTGCACTTCTACGGCGCCTGGGTGTTCTTCGCCGCGTTCCTGGCGCACGCGGCACTCAAGACGCCGACGGCACTGCGGGCGGTCCGGGAACGCCGACAGCACCGGGACGAGCGGGACGAGGGGGATCTGGCGGCCCCACGGCCGGACGCGCCCACCGTCTCCCGGCGCGGGGCGCTGTGGTTCACGGGCGGCGCGTCCCTGCTGCTGCTCGTCACGACGGCGGGGCAGAGCATCGGGGGCGTATGGCGCCGCACCGCGCTGCTCGCACCGCACGGCGGCGCCGACCCGGGCAGCGGCCCGAACGGCTTCCAGATCAACAAGACGGCCGCGTACGCCGGGATCGACGCGAGGGAGACCGGCGAGGAGGCATGGCGGCTCGTCGTCACCGGACGCGACGGCCGGACGGTCCGCCTCAGCCGCACCGAACTGCTCCGGCTGCCGCTGCACAGCGCCGCGCTGCCGATCGCCTGCGTCGAGGGCTGGTCGACCGCGGACCAGTGGTGGCGCGGGGTGCGGCTGCGCGACCTCGCCGCGCTCGTCGGCTACGACACCGACCCGCCGGACGTGCTCGTCGAGTCCGTCCAGCGGCACGGCGCCTTCCGCCGCGCGGCCCTGCGCGCCAACCAGGTCGCCGACCCGCGCTCCCTGCTCGCCCTCCAGGTGAACGGCGAGGACCTGTCCCCCGACCACGGCTACCCGGCCCGCGTGATCGTGCCCGCCGCACCCGGTGTCCTCAACACCAAGTGGGTGGCCCGGATGACCTTCGGAGACCTGTGATGCGCCCGCGCCCCGTCATCGGCAGCCCCCTTCAGATCCTCCTGCTGGCCTGCTCGTTCGCGCTCGCCGCCTACGCCGGCGTACGGCTGCTGGCCGGCGACTGGCTCGGCGTGGCGCTGTGGGTGGTGGGGGCGGCGCTGCTGCACGACCTCGTCCTGCTGCCGCTGTACTCGCTGGCCGACCGGGCGGTGACGCGGGGGCTGGGCGCCGCCGGGCGCCGGGAGCGGACGATGTACCTCCGGGTCCCGGCCGCGCTCTCCGCGCTGCTCCTGCTGGTGTGGTTCCCGCTGATCAGCGGGATGGTGGCCGGGCACTACCGGTCGGCCACCGGCCGGTCCCCGGACGGCTTCCTGCTCCGCTGGCTGCTGATCACCGCGGTGCTCTTCGGCGGCTCGGCGCTGCTGCTGGCCTGGCGGTTGCGCAGGGCGACGAAGCGGCGCCCGCCGGTCGCCCACTGAGTCTCCGGCTGCCAGCCCCGCGCGTACCGCAGCAGGGCCGGGGTGCCCAGCCGCGCCCAGCAGAAGGGGGCACCGACGGCCTCGTGGGCGTCGGTGAGGTGGACGTCGGCGCGTTCGTCGACGTCCACCGGCGCGGTCTCGGCGATCAGCAGGCCACCGGGGGCGAGGAGCCGGGCCACCCGGCCGAGCAGGGCGTGCGGGTCGCCGCCGATGCCGACGTTGCCGTCCATGAGCAGGACGGTGCCCCAGCGGCCCTCGCCGGGCAGCGCCTCGAAGACCGAGCGGCGCAGGGCCTGGCCGCCGAGCCGCACGGTGTGGTCGACGGCGGCCGCGCTGACGTCGATGCCGAGGACGGTACGGCCCCGGGCGGCGAGTTCGGCGACCAGCCGCCCGGGGCCGCAGCCGACGTCCAGGACCGCGCCCTCGCAGCGGTCGAGGACCGCCCGGTCGACCGGGTCGGCCCCCGCGCACCAGCGCTCGACCTCCAGGGGCAGCAGCCAGCCGTCGGCGCGGCGCAGGAACAGCGGGCCGTGCCCGGCGCGCAGGGCGGCGGCGTAGGGGTCGGCGCCGGTCCAGGGGACGGCCGGCGAGGTGGTCATCGGCGGCCCGTCCCGCTGTGCGCCGTGCACCGGGCCAGCAGGGCGGCGAAACGGCCGTGCGGGACGAGGGCGGCGACGGCGGCCGCGTCGGCCGCGGTGTCCACGTCCCGCAGCCGGGGCAGGTCGCACACCCGCAGCCCGGCGCCGACGAGGCGGTGCCGCTGGACGGCGCCGGTCTCCGGCGTGGACATCGGCACCCCGCGCAGCAGGGCCGGGTCCGGGTCGGCCAGCCCCAGCGCCCAGAACCCGCCGTCCTCGGCGCCACCGAAGTACGCGTCGCACGCCGCGAAGTCCACGCTGAGGAGGGCCGGGGTGACCTGCGGGGTGTCCATGCCGATGAGGAGGGCCGGGCCGGAGCAGTGCGCGAAGGCGTCCGCGAGCCGCTCGTCCAGCCCGCCCGCACACTGCGGTACGACGTCGAAGCCGGGCGGCAGCCAGGGGCCGGGGGCGCCGTCCAGGACCAGGACCCGGCGGGCGGCGGGGGTCGCGGCCACCGCGTCCAGGGTGTCGGCGAGCGACGCCTCGGCGAGGGCGGCGGCCTGCTCGGGGGAGAAGGGCGGGGTGAGCCGGGTCTTGACCCTGCCGGGGCGGGGTTCCTTGGCGATGACGAGGAGGGTGGTCATGGGGGTTCCTTGGGGGTGAGGGTGAGGGTGGTGCGGGGGGTGGGGACGCTCACCGGCGCTTGCCGGGTGCCGCCGCGCCCAGCCGTGCCGCCCCAGCGGCACGACTGCCCGCAGTCATGTGAGACACGGTTGGGCAGTGCGCCCCTTCAGGGGCGCGGGGAACTGCGCGATCAGCCCCCACCGGCCCGCACCCGAGGTGGCTCGTGCAGCACCCGGCTCATGTCCCGCACGGCCTGCCACGTGCCACGCCAGGTCCCCGTCACCTTGGACGTACCGGTGCGCGGCAGGTACGCGACATCGTGCTCGGCGATCCGCCACCCCGCGTCCGCCGCCCGCACCACCATCTGCAGCGGATACCCGCTGCGCCGGTCGTCGAGCGACAGCGCGAGCAGCGCCTCGCGGCGGGCCGCCCGCAGCGGCCCCAGGTCGTGCAGCCGCAACCCCGTACGGCGCCGCAGCATCCGGGCCAGCGCCAGGTTCCCCGCGCGGGCATGCGCGGGCCACGCGCCCCGCCCCTCGGGACGCCGGCGGCCGAGCACCAAGTCCGCCTCGCCGTCGAGGACTTCCCGCACGAACGGCACGAGGAGCCCCGGGTCGAGCGAGGCGTCGCAGTCGCAGAAGCAGACGATGCCGGCGGTCGCCGCGGTCAGCCCCGCGTGGCACGCCGCGCCGAAGCCGCGCCGCGCCTCGTGGACGACGGTCGCCCCGTACGCCCGGGCGATGTCCGCCGAGCCGTCGGTGGAGCCGTTGTCCACCACGAGGGCGCGCCAGCCCGCCGGGATCCGGCCGAGCACCCAGGGCAGCGCCTCCGCCTCGTTCAGGCAGGGCAGGACGACGTCCACGTCCGTCGCCGGAGAAGGGGAAGGGGAGGGAGAGGGGGAGGAAGGTGAGGTGGTCACGGCGTTCACCCTACGAACATGAACCGGACATATCGGGCCTCGGCTGCTTACGAAACGCGGACGTCGGCGCCCGGCGCCGCAGCCGCCCCCGCCTCCCGGGTTTCTTACGAAACGCGAACGTCCCACCCCGAGTCCACGCCCGCCCGCGACACCCGCGACGGCCCGGTGCGAGGGTGGAGGCATGCAGCAGCCGTACGAGCTCACCGAGGCCGGGGCCGAGGCCGGCGCCCAGGCCACCGCAGGTGCCGCCCGGGTCCTGGTCGTGGACGACGACCCGACCGTCGCCGAGATCGTCGCCGGGTACCTGGACCGCGCCGGGTACCTGGTCGACCACGCCGGTGACGGTCCCGCCGCCCTGACCCGGGCCGCCGCCCACTGGCCCGACCTGGTCGTGCTCGACCTGATGCTGCCCGGCATGGACGGCCTGGAGGTCTGCCGGCGGCTGCGCGGCCACGCCCCCGTGCCGGTCATCATGCTCACCGCGCGCGGCGACGAGGACGACCGGATCCTCGGCCTGGAGGTCGGCGCCGACGACTACGTCACCAAGCCCTTCAGCCCCCGGGAGCTGGTCCTTCGGGTGGAGTCGGTGCTGCGCCGCAGCCGCCCCGCCCCCGCCGACCGGTCCTTCTCGTCCGCCGGGCTCACCCTCGACCCCGGCGCCCGCCGCGCCACCAAGGACGGCGCCGAACTCGCCCTCACCCTGCGCGAGTTCGACCTCCTCGCGTTCTTCCTGCGGCACCCGGGGCGGGCGTACGGCAGGGAGGACCTGATGCGCGCGGTGTGGGGCTGGGACTTCGGCGACCTGTCCACCGTCACCGTCCATGTCCGCCGGCTGCGCGCCAAGGTCGAGGACGACCCGGCCCGGCCGCGGCTGATCCAGACGGTCTGGGGCGTCGGCTACCGCTTCGAGCCGAGCGGCCAGGGCGGCCAGGAAAGCCGGGACGGGGTGGCCTGACCATGCGCGACACCTTCCTCATCGCCCTGTACGCCTTCGCCGGCGCCGCCGGCACCGGACTGCTCGGGGCGGCCGCGCTGCGCCTGCTGCGGCGCCGCTCGCTGACCGCGTCCCTCACCGTGGTCGCCGCCGTCGGCGTGGTCGCGATGCTGGCCGGCACGCTGGCCGTCGCCTGGGCGATGTTCCTCTCCTCGCACGACCTCTCGGTGGTGACGACGGTCGTCGCGATGGCGGCCGCGGTGTCCCTCGCGACCGCGTTGATACTGGGCCGCTGGGTCGTCGCCCGCAGCCGTGAACTCGCCCTCGCGGCCCGCTCGTTCGGCGAGGACGGCGACTTCGCCGCACCGCCGGTCCCGGCCACCGCCGAACTGGCCGAGGTGAGCCGCGAGCTGGCGGCGACGAGCGCGAAGCTCGCCGAGTCCCGGGAGCGGGAACGGGCGCTGGAGACCTCGCGCCGGGAACTCGTCGCCTGGATCTCGCACGACCTGCGCACCCCGCTGGCCGGTCTGCGTGCCATGTCGGAGGCCCTGGAGGACGGCGTCGCCACCGACCCCGACCGCTATCACAAGCAGATCCGCACCGAGGTCGAGCGCCTCAACGACATGGTCGGCGACCTCTTCGAACTCTCCCGCATCCACGCCGGCACGCTCGCGCTGAGCCCGAGCCGGATGTCGGTGTACGACCTCGTCGGCGACGCCCTCGCGGGCGTGGACCCGCTGGCCCGGGAGTACGGCGTACGGCTGGTCGGCGACCGGGTGGAGCAGGTGCCGGTCGAGGTGGACGGCAAGGAGATGAGCCGGGTGCTGGGCAACCTGCTGGTGAACGCCATCCGCCGGACGCCGCCCGACGGCACGGTCGCGGTCGCCGCCGAGCGGTCGGCCGAGGGTGCCGTCGTCCTGTCCGTCACGGACGGCTGCGGCGGCATCCCGGAGGAGGACCTGCCCCGCGTCTTCGACACCGGCTGGCGCGGCACCCACGCCCGGACCCCGCCGGCCGGAGCCGGCCTCGGCCTCGCCATCGTGCGCGGGATCGTGGAGGCCCACCACGGGCAGGCCACCGTGCACAACATCCCCGGCGGCTGCCGGTTCGAGGTGGTGCTGCCCGCTGCCGCTTCCTGATCGCGGGCAGCACCACCGGTCCGTGTCACGGGTGGCGGCACCGGTCCCTCCGGGCCTCCGGCCCGTGGCGGGGGCCCGCCGACCCGTGTCCCGGCCCTCACCGGGCGCGCGCGAACTCCCGCATCCCCTCGGCGAACCCGACCTCGGCCTTCCAGCCCAGTTCGGCCCGCAGTCGTGACGAGTCGGCGGTGATGTGCCGTACGTCGCCCAGCCGGTACTCCCCGGTGACCACCGGCAGCGGTCCGCCGTGCGCCTCGGCCAGGGCGCGGGCCATCTCGCCGACGGTGTGCGGCTCACCGCTTCCGGTGTTGTACGCGGTCAGCGCACCCGGCGCGGAGTCCGCCTCCAGCGCCACCGCGTTGGCCGCGGCCACGTCCCGGACGTGCACGAAGTCCCGGCGCTGCCGCCCGTCCTCGTACACCCGGGGCGCCTCGCCCCGGGCGAGCGCGGAGCGGAAGAAGGAGGCGACGCCCGCGTAGGGGGTGTCGCGGGGCATCCGCGGCCCGTAGACGTTGTGGTAGCGCAGCGACACCGCCGACCCGCCCGTCGACCGGGCCCACGCGGCGGCCAGGTGTTCCTGGGCCAGCTTGGTCGTGGCGTACACGTTGCGCGGATCGACGGGCGCGTCCTCACCCACCAGCCCCGGCGTCAACTCCTCCCCGCACACCGGGCAGTTCGGCTCGAACCGCCCCGCGTCCAGATCGGCGACCGCGCGCGGCCCCGGCCGTACGACACCGTGCCGCGGGCACTCGTACCGGCCCTCCCCGTACACGACCATCGACCCGGCCAGCACGAGGCGGCGTACCCCCGCCTCGGCCATCGCGGAGAGCAGTACCGCCGTGCCCAGGTCGTTGCGCGAGACGTACTCCGCCGCGTCCCCGAACCCGACTCCCAGACCCACCATCGCGGCCTGGTGGCAGACCGCGTCCACGCCCGCGAGGGCCCGCCCCACCGCCACCGGACTGCGCACGTCGGCGCCCGGATCGTCCCGGACGTCGAACACGACCGCCTCGTGCCCGCGCGCCGTCAGCGCCTCGACGACATGGGACCCGATGAACCCGGCACCGCCGGTGACCAGTACACGCATGGGGCCACGCTAGGCGCGCGCGGCCCCCGGACCACGTGCCCACGCCCGCACGTCACGACTCCGTAAGACGGCGCGCCGCCCCCCCTCGCGCAGCCGCCACCGCGAGGCCCTGTTGAACGGCCCGGCCGGGGGTCACGTACCTGTTGCCGTGGGGTGGCGCGGTGCTGCCCGACGGCACCGAAGCGCGCGGCGGCCGGTGCCCGGAGGAAGGGTTGCGCCATTTCAGTGGAGACGAGTCGCCCGGCCGGAAGCACCCTCGACCCGGCCGCCCCCGTGCGCCGGGGGGAGGGCGGGACCGGCGACGGCGACGCGGCGCGGGTCCGTCGGCAGGTGCGGGGTCTGGACGGCCTTCGCGGCCTGGCGGCGCTGTACGTCGTCCTGTTCCACTGCTGGCTGTACACCTTCCCTGGCTATCCGCACAGTTCGGCGCCGCCGTGGCTGGGCGGGCTGATGTTCGGGCGCCTTGCCGTCGTCTTCTTCCTGGTGCTGTCCGGGTTCTCCCTGGCGATCTCCCCGGCGCGGCACGGCTGGCGGACGGCCGGTGTCGGCGAGTTCCTGCGCCGGCGCGCCTGGCGCATCCTGCCCCCGTACTGGGCGGCACTGGCCCTGAGCCTGGTGATCTCGTGGTTCGTGGTGCCGGCCTCGCACTTCGGGCCGCCCACCGGTGCGACGGTCCTGGTGTACGGCCTGGTCGCCCAGGACGTGGTCACCGCCCCGACGCCGAACGGCGCGTTCTGGTCGATCGGGGTGGAGGCCGAGCTCTATCTCCTCTTCCCGCTGCTGCTGTTCGTCCGCCGGCGCTGGGGCGCCGTGCTGCTGGCCGTGTGCGTGACGGTCCCGGTCGTCGCCGTCGGGCTGACGGCGCCCGGCGGGACCCCCGTGGAGGGCGACAACTGGCTCGCTCCCCATCTCGCCCCGGTGTTCGCCGCGGGCGTGCTGGGCGCGGGGGTCGTGGCCGCCGGGGACAGGGTGCGACGCCTGCCGTGGGGCTGGTTCGCCGTCCTGGCGGCCCTGCCGGTCCTGGCGGTCGGTGCCGTCCGGGGTTCCGTCTGGACGGTGAACCACTACTTCTGGATCGATCTCGCCATCGCCCCCGCCATGACGATGCTGGTCGCCGCCGTCGCCACCGGAAAGCCCGCCGTCCTCGTACGGCTCCTGACCGCGCGCCCCGTCCACGCCCTCGGCGGATTCTCCTACAGCCTCTACCTGATCCATCTTCCGATCGTCCTGGCCGTGCTGCGCCGAGCGGCTCCGCATTTCGTGTCGCCAGGACTGCCCACCTTCTGGTTCACGCTGGCGGTGGGCCTGCCGCTTTCCGTATGCGCGGCGTGGCTGTTCTCCAGGTTCTTCGAAATCCCGTTCAAGAAGAACAGGTCCTGGAAATCGATCGTCGCGGCCCGTTCCGGAGCCGCGGTCCGATCTCCGGCCGTCAGCCCGTGACGGTGGACTTCTGGCCGGCGGGAGTGACGGCGTACCACTCCCCGCCCTTGCCCTCGCCGTTCGTCTGCCCGGCCGCCGTGTCGCCGACGTACCGGTAGAGCGGCCAGCCGGCGAGGGTGAGCTGTGTCTCGCCGTTGCGGTGGACCGTGCCGAGGAGGCTCTTCTCCACCCCCGAGGTCTGCACGGACTCCGGCACGATCACCGGCAGCCAAGTCTTGGTGCAGGCGCCGGAGCACGTCCACTTGGACGGGTTCGGCTCGTCCTTGTCGTAGCGGTAGAGGGTCAGCCCGCTCCCGTCGGTGACGATGGTGCCCAGACCCTGGGCCGACCTGGCCTGCACGGCGGCGGTGGTGGCCGGCTGCCCGTTCGCGGGGCTGCTGCCGGCGGCCGGCGTGGAGACCGCCGGGTCCGAGGCGGCGGACGTGACCGGGGCGGTCGGCGCCGCGGTGCCGGTGCCGCTGTCGTTCGAGGAGCCGCACGCCCCCAGCAGGAAGGCGGAGGCGAGCCCCAGAGCGAGGCTCGGACCGATGCGTCGCGGGATCAAGGAGGTGCCCTTCGTCGATGTCGCGTCTACCTGCTCCTTCAGTACGTCGGCCGGCCCCCGTCCGCTCAGCCCCCGCGCTCATGTGACGCACTCTTGACCATCGCGCGCGGCCCGCGGCCCGCGGCGTGCGTTTCAGGAATCTCAGGTCGATGAGCTGCCGCTATGGGTTGACCGTGGAGTCGCTGGAATTGTCGACGATATTGTCGGCAGTCGATTACGTTCGCTGCCGAGATCGAGACAAGCGCCCCGTGAAGCCGTTTCAGAGCTCTCCGGGCACCCGCACCAGCGCTCTCGAAGGAGACACGACATGACGCACAAGATGAACCGCAGGGCCCTCATCAAGGGAATGGCCGCCGCAGCGGTCGCCGTTCCGGCGGCGGGGCTCGCCGGCGGCACGAACGCGTCGGCGGCGACCGCCGCGTCCGGCGCGACCACGGCCGACACCCTGGCCTTCGACCCCGACGCGTACACCGAGATCACCACGACCATCTCCACCGACGACGGCGACAAGGAGGTCACGTACCACTTCTGGTCGGCCATCACCTACGTCACCGACCCGGTCGACGAGACCTACCAGAGCCTGACCGTCAGCGTCCCCGTGTCCATCGACGGCACCGCCGTGGACGCCACCGACGCCCCGATCCTCGTCTCCAACTCGATCGGCGGCTACCTCCCCTCCTCGGTGTCGACCAACACGGGCGTCAGCAGCAGCCGGGCCCAACTGGCCATCGCGGCCGGGTACGTCGCGGTGGAGCCGGGCGCGCGGGGCCGGACCCTGGTGGACTCCGCGGGTGACTACTACGGCACCGCCCCGGCGGCGATCGTGGACCTCAAGGCGGCGATCCGGTACGTGCGGTACAACGCGGGCACCATCCCGGGCGACACCGACAGGATCGTCACGGCCGGGACCAGCGCGGGCGGCGCCCTGTCGGCCCTGCTGGGCGCCTCCGGCGGCAGTTCGCTGTACGACGACTACCTCAGTGAACTCGGCGCGGCCGACGCCGACGACATCGTCTACGCCACCGGCGCCTGGTGCCCCATCACCGACCTGGAGAACGCCGACGGCGCCTACGAGTGGAACTGGGGCGGCAACACGCTGAGCAGCGGGGAGGAGGTCGACCAGGACGTCTCCGCGGACCTGATAGCTCTCTTCGAGACGTACCAGTCCGGGCTCGGCCTGACCGCGGACGACTACGGCACTGTCACGGCCGACAACCTCGACGACTACCTCCTGGCGACCTACCTGGAACCGGCCGCCACCAGCTACCTGGCGGACCTGTCGGACGACGACCGGACCACCTACCTGGCCGCCAACACCTTCATCACCTGGGACGGTTCGGCGGCCACGTTCTCCTGGTCCGACTACCTCGACCACGTCGGGTCCCGCGGCAAGGACGCTCCGGCCTTCGACGCCTTCGACCTGTCGGCCGGCGAGAACAACGAGTTCGGCGTCGACACCACCGAGGCCCGGCACTTCACCGACTACAGCCTGGCCAACGACACCAGCGGCTCCGGCGGTTCGTCCCTGGACAGCGACATCCCCGGCAAGCTGGAGATGATGAACCCGATGTACTTCATCGGCGAAGGCAACGACGACCGGGCCAAGTACTGGTGGATCCGCACCGGCACCAAGGACACCGACACCGCGCTGACCGTCGTCGGCAACCTCGCCCTGAGCCTGGAGAACCTCGGCGACGACGTCAACGCCCTCATGTACTGGGACGCGGCCCACGGCGCCGACGAGGACCCGGCCGACTTCATCACCTGGATCGCCGACGTGACCGGCTACACCGGCTGAATCGCGCCTTGCAAGGGGCGCGGGGAACTGCGCGCTCAGCCCCCACCGGGGCCGCGGGGAAGCGAGAGCAGATGCCACTGCCAGGCGTCGAGCGCCACGAAGAGCCCCGGATCGACCAGTTCGTCGCCCGCCCGGTCGTAGGTGCTCCCGTCGAGCAGCCCGGTCAGCTGGCAGGAGCGGCCCCGGAGTCCGTCCCAGGGCAGGGGAACCCGCCCCTGGGCCGGCTCCCCGGAGTAGTTGACCACGACGAGGCAGCGGTCCCGGTCGGTGGTCCAGGACCAGGCGAGCAGATTGCGGTGGCTGTCGTTGTCCGGCCAGCCCGTGCAGTCGAGCAGCCGCCACTCGCCCTCGCGCACGGGGGCCACGGCGGCCACGAGCCGTTCGTGGAAGTCGCGCAGGGACGTGTCGGCCCGCTCCTCGGGCCGACGGGAGAGGAACACGGGCAGGCGGACCCGGCGGCCCTCGAACTGGCCCTCGTGCCAGAGCGTCGCGCCGGGCAGGGTGGCCACGGCCACGGCCGCCGCCCGCTCCCGGTCGCCCGGCAGCGCGGCGGCGGCCCGGGGCTCGTCGTGGTTCTCCAGAAACCGGACGAGCCCGCGCTGGTAACCGAGGTCCGCCTGCACGTGGGCGCGGACGGAACCGGCGTCCTCGTGGACCAGTCGGTCGTAGAGCCGCTTGTCGTAGCAGTGGTCGAAGCCCTGCTGCTGGAGGGCCCGTTCGAGGTCCCAGTACGCCTCCGCGACGAAGAGCAGGCCGGGGTGGCGCTCCCGGACCCGGCCGATGACGTACGGCCAGAAGTCCCCGGCGGGGACCTGCCCCGCCCGCTCGCCCCAGGTCTTCGCGAACACGTCGTTCATCGGGAGCATCGCCATGTCGCAGCGCACGCCGTCGGCCTGGTCGCCGATCGACACCAGCGTCTCCACCGTCGCCGCCCGGAGCCGCTCGCTGAAGGCGTTCAGCTGGACCACGTCCGGCCAGGGCGGGAAGTAGGGGTCGCGGCCCCGCGCGTACACCTGCCCGCCCGCCTCCAGGAACGCCTCCGGTGCGCGGGCCAGGTCGTCCGGTGTGCCCCGGACCAGGCAGTCCGGCCGCTCGGTGAGCCAGGGGTGGTCGGGGGCCACGTGGTTGGGGACGTAGTCCAGGATCAGACGCACCCCGCGCGCCGCGAGTTCGGCCCGTGCCGCGGCCAGCCCCTCCGGACCGCCGAGGGCGTCGTCGACCACGTAGTTCCGGACGCAGTACGGCGACCCGGCGATGTCGGCCTCGGTGAGATCGGGCAGCGCCGCACGGAAGGAGGCGAGCAACTCCTGGTTGCTCAGGGCGATCCGCAGCCCGGCCGGACTGCGCTCCCACACGCCCATCAGCCACACGGTGTCCACGCCCGGCCGCGCGACCTCGTCCCAGACCTCGCCGGGAACGTCCCCGAGGGTGACGGGACGCCCGAACCGTCCGCTCAACTCACCCAGCCAGACAAGGGTGTTGATCTCGTAGATCACCGTCATGACAGCGGCTCCTCGCGCAGGGCGCCCCAGTCTCCCGCGCCGACGACGTGGAACAGGGTGGCGGTGACCGCGGCGAGCCCCGTCCAGCCGGTCTGGTGGGAGGCGCCGAGGCCGGCGCCGTTGTCGCCGTGGAAGTACTCGTAGAACAGGATCAGGTCCTTCCAGTGCGGGTCCTTGGCGAACCTGGGCTGGGCGCCGTGCACCGGGCGGTGGCCGTCGTCGTCGCTCAGGAAGGTCGAGGTGAGCCGTCCGGAGATCTCGCGGGCCACCTCGTACAGGTTCAGCTGCCGGCCGGACCCCGTCGGGCACTCCACGGTGAACCCGTCACCGTGGTAGGCGTGCAGGTTCAGCAGGGCGCGGACCAGCAGGACGTTGACCGGGAACCACACCGGGCCCCGCCAGTTGGAGTTGCCGCCGAACATGCCCGAGTCGGACTCGGCGGGCAGATAGCCGACGCCGTACGTCTCCCCGTGCACGTCGAACGTGTAGGGGTGCGCCGCGTGGTGGCGGGACAGGGAGCGGATGCCGTGCGGGCCGAGGAACTCCTCCTCGTCGAGCATGCGGGCCAGGATCCGGCGCAGCCGGTCCTCGCCGAACAACGCGAACAGGTGCCGTCCCGCCGCGCCCGACCCGAGGACGTCGTGGGAGGCGACCAGGCCCTCGACGGCCGGATGCCGCCGCACGAACTCCTTGGCTCCCTCGACGAGTTCCGGGAACCGTTGGTCGGTCCAGGCGCCGACCACACTGGTCGCGACGAGCGGGATGAGACCGACCAGGGAGCGCACCCGCAGCGGGGTCGCACTGCCGTCCGGCAGCCGCAGCACGTCGTAGAAGAAGCCGTCCTCCTCGTCCCACAGGCTCGCGTTGTCCTTGCCGATGCGGTTCATGGCGACCGCGATCCACGCGAAGTGCTCGAACAGCGTCTGCGCCTGCTCGACGTACACGGGGTTCTCCGCCGCCAGCTCGACGGCGATCTCCAGCAGGTTCTGGCAGTACAGGGCCATCCAGGCGGTGCCGTCGGCCTGGTCGAGGTGGCCGCCGGTGGGCAGGGGCGCGCTGCGGTCGAAGACACCGATGTTGTCCAGGCCGAGGAAGCCGCCCTGGAAGACGTTGTTGCCGTCGACGTCCTTGCGGTTGAGCCACCAGGTGAGGTTCTTCGTCAGCTTCTGGAAGGCGTTCTCCAGGAAGGCGCGGTCCCCGCGGCCGGTGCGGTGCTTCTCCAGCTCGTAGACGAAGAGGACGGCCCAGGCGTGCACGGGCGGGTTGACGTCGCCGAAGTTCCATTCGTACGCCGGGATCTGGCCGTTGGGATGCAGATACAGGCGGCGCAGCAGCAGCTCCAGCTGCGACTTGGCGAACCCGATGTCGACCATGGACAGCGCGATGGTGTGGAAGGCGAGGTCCCAGGCCGCGAACCACGGGTACTCCCAGGTGTCCGGCATCGACATGATCTCGTCGTTGACCATGTGGTACCAGGCGCTGTTGCGGACGTGCGGGTCGGCGGCGAGCGGATCGACGCCGTGCTCGGCGAGCCAGCGCTCCACGTCGAGGTAGTAGTACTGCTTGCTCCACAGCATCCCGGCGAGCGCCTGCCGTACCAGTCGCCGCTCGTCCGCGCCGAGACCGTCCGGGACGACACCCTCGAAGAAGTCGTCGGCCTCGGCCCGGCGGGCGTCCATCACCTGCCCGAACTCCCCCCAGGGGTCCGTGAGTTCACCGTCCGTCAGGCGCAGGCGGACGGTGCCGCTGCCGCCGCCGGGGACGGTGAGCACGTGGTGGACGGACGCCTTGGTGCCGGTCCGCGCGGGATTGACGGCGTCCTGCTCGCCCTCGACGACGTACCGGCCGATGCCGTCCTTGACGTAGGGAGTGGCGTTGGGGCTGCCGAAGATCCGCTCGTTGTCGGTGTCGTTCTCGGTGAACAGGGTCTCCGTCCCGGCCTCGAAGTACAGCCGCCGCGTGCCGAGTTCCTCGTGGTCGGCGAGGATCGCGCCGTCCGTGTGCCGCAGACCGGGCACCGCGGTGCCGCCCGCCCACGACCAGGTGTGCCGGAACCACAGCGTCGGCAGCAGATGGAGCGTGGCCTCGTCGGGGCCGCGGTTGTGCGCGGTGATCTCGACGAGCAGGTCCTCGGGCCCGGCCTTGGCGTACTCCACGAAGACGTCGAAGTAGCGGTCCTCGTCGAAGACACCGGTGTCCAGCAGTTCGTACTCGGACTCGCCGCGCCCGCGGCCCCGGTTGACGGTCACCAGCTCGTCGTAAGGGAACGCCGCCTGCGGGTACTTGTAGAGGAACTTCAGGTACGAATGGGTCGGCGTGCTGTCGAGGTGGAAGTAGTACTCCTTGACGTCCTCACCGTGGTTGCCCTCGGCGTTGGTGAGGCCGAACATCCGCTCCTTGAGGATCGGGTCGCGGCCGTTCCACAGCGCGAGCGCGAAGCACAGCCGCTGCTTGTCGTCGCTGACGCCCGCGATGCCGTCCTCACCCCAGCGGTAGGCCCGCGAACGGGCCTGGTCATGGGTGAAGTACGACCACGCGTCGCCGTCGGGGCTGTAGTCCTCGCGCACGGTGCCCCACTGCCGTTCGCTCAGATACGGCCCCCAGCGCCGCCACGCCTCCCGCCCCGCGTCGGCCGCCGCCAGCCGCAGCCGCTCGGCACCGGCCCCGCCACCGCGCTCCGTGCCACCCGCGCCATCCGCCATCGCACGCCCTCCCTGTACGGCAACTGCACCCGGACTCGGACATCTCGGACTCGGACACCTCGGACTCGGACACCTCTGACTCCGACAGCTCCGACAGCTCCGACTCTGACAGCTTTTGGCCGGACGAATCAGCCCGCGGAGGTGTTGTAGTTGACGATCCCCTCCACCATGAGAGCGATCGCACCCGCCAGCGGACTGTCCACGCCCTTGCCCACCACGTCGGGTAACCGGTGCGCTTCCTCCTCGGTGACCGCCACCATGCCCCAGAAGGCGTTGAAGCCGGACGGATCCACCGGTTTGTCGGCGGCCGCCCCGACGGTCAGCACGCCGCCCTCCTCGGCCACCGCGAGCGCGCCCATCTGCTGCAGCGTGCCGGGATCCCGCCCTTCGGCGGCCACGACGCTCCACCCCGTCACCTCCACGCACCGCAGCGCGGCGAGAAGGCTGCCGGCACTGTCCGGGCCGGTCAGGACGATGTCCGGCAGGACCAGGGCGACCGGCCCCCGGGTCATCGGCAAACCGGAGCGGATCGCGCCTTCGAGGCCTGGTTCGAGCGCCTCGTCCTGGTAGACGAAGACCATCTGAAGGATCTTGGCATACCGTGCGAGATACCCCACCGTGTCGAGTTTGTGTGCTCCGAAGACGACGACCACGCGCACGTTGAGGCCGCTCTTGGCCAGTTCGACGACGGCCTCCAGGCTGCGGTCCAGCACGGTGACACCGGGGGCCAGGCAGTGCAGCTCCTTCGGATAGGGAGCACTGAAACGCGTTCCGAATCCGGCGCAGGGCAGGATGATCGAGACATCGGGGACGGGCGCGGAAGAACGATGCATGGAGTGGCTCTCGGATTCTGTCGTCGACCGGGGAACCTTGCGCGCCTTGCAGGTTGCGTGCGGACATGCTCGCGATCACCGTAGCTCCGCACCCGCCCCGTACGGGAAGACCGCCTTGCCGCCGTCGCGCCCGCATGGAGCCCGGCGTGCCTGGGTATCCAGCACCACGGTGCTCGCGGAACCTCCGCTGCCTCCGGTGCCACACACGTACGGCAAGGGCCGAAACGCAGGGGAAGACAGAGCGAAAGAGGGCGCTGGATGCGGGTGCTGTTGTCCACCTACGGGACGCGCGGTGATGTCGAACCGCTGGTCGCCCTCGCCGTACGGTTACGGGAGTCCGGCGCCGAGGTGCGCATGTGCGCCCCGCCGGACGAGGAGTTCGCGGTGCGGCTGGCGGGGCTCGGCGTGCAGCTGGTGCCGGTGGGGCCGCCGGTGCGGGAACTGATGCGGGGGACGACCCTGCCCTCGGCGGCGGAACTGTCCCGCTACCGGACCGAGATGGTAGGCACGCAGTTCGACGTCTTCCCCGCGGCAGCCGACGGGTGCGACGTGCTGGTGGCGGCCGGCCTGGCGCAGATCGCCGCGCGGTCCGTCGCCGAGGCCGCGGGCATCCGCTACGTGTACGCGTGCTACTCGGCGGTCAACCTGCCCTCGCCCCACCATGCCCCGCCTCCGCGACCGGGCTGGCCGGAGCCGGAGGCGAACGACAACCTGACGCTGTGGGAGCTGGACGCCCACCAGGTGAACACGCAGTTCGGCGAGCCGCTCAACAACCACCGGGCAGCGATCGGCCTGCCGCCCGTGGACAACGTCCGCGACCACGTCTACACCGGCCGGCCGTGGCTGGCGGCGGACCCGGACCTGGGACCGTGGCAGCCGGTCCCGGGCCTCGACGTCGTACAGACAGGTGCCTGGACCCTGCCGGACGAACGCCCGCTCCCGGCCGAACTGGTGGCGTTCCTGGACGCGGGGGAGCCGCCCGTCTACGTCGGGTTCGGCAGCGTACGCCCGTCGCCGGACATCGCCCGCAAGGCCGTCGAGGAGAGCCTTGCCCAGGGGTACCGGGTGCTCGTCTCCCGCGGCTGGGCGGACCTGGACCTGCCCGAGGTCCGGGACGACTGCTTCGCCGTCGGCGAGGTCAGCCACCAGAGTCTGTTCCCCAGGGTGGCCGCCGTGGTGCACCACGGCGGCGCGGGCACGACACTGACGGCCGCCCGGGCGGGTGTGCCGCAGGTGGTGGTGGCTCTCCAGCTGGCGGACAACCCGTACTGGGCCGGCCGGGTCGCGGACCTGGACATCGGCGCCGCACTGGACGAACCGGCTCCATCCGCCGACACCCTGCGCGTCGCGTTCAAGACGGCCCTGGCACCCGGAACGCGGGCCCGTGCCGGGGCGCTGGGCGCCAGGCTCCGCACCGACGGCGCGGCGGTGGCCGCGAGCCTGCTCCTCGACACCCTCCGGTGAGCGGGCCCGGCCCGCGCCCTCGGGCCGTCCGGCGGTCGGCTGTTAGCGTTCGGACGCATGGAAGACAGCGTGTACGTGGGCAACGCGGGCAAGGACGCGGCGACGGACCGGGGATGGCTGCTGGGTCACTTCAAGGAGCACGACGACCCCCGGCACAGCCACGCCGTCGAGGTCAAATGGGGAGTCCACGCACGCGGCGAACAGCGGACGCAGTGGGTGAAGGGCGAGACGCGCACAGCTCTCCTGGTCCTCGTCTCAGGCCGATTCCGGGTGGAGTTCCCCGGCCGTAGCGTGCTCCTGGCGGAGCAGGGCGACTACGTCGTCTGGGGCCAGGGAGTCGATCACTCATGGGTCGCGGAGGACGAGTCCGTCGTCCTGACCCTGCGCTGGCCGTCCGTGCCCGGGTACGCCGCGCCGTAGGACGGCCCGCTGCAACTCGGGAGACGCCGGGACGCGCTGCGGCGACAGCAGCGACCGCGGGGCTGACATGACGAAGGGAAGGCCCCGACCGGAATCCGGTCGGGGCCTTCGCCCGGCGGCGGGGGCAGGGGTGTTGTCACCCGGGGCGGTCGTTGCGCGCGTCGCAGGGGTCGGTGGCGTCCGGCGCGGTGAGCGTCGTACCGGTCATGACGCGGTGAGCCCGTTCGTGCAGGCGGCACCCGGCTCGGGGGTCTGCGGGCCCTGCACGTACTTGGTGAGGAACTGCTCGACCCGCGGGTCGGCGGCCGTCCTCACACTGAGCTGCTGGGCCCAGGCGGTCAGCGTTATCGCTCCGGACTGGGTCCTGTCCGGGCTCATCAGCGTGTACGGGGTCCTGGACACCTTGTCCGTGAGGGTTTTGAGGTCGGCCTGTGTCGCCTTGTCGTTGTACGTGACCCAGACCGCGCCGTGTTCGAGGGAGTGGACGGCGTTCTCGTCCGGGACGGCCTTGGTGTAGACGTCGCCGTTGCAGGTCATCCATGCCGGGGCGTGGTCGCCGCCGACGGGCGGGTTCTCGGGGTAGTCGACCTTGGTCTGGACGTGGTTGCGGGTGAGCTTCTTGGCGTCCCAGACCTTTTCGCCGGATATCGGCTTTGCGGTCTCGGCGGTCTTCTGTTCGCTCTTCCGGTCGGCGTTGTTGACGGCGTAGGCGCCCCAGCCGACCAGTCCGGCGACGATGACGGTGCTGAGGGCGACGGTGATGACGCGGTTGCGGCGTTCGCGGGCTCGTTCGGCGCGGCGCATCGCCTCGATACGGGCCTTGCGGTCGGCTGCGGCCTGCTTCTTGCTGGTCCTGGACATGACTGGGTGTTCCTCGTCCCCGCCGGGCCGGGTCGTCGGGCGGCGGTGGGTGCAGGGTGGATGAACGGACGCTGTGCGCCGTGCGCGTGGGCGCACGGCGCGGCGTCCGGCTATGTCCGCTGCACCTGGAGGACGTGGAGATCGGGAGTGCCGCGGGTGGGCGCGCGGCCGACGGAACAGGCGAGGACGGCCGGGCCGGGGCGGCTGAAGACGCGGGGCAGAGCCGAGGACGCGGGCTGGACCGCCGTGGGGAGCACCGCCCGGACACCACGCGTGTCCTGAGCACAGCAGACGCCACCTGCGGGGCAGTTGCCCGGGTGCGTCACCGCTACCGCGTGGTGGTCGGCCGCATGGCCCGGTGCCGTCGGGGCGGCCGACGTGGCCGTCATCGGTGGTGGCGTCCGGGTGGTCGACGTGGCCGTCATCGGTGGTGGCGTCCGGGTGGTCGACGTGGCCGTCATCGGTGCCGTGGCCAGGTCGGCGGCGGCATGGGCTGCCGGGCCCAGACACATCACCAGCGCCGTGAGCAGCATGGCCAGGGCATGGCACAGCACCGCGGGCCGCGTGGCCCGCCACGCGCCGCGGCGCCCGTGCTGTGTCCGGCCGCTCATCACGGAGATGCTAAGCGGCAGCTGTGAACGGGCCGTTGGCGGGGTCGGGACGGTCGGCAACAGGGCCTTCCCGCAGTGCGACACCTCCCTCGGTGTGCCTCAGCCCCTCGCGTGCACGGCAGCGTGATCAAATGGGGCATGGCATCGTCCTGGACCGGTGATCTGGTACGCCTGCGCGCCGTCGAACCCGACGACTGGACGGCGTTCATGCGCTTCGCCGACGACGACGGGCGGCGAGGGGGCCGGCTGGATCTGCCGCGGTCCGCCGAGGGCTACCGTGCCTGGGCGAGGGAGCAGGCCGTTGCCGAGTGCCGTGACGACTGTTTCCGGTTGGCGGTGGAAGCGACGGTCACGGGAGAACTGGTCGGCGCAGTCGGCTCGCATCGCACCGGCACCCGTTCAGGCTGGTTCGAGTGTGACGTCATGATCGGCGTCGGCCACCGGCGCAAGGGTTACGCGGCGGAAGCCCTGACGCTGCTGCTGCGCTTCATGTTCGCCGAGCGGCGCTATCACAAATGCCTGGCAGCGATCCTCGCCCACAACGAGGCGTCACTGGCGCTCTTCCGCGGGCTCGGCTTCACCGAGGAGGGGCGCCTGCGGGAACACGTCTTCTTCGCCGGCCGGCACCACGACCTCGTCATGACGGGCATGCTCGCCGACGAGTTCGGCCGCCGCCACCCGACGGGCGAGGCGTGAGCCGTCCGCCAGCGGGAGCCGGACGCTCTCAGCCGCGCACGGTGGCGCGCAGCCGCAGGCCGACGGTCGCGAGACCTTCGAGGGTGGCGACCTGGTGGCTGGGTTCCGGTCCGGGCGGTTCGCTCAAGCGGTAGCGGCGGGCGGTCTGCGCAGTCAGGAGCGTCAGCATCGCCATGGCCAGAGCGGTTCCCTCGCAGCCGTGCGGCCCGGTACCGAAGGAGAGGAAGGCCCCGGGCTTCGCCGGTGAGCCCGACTCCGGATCACGGAGCCAGCGCTCGGGCAGGAACCGGTCCGGCTCGGAGTACTCCCGTGCGTCGCGGTGGGCGGTGTAAGGGCAGACGAGAACCGTGGACCCGGCGTCGATGGTGTAGTCGGCGAGCTGGGTCCGGCGCGGGGCCTGCCGGGTCAGCAGCCAGCTCGGGGGGTACAGCCGGAGCACCTCGTTCACCAGTGCCTGGGTGTACTGCAGGCTGCCGAGGTGGGCGCCGGTCGTCGCGGCCGGGTCCGCGGGCAGCGAGCCGGCCTCGGCCGCGACGCGGTCGGCTGCCCGGGGGTGCCGGGCCAGGTGGAGCAGGATCCAGCCGGCTGCCCGGGAGGGGGTCTCGAAGGTGGCGACGGTGATTCCGGGCAGTGTGTCTAGGACGGCTTCTTCCGGCAGCAGGCCGTGGTGGGGGGAGGGACGGAGCATCTGTCCCAGCATGTCGTCACCGAGCCGGCCCGACGAACGGCGCCGGTGGACGACGGGCCGAAGAGCGTCGGTGAAGGCGACTTGCTGCCGGGTGCGGAACCGTCGTGCGGGCGTGGGGATCCAGCGCGGCCACATCCAACGCGAGGGGCGTACGAGCACCTCCCGGGCCAGGAACAGCTGGGTGGCATGGGGCAGCAGGGCGGGAGCGTCCTCGGAGAAGAGGTAGCTCACGCCGATCTCCGCCAGGGCGTGCCGGACCGGGGGCAGGATCTCGACGTCCTGGTCCGTGGGCCACTGGTCGGCGAAACGGGCGGTCCGGGGCGCGATCTCACCGATCCGGGCCGCGACCGCCTGTGCACGCAGTCCGCGCATGCGGGCGGCGTGAGCGTAGGCACGCTCCTCGGGTGTCGGTGCTCCGCTCGACCGTTTCAACGGCGGGAAGAGCGGCGAGCCCGCCTTCGGGAAGTCCTGTGCGCGGCGCAGGACCGCTTCGCACGGCCCGGCCGCGGCGGCCACGTAGACACCCGGCTCCAGCTCCCAGACGTCCCCGCACTCCTCAGCGCCACGCCGCGCCAAGGCCAGCCGGTCGCGGCTCCAGGCCGCGAAGCTGCCATCGGGCAACCGCGGCGGCTCGTTGCTTCGGCCCATGAGATCGTCCCTGGCTCTCGTACCTGGCTCTCGTACCTGTCTGTCCAGGCCGATGTCGTCGGCAGCACGGCCGGGAAACGGCGGGCGCCCAGGGACGGACGCCCGCCGGCAGTACGGTCAGTCCTCAGTCTCCGGCGTACGCGTTCCATTCGTGGGCGCCGTACGCACCGTAGTGGCGGGTGAAGGACAGTTTGCCGAGCAGCTTGGCGATCATGGTGCACTCCTCTCGCCTGTCTTCAGCACCAAATGCCACATATGACATATTGCCACACACGTCACATGTGGGATACAGGGACGATCGGCCGCCGCCTGGAGGGCGGTCAGCCGACGTGCAGGGTGAGGGCCGCGGTGTGGAGCTGGCCGCCGGTCCGGAACTGCAGGAACAGCCGCCAGTTTCCGGACTGGGCGAACTCGGCGTGGAAGGTCAGTGCCGGACCGCCGTGGTCGCCGTCTGCCGCGGTCTCCGGGTGGAGGTGGGCGAAGGCGAGGTCGCCTTCGTGGAAGGCCGTGAGGTGGGCGTAGGTGTCCAGGTAGGGCTGGAGGTCGGTGACCGGCCTGCCGTCCTTGGACACGGTGGCGGTGAGCTGGTGGGCCATGCCTGCCATCAGGTCGCCCCGCACGGTCACGGTGTAGCCGTCGACAGTGGTGGTGCCGGACGCCTTGGGCAGGGGAGTGGCCATCGCCGTGCCGGAGACCTGCACGGTGCGGCTGAGGACGAAGTCCTTGCCTTGCCGGTGCCGCTGTCCGGGGTGAAGGAGGCGTACAGCCGCCAGGTGCCCGGCCGCAGCGCCGCCAGCGGTGCGGTCCACGTGCCGTCCGCGGCCATGACGGGGTGCAGGTGCTGGAAGCCGGTGAGGTCGGAGCGGACGGCGTAGAAGTGCATCCGCTTGGTCTGGTCGACGGCGAAGCCGGTGACCGGGCTGCCGTCCGGGCCGGTGACGGCGAAGCGGTAGCCGGCCGCCTTGCCGGCGGGGAGGCTGCCGGTCGTGGAGGTCATCCGGTAGCCGTCCTGCGCGGCGGCCAGGCCGTTGCCGGTGGCGGCACCGGCCATACCGGGCATCGACGCCATGGCGCCGCCTGAGGCCGGGGCGGAGGGCGTGCTGCCGTGGTTCATGCCGGGCATGGCGGAGGCGTGGTCCGAGCCGGTGCCGGTGCCGGTGTCGGCGCCGCAGGCGGCGAGTGTCACGGTGAGGACAGCGGTGGCTGCCGCGAGGGCATGGCGGGTCGTCCGGGAACGCTTGGACATGGGTGTGTCTTTCCAGGTGGGCGCCGGGAACCGGCGCGGGTGAACGTGAGACCTGTGCCGGGCCGCGGCGCTGAGCCGGCGCCCGGAGGCCTTGTCACGTCCGTGCGACGCACACCTGGAGCAGGAGGCCGCGCCCGTCGGCCGGTGGTCCGCGGCGACGCGCGTCGCCGTACGCCCGCCGGACCCACGGCAGCAGAAGTGCGGCCGGGAGAACGAAGGCGACCGCCGCGAGAGGGGGCAGCGGCATCTCGGAGCGAGGCGTCGTGGCCAGGCACAACGCGCCCCTCATGGCCTCGTCCGCGTGCTCGGCGGCTTTCCACCCCGACGCCTCGGCGTGGCCGGAGCCGTGCGGGGCCATCGCGGCGGGCGCCGGGTGTACGGCCGCCATCTCGGACATGGTCCCGTGGCAGCCGCCGTCGCCCGCGGCCGGGCCGCCGTGCATGAGGAACAGCCCGAGCAGCACGGCGACCAGCACGGCGGGCCGCACCACTCGGCGGTGGCGGACCCCGGCCGTACCGGGAGCGGGCTGCGCGGCGATCACGGCCCCACCTTACGGCGGGCGCGGTGCAGGGAACGCGCGGGCGGAACCGGCAGGGGGCCGAGCGATGAGTTCCGGTACGAGGAGAGGTCTTCCTGGGCGGACGTGCTCGCGAGGTGCCGTCGGAGGTTGAGCTTGGAGGACGAGCTCGAAGGACGAGCTCGAAGGACGAGCGGGGAGGAAGGTCCAGCGTGAACGACATCGTGGTCCAGAAGATCGTCCGGCCCGGACGCGTGGTGTCGGGCCCGTGGCCGGAGGTGATCGCCTCGAACCTCGACTACCACCGGGCGACCTTCCTGTGGAAGTGCGAGGGCCTCTCGGACGCACAGCTGCGGCTGCGTCCGGTGCGGTCGTCGGCGTTGACCCTGCTCGGGCTCATGCGCCACCTGCAGGGGGTCGAGCGTGCCTGGTTCCAGCGGACGTTGGCCGGCGCGACGCCTCGTTTCTTCCCCTATCGGACCTACGTCACCGCTGACGGTGGCGAGTGGTACGACGAGTCGGACGCCGTGCCGGCCGGTGACGTCTACGCGGACTACCTGAAGGCGTGCGAGGAGTCGCGGCAGGTGTTCGCGAAGGTGACCGCCGACCCCGCGCGCATCGTGCCGAACCCGGAGTTCGGTGACACCGACGTGAGGTTCGTCCTTGAGCACGTGATCGAGGAGTACGCCCGCCACGTCGGCCACGCGGACCTCCTCCGCGAGGCCATCGACGGCGCCACCGGCGAGTAGCCGGCCGCTGCGGTCCACCGGTCCACCGGCCCACCGGCCCACGAAGGACGCCCCGGACACTGGCCCGGTTCCCGCAGCCGGGCCCGCAGGGCAGGCGGGACCCTGTTCACTCGTACGGCGTGGACCCGCTCGTGCGGGTGAGGCCGGCGGGGGAGGGTGGGGTGGCACCGGTCGCGTCCGCCGAGGTGGCGGCCGACGCCCTGCCGCCGTCAGCGAGGGAGCTGCCGATGCCCCGGAACACCGAGGCCAGGCCCGCCGAACCGGCCGTCGCGCAGGCCAACGACGCCATCCTGAAGCGCTTCCCGTTCGACGACACCCGGGACCTGGCGGACGCACGGCGCGGCTTCCTGGGCACCGCCGCGGAGAGCGTCGTCAAGGACGCCGACGGGCGGGTGGTCTGGGACCTCGACGCCTACGGGTTCCTCGACGGGGAGTGTCCTGCCACGGCCAACCCCAGCCTGTGGCGGCAGAGTCGGCTCTGCTCCGACCACGGCCTGTTCGAGGTCACCGAGGGCATCTACCAGGTACGCGGCTTCGACCTGTCCAACATGACCGTCGTGGAGGGCGACCGCGGGATCCTCGTCATCGACCCGCTGCTGTGCGCCGAGACCGCGGCCGCCGCGCTCGCCCTGTACCGCGCCCACCGCGGGGACCGGCCGGTGACCGCCGTCCTCTACACGCACAGCCACGTCGACCACTTCGGCGGCGTACGCGGTGTCATCACGGACGAGGACGTGGCGGCCGGCGTGCCCGTCCTCGCCCCGCAGGGGTTCCTGGAGCACGCGGTCAGCGAGAACGTCTACGCCGGTACGGCGATGGGCCGCCGCGCCGCCTACATGTACGGCGCCGCGCTGCCCAAGGGCGGGCGCGGGCAGGTCGGTGCGGGTCTCGGGCAGACCACCTCGACCGGCGCGGTCACCCTGATCCCGCCGACCGCGCACATCACCCGCACCGGGCAGACGGAGACGGTCGACGGCATCCGCATGGTCTTCCAGCTGACCCCCGGCACCGAGGCCCCGGCCGAGCTGAACATCCACTTCCCCGGCCACGCGGCGCTGTGCATGGCCGAGAACGCCACCCACAATCTGCACAACCTGCTGACCCTGCGCGGCGCCCAGGTCCGCGACCCGCGCGTGTGGTCCCGCTACCTCACCGAGGCCGTCGACCTGTTCGGCGCCTCCTCGGACGTGGCCTTCGCCTCCCACCACTGGCCGACCTGGGGCCGCGAGCGGGTGGTGGAGTTCCTCTCCGAGCAGCGCGATCTCTACGCCTACCTCCACGACCAGACCCTGCGCATGCTCAACCAGGGCCTGACCGGCCCGGAGATCGCCGAACGCATGGAGCTGCCCCCGGCCCTGGAGCGGGCCTGGCACACCCACGGCTACTACGGCTCCGTCAGCCACAACACCAAGGCGATCTACCAGCGTTACCTGGGCTGGTTCGACGGCAACCCCGCCCACCTGTGGGAACACCCGCCCACCGAGGCCGCCGAGCGGTACGTCGACTTCATGGGCGGCGCCGCAGAAGTCCTGCGCCGGGCCCGCGGGTCGTACGCCGAGGGCGACTTCCGCTGGGTGGCGCAGGTCGTCGGCCACGTCCTGTTCGCCGACCCGGACAACGCCGAAGCCCGCGAACTCCAGGCCGACGCCCTCGAACAGCTCGGCTACGGCAGCGAGAACGGCACCTGGCGCAACTTCTACCTCATGGGCGCCTACGAACTGCGCAACGGCTCCGTCGGCACCCCCACCGTCACCGCCTCCCCGGACGTGATCGCGGCCCTCACCCTGGACCAGCTCCTCGACGCGCTCGCCATCCGGGTCGACGGGCCGGGCAGCTGGGACACCGACATCACCGTGCGCCTGCACATCGCCAAGGGCGACACCGTGACCGTGCGGCTGCGCAACGGCGTCCTCACCCACGTCACCGGCACCGGACCGGCCGCCGCCGACCCGGACGTCGAGATCACCCTCACCGAGGCAGACCTGCGTGCTCTCCTGCTCGGCACGCTCAAACCCGCCGAACTCGCGGCCCGCGACACCGTCGAGATCACCGGAGACGCAGGCCGGCTCCCCGAACTCGTCGGCCGCCTCGGCATGCCCGACCCGGACTTCGCCATCGTCACCCCGTGAACCGACGGCCCCGCGACCGTCGGCCCGCCCGCCTGTCCACCCCCGGCCCGGGGGAGGCGGCGGCGGAGTCCGACGGGGGTCAGAGGAGTTCGAGCAGTGCCTCGGTGAACTCGCGGGTCGTCGCGGTGCCGCCCAGGTCCGGTGTGCGGACCGGGGTCCTGGCCAGCACGGCCGCGATCGCGTCCGTGACGCGGGCGGCGGCCTCGGGGTGGCCGAGGTGGTCGAGCATCAGGGCGGCCGACCAGATCGCGCCGAGCGGGTTGGCGATGCCGCGTCCGGCGATGTCGGGGGCCGAGCCGTGGACCGGTTCGAACATGGAGGGGTGGTCGCGCTCAGGGTTCAGGTTGGCCGCGGGCGCGATCCCGATGCTGCCGACGACGGCCGCCGCGAGATCGCTGAGGATGTCGCCGAAGAGGTTGGAGGCGACGACGACGTCGAAGCGCGCGGGATCCAGGACGAACTTGGCGGCGAGCGCATCGATGTGCTCCTGATCCCACGTCACATCCGGGTGGTCGGCGGCCCGTTCGGCGACGAGTTCGTCCCAGAAGGGCATGGTGTGCACGATGCCGTTGGACTTGGTCGCGGACGTGAGGTGCCTTCCGCGCCGCTCCGCCAGGCGGAACGCGTGGTCCAGGACCCGGGTGACGCCCTTGCGGGTGAACACGGCCTCCTGGACGGCCGTCTCCTCCGGCAGCCCGCGCCCGAGGCGGCCGCCGATCTCGCCGTACTCGCCCTCGACGTTCTCCCGGACGACCACGAGGTCGACCTCGCCGGGCCGGGCGTCCCGCAGCGGGCTGGGGACGCCCTCGAAGACCCGGATCGGGCGCAGGTTGACGTACTGCTGGAAGCCGCGGCGGATGGGGATCAGCAGCCCCCACAGCGAGACGTGGTCGGGAACGCCGGGGTGGCCGACCGCGCCGAGCAGGATCGCGTCGTGACCGCGCAGCCGCCGCAGTCCGTCCTCGGGCATCATCGCGCCGAGGCGCGCGTAGCGCTCGCACGACCAGTCGAACGACTCGTAGGTGAGACGGATGCCGTGCTGAGCGGCGACAGCGTCCAGGACCCGGCGTGCGGCGGGGATCACCTCGGTGCCGATGCCGTCGCCGGGGATCAGCGCGATGCGGTGGTTCGTCATGTCCGGGATTGCAGCAACCCGGCCCCGCCCGCGTCCAAGACGGATCTCCCATGTGCCTTATAGGCGCTCCTTATAGCCACTGCTCATAGGTGCTGCACAGCCACTGCTCATGGGTGCTGCTCAAAGGCGCTTCTTGTCGGCGGCGAGGGCGTCGTCCAGGAAGGCCGCGGCCGCCGGGGTCAGCGGCGCGCGTCGGCTGACCAGGGCGACGTGCAGACTCGTGCCCGGTTCCAGGTCCAGGACCAGCGCGCCGGACCGCTCGGCCCAGCCGCGCCACGAGTCCGTGACCACGGCCAGCCCCGCGCCGCCGAGGACGAGCGGCAGAATGGCGACCCGGTGCTCGGTCTCGACCCCGACGGTCAGCGCGACACCCTCCGACAGCAGGTCGTCGACGAACCTGCGCATCCCCGTCCCCTGCTGCCCCGCGATCAGGCGGTGACCGGACAGCTGGTCGTGGCGTACGGGCACACCGGGCGGGAACGGGCCGTCCGGAGGCGCCAGCAGGACGAACCGCTGGTCGGACAGCGGATAGGTGCGCACATCGCCGTTGGCCAGGCCGACCGGGGACGCGAGGAGCCCCAGCTCGGACGCGCCGGTCCGCACCATCTCCGTCACGTCGCGTGGCGTGAAGGCGGCCTGCACCCGCACGGACACGGAGGGGTGGGACCGCGCGAAGGAGCGGATGAAGCCCGTCAGCGGCTCGATGGCCTGGGAGGGCATGGCCGCGATGTCGACCCGCCCGCTGCGCAGGCCGTGCACCGACTCCACGCTGGCCCGCGCCAGTTGGAGACTGCGCACCGCCTCCCTGGCCGGTTCGATCAGCGCCCTGCCCGCTTCGGTGAGCACCGCCCGGCGGCCGATCCGGTGGAACAGCTCACTGCCGAGATCCCGCTCCAGAGCCCGGACGGCCTGGGACAGGGACGGCTGGGACAGGTACAGCACCGAGGCCGCGCGGTTGAACCCCCCGTGGTCCACCACGGCCAGGAAGTACTCCAGCTGCCGTACGTCCATCACCCGTCACCTCGCCCTCTCCCGTCCTTATAGGTCGAGCCTATAAGGACGGCCGCCACCTGGTCTTGGACGCGGCCCGCGACGCTCTGCTGGGATCGGAGCATGAGCGCCCCCCTGCTTCCCGGTGTCGGCCGCCGCGCCGACGCCGACTTCGGCACGGGCTACTACCACTGGTTCTTCCTGGCCGTGGGCAACGGCATCCCGGAGCACCTCATCGGCCAGGACCCCGAGTTCTGGATCCGGGCCCGGATGGCAGCACGCCACCACGGCGGCACCCCGTTCAGCGAGCGGGCGATGAGCGAGTACGTGCGCTGCTTCTGCGACCCGGCGGCCATCCACGCCTCGTGCGAGGACTACCGCGCCGCCGCCTCCGTCGACCTGGCCCACGACGACCAGGACGCTGCCGCCGGCCGCCGGGTGCACGCCCCCGTACTGGCCCTGTGGGGAGCGCACAGCTTCGTCGGCCGCCACTACGACGTCCTCGACACCTGGCGCGGCTACGCCGACGACGTCCGCGGACAGGCGCTGCCGTGCGACCACTACGTCCCCGAGGAGGCTCCCGCCGAGACCGCGGCACAACTCCTGGCATTTCTCACCGACGCGCCCTGAGCCGGTTGGGGAAGCCGTTGTCCTGGCGAATCCGACGGCCGTCCCCTCGCCGGGCAGACGTGCTGTCGCGGCCGCCGCCGCGCATGCGCCGTCTCATACGCCGAGGCCGTCGAGCAGCAGGGCGAGCCCCGCCAGGAACTCGCGGTCCGGGTCGACGCTGCGGGCACTCCGGGCGGTCTCGGTCAGGTGCGGGAACTCGGTGGGCGGCAGTTCGGTGATGGCCGCCGTCCCCGGACCGGACAGCGGGCCGAGGTGTTCCAGCTGGATCGCTCCGATGACGTAACTGAGCAGACCGCGCAGGGCGATGACCCGCCGTTCGCCCTCGACCCCCGCCTCGGTGAGGACGGCGAGCACGGATTCCGACCAGCGCAGGACACCGAGGGAGCGGTGCCGGTGGGCGATGGTCAAAGGGACCACCGCCGGATGGGCGCCCACCGTGTCGCGCAGCCGTCGTGCCATCGCCTCGATCCGCTCGCGCCATGACGCGGCGGGATCCGGTGGCTCGGCGTCCACCCCGCCCAGTACGAGCTCGACGACGAGCCTTTCGAGCTCCTCGCGGTCGTGCACGTACCGGTAGAGCCCCATGGTGCTCATGCCGAGCTCCTGGGCGACGGCGCGCATCGACAGCCCGGCGAGTCCGTCGCGGTCGATGACGGCGAGGGCGGCGGAGGCGAGTCGGTCGGGGGTGAGGGAACGCGGGCGCGGCATGACGGTTGACAGCGTACGGCATACGCCTACGCTGGTAGGCGTATGCCGTACGCTTACGGAGGGGGAATCCCATGCGTATGAGCCGTCGTCCGGTGGAGCCCGGCGCCACCGTGACCGAGCGCGACCTCACCACCGTCTCCGGCGACCAGGTCGCCGTTCCCGCCCCCGACCGGCTGGTCCACCTCCAGTTCCGGCGGTTCGCCGGCTGCCCGGTCTGCAACCTGCACCTGCGGTCGGTGACAAGGCGGCACCAGGAGATCGAGGCCGCGGGTGTGCGCGAGGTCGTGGTCTTCCACTCGCCTGCCGAGGAGCTGCTGCCGCACACGGCCGCGCTCCCGTTCGCCGTCGTCGCCGACCCGACGAGGCGGCTCTACGCGGAGTTCGGCGTGGAACGGTCACCCCGCGCCCTGCTCGGCCCGCGCGCCTGGGGACCCATCGTCCGGGCGGTCCTGAGCGGCACCCGGGAGGTTCTCCGCGGGCGGGAGCACCTGCCCGCGACCAGCCCGCACGGCGGCCGGCTCGGCCTCCCGGCCGACTTCCTCCTCGCACCCGACGGCCGCGTGCTCGCCGTCAAATACGGTGAGCACGCCTACGACCAGTGGTCCGTCGACGAGTTGCTGGACCTGGCGGCCCGCACACCGGTGCCCGCCCGACCACACCGCCCCGGCTCGCCACCGAACCACCGGCCGCCGTCCTCACCGGCACCCCCGGAACCGGCAGCACCGCCGCCGGCACACGGCAGCGAACCGCCGCCGAAGGCTTGAGGCACCTGCGAAGCCGGGACCGGTCGCCGAATCCGGCTGACGCGGTCGTGAACACCGCCCGCATCGGCGTCGCGAAGCCCGATCCGAGGGTCTACCGCGCGGCCGCGGAACGCCTCGGGGCCGCGATCGACCGCTGCCTGTTCATCGACGACACCGAAGCCGACGTCGTGGCGGCTCGCGACGCCGGAACGGCCGCCCTCCGCTACCGGCGGTCCGAAGATCTGCTCAAGGCTCTCGCGCCGCTTCTCGGCGGGTCGGGCTGAGGGCGGGCCGTCATGGCCCTCAGTGTCTCGAAGGCGGTCGCCGTCGGGCTGGACGGCTCGGCCTGGTAGACCACCAGCTGCTGGTGCGGGGCTCCGTTGACCGTGAAGGCCGCGGACCTGATGTGCAGGTCCCCGACCTGGGAGTGTTTGAGGTGCTTGCCCTGCTGGGACTTGCCCCTGACGTCGTGCCGTTGCCAGAGCGCGGCGAACTCCTCGCTCCGGGCGGACAGTTCCGCCACGACCTCGGCGATGCGGGCGGACTCGGGGTCATGGCCGTAGGCGGCCCTGATCTCGGCGGCACAGGAGTGCGCGGCCCGCTCCCACTCCTGGTAGAAGTCACGTCCCGCCGGGTCGACGAACACCATCCGGGCGAGGTTGTCGAACCTCTCGAAACCGCTGTGCAGCGCCGTGGCCAGGGAGTTGGCCGCCATGATGTCGAGGGCCGGGCCCACGACGAAGGCCGGAGTGCGGTCCCATCCGTCCATGAGCTCCAGCAGTTGCCGGCTGACGTCCGCCGAGCCCCGGTCGCGGGGGCGTTGCGAGGCGGTCAGGCAGAGACGGTTGAGGTGGTCGGTGGCCTCGGCGTCCAGCCTCAGTGCGTGCGCCACGGCATCGAGGACTTGGGGGGACGGGCTGTTCTCGCGCCCCTGCTCCAGCCTGATGTAGTAATCGGAGCTGACTCCGGCGAGCAGCGCGACTTCCTCTCTGCGCAGCCCCGGTACCCGGCGTCGTCCGTGTTCGGGGAGCCCGACGTCGTGCGGCTTCAGGGCTTCCCTGCGGGCTCGGAGAAAATCACCCAAAGGCGTCCCATTGCTCATGCGACAAGACTAGATGGATTTCGGCCGGTGAGAAGCGCCGGTCAAGCGGTACGGCAGACCGCCGCGAGCACCCCGCAGGACCCCGCACCTGGACCTTCGGCATGAGGTCATGCACATGCCCGGCGTCCCGGGACGGCAGCTCGTCGTCCTCCGGAGGCCGGGCCGAGCCGGGCCGAGCCGGGTCGGGGCTCCGTCGACTGCCAGGCGCGCCTGATCGACGTCACCTCCCGCACGCCGGCGTCGTCGTAGCCGTCCCGGCCGGCTCATCGGTGCTGCGCTGCGTGGTGTCGCCGGACCCGACGGCCGGGTGAGCGTCGGCGGCACCTCTGAGCCTCCTCAAGTCGCTTGGCGCGCACCGGCCATGGCCGTCAGGCTGACGCTCATGACAGGAATCACGGGACTGGGCAGGAAGAACACCTTCGTGCTGACCATCCGGGACACCGACGAGGTCGCGGCGGCCCTGCGCCAGGCGCTGGCCGAGGCCTCGCCGGAGGAACGCCCGGGCCTGGAACGCGCCGTCGCACTGGTGGAGTCCACCGCGGCCGCCACGGAGACCCGGCTGCGTGCCCGCTGGGTCCGCACCCGGCTGGCCGCTGCCGGCTTCACCGGGGACGTCGGTTCGGTCGCCGCGGTGAAGGCCCTGCGTCAGGCGGAGCCGGGGCTCAGCCTGCTCGCGGCGGTGCAGCTCCAGAGGGAGGCGGTGGCGCACCCCGAGTGATCCGGCAGCCCGCCCAAGTGCGCCGGGCGGGCTGCCGGAGTACTCAGGGGGTGAGGTAGCAGCCCTTCCGTACGCCCGGCAGCGGATCGGTGCCGCCGAACGCCGCGGTCGTGCAGGCGGTGCCACCGGTGAACGTGCGGTAGACGAAGGTTCCCCGGGCACCGTAGGCCACGGTCTGCTGTCCGCTGAAGGCGCAGGTCCCCGTCTCGTCCGAGCAGTTCGTGGCGTAGCCGGCCGGGCCGCCCGTGGCGGTGTAGCAGGCCTTCGACTCGCCCGGGATCGGGTCGCCGAACTTCGCGTCGGTGCACGGGGTGTCGCCGGTGGCCGTGAGCGTGGTGAACGCTCCGAACGCGCCGTACATCACCGGCTGCCCGGCGGCGGCCGGGCAAGTGCCTTTCTGGTCCGCACACTTGGCCCAGCCCCCGGCCGGTGCCCCGGTGGACGGTAGGTAGCAGGACTTGGCGACGCCGTCGACGGGGTCGCCGAAGTGCGCGTTGGAGCAGGTGACGGTCCCGTTGGTGACCTGGTGCACGAAGTTGCCGTTGGCGCCGTAGACGACGTCACGGTTGTAGCCGGGCACGGCGCAGGTGCCGTTCTCGGCCACGCAGACGGTGTATCCGGGCGGGCCGCCCGCGTCGGCGACATAGCAGGACTTCACGAGATTCGGCGCCGGGTCGCCGCCGAAGGACTCGTTGGAGCAGGCGGTGCCGCTGGTCACGGTCTTGTACGTGTACGTCCCGGCGCCGTAGGCCACCGAACGGGTGCCGCTGAAGGAGCAGGTGCCGGCCTCGCCCGCGCACCGGGTGTAGCCCGCGCGCAGCGCACCGGTGGTGGCCGGGTCGGCGGGTGCGGCCGGGTTGCCGAGGCCGGTGGCGGTCACGGTGTAGGTGCCCGGGGCCACGCCGGTGAGGTAGACGTAGGTGTCGTCCTGGGTCGCGCCGGTGATGCCGGCGGCGGGCGTGAAGGAGCCGTCGCGCCAGACGGCCGTGCCGTTCACGGACACCGAGACGTTGCCGCCGCCGGACTTCGGGACGCCGATACGGCCGGTGGAGCCGGACGGGCTGGTCAGGTGCGCGGTGTAGGTACCGGCGGCGGGGTCACGGGACCAGGAGGCGTCGACGGCGCCCTGCGGCAGGGTGATCCGGCCCTCGGCGCTGGTCAGGTCGCCGGGGTGCGGGACGAAGCGGTAGCCGCCGGTCGCCGACTCCGGTGCGGTGCCGAGCACGTCGAAGGTGAGCGCTGAGGTGGGCGCGGAGGACCAGCCGTGCGCCAGGCTCATGAACGAACCGCCGTACGCGAGACCGCCGTCGGCCTTGACGCCCTCCCAGAAGGTGCTCTTCGTGCCGATGTCGCTGTCGAGCATGTGACCCCAGGTGCGGCGGATCTGGTCCAGGGCGGTGTGGTCGTCGTTCGCCGTGAAGCGGGCGTTGAGTTCCATGCCGCCCGCGAACGGCGAGACGTTGCCGCCCCACTCGGGGGTGGTGGGGCCGTACGCGCCCCAGTTCCTCCCGAGCCCCGCGACGATGCTCTGCGCCTTGGCCGCGGAGTCGGTCAACCCGTACCAGACCGCGAGGGAGTTGCCGTCCTGCGGATACAGAGCGCTGGTGGGATTGTCCTTGTACATGCCCTTCGAGGCGTCCCACAGACGGGAGTTGGCCGCCGCCCTGAGCGCGTCCGCCCTGCCGGTCCAGCCGGCGGCGAGCGTGCTGTCGCCCTCGGCCGCGGCCAGGGTCGCGCCGCCCCTGAGCGCGGCGTACAGCAGCGCGTTGGCGGAGATGTTCTCCCCGCCCTGTCCGACCCGGGCCCAGTCCTGGGTGCGGGTCACGTCGAGCAGTCCGTTGCCGTCGATCTTGTCGGTGATGAAGGCCATCCCGCGCTTGTAGTTCGCCCACTCCGAGTCCAGCCACGCCCGGTCGGCGGTGTACGTGTAGTACGTCGACGTGCCCAGCAGCGTCCAGGTGTGGTAGGTGTCCGAGCCGGTGAGGTCGAACGGCGGCCCCGACCACGGGATTTCACCGTCCGCCGACTGCGCGTCGTACATCGTCGTGAGCGCGTTGCGGGTCGAGGTGAGGTCGGCCGAGTACGCGTACTGCGTGGGCACGGCGATACCCATGTCACCGGGCCACACGGTGCGGTCGCGCTTGGCGCCGTCGACCAGGACGGAGTCGCCCACGCCGACGGTCGCGCCGTTGTCCCAGGCCGAGGCCGGTGGCGGCCAGGCCCGGCCCTGGTCCGAGGCGATCGTGTCGAGCTGCACCGTGTAGGCCCCGGCGTACCAGATGCGGTTGAGCAGGTCGTCGCTGGAGTGGAAGTAGTTGGGGTAGTCGGCCGGGTCGGACTTCCCGGGCGCCGCGGTGAAGGCGAGGCTGACGCCCTTGAGGTCCGTCCAGCCGGAGGTGTCCAGGAAGACGGTCAAGTAGCGGAAGCCGCCGCGGAGTTGGGCGGTGGGCACCGTGTAGGTGCCGTTGGCGGGGACCGTGGCGTAGAGGGCCCCGTCCTCGCCGTCGCGGCCGCTGCTGCGATCGCTGTTGTCGCCCGCGTACAGGGACGACTCGCTGAAGGCCAGCCCGACCCGTTGCCCGCTGTCGCTCGCGCTTCCGAAGGACAACGTTGTCACGCCGCCGACCTCTTTGCCGAAGTCGAGGGTGACGGCCGACTGCGAGCCGGAGATCCGGGTCGGCTGTCCGCTCAGCACGTTCTGCGGGTTCGCGACGCTGCCGGAGGTCCGGTAGACGGCGGTCGGCTTGAGGACGCGTGAGGCCGGCGAGTAGTTCAGGGGGTCGGCTGCCGCGGTCCGGGCGTCCGTCGGGGTCTCCCTGGCGGACACCGGTACGGCGTCGGTGGCGGGGGCCGGGCCAGTGGCGAGCACGGTGGCTGCGAGGACGGCGAGGCCGAGCAGGCGGTGCCGGCCCGGCGGTCTGCTCGGCGGTGGGCGACGGCGCATGGAGACCTCCTGGGTGGGGGACGCGGGTGCCTGGGAACGCGACTCCTGAAACGATTCAAAAGCGTGCCGTACGAAGTCCCGTGTCTGTTGCGGCAGCTGGATGTACGAGGAACCTCGCGGAAGTTCCACCGATGATGGGCGCCCGAAAACCGGGTGTCAACCCGTCACGGACGTCTCCCAACTCCCCTGGAGCGATGGGCCCTTACGGCATTGACAGGACCTCGCCAAGCCGGTTCACTGCCTCCCGGACAGGTATGGACCAGTGCCCGATTCCGGCCCGGCTCGACCCGAGCCGCCGGCCCCCGTCACGTGCGCCGACCGTCATCCCCCATCGTGAAATCGAGGCGAGCCCCGGTGCCCCCACTCCGCTCGGACATCGTTGTCGTACCCCGCCTTCTCGGCCTTCTCCTCGCGGCCGCGCTCGCGTTCGCCGCCCTGGTGCCGACCGCGACCCCCGTGTCCGCCGCCACCCAGGTCTGCGTCCTGGCCTGCGACACGCTCGACCCTTCCCAGGCCCGGCAGGAGACCTTCCCCGTGCCCGACAAGGACCTCAACGGCCGCCGCCTGGAACTGCACGTGTCCGACGCGGACGACATGGCGTGGGCCAGCATCGACGACGGCGTGACCGGGGACTCGGTGTGGCTGGACCGGTCCTGGGACGGCGGCGCCACCTGGGAGGGGCTGCTCGGCAAGGCGAGCATCCCGGGCACCTGGACCGGCACCAGAACGCTGATGTACAACATCACCGACCCCCGCAACCACCGCCGCGGACTCGTCAGGGCCTGCGGCGACGCGGCAGGCGTCGGCTGTACGAACTGGATCCATCCCACCGTCTGCGACACCCTCTGCGACGGCACGAGCGCGGGTCAGGCGGCCGGCGACGACCAGCCGGTACCGTCCACCACCCTCTACGGCCGCACCATCCGGCTCCACCTCGACCAGCGGAACTCCATGGCCTGGGCGAGCATCGACAGCGGCGGCGCCGGTGACGAGATCTGGCTCGACCGCTCCTGGGACGGCGGCTCGACCTGGCCGGACGGCTCCTCCCTCGGCCGTACCGCCACCCCGTCCGGTGCCACCGGCACCCGTACCGCGATGTACGCCACCCGCGACCCGCGCGGCCTCCTCTACGGTGGCGCGGTCCGCGCCTGCGGCCGGGAGGCGAGCCACAACGAGGGCAGCTGCACCGCATGGGTCAGGCCCGCACCGTCCAGGACGCGCGCGGCGGCGGACGCACTGATGATGTCGTACGACCCCTACAACGGCTGGTGGCCCAGCAGTTGGTGGAACTCGGCGGCCACCCTCACCGCTCTCGTCGACTTCGCGAGGACCACCGGCACGCACGACTACGACTGGGTGATCGCGCGCACCTTCGACCGGAACAAGGGCGTCTTTGCCGCCGGGGTGCGCAGTTCGGACGCGATCGAGGGCGACTTCATCAGCCGGTCCATCGACGACTCGGGCTGGTGGGCCATCGCCTGGATCGACGCGTACGACTACACCGGCGACTCCCGGTATCTCGACGAGGCCGTGACCATCGCGAACTACGTCCAGCAGTACTGGGACACCGGCACCTGCGGGGGCGGCGTGTGGTGGGACCGTGAGCGGACCTACAAGAACGCGGTGACGAACGGGCAGTACCTGTGGCTGACCACCGCGCTGCACCAGCGCATCCCGGGCGACACCGTGTGGCTCCAGCGAGCGAGGACGTCAGCCGCCTGGTACCGGGCCAGCGGGATGATCGACCCGTCGGGTCTGGTGAACGACGGCCTGACCTCGGCCTGCACCAACAACGGCTCTACCGTGTGGAGTTACAACCAGGGGCTGGCCATCGGCGGCTTCACCGAACTGTGGAAGTCGACCGGCGACAGCACCCTGCTGACCACCGCGCGGACCCTCGCCGACGCCGCGATCGGCAACTCGGCGCTGACCGTCGGCGGAGTGCTCACCGAGTCCTGCGACGTCGGCTCGGCGGCCTGCGACGACAACCAGAAGCAGTTCAAGGGCATCTTCATGCGGAACCTCGCCGACCTGGCGACCGCCACCGGCTCCGGCACGTACCGGAGTTACCTCCAGAAGCAGGCGGACACCCTGTGGGCACAGGACCGGACCCCCCTCAACACCCTCGGTGAGCGCTGGGCAGGTGCCGGCCCGAACCAGAGCGACTGGCGGACCCAGGCCAGTGCCCTGGGAGCGCTCACCGCCGCGGGATGACGGTGACGGCGGGCCGCAACCGGCCGTCGAAGGGCTCTCCTCGCCCCCTCGGCCGGACCTCCGCCACGCCTCCGCCACGCCTCCGCCACGCCTCCTCCATGTCCTCCTCCACGTCCTCCGCCCCGTCGGGCCTGCGCCGGACATTCCGCGGAACGGGGCGGAACTGCGCTCAGGCTGCCGGGGTGTTCAGTACGTACTCGCGTGAGGCGTGCACCTCGCCGCGCAGGGCGGCGAGGTCGACGCCGAGGACCTGTCCGGCCCACTTGCGGGGCTCGCCGTCGACGAGGACGGCGCTGATGTTGCGGGCGTCGGAGCCCAGCACGATGGTGCCGATCGGGTCGTTGAGCGGCATGTTGTTGAGGTCCTCGGCCCGGATGACCAGCAGGTCGGCCTTCTTGCCCGGGGTGAGCGAACCGGTGACGCCGGCCAGGCCGTTGGTGCGGGCGCCCTGGAGGGTGGCGAAGTCGAGGACGTCGTGGGTGGTGATGCGGGAGGGCTGACGGCCTGTGTCGTAGGCGGCGTTGACCGCGCGCATCCGCTGGATGGCGTGCAGGGCCCGCATCTGGGTGAACATGTCGCTGGCCAGGGCGACTTCGACGTCGATGCTCAGTCCGGGGCGGATGCCGGCGGACAGCGCCTCGTCGACGGCGGGGATCGCGGTCTCCAGGCCGATCTGGGCGTCGGAGGTCGGGGCGAGGGCCACGGTGGTGCCGGACTCGCCCATCGCCTGCCACGCCTCGGGGGTCAGCCCGGTGGCATGGATGAGGGTGACGTCGGGGCCGAGGATGCCGTCCTTGGCCCAGCGCAGGACCGCGTCGGAGGAGGCGGTGCCGAAGACGGCGTCCACGCTCACCCCGATGCCCAGTTCCCGGGCGACACGGGCGAGTCCGGGGCCGTAGGCGAGCGCCGGTCCGGCGATCTCGTCGGTGGCCAGGGTCGCCAGGCGCAGCGTGAGCAGCTGGTCGTCGCTGCTGAAGTACTGCTCCCTGAGGCGGGTCAGGTCGCCGGGCCACTGCCGGTCCCAGTCGCCGAAGTGCGGGCCCATGGAGGCGTGCACGCCTCGGATGCCGGTGTCGCGCAGGGCCTCGACGGCGGCGTCGGAGTGCTCGCGGGTCCGGGAGTTGTGGGAGAAGTCGAGCATGGTCGTGATGCCGCTGTCGATCGCGGTCAGGGCGGCCAGTCTGGTGCCGATGTACATGTCCTGGGGCCGGTAGACCGTGGCGTAGCCGGCGAGGGTGGCCATCACGTAGCCGCCGAGGTCGTCGACGTCCGGCATGATCCGGCGCAGCTGGGTCTCCCAGGCGTGCCGGTGGGTGTCGACGAAGCCGGGGGACAGGATCGTGCCGGTGGCGTCGACGACCACGGCGTCCGCCGCGTCGAGGTGACGGCCGACGGCGGTGATCGTGTCGCCCTCGACGAGGACGTCGCCGCCGTCGACGACACCGAGGCCGGGGTCCATGGTGACGACGGTCGCGCCGGCGAACAGGATGCGCCGCCGGCCGGCGGGCCGGCGCCGTAGCTCTTCGAGGACGGCGGCGCTGGTGGTGTCGTTGAGGTTCATGAGGCTCTTCTTTCGGTACGGCGCAGAGGGTCGTTCCGGTCGATCCTGCTTCGGGCGGGTCGGGGCCTCAGGGCCTCGGGACCTCGGGGTTCCGGCGCACCGTGCCGGTGCCGGCGCCAGCGGCGGCGATGGCCAGTGCCTGCTCCTCGGCGGAGTCGCCTCATCGGTGGGTGCGCTGCGGGAGTGCGCGTCGAAGCGGGTCCGAGGCGAGTGCCCGGCGGCTGTGGCAGCCGCCCGGCCATCAGGTTCGTCGCACGGCGGAGCCGGAACCAGGCCGCTCTGTCCCTAGGTGTCGGGCACCCACGATCCGGCCGGTTCGCGAAGGTGGGTGCGCGGTACCCAGGAAGCCCCCACCTGGGGAGACGGCGGCCTGGCCGGTCCCGGCCGGCGGCCCGATCGTAGAGACATGACCAGCAACGACACGCCTCGCGACCCGCACCCGTACGTCGGGATGTGGGTGACCGCCGACGGGTTCATCCGCCAGGAACTGCTGCCGGACGGCCGCTACGACGAAGCCCGCGGCAACCGCCCGAGCGCCTACACCGGCAGCTACACCGTCACCGGCAACCACCTCGACTACGTCGACGACACCGGCTTCACCGCCACCGGCGACATCCGCGACGGCGTCCTCTACCACGAGCACCTGGTCCTCCACCGCGAGAGCGGGGCTTCATGACACGGACGTCGAGGCGGCACAGGGGCGTCACTGTTCGTGACCAGTCCCGGTGAGGGCCGGGGCGGAAGCCGCCGGCAGTCGCTGCCCGTTGTCAGGCCGTGGCGAGCCGCGGTTCCTCGTGCAGGGCCAGGCCTCCGCCGCGGGCGAGTGCGGCGACCGAGGCCGCGCACGCGAGTCCGGTGGCGGTCAGTGCGCACCAGGTCAGCCAGAGGGCGTCGTGGCGGGTGGCGAAGTCCCACAGGGCACCGGTGGCGAGGTTGCCGAGGGTGATGCCGAGGCCGGAGACGGTGTTGTAGAGGCCGTAGTGGGTGGCGACCAGGCGGTTGCCCGACAGGGTGACGACGGTGTCCATCTCGAACGGGTAGACCACCGCGCTGCCGGCCGCGAGCAGCGCCACCGCCAGCGCGAGGGCGGTGAGGACGGCGGCGGTGGCGGTGGGCGGGGTGAGGGCCAGGGGGAGGAAGGCCAGGCCCATCGCGGCAAGACCGCGTACCAGCGCCTGGTCGGGACTCCAGCGTCGCTTCGCCCATCCCGTCAGCCGCAGTTGTCCCGCGACCGCGACGACGGCGGAGACCACGAAGAGGCCGCTGGTGGCCCAGGTGCCCTGCGCGCCGAGTGTGTGCTGGGCGGCGAGGGGGAGGGCCAGGTAGACCTGGAAGGTCAGGACGTACGAACCGATCATGGCGGTGGCGAAGAGCAGGAAGGGCCGGTTGGCCACGACCGTGCGCCACTGCGCGAGTACGTTTTCCGACGCCGGGCCGGTGGCCTCGCTGTGGCGGGCGGGCAGGGCGCGCCACTGGAGCAGGGTCAGTACGGCGAAGATCGCGGCGGCGATCGTGCAGACGAGGCGGAAGTCGGCGGCCAGCAGGGCGAGTCCGACGAGCGGGCCGAGGAGCATGCCGGCCTGGTAGTGGACGTTGAAGGTGGCGAAGGCGTCCACGCGCCGCTCGCCCGCCTCCGCGGCGAGGTACGCGCGGACCGCGGGGTTGAAGAGGGCGCCGGCGAAGCCGGTGGCGGCCGAGGCGGCGATGAGGGCGGGCAGGTTGTCGACCCAGCCGAGCAGGCCGAAGCCGACGGTGCGCAGCAGGCAGCCGACCATGATCGGTGTCTTGTAGCCGAAGCGGTCGGCGATCGTGCCGCCGATGAGGAACATGCCCTGCTGGGAGAAGTTGCGTACACCCAGGACGAGGCCGACCGCCCAGGCGGCCAGGCCGAGGCCGCCGGACAGGTGGGCGGCCAGGTAGGGCATGAGCATGTAGAAGGCGAGGTTGATGGCGAACTGGTTGGCCATCAGCAGCCGTGCGGCGGGCGGGAAGGAGAGCGTCTGGCGCCGGAGGGACTTCATCGGGCGGCTCCGGCGAGGACGTGTCCGGCGACGGCGTCGCGTCGCGCGGCGGAAGCGAGGGGGCCGGTGGCGAGAGGGTCGGTGACGTGGGTGCAGCGGGTCCAGCGGGTGACGACCCGGTCGCCGGGGTGGGCGATCTCGTCGGGGTCGTCGGCGGGCAGCCGGCCGAGCAACTGGTGCTCCCGGCAGTAGGCGTCGTCGAAGACGGTGCCGACGTAGCGCTGGGGGCCGTCGGGGAACACGGCGACGATCCGGTCTTCGGCGGGCAGGGTGCGGGCCAGCCAGCGGGCGACGAGCGAGACCGCGCCGACGCTCCAGCCGCCGGTGGCGTAGTGGTCGCGGGCCAGGCGGCGGGCGGCCCAGACCGCCTCCGGCGCGGCGATCCAGTGGACCTCGTCGAAGAGGTCGTAGGCGACGTTGCCGGGGTAGATGCTGCTGCCCAGACCGCGCATCAGCCGGGGTGCGGCGGGCTGGCCGAAGATGGTCGAACCGGTGGTGTCCACGCCGACGACGCGCAGGCGGGGGAAGAAGCCGCGCAGCACGGAGGCGATGCCGGCGGAGTGGCCGCCGGTGCCGACGGAGACGACGAGGGTGTCGACGCGGCCCAGCTGGGCGACGAGTTCGTGGGCCAGCGGGGCGTAGGCGGCGACGTTGTCGGGGTTGTTGTACTGGTCGGGGCACCAGGCGTCCGGGTGCGCGGCCAGGCGTTCGGCGACGCGCCTGCGGCGCGCTTCCTGCCAGCCCCCGGTGGGGTGCGGGACGTCGACCAGGTCGATCTCGGCGCCGTACGCGGTGAGCAGCCCGGTCATCAGGGGCTCCATCCCGGGGTCGGTGACCACGGTGACGGGGTGGCCGTGGCTGGCGCCGGCGAGGGCCAGCCCGAGGCCGAGGGTGCCGGAGGTGGACTCGACGATGCGGGCGCCCGGGACGAGCCGGCCGCGTTCGCGGGCGGCGCGGACCATGTGCAGGGCGGTGCGGTCCTTGATTCCGCCGGGGTTGTGGCCTTCGAGCTTGGCCCAGAAGCCGCGGCCCGCGGCGGTGAACGGATCGCCGATCCAGAGCACGGGGGTGTCGCCGACCAGGCCGGCGGGGGTGTGCATCGGGCGCTTGGCGTCGGCCAGTAGCTGGGCGGGGGAAGTGGGCACGGTGACGCGGGTGGTGTGGTTCATGGCGTGCTTCTCCTGCGGCCGGTGCCGAGAACGCGGACCGGCCGTGGGTCGGGGGAAGAGGCGGAGGTGCTCGGCTGCGCGCCGCGCTCGCGGGTCGGAGAGCGGCGGCGGGGCCGGTCAGGTCCGCCACACGCCCAGACGGGCCCGGGTCTCTCCCGGGGAGGCCGCGTCGGGGGCCGGGCGCGCGTGCCGAGGGGCCGGACGTGCGGGCGGCGGCGCGCCGGGATGCGGGGCGGCCGGCGTGCCGTGGGCCGTGGCGGGGACGGCCAGGGCCACCTCCCGCGGCGGCTGGAGCGTCGGTTCGTCCGCGCCGCAGCAGTGTCCTGCGCCCTCCTGCCCGGGGGCCGTCTGCTGAGCGGTCGTCCGCTGCATCGGGCCGGGTGCCGGTGCGCAGCTCGCCGACGAGGCCGGCAGCAGGGTGTCGGTTCGCCCCGACGGGTCGGCGTTCGGTCCGTGTGCGCAGTCCAGGACGTGCAGGAGCGCGGCCAGCAACAGCAGGAGCACCGCTCCGGCACGTGCCACGGAGCGGCTGCCGTCGGAGACCGGGCCAGCCCTCATGAACACAAAGGGTAATCAGGTGACTGCGTAAGGTTCCCGTCAGGACTCGGCGTCGTCAACCGGCGTCCAGCAGGGCGCAGAGGCCGTTTTCCGGCCGCATCCGGTGTTCGTACGCGCCCCGGGCGGACGCCCGTGCGGGCAATTTCTGTCGCCCTCGATCACCGCATCGGATGAAGCTGGGCTCCGATCGGCCGCAGCCGGGCCCCGCCGCCCGCCGTCCGCCGTCCGCCGTCCGGGGTTCCCCGGGCGGGAGGACACCAGGAGGCATGCGCATCATTCGGCCCCGGCTCGTCGCGTCTCTCCGCCGTCGACCTGGACAGCTGCGGGACGCATCTCGTCACCACGGACCCGCACCGCCCCCCCCGGCGGACAACGCCCGCTCCTCCCCGAGCCTCACCCGCGCCCTACATCCGGCAAGCTCCGCCGAACCGGGTGATTGCCGGTGGAGCAGGCGCGCGGGTGTTGCTCATGTCACCCTTTCCGCCGGGGAGTTCACCATGGCCGAGGGCCGCGGACCGGTAGCGTCTTGGCGTCGGTTCGAGAGACACGTCGGGAGTCCAGTGGTGATGCGGCGCGTGGCGGCAGCGGTTGTGCTGCTGGCTGCTGTCGTCCTGCTGCACTTCGGGACGCCCCACCATTCCGGGGACACGTCGAGCACGGCGTCCGTCGTGGCTCCCGTAGCCGAATCCGAGTCCCGGAAGGCGCAGCTCTCCGCACCGGCCGCACTGCACGCCGACGGAGGCCCGCTGCACCACGAGACCGAGACCGAACCGCTCGCTCTCGCACCACGGACCGGCCAGCCGGTGGAGGCGCCGCGGGCGGCCGCCGACGCGACCGCGGACGAGGCGCTCGACGTTCCTGCCTCGGTCGCCGGCCCGGCGCATCCCCGCACCGCCAGAGACGCCTGGAACCCGGGCGCCGGACTCACCCCCACCCCCGGCACCCTGCAGACCTTCCGCTGCTGATCGGCAGCGTGCTGCGCGCCACCTGACCCGTCCGGTACGCGCGGTCGTCTCCCTGGGCCGACCGGCTGCCCAACAGGCCGTTCGCCACTACCGTTTGCGCCCGCCCGGACTCGCGCAGCACGCCCACTTCGCGCCCTTGGGCATGAGCCCGACCCGTGGGGCGGCGTCCCTGCCGCCCACGGGCTCACCGTGACAAACGGGGTGAACGAGCACCGATGTTCACCCGTACCCCATGTCGTACGCCTGGCCGCCGGCCGCGGACAGGACCACCCGGAAACGGAGAGGCAACGTGCCACAGCAGCCACGAGCCCAGTACCCCGGCCGCCTGATGCGCGGCGCGACCCTGGCCGCGACCCTGGCGATCGCCCCCTTGACCGCGGCCTGCAGCGGCGGCGACGGCGACGCCGGCACGGAGCGCAAGCAGTCGAAGGTCGCCGTGTCGGACGCCCCCGCGAACGGCGTCGTGGCCCCGGCCAAGGTCGAGGTGATCGCCCGCCTGACCGGCTGCAAGCCCAAGATCCGCATCAACGCGGCGGAACTGCGCCAGGGCGTCTGCCACACCAAGGAGGTCGACTACCTCATCACCACCTTCCCCAGCGACGAGCTCAAGGAGACCTGGCTGGACTCCGCCTCCGGCTACGGCGGCAAGTACCTGGTCGGCACGGAGTGGATCGTCAGCGCCCAGCCGCAGATGCTGGCCGGGTTCCAGGACAGGCTCGGCGGCACGATCCGGCAACTGCGCGGGTTCGGCCCGGCAGCGCAACCGAGCGCGTCGTAGCGCATGAGGACTCCCGCCACACCGACGGCAACCGTCCGCCGCCCCAGGACCTCCCGTTCCGCCCTGCTCCTCGTGGGCGCCGTACTCGCCCTCCTCCTGGGCGGCGCCGGAACCGCCTCCGCGCACGCCACCCTGAACCGCTCCGACCCGGCCGACGCCGCCCTCCTCAAGACGGCCCCGCAGCAGATCACCCTCACCTTCAGCGAATCCGTCAGCCTCTCCGACGGCTCCCTGCGCGTGCTGTCCCCGAAGAATCTCCGGGTCGACCGGGGAACCGTCGGGCACGCGGCCGGGAAGGGCGACACCGCCCGGGTCGGGCTGGCCGGGAAGCTGCCCGAGGGCACGTACACGGTCGCGTGGCGGGCCGTCTCCTCCGACAGCCACCCGATCTCGGGCGCGTTCACCTTCTCCATCGGCCGGCCGTCCGCCACCGCCGTCGCGCTGCCCACCGGCTCCCCGGACGACACGGCGGCCTCCCGCCTCTACAGCTTCTTCCGCTCCATCGCCTACGGCGGCTTCGCCCTGTTCGTCGGCGCCGCGCTGTTCACCCTCCTCCACCGGCCGGCCGGTACGGCACTGCCGCCACTGCGGCCCCTGCGCAGGCTGGTCCTGGCGGGCTGGACGGCGCTGTTCGCCTCCACTGCCGTGCTGTTGCTGCTGCGCGGCCCGTACGAGAGCGGCCGGGGCCTCACCGCCGTGTTCGACGTGTCGCTGCTGGGCAGCACCGTCGCGGGCCGAGCCGGGCTGGCCCTGGGCGTACGGCTGTTGCTGCTGGCCGCGGCGGGTGCGCTGCTGGCCGGGTTCGCCGCCCGGCCAGGCCGGGCGGTGCGGGTGACCGGTGCCCTGCTCGCCGTCGGCCTGGCCCTGACCTGGGCGGGTGCCGAGCACGCCTCCGCGGGGCTCCAGGTCCCGCTGGCGATCCCCGTCGCGGTGCTCCACCTTCTCGCCATGGCGGTCTGGCTGGGCGGTCTGCCCGCGCTGCTGGTCGTCCTGTTCCGGGCTCCCGCCGGTCAGGAGATCCCGTCAGCGGTGGTCACGCGGTTCTCCCGGCTGGCGTTCACCGCGGTCGCCGTGCTGGTCGCCACCGGCGTCTACCAGTCGTGGCGTCAGGTCGGTTCCTGGCAGGCCCTGTCCACCACCGAGTACGGCAGGCTCCTCACGCTCAAGGTCGTCGCCGTGGTGCTGGTGCTGACCGCAGCGTCGTTCTCACGCCAGTGGGTCGACCGGATCGTGCAGGACCGCGCGACGGAATCGCTTCCGGCGACGACACCGGAACTCAGCCGCGTGACGCAGACCGTCGGCGCCGGAGCAGCCCCGGGCGGGGACACGGCCGAGGGGGCGCGCAGCACCCACGAGCCACCGGCATCGCGTGAGCGTGCGGAGCCGCCGGACGCCCCCGACTCCGACCCGCACCGCCGTGCGCTGCGCCGGTCGGTCGCCGTCGAGGCCGCCCTCGGTGCCGTCGTCCTGGCGATCACCACGCTCCTGACCGGCACCCAGCCCGGCCGTGCCGCCGTGGCGAGCGCCGCAGCGGTCGAGGCGGCCCGGGAACCCACGGCCACGGTGGCGATGGTTCCCTTCGACGTCGGTACGCCGAACGGCAACGGCACGGTCCAGATCACCATCGCCTCAGGACGCGTCGGCGACAACACCGTGCAGGCCGTGGTGTACGGGCCCGACAAGGGCTTCGTCACCGTTCCCGAGCTGCGCCTCACCCTGACCCGGAAGGCCCAGCGGATCGGCCCGCTCGACGCCCGGCTCACCGACCGGCACGGCTACTGGGCCACGGACCGCCTGCGGCTGCCGCTGGCCGGCGTCTGGACGCTGCACGTCACGGTGCGCGTCACCGACATCGACCAGGTCACGGTCGCCCAGGACGTGCGCATCAGGCCGTCCCCCGCCTGACCGGCCGTCCCGGCCGACCCGGCAGTTCGGGCAGGCCGGGACGGCCGGCATGTCCAGGAGGGAAGTCACGACGGCGCCGGCCGGTCCGCACTGCTCGGACCGACCGGCGCCGCGCTGCCCATGAGTGCAGGTCAGCCCTGCGACGACGACGGAGGCGGCGTGCTGCGCCGCTTCACCAGCCACCACGCCCCGGCGACGAGAAGTGCCACCGCGGCGAGAACGACGCCGATGATCACGCCGGTCGAGCTGTTGTCGTCCTTCTGCGCGACCTCGGCGGTGGTGTCCGAACCGGCGCCCGTTGCCTCCGATTCGGTGGCGGACGGCGTGGGCGTCGCGCTCTCGACCGGGCTGGGGGAGGCGCTCACCGCTGTGGCGCCCGCAGCCGCCGCCTTCAGCTTCAGGACCGGTGCGGGCTGTTCCGACTCCGCTCCGCCGCTGGGCAGTTCGATCCAGCGGGAGACCGTGCCGTCGCTGTACGTCTCGACCGTCTTGAAGACGATCTGCTTGGCGTCCGGCAACTGCCGGACCTTGATGGTGTGTTCGGCGTCGACGCCGGCCTTCAGCGCTGGCCCGGCGACGCTGTATCCGTCGCCGGTGGCCGTCAGCTTCCAGCCCTTGGGGGCTTCGCCGAGGGTCACGTCAGCGGGGGCGATGCCCTCGGGCAGCACGATGCGCAGCCGGGTGAAGCCGGCCGTGCCGGACTCGGCCTCGGAGACGAAGCTGAGGGTGACGTTCTCGGCCAGGGCCTGCGGGGTGTCGGCCTCGACCTCCGCGTGGGCGGCGGCCGGTGCGGCCAGGGCGAGCGTGGCCGTCAGCGCGACGGCACCGGCGAGAGCGATACGGCGGCCGGCGCGGGCCACCGGGGTAAGGGGCATGGGTGTGGACACAGGGAACTCCTTGCAGGTACGGGAAGCACCGGTCCCGTAGCCGCCGGGACCGGAAGACGGACTGGAGGCGTTCCCGTCGTGGTGGTCCCCTGCGCACCACCGCGTGCTCCAGTACGTCGTCCCGTGGCGTCGCCGCCGTCTCGAAGGCGGCGCCCGGCCACCGGCCGGGCGGCGTGCACTCCGTGCGGCCGGTGGCGCGGACCGGGCGCAGCACCATCTGGGCCAGGGCCGCCACGGCAGCCCTGGCGACGGTGCCCAGCGCGGCGAGCGCGGCCGTCATCCGGGCGTCCGCCCGGCACAGCAGCCAGGCCACGACCAGCGCGGCGACCACGTGGACGGTGGTCATCGCCGCCCCGGCGTGGTGCCACGCGTGCCCGTCCCCGGCCTCGGCCGCGGTATGACCGGCGTGCATCGGGTGCCCCGGCATCGCCGCCGACGCGTCACCGTCCACGCGGGACAGGGCAAGGTGCAGCGCACCCTGCACGGCCAGCGTGCACAGGACGGTGGCGGCGGGCGTGTAGCGGCGGCGGGCCAGCGGCCAGACGGCCGTGAACTGGAGCACGGCCATCACCCCCACCGACCGCCAGGGCACCGCGCCCTCGGCGACCGCGTGATGGCCGAAGGCCGCGAGCACGGTACCGAGCACGGCGAACAGACCGGCCCGCACGCAGGTCCCCGCGCGACTGGTCCGGCCTGTCCCGGCACGCTCCTCGTGGCCGGTCACGTGATCACGTGGCACGGTCGTCCGTCATCCCTCACCGAGTGCCTGGGCGAGGCGCTCCGGGGATCGGGTGGCCGGGCGGAGGCAGACCAGGGCCATGGACACGCCGAAGGGACCGGCGATGCCCCACCGCGTGCCGGGTGCGGTCGGCCGTTCGTCGCGGACGAGCCGGGAGGGCGAGGTCACGGGCGTTCACCTTGTCGTATACGTGGCGTCGGACGGGGCTGTTCACAGGGGCAGGAAGGTGCCGGCGCGGGGGTGGTGGGCCAGGGGCGCGCCGGTGCCGGGTTCGCGGCACCGGGCGTGCGTGCCAGTATCCGGCGGCGGTGACGTCCCCGCTCTGCTGTCCCGACTCTTTCCGCAGGTCAGCAGTCGGCAAACGGACATGACAACGGTCACCGGTGCAGTCTTTGGCGATTCGCGGACGTGTGCGTTTCACTGCAGGCAAGGGACCCGTCGCGAGGGGAAAGACGTCAGCATGAGCGATCACGGCCACGGTCGCGACCACGGGCACGGCTCGGGGCACGCGCACGGCTCGGGGCACGCGCACGACGAAGGACACGGCGCGGGCGGGCATGCCGGGCACTCCCACGGCGTCTCGGCGGACGCCGACCGCCGCTGGCTGGCCATCGCCCTCACCCTCATCACCGCGTTCATGGCGGTCGAGGTCGTCGTCGGCATCGTCGCCAGTTCGCTGGCCCTCATCTCCGACGCGGCGCACATGCTCACCGACGCCGCCTCGATCGTCCTCGCGCTGATCGCCATGCGGCTCGCGGCCCGGCCGGCCAGGGGCGGGTTCACCTACGGCCTCAAGCGCGCCGAGATTCTCTCCGCCCAGGCCAACGGGCTGACCCTGCTCCTGCTCGGGGCGTGGCTGGCCTACGAGGCGGTACGCCGACTGGTCTCCCCGCCGCAGGTCGAGGGCGGCCTGATGCTCGCCACCGCGCTCGCCGGCATCGTGGTGAACGTGGCCGCGACCTGGTGCCTGTCCAGGGCCAACCGGTCCTCGCTCAACGTGGAGGGCGCCTACCAGCACATCCTCAACGACCTGTTCGCCTTCATCGGCACCGCGATCGCCGCGCTGGTCGTCGTCCTGACCGGCTTCGCCCGCGCCGACGCCATCGCCACCCTCGTGGTGGTCGCCCTGATGGTGAAGGCCGGCTACGGGCTGCTGCGCGAGTCCGGCCGCATCTTCCTGGAGGCGGCACCGGCCCACGTCGACCCGGACGCCCTCGGCGACAAGCTGGTCGCCGAGCCGCAGGTCGTCGAGGTCCACGACCTGCACGTCTGGCAGATCACCTCCGGCCAGGCCGCCCTGTCCGCGCACATCCTGGTCGAGCCTGGCGGCGACTGCCACGCCGTCCGCCGCGACCTGGAGGAACTGCTGCGCCACGACCACGGCATCACCCACACCACCCTCCAGGTCGACCACGCCCCCGCCCCGGTACTCGGGAGCGCCCAGCCCGGCGACCGCGACCTGCTCCCCCTGGACGCCGACGGCCACTGCGAGGAACCGCACGGCCCCGTCCACCGCGACGAACCACACGAACACTGAGCCGGCATGGGCGTGCCGGCCACTGCCTCCGACACCGCCGCCCCGGCCCGCTCCGCGGGGCCGGGCGACTGCGAGCATCACCGCCTGCGGCCCAGCAACTGCACCGCCCGGGACCGATGGCCGTTCATCGTGGCGACCTCGATCTCGTGCTCCTCCACCAGGTCGAAGTCCGCCAGCAGGGCGCGCAGGTGGGCGATGTCGTGGTGCCGGCAGACCGCACCGTCGTCCGTGGCGAAGATCCCGTACGGGGTGCCGAACCGCCGGGCGCGGGCGGCGTAGCGGGCGCGGTTCCGCTCGTCGTCCTGGAGGACGAGGTCGCTGACGTACAGCAGGCCGCCAGGGGCCAGGACGCGGCTCAGTTCGGCGACAAGCGCCCGCTGGGCATCGCTGTCAGGGATGCACGTCAGGACGGCGAACAGCAGGACGACATCGAAGGCCGCCGGGGCACAGTCCAGGTCCGGCGGAGACTCCAGGACGCGGAAACGCAGGTCGGGCCTCAACTCACGGCCCCGCTCGACCAGCGTCGGAGACAGGTCCACGCCGGACACATCGGAGAAACCGTGATCGCTCAACTCCGCCATGACACGGCCGTATCCGCAGCCGTAGTCCAGAACCCGGGCGTTCGCACCCACCCCTGCCAGCCGGCGGAGATTCACCGGATGGGTGAAGGTCTTCGTCGCGCCGACGCCGTCCCAGTACGCGATCTGACTGCCGGGATCCTCCATACGAGAGCAGCATACGGCCCTCGCCGAAGCCGCCCCCGACACAGGCCCTCGGCAGTGGGCTGCCCAGAGCCGGTCCCTGCGCTCGACGATGAAGTACAGGCTGGACGGGAACAATTCAGTTCCGTCGATTCAGCAGTTCTTTCGCGCGGTGGGCGAAGAGGTGGGCTTCGCGTTCGGTGGACAGCGCCAGGGCTCGCTCGGCGGTGGCCCGGACGATGACGGCGGGTTCACCGCGGGCCTCTAGCACCCGCGCCCGGAGCAGGAGCAGCAGGCCCTCGGCGTAGCGCTGGCCGTGGGTGTCGAGGGCCGAGTCGGCCCGGTCGAGGGCTGCGGCGGCTTCGTCCAACTCGCCGGCCATCAGCCACATTTCGCCGAGGAGGCCGTACCAGGTGGCGAGGCCGGAGCGTGGCGGGTCGGCCAGCGCCGCGGTGATCAGTCGTTGCGCCTCCGCCGCGGCGCCGGCCGGGTCCTGGCCGGTCACGGCGTGCGCCCAGCACAGCGCCAGCCGCTGGTAGCTGCCGAGGAAGACGAACGAGAACTCGGGGTCCAGGGCGCTCCCTCGCTCGGCCGTGCGCCGTGCCTGCGCGGCGTCGCCGGCCAGCGCCGCGGCCGTGCAGGCGAACGCGGCCCAGACGGTGATCACGTAGGGGTCGTCGTCGGCGGTGGTCTCGATCGTGTCGAACAGCGCCTGTGCGGTGGGGAGGTCGCCGTGCAGCGCGGTCATCAGCGCGAGCATGGCGGGCCCGAGCAGCCGCAGGTCGCGCCGGAGCGGGTCCTCCCGGCCCTGCGTCAGGGCGTCGAGCATGGTCGAACTGGTCTGGCTCAGGTACCGGTACGCCTCGCCGATGTTGCCGACGTCCCACTGGTGGATGCCCCACGCGTACTGGCCGTACGTGCGGACGACCGGGTCGGCGGATGCCTCGCCCTGTTCCAGCAGCCGCCGTGCCAGTCGTCCGGCGCGGTCGAGCTGGATGCCCTGGGAGTGGGCGGCCCAGCGGGAGAAGAGGAAGTCGGCGGCCTCCCGCTCCCGGCCCAGGCCACGTGCCACATACTCGGCCCGCTCCAGCAGTTCGAGCGCCGAACCGACGTACCCCGCCCGCATCCCGTCCACCGCGGTGAAGAGCGAGAGGGCGGACAGTTCCAGCTCCGCCAGGCCCGCAGCGCGCGCCACCTGCGCGGCGGACTGCAGCTGTCGTGCGGCGGCATCGAGTGCTGACTTTCCCGCCGCGCAGCGGCCCGCGCGTATCAGTGCGGTGGCGGTGCGGGCCGGGTCCGCGAGCGGGCCGGCGGCCCACAGGTGATGGGCGAGGCGCTCGTCGTCCGTGGCCGTGTGGTGCTCCAGCGCGTCCGCGACGAGCAGGTGCAGCCGGATCGCCCGAGGTGGCGATGTGGCTTCGGCGACGGACTCGCGGACCAGGTCGTGTGCGAAGCGGAACGAATGCGGGTCTCCGGGGGAGGGTTCGAGGAGGCCGAGTTCCTGCAGGGGTTCAAGGCGGTCGAGGCAGGTCGCCATGTCGAGTCCGGCGGCGCGCGCGAGCAGCGCGAGGTCGACGTCCCGGCCGATCAGCGCGGCGATCCGCAACAGGTGTCCGGTGTCGGTGTCCAGTCCGGCCATCCGGTCGCGAACGACGTCCCGGACGGTGGCGGGCACTCCGGTGCGTGCGGTGGCGGCCTCGGTGAGGACGCTGCGGTCGGCGAGGAGGCGGGACAGTTCCCGGACGAAGAAGGGGTTGCCCGCGGTGCGGGCGTGGATGTCGCGGGTGGCGCCGGTTCCGGGGTCCTGGCCGGTCTCCTGGCGGACGAGTTCGGCCACTTCGGCCGGGCCGAGCGGGTCGAGCCGGATCCGGCGGTGGCGGGGCAGCCGGCTCGCCGCGGCGAGCAGCCGTTCCAGCTCCGTGCCGGGTGCGGGCGCACGGTCGCGGAGCGCCCCGATCACGGCCGTGCCAGGCGGCAGGTGAGCCGTCAGGTGGCCGAACAGGTCGAGTGAGGCGGCGTCGGCCCACTGGAGGTCGTCGACGACGAGCACCACCGGCCGGCCCGCCGACACCCGGCCCAGGAGCGCGACGGTCTGCTCGAACAGGCGGAACCGGGTGCCGCTGTCCGGCAGTACCGGCGTGGTGGGAACGCGCCCCTGCGGCCCCAGGAGGCGGCCGAGTTCGCCGACGTGCCACTCCCGGCGCGCTGTGGCGGGCAGACTGCCGAGGATCGCGCCGACGGCCTGCACCCAGGGCCACATCGAGGGCGTGCCGTCTCCCTCCATACAGCGGCCCCAGACGACGAGTGCGCCGCTCCGGTGGGCCTCGGCGTCGGCCTCCTCAAGCAGGCGGGTCTTGCCCACCCCGGGTTCTCCCTCGACCAGGACGAACCCGGTGCCTGCGGCCAGCGCCGACGCCACGGCCTGCCGCAGCACCGCGAGCTCCTGGCCCCGGCCCACCAGGCAGCCGCCGGGCGGGGTTTCGCCGGCAGCGGCCGGCGGCCGTTCGTACGGCGGTTCCTCGGCCGGTGCCGGTGCCGGTGTCGGTGCCGGTGTCGGTGTCTGTTCCAGTACGCGCTGTTGTGCGGTCACCAGCGCCGGGCCGGGATCGATGCCCAACTCCTCGGCCAGCTGGGCGCGAACGGTCCGGAACACCGCCAGCGCCTCCGCCTGTCGGCCGGCGGTGGCCAGGGCGGTGACGAGACTCGCCTGCACTGTTTCGTGCAGCGGCGCCATCCGGGCGGCGAGATACAGCGAGGGGAGTACGCGCCCGGGCTGACCCAGCGACACCGCGAGTTCGGCCGCCGCGACGCAGGCGTCGAGGAATTCGCCGTCCAGAGCGGTGAACACTGCCATCGCGGTCGATCCGTGGGCGATTCCGTCACCGGCCGGACCGTGCCAGAGCTTCAGCGCCTGCACGTAGGAGTCGAGTGCGCCATGCGGCTGCCGCTCCGTGACGCCGGTTCTGGCTGTCCGGACCAGTTCCCGGAAGGTGACGACGTCGAGCATGCCGGGGGCGGCGGCGAAGAGGTACCCGTTGCCGCGGCGCTGCAGATACGTGCCGGTTCCGCGTGGGGGCAGGGCGGGTTCCAGCAACCGCCGTAGCGCACCGACGTACTTCTGGAGGATGTTGACGGCCGAGGCCGGGACGTCCTCGGCCCAGATCAGGTCGACCAGCTCGCTCATGCTGACCGGCTTGCCCGCCCCGGCGAGCAGCACCGCCAGCAGACACGCCTGCTGCGGAGGCCCCGCATCCAGTTCGACACCGTCCCGCCAGATCCGCAACGGACCGAGAATCTGCAGACGCACAGGCGCGCCGGGGGCAACCATGCCTGTTCCTACTCCTCCTCATGCCCGCCGGTCGAACGCGACCGGCCGCCGGGCCACGTGCTCCAGGATGTAGTCGGCGGCCTACGGCCATCCCTGTCAAGAGGAGAGCGATTCTCGCGGGACGGACGCCTACCTCTCTCCCGCCTTCAGGCGCTGGGCCGCCGTGTCGCCGCGCCGGCCGACCGGTACGACGCCCGTCGCGGCGCCGAGGCCGTACGCGGGCATGTCGACGTACACCGATTCGTAGGAGCCCGCCGGGACGATGAACGTCTCGTGCCAGATGCCCACATGGCCCTTCCCGGCGCGTGCTCGTCGGTTGAACGCCGCCCAGGCGGGCCGGTGCACCTTGTCCTGCTGGTGGGCGTAGGCGAGGAGCCGTTCCTTGTCGGACCAGTACTGGACGACGTAGAAGTCCCGGAGGCCGCCGTAGAGCACCTTGTAGCCGAGGAGCCCGCTGCCCTTTTCCTGTGACAGCTCGCGCAGCATGCGCGGCATCGACATGAATGCCGGCAGCCAGCTGGAGAATGCCCGCAGCCGGTTGATCCGTAGCCCGATGTGGAAGACTACGACGTCACCTTCGGCGGCGGCGGTGTTGCGGCCCGGAACCATTTTCTCGGACATGATCCTCCTCTGGTCCTCGTTGCGACGGTTCAGGTCATGGACGGACGAGTGATCGGGACTTTGAGCGAATGGCCCAGAAGTGGCTCAGCAGCCCGATGCCCCAGCCCAGAATCGACCACAAGGGCCAGAAGAAGTGGTGGGGTGTGAAAATCGCCCACACCACCACCTGGGCCACATTGGCGATGACGTACCAGAAGAGATGGATCAGCAGGCCCCGCCTCATGGCCTTTTCGCTCTTGTGCATTTTCCCTCCCACGGATCATCGGATCATCGGATCGATGCGCTTGCGGTGACCGGCGGTGCTATCGCGGGAGCGTCTGTTCCTGCACGGCCGTCTCGATGAGGGCCACCGTCGCGCCCGGCCGGGAGACGAACACCATGTGCGAGGCACCCTCGACCACCTGGGTCTTCGCGCCGGAGCGCTCGGCCATGAACTCCTGTGCCGCCGGTGGGATGATCCTGTCGGCGCCGCTGATCAGGTTGTAGTTCGGGATCGTGTGCCACGCCTGCGGACCGGCGGCCGGCTCGCCCAGAGCGGCGCCGGTGGCCGGACGTTGCGTGATCGAGTAGAGGGCGGCTTCCTCCGCGGACACGTCGGCCGCGAAATGGGGGTGGAAGACCTTGGGTTCGATGTAGAGGTCCACCTGCCCGTCGGGCAGCGGCACGGGCTTCAGGGACTCGCCCACCGTGCTGCCCGGGAACCGCTCGACCAGTGCCTGCGCGCTCTCGCCCGTCTCCGGCACGAACGCCGCCAGATAGACCAGCGCCTTCACGTTCGCGTTTCCCGCGGCGGCGGTGGAGATGACCGCACCGCCGTACGAGTGCCCGACCAGCACGATCGGTCCCTCGATGCTGTCCAGCAGTGCCCTGACGTTGGCCGCGTCAAAGGTGAGCCCTCGCAGTGGATTCGGCGCGGCGACCACCGGATGACCGTCGGCGACAAGCCGCTTGGCGACGGCGTTGAAGCCGCTGCTGTCGGCGAAGGCTCCGTGCACGAGCACGATCGTCGGATTCCCGCTCACCATGGACCAGCCTCTCCTTGGGACGACGGTCGGCACCGGAGGTGCGACCGCGGTGACCGTGGCGGGTGTGCGGATGAATTCAGCGAAGAACGACACGGCTCCGCACCCTCACGCCCGGCGCAAAGCTATGAGGCCGCACTGGACGGGAATTGAATGAGTCCGGGACCTGGTTCCGGATGGCCTCCACTGATCATTCAGTCGCCGTCAAGCCGCTTCGGCCAGTCTGAGCCCGCGGGGGACGGATGACTGGGGGTGGCAGATGGTGTCGGACGAGGAAGCCGACGTGGTGGTGATCGGCTCGGGTATGGGCGGTCTCGCGGCGGCGCGCACGATCGCGCAGTTCGGCGGGAAGCGCGTTCTCGTCCTCGAACAGCACTACACGCTCGGCGGGATGACGCACGAGTTCTCCCGCGCCGGGCGGTACCGATTCGGCACCGGGCTGCATTACATGAGCGCGAACGCCGGCCCGTTCCTCGGGTTCATGACGGACGGGCGGGCGCAGCTCTCGCCGCTGCCGGACGAGTACGACGCACTGCACTTCCCGGAGTTCGACTTCGCCGTACCCAGCACGAAGGAACGGTTCCGTGCACGCCTGAAGGAACGGTTCCCCGCCGAGGCCGACGCCATCGACGGCTTCTTCCGCACCACTCGCCGGGCCATGGCCGGGCTCGCCGCGCGCAATGTCGTCGCATCGTTTCCCGCCGGGCTGCGAAGAACGGGTGCGCCCGTCGTCGAGCGGCTGTTCCCGTCGACGTTCCGGTCGTTGCGGGACCAGGTCGCCCGCAGTTTCCGCGATCCGCGGCTGCGGGCCGTTCTGGCCGCGCGGTGGGGGCTGTACGGCACTCAGCCGGCATCGAGCGCGTTCGGCTATCACGCGGCGGTCCCGCTGACCTTCTTCATGGAAGGAACCGCACATCCCGTGGGCGGCCCGCAGGAGCTCAACCGGGTCGTTCTGGAGATCCTGCGCCGGTACGACGTGGTGCTGCGCTCCCGGCAGCGGGTTCACGAGGTCGTCGTCGAGGGCGGCAAGGTGGCCGGTGTCGACGTCGAGGACACCGCCACCGGCCGCCGTTACCGGGTGCGGACGGACACCGTCGTCTCGGCGGCCGGAGTGCGCAACACGTACGCCCTGATCGGGAAGAGCCACGAACTGGCCGATCTGCCCGAGGAACGGTCGGCGGTCATGCTGTTCCTCGGACTGGACCGGTCGCCGGCCGAGTTCGGGCTGCGCGGCGAGAACCACTGGTTCATGCCGGATCTCGACGACCACGAGGGCGTTCGACGGCTGCCCGGGGAAGGCACGCTGTACGTGTCGTTCGCGTCGCTCAACAACCCGGCCGCCCGGTTCCACACGGTGGAGCTGCTGGAACTCGTCGATCCGAAGGTGGTCGACGAGTGGCGCGGGACGCCCGGGAACGAACGGCCGGAAAGCTACCGGAAGTTCAAGGACGAGCTGACCGGACGGCTGATCGCCCGCCTGGAGGAACGCTGGCCCGGCTTCCGGGAGACGATCGCGTTCGCCGAACTGGCGACGCCGCTGTCGTTCGAGACCTATCAGCACAGCGTGCGGGGATCCTTCTACGGACTCGCGGCGACTCCCGAGCGGCTGCGCTCGGCGCGGGCGGGCTGCCGTACTCCGGTCAAGGGCCTCTTCGTGGCCGGGCAGGACGCCTGGGGGTCCGGCGTGGTGGGCGCGCTGGCGGGCGGGCTGATGGCGGCGAACGCCGTCCTGAAACCACGGCAGCTCGGGACGATGTGGCAGGCCATCCGTTCCGGCGGGACGACCCGGGATCCGGCCACGCCCTGGGAGGGCTATCTGCGGGTGGCCGGCATCGAGGTGCTGACCCCGACGGTCCGGAGGATTCGCTTCGAACCCCTGGCCGGGGACACGATGCCGTTCTCGTTCGCCGCCGGGCAGTACGTGAAGGTCGACCTGCCCGTCGCCGTCGAGCCGATCGAACGGTCGTACTCGATCTGCAGCAGTCCCGGGGAGAGCGGCTTCGTCGAGATCGCCGTGAAGCACGAGCCGGACGGGCTGGGCTCGGGTTTCCTGCACGAGGAACTGGAGCCCGGGCTGGCATTGCGGGTGAGCGGCCCGCACGGCGGGTTCACCTGGGAGCCGGGCTCCGGGGAAGGCGCGGCGGACACGCTCCTGCTCATCGCCGGGGGCGTCGGGATCACCCCGCTGATGAGTGTCCTGCTCGCGGCCGCCGACGCCGGTCACACGGGGCGGATCGTCCTGCTGGCGAGCTACCGGACCGCGGACGAGGTGGTGTTCGGGCCGGAGATCGAGGCGCTGCGGTCCCGGCTGCCGGGGCTGGCGGTGTCGGTCTTCGCGACCGACCGGACAGGGCGGATCGGCCGCGAGGAGTTGCTGCCGCATGCCGGCCCGACGACCCGGGTGCACCTGTGCGGGCCGGCGCCCATGATGCAGGACCTGATCGGCTGCCTGACGGAACTGGGGGTGCCGCGAGAGGCCGTCCGCACCGAGGCGTTCGTGTCGGGCCGGAGCAGGGAGACCCGCCGGGAGAAGGCGCACGCCATCGCCGTCGCCGCCGCGGCGGCGGGGGTCACCGAGTTCGTGATCGGCACGGTGGGCGGCGCCCCGGCGTTCCCGTGCAGCCCCGGGCAGTCGGTCCTCGACGCCGCCAACGCCGTCGGTGTCGCCCTGCCCCAGTCGTGCGGCGAAGGCGCGTGCGGTACCTGTCGGGTGCGGGTGCTCTCCGGCGCCCACGAGACCGACGACCGGGGGATGTTCTCCGCCGACGAGCTGGCGGCGGGCTGGCGGCTGGCCTGCCAGACACTGCCCACCGAGGACCTGGTGATCGGTCAGTAGGACGGGCCGGCCGCGGTCGGCGTCCACGCCGTCCCGTCGACGGCACGACGGACGACGGCTGCTGCTTCCGGCCTGTCCGGTGCGGTGGCACTCGGCGCGTCGCCCGGCTGAAGAACCTGCAGCGCGACGTCGGTCGTCGCGGGCCATGGACGGCAGCGCGGGCGACCCGGTACTGGGAATGGAAAAGGAATGGCCTCCTCCGGCGCGTCCCTGCGTCTGCAGGTTCTCGGTCCGTTGCGGGTCTGGCGGGACGGTGTGGAACTGGACGCCGGTCCTCCGCAGCAGGCCCATCTGCTCGCCGTGCTCCTCGCCCGCGCGGGCGAGCCGGTCAGCATCAGCGAGTTGGTCGACCTGATCTGGGCCGAGGAGGTCCCGGCCTCGGCGGTCAACATTCTCCAGAAGTACGTCGGCGCGCTGCGGCGGCTGCTGGAGCCGGCGTTGCCCGCGCGTGAACCCGGCTCGTACCTGCAGCGTCGTGGCAGCGCGTACCTGTTCGCGGCCGCCCCCGGGACACTGGACGTCGTCAGGTTCCGTGAGCTGGTCGACGCGGCCGAGGACGCCATCGCGGAGCAGCGGCCCGTCGCGGCACTCGACGGCTACCTGGAAGCGGTGGGGCTCTGGCAGGGCTCGGCCGGCGACGGGGTCGCCTACGGCCCGACCGGTATGGCGATCTTCGCCGGGCTGGACGACGAGTTCCACCACGCCTGCGTGGCGGCGGCCGAGCTGGCGACAGGGCTCGGCCGGCCCGAGCAGGTGCTCCCGTCCTTGCACATGGCCGCCCGGATGGCGCCGTTGCACGAGAGAGTGCAGGCGAGTCTCATCGCCGCCCTGGCCGCCGCCGGCCGGCCGGCCGAGGCGCTGTCGGTGTTCCGGACCGTCCGCGCCCGGCTGGCCGAGGAACTGGGCGTCGACCCCGGCCCGGCCCTGGTGGCCGCTCACCTGCGTGTGCTGGAACGGGCACCGGCCGAGGAAAGGCCCTGTGAACCGTCGGCGGCACCCGTCACCGGGGCGCCGACCGCCGACGGCCCGGTCGGCCGGGACGACGAACTGGCCGTGGTGCGGCAAGCGGTGGAATCGGCACTCGCCCGGTCGACAGGGCTCGTGCTCGTCGAAGGAGAACCCGGAGTCGGCAAGACCCGCCTCCTTGAGGAGGCCGGCGCCGAGGCGAGCCGGCGTGGCGCGCTCGTCGTCTGGGGCCGTTGCCTGCCGGGGGACGGCACGCCGTCGATGTGGCCGTGGGCGCAGATCGTCGGCGCGCTCCTGGACGACGTGCCGGCCGCGGCCCGGGGCCACTGGCAGGCCGGCGAACTCGGTCGGCTCGTGACACCGCGCGGCAACGGCCACCCGCCGTCGGCCCTGCCCGACAGCGGCGTCCGGTTCCGCTTCTTCGAGCAGGCTGTCGCGCTCGTCCGTCAGGCGTCCGCGCGGCGACCTGCGGTGCTTGTCGTCGACGACCTCCAGTGGGCCGATGCCGCCTCGCTGGAGCTGCTCGGTCATCTGATGACCCGGCTGCCGGGCGGCACCGCCGTGATCGGGGCGCTCCGCGACCGTGCGCCCGCGCCGGGCCCGGAACTGGGGCGGATGCTCGCCGCGGCGAGCCGGCTGCCCGGTCATCGCCGGATCCCGCTCGGCCCGCTCGGCCCGGTCGAGGTGGCCGAACTCGTCCGCCGTGAGACGGGGCAGGACCCGGGCCCGGGTGCCACCCGCCTCATCCACTCCCGCACCGCGGGCAACCCCTTCTTCGTCCGCGAGCTGTCCCGGTTGCTCGCCGACGGCCATGTCCTCACGGAGGCCGCCGCGGCCCGGACCGCGGTACCGGCCACGGTCCGGGATGTCGTCCGGGACCGGACGGCCGGACTGGGAGCCGACGCCGGAGACCTGTTGCAGACGGCCGCGCTCATCGGCCGTACCGTCGACCTCGCTCTCCTCGCCCGCATCGCCGGCCTGGACCACCAGACGTGTCTGGACCGCCTGGAGCCGTGCGAAGGGCTCGGCCTGCTCCGGCCCACACCCGGGGACCCCTACTCGTTCGGCTTCCCGCACGACCTGGTCCGCGAATCGGTGGCCGAGGACATACCGCCCCCGCGCGCGGCCCGGCTGCACCTGCTGATCGCCGGCGCCCTGGAGCACAGGGCCGCGGACACCGAGCTGGTCGCCGAGCGCCTCGCCCACCACCTGTGGTCCGCCGGCCCCCTCGCGGATCCGGCCCGAACGGCGACCGCGCTCGTCCGCGCCGGCCGCTGCGCGGCGGCCAAACTGGCTCTGGAAGCAGCCGCGCGTCAGCTTCACTCGGCCGCGCAGGTGGCACGGACAGCGGGCCTGGCGGAGCTGGAGCTGGCCGCCCTGTCACTGTTCACCGCGGTGGACGGCATGCGGGCGGGATACGTGGGTTCAGCGGTCGACCAGCTGGAGCGGGCCGAACATCTCTCCCGCGCACTCGACCGGGAACGGGAGGCCGCCGACTTCCTCTACTCCCGCTGGGCCGCGTACGCCCAAGGCATGAGACTGGACCGCGCCGGCCGACTGGCCCGCCGGCTGCTGGAGCAGGGCGAGACGTCCGACGACCCGGTCGTGCGCGTCTACGGCTGGTACGCCTGGGGCATCCACCAGTGGGGTCTCGGCAACATCGGCGAGGCGTTCCGCTACCTGAGCCGGACCGACTGGACCCCGTCGGCCGACCCGGCCCGTCAGGGGGAAGACCCGCTCCGGCGCGATCTGCGGCTGATCGGGGGCGGGATGCTCGCGATGACGACCGCGCTGCACGGCGACACCGACGCGGCGCTGGCCCTGCTCGACACGATGGAGGCCGCCGCAGGAGACGACCCCTACGCGATCACGGTCTGGGCGACCTACTCCGCACGGGTCGCCGCGTTGATCGGCGACCCCGTGCGGGCACTGCGCGCGGCCGAGCGCGGGATCGCCGTGGACCCCGCGTTCTCGTTCGGCTTCCTCGGCAGCTACCAACGGCTGGCCCGGTGCTGGGCGCGTGCCGTGACCGGCGAGGACCCGGCCGGCGCGGCCGCGGAGGCGCAGGACCTGATCGTCGCGTCGCTCTCCGACCCGCCACGCTCGGGCCTGGCCACCTGGTACGGGCTCCTCGGCGAGATGTGGCTGGCGGCGGGAAAGCTGGACGAGGCCGACGCGGTGCTCGACCGGGCGGAGTCGGCCATCGCGACGTACGGCCAGCGCTACGCCGAAAGCCTGCTGCTCCTGCTCCGGGCACGGGTGCTGCGAGCACGCGGCGAGCCGGCCGCCGCTGCCCGGACCGTTGCCGAGCGGGCGCACGCGCTGTCCGTCGAGCGCGAGGCCCACCTGTTCGCCCGCCGCGCCGGGGAACTGCTGGCCGAGCTTGCGGACAACACAGCCCGCTGACATCCGCGTTCCCGACGTCCACACCTCTGCGCCCGGACCCCGAGCGATGTGCACCGACGATCCGCAATGCTGCGGTCGTCGGCAGGCACCTCGTGGCCGTCACGACGGGGCAGTCGACCGATCCTGACCGGGGACCGGCACGTCGAAGCAGTTCAGCACCATCGCGATGAGGCAGTAGCTGCCGACGAGGAAGACGAGTTCGCCGACCCCGTCGTGGCCCAGCAGCTGTGTGGCCCGGTCGTATGTCGAGTCCGGCAGTATGCGCCCGGCGGTCAGCGCCATCGCGACGTCGTGGGCGACGGCCTGTTCGTCACTCAGCCCGGAGGGCCGCCCGCCCGCCGCCAAGGTCGCGATCTGTGCTGCCGGAAGGCCGACCTGATCCGCCGTCTGCTCGTGTGCGTACAGCAGGTACCGGGCGCCGTAGGCGCCGCCGACGGTGAGGATCGCCACCTCGCGAACGACGGGATCGAGGCGGGCCTCGGCCGCGACCGCCCGCTGCAGAAACAGAGCCGGAACCCCGAACGTGGGGAAGTGCAGCATCGCCGCGAACGGCCCGACGAGCGCGCCGTCGTCGTCGAGGATGACGACGCGGTCCTGCTCCTCGGTGACGAGGCCGGCGATGCCGTCATGCACCTCGCGGAGTCGAGGGTCGAGCTCATCGGGTGGGATGGGTCGAATACGCATAGGACGCTTCTCCTCAGAGTCCGTCGGTGTACTGGCCGTCGATGAGTACGAAGGCGACCCGGCAGTTCGCGGCCGACCGGTTTGCCCATGCGTGGTTGGTGCCGCGCTGAATCACGATGTCCCCGGGGCGGACGACGGTCTCGTCGTCGTCGAGGACCAGCGTGAGTTCGCCCTCGACGACGATCCCGTAGTCGATCGTCTGCGTGCGGTGCATCAACGGATGCGGGGCGTCGGCAGCGGCCCGCGCGGCGTCGGCGCCGCCCATCTCGCCGAACTTCTCGGCCGCCTCGGCCCCCGTCAGGTTCCGGATCCGGTCGTCCTCCGGAGGGAAGTCGATCACCCGGATGCGGGTGCCGCGCTCGGGAGGTCCGAGCACCAGACCGTCCTCCGCGGGCTCCCCCGACTGCCGGTCGATGACGGCCGGCGTCTGGCGTGTGTTCCACACCTCGTAGAAGGTCGGGCCACCAGGGCCGCCGATCTCCACCACGCGAGTCGGCGGTGCGTCCTGCGTGATCACCGCACGGTCGGACGCGTCATGGCCGGTCACGATTCTCCGGAACGGTTTCAGTGGACTCATGAGGTAAGTCCCGCCCCTTTCGGCTTACTTGGGCATTCAAGGTCGTCACGTCGGTGCGGTGGGCAGCCCGGCAGGCAGTGGCGCCGCCGCACACCGCAAGCCTGGCGCCCTCGACTTGACACGGAGTGAATCGTCTGCGGACGGTGCTCCACCGCCCGTAAAGTCCGTCTCGCTACGCACGCTTGGCGGGAAGGGCGCAGACCGACGTCGCCCTCGCCCGCATGAGAAGTCGGCATGCGCGGGCGTGGTCGAGCCCTGCCGCACCCGGCGGTGGAATTCGGCCGGTCCACGTACACTCGCTCGAAACCGGCACTGGCGAAGACCGGGTCGTGTCCGTCCCGGGATCGAGGAGGATAGCGGTGCCAGTCCTTGCAGCCCGGTCCGGCGGGGCAGATCGGCCGGCCGGGAGCGGCTCGCCGTATCTGCAGATCCTGGGCCCGCTACGGATCTGGCGCGACGGTGTCGAACTGGGCGCCGGGCCACGCCAACAGGCATACCTCCTGGCTCTGCTGCTGGCCCGCACCGGCAGGCCGACCAGCACGACCGAGCTGATCGACCTGATCTGGGGCGAAAACGCCCCCTCCACCGCCTTGAACGTACTTCAGAAGTACACCGGCGCGTTGCGACGGCTGCTCGAACCTCCGCTGCCCGCCCGCGAAGCCGGCTCGTTCCTGCACCGTCGCGGCAGTTCCTACCTTTTCACCGCCGGCCCCGCCACGCTGGACCTCGTCGCCTTCCGGGAACTCGTCGACGCCGCCGGAGCCGCGCAGGCGCGGCACGATCGCGAAGCGGCCCTCGACCACTACGTCGGAGCGCTCGGGCTCTGGCACGGCCCGGCGGGCGGCGGCATCGCCGACGGGACCGTCGCCGCGACGGTCTTCGCCGCACTCGACAACGAGTTCTACGACGCGTGCACGGCGGCGGCGGAGCTCGCCGTGTCGACGGGCCGACCGGAGCGGGTGCTCGCGGCTCTGCAACTGGCCGCGAGAATGGCCCCGTTCAACGAACCCGTGCTGGCCGGTCTCGTCGGCGTTCTCGGTGCTGCCGGCCGCCAGGCGGAGGCGCTGTCGGTGTTTCGTCAGGTCCGCGACCGGCTCGCCGACGAGCTCGGCATCGACCCGGGGCCGGCGCTGGAGGACGCACAGCGGCGGATTCTCACCCAGCCCCCGGCGGCGCCGCCTGTGCGGGAGGCGGACGAGGGGGCCGGGCGGACCACGGCGGCCGCCTTGATCGGCCGGACCGAGGAACTCGCCACGCTGCGGCGCATGGTGGAGCGCGCACTCGCCGGCGACACCGCGATCGGCATCGTCGAAGGCGAACCGGGCGCAGGCAAGACCCGGCTGCTGGAGGAGGCCGCCGCCGTGGCGGACCGGCTGGGCGCACTCACCGTCTGGGGCTCCTGCCTGGAGGGCGACGGGACACCGTCGATGTGGCCATGGGAGCAGGCGCTGAGCCAGGTCGTGCACAGCCTGCCCGCTCCGGCGGGCGAGGAGTGGCTCACCGGCGGGCTGGGAAGCCTCCTCGCGCCGCGGGAGGACGCGACCCGGGAGGTTCCCGACGGCAACGCCCAGTTCCGGCTGTTCGAACAGGTCGTCGCCCTCGTCGGACAGGCCTCGGCGCGGCGGCCGACCCTTCTGGTACTCGACGATCTCCAATGGGCCGACGCCACCTCCCTGCGGTTGTTGCAGCACCTGGCGGGGCGGCTGCCCCACGGCACCGCGATCATCGGCGCGCTGCGTGACCGCGCACCCGCACCCGGCCCGGAACTCTCCCGGGTGCTGGCCGCGGTCAGCCGACGGCCCGGTCACCGGAGGTTCCGGCTCGCCCCGCTCGGCGCGGCCGACGTGGCCGAACTCATCCGCCACGAGGCCGGCCGGGATCCCGGCGACGCCGTGGTCCGCGCCATCCACGCCCGCACCTCCGGCAACCCGTTCTTCGTCCGTGAACTGTGCCGTTTCCTCAGCGGCGGCGGCGCCATCGGCGACGGCGGCACGTCCGCAGCGGCCGGCGTCCCCACCACGGTCCACGACGTCGTCCGCGACCGGATGGCCGGACTCGACGACCGCGCCCGCGACCTCCTGCGGGTGGCCGCACTCATCGGCCGCGACGTCGACCTCAGGCTGCTGTCCCGCGCCACCGGGGTAGCCGTCGCGGACTGTCTCCATCGCCTGGAACCGCTGTACACCCTCGGCCTGCTCGAACCCGGGCCGCAGGATCCGTCCGCACTCCGCTTCGCGCACGACCTGGTCCGCGAGTCGGTCTCCGGCACCGCGACCACACAGCAGGCCGCCCAGCTGCATCTGCGCATCGCGGACGCGCTCGAACAGACCCATGCCGACGACGAGGACGTCGCCGAGCAACTCGCCTACCACCTGTGGGCCGCAGGCCCCCTCGCCGACCCTGTTCGCGTCGCGGAGGCGCTGATCCGCGCCGGGCGCCGCGCGGCGGCCAGACTCGCCTTCGAGTCCGCCGGCCGACGGCTGCGCTCCGCCGCACAGGTCACCCGGGCTTCAGGACTCATGGAGCTGGAGTTCTCCGCCCTCACGCTGCTCGCCATCGTCGCCAGACGAGAGGCCGGGTACGGCGCCTCGACCTTCGATCTGCTGGAGCGGGCCGAATACCTGGCCCGCACCCTCGGCCGGGAGGCGGAGGCCGCCGACTTCCTCTTCATCCGTCTGATCGGCGCCCACACCTCCATCGAGAACGGCCGTGGGCAGCTGGCCCGCCGCATGCACGAACTCGGTCGGGCGTCCGCCGATCCGGTCGTCCGACGCTACGGCCGGCTGGCCTGGGGCCTGCATCAGTGGGACACCGGCAACATGGGCGAGGCGTACCGGGCCTTCACCGAGGCGGATGCCGCCGCGGCCGACGGCGCCGTCGCCCCGGTCGAAGAGACACCGCTCCGGCGGGACGGCAGCACCATCAGGGAAGGGCCCTTCATGCGGGCGGTCATGACCGCGCTGCGCGGAGACGTCGACGCGGCGCTGGCTTTCGTCGACCCCTGGGACTCCCCGGGGGACCCGTACGCGGTCTCGGTCCGGGTCTACTACACGACCATGATCGCTTCCATGGCCGGGGACGCCGAGACGGCACGGCGAACCGGCGAGCGGTGGGCCGCCGCCGGCCTCGCCCGTCTCCGCACCCAGCGGGACCACTACATCCGGCAGAACTGGTGCTGGGCACGCGCCCTCACCGGCGAGGACCCGGCCGGCGCCGCAGCCGAGGCCGAGGAACTCCTGGCCGCCCACCTGCTCCATCCGCCGCGGTGGGGCATCACCTACCACTACGCGCTGATCGCCGAGATGTGGCTGGCAGCCGGGTCGCCCGATCGGGCCGAGGCCGCTCTCGACCGAGCCGACCGGACCATGCGGGACTACGGCCAGCGTTACGCCGAAGGGCTGCTCCTGCTGCTGAGGGCGCGCCTGCTGCAGGCCCGCGGCGCACCCCGCACCGCTGTCCGGGCCGCCGCCGAACGGGCCTGCACGCAATCCACCGCGAGTGAGGCGCACCTGTTCGCGCGACGGGCCGAACGACTCCTCTCAGGACCTGACGGCGATGCGTGACCGCAGGCCCCTGAGGAACAGAGCGGGCTGACGGCCCCGGCCCAGCCGCGGCAGGGCCCCGACGCGGCCGACGCTCCGCTGCGGGCACAGGGCGTCTGCGCCGGGCAGCGGCAGCACCGGCCCGACATGCGCGAAAGCGGCTTCGCTCCGTGCCGGCTTCGTGTCCGCGGGCTGGTTCGGTGTGCTGGACAACAACGGAACTGATGGTGAAGCGGCCGCTGAAGGGCGCCCGGACTTCTGTTCAGTGCTCGTCAAGTGGCCGGTTCTACGTTGATCCGAGATCACCACTGAGAACACCGGACACCGAAGGGTGCACATCGATGACCACAACTCGCCGGGGACTGTTGGCCGGATCCGCCGCGGTGGTGGCGGGCGCCGCACTCGACGCGCCCGCCGCCCAGGCACACACCGGAAGCGGCAGTGGCAGCGGCCAGAAGCCCACCGTTGTACTCGTGCACGGCGCGTTCGCCGACGCCTCCGGCTGGAACGGGGTCGCCTCCAGGCTCGTCCGCGACGGCTATCCGGTCATCGCACCGCCCAACCCACTGCGCAGCGTGGCCTCCGACTCCGCCTACCTGGCCGGCATCCTCGCGACCCTCAGCGGCCCGCTCGTCCTCGTCGCGCACTCCTACGGCGGGATCGTCGTCACGAACGCCGCGGCCGGCAACCCGAACGTGAAGGCGCTGGTCTACGTCGCCGCGTTCGTGCCCGATCAGGGTGAGACGCTGCTGGGCCTGCAGACGAAGTACCCGGGAAGCAGGCTCAGCGAGGAGGCGCTGGACTTCCGCCCCTACGGTGAGGGCCTCGTCGACGGCTACATCAAGAAGGAGCTCTTCCACGACGTGTTCGCCGGGGACCTGCCGAAGACGACCGCCGAGCTGATGTGGGCCGGCCAGCGGCCGGCGGACGTGCGCACCCTCGGCGAGCCGTCCGGCGCCCCGGCCTGGAAGACCATTCCGTCCTGGTACCTCGTGGGCCGCGACGACCAGGTGCTGCCCCCGGCGGCGCAGCGGTTCATGGCGCGCCGGGCCGGCGCGCACACCTTCGAGGCCGACACCTCGCACGTTGCGATGATCGCGCGGCCCGCGGCGACGGCCGCCCTCGTCAAGCGCGCCGCGCGCTGACACCGGGAGGGGGCGGCGGTGTCGGTGTTCGAGAGGTGGGGGCGGACGACGGTCCGCCGACGGTGGTGGGTGATCGGCCTGGCCGCGGCCCTCCTGGCGTTCGGCGGCATCTGGGGCACGCGGGTCTTCGGCTCGCTGACCACCGGAGGGTTCGACGATCCGGCCGGCGAGAGTTCGCGCGCGGCCGCACGTGCCGAGGCGACGCTCGGCCGGACCGGAAACGACGCGGTGGTCCTGTACACCAGCCCCGGCACGACGGTCGACGACCCGGGGTTCCGGCGAGCCGTCACCCGGACGCTCCAGGCGCTTCCCCACGACGTGGTGACCCGGACCGTCACCTACTGGAGCACCGGCAGCCCCGCCCTGGTCAGCCACGACCGGCACGCCACCTACGCGGTGCTGACCCTGGCCGGCGACGACGAGGCGCAGCGCGGCGAAGCGCTGGACGGGATCGAGGACGAACTGGCCGCACCCGGCCTGCGGACCCGGGTCGGCGGCCCCACCACCGTCGACCGTGACATCCGCGAGCGGGTCGCGGCGGACATCGCCTTCGCCGAGACGATCTCCGTACCGGTGCTGCTCGTGCTCCTGGTCGTCGTCTTCGGCAGCGTGGCCGCGGCGAGCCTGCCGCTCGCGATCGGTGCTCTGGCCATCCTCGGAGCGTTCACCGCGCTGCGCGTGACGACCTACCTGACCGACGTCTCGGTCTTCTCGGTCAACGTGGTGACGATTCTCGGGCTGGGCCTGGCGATCGACTACGGCCTGTTCATGGTCGGGCGGTTCCGGGAGGAGATCGCCCGCGGGCTGGGTGTCGAGGACGCCGTCGCCCGCACGATGGCCACCGCCGGCCGTACGGTCGCGGTCTCCGGCGTCACCGTCGCCGTCTCGCTGGCCGGACTGCTGATCTTCCCGATGTCCTTCCTCCGCTCGATGGGCCTCGGCGGTCTGTCCGCGGTCGTGGTGGCGATGGTGGCGGCACTGACCGTGCTGCCCGCCCTGCTCGCCGCCCTCGGCCCCCGGGTCGAGGCGCTCTCGGTACGACGGCTGATCCGCCGCCCGCCGCCGGCTCACCCGCAGGACGAGGTCGCGCACGGGTTCTGGTACCGGCTCGCGCACAGCATCATGCGCCGCCCGGCCGTCTACGCGACCGCGGTGCTCGCGGTCCTGCTGCTGGCCGCCGCGCCGTTCCTGCGCGTCGAGTTCGGCGGTATCGACCCGAGGGTGCTGCCGACGGGCACCGAGAGCCGTGTGGTCTCGGAGACCCTCGACCGGGACTTCGTCCGGAACGGCCAGGTGCCCATCGAGGCGATCGTGACCTCGTCGGACCGGGCCGGTCTGGAACGCTACGTCGACGCCGTCCGGACGGTCGACGGGGTGTCCGGAGCCGAGGTCACAGGCAGGTCCGGCGACGTCGCCCGGGTCACGGTCAGGTACCAGGGCGACCCCATATCGCCCCGGTCGCGGGATCTCGTGAGCCGGATCCGGGCCGTACCGGCACCACCGGGTGGTGAGGCACTGGTGGGCGGCCAGACCGCGCAGCTGGCCGACCAACTCGACGCCGTGGGCCGTCTGCTGCCCTGGATGGCGCTGATCATCGGCGGCGCCGGCTTCGTCCTGCTGTTCCTCGCCTTCGGCTCCGTGGTGCTGCCGGTCAAGGCGATCGTCATGAACATCCTGTCGCTCGGCGCCTCGTTCGGCGCACTGGTCCTGATCTTCCAGGACGGCCACCTGTCCGGCCTGTTGCACTTCACCTCCACCGGGACGCTGGAGGCGACCCAGCCGATCCTGGTCCTCGCGGTCGTGTTCGGGCTGTCGATGGACTACGAGGTCTTCCTGATGTCCCGGATCCGCGAGGAGTACGACCGGACCGGCGACAACACCGCGGCGGTCGCGGTCGGGCTGCAGCGCAGCGGCCGGATCATCACCAGCGCCGCGCTGCTCATCCTCGTCGTGATCGGGCTGTTCTCCGTCTCCGGAATCACGTTCATCAAGCTGATCGGGGTGGCGATGCTCATCGCCGTCCTGGTGGACGCGACCATCGTCCGGGCCCTCCTGGTACCGGCCACGATGCGCCTGCTGGGAAACGCGAACTGGTGGGCACCGGCGCCCCTGCGGCGCTTCTACGCCCACCACGGCATCCGCGAAGACGACGGCCCGCCCCCCGCGCCCGACCCCCGTCCCGCACCGGCCCGTACACCGTCCGACTGACCCTCCCACCGAGGACGAGACGATGCATCAGCACGCATACGACCGTCAGTGCACTGCCGAGGAGAAGCGGCACACCACCGCGAAGTCGCCCGTCAGGAACCCGAAACTGACGTTGTTCGCACTGGCGTTGGGCACCTTCGCCATCGGCGCCGGCGAGTTCGGCAGCAACGGCATCATCCAGCTGTTCGCGTCCGATCTGAAGGTGTCCGTTCCGGTCGCCACCTACGCGATCACCGCGTACGCGTTCGGGGTGATGATCGGCTCCCCGGCGATCACCCTGCTCGCCGCCCGGGTCAACCGGCGCACTCTGCTGCTCGGCCTGATCGGGCTGTTCCTGGTCGGCAACGGGCTCTCCGCCCTGGCGCCGGACATCGTGCTGTTCGTCGTCTTCCGGTTCGTCGCGGGCAGCGTGCAGGGCGCGTTCTTCGGCGCCGGGGCCGTCGTCGCCGCGTACGTGTACGGGCCGGGCAGGGGCGGCAAGGCGTTCGCCACCGTGATGGGAGGACTCACCGTCGCCACCATCGCCGGGGCGCCGCTCGGCACCTTCATCGGCCAGCACGCCGGCTGGCGGGTCATGTACGGGACCGTGGTCGCCGTCGGCCTGCTCGCCGGAGCCGCCCTGCTGGCCTGGCTGCCGCGCACCGACGACCTGCGCGGCAGCTCCCTCACCGGCGAACTGGGCGCCCTCCGGCGGCGGGACGTCTGGCTGATGGTCACCGTCGCGGCGCTCGGCATCTCCAGCATCTTCGCCGTCTACACGTTCATCGGCCCGTTCGTCACCGACGCGGCACTGCGGGACGCCTCGCTCATCCCGGTCGCGCTCGCCGTCTTCGGCCTCGGCATGGCCGTCGGCAACCACGTCGGCGGACGTGTCGCCGACCGGTACGAGAACCGCGGTCTGATCGCAGGCTACGGCGGCGCTCTGCTGTTCCTGGTGGTGATCGGCGTGGCGGGCGACAACCTGGTGGTTCTGCTGCCCTGCCTGTTCGGCGTCGGCGCGACCATGATGTTCGCCATCCCCACGATCCAGGTCCGGCTGACCGGTTTCGCACCGGACGCCCCGACCCTGATGGGAACGCTCAACCTGGCCGCCCTCAACCTCGCCAACTGTCTCGGCGCGATCGGCGGCGCGGTCGCCCTCGACGCCGGCTGGGGGACCTTGTCCACCGTGTGGGCCGGCTTCGTCCTCACCACCGCGGGTCTGCTCCTGTACGTCATGACCGTCGCCCGGGTGAAGCCGGCGCCCGTTCCGGCACACGCCTGAACAGCTCGACTCGGAGGATTCACGTGAACGACGGCGCGGCACAGCGCGGTCCGGTCCTGGACGACGAACAGTTCCGCCGTCTCGCCGAATACGGCGAGGAGGAGCACGCCGAGCCCGGCCGGGACCTGTTCACGTCCGGCGACGACACCTACGACTTCTTCCTGCTCCGGTCGGCGACCGTGGACATCGTCCGGGACGCGACGGCGATCGAGCCGGAACGTCTGATCTACCGGGGCGGCCCCGGAGACTTCCTCGGCGAGCTCAACCTGCTGACCGGTCAGCACGTCTACCTGACCGCCCGGGTGGTGTCCGCCGGGACGGTCGTCCGGATCCGGGCGGCGATGCTGCGCCGGGCCCTCGCCGAGCAGGTCGACATCGCCGACACGCTGATCGAGGCGTTCCGGGAACGGCGCGACGTGATCCGCGGCGCGGCAGGCAACGCCCTGGAACTCGTCGGCCGGCCGTACGCCGCGGAGACCCTGGACCTGCGTACCTATGCGACGCAGATGCTCCTGCCGCATTCCTGGCTCGACGCGGCCTCGCACCCCGGACGCTCGCTGATGAGCGTGGCGGGGCTCGGCGAGGACGACCTCCCGGCCGCGATGGTCAACGGTTCGCCGCTGCGGCGGGCGACGCCCAGAACTCTGGCCGAGGTGCTCGGTCTCACCTATCGGGCCGACGGGCGTCCGGTCGATCTCGTCGTGGTGGGCGCCGGCCCGGCGGGTCTGGCCGCCGCCGTGTACGGGGCGTCCGAGGGGCTCGCCACCGTACTGCTGGACCGGGCCGGGCTCGGCGGCCAGGCCGCCAAGAGCGCCCGCATCGAGAACTACCTGGGCTTCCCGCACGGAGTCAGCGGCGAGGGCCTGACCCGTCTGGCGATGGTCCAGGCGCTCAAGTTCGGGGTACGGATCCACTCGCCCTGCGCGGTGGCCGGCCTGGACCTCTCCGAGGAGCGACGGCCGGCCGTCCTGCTGGAGGACGGCACACGCATCCGGTGCCGCGCGGTGATCGCCGCGACCGGGGCGCACTACCGGCATCTCGACCTGCCGCAGTGGACGACCTTCGAGAAGTCCGGTTGCGTCCGGTACGCCGCGACCGAACTGGACGTCCGAGGCTATGAGGACCAGCCGGTGACGGTCGTCGGCGGCGCCAACTCGGCGGGGCAGGCGGCCCTGTCCCTCGCCGCCCGTGGTGCGACGGTGGATCTGATCGTCCGCGGCGCCGATCTCGGAGCGCGGATGTCGTCGTACCTGACCGACCGGATCCGAGCGCATGCGCGGATCCAGGTCCGCACGAGCAGCACGATCCGCGAACTCGGCGGCGACGACACCCTCGCGTCGATCGTCGCCGAGAGGTCCGACGGTCGGCGGGACCGGCTGGCCTGCCGCGCGCTGTTCTGCTTCATCGGCGCCGACCCGGTGTCGGGCTGGCTGGACGGCGTGGCCAAGGACCACGACGGCTTCGTCCTCACGGACAGCCGCCTGCCCGCCCAGCCGTTCGGCACGGCCCTGCCGTTCCAGACCAGCGCACCCCGGGTCTTCGCGGCCGGCGACCTCCGTGCGGGCTCGACGAAAAGAGTGGCCACCGCCGTCGGCGACGGCGCCGCCGCGGTCTCCTCCGTCCACGAGGCACTCGCCGGCGACTGACCCGCCCCTCGCCCGCCGCCGATACCGAACGGCCGAGTCGCCAACCGGACGGACACCTCGTGCCGCGCTGCCGACCACGCGCGCGGCCGTCAGCCTCGCAGCCGGGCCGCCGAGAACCCCGGCCGACTACGTCTTCCCGATCGCCGAAAGCGAAGAACTCCGCCCCGGCTCTGTGTGACGTGTTTCCGATCACGCGTCACGCTGGGCGGGGGCTCATCCCTGAAGCCAGTCCCGCCGCTTGAAAATCACGTACAGACTGGCGCATACAACCCCCATCAAGCCGATCGAGAAGGGGTATCCGAACCCCCAGTGCAGCTCGGGCATCTCCCGGAAGTTCATGCCGTAAATGGTTCCGACGAGCGTCGGAGCAAACAGAATCGCGGCCCAGCTGGAGATCTTCTTGAAGTCGCCTACCTGGTGGCGCTGACCTGCGGCGTTGCTGCTGGGAACCTCTCTGGCCTGGGCTGATCCGTCTTTCCGGGCCTTTCACGCTTGTGCCCGGTTACGCAGCCGATTCTCCCCACGCGCTCCCCGGCGCCGCTCATGCTCCCCAGATTCTCCCCAGGGAATGGCCGCGAGCGGGGTCGGTGGGGCGTGCGGGCAGAGCTGCTCCGGTGAGTCCGATGATCACAGGCGGTTGCTGCCGAGGGTTGAGACGAAAGCCGTCGGCAGCCGCTGCCGCCTGGCACGGCGCCAGCCGGTTGCCCGAGCGGTGGCCGACGTCCAGGGCGCGGCGATGATGGAGTGGACGGGCGCGGTCGACGAGGTTCTGCTCGGGCTCGGCGACGGCGTGAACCGGGTTGAGCGCAAGAGCTACCGGGCCTGTCAGCGGCTGCGGAACTTCGCCTGCCTGTACCCGCCGCAGCGCACCAAGCTGCTGGTCCACCTGAAGGCCGACCCGAAGGACGTCGACCTCCCTCCGGGCTTCACCCGGGACGTGTCCGGTCTCGGTCACCGCGGGACGGGTGATCTGGAGGTGCAGATCCGTACGCCGAGGGACGTGGAGCGGGCGCAGGATCTGTTCCGGGCGAGCTGCGCCGATGGCGGTGTCCCAGCCGTAGCCGTAGCCGTAGCCGTAGCCGTAGCCGTAGCCGTAGCCGTAGCCGTAGCCGTAGCCGTAGCCGTCGGCGAGGTGGGTGAGTAGATCCTGCAGCACCGGGGCGGGGTGGAGCCGGTCGCGGTGCGGACCCACATGCGGTCGGAGACGGGTGTCTCGTAGGCGGCTACGGTCCAGGCGGTCTCGATGGCGGGGGCTTCGTGGACGCGTTCGATGCACAGGGTCTGCGACTCGTGGATGGCGTGGGCCGTGTCATCCGACATGGTCCGTTCCCTGTCAAGTTCCGCGTGTTGAGCTGCTGTTGGACTGCGCCGCCGGCCCATGGCTTTGGCAGCGGTTCGTGGCCCACCTGGCAATCCGGGCTGGATCCGACGGTGTTGACGGCAGGGGGTGTGCGGGAGTTTTGGCTCCGGCGTCGACTCTGCCACTCAATTCGGCCGTGCAGCAGAATCCGCCCGGGGAGACCGCAGTCATCGTCTCGTCAATGCGGGACACCAGGAAGAAGAACCGGAAGGAATACCGGAAGTTTTACCGGAACAAACCAAGAGCGCGGGCCCCATGCTCCTGGTCGCGCGCCACCGACCGCGATCAGACCGCGGGATCCTTGCGCATATTTCGGTCGGAACGCGCACACCAAAGGGTGACCACGGCTGAAGGACCGAAGTTGACGCCAGGATTCGGCGCAGGGTAAGACTCCTGACGATTCGAGGGATTGACGTTGAGGGGCAGTTATGTGGTTGATATTCGTGCTATTGCCGCTAGCCGGCCTGCTGGCCGTCGATATCGGCGCCTTCTTGTGGTGGGCACGCCGGAGTCAGCTGCTGAAGAGCGGCGTGCCCACGACCGGCGAGGTCGTGCGGATCAACATCACGGTGACCCAGCACGTCAACACGGCCACGCAGTTGGGCTCTTCCTCCACCACGATTCGCCCGGTGGTGCGCTTCACCACGCAGACCGGTGAGCTGATCACCGCCTCACCGATGCGCAGCGCGGTCGACAAACTCCTGATCCCCGGCGATCCGGTCAACATCCGCTACAGCGCGGGGAACCCGATGCGCTGCGTGGTGGACCAACGCGGCGCCAAGCAGGGCACCGTGCCCATGCTGGCGGGCCTGGTCTTCCTGAACATCTTCCTGATCGGCTTCGCCTCCGTGGGCGGGCGCATCGCCGGGGTGTTGCAGAGCGACGACCAGTCGCTTACACCACCGTCCATCGCCCAGGGGCTCGGCCAGTCGGCCGGTTCCGGGACCGGAAGCCGGACGACGTCCCCCACACCGCTCCCCGCCGCGACGGCCACCGGCGCGTGGTCCGCCGCCGACGGCGCCCTGACCATGACCGTCGTCAAGGTCGTCAACGCCGGCGGGAACGTCAGTCTGACGGTCAGCGCGCACGACGGCGCCGCCGCATCGGTGACCCTGCCGATCTTTTCCAACTTCACCGCGACCGATGGTCAAGGCAACTCCTACACGGCACACCCGCTCGCACCGATCACCGTGCCGGCCGGCGGCACCGTCTCCGACACGCTGACGCTGGATCAGACCGTCCCGACATCGGCGCGGAGCCTGAAGGTCGCGTGGACCCATGTCTTCTCCCAAGATCTGGCACTGAACGGCTCGCTCACCGTCACGGGAGTTCCGCTGCCACATCACTCAGGTTGAACGCACGTCCAGCAGTCCGAGGCACCGGGCGAGAGAGGAGGTCTGGTGCACCGGATGCCGGCTCGGCGCAGCCGGCCTGGGTACCGACGATCTCACCTGCTCTGTCCGGGGTGTGGATGGTCGGCGTCGTCACGGTTGATCTGGTCCCGCCCGCTCGTGTCGGTCACTCCGTACACGAGCGACCACGTCGTCTCGCAGCTGACAGGCGCGGCTCACAGTCCCACCCCAGGCCCACATGACAGTCGGCATCACCACCAACGGCCTTCGGCCGAATGGGCGACGGACGCCATCGGGCCGAACCACAAGATCGACAACAAGCGGCTTTTTGGGCCTACCACGAGCCCCCAAAGGGCCCTTGAGGTAATCGGGAGCGTGAGCCAGAAGCGCACACCTCCGGCGACGTCCGGTTCCAGGCTCCCCGGCGACCGTGACATCCAGGTCCTGGGCAAGCCGACTGGGGTGTGGCGGGAAGCCCGCTGTCGAGCCCCGCGGTACCTACCGGGCGTGGCCGGCTCCCGCCAGGCGCACCAGTTCCGACCGGTTGGTCACCCCCAGCTTGCGGCCCACTCGCTCCAGCATGCCGGTCACGTCCTGCGGAGTCAGCAGCAGTGCCTGGGCGACCTGACGGTCGCTGTAGTCGGCGCCTACCAGCTCCAGCACCCGGTGCTCGGTCAGCGACAGACTCGGGGCGACTGTCGGCGCGGCTCTCGGGCGCACCCCCAGTTCGGTCAGCGCCCGGCGGACCCGACCCGCCAGGAGGACACTGCCGCAGGCATCGGCGAGGTCCAGCGCCTGGGTGAGAACCTGGCCGCTCTGGTGGGTCTCTCCTCTGCGCGACAGCGCGACGCCCAGCTCGTACCGGGCGCGGGCCAGTTCCAGGCGGGCCGGGGACCGTTCCAGCAGGGCGACGGCCTCGCGCAGGAGGGCCTCCCCTTCGGGGCCGCCCGTGACGACCCCCAGGCAGCGCGACGCCAGGCCGATCACCCGCTCGGTGCCCCAGCGGTGGGCCAGCTCCAGTTCCTCGGTGGCCAGTTGAAGTGCGTCGGTCCGCTGTCCGAGCGCCAGGTGCAGCAGCGCCGCCTGCGACCGCCAGGGCGCTCCGGTCAGGTTCGTGACCCGCGTCCGCTTCTCCTGTGCACCGTACTCCAGCAGGACCGTGAGGGCGGCGGCCCGGTTGCCCCGCGCGGCGTATACGCGGCTGCGGGCGAGGAGCATCGGTCCCTGCCACACCCAGCCGCCCCGGTCGGTGTCGGCGTCCGGCACCAGCAGCCGTGCGGCCGAGGCCAGGTCGCCCCGCTCGATCAGCGATTCGCCCACCTGGGCCATCAGCCCCAGCCGTGCCCGCGGCTCCAGACCCTCGCCGTCCGTGACGGCGGGATGTCCGAAGTCCGCGGTGAGCGCGAGCTGTCGACCGCGGCGCGCGTGGACTCTGAGCTGCCAGATCATCGCCGACGACACCATGAGGAACACGCCCCACCGCGCACCGATGTCGGCGATCTGCTCGAACCGCGCGGCCGCGTCGTCGAGACGGTCCGTGGTCAGGAAGACCGTCCCGGCCAGACTCACGAGCAGCTGCGACTGGTCCATGGCCGCCAACCCGCCGCGCAGAGCCCGGTCCAGAAGGCTGTTGGCGACCTCGGCGCCGGCGTCCCCGGCGACGGCCGAGGCGGCCAACGCGGCCAGGACCGCGCACTCACCCGGGGTGTCACCGGCCAGCTTGTGACCCCACAGCCGGTCGGCGAGTTTCCGGGCCGCGGGGAGAGTGGACAGCTGGTCATAGCCGATCAGGAGCAGCTGGGCCTGCAGAAACCACGACACCTCACGGGCCGCCCCGGTGCCGTCGTCGGCCTGCCGCAGGTCCTCCACCGCGCGGGTGAGCACCTCGACGGCGTCCGCGTGCTCATGTTCGAGGAACAGCGCGTTGGCGAGCAGATAGGCCGCATGGGCGCGGGAGTACGGGTCCGTCAACACGGCGGAGGCCTGCGTCAGACGGTGCCGTGCGGCGCCGGCGTCGAGCTGCAACTCGTCCTCGCCCAGCTCCAGCAGCAGCGGACCGCGTTCCTTGCCGGACATCGGCTCCCGCAGCGCCCGGCGCAGATAGCCCGCGGTGATCTCCGGGGCGCCTCGGCCACGCGTGGCCCGCGCCGCCTGCCGCAGGGCCTCGACCCGCCAGGGCTCACCGCTCGGTTCGGCCAGCAGCAGGTGGGCTGCGACCAGGTCGCCGGCCGCTCCCTCGCGGCGCAGCAGTTCGGCCGCCCGCGCGTGTCCGGCGGCCAGCTCCACCGGTCCGACGACGGACTCGGCGATCGCGGCACGGACCAGGGGATGATCGAACCGCGCCGGCTCACCAGGTGCCAGCACACCGATCCGCCGCAGCCGGCGCCCGTGCTCACGAGCCTGCGCCTCGCCCAACTCCGACAGTTCGGCCGCCAGATGCCAGTCAGTTCCGTCCCCCAGCACCACCAGGGCCTCGACCAGCCGCCGGGTCGGCTCCGGCTGGCCGGTCAGCCGCTTGACCACGGTGTCCGCCAGGATCCGGCCGCGGAACTCCTCGACCAGATGGGCCTGGTCTCCCGCGGGCCTGACACCCTGGCCGGCAAGGGTGCGGAGCAACTCGCGCAGCAGCAGGGGGTTGCCCTGGGTCGCCTCGGCGCAGGCGGCGACGAACCGTGGTTCGGCGTCCTGGCCCAGACTCGCCCGCACCAGCCCCGCCACGCTGTCGACGCCCAGAGCCGGCAACCCGACCCGTACGCAGTGCGGCTGGGCGGCGATCCGCTCCAGCAGCGGCTCTGCCCCGGTCCCGCTGTCCGGCCGTGCCGTCAGCACCAGCAGCAACGGCAGACCGCGCAGACGTCGCGCCAGGTACTCCAGCCACCGTAGGGACGGGCCGTCGGCCCAGTGCGCGTCGTCGACCACCAGAGCGATCGGCCCGTCGTCCGTGACATGCACCATCAGCCAGTACAGGCTGTGCAGCAGGCCCTGAGACGCCTCCGACGACAGGCCTCCGGCGTCACCGAGTCCAGCCACCCGCAGGGCGTGCGACGCCGGCTCCGCCGGACCCGAGAGCAGCCGCTCCCGCCCGGCCCGACCGGCCCGGGCCAGCAGCGGCTCGGCCAACTGCCGCAGTACCGAGAAGGCGAAGTCCTGCTCCAGCTCCGCCCCGCTGCCCCGCACCACCGTGATCCCCCGCGACTGCTCGGCCTCCGCCCACGCGTTCACCAGGGAGGTCTTCCCCATCCCCGCGCCCGCCCGCACCAGCACCACCGCACCCCGACCGGCCCGCGCCTCACCGGCCACGCGGTCAAGTACCGCCAGCTGACGGCGACGATCGAGCAGACCTGATTCGGTGGCGCTGTCAGCGGCCGGCGGACCGCCCTGCCGACCGGAACGGTCCGCGGCAAGCAGCGCGTCGGCGTCGGTCAGTCCCAATGCCGTCACCAGCAGCTCCAGCGTGCGGCGCTGCGGCCGCTGCCGACGGCCCCGCTCCAGGTCCCTGATCGACCTGGCCGTCAGCCCGGCGGCCTGGGCGAGTTCCTCTTGTGTCAGCCCTGAAGCCCGGCGCAGATCCCGCAACTTCTCACCGAAGGTCATCACACGCCCCCACAGCCAGCCCAGAACGCCGACCACCGAGAAGACGTGACGGTATGTCGTCGTGCCAATACTGATCATCAACGTCTCGGTAGAACCCTACCGGGGACCACGAGGCCTGCGAGCACGACGTCCGGTGTCCAGGATCCACTGGAGGTGTTTGGTGAACTTTTGCTCCCTGTATGCCAGTTGCTCTCGCAGGTCAGGCCGGCCTCGGCCAAGGCGTCGATGATGCGGTGAGTGCAGGCCGCCTTGATGTCGTTCCCGGTTCCGGGCAGTTCGGCGTAGGCCCGCAACAGGCGGCCGAACGGGTCGGCGAGGGCTTGGACATGCATGCCGCGCTTGCGGTGCCTGCCCGAGTGGAAGGGCCGGTCGGTGGCGATCCGGTCACTGGGCAGCCGGGTGTCGTCCAGGATGACGAACGCCTCGGATGCCGAGTGATCGAGGGCCTGTTGAAGTGTGGGAACCAGCGTGGCCAGGAGGCCCACGGCCTCGCGGATGCAGCGGTGGACCGTGGCCGCACCCTTGCCGAAGGAGGCCGCGAGCCGGGTGCAGGTGTCCCCGGCTCGCCGGGGGACGACCTGCCTGAGACGTACGGTTCGTGGAAGGGCGTGGACAACCGGCTGCGGGCGTGGGCGATCGACGGCATCTGGAAGACGGTGTTCACCGCCCTGACGGAGCAGGCCGACGCGCGATCTCGACGTGTCTCCCTCAGCCGCCTCGGTCTTGGCGGAGTGTCTCCTTGAGTTCCCCGCCATCGAGGTGGAGCTCCCCTGGGACGGTCCGGAGGACGACCGGGAGGAAGAAGTTCCCGCTCTGTCTTCGGCGTTCCGGTCCCGAAGTGCGGTTGCCCTCCGTGATGCTCGGCGTCTGCCTTTGATGTTGATGCCCCAGGTTTCGGCAGGACCGTTGGCCCGTGGCGGGGAGAACCGGCCGACATGGAGTACATCCCGTTCTCACCGGATTCTCCCCAGCGGCCTTGGGCGGCCCTTCTGGCGACCGCCTCGGCTCCCTCGCGGCCCCGGCCTCGGTCCTCAGCAGCCGGTTGCTCAGAGCCAGTCCTTGCGCTTGAAGATGAAGTACAGACTGGTGCACACGACCGCCATCAGGACGATCGCGAAGGGGTATCCCCACACCCAGTGCAACTCCGGCATCTCCCGGAAGTTCATACCGTAGATGGTGCCGACGAGGGTCGGGGCGAAGAGGATGGCCGCCCAGCTGGAGATCTTCTTGATCTCCTCGTTCTGTTCGAACCCCGCCTCCGCCAACGCCCGCATCTCCGCGTTCTGTTGCTGGGTGACCAGGGTCGCGTTGACCGTGAGGATTTCCGTGAGGGCCTGGCGGAAGCCGTCCACGCGTTCGCTGATGTGGGTGACGTGGTCGGCCACGTCGCGTAGGTAGCGCTGGAGTTCCTCGTCGGTCTCGTACTTGGTGAAGCCGGCCATCAGGCCGTGCAGCATGCCGACGAGGGGGCGGGTCGCGCGCTGGAACTCGACCATCTCGCGGGAGAGTTCGTAGATACGGCGGGACACGGACGGGTCGCCGCGGAAGACTTCCGTCTCGATCTCGTCGATGTCGTTCTGGACGCCCTCGACGACCGGGGCGTAGCCGTCGACCACCGCGTCGAGTATCGCGTAGAGGACCGCCTCCGGGCCGAGCTTGAGGAGGTCGGGGGAGTCCTCCATACGGCGGCGGACCGCCGAGAGGTCCGGGGCCGCGCCGTGCCGGACCGTGATCACGAAGTCGGCGCCGACGAACACGTGCAGCTCGGCGAAGTCGACCTCCTCCGGCGCGTCCAGGTAGCGGGCGGCGCGCAGGACCACGAAGAGCGTGTCGCCGTACCGCTCCAGCTTCGGCCGCTGGTGGGCCTCCATCGCGTCCTCGACCGCGAGCGGGTGCAGGTCGAACTCGCTGGCCAGGGAGAGGAGTTCGTCGGAAGTGGGGCGGGCAAGGCCGATCCACGCCATGCCCGAGGGCGTGTCGCGCAGTTCGCGGTACGTCTCCGCGAGGGTCGCCGGCGTCGACACCCGCACCCCGTCGCTGTACAGCGCCGCCTCCACGATGCTCGGCGGCTCGGCGGACTCCCCGCCCGGCGCGGACCCGGGCGCCGGCGGCTCGGCCGTGCCGTCCTGCTCCTGCGGCAGGGCGCGGCGCCAGACGGACCTCCTGGTGCCCCGGCCGTTCCTGCCGTTCGCGGCGTTCTTCGAGACCGGGCTGGCGCGTCGCTCGGACATCGCGGCCGCCTCTCGCTGGTGCCTGTATCGGCGCGGGCTGTGTGATCCGCGTGGTCCGGGTGAGCACGCGTGATCGGTGAGTCTCGTCGCAGGATATACGGGGCATACGGACCCGGCGGAGGGAATCGAGGACGGGATTCGGTGAGAGACGCGACGGGCATCGCGGACAGGATCTGTCCGCATTCGGCGCTAGCGTGCCCGGTATGACGAAGCAGCCGTCCGGCCCGGTCCTCGGCACCCGTGCTCTCAACCGCGCCACCCTCGACCGTCAGCTCCTGCTGCGCCGCTCGCCGTGGCCGGCGAAGGAAGCCGTGGCGCACCTCGTCGGCCTCCAGGCGCAGAACGTCAAGCCGCCGTACTACGCCCTCGCCGCCCGCCTCGACGGCTTCGCCCCCGAGCAGCTCTCCGGGCTGATGGCCGACCGGGAGGTGGTCCGGATCGTCACCCTGCGGTCGACCATCCACACCCACACCGCCGCCGACGCGCTGACCCTGCGCCCGCTGGTCCAGCCCGCCCGGACCCGGGAACTGACGGCCTTCCGCAAGGGGCTCGCCGGTGTCGACCTCGACCGGCTCGCCGCGCTGGCCCGGGAGCTGGTCGAGGCCGAGCCGCGCACCATGGCCGGGCTGCGGGAGGCGCTGCGCGCCGAGTGGCCGGACGCCGACCCGCAGTCCCTCGCCGTCGCCGCCCGCTGCACCCTGCCCCTCGTCCAGGTCACCCCGCGCGGGCTGTGGGGGCGGTCCGGGCAGGTCGCCCTCACCACCGCGGAGCACTGGCTCGGCCGCCCCGCCGCGCCGGCGCCCACCGCGGCCGCCACGGACACCGCCGTCCTGCGCTATCTCGCCGCCTTCGGCCCGGCCTCCGTCAGGGACATGCAGACCTGGGCCGGACTGACCCGGCTCCGCCCGGCCTTCGAACGGCTGCGGCCCCGGCTCCTCACCTTCCGGGACGAGGGCGGTACCGAGCTCTTCGACCTGCCCGAGGCGCCCCGCCCCGACCCCGCGACCCCGGCACCGCCCCGCTTCCTCCCCGAGTTCGACAACCTGCTCCTGTCCCACGCCGACCGCACCCGCGTCGTCCCGCCCGAGCTGCGGGGCCGCGCCTGGCAGGGCAACCAGGCGTACCGCACCCTGCTCGTCGACGGTTTCCTCGCCGGTGTGTGGACGCTGACGGAGGACGCCCTGGTCATCGAGACCTTCGAGCAGCGGGAGCGGCAGCGGAGCCTCACGGCGGAGCGGGACGCGATCCTGGCGGAAGGCGAACGGATGCTGGCCGTCCTGCACCCGGGTGCGTCCTACGACATCCGCTTCGGAGCCGTCGTACCCCAGGCCGGCCGGTGAACGGATCCGGTACGTGAGCGCCCCGGCCGGTGAGCGATCAGTCCGCGCGGCCCGTCACCGCCACCGCCACACCCAGCCCGATCATCGTGACACCGCCCGCGCCGCCGATCAGGGACAGGCGGCGGTCGGACCGGGCGAACCAGGTGCGGGCCGCCGATGCGGTCAGACCCCACAGTGTGTCCGTGACCAGGCCGATGGAGATCGGGACCAGGCCGAGCAGCAGCATCTGCACGGGGACATGCCCCGCCGAGTGGTCGACGAACTGGGGGAGGACGGCGGCGAAGAAGACCACGCCCTTGGGGTTGGTGGCACCCACCAGCGCGCCGTCCAGGACCGTGCGCAGATCGCCGCGCGGCTCGCCGGCCGGGGCCCGCCGGACCGCGGTGGCCGTCAGCTCCTTGCGGTGCCGGAAGGCCTGGACGCCCAGGTACACCAGGTAGGCCGCGCCCAGCAGCTTGACCGTCAGGTACACCGTCACCGACCGCTCCACCAGCGAGCCGATACCGACCGCGACCGCCACCACCAGCAGGTACGAGCCGAGGACGTTGCCGAGCGCGGTGGCCACGGCGGTGCGGCGCCCGTGGGCGAGCGCCCGGCCGATCACGAACAGCACGCTCGGCCCGGGGATCGCGATGACCAGCAGTGACATCGCGGCGAACGCCAGGACCCGGTCCGTCGACACCATGTGCAGCACCTGCACCACCCCTCCCGCGACACCCGTACGGAGCCCATTGAAACAGCCTGTTCGGACCGGGCTCTACAGTCAGGGCCATGGAACTGCGGCAGCTCAGCTACTTCGTCGCCGTCGCCGAGGAGCTGCACTTCGGGCGGGCCGCCGAGCGGCTGCACATCGTGCAGTCGGCCGTCAGCCAGCAGATACAGCGCCTGGAACGGGAACTGGGCGCCGAGCTGTTCGACCGCTCGCCGCGCCGGGTCCGGCTCACCGGCGCGGGGGAGCGGCTGCTGCCCGAGGCACGGGCGGTGCTGGCGGCGGCCGAGCGGGCCCGGGCCGCGGTCGCCGGGCCGGCCGGGCTGCGGATCGGCACCAGTACGGGACTCGGCGCGCACCTGGACCGGGTGCTGGAGGCGTTCGTGCGCCGCGCGCCGGACGTGGTCGTCGAGCTGTACTCGCTGCCGGTCGCGGAACGCCTCGCCCGGGTCGCCGGCGGCCGCCTGGACGCCGCGTTCGTCCGGGCCGTCGAGCCCGTGCCCGGGGTACGGGTCCATCCGCTGTGGCCCGACCCCCTGGTGGCGGCCCTCCCCGCCACCCACCCCCTCGCCGGCCGCGCCGAGATCGGCGTCGAAGAACTGGCCGGCCTCCCCCTCGCGCTCACCGAGCGCCGCACCAACCCCGCCCTCGTCGACCTGGTCGTAGGCGCCTGCCGCGAGGCCGGCTTCGAGCCGCTGCCCGGACCGTCACCGGGCTCCCTCCAGGACACCCTCGCCAGCATCGGCACTCGCCCCCTGTGGACGGTCGTGTACGCGTCCCACGCGCGCGTGCTGCACAGCCCCCGGGTCGCCTTCGTGCCGTTCCGCGCACCGGGGCTGACCCTGCCGACGGGCCTCGCAGTGCCCGCCTCCGGCCCCACCCCCCACCTGGCCACCTTGCTGCTGGCCTGCGACGATCACGAAAGCTGATCGCTGCGGTCGGGATCTGCCTCTTGGTCGCGGACGCCGGGCGCGATGGACTGGACCCACCGAACAGGACACCCACACGAAGGAGTTCGGCGATGCCGATCGTCACCGTCCAGCAGGGCCCCCGCGACCCCGAGCTCAAGCGCGAGCTCGTCAGGCGTGTCACCGACGCGTTCGTCGACGCGTACAAGATCCCCGCCGAGACCGTGCAGGTCTGGATCCACGAGGTCCCGGCCGACAGCTGGGGCGCGGCGGGCACACTCACCGCCGACAAGTAGCCGGGCCGGGACGTGGATAGGGGGCGTTGCGGGCTGCTCGTGGTAGCCCGCAACGCCCCCCGGTCACTCACCCGAGGGATCCTCGGGAGGTCTTCTGGTTACGAGTTGACCTGCGCGGTCACCAGGTCCGAGAAGGTGGTCAGCCGGGTGTAGACACCCGGGTAACCCGCCTCCGCGCACCCCTCTCCCCAGGAAGTGATCCCTGCCAGGACGCCCCCGATGAGCAGGGGACCGCCGCTGTCGCCCTGGCAGGTGTCTGTGCCGCCGGACGTGTATCCGGCGCAAACCATGTCGGTCTGGACGAAGTCCGAACCGTAGGAGCTCTTGCAGCTGGAGTCGGACACGATCGGGACGGTCGCGGTCCGCAGCTGGTTGGAGGAGCTGCCGTTCTCCGAGGTGGTGCCCCAGCCGAGGATGCGGGCCGTGGTGCCGGCCGCGTACACGCTCGTCTGGGAGGACGTCACGTACGACGCCGGGGTGTACGACATCGCCGTCGACAACGTCAGGACGGAGACGTCGTCGCCGTTGGTGGCGTCCGTGTAGTTCGGGTTGATCCAGATCTTGCTGACCTTGCTGACCGTGCCGTTGGTGCCGTTGAGGTACGTGCGGCCCCCGACCACGCGGACGCTGCTCGTCGACTCGCCCTCCATACAGTGCGCGGCGGTCACCACCTTGGTGGCCGACACCAGGGTGCCGCCGCAGAACTGGCTGCCGGACGCGTCCGTGATCTGCATCATGAACGGGTACGCGGTCGTCGTGGTGGTCGTTCCGCCGACGATCGGCTGGGGGGCGGCTGACGCGGTGGGGGACGCGATCAGCGCGGTCGCCGCGGCGGCGGCGGTGGCCACCAGGACTGCGGCGGACCTTCTTGCGCGGTGGTGCCCGAACATGAGTCTCCTCAGTGGGGGTTGCCGGTGGGGGTCGCGCGGGTGTGGGGGGTGCAGCACGGGGGTCGCGGGACCGACCCCCGTATGCCCGGGCGAGCGGCACATCCATAAGCTAGGACCCGGAACCCCACCCTCCCAATGAGGGAACCCCCTAGGGGGATGGCGGAGGGAAAACCCTCGGTCCGCCTCAGTTAACCGGGAGCGCTCTCACTTCGCGCGCCGCCCCGCGGCCAAACGGACTATGTCCACGCGCGATCGGATGCCCAGCTTGCGGTAGACCCGGGTGAGCGTGGCCTCGACCGTCTTGACGCTGATGTACAGCCGGGCGGCGATCTCCCGGTTGGTGGCCCCCTCCATGACCAGCGCGGCGACCTGACGCTCCATCGCGGCAAGACCGTCCAGGGCGTCGAGGGCGGCGGGCGGCTCGACCGGCGGCTCCGGCGCCGAGACGGCCTCGTCCACCTGCCGCAGCCAGGGCAGCGCCCGGCACCGTCGGAACAGCCGGGTGGCCTCGTCGAAGGCCGTGGGGGAGCGCCGGTCGCGCAGCGCGGCCAGCGCGAACGCGGCCCGTGCCTCCTCCAGTCCGTAGCCCAGTTTGGCGAACCGGTCCTGAGCCGAGGTCAGCAGGGTCGCGGCCGCGTCGCGTTCCCCGTGCGCCGCCCGGACCATCGCCTCGGCCCGGTCGAGCGCGGCGAGGACACTCTCCCGGCCGAGCCTGAGCGCGTGCTCCCGGGTGACGTCGATGACGTCCTGCGCCTCGGCCGGTTCACCCACCCGGACGAGTGCCTCGGCGAGGTCGCCCTGCCAGCGGCCGCGGGCCGGGTCGGTGATGCCGAGGCTCTGCTCCAGCTCCCGCACCCGGCGCAGCGAGCGGACCGTGCCCGCCGGGTCGCCCGCCACCAACTGGGCGTACCCGAGGGCGCCCAGGGCCCGGGACAGGTACATCGTGTCGCCGTCCTGTTCGGCGTGCTCCACCGCCTCCCGGGCCAGCGCCAGGCCCCGGTCCACGTCGCCGCCGGACGCCTCGGCCAGCGACGTCAGCATCGCGGAGGCGGTCTCGCCGATCCCGGAGTCGTGGGCGAGGTGCAGGCCCTCCCGGGCCAGGTCCAGGGCCCGCCCGCAGTGCCCGGAGCGCAGCTCGGTCTCGGCGAGGCCGCGCAGGAAGTGCACCTCGCTCTCCACCTGCCCGCGCCGGCGCACCTCGCGCAGCAGCGCGGTGACGGTGGCCCGCGCCTCGGCCAGCTGGTCGCCCATCACCAGCCAGCGGAACCTGGCGCTGCCCGCCCCGTTGTGGTGGCAGGCCACGTTCGGGTCCTGGGGCTCCTTCAGGGCGCGCTTGATGGTGGCGGGTGCCGCCGGATGCCCCATCAGGGTCTCGACCTGGGCCTGGAGGGAGAGCGCGAGGAGTTCGGTGCGCCGGTCGCCGCCCTGGGCCGCGAGGTCCGCGGAGTGCGCCGCCGCCTGCCGGGCCTCGGTGAAGTCGCCGCCGACGATCAGCGCCCGCCAGGCCAGCTGGTAGTGGACCTTGCCGAGCAGCCGCGGGTCGTCGCCCGCGTCGGCGAGGGCGTGCGGGAAGGCCGCGTCGACCTCGGTCATGGTGTGGCCGGCGGAGTCGATCACCAGGATCCAGGCCCGCACCCGGTCCGCCGGACGGGTGGCGTGGGTGAGCACCTCGCGGGCGATGTCCTGGGCGAGGTCGATCTCGCCCGCGCTGGTGGCGTCCTCGGCCGCCTGGAGCCGGCGCTCGTCCGGGGTGGGCGTGTGGTCGCCGGGGGTGTGCCGGGCGGCCAGCAGCCCGATCTGCGCGGCCACCGAGGGCGCGCCCCGGTCCCGGGCCTCGGTCGCGGCCTCGGCGAGCCGGTCGGCGACCTCCGGGTCGGTGCCGGTGGTGGCCAGGGCCAGGTGCCGGGCCCGCTCGATCGGGTCGGAGGCGGCCGTGGACAGCGCCGCGTGCGCGGCCCGGCGCTCCTGGGCGGGCGCCTCGGCGTACAGCGCGGCGGAGATGAGGGGGTGCGCGAAGCGTACGGCGGGACCCTCCGGCTCGGTGGCCAGCAGACCGAGTTCGGCCGCCTGGGCGCACTCGGCCTCGGCGTTCTCCCGGCCGGCCGCGTGCAGCAGGGCCTGGGTGGGGCGGGCGCCGGCGCTGGCCACCAGCAGGGTGCGGCGGGCCTCGACGGAGAGCATGTCGAGGCGGCTGAGCACCAGGGCGCGCAGCGAGGTCGGCACCGGCAGCGGCTCGCCGGGGCGGGGCGGGGTCGGGTTCTCGGCGAGGGCGCGGCCGAGTTCGAGGGCGAACAGCGGGTTGCCGCCGCTCGTGCGGTGGATCTCGCGGACCGTGGACCGGCTCAGCCCGGTGTGGCCGCGGTGGTCGAGGAGTTCGGAGACCTGCCTGCGGTTGAGCGCGCCGAGGCGGACGGCGACGGTGTCCGGGGGCGACGCGCGTAGGTGACGGTCGTACTCCTGGCCCTCCGTGCGGACCGCGCTGAGCAGTTGGACCGGGGTGCCGCCGAGCCGGCGGGCGGCGAAGCCGAGGAGTTCGGCGCTGGCCGGATCCAGCCACTGCAGGTCGTCGGCGACGATCAGCACGGGTCCCTCGGCGGCCAGCACGCGCAGGGTGGAGAGCACGGCGAGGCGCAGGGCGAGGCCGTCGCGCTGGAGGGTGGACTCGCCGCGACCGGTGAGCGCCGACTCCAGGGCGGTGCGCTGGGCGCCGGGCAGGTGGGCGGAGACGTCGTCGAGGACCAGGCCGAAGAGGTCGGCGAGGGCGAGGAACGGAAGATGGGATTCGGACTCCGTGGCCGAGCAGCGCAGCACCGTGCGCGCGGTGCCGGAGTATTCCGTGTCGAGCGCCCGCAGGACGGTCGATTTTCCTATTCCGGCGGGCCCGTGCAGGAGAACGCTGCCCCCCGAGGAGAGCTGCTCCCGGGCGGCCGCGAACAGCTCCGCCCGGCCGATGACCAGGTCGGGGCGGCATCTGGCAGGCTCCTGGAAGTCCCGTCGCACGGTCACCGCTCCCCTCGTGTGTCGTGTCCGGGCCAAATTCTAGGCAACGAACCCTGAAATTCGGCCGAACGGCGTCGTGAGGGAAATAACAGGGGCTTCGCAGATGGCAATTCACAGCGTGCCCGCATGAATGGAATGCCTCCCCTCCGGTTACGGCAACACCCCCGTCCGACGAGCCGCCGACACCGCCTCCCCCCGGGTGTGTGCGCCCAGCTTCCGCATCGCCGAGCGCAGGTAGCCCTTGACCGTCTCGGGCCGCAGCCCCAGTCGCTCGGCCACCGCCGCGTTGGTCGCCCCGGCCGCCACACACGCCAGTACGTCCAGTTCCCGGGGCGCCAGCACCGCCTCGGCCGCCGGGACCGGCGCCGGCGTGGTCAGCAGCCCGCAGGCGGCGAGCAGTTCGGCGCGCAGCCGCGGGTCGGTGATCCGCGGTGCCAGCGCCCGCAGCGCGGCATGCGCCTCCCGTACCTGCTCCCAGGCGGCCCCTGGGTCCGGTACGGCGGCCGGTTCCGGCCGCGCCGCCGCCAGCAGCCCCCTGGCCTCGTCCTGCACGACCAGCGCCTGCTCCACGTCCCGGGCCGCCGCCACCGCCGCGCCCAGCGTGCGGTCGCCCAGCGGCTGGGCGGTGCGCAGCGCGCCGTACAGCACGCCCCGCACCCGGCGCCGCACCACCACCGGCACCGCGAGCACCGAGCGCAGGCCCTCGGCCGCCACCGGGATGTCGTACTCGTGGCTGATCTGCCGGGAGGCCGAGTAGTCGACGACCGCGCAGGGGCGGGCCAGGGCGACCGCCCTGCCGCCCAGCCCGTTCCCGGAGGTGACCGCGAGCGAGCGCAGCGACGCCGTGTTGGTGCCGGTCAGCTCGCTGATCCGGACCAGCGTCCGGCCCGTCTCGACCAGCCCGCCGAAGGCGATCGGAAGCCCGGTGGTGCGCCGGAGTCTGGACAGCGCACCACGTATCTCCACCGCCCCCGCGACCTCTGCTGCCACCTGTCCTGCCCCTTCGACCCCGGTCTCGTGCTGTCCACACCCCCGTTCGGGGGTAGTGAGACCTGCATCACGGATTACACGATGCCAGAGAGCCGCCCGGCAATGGTCCGGTACTGAAGGAGACGCGTATGACGAGTGCGACGGAGGACTTCCGCAGGGCACGGGACTTCCTGCTGGAACACCGTACGGACTACGCCACCGCCTACGGGGGTTTCGTGTGGCCGCGTCCCGGCCACTTCAACTGGGCGCTCGACTGGTTCGACGTCATCGCCGCGGGCAACGACCGCACCGCCCTGCACATCGTCGAGGAGGACGGCGGCGAGACGAAGCTGTCCTTCGCCGAGCTGTCCGAGCGTTCCGACCGGGTCGCGAACCACCTGCGCGCGCGGGGCGTCGAGCCGGAGGACCGCATCCTCGTCATGCTCGGCAACCAGGCCGAGCTGTGGGAGACCGCGCTGGCCGCGATGAAGCTGCGGGCCGTGGTCATCCCGGCCACCCCGCTGCTCGGCCCGGCCGACCTGCGCGACCGCGTCGACCGGGGCCGGGTGAGGCACGTGATCGTGCGGGCGGAGGACGCCGTCAAGTTCGCCGAGGTGCCGGGCACGTACACCCGGATCGCGGTCGGCGGCCTGCCGCCCGCGGCGGCGGGCGGCTGGGAGCCGTACGAGGACGCCTACACCGCTTCCGCCGGCTTCGAGCCCGACGGGCCCACCCTCGCCGACGACCCGCTGATGCTCTACTTCACCTCGGGCACCACCGCCCGCCCCAAGCTCGTCGAGCACACCCACACCTCGTACCCCATCGGGCACCTGGCCACCATGTACTGGATCGGCCTCAAGCCCGGTGACGTGCACCTGAACATCTCGTCGCCGGGCTGGGCCAAGCACGCCTGGTCGAACCTGTTCGCGCCCTGGAACGCCGAGGCGACCGTCTTCATCCACAACTACGGCCGCTTCGACGCGGGCCGGCTGATGGCCGAGATGGACCGGCACGGCGTGACGTCCTTCTGTGCCCCGCCGACGGTGTGGCGCATGCTCATCCAGGCGGATCTGAGCCAGCTGGCGACCCCGCCCCGCGAGGTGGTGGCGGCGGGCGAGCCGCTCAACCCCGAGGTGATCGAGCAGGTCCGGCGGGCCTGGCACGTCACCATCCGGGACGGGTTCGGGCAGACCGAGACCGCCGTGCAGGTCTCCAACAGCCCCGGCCAGCAGCTGAAGACCGGGTCGATGGGCCGGCCCAGCCCGGGGTACCGGGTGGAGCTCCTGGACCCGGTCAGCGGCGCTCCCGGTGCGGTGGAGGGCGAGATCGCGCTCGACCTGTCGGCGCGCCCGGTGGGCCTGATGACCGGCTACCACGGGGACGCCGACCGCACGGCGGAGGCGATGGCCGGCGGCTACTACCGCACCGGGGACATCGGCTCCCGGGACGAGGACGGCTACATCACCTACGTGGGACGTGCCGACGACGTGTTCAAGGCGTCCGACTACAAGATCAGCCCGTTCGAGCTGGAGAGCGCGCTGCTGGAGCACGAGGCGGTGGCCGAGGCGGCCGTCGTGCCCGCGCCGGACGAGCTGCGGCTCGCCGTGCCGAAGGCGTACATCGTCCTCGCGGCGGGCTGGGAGCCGGGCCCGGACACCGCGAAGGTGCTCTTCGAGCACTCGCGGCAGGTCCTGGCGCCGTACAAGCGGGTCCGGCGGCTGGAGTTCGCCCCGCTGCCGAAGACCGTGTCCGGGAAGATCCGCCGGATCGAGCTGCGCGAGGCCACGGCCGCCGGCTCGGCCGACGAGTACCGCGAGGAGGACTTCCGGTGAGCTCGTCGTACACGCACGGCACGAGCGGCACCGCGCTGCTCGGCGACACCATCGGGGCCAGCCTGGACCGGGCGGTCGCGGCCTGGCCGGACCGCGAGGCGCTGGTGGACGTGCCGACCGGCAGGCGCTGGACGTACGCCCGGTTCTCCGCCGACGTCGACCGGCTGGCCCTCGCGCTGCTCGCGAGCGGGGTCGCCAAGGGCGACCGGGTGGGCATCTGGGCCGTCAACTGCGCCGAGTGGGTGCTGGTGCAGTACGCCACCGCCCGGATCGGCGCGATCATGGTCAACATCAACCCGGCCTACCGCACCCACGAGGTCGAGTACGTCCTCAACCAGGCCGGGATCTCCCTGCTGTTCGCCTCGCTGCGGCACAGGACCAGCGACTACCGGGCGATGGTGGAGGAAGTGCGGGGCAGGTGCCCGCAGTTGCGGGAGACGGTCTACATCGGGGACCCGAGCTGGGAGGCGCTGGCCGCGCGCGGCCCGGCCGAGCCGAGCGCCGAACTGGCCGCCCGCGCCGCCGGGTTGTCCTGCGACGACCCCATCAACATCCAGTACACCTCGGGCACCACCGGCTTCCCGAAGGGGGCCACGCTCTCCCACCACAACATCCTCAACAACGGGTACTTCGTGGGTGAGTCGATCGCCTACACCGAGCAGGACCGGATCTGCATCCCGGTGCCCTTCTACCACTGCTTCGGCATGGTGATGGGCAACCTGGCCGCCACCTCGCACGGCGCCTGCATGGTGATCCCGGCCCCGTCCTTCGACCCGGAGGCCACCCTGGAGGCGGTCCAGCAGGAGCGCTGCACCTCGCTGTACGGCGTCCCGACCATGTTCATCGCGGAGCTGAACCTCCCCGGCTTCGCGTCGTACGACCTCTCGTCCCTGCGCACCGGCATCATGGCGGGCTCGCCCTGCCCGGTCGAGGTGATGAAGCGGGTGGTCGCCGAGATGCACATGGCGGAGGTCTCCATCTGCTACGGCATGACGGAGACGTCCCCGGTCTCGCTGCAGACCCGGATCGAGGACGACCTGGAACACCGCACCGGCACGGTCGGCCGGGTGCTGCCGCACCTGGAGGCCAAGGTCGTCGACCCGGCCACCGGGGTCACACAACCCCGGGGCGTGTCGGGCGAGTTGTGCACCCGTGGCTACAGCGTGATGCTCGGCTACTGGAACGAGCCTGAGAAGACGGCCGAGGCCATCGACCCCGGGCGCTGGATGCACACCGGCGACCTGGCGATGATGCGGGAGGACGGGTACGTCGAGATCGTCGGCCGCATCAAGGACATGATCATCCGGGGCGGCGAGAACATCTACCCGCGCGAGATCGAGGAGTTCCTCTACGCCCACCCCAAGATCCGGGACGTCCAGGTGGTCGGGGTGCCGCACGAGAGGTACGGCGAGGAGGTCCTCGCCTGCGTCATCCCGCACGACCCGGCCGCCCCGCCGACCCTGGACGAACTCCGCGCCTTCTGCGAGGGCCGCCTGGCCCACTACAAGGTGCCGAGCCGCATCCAGATCCTGGCCGACTTCCCCATGACGGTCTCGGGAAAGGTCCGCAAGATCGAACTGAGGGAGACATACGCCACCGATTGAAGCGCCCCGTCAGGACAGCGCCCCGTAAGGGGCGCTGGGGGTACCCCCGGCCGAAGGCTGGGGGAGGAACTGCGCGACCAGCCCCGACCGGCCCGCAGCCGCATCACGCACCTGAACCGCGCAGTTCATCGGCGCACCCGTTCACCGGCTGAGGCGTCCCCGTGAAGTCCAGCACGAACAACGGCACCCCCAGCGCGTCGGCCCGCTCACGCGCCTCCTCGGCGTACCCCGCGAGGGAGAAGTACACGCACCCCGAATCCTCCGTCATCGCCGTCAGCCACAGGCACTCCACGTCCCGCAGCGAGGCCGGCTGCACGGTCGGGTCCACCTGGGCCACCAGCCCCCTGGCGGCCAGCCCGATGCCGGACGGCGGCCGCTGGTCGGCCCGCCGTATGTCCCGGTAACCGAGCCAGCGCAGGTAGAGCGCGGCCGCGGTGACCGCGTCCCGGGCGGTGCGGATCGTCACGGGCTGGAAGGCGGCCCGGGGCTCGGCCCCGGCCTCCGGCGGCGGCGCCGACACGGCGCCGGCGACCGCGATCCGCAGCACCGCCCCGCACGGGCAGCCCAGCTCCGGCTGCGGCCACTGGTCCCGGCGGCCGCAGGAGCCGCAGCTCACCGTCACCCAGTCCGCGTCCCAGGCGCGGTGCGCCACCGGCGTCGGCCGGGCCGCGCCGTCGAGGCTCGGGGTGACCGGCGCACCGCACGCGCAGGGGTACGACGGCGCGGTGTAGACGTGCTCGCGCCGACAGGCCGGACAGCGCACCGGCACGCTCTCGGACATGGCCCCACCTCAGGCGTCGCGTCGGTTCAGCCGTCCCATGGTGCTCCCGCCGGGCCCCGGTTGTCCGTCCCTTGACGACGTTCGTCACCGCACCTACATTGATTTCAGATAGTAGAAGTTAGTTTCCGTAATACGGAAAACTTGAGGCGATGCTCACCGCGGGGCGCGACGGGAGCAGGCATCCGACAGCCGAAAGCAGGAGTTCTCGATGGCTCGTATGACCGCTGCCCGCGCGGCAGTTGAGATCCTCAAGCGCGAGGGCGTCACCGATGCGTTCGGTGTGCCCGGCGCGGCGATCAACCCCTTCTACGCGGCGCTCCAGGCCTCCGGCGGCATCCACCACACCCTCGCCCGCCATGTCGAGGGCGCCTCGCACATGGCCGAGGGCTACACCCGTACGCACCCCGGCAACATCGGCGTCTGCATCGGCACCTCGGGACCGGCCGGCACCGACATGATCACCGGCCTCTACTCGGCCACCGGTGACTCCATCCCCATCCTCTGCATCACCGGGCAGGCCCCGACCGCGGTGATCCACAAGGAGGACTTCCAGGCCGTCGACATCGCCTCGATCGCCAAGCCGGTCACGAAGATGGCGGTCACCGTGCTGGAGGCCGCCCAGGTCCCGGGCGTCGTCCAGCAGGCCTTCCACCTGATGCGCTCCGGCCGCCCGGGCCCGGTCCTGATCGACCTGCCGGTCGACGTGCAGCTCACCGAGATCGAGTTCGACCCGGAGACGTACGAGCCGCTGCCGGTCTACAGGCCGGCCGCCACCCGCGCCCAGATCGAGAAGGCGATCGGGATGCTGAACGCCGCGGAGCGGCCGCTGATCGTGGCGGGCGGCGGGGTCATCAACGCGGATGCCGCCGAACTCCTCGTCGAGTTCGCCGAGCTGACGGGCACTCCGGTCGTCCCGACCCTGATGGGCTGGGGCGTCCTCCCCGACGACCACGAGCTGAACGCCGGCATGGTGGGCTTGCAGACCTCGCACCGCTACGGCAACGCGACCTTCCTGGAGTCCGACTTCGTCCTCGGCATCGGCAACCGCTGGGCCAACCGCCACACCGGGAAGCTGGACGTCTACACGGCCGGCCGCACCTTCGTCCACGTGGACATCGAGCCCACCCAGATCGGCAGGATCTTCGCCCCCGACTACGGCATCGCGTCCGACGCGAAGGCCGCCCTGGAGCTCTTCGTCGAGGTGGCACAGGAGTTGAAGGCGGCGGGCGGCCTCCCCGACCGCTCGCGGTGGGCGGCCGCGGCGCAGGAGAAGCGGGCGACCCTCCAGCGCCGTACCCACTTCGACGACATCCCGATCAAGCCGCAGCGCGTCTACGAGGAGATGAACAAGGCCTTCGGCCCGGAGACCCGGTACGTCTCCACGATCGGCCTCTCGCAGATCGCCGGCGCCCAGATGCTGCACGTCTTCAGGCCCCGGCACTGGATCAACTGCGGGCAGGCGGGCCCGCTCGGCTGGACGGTCCCGGCCGCGCTGGGCGTGGCCAAGGCCGACCCGGAGGCGTCCGTCGTCGCCCTCTCCGGCGACTACGACTTCCAGTTCATGCTGGAGGAACTGGCGGTCGGCGCGCAGCACAAGATCCCCTACGTCCACGTCCTCGTCAACAACTCCTACCTGGGCCTGATCCGGCAGGCGCAGCGGGCGTTCGACATCGACTTCCAGGTCAAGCTGGAGTTCGAGAACATCAACTCGCCCGAGCTGGGCGTCTACGGCGTCGACCACGTCAAGGTCGCCGAGGGCCTGGGCTGCAAGGCGATCCGGGTGACGGACCCGGCGGAGCTGGGGGCGGCCTTCGAGCAGGCCAAGAAGCTGGCCGCCGAGCACCGGGTGCCGGTCGTCGTGGAGGCGATCCTGGAGCGCGTCACCAACATCTCCATGTCGACCACCAACGACATCTCCCGCGTCGTCGAGTTCGAGGAGATCGCCACCGAGCCCGGCCATGCGCCGACGTCCATCAGGACGCTGAAGGTCTGAGCCGGCGCGGACGAGAGCGGGCGGCCCATCCCCGGGATGGGCCGCCCGCTCCGCGTTGCAGACGACTCGGTGCCCGCCGCCCCCGTGCCGGCGGGCACCGTGTGACGTGAATATGCCCTGTGACTGGGGCGGTTGAAGCATCCTGAACAAAGTTCAGAGGTTTATTTGAGGATCGGCGGGACCGTTCGCCCCGGTAGGTCAGCTTTCGGGGTGCTCGGTCAGTCCCGGCCAGTCGTCCGGGCCGCCGCCCTGCCACTCGATGAGGTCGCTCTCCTCGACCTCGATCCGGTCCAGGTCGGCCATCCGCAGGATCTCCACCACGTCGTCGAGATGGGAGGCGATCCCCAGGGTCACGTCGCCCTCGGTGACCCGCCGGGAGCCGTCCAGGGCCGGGGCGTGCACGACGATGTGCGGGAACTCGATCGGTGGATGTGCAGTCATGCCACCAGGCTCCTGCGGCGGGGGCGGAAACGCACGCCGGAGCGCCGGACGCGGGCGGTTCCGCATCCGGCGCTCGGTGAGCCCGTGGGGCTCTCCTCGGTGGTGGCCGTCCGACGGCGCGAGGCTGGGCGCGACAGGACGTTCGCGCCGCCGGACGGGGTCCAGGGGTGTGGCTGGGACCGCGGCGGGTGCGACGGAGCCGGGGGTGCCCTTCCCTCTGGTCGGGAGGAGCGCCCGGTTCCTTCACCACCGCACTGGCTCGCACGCCGCCGCGGTCCTCGCCCCGCCCGCGCGCCGACACCGACCGGCCACCCCTCATCCGGGCCGGTCGGCCGCCGCGGGCCGTTCGTGGGGTCAGTCCGCGCGCGGGGCGCGGACCGCCTCCGCCGTGCACCTGCCGGCGAGGGGCGGGCCGCCGGCGGAGTTCTGGTCGTCGGTGACCGGGGCGCCGGACTCGGTGGTGAGCGCGCGCTTCGACATCGGGGGCCTTTCGTGGCGTTTCAGCGGAAATTTGTTTCCGCTTCGTGGAGCCTTCGTCGAGCCCAGGGCCGGTTCGGGCGGGGCGTCAACGGTTTGTTGAAGTGGTTTCCGGGCGGCGCCGGCGCCTGGGCGCGACAGGACAGTTGTCGGCGCCGGCGCCGCCCGGAAGTCATGGGGTCCGGCTCAGACCCGGGCGCCGGACAGGCGCTCCACCGAGCGCAGCAGTGCCGAGTGGTCGAGGCCGCCGTCGCCCTGCGCGCGCAGGGACGCGACCAGTTGGGCCACCACGGCGCCGACCGGCAGGGCGGCGCCGACGTTGCGGGCCGCGTCCGTGACGATGCCCATGTCCTTGTGGTGCAGGTCGATCCGGAAGCCCGGCCTGAAGTCGCGGTTCAGGAAGTTGTCCTTCTTCCGCGTCAGCACGGTCGAGCCGGCCAGGCCGCCGTTCAGCACGTCCAGCGCGGCCGCCAGGTCCACGCCGGACTTCTCCAGGAAGACCACCGCCTCGGCGCACGCCTGGATGTTCACGGCGACGATCAGCTGGTTGGCGGCCTTCACGGTCTGGCCCGAGCCGTGCGGGCCGCACAGCACGATGGTCCTGCCCAGCGCCTCGAAGACCGGCTTCGCGGCGTCGAAGTCGGCCTGCTCGCCGCCGACCATGATGGAGAGCACGGCCTCGACGGCCCCGGCCTCGCCGCCGGACACGGGCGCGTCGAGCACGCGGATGCCCCTGTCCTGCGCCGCCCTCGCCAGGTCGACGGAGGTCTGCGGGGTGATGGACGACATGTCGATCAGGAGCGCGCCGGACCGCGCGTTCTCCAGGATGCCGTCCGGGCCGTACGCGATGGCCTCGACCTGCGGCGACGCGGGGACCATGGTGACGACCACGTCCGCGTCCCGCACCGCCTCGGCGATCGAGGCGGCCGCGGTGCCGCCGGCGGCGGCCAGCCGGTCCAGCTTGTCCTGCTCCAGCGTGAAGCCGGTGACGTCGTACCCCGCCTTGATCAGGTTCTCGGACATCGGGGAGCCCATGATGCCGAGGCCTATCCAGGCGATCTTGGGGAGTGTGCTGCTCATAGGGGGTGCCTCTCTGGATACGTCGATCACGCGACCCGTCCGGGGGCCCCTCCGGGGAGCTTGCGGACGAGGCCGTTCAGGCCGAAGCGGGGATCAGGGGGCGGCGGCCCCCGGTGGCGGTCACGTCAACGGGCGGCGCGCTGTTCCACCGGCAGCCAGCCGAAGGCGTCCGCGCTCGGGCGGTCGCCCGGCTTGTACTCCAGGCCCACCCAGCCGTCGTAACCGGCCTTCCGCAGCTGGTCGAGGAGGTCGCCGAGGGGGAGCGAGCCGGTGCCCGGGGCGCCGCGGCCCGGGTTGTCGGCGATCTGGACGTGGCCGGTCTTCGAGGCGTACCGCTCGATCACCGACGGCAGGTCCTCGCCGTTCATGGACAGGTGGTAGAGGTCCATGAGGAAGCGCGCGTTGCCCAGTCCGGTGGCCTCGTTGACCCGGTCGACGACCTCGACGGCGGCCGGTGCCGACACCAGCGGGTACCGCGGCGACTCGGGCTTGTTCAGCGCCTCGACCAGCAGCACCGCGCCGATCCGGTCGGCCGCGCGCGCCGCGAGCGCCAGGTTCTCCAGCGCCAGCGCGTCCTGCTCGGCGGGGTCCACGCCGTCGACGCGGTTGCCGTACAGCGCGTTGAGGGCCGTGCAGCCGAGCGACTGGGCGAAGCCGGCCGCGACGTCGATGTTGGCGCGGAACCTCTCCGACTCCGCGCCGGGGAGCGACAGGGCGCCCCGGTCCGGGCCGGGGAGCTGTCCGGCGTAGAAGTTCAGGCCCGTCAGCCGGACGCCCGCGTCCTCGATCGCCTTCTTCAGCGCGTCGAGCTCGGAGCGCTCGGGGACGGGGGAGCCGACCCAGGGCCACCACAGCTCGACCGCCGAGAACCCGGCCGCGGCGGCGGCCGCCGGGCGCTCCAGGAGCGGGAGTTCCGTGAAGAGGATCGACAGGTTGACGTTGAAGCGCTGCTCTGCGGCTGTGCTCGATCCGAAACCTGGCATGGGGGCCGGCGCTCCCTTCCGTTGGCTCTATTTCCGTATTGCGGAAGTTGATTTCTGCTTAATGGAAGACTGCCTGTGACCGGGGAGGGCTGTCAAGAGCGCCCGCGCAAATCCGGCGCCCTACCCTGAAGGCATGGCTCGGTCCAACGACGAGGTGGCGGCCCTGCTCCAGGAGTACGCGGACCTGATCTCGATCACCGGCGGGGACGCGTTCAGGGCACGGGTCTACGAGAAGGCCGCCCGGTCCGTCGGCGGCCACCACGCCGACGTGTCCACCCTCGGCCTCAAGGGCCTGCAGGAGATCCCGAACGTCGGGAAGTCGATCGCCCAGAAGGTCCGCGAGTACTTCGACAGCGGCACGGTGGCCGCCGTGGAGGAGCTGCGGGCGAAGATCCCGGACGGGGTCCGGCGGCTGACGGCCATCCCCACCCTCGGCCCGAAGAAGGCCATGGCGGTCTACGAGGAACTGGGCGTCTCGTCGGTGGACGAACTCGCCGCCGCCATCCGCGACGAACGGCTCCGCGACCTCAAGGGCTTCGGCCCGAAGACCGAGGAGAACATCCTGCACGGCATCGAACTGCTCCGGTCCGCCGGCGGGCGGGTGCAGATCGACGTGGCGATGGAACTGGCCGAGGACATCGTCGGCGCGCTCTCCGCGGTGACCGGCTGCGAGCGGTGCACGTACGCCGGCTCACTGCGCCGGATGCGCGAGACCATCGGCGACATCGACATCCTCGCCGCGGCGGCGGACTCCGCGCCGCTCATGCGGGCGTTCACCGCGCTTCCGTACGTCACCGAGGTCATCGGGCAGGGCGGCACCAAGACGTCCGTGCGCACCGGCAGGGGCCTCGACGTCGACCTGCGCGTCGTACCGCCGGACTCCTGGGGCGCGGCCCTCCAGTACTTCACCGGCTCGAAGGCGCACAACATCCGCACCCGGGAGATCGCGGTCCACCAGAAGCTCAAGCTCTCCGAGTACGGCCTCTTCGACGTCGAGAGCGGCGAGAAGATCGTCTCCGGGACCGAGGAGGAGGTGTACGCCCGGCTCGGCCTGCCGTGGATCCCGCCGACGCTGCGCGAGGACCGCGGGGAGATCGAGGCCGGGCTGCGCGACGAACTGCCCGAACCGGTCACCGAGGCCGACCTCCGCGGCGACCTGCACACCCACACCGACCTCACCGACGGGCTCGCCCCGCTGGAGGAGATGGCCGAGGCGGCCGCCGCGCGCGGCTACGCGTACTACGCGATCACCGACCACGCGCCCGACCTGGCCATGCAGCGCATGACCGACGAGCGGATGCTGGCCCAGCGCGAGCGGGTGCGCGAGCTGGACGGCACGTACCCCACCAAGGGGCGGCGCGGCGGGCTGCGGCTGCTGCACGGCACCGAGCTGAACATCGGCCCCGAGGGCGAGGTGGACTGGCCGGACGACTTCCTCGCCGGGTTCGACCTGTGCGTGGCCTCCGTGCACTCGCACTTCAAGCAGAGCCGCGAACAGCTGACCCGGCGGCTCGTGCGGGCCTGCGAGAACCCCTACGTCAACATCATCGGCCACCCCACCACCCGCCTCATCGGCAAGCGGCCCGGCATCGACGCCGACCTCGACGCGGTCTTCGAGGCATGCGCCCGCACCGGTACCGCCCTGGAGATCAACGCTCACCCGCACCGCCTCGACCTGCGTGACGAGGACATCCTGCGGGCCCGCCGGCACGGCGTGAGGTTCGCCGTGAACAGCGACGCCCACGCCGTCCCGCACCTCGCCAACATGCGCTACGGCATCGGCACCGCCCAGCGCGGCTGGCTCACCGCGGACGACGTGATCAACACCTGGCCGGAGCGGCGGCTGCGGAGCTTCCTGCGCAAGGGCCGGTGAGCCGGGAGGGTGCCCGTCAGTGCTGGGTGTTGGTGGCCCAGACCGGGGTCGATCCGGCGTAGATCACCACGTTGCCGTCGCCCTGGACCCTGAGGACGGCGCCATTGTGGCCGGGAGTCTGGCTGGCCCAGACCGGACGGCTGTCGGAGGTGTAGACGACGAGGTTGCCGTCCGCCTGGAAGACCGCCTGGTAGTTCGAACCGAAGGTCATGGTGGCCCAACGGGCCTTGTTGTGCTCGTCGTACACCACGAGGTTGCCGTCGCTCTGCATGCGCAGCCGGGCCTTCTTCGCCTCGATGGACTGGCCGGCCCTGAGCACCCGGGTGGCCGTGACGAGGACGTCCGACGGAAGGGTCGACTTCGGGGTCGACTTCGTCCCGGACCTGCTCGTCGGCGTGGGCGTCTTCGTCTTCGTCTTCGCCGGCGCGGCGGACTTCTTCGTCGCGGCCGTCGTCGGCTTCGGCGCCGGATGCGCCGCGACCGTCTTCGCGGGGGAGGGGCGGTGCGTGGCCGGCTTCGGCGTGGCGGAGGGGGCGGGAGTGGAGGGAGCGGAGGAGGCGTACCCCGCTCCTGGCCCCTGCGTCGCGTCGCCGCCGAGGACGGTGCCCGCCTGGTCGGCGACGACCCGGTCGTGGCCCTCCGGCGCCCGGTCCCGGCTCGTCAGCAGCACCGGTACGGTGATCAGCAGCGCGCCGAGCACCGCCGCCCCGGCCAGCAACGGGCGGCCGGGGCGCCCTACGGAAACGGCCGCCGCACCGTCGCCGGGGGCGGACCCGTCCCCCTCGGGGACGCTCGCCGCGAGCGCCTGGGCGGGGGCCTCGGGCTCCGCGCCTTCCGCGCGCCCGGACGGGGACTCCCCGCCGCCGGGCCCCGCGAGGGCGGCCTCCGCCGCCACGGCCTCCGCCGTCGGGGCCGCCGCGGGGCTCGGCTCCTCCTCCGCCACGGACTCCGCGGAGACGGCCCCCGGCGTCCCCGGCGTCCTCGGCGCCTCTGACCGGGATCCGGGCTCCCGGCCGGGCGTGCTCTCCTTCGCCGGATCCGGCGCCGCAGGGCTCGCCGCCGCCGCTCCCGTGGCCACCGGGGCCGTTTCGGCCGGGCTCGCCGCCGTCGCCTCCGCCGTCGCCTCCGCGGCCGCGGCGCCGGCCGTCGCGGGCTCCGCCGCCGGGGTGTTGGCCGCCTTCGTCCTCGCGGTGGGTCCGGTCCCGTCTGTCATCCGCCCTGACCGCCTCATCCGTCCAGTAGTCCGTCGTACACCAGAGTGGGCAATCCTATTCACGCACGGATGCCAACGGCGGTTCGTTCCCCGGGCGTTAACAATCGTCACGGGTAACTCGTCGTGCTGGTACGGGTGTTGCGCAACGGCCCATAATTCGCAGTACGGCTTCCCGTGCCGTACCGGGCGCCCGGCCCCTCCGCGGCCGTTCCGCAGGCCGGACCGGAGTGGGAACGCGCGTACGGAGACGGCATGATGGGGTGGCCGCCCGACGGGTGCCGACACGAGGAGGTCAGCTGAGTGCGCCAGGTACTGACGGTCTGTCCGGAGGGCACCGGGGACGCCCGGACGATCGGAGAGGCCCTGGCCAGGGCGCGCGGCGGGGCGGTGCTGAGTGTGCGCCCGGGGACGTACGAGGAGAACCTCGTCGTCACCACCCGGGTGACCATCGTCGCCGAACAGTCGCGCGGCACCGTCCGGTTGGCCCCCCGCAAGGGCACCGTCATCTCGCTGAGGGCGGACGCGGTGATGCTGACCGACCTGGTGGTACAGGGGCACGACGAGGAGCTGCCGGCCGTCGACGCCTCGCACGGACAGGCCGCGATGCAGGGCTGTGACCTGTCCGGCGCCTCGTGGGCGACGGTACTGGCGCGCAGCTCCGGCTCGCTGGCCATGCGGGAGTGCCGGATATCCAACCGCACCGGCGCGGGTGTCGTGGTGACCTCGCCGACGGAGAGCTCGCTGGAGTCCTGCACCCTCGAACACCTCGGCACCAGCGGCGTGGTGATCGGCGAGCGGGGCCGGGCGGCGCTGCGCGGCTGCACGGTGCGGGACGCGCGCGGCAACGGCGTCCTCGCCAACGGGGACGCCCAGGGCTCGGTCGAGGACTGCGACCTGGCCTCCACCGACAAGCCGTCGCTGGCCCTGGAGGAGCGCAGCGCCGTACGGGTGCTGCGGACCGTGGTCCGCGACACCTCGATCGGCGTGCACGTGACCAGTGCGGCCCGCTGCGAGCTGGAAGAGGTGCGGGTCACCGGCAGCAGCGGGCCCGGCATCATCGTCTCGCACGGCGCCGACCCGGTGCTGCGCCGCTGCCGCACCGCCCGCACCACGGGCAACGGCCTGCTGGTGACGGACCGTTCGCGCGGCACCTACGAGGACTGCTGGCTGACCGGCGCCCGGATGCCGGCGCTGCGGGTGGCCGGGGCCTCCTCGCCCACGCTGACCTCGCTGACCGTCCGGGACGGCGAGGCCGACGGCGTGCTCCTGGAGGAGGACGCGGCGGCCGAACTGGAGCGGGTCGAGATCGTCGACGTCAAGGGCGCCGGTGTGGTGATCCAGGGAGGCGCCAACCCGCTGGTGCGGCGCGCCCGGATCACCGGCGCGGGCGGGGCCGGCGTGTCGGTGCGCGACGGCGGTCGCGGCCGGGTGGAGGACTGCACGGTGGAGGCGCCGGGCGGTGCGGGCGCGGTCGTCGCGACCGGCGGCAACGTCTATCTCGCGGGATTCCGGGTGAACAACCCGGGCGGCACCGGTCTGGAGATCGGCGGCGAGGGCACGGCGGCGATCCGCGACGGCGAGCTGGTCTCGGCCGGCGGCTGCGGTGTACTCGTCGACACCGGCGGCGAGCTGACGGCGAACCGGGTGCGGGTCGCGGCCGCCGCCGAGCACGGCTTCCTGGTCCGCGACGGCGGCCGGGCCTCGCTGAACGGCTGCGAGGCGGCCGGAAGCGAACGCGACGGCATCCGGGTCGAGTCCGAGGCACCGGTGTCCGTGGTGGGCTGCACGGTGCGCGACAACCGGGGCGGCGGCCTGGTGCAGGCCAAGGCGGGCGGCCGGCTGGCGGTGGAGAACCTCACCAGCACCGGCAACGAGGCCCGGGACGCCTGGGGCTTCGGCGAGGCCGAGGGCACCGACCCGGCGGGTACCGTGCCCGCCTCCGAGGGCCCCGGACGGCCGGACGGGCCGATGGCCGCGCTGGAGGGCCTGATCGGCCTCGACAACGTGAAGGAACAGGTCCGCACCCTGGTCAACCTCACCCAGCTGGCCCGGCGCCGCGCCCAACTCGGCATGTCCGCGCCCCCGATGAGCCGGCACCTGGTCTTCGCCGGACCGCCCGGCACCGGCAAGACCACCGTGGCCCGCCTCTACGGCACGATCCTCGCCGAGCTGGGGGCGCTGCGCTCCGGGCACCTGGTCGAGGTCTCCCGCGCCGACCTGGTCGCCCAGGTCATCGGCGGCACCGCCATCAAGACCACGGAGGCCTTCGAACGGGCCCTGGGCGGCGTCCTGTTCGTCGACGAGGCGTACACCCTCACCTCCGACTCCCGCGGTTCCGGCGCCGACTTCGGCCGGGAGGCGGTCGACACGCTGCTGAAGCTGATGGAGGACCACCGCGACGACGTGGTGGTCGTGGTGGCGGGCTACTCCGACGAGATGCGCAGCTTCCTCGGCTCCAACCCCGGCCTCGCGTCCCGTTTCTCACGGACCGTCGAGTTCGAGAACTACTCGGTGCCCGAGCTGGTGGAGATCATGGAGAGCATGTGCGTACGCCACCAGTACGTGCTCGACGAGGAGACCCGCCGGGCGCTCGCGGTGCACTTCGAACGGATGCCGAAGGACGCCGGGTTCGGCAACGGCCGTGCGGCGCGGCAGGTGTTCGAGGAGATGGTGGACCGGCAGGCGGTGCGGCTGGCCGCGCTGACCGACGTGACCGAGCAGGACCTCTCCCTGCTGCTGCCGCAGGACATCAGCGAGGAGGCGGCACGGCAGGCCGCCGAGGGGCCGAACGCCGCCGACGCCGGCGACGACGCGCTGAGCAGGCTGGACGCGCTGGTCGGGCTCTCCGCGGTGAAGCGGGACGTCACCGACCTGGTCAACCTGGTGTCGACGGCCCGGCAGCGCGAGGCCGCCGGACTCCCGGTGCCCCGGCTCAGCCACCACCTGGTCTTCACCGGCCCGCCCGGCACCGGCAAGACCACCGTGGCCCGCCTCTACGGCGAACTCCTCGTCTCCCTGGGCGTGCTGCCGCGCGGCCAGCTGGTCGAGGTGTCCCGCGCCGACCTGGTCGGCCGCTACGTCGGCCACACCGCCCAGCTGACCCGGGAGGTCTTCGAACGCGCCCTGGGCGGCGTGCTGTTCGTCGACGAGGCGTACACCCTCACCCCGCGCGAGGCGTCCGGCGCCGACTTCGGCCGGGAGGCCGTGGACACCCTGCTGAAGCTGATGGAGGACCACCGCGACCAGGTGGTCGTCATCGCCGCCGGCTACACCCAGGAGATGGAGACGTTCCTCGCCTCCAACCCCGGCCTGTCGTCCCGGTTCTCGCGCCGGGTGGAGTTCGCCGACTACTCCTCCGACGAACTGGTCACCATCGTCCGCCAGCACGCGGTGCAGCTGGGGTACGAGTGCGCCGCCGGGCTCGGACCGGTGCTGCGGCAGCACTTCGACACGCTGCCCCGCGACCGCTCGTTCGGCAACGCGCGCACCGCCCGCCAGGTGCTGGAGCGGATGATGACCCGCCAGGCGGGCCGGCTCAGCCGCCTGGCCGTCCCCAGCCTCGACGACCTGCGACTGCTGCTCCCGGAGGACCTCGCCGACCCCGCCGACCCGGCCTCCGCGTCCTCCACCGGGGCGGCCCGGGCATGACGACGACATACGCGGGCCGGGCGGACGCGGCACGCGAGGCGGGGGCAGCGCCGACGGGCACGGCCGCCGGCATGGCCCGGCGGGGCACCGTCCGTCGCGTGCGTCCCTTCGCCGCCGCGCTGGCGCTGGTGCTGACCGGCGCCCTGAGCGCCGCCGGCACCGGGGCCGCGACGGCGGCCGGGAGCACGGTCCGGCTGCCGGTGCTGCCCGCACGGGTGGACGCCGGCAAGCCGTGCACGGCGGGCTCGGAGCAGCGGGCCGCCGACGTGCCCTGGGAACAGGTCTCGCTCCAGCTCGGCCGGACCTGGCAGGTCGCGTCGGGCACCGGGGTGACCGTCGGCGTGGTCGACACCGGGGTCGCCGCCACCGCTCCCGCGCTGAAGGGCCGCGTGAGCGCGGTCGGTGACGCCGGGACCGACTGCGTGGGACACGGCACCTTCGTCGCCGGTCTGGTGGCCGCCTCCGTACGGGACGGGGTGCGGTTCGCGGGGGTGGCGCAGCAGGCCCGCATCCTCGCGGTGCGCGGCAGCGACGCCCGGGGGGCGGTCACCGCCGAGCGGGTCGCGGCCGGCATCCGGGCCGCCGTCGAGGGCGGTGCGAAGGTGGTGACGGTGTCGGCGGCGTTCGGCAGCGACACCGCGGGGCTGCGGTCGGCCGTGGCGCTGGCCGCGAAGAAGGACGTCCTGGTGGTCGCCGCGGCCGTGCCGGACGAGCCGTCGACGGCGGCCGCGCAGAGCCCGCCCGCCCGCGACTACTACCCGGCCGCCGACGACGGTGTGCTCTCCGTCCTCGACGTGGACGTCGACGGCAAACGGCCGACCGGCGCGTACACCACCGACAGCGCGCAACTCGCCGCGCCGGGCGACGGCGTGGTCGGCATCGGCCCGGCGAAGGACGGCCACTACATCGGCTCCGGGGCGTCCCTGGCCGCCGGGTTCGCGGCGGGGGCGGCGGCGCTGGTGCGCTCCGTCCACCCGGAGCTGACGGCCGCGGAGACGGCTCGCCTGCTGAGGTCGGCCGCGTACCCGGCCGACGTGCCGCGCCTCGACCCGTACGCGGCGGTCACGTCGGTCCTCACCGCGACCGGCACCGCCGCGGACCGGGGCGACGCCGCCCCCGGCTCCCCAGTGCGGATGCCGGCCGACCAGGCGGCCGGACCGCTCCGCCGCGCACTGTGGCCCGCGTCGGCGGGCCTCGCCGTGATCGTCGCGGTCGTCTGGGCGGGCCTGGTCGTCCCCCACGGCCGCCGGCTGGGCTGGCGCCCGTCCGGCCGGTCGACGGGGGCGGGGAGTGGGGTCGCCGCGGAACCTGCGGTTCCGGCGGGTGCGGGTGCGGATCCGGAAGGCTGAGCGCATTTCGGCGGTGCCGGCGCCTTCGGCGGCGGCACCGAGTCGGTCGGCGGGTACCTGCGGGCCGGTGGGGGCTGGTCGCGCAGTTCCCCGCGCCCCTGGGGCGGCTGGCGCCGCTTTGGGGTGGGGCGGTTGGTGGGTGGCTGCGGGTTGGTGGGGGTTGGTCGCGCAGTTCCCCGCGCCCCTGGGGCGGCTGGCGCCGCTTTGGGGTGGGGCGGTTGGTGGGTGGCTGCGGGTTGGTGGGGGTTGGTCGCGCAGTTCCCCGCGCCCCTGGGGCGGCTGGCGCCGCCTTGGGGGCGAGCTGGTCGGTGGGCACTTGCGGGCCGGTGGGGGCTGGTCGCGCAGTTCCTCGCGCCCCTGGGGCGGCTGGGAGTCCGGGCAACAGCCAGGCGCCGTTCGGTTCCTGTCCGGATCGTGTCCGGTCGGTTCTTGATCGGGTGATCTGTGCGTGCAGAGCCGTGCCTTTCGGGCGCAGGCGTCGTGCACGTCGGACGGCACGGCCCGGGAGTGACGCCGCCGGGCCGTGCCGTGCCCGGTTTCCTCAGTTTTCCGTTCCTGCCGCCAGGGCCGTCTGGATGAGTACCGGCTTGCGGCGGACGATGTGGAGGGCGCGGCCCGGGGGGAGGACGCGGGGTTTGACGTTGCCGAAGACGTAGCCCTCGGACGGGGGGCAGGACATCAGGACGCCGGGGGTGTTGACCTCGTCGAGGCGGCGCAGGAGCTGGTCGTTGAGGCCGCGTCCGGCGCCGGTGGCGGAGCGGGCGACGACGATGTGCAGGCCGAGTTCGTGGCCGAGGGCGAGGTGTTCGAAGAGCGGGGCGAAGGGGTGGTCCATGACCGTGCCGCCGCCGACCATGTCGTAGTCGTCGACCAGGACGAACAGGCGGGGGCCGGACCACCAGTCGGCGAGCCGCATCCGGGCCGGGGTGATCTCCGGGCCGGGCAGCCGGGTGCGCAGTGCCTTCGCCGAGCCGCCGACCAGCTGCTTGAGGGCGTCCAGGGCCACGGCGTGGCCGAGCCGGTACTCCTCGGGCACCGCGTCGACCAGGCCGCGGCGGTAGTCCACCACGAGGATGCGGGCCTCGTTCGGGGCGTAGCGGGCGACGACCGCGTCCGCGACCAGCCGCAGCAGGTTGGTCTTGCCGCTCTCGGAGTCGGCGACGGCCACCAGGTGCGGGGTGCGGGAGAAGTCGTGCCAGACGGTGCCGAGGGTCTCCTCGTCCTGGCCGAGCGCCAGCCGGAGGCCGTCGGCGAGTTCCGGCGCGGGGAGCTCGGCGGCGGGCAGCCGGTGCGGCAGCATCCGCACCTGCGGGGCGCGCGGCCCCTGCCAGGCCGAGGCGATCCGGTCGACCAGGTCCGCGACGCCCTCGCTGAGCGTCTCCGGATCGGACGAGCCGTCACCTCGGGGCAGCGCGGACAGGAAGTGCAGCTTGGCGTCGACGGTGAGACCGCGGCCGGGGACCTGGGGCACCGAGCCGGCCTTCCGGATGTCCACCACGGAGTCCATGGTGTCGCCGAGCCGGAGTTCGAGCCGGGTCGCGGACTGGTCGCGGACCGGGGCGGTGAGCTCCAGCCAGCGGGCGGTGGCGACGACCAGGTGAATGCCGTAGTTGAGACCGCTGGTGGCGATCTGGTTGAACGTCGGGATGAACTGGTCGAAGTTCTGCCGGACCGCCGACCAGCCGTCGATCACCAGGAAGACGTCGCCGTGCGGTTCGTCGGGGAACTCCCCGGCGGCACGGCGGCGCCGGTAGGTGGCCATCGAGTCGATGCCGTGGTCGAGGAAGAACTGCTCGCGGTGGGTGAGGACCGCGGTGACCTCGGCGACGGTACGGCTGATCCGCTCGGTGTCCAGGCGCGCCGCGACCCCGCCGACATGCGGGAGCCCGGTCAGCTGGGAGAGCGTGCCGCCGCCGAAGTCGAGGCAGTAGAACTGCACTTCGCGCGGGGTGTGGGTGAGGGCGAGGGCCATGATGAGGCTGCGCAGCACGGTCGACTTGCCGCTCTGCGAGCCGCCCGCGACGGCGACGTGGCCGCCGGCCCCGGCGAGGTCCACCACCAGCGGGTCGCGCCGCTGGTCGAAGGGCTTGTCGACCAGGCCGACGGGAACCCGCAGCCGCCCGGTGCCGGTCCAGCGGGCGGCGACCAGGCCGCGCTCCGGGTCGGCGGCGAGGCCGCCGAGCAGGGTGTCCAGCGAGGTGGGGGCGTCCAGCGGGGGAAGCCACACCGGGTGGGCGGGCGGCCCGGAGTCGCGCAGCCGGTCCAGGGCCACCGACAGCAGGCTGTCGGCGCTCTCCTCCTCCTCCGGTTCCGGCACGATCGCGGCCGGTGCGGGGGCGCGGGGCACGATGTACCCGGTCGACCACGGCACCACCTGGGTGGCGACCCGGGCCTGGGCGACGGCGCCGCCGCGCCTGCGGTAGGGACCGGAGACGTAGGCCGCGCGGAACCGGGTGAGGGCCTCGACGCCGCTCTTGAGGTAGCCGCTGCCGGGCTGGGAGGGCAGTTCGTAGGCGTCGGGGACGCCGAGGACGCCCCGGGACTCCATCGCGGAGAAGGTGCGCAGACCGATCCGGTACGACAGGTGGGATTCGAGCTGGTGCATGCGGCCCTCGTCGAGGCGCTGCGAGGCGAGCAGCAGGTGCACGCCGAGGGACCGGCCGAGGCGGCCGATCATCACGAACAGCTCCATGAACTCGCGGTGCGAGGCGAGGAGTTCGCTGAACTCGTCGACGACGACGAACAGGCTGGGCAGCGGGGCGAGGTCGGCGCCGCCGGCCCGGGCCTTCTCGTACTCCAGGGCCGAGGTGTAGTTGCCGGCCGCCCGCAACAGCTCCTGGCGGCGGATGAGTTCGCCGTGCAGGGCGTCCTGCATGCGCTCCACCAGGGCGGCCTCGTCGGCGAGGTTGGTGATGACGGCGGAGGTGTGCGGGAGTTCGTCCAGACCCAGGAAGGTGGCGCCGCCCTTGAAGTCGACGAGGACGAAGTTGAGGGTCTCGGAGGAGTTGGTGAGCGCGAGGCCGAGCACGAGGGTGCGCAGCAGCTCGGACTTTCCGGAGCCGGTGGCGCCGATCAGCATGCCGTGCGGGCCCATGCCGCCCTGCGCGGACTCCTTGATGTCCAGCTCCACGGGCCTGCCGTCCGCGCCGACCGCGACCGGGACGCGCAGCCGGCCGGAGCCGGTGTGCCGACGCCACAGCGTGTCGGGGTCGAGGCGGTGCAGGTCGGCGATGCCGAGCAGGGTGGTCAGCTCCATGTCCGCGGAGAGCGGTTCGACCGCGTCGGAGGTGAGGCTCATCCGGTACGGGGCGATCAGCCGGGCCAGCGACTCGGCGGCGACCGGGCCGACCCGGTCGGGGCGGCCGAGGACCGTGGTCTGCTCCTTGCGGCTGCGGTCGGTGCGGACCAGGGCGACGGCGTCCGGGCCGACGTCGAGGCGGAGGGTGGTGCGGCCGGGCCGCCAGGTGAGGGTGTCGGACAGGTCGAGGACGACGGCGTTGCGGAAACCGGGCCCGTCGAAGCGGTGGCCCGCCGGGATGCCGGTGCCGTCCACGACGACGACCACCAGCGGCTCGTCACGGCCGGGCACGGCCTCCGGGTCGAAGGCGGGCCGCTCGGCGAACTCGCTGCCGAGCTGGTCCTCCAGATCGGTGAAGGCACCGGCCACCATACGCAGCGGGCCGGCGCCGTCGGTCTCCTGCGGGTGCTGGTTGTGCGGCAGCCACTTCACCCACTCCCATTCGCCGCGCACCTCGTCGGCGGCGCAGACGACGATCCACAGCTCCTCCGGCGGGTGGAACAGGGCGAGTTGGCACAGCGCGGCACGCAGCATCCCGCGGGCGGCGCCCCGGTCGCCGCGCAGCAGCACCCGGGACCAGGACCGCAGGTAGAGGGCGATGGGCTGGCCGGGGACGGTGCTGTAGGCGCGGATGAAACGGCGCAGGGCGTGCGCGCACAGCGGTTCGAGGTCCTCGACCGGCTTGGTCGAGACGGGCGTGAGCCGCATGGCGAGCTGCTGGTCGCCGACGGCGATCCGGACCTCGCCGAAGTCGTCGTCCTTGACCCGGCGTTCCCACAGCCGGCTGGTGCGGACGACGGAACGCAGCACCCGGGGTTCGGGGTGGCGCCAGGCGAGGGCGAGCTGCTGCTCGACCACGGCGCGCTGCACGGTGCGCCGGCTCTGCGCGAGGTAGCGCAGATAGTCGCGGCGTTCGCCGCGCAGCCGCTGCTTGCGGTCGCCCGCCTTGCGCATGACCTGCCCGACCATCATCGCGCCGGCGGCCATCACCATCATGCCGAGCGCGATGTACATGAAGACGCCGCTGGACTGCCCGCCGGTCCGCAGGAACAGCATCATCATCGAGACCGACATCATCGCCATCGGCAGATACGTCCACACCGCGGACGTGTCCGGGACGGTCTCCATGAGGGTCGGCGGCTCCTGGAGCACCAACTCGCCGGCCGGCATGTCGGGTCCGCGACGGCGGGCCGGACGACGGAACAGGACCACGCTCAACGCTTGGCACTCCTAACGGACTTCGCGCACCGCGGCGTACGTGGGGGGATGCGTGCCGGGCAGCACCTCGGCACTCGCTCGCGGATGACGCTGTCAACACCGTTCGTGGGGGCTCCCGTTGACAACGGTCGCAGGGAGTGTCAGTAGTGTGCACCCCGTCAACTCCATACGTCCATGTCACCCCCTGCTTTCCCACGCGCCCCCCTGTCGACCCCCGCCGTTCCGCCTCGCTCCCCCCACCCGGCACGCCGCGCCGCGTGCCCCCGTTCCGATGTCCAGGAGACGTGAGCCCCGGTATGACCGACACTTCCGTGACCGGCCTGTGCCATCTGACCGTCCGTGCCCCGCGCCGCACCGTCGACCTCGCCGTGCCGTCCGACGTGCCGGTCGCCGACCTGCTGCCCACGGTGCTGCGGTATGCCGGCGAGGACATCGAGGAGTCCGGTCTCGAACACGACGGCTGGATACTCCAGCGCCTGGGCGGACGGCCGCTGGACGAGGAGGCGACGCTGGCCTCGCTCGGGCTGACCGACGGCGAGGCGCTCCATCTGCGGCCGCGTACCGAGGCGTTGCCCGAGGTGCGGCTCGACGATCTGGTGGACGGGATCGCGGCGGTCACCCGGGACCGGCTGCACGGCTGGAGCCCGGAGGCGGCGCGGCGGCTGCTGCGCGGCTTGGTGGCGGTGGCGGTGCTCGCCGGACTCGTCCTGCTGGCCCTGCCGGGCGCCCCGGTGTCCCTGCGCGTGACCACCGCCTGCGGCACCGGCCTGCTGCTGCTGGCCGGCGCGGCCTCGGCGAGCCGGGCGGTCGACGACCCGGCCACCGGCACCGTCCTCGGCCTGCTGGCGTCACCGGCGCTGGCGCTCGTGGGCTGGCTGCTGCCGGGCGGCGAGCTGAGCGGGCCGCAGGCCCACCAGGTGCTGGGGGCACGGCTGCTGGGCGCGGCGGCGGCCTGGGCCGGTGCCGCGGTGCTGGCCCTGGCGGCCGCGGCGGCGCGCACGCCGCTGTTCCTGGGGTCGGCGCTGGTGGCGCTGGCGACGGCGGTGGGCGGCGTGCTGATGACGGTGTTCGACGTGCGCCCGGCGGCCGCGGCGGGTGTGGTCGCGGCCCTGACGGTGCTGGTGGGCGGCCTGGTGCCCGCGCTGTCGTTCCGGTTCGCGGGGATGCGGATGCCGGCGTTGCCCACCAACGCGGAGCAGTTGCAGGAGGGCATCGAGCCGTACCGGGGCGGCGACGTCGCCGTGCGCACCGAACTGGCCGGCGAGTGGATGACGGCGCTGTACGGCGCGACGGGCGTGCTGGCGTCGGCCTGCCTGGTGGCGCTGGCCCACCGGCCGAACCTGCCGGCGCTGCTGAGCGCGCTGGTCCTGTCGCTGCTGCTGCTCCTGCACGGCCGGGGCCTGGTGAACACGGCCCAGCGGCTGGTGCTGGTGCTGCCGGGCGCGTGGGGTCTGCTGCTGCTGGCGTTCGGCTGGGGACTTGAGCTGTCCGGCAGCGACCGGGCGCTCCTGGTGGCGGGGCTGCTCGCGGTGGCGGGGTCGCTCACGGTGGCCGTGTGGACGGTACCGGGGCGGCGCATGGTGCCGTACTGGGGACGGGCCGCGGAGCTGCTGCACTCGCTGCTGGCGATCGCGCTGCTGCCGCTGACGCTGTGGCTGCTGGGTGTGTTCGGCACCCTCCGCGGCCTCTTCGGCTGACTCGCCCTCGGATCCCGACCGACAAGAAGCCCGACCGACAAGAAGTACGACGACCCAGCCGGGAGGAAAGCGTGCGGTCGAAGCGCGACCAGGTGCAAGCGCACACGTTCATGATGGGCCGCCTGACCTCGGGCATGCTGATGGCCGACCCGGACGCGCCGGAGAGCCCGCTGGGCCGCACCACCAGGGGCGCGCTGGTCGGCGTGGTCGTCGGCGCGCTGGTCTGCGGCGGGGCGCTGGTGTACGGGCTGGTCAGGCCGGGCGGCAACGACGCCTGGCGGAGCGGCGACACCCTGATCGTCAACAAGGAGACGGGCGCCCGCTATCTGTACACGGGCGGCCGGCTGCGCCCGGTGCGCAACTACGCGTCGGCCGTGCTGATCGGCGGCTCCGACCTGAAGACCACGTCCGTCGGCACGGCGTCGCTGGCGGGCACCCCGGTCGGCAGGCCGGTCGGGATCACCGGCGCCCCGGACACCCTGCCGGGCCCCGGTGACCTGGAGTCGTCGCCGTGGCAGGTGTGCTCGACGGGCTCCGGCACGGGGACGGCGCTGGTGCCGGGTGCTCCGGTGGCGACGGATCCGATGGGTGCGGGGACGGGGCTGGTGGTGCGCGGCCCGGACAAGCGGCTGTACCTGGTGTGGCAGGGCAGCCGCCTGGAACTGGACGAGCAGTCGGGCGCGGCGGAGTCCCTCGGCTACGGGCCGGTGACGCCCCGTCCGGTGTCGGCGGCCTTCCTGGACGCCCTGGTGAGCGGCCCGAAGCTGGCCGCCCCGGAGGTCGCGGGCCGCGGTGCGGCGGGGCCCGCGCTGGGCGGCCGGGCGACCCGGGTCGGGCAGGTGTTCCGGGTGGTGGCGGGCTCCGGGAACCAGGAGTACGTGCTGCAGAAGGACGGCTTGCACCCGCTGACGGCCACCCGGTCGGCGCTGCTGCTCGGCGACCCGGACACCCGCAAGGAGGCCTACGACGGCACGGCACCCGCGGTCGTCACCATCGACGTCTCCGACCTGCGGGCGCACCAGGCGCCGGGGACGGCGGGGGACCCGTCGGTGTCCGGGCTGCCGGACAGCCCGCCGCGCGCGGTCCGGCCGGCGTCGGGGGAGTCGGTGTGCGCCCAGGTCGACCCGGACGACGGACAGGTGCGGGTGACGTCGGTGCGGGTGGCGGAGTCCGCGCTGTCCCCGGCGGCGCAGGCGGACACGGCGGCGCTGACCGCGGCGTGCGTGCGGGTGGACCGGGTGGTGATGCGGCCGGGGCACGGCACGCTGGTACGGGTGCTGGGCGCGGCCGGTGCGGCGGTCGGGGACACCACGTTCCTGGTGGACGACGACGGGGTGAAGTACCGCATCCCGGACGCGAACGCGCTCTCCGCCCTCGGCTACGACGGTGCGACCCCGGTCCGGGTGCCGTCCACGCTGCTGTCGATGCTGCCGACCGGACCGGAGCTGAGCACCCGGGCGGCGGCGTCGGAGCCGGTTTCCGGGGCGGCGCCGGTGCCGGGCGCGGCGGCGCAGTGCGGCAGCGGCACCCGCGGTGCGGCCGGGGGTGCGCCGTCGGACACCGTGCGGATCCAGGGGCCGGACCCGGGTGCCGCTTCGGACTCGGTCTCCGGGGCGGGCGCGGGTTCCGCGGGCGCGAGCCCGCAATCTTGACGAGTTCACGCCGAACCAGACCGAGTTCAGGCCAAGTCCCGCCGGAGTCGAACCGTTCCCCCGCGGAGGATCGTGTTCCAGTCAAGTTGCCTGACAGTTAAAGCAATTGATCGGAAACGGACACCAACCTCAGATCTTCCTCAGGTCGTTGTCAGTGCAACTTGCGTCAACCTAGGCTCACTTGTGCACGTACTGTAGATCGACTTACGAGAGGTGGGACGATGGCAGGAGACGGCCAGCAGTCAAGCGAAGGTTCGACACGGAACGGAATCCAGGCCCTGGAGAGCGCTTTCAGCGGCATTGTGAAGATCCGTCAGGACGTCGACAGCACGCGTTCCACCCTGGGCAGCGGCTACCAGGGCAGCGACGGCGGTCAGTACGGCGAGCTGCTCGCGCAGTGGGACGGCCAGTGCAACGTCATCCTCAAGAACCTGGAAGACGTCATCGACCGGCTGAACCAGAGCCTCGTGGAACACAACAAGACCCAGGGTTCCTCGAACGACTCCATCAACCAGGCCTACAACGCGGCGCAGTCGGCCTTCGACCAGCTGGCCGGCTGAGCGACGCCCCGCATCGACACGTCCGACCCCCACACCGCGTGAAAGAGGCAAGCCGTGGCAGACAACCTGACGGACGGTTACATCTACGTCAGCTACAACCACATGTCGAACGCCGCCGACGACATGGTGATGCAGACCAAGGCGATCGCGCAGACCCTGTCCAACCTTGAGCAGGAACTCAGCGAACTCTCCAAGACCTGGTACGGCAACGACGCCGACGTCTACCGCCAGAAGCAGGCGGCCTGGGACGGCGCGGTGACGAACATGGAGAACCTGCTCACCTCGCACGCGCAGCTCCTCAGCGACATCTCGGACAGCTACAAGTACAGCGAGAACTCGCTCAGCCAGATGTGGTCCGAGGTCACCATCGGCCGCTGAGCCGACCGGTCCCACCGCACCGCACCGGCCGGTCTCCTGCGTGGTCGGTGCGGTACAGGCATCTTCCCGAACCGCCGCCGCGCCGCACACCGGACCGGCGCGCCCCGCCAGCGGAGGCACTCATGGCAGACCTGACCCATCTGGACTCGACGGCGCTGAAGAACTTCAAGAACAACGACGTCGCCGACTTCATCAGCGACCTGCTGGAGATCCGCAAGGACAAGGCGGGGATCCGGTCCCTGAAGAACCTGCTCGCGGAGACCGGTGACGACTCCGCCTCGGGCGCCGCCAAGATCCTGCGGATCGGCCTGATGAACGGCGGCGACAGCAAGGACCCGGTCGGCGGGTCCACGCTCGTGGAGGCGCTCAAGACGCAGGCGGGCGCACTGGACAAGATCCTCAAGGGGCAGAAGACCCTCTTCGACGACATCGACGACGCGCTGGACGAGACGATCACCACCCTGCTGAAGACACAGGGCGACAGTCTCACGTCGATCGACGGCGAGAAGCTGCTGGACATCTTCGACACCGTCGACGGCGACATGAGCGGCACCGACTCGAACAACTCCTGAGGCCGGTCCGCGGTCCGCCGGCTCCCGCTGAGCCCCGGTCCCCGCGCCCCCGGACCCCCCACCCCGTCCCCGCCCCCCATCCCCAGCAGCGGAGTTCCGTCCCATGGCCGACAGCACCAGCACCTCCGGAACCCCCAGCTACGACCCGGACGACTACTTCGCCCAGGCCGTCACCGACTTCACCGGCTACACCCTGCCGCCCCGGTCCACCCTGTTCGACAAACTCAGCAGCTCGAACAACGACGACTTCTCCGACCTCAAGCTGTTCCGGATGGACATCCAGGGCATCGACATGCGAGCGGTGACCGCGGCCGACTACTCGGCGCTCTCCGGCTGGCAGGTCAACAAGGGCGAGGACTACGACCTGGCCTTCTACGACGCCGGCGGGGACGGCGCGCACAGCAGCGTGGACATGAAGAAGGCCCGGATCGTGATGATCGGCGTCACGGTCGACGAGAACGGCCGGGCCACGCTCTGGGGCGACGGGCAGATCACCGGCGGCGGCGCCTTCGAGGGGTCGTACTCGCACGTCCAGTGGGACTCCGGTCCGATGGCGCAGTACATCTCCGGCAGCAAGCTGGTCCTCGACCAGTTGCTGACGAGTCCGTCGTACTCGACGAAGGGCTTCTCGTACAGCGGGCTGTCGGTCACCGACGACAACGCCGTCGACATGCTCTCCTTCGAGTCGACCGGGCAGTCCTTCGACCGGGTGGTGCAGTTCTTCAAGGACCACTCGGACATCGTGAACCAGTGGATGACCTCGCTCGGCGAGGACCAGGCGGCCTGGAAGGGGAAGGCGGCCAGCCTCTTCTGGCACCTGCTGGACGAGCTGAAGACCAACTACGACGGCTACGTCTCCCAGTTGGGCGGACGTGACTTCACGGCGACCAACAGCACACTCGGCGGCTACGTCCCGAAGTCGAAGCTGAGCGACGCGCTGGCGGCGGCGCAGCAGGCGCTGAAGGACGCGGTCACCTCCCTGCAGACCGCGTGGAACGACTGGGCCTCGGACGGCCAGCACGACCCGCACTACCACGTGAAGAAGATCCTCGACGCGATCAGCCAGTGGATCATCAACAACAACATCAACCACGTGCTGGAGGAGACCTCGTACGGCGGTGAGACCTCCGTCACGACCTATTCCACCGACGCCGGGTTCAAGCAGTCCGTCCCCGAGTACGGCGACCTCACCCAGCACACCACGTGGCAGAAGATCGCCGACGCCGCCGTCAAGAGCTGGTCGGACAACGCCGACTCCAAGCTCAAGGAGCCGGCCATCGACGCGCTCAGCGCCGTGAAGAACGCCTGGGCCGACGTGCAGGACGCCTTCGACGACGAGATCACCAACAAGAACAAGGAAACGCTCGCCGAGGTCCTCCAGAAGGAGGAGAACGAAATCGCCGAGGAGGAGGCGAAGGAGAACAACGACAAGCTCAACGAGAACCTGAACAACCTCAACAACAATCTCAACGACAACCTCAACAACCTGAACGACAACCTCAACAACCTCGGCGACAACTTCAACAATCTCAACGACGGTCTGAACAACAGCCTGAACAACCTGAACGACGGCCTGAACGACAATCTCAACAACCTCGGGAACAACTTCAGCAGCCTCAACGACGGCCTGAACAACAGCCTCAACAACATCGGCGACGGCCTGGATTCGAGCCTCAACAGCCTCAACGACGGGCTCAACAACAGCCTCAACAACGTCGGTGACGGGCTCAACGACCTCAACGCCAACGACCTGGCGAACGCCGCGCTGACGAGTCTCAACCCGTCGCTGCTCAACAACGACTCCACGAAGAACGGCTCGACGTCGCTGAACTCCCCGACCGGGGGCACCACCCAGCTCAACGGCGACGGCACCCTCACCACCACGTTCCCGGACGGCTCCACCCAGACCATCGACCCGTCGACCGGCCTGGTCACCACCACGTCACCCGACGGGACCACCTCGGTCTCCCAGCTCAACCCGGGCAGCACCATCACCAACCCGGACGGCTCCACCACCACCCTCAACCCGGACGGCACGCTGACCACGAGCTTCCCGGACGGCACGAGCCAGACCATCGACCCCGCCACCGGCCAGGTCAGCACCCTCAACCCGGACGGCAGCCTGAGCACCTCCACGCTCAACCCGACCGCGGGCTCCTTCACCACCCCGGACGGGTCCACCGCCCAGCTCAACGCGGACGGTTCGGTGACCACCCACTTCCCGGACGGCTCCACCGAGACCCTCAACCCGGACACCGGTCAGATCTCCGTCACCGACCCCTCGGGCCACGTCACCACCTCGCATCTCAACGCGGGCGACTCCTTCACCAACCCGGACGGCTCGACCACCACGCTGAACCCGGACGGGACCCTCACCACGAAGTTCCCCGACGGCTCCACCCAGACCCTCAACCCGGACACCGGGCAGCTCACCACCACCGACCCGTCCGGGCACACGACCACCACGGACATCGACGGCAACGGCCTGCCGTCGTCGTCCTCGACCGACACCAGCGGCCTCAACAGCAAAGGTCTGGACACGAGCGGCCTCGACACGAGCGGTCTCGACAGCAGCGGTCTCCACACCGGCGGTCTGGACACGAGCAGCCTCAACAGCGGTGGCCTGAACAGCAGCGGACTGAACTCCTCGGGCAACCTGGACTCCGGTCTCGACGGCGGGTACGACGACTACGACAGCACCCCCTACACCGGCGGCGCGCTGCGCTCCGACGCCCTCACCGACGGGACCGCCCTCGCCGCCTCCACGGGCACCCAGAGCGCGTCCGGCGGGACCCCGCTCAACCCGATGGGGATGGGCGGCATGGGCGGCATGGGCGGTGGCATGGGCGGCGCCGGCGGGCAGGGCGGCAACAGCGAGCGCACCCGAGCCGTACTCACCGACCCGGCGGGCGGCGCCACCAGGCGCGGCCGGGGAAACCGGGCGACGTCCTCCGTGGACGAGGACGAGGACGTCGTGTACACCCGGCCCACCACGTCCAGCGCCCCGTACCCGGTGGGCGGCCCCGGTGCCGCGGGCCAGAACGGCCGCTCCACGGAGAGCGGCGACCGCACCCGGGAGGCGTGGCTCACCGAGGACGAGGACGTCTGGGGCACGGACGAGGGCGGGTCGCCCGCGGTGATCGGCCGCTGAGGCCGCACCGGCGCAGGAGGGCCGGGACCGGCGGCCGGGTCGGCGTCGAGGTCGGGGGAGTCCGGGATCTGGAGAGTCTGGGAGGTGCGGAGTGGACAGCGAGTCGATAGAGCAGCGGTTGGCCAAGGCCATGGCCGAACTGGAGGCCACCGAGGCCGCCGTGGCACGCGCGGAGGGTGAACTCGCCCACGCGGAGAGCACGGTGCGCTCGGCGGACCGCGCGGTCGAGGTGACCGTGACCGCGCAGGGCGACCTCACCGCGCTCACCTTCCTGGACGACAAGTACCGGACGATGCCCGCCGGTCAGCTCGCCGCGAGCGTGCTGGAGGCGGTGCAGGAGGCACGGGCCCGCATGGCCCGCCACGTCATGGCGACCTTCGCGCCCTTCACCGAGGCACACCCCGAGGCCCCCGAACTCACCGGCTTCGACGTGGACTGGAACAAGATCTTCGGGCCCGGTGTGCTGGAGGGCCCGAAGAACGGCCGTCGTCGCGGAGCCGGCCGGCTCCGCGACGAGATCAGCGAGGACCCGGAGGACTGAGGAGACGATGTCGGAGAACGCCTACTACGCCAGCCCCCAGGGGCTCGTCTCCGGGACCCGCCAGATCGAGCAGATCAGCCGGCTGGTCACGGACATGGTCAACGAGTTCATCACCGATGTGTCGGCCACCTCCGGCTGGCCCGGACACGACGACAGCTACGCCCAGCAGACGCTGCCGCAGGAGAAGCAGCAGCGGCTGAACGCCATCAAGACCGGCACCTCCCTGTCCGAGGCGATCGTCGGCGTGGGGGACGGCACGCTCGCCAACCTGAAGAGCGTGCTGGGCACCCAGGGCGGTGTGCTCGACGCCATCCACGACTCCAGCATCAACACGGGCGACACCGGCAGCGGTTCGCACGGCGGAAAGCACTGACGCAGCGGATCGCGCCCGATGTCCATCCAGGTGTCTCCCCAGCTGAACAACCTGTTGTTCGTGCTGATCGGCGAGAAGATGCTGCAGGCCGACGAGGACATGGCCTACGCCAACGGCAAGCCGTACGAACGGCTGGGCCGGCGTGTCCGCGACCTCTCGGACCTGATCGAGCAGACCGCCGGGGGAGTCGGGCGCTCGCTGCCGCCGCAGGTCGGGAACAACTACGTGCGCGCGATGCACCTGTTCCTCGACAGCGGCGGTGTCAACTACCTCAAGGACTTCGCCGACCAGCTCGACGACCTGGCGAAGTCCCGCACCAAGTCCTCCATGGACATCATGGAGGCCAAGTGGCAGATCATCGCCGAGCTGATCCGGCTGCTCATCGAGCTGGCCATCATCGCGGCGCTGTCGATCTTCACCGGCGGTTCCGCCTCCAGCCAGGCCGCCGTGGCGAAGGCCCGCAGCCGGGTCGCCATTCTCACGCTGCTGGAATGGCTGATGAAGCGCACGCATCTGATGCCGAGCCTCACCGAGGCGATCGAGGAGGCCTTCACGACCTTCGCGGTGCGGCTGGCCATGATGCTGGGTGCGCCCAAGGGCCGCCGCCCGGGCGGGTTCGACTGGTCGCAGATCGTCCAGGACGGCGTCTTCGGCGCCTTCACCGGCCTGTTCCACGGCGCCCTCTCGGACCTCGCGAAGAACCTGAAGAAGAACTTCAAGAACATCCTGAACGGCCCCAACCCGTTCAAGAACATCAAGACCGACGGCAACAAGTTCAACCACAAGTTCGACGACGCCTACACCAACGGCAAGCCGGACCCGAAGCCGAACCCGAAGACCACGCCGAATCCGACGCCCAACTCCAAGATCACACCCACGCCGACGCCCACGCCGACCCCGACGCCCACCCCGAAGACGAGCCTGGGCGACAGGGCGAAGCACGAGATCGGCGAGGACATCGAGCACTTCCTCACCGAGGGCGGCGCGGAGGCGCTCGGCGAACTCGCCACGGCGTCCGTCTTCGGCTTCCCCGTCGATCCCCTGACGACCTTCCTGGGCGGCGGGCTCAGCTCGGTGAGCGAACGCCACCTGGGGCAGGGCGCGAGCGCCTTCGGAAGCAAGTTCAACATCAACCAGCCGCCGGCCGTGAACTCCGTGAACACCATCGGCACCGCGGACACGCCGGGCGACGCCGACTCCTCGTCGAACGGCCCGTCCCACTCGTCCGGCACCGACGGCAGCTCGACCGCCTCCGGCCCCGGTTCCGTCAACACGGCGTCCAGCAGCCGTGGTTCCACCACGGGAAGCGACAGCGACGACGTCCAGGGCGAGGTGCGGAACACCGGGCAGACCGATGTGACCGATGTGACCGATGTGGGGAACGACATCCCTCAGACCACCGGTCAGCACACCGCCCCCGCCGGGACGGGCACGGCCGGCGGCAGCAACCCGCGGTCCACCGCGCCCACGAGGACGCCGGAACACGGAGACGCCGACAGCGACACGCAGACGCAGTCCCCGGAACAGACCTCGCAGGAGAACCCCGGGAGCACCACGGCGACCCCGCCCCCGTCCACCACCACGGTCACCCCGCCGCCGTCGGCCACCGGCACACCCCCGGCCGCCTCCGGTGCCCCGGCCCCCGTACGCACCGTGCAGCAGGAGCCGCACGGCACCGATGACGTCGAGAGCACGGCCGACACCGGCGGCCGGCAGACCAACACCCCGTCGGACACGGCTGCGCCCGCGCCTTCCACGGCCGTCCCGACGCCGGGTGCCGACACCACCGTCGTACCGCCGGGCACCACGGGCGCCGGCACTCCGACCACGGGCGCAACGACCACGGGCAGCCCGGCTCACGGCTCCGCCGCGAACCCGACCGGCGGCAGCGGCCCACGCGCCTCGGGCCCGGGGCGCACGCAGGACACGGGGCCGGGCACCGACGCCACGAACCCCACCGGCACGGAGAACACGGACAGCACCGGCTCGCCGGGCAACGACACCGAGCCCCTCCCCACGTCCGGCACGACTGGCACGACCGGCACGACCGGTACGTCCGACGGGACCGGCGACACGGATTCCGGTGCCGGTGTGCCTACGCCGGTGCCCACCAGCAGCAGCGCTCCGTCGCCGACCGTTTCGACACCGGAGCCGGCCCCCGCCTCGGCCCCGCTCGCCGACACCGGTTCCGCCACGCCGGCCCCGACGCCCGTCCGTACCTCGTCGGACTCATCGAACCCGTCGAACCCGTCGAACCCGTCGGACACTTCGACCGAACCGGCCCCGGACAGCCCGCCCACGCCGGACACCCGAACCACGCCCGACACCGGAGCGACTCCGGCCGGCATCACCCCCGCCCCCGGCCCGGAGACCTCGTCCACCCCCGCGTCCGTCGTGCTCACCCCGTCCGTCGCACTCGCGGCCGTGCCGGAGCCCGGCACTCTCGCGGACGCGCGGGGCGGGGTGACACCCTCGGAGCGCCGTCACACCTGGGTCGACCCGGTCTCCCGGCCCAGCGGGCCGGACGGCAACCCCACCCAGTACGTGGTGCGGTCCGCGTTCGCCGTACGGCGTTTCACCCATGGCGGCGAGCCGGTCACCGACCTCACCGTCGCCTACCGGCTCACCGGCAGCCCCCACCTCGGTCCGCACGCCGACGGGGTGCACCAGCGGCTCGCCGACGGAGTGGCACGGGTCTTCAACACCGGTGGCCACCGGCTGCCCGACGGGAGCCTGCTGCACGTCACGGTCGTATCGGCCGCCCCCGGCGAACCGGCCCACCTCGACGTCACCCTCACCGACCCGGCGGACGGGGTGCCGACCACCCACCACTCGTGGCCGGCCGACATCTCCGACTCCGACCTGGCCCACGAGATCGGCCACCAGCTCGGACTGCGCGACGAGAGCGGCCTGGACCCGACCGCCCCGCACCGCGGCGGCACGAACAGCGTGATGGGGGACCACACCCCGGTCACGACGTCGTCAGCGGCCACGGAGTCCGACCCCGGCCCGGACCCGGCGTACGAGCCGGGCGGGCTGCGGCCCCGTCACCTCGCGCTGATGGGCACCCTGATCGGCGCCCCTGAGGACGACCACCTCGGCAGCGGCGGCGGCCGACGCGGTACGGTCCCGCCGGCCGCGGTCACGGGCGACCCGGGCGCGGACCCGCCCGCCCCCGCCGTCCCCACCCCGCCGTCCCCGGTGGTCACCACGTCCACGTCCACGCCCGTCCCCGGCACCGTCACGAGCGACGCGGCCCCGCCCACGGAAACGGATCCGCAGGACCCGGAGGCGACGGATCCGCAGGACCCGGATCCGCAGGTCAGCGACCCGCACGGGACCGCCCCCGCCGTGGTGCCGGCCCTCACCGTCACCTCTCCGGAGGGCGACACCGTGTCCCTGGCCGACCCGGCGGCCGGCGGTGGACGCCGTACCTCCTACCTCGGCGGCTACGGGCGGCGGCACGACGGCCAGGTGGGTCTGGTGCACGTGGAGCCGTTCTCGCCGGATGTGGTCGACGGGGTCCACCGGCAGGTGCTGGCGGCGCTGGGCAGGCCCGCACCGCGCCCGGACGACCCCGTCCTGGCGCAGCTGCGGGACGTGCTGTCGGCGGAGCAGATGGCCATGAACCTGCCGTATCTGCGCAGCCTGGGCGGCCATCGGATCACCCTGCGGGTGAACGGCGTCGACCGGACCGTGGACGTGCGGCTGACCCTCGACGACGCACGGCCGTCCGCACGGCAGGGCACGCTCGACACGAGCGACCCGGACAAACACGTGGAGCGGCGCGGGCAGGGCACCCGGGAGATCGTCTCCGCACAGCCGTCCGGCACGTTCTCCACCCTCCCGGTGCCGTGGACCGGTTCGATACCGATCGGGGCGGCGGGCCCGGTCCGCGGGGTGGACCTGGCGCTGTCCGCGACACTCACCCACAACCAGGCGGACGGCTCGGCCACGGTCACCCAGGTCGTGCAGACCACCAGCGCGCAGCGCAGCAACGAGCCGTCCCGCGCCTACGACTTCACCGGCACCTGGCAGGTGCGCACGGACGCGGATGGGCCCGCGCCGACCCCGGCACCCGCCGCCGACCCCGACCCCGCCCCCGCCCCTGACGGCACTCCGGCACCCGACTGGCGTCCGGCCGTGCAGCACGGGCCGGTCACCGTCTGGTTCCCGCAGCACCTGGTCGATGCAGACGCCGACGCCGACGCCGACGCCGATCCCGACGCCGACCCCGCCCAGGAACTGCCCCGCCCCGCCGATCTCGACCAACTGCCGGTGTACGGGGTGGACTCGGTGCTGAACCCGCGCCGGCTGTACGAGGGCGCCGCGGACCACTTCCGGGCCGACCTGGACGCCACCGCGGCGGCCCAGCTCGCCGACTTCCTCTCGGAGCCGGTCCTGCGGGGCACCTTGCCGATGCAGCGCGACGGCGGGCTGTACTCGCCGGTGCTCACCGACGCCGACGGCCGTGCGGTGGGCATCATGCGACTGGACGCGGTTGTCACCCCGGTCACCCCGGTGGCCAAGAGCATCGACAAGAAGATCAACCTGGAGAGCCACCTCGTCAACACGGTCAAGAACGACCAGAACACCACGTTCAACAGCGGGGTGACCATCGCCGGCAGCGCCGGTCCGGCCTTCACCGGCGACCACCGGCCGGGGCACCCGGACGCCTCCGGCAGCGTCGGCGGAACGTTCACCGTCAAGGGCACCGCAAGCCTCGCGGCGCAGAACGCGTTCGGCACCAGCGCCCTCGCGGGCACCATGCACGCGGTGCGGACCAACCGCAGCCATCTGCTGACCGAGGCGGACGTCGCCTACACCCTCACCCTGATCCGCCCCGACGGCAGCATCCCCACCCCCTACGCGCCCGGCACCTGGCAGCACGCCCTCGATCTGCGAGTGCTCAGCGCCGAGGACGCGGGCGGCCACGCACCGGCCGAGGACGAGGTCCGCGCGCTGCCGCACGAGCTGGCGACGCTGGAGACGGTCGGGCAGTCCGCCGCGCCGCTCGGGGTGGACGGCGCCGGGCAGCTGTTCGACGAAGCGGAGACCTGGCTGCGGGACGAGGGCTTCCTGCCACCGCCGGCGACCGCCCCGCACCGCGGCCGGCTGCCCGACGAGACGCTGGTGCAGGCCCAGTTGAACAACCTGCGGCGGCTGCGCGAGCTGCGCTCCCAGCTCGGGCTGCGGGCGGCGACCGACTCCATGGTGGACGGCGGCCACTCGCTGTACCTGGAGATCCCCTCGGTGACGGGACGGCGCCGGGTACGGCTGGAACTGGGCGCCCAGCGGGACGCGGACCGGCCGGTGGTGCACAGCAGGGTGCTGCCCGGAATCCAGGTGATGGCCCTGGCGCAGGCGGCGGGCGGCGGCAGCGGCAGGCTCGGCAACACCTACGGCCTGGGGGCCGGGTTCGGCGGCGGGCCCAGCATCCCGATACGGGGCGGCTCGTGGACCCTGAGCGGTGCCGGCGACTACCAGTACGTCGGGCAGGCCACGCTCGGCAACACCACGGCCACCACCGTCGGCCACGACCAGTTCTTCATCGGTACCGGGCAGGACACCGAGGAGTTCGAGGTGCCCGCCCGACTCACTCTCGACCTCTACGAGGGGCCGGGCCAGGACCCGCAGGTGAGGTTCGGCGAGCCGCAGCCCGAGCCCCGCGCCCAGGACGACCTGGAGGCCGGTCCGCCGACCCCCCGGCCGCCGGGGGTCCCGGGCACGGTCCGGCTGGGTGTGCCGCACGAGCGGACCGTAACCGCCGAGGAGCCCGCGCCGGCCGGTGAGCCGCACACCGTACGGCAGGTCACGCCCCTGGACAGGGAGCGGCTGGCCATGACGGATCCGGCCACCGGCGACCCGCACCCGGACGTGGTCCGGGTCCCGGACGACGCCCTGATCGACGTGATGCGCGGTACGACGGCCCTCCAGGACGCCTTCCGTCGCATCGTCACCGGCCTCGGCACCGGCCCCACGCCGGAAATCGACACCGCGCCGGGCACCGGCCCAGAGCCGGACACCGAGGCACCCCCGGCGGACACCGAGGCACCCCCGGCGGACACCGACGCAACCGAGGGGACCGTCGTCCCGCCCGTCGTCGCGCCCCCTCCCGCTCCCGGCGCTCCCGTCCGGCCGCCGGGCGGCCTCGTCGGGTTCCTGAGCAGCTCGCTGCTGGGCAACTCGCCCGCCGACACCACCACGGTGAGCGCCGAGTCCCGTACCGCGGCGCTCTCCCCGGGGTCGCTGGTCGGCCGGGGGCACCAGATCCTCAACGGCACCTACGTGGTGGAGGGCCTGACGCTGCCCGGGCTCGGTGCCGACGGCCAGATCGCGATCGAGATCCAGGCCGTCGCCCACACGCCCCGGCTGACGCAGAGCGTGAACCAGTACCTGGAGACCGGCATCTCCGTCGCCGACTCCGCGCAACAGCTCAAGGGCCTCGGCAAGACGCACCAGTTCGGCCTGGCCGGCTCGGCCACCCAGAACAACCCGCCGAGCTCCGCGACCACGACCCAGCAGTCCGCTCCCGACCAGAACCAGAACCAGGCTTCGGGCCAGGCCCAGAACCAGACCCAGACCGCGGGCCAGACGCAGGGCCAGGACGGCTCCGCGACCCCGCACCCGTCCCGCTTCAACCCGTCCGGGCGCTACCAGTACGACCGTAAGAGCGACAAGTCGGACACCCTCACCAGCAGTACCGCCACCAATCGGGTGCCCACCCAGTCCGGTCTCCAGCACCGGGTCACGGCCGACGTCACCTACCTGATCACCGTCCGGTCCGGTCGCCGCAACGTGGTCGCCAACTCCCTCGGCTTCGGACCGGCGCAGACCGTCACGCTCGCGGTGGAGGTGCCGCGCGGGCTCCAGTTCCTGATGACGGAGAGCCAACTGCGGCGCGACTGGCGGTGGATGGGTGCCGTCGACGGGCGGCCGGCGGCACCGCCCGCGACGGGCCTGGAGAGCCCGCCGCTGCCCAGCCGGTACGTCAGGGACGGCACCCTCGGCCTGGCCACGGTCACCTCAGTCACCGAACTCTCCGCCCCGGGCACGCGGCAGACCGAGCAGCGCGGCCGACTCCACGACGAGGTACGGCAGTTGGTGGACCGGTTCGCTCCCGGCGTGACCACGCCCGGCCACGCCTCCTACCTGCCCGGTGTCGCCGCCCTGATCGCCGACCACACCGGTGTCTCCGGGAAGCGGGCGCTGATCGGGCGCGGCGGCGGACAGTCCAGGTTCAGCTTCCGGCACCACCGGTTCGGTGGAGCGGCCCTGGTCGAGGTGACCCTCTCGGCACGCCCCACGAGCACCACCGCCGACCGCGGCGCACGGCGCGGCATCGCGGTGTCCGGCGACAAGTCCGGTATCGAGCAGTGGGGTTCGCACACCCCGGCGGGCCGGTCGTCCTCCGCCTCGGTGGGCCGCCAGCACCGCCTCACCGTCAACCCGACGGCCCGCTTCAGCCGCCCCCACACCGACGACCGCACCGACCGGCTCGGCCCGTCCGTCCATCTGGTCTCCTCCTCCAGCAAGGCGGACAGGCGCAGCCGCACCGCCGAGGACCGCTTCTGGCTGCGCACCGACAGCGCGGCCGACTTCGACGACCTGGACTACGAGTTCGTCGCCACCGTCCGCTCCACGCTGGTCCTGGACTGGCCGCCCAACGTGCTGGGCGCGCTGGTGCAGCGCGGCTTCATCGCCTGGGACGACGCCACCCCGTCGGCCCGTTCCTGGCTGAGCCGCACCCTCTCCGGCGAACTCGGCGACCAGGTCCGGGTACCCGCCCGGGCGAGCCTGCGGTTCACCGGCAGCGAGACGGACCAGCCCGCCGCCGACCGGCCCCCGGTGCCGGTGTCCGTCTCCCGGGTCGACCCCCGGCACCTGTACAACGGCCGGTCCCCGCTGCCGGACGCCGACCTGTTCCACCCGACGAGCCATGTGCCGGTGTACGGCTTCAACGCCTGGGACCAGCTGTACCAGGCCCTCGACCAGGTGGCCCCGGCCACCGGCAGGGGCTGGCGGGCCCAGCCTGCCGCCACCTCCGACGAGCATGCCTCGGTACGGCTGGGCGAACTCATCCAGGCCGGCACGCTCTCCCTGGACACGCCTCGCCAGGCCGGCGGCATGCTGCCGACGATGCCGGGCGCGTTCCCCCTGGAGAGCGCTCCGGAGCAGCGGCCCACCCTCACCGTGTCCCTGTACCGCCTCCGGCCGGTCACCGACGGCGGCGACGTGGCCATGGACCGGCTGCGGATCACCTCGGACAGCAACAGCACGGTGTCCGGCACGGACACCACGACCGGGCTGTCGCTGCCGTTCGTACTGAGCGCCGACGACCCCGACCGCAACCTGCTCGGCGCGAACCCGCCGCTGCTGCAACGACCGGTGGACGCGCCCAACTTCGGCAGCGCGGTGTCCGGCGGCCGCCGGGACTGGCTGAAGACCGGCAGCACCAGCCTGCCCGCCGAGGGCCGCGGCACCCGCAGCTACGAGGTCCGGACCGATGTGCACATCGAGGTCTCGGGCCCCGAGGGCGTACGGCACGTCACCGGCACCGCCACCGTCCGCATCGAGGAACGCGACGCGCTCGGCCACGGCATCACCGTGCCCCGGCCGGTTCCCCGGGTGTACGACCTGCCGGCGCTGCTGGCCGCGCAGACCGGCACGGCCCCGGCGGACTGGGCGTCGACACCGGTACGACAGGTGCCGGACGCGCTCGTCCAGGGCCTCGACCCGAGCGACGACGGATACCAGTTCTGGGTGGCGACCGGCACCGACCCGGACGGCTCCCGGCTGGCCCTCGCCCTGTACGGCGTCTCCCGGGCGGCACGCGCGCAGGGCCGCCCGGCGGAGCTGGTCACCAGAGGGCCGGAGGGGCTCCGGGTGTGGTCGTTCGACCCGGACGGCACCCTCACCGGGCCTCCGGCCACGACAGCGGCGGCGGTGGCGGACGGCACGACACCGGACGTCACCACCGGGGACCCGGCGCTCGACCAGGCGTGGGCGGACTTCGAGACCGCCGCCGCCGACCTCGACCGGGCCGTGGCCGACCACGAGCAGGCGGTGGCCGACGAACGCGGCCTGCGGGAGCTGCGGCCGGACGCGGTGGACTCCCTGGCGCAGGCGGTCACCACGCTGGCGGACGCGGAGGCGACCGCCGGGCGGACCGACACCGCCGCCGACGCGGCCGAGCAGGCCGCCGACCGCGCCGAGGCGGACCTCCGCGGCCTCACCGACCGGATCTCCACCCTGACCGGGGACATCTCCGAAGCGCGCCGCACGCTCGGCCCGCTCACCGACGCCATCGCGGACGGCGAGCGCCGGGAGGTGCGTCTCAGTGCCGAGGCCAAGGCCGCCCGGCGCCGGCTCACCGAACTCAACGAGCGTGCCGCGGCCGCCGCCCGCCAGGCCACCGGATCGGGCGACGGCACACCGAGCGTCCCGACCCCGACCCCGGCCGGCCCGAGCAGCGGTACGACGGCCGGGACCCCGGCGCCGGACACGGCCGGGCTGGAGACGTCCGCGCGGGACACCGTCGTAGGACCGCCGGCCGTCGACGGCACCGCCCCCGCGGTCGACCCGAGTCTCGCCCGGCAGATCGAGGAGGCCGATACCCAGGTCGGCCGCCTGGGCACCGAACTCGCCGGAGTGCGGGCGGAATTGACGCGGGACCGTACGGCCCTGCGGAACACCGAGACCGCCCTCGCCCGCGACCAGGAGGCCCTGGACGACGCACGGGCACAGCTGCCCGGCGCCCGCGACACCGCGGACAGCCTGCGTGCCGACGCCGACACGGCGCGCGGGCACGCCGAGGACGCGGCGCTGGCCCTGGACGACGCACGCGAGTCCCGCGACCGCGCCCAGCAGCGGCTCGACGACATCGACACCGGACTCGACAACGCCCTCGGCCGCCGCGACGACGCCGCCGCCCGGCGAGCGGCGGCGGAGACCGCGCTGCCCGGAGCGGCGGGCCCGGTGCTGGCCGCCGCCCCCTCGGCGCTGCCCACCTCACGCACGACCCTGGCCGGCACCGCCCCGCGCTGGCCGGGCTCGGGCCTCCCGCGTACGGCGGGCCCCTCCACCGGCAACACCCCGCCGGCCGACGCGGGCGACAGCTCCGACAGCGACGACGACACCGGCAGCCGGGACGGGGAATCCGACGGCGACGACCGGTCGGACGCGGACACCGAGCTGACCGTGCCGGATCCGGCGACCACCGATCCGGCGGCCACCGATCCGGCGGCCACCGATCCGGCGAAGGGCAGCCCGCCGACCGACGGCGACCCTGCCGGCCAGAACGGTGGCGGCACGTCCGGTGATCCGGCCGGCGACACCTCGGACCAGTCCAGCGGCGATCAGGACACCGGCGATCAGGAAACCGGCGACCAGCAGGAGACGAAGGGCACGGACGAAGGCACGGACAAGGGCAAGGGCAAGGGCCGTGCCCTGGACGAGCCGGGCACCGACTCCGCGGACCCCGCGGACCCGGCAGGGGACGACGCCGAGAGCGCCCCGCCCCGGCCCGCGCCCTTCCAGGTGCGGCCGCCGCGGGGCCGGCTCGTGCAGACCCGCGGCGACGGCCGGTGCCTGCTCTACACCTTCATCGGCACCGACCCGGAGCGGGTACGCGACCGCCTGCCCGGACTGCGCACCGAGGCACCGGAGACCTACGCCTGGCTGAGTCGGCCGGATCAGGTGCGCGCCGGCCTGGCCCGGTTCGCACGCTGGGACGGGATCTCCCCGATGCCCGCGGCCGGCACCCACCTGCTGATCGCCGCGGACCGGCTCCGCACCCTCGCGGAAGACCGGCTGCTCACCGCGCGCAGCGGGCGCCCGCTGCCGCGCGAGGTCGTGGGCCAGGTGCGTCAGACGCTCGCGCCGTGGTTCGAGCAGCGGACGGCCGCCATGGACCGGGCCGCGCTCCTGGCGACCCTCCAGGAGTACGGCATCGGCGGGGTGACGGAGCCCGAGGACCTGAGCGACCTGGACACCCGCTACCGCGCGGCGCTGGCCGCTGACGGTGTGCCCGACACCGGGGAACCCGGCGTACGGCGGATGTTCGCGTATCTGCGGGACACCGACCGGCTGCCCGCGCCGAACGCCCTGACCGACCCGCAGCTGCGTCAGCTGCTCGGCCACGGATACACCGGCAGCGGCGCACCGTTCACCGACGAGGAGCTGGCCCACGCGCTCGACGCGGTCGCGAACTGGTCGCGGTCGTGGGAGAGCAACCAGGGCGAGTTGTTCCTGCCGCTTCTGGCGGACACCCTCGACGTGGCGGTGGAGGTGCTGCGGCCGAATCCGTCGACCGGACTCGGGACCGTGACCCAGGTCGGCTCGCCCACCGCCGACCGGACCCTGGAAGTCCACTACACGGGCCTCAACCACTACAACGCCACCGACGCGGGCCCCCTCACCGACCCGCCGGCCGTCACGCCGTCGAGTGCGCCGCGTCGTGCGGGGGATGCGCCGAGTACGCGGCCGCCGGGTCGGTTCCGTCCGGCGCCCGAGCGGGACGTGCGGCCCGCGGTGCCGCTTTCCGGTCCGGTGCGTCGGGAGGACTGGTTCGGGTTGCGTGGTCAGGCGCGTGCGGCGGTGCAGGCCACCGAGCGGTTCGATCCGCACACCGACCAGGGCAGTACTCCGCCCCGTCCGGGCGCGCTCGGTGGTGCGACGACGCTGATCCGGTCGCATGTCCGTCGTATCCAGGCTCCGGACCTGCGGTGGGTGCGTGATCACACCCTCAACCTCCCGGTGAAGGCGGGCGACCCGGCGCATGTCGGTGTGCTGGGTGAGCGGATCAACCGGCTGCTGGACGCCCATCTGAACAGCCGTTACGCGCTTCCGAGTTCGGGTGATCAGCTGCATGTGACGGTGCGTCTGGTGGAGGACGCAGGCCATCCGGAGGCCATCACCCTCACCGACACCGCGGCTCCCGCCCGTGCCGATCAGCTGCACCTGGATCTGAACCATTCGGACGAGGATCTCCTGCACGAGGTGCTGCACTATCTGGGTCTTCCGGACGAGCAGCGGGACAACGACTTCGTCTTCCGGTCCCATGCCAACAGCACCGCGGTGCACACCAGTGGGCTGATGGCGACCACCGAGGGCGCGGTGGAGATTCCGCGCCGTTATCTCGACATCATCGAGAGCGTCACCGCGGCGGGTCCCCAACTCCACGACCACCCCTTCCAGAACACTCCTCCCACCGGCCCCGTCCAGGACCCGGCCGACCCGCCGATCCCGGCCGACACCCCGCCCGCCTGGCCCACCTCACACGCGCCGACCGCGACCCCGCCCGCGCCGGTCCCGTTCCCGTCGAGCTACGTGAACTCCTACGGCGCGCTGCCGGACGGCACGGTCGGGCTGGTGTACGCGGAGCCGTTCTCCGACGAGGTGGTCGAGGGTCTGCACGGCCAGGTGTACGAGGCGCTGGGCCTGGACCCCGACAACCCGCCCGAGGCGGTGCGCGACCAGGTACGGGACGCTCTGAGCCGGGAGAACCTCGCGCTCCAGCTGCCGTATCTGCGCTCCAACGGCGGCCACCGCATCACCGTGCGGGTCGACGGCCGCGATCACACCGTCGACGTACAGCTGACCCTCTCCGGGGCCCGGCCCTCCCTGCGGCAGGGCCGCTTCGACCCGCGTGACCCGGACAAGCACGTCGAACGGCGCGGGTTCGGTACCCGGGAGAACTTCTCCAGCCAGCCGTCCGGCACCTACCGGACGTTCCAGGTGCCCTGGACCGGTTCCTGGCCGATCACGGCGCCGACCGCGGTGCGGGCGGTGGACGGATCGCTGTCCGCGACCATCACCCACAACCAGGCGGGCGACGCCACCACCGTCACCCAGGCCGTCCAGACGACCTCGGCCCAGCGCTCCAACGAGCCCTCGGACCCGGTGGAGTTCACCACCCACTGGCGGGTGCGGGTCGACGCCCCCGCGGTCACCCCGCCGCCCGCCGCACCCCCGGCGAGCACCGCGCCCGCCCCCGCGACCGGTACCGCCCCCGCGCCGGACGGGTGGAGTGCGCCGGAGTCGCACGGCTCCACCACGATCTGGTTCCCCCGGCACCTCACCACCGCCGATCCGGCACCGGGTTCGCTGCCCGCGCCCGCCGCGCCGGCCGATCTCCCGCTCTACGGCGTCGACTCCGTGATCGACCCCAGGGCCCTGTACGAGCACGTCCACCAGACCTTCCACGCCGACCTCGACGACACCGCCGCCGGGCAGGTCTCGGACTTCCTCTCCGAGCAGGTGCTGCGGGGCACGCTGCCCATGCAGATCGACGGCGGGATCTACTCTCCCGTCCTCACCGACGCCTCCGGCGACGCGGTCGGCATGCTGCACCTGGTCACCGTGCCCACCGTCGGCACCCCGCAGCGGCAGAGCAACCCGGGCCAGATCAACCTCGAAAGCCATGTGGTCAACACCGCGAAGGTGGACCTCTCCTCGAAGTACACCAGCGGCATCGGGCTCAGCGGCAGCGCCGCCGCCGCGCTCACCGGCGACCACCGGCAGGGCCACCCGGACGCCTCGGACACCATCGGCGGCAGCCTCGGCCTGCGCGCGCAGACCCAGGCGACCGTCACCAACACCTACGGCGCGAGCAGTTCGTCCGGCACGATGCACGCCATCCGTACCAACCGGAGCCATCTGCTCACCCCCTCCGGCGTCACCTACCGGGTCACCCTGATCCGGCCGGACGGCACCGAGACCCAGGCGCCGCCGCTGGCCCCTGCCCACGGCATGGACCTGCGGGTGCTGAGCAGGGCCGACGCCACCGGCCACCCGCCGACCGCCGCCGAGGTGCGGGAGCTCCCGGACTCGCTGGAACGGCTGGACGGCATCGGGCTGAGCACGGCCCCGCTCGACGTCACCGGCACGGACCCGCTGTTCGACCGAGCCGAGGACTGGCTGCGCCGCGAGGGCTTCCTGCCGCCCCGCCCCGCGGCCCCGGGCAGCACCGGGATCGGCGCGCGCCTGGCGCAGGCGGCGCGCAATCACGAGCCCGAGCACCAGATCCGGCTGCACGCCCAGCTCAACAACCTGCGCCGGCTGCGCGAGGCCCGCTCCCGCACCGGGCTGCGCGCCGCCACCGACGCGATGGTGGACGGCGGGCACGCCCTGCACTTCGAGGTGCCGAACAGCACCGACACCGGCGTCCGCCGGGTCCGGCTGCTGCTCACCGCCGTCCGTGACACCCCGAACCCCAGCACCCACCGCCGGGTCCTGCCGGGCATCCAGATCATGGGCCTGGCCCAGATGTCGGGCGGCGACACCGAACAGCGCGGCGAGTCCTACGGCGGTGCGATCGGGCCGATGGGAAGTGTCAGCGGGCCGCTGGGCGGCTGGGGCTCCATCGGGTTCGGCGCCGACTACCAGTACGGCCACCAGGTCACCCACGGCGACACCGTGGGCGGCGCCACCGCGCACGACCAGTTCTTCATCGCCTCCGGCCAGGACAGCCACGACTTCGAGGTGCCGGTGCGACTGGCCCTCGACCTCTACGCGGACGACGGTGACCGGCCCAGCGAGCGGTTCGGGCAGGACGTGAACCAGGCCGCCCTCGCCGCGGCGCCGCCCGCGGTCGTCCCACCGGCCGTCCCACCGGTCGTCCCGCCGGTCGTCTCCGGTGCGCCGCCCGTCGTCCCCGCGCCGCCCGCCCCCGTCCCGTCGACGGTCGCCGGCTCGCTGCGGCTGGCGGTGCCGCACGGCCGTACCCACGCGCCCTCCGCCACCGCAGGGCCGCTCGCCGCACGTGCGGACGGGGTGCCGCGCCCTGCCAACGCGACCGACCTGGCCCGTCTCGACGCGACCGACGCCACCGGCACCCCGCGTCCGGAACTGGTGCGGGTACCGGACGACGCCCTGATCGACACCGTGCGCGGCTCCGCGGCCATCGAGTCGGTCTTCCAGCGGGCCGCCGCGGACATCCGCCGCCAGGCCCAGCCGACGCCCCCCGCCACCACGACCACCGGCACCGGCACCGGCCCGATCCTCCCGGTCACCGCCCCCGGCGTAGCCCCGGCCCCGGCGCCGCCCGTCGCCGCGCAGCCGCAGCGCGACGGAGTCTCGCCGCTGGCCGGGCGTGGGCTGACGGACAGCAGGACCCGCGCCGCCGAGACCCGGCACGCCGCGCTCACCCCGGGCAGCCTCGTCGCCCACGGCCACCAGCTGTTCAAGAACTCCTACGTCGTGGAGGGCCTGAGCCTGCCCGGGACCGTCGCCGACGGCCAGTACTCCCTGGAGATCCAGGCCATCGCGCACCGCCCCCGGCTGCTGGACACCACCAGGCAGTACCTGGAGACGGGCGTCACGGCCACCGACAGCGCCCAGCAGCTCAAGTCCCTCGGGAAATCCCACCAGTTCGGCGGCACCGGAGTGCTCACCCAGAACCCGCCCACGGTGCCGGAGGGCCCGGACGACGCGGCCGGGCAGGGCAACACCGGCCCCGAGTCGGACGGTTCGGTCTCCCACGGTGCCCCGAGCCGCAGCGGCAAGCCTTACAAGGGCCTGTTCAACCCGTCGGGACGGCTCGGCCACGTGGCCCGCACCGACACCTCCGACACCCTCTCCGCCGCCACCGCCGCCAACCGCACCCCCACCGAGAGCGGCACCCTGCACCGGGTGGTCGCCGACGTCACCTATCTGGTCACGGTCCGGGCCGGCTCCCGCAACCTGTTCAACGGGGTCGGCGACCCCGGCACGATCGCCCCCGTCATCTTTGCCGTGGACGTTCCCGACGGCCTCCAGTTCCTCATGACCCAGGGGCAACTCGCCCGCGACGCCCGGTGGCTGGGCTCGGTGCAGGGGCTCGTACCGGCGCCCGCACCGGCTCTGACGGCGGCGCTGCCGGCTCCGTACGCCCGCAACCGGGAACTGGGCGTCGGCGGGGTGCTCTCGGTCATCGAGTACCAGCAGCCCGTCGCCGCGCCCCTCCCGTCGACGGGCAACCCCGCGGGCGCGGTCCCGCTGGTGCCGGTGAACCCGAGGGAGCGGCGCGGCCAGGTCCGGCGCGAGCTCCTCGGGCTGGTGGAGGCCGAGGCACCCGGCGCGGTCACCCCGGGGCACTCCGGCTACCAGCCCGGTGTGCACAGCCGGATCGCACAGCTCACCTCGACCGCGGGCCTGCGCTCGCTGCCCGGGCGCGGCCCGGACGGCACCCCGCGCCGCGCCACCACGCGCTTCCACTTCCGCCACCACGGACACGGCGGCGAGCGCCTGGTCGAGGTCACCCTGACCGCGGTGCCCCGGCGCACCCAGAACCTGGCCGCCGTCCGGGGTTCCTCGGCGCCCGGCTCGGGCCTCGAACAGTGGCAGTCGCACACCTCCTCGGGCCGTACCACCACCCGGGCCTCGGTACGGCAGACGCAGTTCCCGGTCACCCTGACCACCCGCTACCTCCGCCCGAACCAGGGTCCCGACCCGACCAGGGCGGACCGCGCGGCGCCGGTGTTCACCCCGCAGGCGGCCAGCAGCAGGTCGGCCCGGCGGGCCACCACCGCCGACAACCGGTTCTGGCTGCGCACCGACAACGGCGCCGACTTCGACGGCCTGGAGTACGACTACGCCCTCTCCGTCCGCTCCGCCCTCGTCGCCGACTGGCCGCCCAACGTCCTCGGCGGCCTCCTCCAGAACGGCGTCATCGCCTGGGCCGACGCGAACGGCGACGTACGCCGCTGGATGGACGAACTGCTGGCCCGGGGCAATCCCCGCCTCGGCAGCGTCCCGGTCCGGCTGACCCTGCGGTTCACCGGCACCGAGACCGGCGCGCCCACCCGGCCGGCCACGGTGACCGCCCCGTCCGTCGTCTCCGGCGCCGACCCGCGCAACACCGTGCTGCCCGGCCCCGCCCGCACCCCGTACCTCGCCGACGCGCAGATGTTCCACCCGGTGGGCCCGACCCCGGCGTTCGCCTTCGACGGCTGGGCACACCTGGAGACCGCACTGAACGAGGTGGCGCCGCGCGGCGGCCGCGGCTGGCACGCGCAGATCACCTCCGTCTCGGTGGAGGGCCAGGCGGTCCGGCTCGGCCAGCTGATCCAGGCCGGCCGGGTCTCCCTCGACCGGCCCCGGCTGGCCGCCGACCTCACCCGCCGGATGCCCGGCAGCACGCCCTTCGAGGGGGCGCCGGCCCAGTCCCCGTCGATCTCGGTCACGCTCTACAACCCGCGCCGCTCCACCCACGCCGACGACGTCACCCTCGACCAGCTCCACAACACCACCGACACGGTGTCCACCGCGGCCGGCGCCGACCACTCCTTCGCCACCGCGTTCACCGAACTCCTCAGCGGCGACGACGACAACCGCCAGCTCGCCGGTCTCTCCGTGCCGCTCGCCCAGCGGCAGACCCAGCCCTCCGCCTTCGGCGGCACGACGACCGGCAGCCGCCGCGACTGGCTCAAGTCCGGCAGCACCAACGCCCCGGCGAACGGGGCCCGTGGCACCCGCAGCTACGCCGTCGACGCCGATGTCCACCTGCTCGTCGAGGGCCCGGAGGGGACCCGCCACGTCACCGGTACCGTCACCCTCCGCGTCGAGGAACGCGACCTGCTCGGCCACGGTCTCATCACCCCGGCCGAAGCCCCGGCGAACGTCCACGACCTGCCGGCGCTCATCCCCGACTGGGCCACCGCCGCGCCGCACATCCTGCCCGAACGCCTGCACTCCGTGATTCCCGCGGGCAGCCACGGCGTGCAGTTCTGGGCGGCCCTGGGCGCCGACCCGCACGGCACCCGGCTCGGCCAGGCCCTCTACACGGCCTCCCGCGCCGCCGTGCTCGGCAACCGGCCCGTCGAGCTGATGACCCGTGACCCGCGGGGCATCCGCCGCTGGGAGTTCACCCCGGACGGCGCCCTCGTCACTGCCGACCCCGCTCTCACCACCGCCTGGACCGCCTTCCACGCCCAGGCCGAACTCCTGCACTCCGCCACCGACACCCTCACCGACAGCCCCCAGCGGCTCAACCGCCTCACCCTCTCCCTCCAGCACGCCAACCGCGCGCACACGGACGCCACGGACGCGCTCGGGTCGGCGCGGCAGGCGGTCACCGACGCGCTCGCCGCCCAGCAGCGCGCACGGGCCGCGGCCGTCGCCTCCACGCGGGCCGCGCGGGACGCCGGCGCACTGGTCAAGCGGTTGCGGAACGGGCTCGCGGACGCCCGGCGCACCGTCACCACACTGCCGGCGGTGATCGCGCAGAACGAACGGAACGAGACCCAGGGCCGCCATGACCTCCGGACGGCGCTGGCCAGGCTGACCCAGGTCGAGAACGCCGTGCGCGCCGAACGCGCTGCCGCGGCCGCAGCGGCAGCCGCAGCCGCAGCCGCAGCCGCAGCCGCAGCCGCGCAGGCAGGACGGGGCGGACAGGGCGGGCAGTCGAGCGCCGCTCCCACCGCTCCCACCGCTCCCACCGCTCCCACCGTTCCCGTCACTCCGGCCGCCCCGCCGGCCCCCGCCGCGGCCGGCACCCCGCGCTCCAGCCGTCCCGCGGCCGACGTCGCCGACGACCCCCGGGTGCAGGCCGTGGTCCCGGCGATCACCGCCGCCGAGAACGCGATCCAGCAGGCCACCGACCGGCTCACCGCCGACCGGGCGGCGCTGGGACAGGCACAGCGGATCGTCACCATCGGACCGGCCCGCATCCGCCAGGCGGAACAGGACCACGCGGACGCCGTCGCGCAGGCGCGGAACGACGCGAAGGCCGTGGACCGCCGCGACGAGAACCTACGCGTGGCCAGGCTCCGCGAGACCCGCGCCCAGGGCCATGTGACCCGGGCCCAGGCCAAGGTCACCCGCCGCAACAAGGAACTCGCCGACGCCGTCACCGCACAGCAACAGGCCGCGGCCGACCAGATGTCGGCCACCGGCGCGCTGCCGGGCCTGTCCGCCGCCGTCCACGACAGCGCCCCGACGCCCGAACAGGCACTGCGGACCACCTTCGCCACCACCCCGCCCCGCTGGCCCGACCCCGACGGCCGGGCCACCCCCCTCCCGGCCGGCGGCCAGACCCACGACCCGACCGCCGCCCCCACCACCGGCACCACCGTCACCGGGACGACGGGGACCACGACCACCCCGTCGACGTCCAAACCGGCGAACCAGCAGCCGAAGAAGACCGGCACCAGCAAGGGCAAGACCGCAGACAAGGGCAAGACCGCAGACAAGAGCAAGGCCGCAGACAAGGGCAAGGGCAAAGCCACGCTCGTGCCGCCGCCCCCGCCACCCGGCACCACCACCACGACGCCGGCCACTACCGCCACGACGCCCGGCACCAGCACCACGACGCCGGGCACCACCACCACGACGCCCGCCGTCCCGCCGTCCCCGTACGTCACGCCCCGCGGCAACGGCATCCAGACCCCCGGCGACGGAAACTGCCTGCTCTACGCCGTCATCGGCAGCGCGCCGCAGCTGGTCGCCGCCCGCCTGCGGCAGGCCGACCCGACCCTCGACGCGGGCCTCGCCGGCTGGCTCGGGCAGCCGGGCCGCGTACGGCAGACCCTCATGGCGCTGGCGCAGCACCCGCAGACCGCCGTCCAGGGATCCGGTCATCTGCGGGCCGCCCGCCAGGGGTTGCAGAACCTGGTGCTGACCCGGCTGGCGGCGGCCCGCAACCACACCCAGCCGCTCCCGCCGCAGGTCCTCGGCCAGCTGAGGGGCGTCCTCGTCGGACGGTTCGCGGCGGAGGCGCAGAACAGGTCCGCTGCCTGGGTCGACGGCCAACTGACCCGGTACGGCATCACCGGCGTGACCCGCGCCGAGGACATGGACCCGGTCGACCTCCAGACCCGGTACGCCCAGGCCGTCTCGGCGCCGGGCGCGCCGCCCGCCCCGGCCGGCAGCCCGCCGAGCAACCGGCGGATGTTCGCCTATCTGCGTGCGGTGAACGCGCTGCCGACGCTCGCCACCATGACGGTGGACGAGCGCAGGGCACTGCTGATCGCCCGCTACCACCAGAGCACCACCCCGCTCACCGCGCCCGAGGCGGCCGAACTCGACCGCGCCGTGCGCAACTGGTCGGCCGAGTGGGCGAACTCGGTCGGCGACACGTTCCTGCCGCTGCTCGCCGACACGCTCGGCGTTCCGATCCAGGTCTTCCAGCCGGTGTCCGCGGCGCTCGCCGGCACCACCGCGACCGGCGGCCCCCGGGGCATCATGCTGCGGTACGGGCCGGCCACCAACGCCCCCGCGATGGAGCTGTACTACACGGGCCTGAACCACTACAGCGCCAGCGACGCGGGCCCCGCCACCGCCGCCGGCCCTGCGGGTGTGACGCCGTCGAGTGCGCCGCGTCGTGCGGGGGATGCGCCGAGCACGCGGCCGCCGGGTCGGTTCCGTCCGGCGCCGGAGCGGGACGTGCGGCCCGCGGTGCCGCTGGCGGAGCCGGTCCGCCGGGGGGACTGGTTCGGGTTGCGTGGTCAGGCGCGTGCGGCGGTGCAGGCCACCGAGCGGTTCGATCCGCACACCGACCAGGGCAGTACCCCGCCCCGTCCGGGCACGCTCGGTGGTGCGACGACGCTGATCCGGTCGCATGTCCGTCGTATCCAGGCTCCGGACCTGCGGTGGGTGCGTGATCACACCCTCAACCTCCCGGTGAAGGCGGGCGACCCGGCGCATGTCGGTGTGCTGGGTGAGCGGATCAACCGGCTGCTGGACGCCCATCTGAACAGCCGTTACGCGCTTCCGAGTTCGGGTGATCAGCTGCATGTGACGGTGCGTCTGGTGGAGGACGCCGACCACCCGGAGGCCATCACCCTCACCGACACTGCCGATCCCGCCCGTGCCGATCAGCTGCACCTGGATCTGAACCATTCGGACGAGGATCTCCTGCACGAGGTGCTGCACTATCTGGGTCTGCCGGACGAGCAGCGGGACAACGACTTCGTCTTCCGGTCCCATGCCAACAGCACCGCGGTGCACACCAGTGGGCTGATGGCGACCACCGAGAGCGCGGTCGGGATTCCGCGCCGTTATCTCGACATCATCGAGAACGTCACCGCGGCGGGTCCCCAACTCCACGACCACCCCTTCCAGAACACCCCTCCCACCGGCCCCGTCCAGGACCCCGCCGACCCGCCGATCCCGGCCGACACCCCGCCCGCCTGGCCCACCTCACACGCACCGGTCCCGGCGCCGTCGTCCTCGTACGTCCTCGCGTACGGACGGCAGCTGGACGGCAACGTGGGGCTGGTGTTCCTCGAACCGCTGTCGGCGGCGGTCGTGGACGGGCTGCACGAGCAGGTCATGGCGGCGCTCGGGCTGGCGCACGCGCCCGACACGCACCCGGTGCGGGAGCAGTTGCGGACCGTGGCGAGCGCCGAGGAGCTGGTGCTCAACCTGCCGTATCTGCGCGGCAGTCTGGGCCACCGGATCACGCTGCGGGTGAACGGCCGGGACCGGGTGGTGGATCTGCGGCTGCGCCTCGCGGACCCGGTGGCGGCGGCCCGGTACGGGCAGGCCGAGGGCGCCGAGCGGGACGTGCGGGTGGAGCGGCGCGGCGTCGGCACCCAGGAGTCGGTGTCGGCGGAGGCGTCCGGCACGGTCCGCACGCTGCTGCTGCCGTGGACCGGGCTGTTCCCGGTGACCAGGGCGATCCCGGTGCGCGGCGTCGACGCCGCGCTGACGCTCGCACTGACCCTGAACCAGCTCGCGTCGACCTCGTCGGTGACCACGGTGGTGCAGACGACGTCGGCGCAGCGCAGCAACGAGCCGTCGGAGCCGTACGACTTCACCGCCCTGTGGGAGGTGCGGCTGGACACCCCCGCACTGGCCGCGCCGGTCACCTGGGGGGTGCCGCAGTCGCACGGGCCGGTGACCTTCTGGTTCCCGCAGCACCTGGCGCGGGACGAGGAGGGCGAGCTGCCGGCGGCCGCCGACCTGGACGACCTTCCGGTGTGGGGCGTGGACACGGTGGCCGAGCCGGGGCGGCTGCTCGCGGAGGCGCTGGAGCACTTCGGGGCGCGGCTGCGGTCGCTGGACGCGGACTCCCTCGCGGAGCTGGAGACGTTCCTGTCGGAGCCGTTGCTGCGGGGCACCCTCCCCATGCAGCGGGACCGGGGGGTCTTCTCGCCGGTGCTCCTGGACGGGTCGGGGCGCGCGGTCGGCATGTTGCAGCTGCTGACCGACGTGGCCGTCGGGGACCCGCTGCGGCGCAGTGTCCCCGGGAAGATCAATCTGGAGAGCCATCTGACCCAGGTGGTGCGGATCGAGTCCCAGTCGAGGTTCAGCAGCGGGCTGTCGCTGTCCGGGAGCGTCGGCCCGGCGCTCACCGGCGACCACGCCGAGGGCCACCCGGACGCGGTGCGGCGGGTCGGGGGCGGTGTGCTGGGCCGGGCCTCGGCCCAGGCGGGGACGAACGAGTCGCTGGCGCAGAGCGGCACCGCCGCCCTGATGCACGCGGTGCGCAGCAACCGGAGCCATCTGCTGGCGCCGGCCGAGGTGCAGCACCGGCTCGTGCTGCACCTGCCGGGCGGCGGGCAGGTGCCCTTCACGCCGGACGCCTGGCCGCGCGGGATGCATCTGCGGCTGCTGACCGCCGAGGACGCCCGCGGCCACGCCCCGTCGCCGGAGGAACTGCGGCGGCTGCCCGCGGAGTTGGAGCATCTGCGGGCGATCGGCACCACCACGACACCGCTGGGTGTGGAGGGCGCCGAGCCGCTCTTCGTGCACGCCGAGAACTGGCTGCGCCGGGAGGGCTTCCTGCCCGCCGACACCACCTCGCGCAACCGGGTGCTGCCCGACGAGGCCCTGGTGCAGGCCCAGTTGAACAACCTGCGCAGGTTCGAGCAGGCCCGGTCCCAGGTGGGGCAGCGGGCCGCCGCGGACGCCATGGTCGACGGCGGCCATCCGCTCTTCCTGGAGATCCCGACGGTGACCGGCACCCGCCGGGTGCGCCTGGTGCTCAGCGCGGTGCGCGGGGCGGGCGACAGCGTGCACACCCGGGTGCTGCCGGACGTGCAGGGGATGGGCGTGGCGTCCCTGTCGACGGCCGGCAACGACCAGCGGGGATCGTCGTACGGCGTGTCGTACGGCGGCGGCGGTTCGTTCGGGCTGCCGGTGCGCAAGGGCGCGTGGACGCTCGGCGGCACCGGCGACCATGTGCGCGGCCACCAGGTGCAGCACGACAACAGCGTCCAACTGTCCGTCGGGCACGACCAGTTCTTCATCGGCAGCGGGGCGGGACAGCGCAGCGAGGTGTTCGAGGTGCCGGCCGAGCTGGCGCTCGACCTGTACGAGGGGCCGGGGGAGGAGCCCCTGGTGCGGTTCGCGCACGAGACGGTGACCGAGCCGTACGTACCGCACGGCGCCCCGCCGGCCGGCCCGCCGGTCCCGCGGCCGGACCGGGTGCCGGGGACACTGCGGCTGTCGGTGCCGACGCACCGCACGCTGCCCGCCGCCGCGCCCGCCCCGGCGGCACCCGCGGCCCACACCGTGCGGGCCGCCACCCCGGCCGACCGCACCCTGCTCGACCTGACCGACGAGCACGGCACCCCGCTGCCGGACTCGGTGCCGCTGCCGGACGACTCGATGGTGGAGGTGTTCCGGGCGTCGGCCGCGCTGGACGAGGCGTTCCGGGCGGTGCTCGGCAACACCTACCCGGGGCATCCCGCCCGGGGCCTGCTGGGCGACGTACGGGACGCGGTGGCCGCGCGCACCCCGGCGCCGGTGGCGCGCGTCGGCCGGGCCGTCGGCGAGTCGCTGGCCGGTGCCGCCGCCACCGACCCGACCACGGTGGCCGCCGAGATGCTCACCGCCGCCCGCAGCCCCGCGGCCCTGCTGGCCCGCGGCCACCAGGTGTTCAAGGGCGCCTACGTGATCGAGGGCCTCACCCTGCCGGGGCTGGCCGCGGACGAGGTGCTGTCGGTGGAGATCCGGGGCGCCCTGCGGCGGCCGCGGGCGGCGGGCGACGTCTCGCAGTACTTCGAGACCGGGCTGAGCGCCGGCGACGGGGCCGGACAGCAGCGGGGGGTGTCCAGCACCGTGCAGTGGGCGGGCGGCTTCACCGCGGTCCGCAACACCTCGTCGGCGCAGACCCCGGCCGCCGACCAGGCCGCAGGCAACGACGACGGCGGCATGCACCACCGCCGTGCCGACGACCCTGCGCCGCAGCAGGGCGGCGGCACGACGGCGTCCACGCACCGGCCGTCGACCCTCAACCCGTCGGCCCGGTACAGCCGAACCACCCGGGGCGACCGGTCCCGGGCGCTCGCCTCCTCGACGGTGGTGAACCGTACGGCCACCGAGAGCGGCGCCCAGCACCGCATCGCGGCCGACGGGCTCCTCCTGGTGACGTTCCGGCGGGGCCGCCGCAACGCCGTCGGCAACGCGTTCGGCCAAGGTGAGGGCCGTACCGTGACGGTGGCGGTGGAACTGCCGGACGCCGTACGGTTCCTGGCCACCCCGGCACAGATCCGGCGCTACGCCGCCTGGTTCGCGCCGGTGGCCGGTCTCACCGTGCCCGCGCCGGTGCCGGGTTCGATACCGCTGCCGCGCCGGTTCGTCGCCTCCCGCGAGGTGGGACTCGGCAGTGTCCAGGCGATGGACCAGTTCACCGACGCCACCCGGACCGTGCGGCGCCCCGACGAACTGCGGCAGCGGCTGCTCGGACTGGTGGAGGACGAGGCGCCCGGCACGACGCGGCCGGGGCACTCGTCGTATCTGCCGGGGGTGGCGACCAGGATCGCCGACCTCACCTCCACGGCCGGGCTGCGCACCCTGGCCGGGCGGGGACCGGGCCGGGTGCAGCGGTTCCGGTTCCGGCACGTCGGCTACGGCGGCGCCCGCCTGGTCGAGGTGACGCTGCGGACCGAACCGGACGCCGACGAGCACGCGCTGCGCCTGCTGCGCGGGTTCCCGGCGGCGGCGGGCGCCGGGATCGAGCACTTCCTCGGCCACACCCCCTCCTCGGTGACCGACCGGACCGCCCGCAGCGTCCGGCACTCGGGGTTCGTCCAGTTCCAGTCGCGCATCCCGAGGCCCACCGGCGGCCCCCGTACCGACCGGGCGAACGTCCTGCTCGGCGGCGACACGGTGCGCGGCAACTCAGCGCGGGTGACCCGGGCCGCCGAGGACCGCTACTGGCTGCGCACCGACAGCGCCGCCGACTTCGAGGGCGTCCCGTACCGGATCGTCGCCGAGGTCCGCTCGACCCTCACCGCCGACTGGCTGCTTGACCTGCCGGGCAGCGTCCTCCAGCACGGGGTGCTGAGCCTGACCGACGCGGACACCCCGCTCGCCGACCGGATCACGCACCTGTTCCTGGGCCGGCCGGCCCGCACCGTCACCGTGCACGCCGCCGCCGCGCTGCGCTTCACCGGCAGCGAGACCGCCGAGCCCGCGCCCGCCACCGGGGCGCCCCTGGCGGTGGGACGGCACGACCGGCGCCCCGCGGTGACCGGGCGGCGGTTCACACCGGGCGGCCCCGCGCCGGTGTTCGGCTTCGACGGGGGCGCCGAACTCGCCGCCGCGCTCGCCGAGGTGGCCCCGGACCTCACCCACTCCTGGCGGTCGCTGACCGCCTCGGACTCCGCCGACGCCACCGCCGTACGGATCGGCGAACTCGTCCAGGCGGGCACGGTCTCGCTGGACCATCCGCGCGGCCCGGCCGGCATGACCACCGTGATGCCGGGCGCCTACCCGTTCCAGGGCCGTCCGGGCACCCCGCCCCGGCTCACCGTGGAGCTGTACCGGCCGCGCCCGGTGACCGACACCGGCGACGTGACGGTGGACCGGCTGCGGATCAGCACGGTCAGCGCGGGCTCCGCCTCGCAGGCGGGCCTCACCGGAAGCCTCTCGGTGCAGGGCGGCTTCAGCGCCGACGACGCGAACCGGCAGCTGCTCGGCTTCACCCTGCCGGTGCTGGCCCGCCAGCCGCAGCAGCCCGGGACGGGCGCCACCGTCAGCGGCGCCCGCCGGGACTGGCTCAAACACGGCAACACCACCACCCCGGCGGACTCCCGCGGCACCCGCAGCCACGAGACCCTCGCCGACGCGCTGATCACCGTGCACGGCCCGAACGGCGTCCGGTACGTGACCGGCACCGTACGGATCCGGCCCCTGGAGCGCGACCTGCTCGGGTACGGGGTCACCGGCGCCGCCACCGACCCGGGAGTGTTCGACGGCGCCTCCCTGGCCCGCGAGGCCGCGGACGCGCGGGCGGCGGACGGCCGAGCGGACGACGTGCTGCGGGACTGGCGGACCGTGCCGCTGCGGGACCTGCCGACCCTGCTGGCGGACGGCATCGGGGCGCACCCGGGAGGCGGCGACGGCATGGTGCAGCTGTGGCTGGCCGTCGACGGCAGCGCGGACGGGACCGCCCGCGCCCTGTACGCCGCGTCGGGCACCGCCGCCCTCCTGCGCCGACCGGTCGAACTGGCCCTGCGCGACGGCGAGGGCGTGCGGTTCCGCCGGTTCGACGCCCAGGGCGACCCGGACATCACGCCGACGGAGGACCAGGACGACGGCCCGGACGACGGCCGGGACGACGGCGAGGGGGACGGCCGGGACGACGGCTGGACGGCCGTACGCGCTCAGATACGCATGCTGGAGGAGGCCGGGCAGGCCGAGGACGCGGCACGCACGCATGAGGCTCTGCTCCAGGCACAAATCCCGGACGCCCGACGCGCGCGGGACGACGCCCTGCCGCCGGTGGCACAGACGGAACGGGAGCTGGCCGACGCCCGCGCCGCGGCCGGCACCGCGGCCGACGCCCGCACCGCCGCCGACACCGCCGTCACCGCGGCCGACCGCACCGACCGGGAACGGCGCGCCCGGGTTGCGGAGTTGACGGCCGATCTCGCCGAACGGACCGAGCGGGCCACGGCCGCGGCCGGCGCCGCCGACGAAGCCCACGAGGCGGTCAGGACCGCGGAGGCCGACCTGGAGGAGGCGGAGCAGGCCGTACGGCGGGCCGCCGCCCCGGCCACGCGGGACGGGAGCCGCCACAGCACGGACAGCGCCGCCTCGGGCGGGTCCCTCGCCCGGCGCGAGTCGCGCCGGAACCGGGCGCGCACAGCGCTGACCCGGGCCCGGACGGCGGCCGAGGCGGCCGACCGCGCCGCCGACACCGCCCGGCACGCCGCCGAGGACACCACGCGCCGGCTCGGCCTGGCCCGGGACGCGGCCCGTACCGCGGCCGAGGCACTGGCCCAGGCCCGGGACACGGCCGCGACGGCGGCCACGGCCGACCGCACGGCCCGGACGGCACTCACCGCGGCCGGCGCACGGCACGACCGGGCGGTCGCCGCGCGCGACGCCGCCCAGGAGGCGCTGGACGCCCTCGGACGCGAGGTCGACGCGGCCCTCGCCGAGCAGGGCACGCAGGCGGCCCGGCAGCGCAACGCCCAGCACGACCTCGCCGACGTGGTCGCCCTCCTGGAGGCGCGGCGGGCGGCGGCGGGCGACGGCACCGTGCCGCTGCCCACCGGCTCCCTGGCCGCCACCCCGGCCACCTGGCCCCGCCGCACCCCCCGCCCGACCCTGGCACGCAGCGGCGCAGGCCCGGCGGCGGCGCAGGAGGAGTCCGAGGAAGAGGGCGAGGAAGAGGGCGAGGATGCGCCCCCGGAGCCGGAGACCGCGGCGGCCGTCGCCGGGGGCGGGACCGACGGGGATTCCGAGGACGGCCACGACGGGGGCGAGGACAGCGAGGACGGCGAGGAAGAAGACGACGCCGACAGTGACGACGACGAGGACGGCGGCGGGAACGGCCGGGGCGGCGGGGGGCCCGCGGCCCGGCGGCCCGTCGTGTCGCGGGCGGCGCGCCCCGAGACGTTCGCCCGTTCCCTGGCCGAGCTGCTCGCCCCCTCCGGCACCGCCCCCGCCTGGACCCGTACCCGTGACCCGCACGGCGCGCTCCTCGCCTGGGCCCAGGCCGACGTGGCTGCGCACGGCGCCCCCGACGACGCGGCGCTCCCGGGCCCCGACGCCGCGCTGGCGACCGCTGCGCTGGCGCACATCGGCGCCCTCACCGAGGCGCTGCGCGCCCAGGCGATCCTCCAGAACGACACGCTGACCGTCGCCGAGGCCGGGCTGGACGACTCCGCGCGGCTCGCACTGGTGCTGGCCCGCCCCGACACCTCCTCCTACGTGTCCACTCTGGCGGCCCTCGTCGCACGCGACACCGGGCGACCGGTCCGGGTGCTCGGCCCCGGCGACCGCAGCCACCGGTTCGGTCCGGCCGACGGTGCCCCGCTGACCCTCTACTTCGACGGCAACCGGTTCTCGGTCGCTCCGCTCCCCGCGGACGACGACTGACCGGTGGCCACCCGATCACTTCGGAAGGAACACCATGTCCGGCAAGAACAGCCCGCGGCACCAGCCGACGACGGGCGAGACGGAGCCGGGCGCGGCCCCGGACCCCACCGCGGGCAGCGCGCCCGGGGCCGGAGCGGCACGGGAGGCCCAGGCCCAGGCCGCGGCAGCGGCCCCGCCCGCCGGAGGGGAGCCGGAGACCGGTCCCGGCGAGCCGGAATCCGGTCCCGGTGAGACGGAGACCGCCGCGAGGGCCGAGGCGGCTCTCACGGCCCGGTCGCGACCCGCGGCAGAGGCCCCGGCGGAGACCTCGGCAGAGGCCCAGACCTCGGCCGCGCGGGCGGCCACGACAGCAGGTGCCGACGCAGGTGCCGACGCGGGCGCCGGCCCGGAGGCAGCGGCCGGCGCGGGCCGGGGCCCGGAAGCGGCACCCGACGGCCGTGCCGGCACCGACCCCCACACCGACACCGACACCGAGGCCGACACGGCTGCCGACGCGGCGGCCGGGAGCGGAGCCGGTGCGGACGTCCTGGCGGCCCCCGCCTTCGGCCGTCCCTCGCGGGGGCTGCTGGCCGGCGCGGCGATCGCGGGGGCGCTGCTGATCGGGGTGCCGTTCCTGGTGTCGGGCATGCTCGGCAGGTCGGGCGCGGACGCGAAGACGTCGGACCGGGCGGCCGAGGCCGGCACGGTGCTGAACGGGGCGACGACGGACGGCGGTCCGGGCGCCTACGGTTCGGCCACCCCGGACCCGGCGTCCTCCTCGCCGACCGCGTCGCCCTCGCGGCCGGCGGGCGACGGCAAGAAGAACCCGGCGAAGAAGGGCGCGGGGGCCGCGGCCGCGGGCGCGGGCGCCGGGGTGGTCGCGGGCAGCTCCGCGGAGGCACCGAAGAAGGCGTCCTCCGGTGGGAGTTCCAAGAAGAAGTCCGCCGGCACCAAGGCCACGGTCACCGCCACGGTGACCAGCGCGCCGGGTACCACCATCTACAGTCACGCCTCCAACCGGTGCATCGAGATGGTGGGGCACAAGGGCGCGGACGGCTCGCCGCTGGAGATCTGGAACTGCAACGGCAAGAACTGGCAGAAGTGGGACTTCCGTTCGGACGGCACGATCCGCTCGATGGGCCTGTGCATGGACGTCGCCTGGGGCTCCTCGCAGAACGGCGCGGTGATCCAGCTCGCGGTGTGCAGCGGCAACCCGGCCCAGCAGTTCCGCCTGAACTCCAGCAACGACCTGGTCAATCCGCAGGCGGACAAGTGCGTGGACGTCAAGGACGAGCAGACCGGCAACGGCACCCGGCTCCAGCTCTGGGACTGCAACGGCCAGGACAACCAGAAGTGGAGCACCCGCTGACCGGGCGGAGGGGCGCCCTGGTCGGTTAGGGTCGGCTCGTGGCGGACGCAGCGGCTCCGTCGCGGTGGAACTGACTGGCCCGGGATGTGTCGCGGCTGTGCGGCGGTCGGCCGAAGCCCAGGTCAGAGGCGCGTTTTCTGGGGGCGCAATGCGACTGAGAGTGGAGTTCACGACCGAGCCCTTCGATCTCGACGAGGCACCCGCGCACGCGCTGGTCGCCCGCGAGGTCATCGAGGGGGCCGAGCTGGACGCGGTGGACGTCGGGCCGTTCGGGAACACGGCCGAGGGCGGCTCCGACGCCGTGCTCACCGCCGTGGACGCGCTGCTGCGCAGGGCCCTGGCGGCCGGGGCCACCCGGATCTCGCTCCAGGTCAACGTGGTGGGGGAGGGTGACGACAAGTGACCCGGAACGGGGACGAGCCCTTCATCACCGCAGTGAAGCCGCTGGTCGACGCCATGGGCGGGGAGATGCTCCCGCCCGACGAGGCCGGCCCCGACGACGTCGTGCTCGCCTGGGAGGGCGTCGACGTGGTCGCCGTACGGCTGCCGCAGCTCGCGGACTCCCTCGACCACATCCTCGCCGCCATGGAGCGTCGGCAGGGCAAGCCGCTGGCCGACCTGGACCGCAAGGCGAAGCAGGAGGTCGTGCGCATACTGGAGGCGCGGGGTGCCTTCTCCGTACGGCACGGCGTGGAGACGGTGGCGAGCGCGCTCGGGGTGAGCCGCTTCACCGTCTACAACTACCTCAACCGCGAGAAGGAGAGCTGAGCCGGCCGGCCAGGGGCGGGGCTTGTTACGCGGAATTTTCAACAAAGTGTTGACGCTGGGTTCCGGAGGGCGTTAGCTAACGGCAGCCCGTTCAGCACGAAGGCCGCATACGGCCACGGAGGCTCCCGTGACGTCGACTTCCACGCCCCCGGGCCTGGCCCGGTTCAACGAACTGGAGGAGCACGCGGCACTCGCCGCCCTCCACGAGGCGTGCGCCTCCACGGCCTGGGCCCGGCGCCTGCTCGCCGCCCGCCCCTACGCCAGCCCCGGGGCCCTCTACTCCGCCAGTGACGCCGCCATGGCCGGGCTGGGCGCGGCGGACCTGGCGGAGGCCATGGCCGGGCACCCGCCGATCGGCCGGCCCAGGCCGGGCGACCCCACCTCGGCCCGTGAGCAGTCCGGCATGGCCGGCGCCGCCGACGCACTGAAGGCGGAGATGCTCGAACTCAACCTCGCCTACCAGGAACGGTTCGGGCATGTCTTCCTGATCTGCGCCACCGGCCGCACCGGCGAGGAGATGCGGGACGCGGTCAAGGAGCGGATCGGCAACCGGCCGGAGCAGGAGCGGGAGATCGTCCGCACCGAACTGGGCAAGATCAACCGCATCCGGCTCGCCCGACTCGTCGAAGAGGACGCCTGACACCATGAGCACCAGCACCACCGCCTCCGTGTCCACCCACATCCTGGACACGAGCGTCGGCCGTCCCGCCGCAGGCGTCGCCGTCCGGCTCGCCGCCCGCCCCGGCCGGGAAGCGGACTGGCAGGCGCTCGGCGGTTCCGCCACCGACGCGGACGGCCGGTGCAGGGACCTGCCGGCGCTGCCGGAGGGCACCACACACGTACGGCTCGACTTCGCCGTCGAACCGTATTTCGAAGAGAACACCGCGAAGAAGCAAGCCGATGCGCAGCAGGACGCCCCCGCGAATCGGGACAGCGGACCGGCCGTGTTCTTCCCGGAGGTGGCGATCACGTTCGCCGTCGTGCCGGGCGAGCACTACCACGTACCGCTGCTGCTCAACCCGTTCGGCTACTCCGTTTACCGAGGGAGCTAGCTCTATGCCTACGATTCTTGGACAGAACCAGTACGGCAAGGCCGAGAACCGGGTCGTCAAGATCACGCGGGACGGTGCCACCCACCACATCAAGGACCTCAACGTCTCGGTGTCGCTCTCCGGCGACATGGACGAGGTCCACTACTCCGGCTCCAACGCCAGCGTCCTGCCGACCGACACCACCAAGAACACGGTGTTCGCGTTCGCCAAGGAGCACGGCATCGAGTCCGCCGAGCAGTTCGGCATCCTCCTCGCCCGGCACTTCGTGACCAGCCAGGAGCCGATCCACCGGGCCCGGATCCGGATCGAGGAGTACGCCTGGGAGCGGATCGAGCACGGCGGCAAGGGCGCGCACTCCTTCGTGCGCCAGGGCCAGGAGACCCGGCTCACCCAGGTCACCTACGACGGCGAGCGGTGGGAGGTCGTCTCCGGGCTCAAGGACCTCGTCGTGATGAACTCGACCGACTCCGAGTTCTGGGGCTACGTCAAGGACAGGTACACGACGCTCCCCGAGGCCTACGACCGCATCCTGGCCACCCAGGTCTCCGGCCGCTGGCGGTTCAACTGGACCGACGACGAGCAGGAGACGCCCGACTGGGAGCAGTCCTACGAGCAGACGAAGAAGCACATGCTCCGGGCCTTCGCCGAGACGTACTCCCTCTCGCTGCAGCAGACGCTGTACCAGATGGGCGCGCGCATCATCGACCACCGCGGCGAGATCGACGAGGTCCGCTTCTCGCTCCCGAACAAGCACCACTTCCTGGTCGATCTGGAGCCGTTCGGGCTCAAGAACGCCACCGAGGACGGTGCCGTGTACTACGCCGCCGACCGGCCCTACGGCCTGATCGAGGCGACCATCCTGCGGGACGGCTGCGAGGCGAGGATCCCGGTGGACCTCACCAACCTCTGACCTCCCGACTTTTCGGCACCCTCGGCCGGGAGCGCGAGCTCTTCGGGCTCCCGGCCGCGGCACTCAAATCCCCGGGGTCCTGCCGTGCCCTCACCACGAGTCCGCTGAGCGAAAAGGACGAACCATGGCAGCAGACCAGCGCATCGTCATCGAGAACTGTTCGATCGCGACCGTCGACGCCCACGACACCGAGTACGCGGACGGGTACGTCGTCATCGCCGGCAACCGGATCGAGTCGCTCGGCGCGGGCAGGGCCCCCGGGGACCTGGAGAACGTCGTACGCCGGATCGACGCCACCGGCCACCTGGTGACCCCCGGCCTGGTCAACACCCACCACCACTACTACCAGTGGATCACCCGGGGCCTGGCCACCGACCACAACCTCTTCGACTGGCTGGTCGCGCTGTACCCGACCTGGGCGCGCATCGACGAGCCCATGGTGTACGCGGCCGCGCAGGGCTCGCTCGCCATGATGGCCCGCGGCGGTGTCACCACCGCCATGGACCACCACTACGTCTACCCGAAGGGCTCCGGCGACCTGTCCGGCGCGATCATCCGTGCCGCCCGCGAGACGGGCGTCCGCTTCACCCTCGCCCGCGGCTCCATGGACCGCAGCGAGAAGGACGGCGGGCTGCCCCCGGACTTCGCCGTCGAGACCCTCGAAGGCGCCCTCACCGCCACCGAGGCGACCGTCGAGGAGCACCACGACCCGTCCTTCGACGCCATGACGCAGGTGGCCGTCGCGCCCTGCTCGCCGTTCTCCGTCTCCACCGAACTCCTGCGGCAGGGGGCGGAGCTGGCCCGCCGGCTCGGAGTGCGCCTGCACACCCACGGCTCGGAGACCGTCGAGGAGGAGCAGTTCTGCAAGGAGCTGTTCGGAATGGGCCCGACCGACTACTTCGAGTCCACCGGCTGGCTCGGCGAGGACGTGTGGATGGCGCACTGCGTCCACATGAACGACTCCGACATCGCCGCGTTCGCCCGCACGAGGACCGGTGTCGCCCACTGCCCGTCCTCCAACGCCCGCCTCGCGGCCGGGATCGCGCGCGTCCCCGACCTGCTCGCCGCCGGCGTCCCGGTCGGCCTCGGCGTCGACGGCACCGCGTCCAACGAGTCCGGCGAACTCCACACCGAACTGCGCAACGCACTGCTGATCAACCGCCTCGGCGCCCACCGGGAAGCAGCCCTGAACGCCCGCCAGGCGCTGCGCCTCGGCACCTACGGCGGCGCCCAGGTGCTGGGCCGCGCGAGCCAGATCGGCTCCCTCGAACCCGGCAAGCTCGCCGACCTGGTCCTCTGGCGGCTGGACACCCTCGCGCACGCCTCCATCGCCGACCCGGTGACCGCCCTGGTCCTCGGCGCGGCCGCCCCGGTCACCGCCTCCTTCGTCAACGGCCGTCAGATCGTCGCGGACAACCGGCTGCTGCACGTCGACGAGGACGCGATCGCCCGCGCCACCCGGGCCGAGGCCCAGCGGCTGGCGCAGCTCGCCGGGCGGTAACCCCACTTCTCTGCAACGCACCTGAGCTCCGGTCGGGAGGGACGGCTCCCGGCCGGTGGCCGTGGACCCCGGAAGGGCCCACGGCGGCCGTCTCCCGGGCGCGCGCTGCCCTGCGCGCGCCCGGGACCGGTCACCGTCCTCCTCTCGGGTCCCGCACGACCTGGATCACATGCACCACCTCCCTGAAACCCGTGTCAGAGCCGATGCGTAACCGACCGGAGGAGAGCCGCAGTGTCAGCAGCGTCCGCGCCACCAGTGCACCCCGTCGACGAGAAACTCCCCGCCCTGAAAATGGCCACCACGGGCCTCCAGCACGTGGCCGCCATGTACGCGGGAGTGGTCGCCCCGCCCCTGATCGTCGGCGCGGCCATCGGCCTCACCGGCACCGAACTGACCTTCCTGACCGCCGCCTGCCTCTTCACCGCGGGCCTCGCCACCTTCCTCCAGACCCTCGGGGTCTGGAAGATCGGCGCCCGGCTGCCCTTCGTCAACGGCGTCACCTTCGCCGGGGTCGCCCCGATGACCGCGATAGCCGCGTCCACCCGCGACAAGTCGGACGCCCTGCCGGTCATCTTCGGCGCGGTGATCGTCGCCGGCCTCCTCGGCTTCCTCGCCGCCCCCTTCTTCAGCAAGGCGATCCGCTTCTTCCCGCCCGTCGTCACCGGCACGGTCATCACGCTCATCGGCGTCTCGCTGCTCCCGGTCGCCTTCGGCTGGGCGCAGGGCCCCGACCCGGCGGCGAAGGACTACGGGTCGGCCGGGTACCTGGGGCTGGCCGCCGCAACTCTCGTCCTCGTGCTGCTCCTTCGCCGCTTCACCCGCGGCTTCGTCAAGCAGGTCGCCGTGCTGATCGGCCTGGTCGCCGGCACGGTCGTCGCGATCCCGTTCGGTGTCACCGACTTCGGGCCGGTCGCGGACGCGGACGTGATCGGCTTCCCGACGCCCTTCCACTTCGGTGCCCCGCAGTTCCAGCTCGCCGCGATCCTGTCCATGTGCGTGGTGATGGTGGTCTCGATGACCGAGTCGACCGCGGACATGCTGGCGCTCGGCGAGATCGTCGAACGGCCCGCTGACGAGCGGACCATCGCGGCCGGGCTGCGCGCCGACACCCTCGGCTCGGCGCTCAGCCCGCTGTTCAACGGGTTCATGTGCAGCGCGTTCGCGCAGAACATCGGCCTGGTCGCGATGACCCGGATCCGCAGCCGGTTCGTGGTCGCGGCCGGCGGCGGCTTCCTGGTGCTGATGGGGCTGTGCCCGATGGCCGCCTCGCTGATCGCCGTCGTACCCCGCCCGGTGCTGGGCGGCGCGGGCGTGGTCCTGTTCGGCTCGGTGGCGGCCAGCGGTATCCAGACCCTGGTCGGGGCCGGCCTGGAGAAGGGCGAGAACGTCCTCGTCGTCGCCGTCTCGCTCGCCGTCGGCGTCATCCCGGTCACCGAGCCGGACTTCTACCACGCCTTCCCGGAGACAGCCCGGATCGTCCTCGACTCGGGGATCTCGACGGGATGCCTGACGGCGGTGGTGCTGAACCTCGTCTTCAACCACCTGGGCCGGCGGCGCGCGGAGGCGAGGGACGCGGCGGAGGCCGCCGTACCGCTTGCTGCACCTCAGTCGATCACGTGACCCGGCGCCGGGGGTGGCGGTAGAAAGTCACCGTGAGCCGACGGGGGAGTACGTCATGAACGAGTCGGGCCGTGTGGAGGCCTTCAGCGACGGGGTCTTCGCCATCGCCGTCACCCTGCTCGTCCTGGACATCAAGGTGCCGAAGACCGCGGAGGGCGGCAGCCTCTGGCAGGCACTGGGCGCCCAGTGGCCGTCCTACGCCGCCTATGTGGTGAGCTTCCTGGTCATCGGGATCATGTGGGTCAACCACCATCAGCTGTTCAGCTACGTCGCCAGGGTCGACCGGAGGCTGATGTTCCTCAACCTGCTGGTGCTGATGGTGGTGTCCGCCGTGCCCTGGCCGACGGCGATGCTCGCCGAGTACCTGCGGGAGGGCACGTCCTCGCACGCGGCGGCGGCCGTCTACAGCCTGGTGATGGTCCTGATGGCGGCCGCCTTCCAGGCCCTGTGGTGGCATCTCACCCGGACCGGCCACCTCTTCGACGCCCGCGTCGACGTCGAGGCCGCGCGAGCCACCCGCGCCCGCTTCGCGCTCGGCTCGCTCGGCTACCCGATCACCGTCGGCCTCGCCTTCGTCTCCGCGCCGCTCACCCTGGCCGCACACGGCCTGCTCGCCCTCTACTACGGCTTCAACCAGGTACCGGTCCCGACCCGCCCGGACCGGTCCACGCCGTAGCGTCCTCACGCCCGGGCAGCCGAACCGGGCGCGCCGCGCTCGCCGGGCACCTGGGGATTGCGCAGCGGGACCACCCCCACGCAGCGGCCGTCGTGGTCGAGCAGCCGGCCCATGTGCTTGACGGTGCGCAGCACCACCGAGCGGTCGGCGACGGTCAGCCGGGGCAGCTTCCGGGACAGGTGCGCCTCGAACGCGTGCACGTCGCGCAGGTCGCGCAGCCAGACGTCGATCATCAGGTTGTACGGCCCGGCCGAGATCGAGCACGAGCGGACCTCGCGCACCCCGGCCAGCACCCTGCTGGTCTCCTCCACGTACTGGCCCGGCACCGAGGCGAAGTAGACCGCGGACAGCGGCCAGCCCGACAGCGGCCGGGCCAGGTCGCAGCGCAGGCAGAGCCGGGACGCGAGCAGCGACTGCACCCGGCGGCGCAGCGTGGTGAGGCTGGTCCCGGTGGCCGCCGCCAGGTCGCGCAGCGACATCCGGCCGTCCACGCTGAGGAGTTCGAGCAGGCGGGTGTCCAGCTCGTCCCAGCGCGACTCGGCCGGGGTCGCCGGCAGGGCGGACGGGGGGAGCGCCGCTTCGAGGCGGGCCGCCTGGGTCTCGTCCAGGCTGCGCAGCCGCCACCGGCTGCCCTCCGTCGAGACGCCGGTCGAGACGTGCGTACGGGTCGCCCGCACCCCCGGCGTCCGCTGGAAGAGCGAGGTGGTGAGCCGGGCCAGCTCGTCCAGGCTGCGGGTCTGCACCGCGGCCACCAGGTCCCGGCCGCCCGCCGTGAGCTTGATGTTGGGCACCGCCGGGTCCTTCGCGATGGCCTGCGCCACGTCCTCGGCGGCGCCCGGCTCGGCGTCCACCTCGACGGTCGCGGTGACCACGATCCGCGGGTCGTACAGCCGGGGGTAGGCGGTCACCCAGGCCAGGCCCGCCTCCTGGAGCCGCTGCCAGCGCCGGGCCGCGGTGACCGGGTTGACCCCCAGCACCTCGCCGACGAGCGTCCAGGGCGCCCGGGGATGGATCTGCAGGGCGTGCACGACGCACCGGTCCAGCTCGTCGAGTTCCGCGTCCGGGGCGGCACGATCCTGCACGCCCATGAGCGGCGCATCCCTGCGCGCGGTGCGGGAATCCGGCGCGAAGTCTGCATCGTCACACCATGTCTTCTTCAGCATTCCACACTCCCTTCTCCTGTCCCCGACCGTTCTCCACTGAGGAGGAGTGACCGCACCCCATGACGGAAACCGACGCACCCCAGACCGCTCTGCGGATCCATGGCGCCCGCCTCGTCGACGGCACCGGCGCCGCACCGGTGGCCGACGCCGTAGTCACCATCGATGCCCAGGGCTCCATCGCCTACGCCGGTCCCGCCGCGACCGCCCCGCCCGCCGCCGGCGAGCGCAGCGTCGACGCCGGTGGCCGCACCGTACTGCCCGGCTTCTTCGACTGCCACGTCCACCTCGCCTACGCCCACGGCGCGGCACCCGGCCGCCGCGCCGAACTCGACCCCGTCCTGGTCACCCTGGACACCGTCACCCGGCTGCGCCTGACCCTCGACGCCGGCATCACCACCGCCCGCGACCTCGGCGGCCTGTCGGCGGGCTTCCGCACGGCCGTCGAGACCGGCCGGATCGTCGGCCCGCGGCTGCACACCGCGGTACGCATCATCAGCCACACCGGCGGGCACGCCGACGTCCGGCTGCCCGACGGGACCGACCTGAGCGCCGGGATGTCCGAGATCGCCGACGACACGGCGGCGGCCCGGCTCGCGGTGCGCCGGGTGCTGCGCGACGGCGCCGACCTGGTGAAGGTCTGCGCCACCGGCGGCATGGGCAGCCCCTACGACGACCCCGACGACGAGGGCCTCCTGGAGGAGGAGATCCGGGCCGTCGTGGACGAGGCCCGCCGGCACGGCGGCAAGCCCGTCGCCGCGCACGCCCAGGGCAACGCCGGCATCCTCAACGCGATCCGCGGCGGCGTCACCAGCATCGAGCACGGCTACGGCCTCGACGAGCGCGCCCTCGACCTGGCCGGAGAGCGCGGGGTGTTCGTCGTACCGACGCTGTCCACCGTCTACGCCGGCATCAACAAGGACACGATGCCGGACTACCACTACCAGAAGAAGACCCGCTGGTCCGGCGTCACCAAGGAGAACATCGCGCGGGCCATCGAGTACGGTGCCCGGATCGCCCTCGGCACCGATGCGGCCGTCGGCCCGCACGGGGTCAACCTGATGGAGCTCTCCTACCTGGTGGACCTCGGCATGGACCCGATGGCCGCCATCGTCGCCGGCACCCGCACCGCCGCCGAACTCCTCGGCGTCGCCGACCGGCTGGGCACCCTCACCGAGGGCCGCACCGCCGACCTGGTCGTCTGCGACGGGGACCCGCTCCGGGACATCGGCGTCCTCGGCGACCCCGCGAACATCGTCTGCGTCGTCCAGGGCGGCGTCGTACGCAAGGATCTCCTGCCAGCAACGCCGGAAGGGCGGCTCTGATGTCCTCACTCACCGACCTCCCCGCCCCGAGCGAGTCCCCGGACAGACGGCGCCCCAGCGGCGTCGACCGGGTGCTCGCGCTGATCGAACGCGTCGGCAACGCGCTGCCCAACCCGATCCTGCTGTTCACCGCCCTCTTCCTGCTCCTTGCCGTGGTCTCCACCGCGCTCGCGCTCGGCGACGTGCACGTCACCGTGCCCGGCACCACCGACACCAAGCCGATCACCGGGCTGTTCACCGGCGAGGGCGTGCGCTGGCTGACGGAGAACCTCGTCACCAACTTCTCGACCTTCCCGCCTGTCGCCGCCGTGCTGCTCATGATCATGGCGGTGGGCGTCGCGGAGAAGGCCGGGCTCCTGGAGACCGTCATGCGGGCCACCCTGGCCCGCGCGCCCCGGGCGCTGCTGCCCTATCTGGTCGCGCTGGTCGCCTGCCAGGCGCACATGATCAGCGACGTGGCCGCGATCGTGCTGCCGCCGCTGGCCGCCGTGGTCTTCAAGAGCGCGGGCCGCCACCCGGTGGCCGGTCTGATCGGCGGCTTCGCGTGCGTCGGCGCGGGCTATGCGGCCGGGTTCACCATCGGCTCGCTGGACGCCCTCTACATCGGCATCACCCAGCAGGCCGCCTCGGTCCTGCCCGCCGCCAAGGGCCTCGACCTCAACCTCCTCGTCAACTACTTCTTCACCGCCTCCAGCAGCCTGGTGCTCGGTCTGCTGGGCGGCTTCCTCATTAGCCGTGTCCTGGAGCCCCGCCTGGGCGTCTACGAGCCGTCCGCCGACGAACCGGAGGAGGAGCAGGACCTCGCCCTCACCCCCGTCCAGCGCCGGGGCCTGCTGTACACCGCGCTCGTCGTCCTCGCGTACACGGCCGCGGTGCTGTCGCTGTGGCTGCCCGAGGGCGCCCCGCTGCGCGGCGACGGCGGGGCGCTGGTGCCCTCCCCGCTGCTCACCGGCATCGTGCCGGTGCTGTTCGGGGCGTTCCTGCTGGCCGGCCTGACCTACGGTTTCACGGTCAAGGCGCTCAGCGGCTCGGAGGGCGTGGTCACCGCGATGACCGGCTCCGTGCAGAACATGGCCGGCTACATCGTCCTGATGTTCGTGGCCTCCCAGGTCATCGCCCTCTTCAACTGGTCCAACGTGGGCATCCTGCTGGCGGTGAAGGCGGCGGCCGGACTCGACGCGATCGGCCTGACGGGCTTCTGGGCGCTGGTCGCGTTCGTGCTCCTCGCCGCCTGCCTGAACCTGTTCATCGTCTCCGGGTCGGCGCTGTGGTCGCTGGTGGGGCCGGTGTTCGTACCGGCGTTCATGCTGCTCGGCATGAGCCCGGCCCTCAGCCAGGCGGCGTTCCGCATCGGCGACTCGGCCACCGGCATCATCACGCCGATGAACCCGTACGTCTTCCTGCTCCTCGCGATGCTCCGCCGCTACGAACCCGACGCCCGGCTCGGCACCCTCATCTCCCGGCTGGCGATCTTCACCGTGCCGTTCCTGGTGGTGTGGCTGGCGATCCTGGGCGTCTTCTACGGCTTCGACCTGCCGCTGGGTCCCGGCGCGCACATCGGCCTCAAGTGACCGGATTACCCGGCCGCGACCCAGTCCCGCACGACCCGCGCGAGCTCCCCGGGCAACTGCTCGGGGAGTGGCACATGTCCGCCGGACAGTACCCGGGTCTCGCAGCCGAGAGCCGCCGCGAACCTCTCCAGGGACGGCAGCGAGTAGTGGTCGCCGGGGGCGCACACGGCGAGCGTGCGGGCGGTGATGTCCGGCAGCCGGCGGTCCATCTCGTAGGTACGGACGGCGACATGACCGTCCTCGACGCGGTCCAGGACGGTCAGCGCGTCGACCATGAACCGGGTGAGCGCGGCCTCCTGGCCCACCTCGTAGAAGCCGCGCCGGTGGTTCCACAGGTCGAGGAGGTGGGAGCCGTCGGGCACCGGGTCCACATGGTCGACGGGCTTGCGCTCGGCGGCCGTTCGCCGCTTCTCGTCGTCGATGAACGGGGTGGCGGACAGCACGAGACTGGCCACCCGGTCCTGGAGGCGGGCGGCCAGCTCCACCGCGATCACCCCGCCGGTGTGGTGGCCGACGAGGTGGAAGCGGTCCAGGCCGAGTTCGTCGGCCAGGTCCTCGGCCGCGTCGGCGAACCGCTCGATGGAGTGCGGCCCCGCGGGCTTGGCGGAGGCCCCGAAGCCGAGGGTGTCCATCGCTATCGCCCGGTGTCCGGCGCCGACGAGCGGCAGGACCTCCAGGTACTCGGTCCAGGAGCGCGGGGTCTGATGCAGCATCAGGACGGGTTCGCCGGCGCCGCACTCGGCATAGTGCAACTGGCCGAACCTGCTGGGCACATAGCCTTTTCGCACGGTCTTCTCCCTCATTGAAGCTCTCACTTGAGCTTTCACTCGAACTCTCACTTGAGTTCTCACTTGATCCGGGGCAGTACAGCGCTGCCCACCGCTTCGATCAGCTCGGTGGGCGGGTCGTAGGAGCCGACGTGCTGGAGGAACACGCCGTCGACCCCGCCCGCAGCCAGGGCGCGGAGCCGGGCGGCGATCTCGTCGGCGGTGCCGAACAGGCAGAACTCCTGGGCGAACCGCAGCGCGTTGTCGTCGCTGATCCAGGCCGAGCAGAGGTCGACGGCCGCCTTCCAGTCCTCCGCGTGGACCAGGTCCGGGTAGACACCCTCGACCTTCTCCGGCATGTGGACGTCGATGCCCGCGAGAGCCAGGAAGGGCGCCCCGCCGTTCTGGGCGATCGAGGCGCAGATCGGCTTGAGCTGCCGGGCCGCGGCCTCGACGTCGTCGGTGACGGCACAGAACGCGGAGACGGTGAGCGGCGGCCGGGCCGCGCGGGCGGCGGCTCCCTCTCCCACCCGGGCGGTCGCCTGGGCGAGGGTCCGCGGGGAGACCCCGCTGAGCAGGATCACGCCGTCGGCGATCTCCCCGGCCAGCCGCAGGTTCTTCGGCCCGCTGGCGGCCAGGTACAGGGGGATCCCGGGGCCCGGGTCGCGCAGGCGCGAGCGGACCCCGCCCGGGAACTCCCACTCCACCCCGGCGAGGAGGGCGCGCAGCAGGCGGATGCCCTCGCGCATCGCGGCCGAGGTGCTCTGCGGCAGCCCGACGGGGCCGACCGAGCTGTTGCCGACGCCGAGGCCGAGCGTGAAGCGGCCGGGCGCGAGTTCGGCGACGCTGCGGGCGGCGGAGGCCACCACCGCCGGGTGGCGGGTCGCCAGGTTGGTGACCGCGGTGCCGAGGCCGATGCGGTCGGTGCCCAGGGCGGCGGCGGTGAGCGTGGTGAACACGTCCCGCCACAGCAGCTGGGAGTCCGGGAACCAGACGTCGTCGAAGCCGAGTTGCTCCGCCCGCCGTACGGTCTCCAGCACGCGGTCGGCGCGGTCGCAGGGTGGGACGCGGATGCCGACCCTCATCAACGGGCCTGTACCAGCGGGGTGTCGACGCCCACCGGGCCGAGCCCGTTCGCGCCGCCCGGCGTCCCCAGCGGCGCCGCCCGCCCCGGCAGGGTCTCCTCGAAGAACCGTCTGTTGTCGGTGCGGAACTCGGGGTCGGCGAGCCGGTCCACGGTGATCGCCTGCTCGGGGCAGGCCGTCTCGCAGGCACCGCAGTCGATGCACTCGACGGGGTTGATGTAGAGCTTGCGTTCGCCCTCGTAGATGCAGTCGACCGGGCACTCCTCCATGCAGGAGCGGTCCATGATGTCGACGCAGGCCGGGCCGATGACGTAGGCCATGTCAGTTCTCCTTCTGGGCGGGATGCCCGGGGTTCTCGGTCGAGTGCCCGGGGAACAGCGCGGCCTCGGGGTCGATGACGGTGGCCGCGTTGTTCACGGCGGTGGCGACCTCGCCGAAGCCCACCGCGATCAGGCGCACCTTGCCCGGGTAGTCGGTGATGTCGCCGGCGGCGAAGACCCGGGGCAGGTTGGTGGCCATCCGGGTGTCCACGCTGATCCGGCGCGCGTTCAGGCCGAGGCCCCAGTGCTGCAGCGGGCCCAGGTCGGCGAGGAAGCCGAGGGCCGCGACCACGGTGTCGGCCGGAACCTCCAGGGTCGCCCTGGTGACGCGGTGCCGCAGCTCCACCCGCTCGACGCGCGCGGTGCCGTGCAGGGCGCCGACCTCGGTGTCGGTGATGATCTCGATGCCGAGGTCGCGCACCTTCTGCACGCTCGCGTGGTGGGCGCGGAAGCGGGCGGTGCGGTGCACGAGCCGCACGGACCGGGCGACCGGGGCGAGCACGGCGGCCCAGTCGAAGGCGCTGTCACCGCCGCCGACGACCACCACGTCCTTCCCCGTGTGCTCGACGGGGTCCGGTACGAAGTACACCTGGCCGCGGCCCAGGAAGTCCTCGCCGGCCGGCAGCGGCCGGGGCGTGAAGGTGCCCACCCCACCGGTCACGACGACCGCCCCGGCCCGGACCACGGCCCCCCGGTCGCTGCGCACCACCGGGAACAGGTCGGGCCCGTGCGTCAGTTCCACGGCCCGGTGGCCGAGCAGGTAGCGCGGGCCGTACGGCTCCGCCTGCGCGACCAGGTTCGCCACCAGGTCCCGGCCGCGCACCGCGGGGAACCCGGCGATGTCGTGGATGGGCTTCTCCGGGTACATCGCGCTGATCTGGCCGCCCGGCTGCGGCAGGACGTCCATGACAGCGACCCGCAGTCCGCGGAAGCCGGCGTAGTAGGCGCCGTACAGGCCGGCCGGACCGGCGCCGACGATCAGGATGTCCGTCTCGATCGCGCCGTGCGCGTCCGTGCTCGTCGGCACGTCGGTGAGAACGCTCATGGCCCGGGAGCGTAGGAGCGGGGTCCGGTACCGCCCTACGGGTTCGTTCCGGTGAGCAGGACGCCGGGCCCGTGCCCGCGCGGTCGCGCCGCATCGGTCCGGTGAGCGGGACGCCGCGCCCGCCCCGGCCGTTCCGGTCAGCAGGACGCTTCGCTCACACCTCCCCGCCCGGCGCTGGGACCGTCCTCCCACCCATGCAGCACGACCCCGGGAGGGCGAGATGCACACGGACGCGATCGGTAGGACATCGGGCAGGAAGGGTGTCCTCGGCGCGGCACTGGTCCTGCTCCTGGCCACGGCCTGCTCGGCAGGCACGACGGACTCGACGGGGGTGTCGGCGGCGGGGCTGCCGACGGTACGGGTCGCCCTCGGCGTGGACGCCTCGTACGCCCCCTTCTATCTCGCGGAGGAACGCGGGCTGTTCAGGAAGGCGGGCGTCGACGTCGAGCTGGTGAAGACGGAGGGCGGACCCGCCGCGTCCCAGGCCGTGACCGCGGGCACCGCGCAGATCGCGGCCAACGCCGACTCCACCGCCCTGCCCCTCATGGTCAACGACCCCGGCCTGCGCGCCCTCGGCGTCTTCCAGTCCTCCGACCGCTACCTCAAGGTCGTGCTCCGCGACGGGATCACCAAGCCCGGGCAGATCAGGACCATGGCGTCGATCGGCGGGCTCGGCCTGTACGCCACCCACCAGTACCTGCTGCACAACGGCATCGACCCGAACTCCGTGAAGATCCTGCAGAGTTCGGCCCCGGAGATGCCCGGCATGCTGGAGCGCGGCTCGATCGACGGGTACGTGCTGTACGAGCCCTGGGCGGCCAAGGGCGCCGCGTCCGGCGGCCACGTCACCGCCCGCATCGGCGACTTCGGGGTGCGCTACGTGCAGTGGCTGCTGGCCGACCAGAGCTGGCTCAAGGACAACGAGGACACCGCCGGCAAGGTCTTCAAGGCCGTCGCCCAGGCGGACGAACTCGTCACCTCCGACCCCGCGGCGGCCGCCGAGGCCACGAACAAGCAGGTGAAACTGCCCGTCGCGGACACGGAGAAGGTACTCCCCGAGATCACCTTCTCCGCCCGCGGCCTCGACGGCGCCGACGTCACCTCGTCCCAGAAGATCGTCGACTTCCTCCTCGACCAGAAGCTGGTCAAGAAGTCCCCCGACCTCGGCACCACCCTCCTCAAGGGCTGGTACGACCAGTACGCCAGGTGAGTTCCACGAGCCCTGTGACACAGGGGACGCCGTCGCCCTTCACCACGGCGACGTCCAGCGTCACGCGCGTACCCCCGTCACAGGGCTCGGCCGCCCGGACCGTCCCCGTCCAGGTCAGCGGCTCCCCGGCCACGGCGGTGGCCCGGTTGCGCCAGCTCACCGACGCCAGCTCCGCCCCCGGCCCGGCCCAGTCCAGGGCGTGTCGGCTGAGGGTCTCGCCGTGCAGGGTGGACTGGACGACGACCCCGGGAAACCCCTCGGAGGCGGCGTACCCGGCGTCGTAGTGGATGCGGTGGGAGTTCCACGACACGGCGCTGAACCGGAACAGCTGCACGGGGGTGTGGGTGTAGGAGCGCGGCGGACAGACCTGCCCGGCCGCGGGCGCGCCGCTCACGGTCCCTCCAGTACGACGATCGTCTCGTCCATCGCCATCAGTTCGGCACCGTCCTGCGCGGTGAAGCGGGTGGTGACGCCGAGCAGCACGAAGTCGCCGGTCCGCCCCTGCCGCCGGTCCGCCGAGGTGACCGCCCGCGCGGCGGTCACCCGGGTACCGGCCACCGGGGTCCGCCGCAGCCGCACCGTCTGGCCCCCGTGCACCTGGCGGACCGGCAGGCCCGCGGTGCACGGCGACTCCCGGACGGCCAGCCCGTCGGGACGCAGCTCGTGCTCGGCGGGGCCGTCCTGCCAGCTCATCGTCCCGGCCAGGAACAGCGCGGGGGCCAGAACCTCGTCCCCGGCGGCCTCCTGGGCCCGGGCCCGGCGGAGATAGCCGACGTCGTTCAGGGCCGCCGCGTACCGGCAGAAGTCCTTCACGGCGAGCACCCCGCAGTCCTCGCTCTCCCACTCCCCGACCAGCCCGCGGGCCCGCGCCAGGACCTCGTCCAGTACGGCGCTCACCGCAGCGACCTGGCGATGCCCAGGGCGGCCGTGCGCAGCGCCACGGCGTGTCCGGGGCCGTCCATCCGGTAGGTGGGCGCGGTGATGGACAGCGCCCCCACCAGTGTGGACTGGGGGCTGAAGACGGGCACCGCCATGCTCGCGTACCCCAGTCTGATCTCCTCCGCCTCGGTCGCCACACCGTCCGCCCGGACCCGCTCCAGCTGGGCGCGCAGCCGCCCCGGCGAGGTCACCGTGTGCCGGGTCAGCGGCTTCATCCCGCTCCGGACCACCTCCGCGAACAGGGAGGCCGGGGAGAACGCCAGGATCGCCTTGCCGGTCGCGGTGCAGTACAGCGGCAGCCGGCCCGCGACCCGGGACTCCTCGCTCAGACCGCGGTGCGGGAAGATCTTCTCCAGGTACACGACGTCCAGGCTGTCGTGGATGGCGAAGTGGATGGTCTCCTGGGTGGCCAGCAGGAGATCCTCCATGTACGGCTGGGCCACCTCGCGCAGGATCCGCTGCCGGTGCACCCGCTGCCCGATCTCGAACAGCCTGAGCCCCAGCCGGTAGTCGCAGCCCGAGCGCTCCAGCAGCCCCCAGACGACCAGCTCCTGCGCGAGCCGGTGCACGGTCGCCTTGGCCACCCCGGTCCGGCGCACCAGCTCGGCCAGGGAGAGCGCGTCGTCCTCGGCGGTGAACGCCTCCAGGATCGGCCTGACCTTGCCCAGGACCGAGTTCATGGTGTCCTGGCCGGGAGCCTCGGCCCGGGGGATGACGGAACCGCGCGGGACCGCGGGTGCGGGTGCGGCTGGAGTGGTGTCGGCGCGGCCGACCGCGGTGACGGTCATGGGCGGAACCTCCTGGTCGATCCGTTGCCATGCGGAAGTCAGTCCTGCGTCATGCGGGAAACGGAACCATGTGTCCCGCGATCAGGCCAGAGGCCAGGTGTAAATTCGCCGTGCCGTTGACCTGCCGTGCCGTCAGCCGGCCTCGCCGAGGAACCCCAGGCTGAGCGGGTTGTACAGCTCCGCCTTCTCGTGCTGCGGCCAGTGCCCGCACTCCGTGAAGACCTCCAGCCGGGCCCCGGGGATCGCGGCGGCGATGGCCTCGCCCTCCGGGACGTCCCCGAACGGGTTCCTGTTCGCCCACACCACCAGCGTGGGGGCCTTGATCCGGGCCATCCGGTCCGGCCGGAGCAGGTTGCGCTCGCGCCGGTCGACCTCCTGGAGGGCCAGCAGGTTGCCGAGGTTCCGCTGGAAGTCGGGCTGGTGGTAGATCTCGTACCGGACCCGGGTCAGCTCCTCGCCCAGGTCCTCGTCCCACTCGGCCCACAGCAGGCGCAGGCGGTCCCGGGTCAGCGCGATGTCGTCCTCCAGGGCCGCCGCCCTGGTCGCGGTCTTCAGCCGCTCCATCACCTGCGGGTTGATCTTCGTGCCGCCCATGCACAGCAGCTGCAGGGAGGCGACCCGGTCCGGGTGCTCGCTCGCCGCCCAGGACGCCACCCAGCCGCCCAGCGACTCGCCGACCAGGTGCGCCCGCTCGGCGCCCACCGCGTCCAGGTAGGCGATCAGGTGCTCGACGTACGCGGGGATCTCACCGGGCCGGTCCGGCTTGTCGGTGTACCCGTGGCCGAGCATGTCGACGGCGTGGACCCGGTACCCGGCCGCGGCGTGCGCCGGGATGTTCCTGACGAACGCCTCCAGGTGACCGGTGGTGCCGTGCAGGAAGACGACGTGCTCGCCGTCCTCGGGCCCGGCCTGGAGGGCGCGGGTACGGATGCCGCCGGCGTCGACGTAGGCGAGACGGTGGTCGGTGCCGGTCAGTTCGGTCCAGATGCTCATGACTGCCTTTCGGGGGACGCGGGGGACGCGGGAGATGCGGGTGACGCGGGGTCGAGGACGGCGACGGCCATGGCGGTGAGCCACTCGGGCAGCTGCTCGTAGGCCAGCCGCTGCCCCGGGACATGGCCGAGGGCGGCCGCCATCAGCAGCCAGGTGCGGATCTCCTGGGCGCCGTTCCCGGCCCGCTTCTCCAGCTCCTCGGTGGTGAGGCCGGTGAGACGGCGGGTCTCACCGCGCTCCACGAGGGTGAGGAACTCCTCGTCGAACTCCGGGGTGAGCGCGGCCTCGGCGGCCCGGATGATCTCGCGGCGCCGGACGTCGTAGTCCTGCCAGTTCTCCCGGCCGTTGAGCCAGGCGTCGACCATGAACTCCTCGTCGTCGCCGTCCGGTGCCCGCCAGTCCGGCCAGGGCAGCCGGTGCGAGAGGCCGCCGGAGCCGATGACGGCGACCCGCCGGTCCGCCGGGAAGGAGAGGAGCGTCTCCCTGATGGCCCGGCCGAGCCGCTCGCAGCGCTCCAGGGTCGGCAGCGGCGGCGCGAAGACGTTGACGACGAGCGGCACGATCTCCACGTCGAGTCCGTCGAGGAGGTACTGGATCGCGTGCGACTGGCCGTGGTCGATCTGCAGCCGGGCGGAGAAGGCGATGTCGAAACCGTGGTCCTCGACGAGGGCGCCGGCCAGGTGCCGTGCCAGCGGGACGTCGACCCGCTGCGGGCCCTTCGGGGTGCCGGACTCGCCGCTCGCCAGGCACTCGCCGACGCCGAGGGTGAAACTCGGGATGAGGTCCAGCCAGAAGCCGCGGAAGTGGTTGGAGCCGACCAGCACCACCGTGTCCGGGCGGGCGGCGGCGAGCCGGTCGCGGGCGGCGGCCAGGGCGTCGCGGAAGCGTTCGGCGCGGTCCTTGTGGAAGGTCTGGTCCCAGTGGGTGTTCATCAGCGTGCTGTGCGACGCGCCGACACCCAGGACGATCTCGGTCATGCCGGGTCTCCGGGGATCTCTGTGCGGGGGCGGGTGACGGTGTCGACCGCCGTACGGACCAGGTGGCGGGTCAGCTTCTCCATCGCCCGCACGGAGACGGTGTTCATCCCGCGCGCGAAGTCGATCTCGAAGGGCGCCTCGGCCTGGGGAACCTTCGGCATGCCGACGCGCACCGTCGGGATGCCGCGGGCGCGCAGGATGTTGGCGTCGGTGGCGCCGCTGTTGCCGCGGATCACCTCGTGCCCGCGGCCCTCGAAGGCCTCCCAGGCGGCGGTCGCGGAGCGGCGGATCCAGCTGTCCGGGTCGGTCCGGGTGCCCGGTATGGCGAGGACCATCTCCGCGGTGACGTCTCCGGGCAGTTCGCCGAGGGCCGTCAGGAACTCCCGCTTCGCCTGCATCGGGGAGGTCTCCGGGGCGATCCGCAGGTCCACCATGAGCGTGCAGGAGGCCGGGGTGACCGCGGCCGTCCGGGGCCAGCCGCCGCGCACGGAGGCGACGACGCCCTGCGGGGCGACCGTGCCGCCGGTGTGCCGTTCGGCGTACTCGGCGAACCACTCCTCCAGGTGCCGGGCGACCTCCCCGGCGCGGGCGACGGCGTTGTCGTACGGCAGCCGGTGGCGCGAGCCCACGTAGGTGTGGGTGCCGCGGACGGTGACCTCGAACCAGACCAGGCCGACCTCGTCCCAGGAGACCGTCCAGCCGGGCTTGGCGATGACCGCGTAGTCCGTCCACACGCCCTGCTCCAGCAGGAACGAACAGCCGACGCCCTGCCCGGTGTTGAGCCTCGGGCTGCCGGGCCGGGCGTTGGTGGGCATGCCGCCCGCGCCGAACGCCGCGACCAGGTCGCCGGTGAGCGGGACGCCGGCGCGGGCGATCGCCTCGGCGGCCATCATCACGCAGGCCGCGTGGCCCTTGGGGTTGGAGGCGCCGAGGCCGGTGACCAGGTCGTCGTACACCGTCGCCCGCGGCCGCATGTCCTCCCGCAGCTCGGGGCCGATCCACGGGAGGTCCTCGCGCTCGTCGCCCACGGTGAGGGTGTCGATGGGGGCGTAGAGCATGAGGTCGGGGCCGGTGCCGTCGCCTTTGAGACGGGACCAGGCGTTGGCCTGGCGGTCGTCGAGGGGCTGGACGGTTGAATCTTTAATGGTATGTGACATGGTGCCGGCGATGTGCCGCGCCAGCGGCCCCTCGTCCCCCGTGGGGCTCGCGATGTCCACCAGCCCCACGACCAGCTCACGCAGCCGGTCGGCGGTGACGTGCCGCCAGGCCTCGGCGACCCAGGCGCGGCGCGGAGCGTCGAGGCCCGCGAGTCCCGTCGGGTGAAGCGTGTCTTGTGCGTCGCGAGAACCAAGCACGCACATTCTCCTTGACTTCATGTCAACCGGGCTGGTTTCAACCCGGCTGGTGTTGATCGCGGAAGACCCGTCCAGGTGCTGCCTGGTTGGGCGGCGTGAGCCAGGAATCCCCCTCCCACCAGGAGGGGGAGGACTCATTGGTTGATCCTGTGGACCTGGGTCATTGTGGTGCGTGCGTAGCGCTTCCTGGCGACAGGGAGCGCTACGGCGATCGCGGCACCGGCGAGCATGGCGAGCAGCGTACGGCGCATTCTCACGCCTCCTTCTCTGCAGGTGAGTCGGCGTCGGCCCCGGCCCCGGCCAGCTTCTTGCCGTACTCCTCCTCGCTGAGGTTCCGCCAGGAGGTCAGCGAGACGTCGGGGCGGTAGAGCTTCTCCGGCGGCGCGTCGGTGACGTCGACCATCCAGGCGTCCTGGCCGGAGAACTGGCCGTGGAACAGCCAGCGGATGGCGCCCAGGTACTTGGCGTAGAAGCGCAGGGTCGACCAGCCCTCGGTGAAGTTGACCATCACGCCGACATAGTTGTGGTGGTCGGCGTCCACCGGGACGTAGAACTCGTAGTGGATGAAGTTCGGGTAGACGATCCGCAGCACACCCGGCATGGACAGGGACGCGAAGCCGGGGAAGTCCTGGGCCTCGATCGTCGGGTTGATGCTGTCCGCCTTGCCGGTGTTGCCGATGTTGAAGGTCTCCTTCGGCGGCTGCATCTTCCACCAGCGCTTGTTGGACCAGCGGCCCACGCCGGGGAAGTCGGCCTCCCAGTGCACCTCGTCCTGGACCCGGTAGATCCAGCGGCCGCGGGGCACGATCCGGGTGATGTTCCAGGTCGGCATCGGCTTGAACAGCCGCCACAGGGCCGTGCGGTGCAGGTACTTGGCGTGGCCCTCGTCGAAGCCGTTCTCGCAGGCGAACCGCCAGTTGCCGCCGCGCGGCTCGATCCGGCCGCCCATCACGAAGGGGTTGGAGACGAGTTCCTCGGGGAGCTGCTCGTCGATGGGGTGGGGCTCCTCGTCGGCGAGCGGGATGTACACCCACACCATGCCGAGGCGCTCCTCGACCGCGTACGTCCGTACGCCCACCTTGCCGGTCAGCCGGCAGCCGGGCCCGTCGGTGATGACCGCGCTGAGCTTTCCGGTGGGCAGGTCGAACGTCCAGCCGTGGTACGGGCAGCTGACCGTGCCGGGGAACTGCTGGTCGCCCTCGGAGAGCGGCACCCCGCGGTGCGGGCAGCGGTTGTGCAGGGCGTACGCCGTGCCGCCGTCCCGGATGAGCGTGATCTTCTCGCCGCAGACCGTGTACGGCTGCGGCTTCCCGGTCAGGTGGCTGGACCAGGTGACCGGGTACCAGTAGCCGCGGAACCCCTGGGCGGCGCCGTCGTAGTGCGGCCAGGACGACCAGTCCTGCCGGCCGGGCGCGGAACGGCTTCTGTTCTTCGGGCCCTCACCCGTCGTCATCGTGCGTGACCTCCTGGTGGCGTCGGTGCGTGGTGACGAGCTTCGGGTCACGGCAGGTGGCGGCCTACGAAACCGTTCCGCTGAGCAGACCGCCGGCGCGCCGCGGACCCACTGTGTCGGGCGTCCCGTTCAGCGGACCACCGGCCATGCGCGCACCGCCCGGCGCGTTCTACGGTGCGCGAATTCCCCGCACCCCCGGTACCGCCCCAGGCCGCTTCCCCGCCAACCCCCCCGAGGTGCCCATGGAGCCACAGGCCGACAGCAGCAGCCTCCTCCCGTTCGACTCCCGTTCGACACGAAGGGATCGTGAGCGATGACGAAGGCCATCCAGACGGGCCCCGCGCCCGCCCGGACCGAGGGCGCCGACGACCGGGCGGGCGGGCACGGCGCCGCCGTCCGCGTCGACGGCGTCGGGATCCGGTTCGGCTCCTTCCACGCCGTGGACGGCATCACGCTGGACATCGCCGCCGGGGAGTTCCTGTGCCTGCTCGGGCCGAGCGGCTGCGGCAAGTCCACGCTGCTGTCGGCGCTGGCGGGGTTCGTCCGCCCGTCCGAGGGCGCGCTGACCGTCGACGGGCAGCCGGTCACCGGACCCGACCCGGACCTCGGGATGGTGTTCCAGAGCAGCGAGGCGCTCTTCGACTGGCTGACCGTCCGGCAGAACGTGGCCTTCGGGCCCCGGATGCGCGGCCGCTCCCGCGCCGAGCAGCACGAACTGGCCGACGAGTACCTGGGGCTGGTCGGGCTGCGGCACTGCGCCGACCGGTTCCCCGGGCAGCTCTCGGGCGGGATGCGGCAGCGGGTGCAGATCGCGCGGGTGCTGGCGAACCAGCCCCGCATCGTGCTGATGGACGAGCCGTTCGGCGCGCTCGACGCGCAGACCCGGCAGGTCATGCAGGAGGAGATGGCCCGCATCTGGCAGGCCTCGGGCTGCACGGTCGTGTTCGTCACCCACGACATCGAGGAGGCGATCCTGCTGGCGGACCGGGTCGCCGTCATGACGGCGGGCCCGGCGGCCTCGGTCAAGTCCGTCTACCCCGTGGACCTGCCCCGGCCCCGGGACGAGGACGACCCGGCCGCCCTCGACCTGCGCCGCAGCCTGCGCCAGGACATCGGCGAAGAGGTCCGCAAGGCCCTGCGCGACCAGGGCCTCGACGAGGGACTCGACCAAGGACTCGACCAGGCACGTGACGTGGAGGAGACGTCGTGACCACAGTGACCACCGTGACCGCCACCGCCCCGCCGAAACCGCGCGCCGGGCGCAGGGCGGTCCTCGGACTGCGCTCCGCCGGCCTCTACGCCGTCTCCGTTCTCGTCGGCCTCGGCGTCTGGCAGCTCCTGGCCCTGCACTACGGTCCCTCGCTCGTGGCGTCCCCGCACGAGACCCTCGCCGCCGCCGGCGACCTCGCGAAGGACGGCACCCTCACCAACTCGATCATCGCCTCCAGCCGCCGCATCCTGATCGGCTGGGGCCTCGGGCTGCTGGTGGGCGTACCGGCCGGGCTGCTCGTCGGCCAGAGCAAGGCCGTACGCCAGCTCCTGGAGCCGTACATCGAGTTCTTCCGGTTCATCCCGCCGGTCGCCTTCGTCACGCTGGCCGTGGTCTGGCTGGGCATCGGCGAGTCCTCGAAGGTCGTGCTGATCTTCTACACGGCCGTCTTCATCGTCATCCTCAACACCAGCGCCGGGGTGATGTCGGTCGGCGAGTCCAAGCTGCGCGCGGCGGCGAGCCTGGGCGCGAGCCGGGCGCAGATCCTGCGCGGGGTGGTACTGCCCTCGACGGTGCCGTACATCGTCACCGGGGCGCGGCTGGCCATGGGCAACAGCTTCCTGACCATCGTCTCCGCCGAGATCGTCGCCGCCCAGGTCGGCCTCGGCTCCCTGATCTGGACCTCCCGCAACTACGGACGCATCGACTGGGTGTTCGTCGGGATCATCACCCTGGGCATCCTCGGGTTCGTCTTCGACCGTGTGCTGCGGATCGTGGCCTCCCGGGTCCTGCGTCGATACGGAGTGAAACTGTGAGCGGCAATGTGAGCGGGAACGTGAGCGGCAGCGTGAGCGGCGAGTCGCGTGCCCTGGTCCTCGAAGAGTTCGGCGTCCTGCCCGGGCTCCAGGAGAGGCCCGTGCCGGAAGCCCGGCCGGCCCACACCCTGGTGCGGATGCTGGCGGCACAGGTCGGCCACCTCGATCTCAACGTCGTGGACGGGAAGTTCGGCATCCTGCCGGACCTGCCCGCCGTGCCCGGCACCAACGGGGCCGGGCTCGTGCTCGCCTCGGACAGCCATCCGGTGGGCAGCCTGGTCAGGATCAACGGCAAGGGGCTCGGACTGCGCCGGGACGGCTGCTGGCAGGGCCACGCCCTGGTGCCGGACGCCGCCGCGATCCCGGTGCCGGAGGGCACGGATCCCGCTCTCGCCTGCGGGTTCTTCACCCCGGCCGGTACCGCGTGGGCGGCGGTGCACACGGTGGCGGGCGTGCGGGCCGGCGAGCGGGTGCTGGTCACCGGCGCCGCGGGCGCGGTCGGGTCGCTGGCCGTGCAGGTCGCGGCGCGGGCCGGAGCCGAGGTGATCGGCGTGGTCGGACGGCCCGCCAAGCTCGACCGGATCCCGGCCGCCGCGAAGGCGGTCCTGGCGGGGGAGTTGACGGCGGAGGCGGTGGGCGGGCCGGTGGACGCGGTCGTCGACACCGTGGGCGGGCCGGTGCTGCGGGCCGCCCTGGGCCTGGTCCGGCCGCGCGGCCGGGTCGCCCTGGTCGGGTACACCGCCGGCCGTGAACTCACCGTCGACCTCGCGGACTTCCTGCTCGCCGACGTCTCGCTGCTGCCGGTGAACCTGATGACCCGGGGCCGGGAGGTGGCCGCCGACGTCGACCGGATGCTGGGCGAACTGGCAGCAGGAGAGCTGGAGTTGCCGGTCGAACGGCACCGGCCGGAGCGGCTGGCCGAGGCGGTGGAGCGGCTGCGGACGGGGGAGGCCGTGGGCAAGGTGGTGCTGGACTTCTCCTGAGCAGAGGGGCTGGTGAGCCGCCGAGCGGGTCAGCCCGGTGCCTGTTCCCGGCGGACGACCACGGCGTGGCCCTGGCAGCAGACGACACCGTCTCCCCGGTGTTCGACGAGATCCAGGGTGGTCTCACCGCTGACCGGGTCCACGCCCCGTACGGAAGCGGTCACCGTGAGCCGGTCGCCCGGGTGGGCGGGTGCCCGGTTCTGCCACGAGAGTTCACGCACCTGTCCCGCGGGCCCGGCGTGGGCCGCGGCCGCCCGGTGCAGCAGGCAGCCGTGCAGCTGCGCCATGACGACCGGCCCGGCCAGGCCCTCCGACCGGGCGAAGTCGGGGTCGTAGTGGATGCGGTGCGTGTTGCGGGTGACCGCGCCGAAGCGCAGCAACATGACCTCGTCGGGCACGAGTTCCACCGCCGCGGCCTCCACTGCCGCGGCCTCCGCAGCCGTAGCTTCCGCAGCCGTAGCTTCCGCCGTCGTCGCCGGCTCCGTCATCGCACGATGAACCTCTCCGTGACCTCGATGAGCGTGACCTCGACGAGGGGGCCGCGTTCGGCCGCGTAGGTCTTCTCGACGGTGATCAGGAGCAGATCCGGCCGTTTCCGGTCGACGGCCGTGACCGCACGGCGTACTTCGACGCGGTCGCCGACCCGTACCTCCCCGATCCAGCGCACCGCCTGGCCGCCGGCCATGAGCCGGACGTCCAGTCCGTCGGTGCCCGGCACCTCGTCGCGGTACATGCCGTCCGGCCTCAACTCGCCCGGTTCGGCGCCCGGTTCGGTGCCCGGTCCCGCGCCCGGTTCGGGCCGCAGCAGGCTGACGAGGTACATCGGGTGCACCACGAAGGCGGGGTCCGCGGGATCCACCAGTGCGGGCGCGGTGTCCCCGGCGGCCCGTGCGAACTCGGCCGCCGCCTCGGCCCGTACGACCCCCAGCGAGCGGGCCTCCCAGCGGCCCATCGCCGCCTGGGCTCTTTCCTCAGCGACATCCAGCATGCCGGGGACCTTAGGGAGGCCGGCACCCCTGCGGCCACAGACCCGGACCGCTCAGCGGACCGCCCGGCTTGGACCCGCCCGGGCCGCCCGGCACGATCCGCTCATGGATCTCATGGACATCCAGGCGCCCCCGCCGGGCGCCTACGCGGAGGCGGACGGCGTCAAGTACCACTACATCGAGCTGGGCACGGGCAGCCCCACGATCTTCCTGCACGGCGGCGGCCCCGGCTGCACCGGCTGGTCCGACTTCGGCCAGGTGGCCCCGCTGTTCGCCGCCGACCGCCGCTGTCTCCTCGTCGACATCCTGCAGTACGGTCGGTCGGCGAAGCCCGTCATCGAGGGCCCCATGTGGGACTACCACGCGGCGAAGACGGTGGCCCTGATGGACACCCTGGAGATCGACCGGGCCGACTTCGTCTGCAACTCCTGGGGCGGCACCATCGCGCTGAACCTGGCCGCCAAGTACCCCGAGCGCGTCCGGTCGTTGGTGGTCACCGGCAGCATGCCCGTCTTCTACGGCCCGCTCGCCCCGCTCCCGGAGGGCGGCCGCCGCGGCCGCAACGCCCGGGACGTCTACTACGGCGGCGACGGCCCGTCCCGCACCAAGATGCGCGAGCTGATGGCCCGCCTGGAGTGGTACGACCCCGAGGCGATCCCGGAGGGCACGGTACGGCTGCGCCACGAGCAGAGCCTCGACCCCGAGGAGACCGCGCTGGCCGGCGCCTCCGACAACCCGCGCGGCGACTGGCAGGACCTGACCGCCGAACTCGGCGCCATCCAGGCCCCCGTGCTGTTCATGTGGGGCATGCAGGACGCCTTCCTCACCCCCGACTACCCGCTGATGCTCGCCCGCATGGTCCCCAAGGGGAACCTGCACGTGATGCACGAGGCCTCCCACCACCTCCAGGAGGAGCGGCCGTACGACTTCCACCGCGTGGTCGACGGCTTCCTGAACCAGCGGCACGGCTGACCGACGGGCAGGAGGAGAGGAGGACAGGTGAGCGCAGCAGCAACCCCGCGGGTCGTCGAACTGACCAGCCCCTTCACCCGCTTCGCCGGCCGGCTGCTGGTCGGCGTCGGCTACGAGGTCGTCCTGGCCGAACCCCCCGAGGGTCACCCCGACCGGCGGGAGGACCCGGTCGGCTTCGCCCACTGGCACGCCGGAAAGCGCTCGGTGACCGTCTCGGGGCCGGACGACCTGCGCCGCCTGCTCGCGGGCGCCGACATCCTCCTCGACGGCACACCCGACGGCACACCCGACGGCACACCGGGCGGCTCACCGGGCGGCTCACAGGACAGCACACTCGACGGCACACCGGACGGCACCTCCGACGGCGCCGACACCACCGGCCTCGACCACCTGGTCCACGTCCGCGTGACCCCCTTCGGGCTGGTCGGCCCGCGCAGCCACTGGCAGGGCACCGATCTCGTCGTGGCCGCCCTCGGCGGGATGCTCGCCCAGGTCGGCGACCCCGACGGCCCGCCCCTGCACCTGCCGGAGAACCAGGCGGAGCACCTCGCGGGCGTCAACGCGGCGATCGCCGCCCTGCTGGGCCTGCGGGCGCGCCGGCGCGGCCCCGGACAGCTCGCCGACGTCTCCGCGCAGGCCTGCGTCGCCGCCGCCCTGGAGGCCGGCACCCTCGCCTACCTGCACGAGGACCGGGTGCCACCGCGCCCCGGACACGTACACCCGCTGGTCCCGCACGGGCTGTTCCGGGCCGCCGACGGCCACCTGGGCGGGGGACTCGGCGGCAGCCCGCGGATGTGGGACGCGCTGCTCGACTGGCTGTGCGAGCAGGGCGCGCAGGCGGACCTCACCGAGCCCCGCTGGCAGGACCCGGTCGAGCGCAAGAAGCACCAGGAGTACGTCTTCAAGGTCGTCCAGGACTTCGCGGGCACCTGGCCGAAGGCCGCCTTCGCGGAGCGCGCCCAGGACCGCAAGCTGCCCTGGGCCGCCGTCGACGTACCGGCCGAACTCCCGGACAACCCCCAGCTCGTCGCGCGCGGCTTCTTCACCGAGGTCGACGGCCGCACCGACCTCGGATTCCCGTTCGCGTTCCCCGAGGGGCACCGGATCACCTCGCTCACCGTCCCGGCGGCGGGCGCCGACCAGCAGCTGCTCGCCGAGCGGCGTCCGGTGTCCGTGCGTGCGGGCGACTCCGCCCGCCCCGCCCTCGACGGCGTCCGCGTCCTCGACCTGACCTGGGTGCTCGCGGGCCCCTACTGCACCAAGGTCCTCGCCGACCACGGCGCCGACGTCGTCAAGGTGGAGTCGGCCGGCCGCCCGGACCCCACCCGGTTCGCGCCCTTCATGCACCTCTCCCGCGGCCCCCACACCGACCCGGACACCAACGGCTACTTCAACGAGGTCAACCGCAACAAGCGCAGCCTCGCCCTCGACACCCGGACCGACGACGGGGTCGCCGTGCTGCGCGACCTCGTCGCGTCCTCGGACGTCCTCGTCGAGAACTTCAGCGCCACGGTCATGACCAGGCTCGGCCTCGGCTGGGACACCCTCCGCGAGATCAACCCCCGGCTCGTCTACGTCAGCATGTCCGGCATGGGCCACACCGGACCCCGGGCGGGCTGGGTGTCGTACGCCGACACCGTCTCGGCGAGTTCGGGGCTCACCGGCCTCACCGGCCGGGGGCCCGGCGACGTGGTCGGGGTCATCTACGGCCACGGCGACATCGTGGCCGGACTCCAGGCGGCGCTGGCCACCCTCGCCGCGCTGGAGCACCGGGACCGGACCGGCCGCGGGCAGCACATCGACCTCTCCCAACTGGAGGCGATCGCGGCCCACATGGGCACCAGCCTGCTCACCTCCGCGCGGTCCCCGATCGGCAACACGCATCCGGTGTGGAGCCCGCAGGGCGTGTACCGGTGCCTGGGCGCCGACAACTGGCTGGCCGTCAGCGTCCGTTCGGACGAGGAGTGGGCGGCGCTGTGCCGGGTGATCGGACGCCCCGACCTGGTCTCCGAGGGGGCGACGGCCGCCGACCGCAGGCGGCACGGCGCCCTCGTGGACGAGGCGATCGGCGCGTGGACACGCACCCTCCCCGCCGACCTGGCCGCCGAGTTGCTGCAACAGCAGGGGGTGCCCGCGGGGGCCGTCCAGGACGGGCGGCAACTGGTCGAGCACGACCCGCAGTTGAGGGCGCGCGGCTTCTACGTCCGGATGGCGCATCCCGCCGCCGGCGCCTTCCTCCACGAAGGCCCGCCGATCCGGCTCGCCCGCACCCCCGGCTCGGTCCGCACCCCCGCACCGCTGCTCGGCGCCGACACCGGGGAGGTGCTGCGCGAGGTGGCGGGATACTCCCCGGAACGGATCCAATACCTGTATGACGCGGGGGTGTTGCGATGAACGACGCCGGGATGCCGAAGTGATCGCCACCGGCCCGACCGTGCCGGAACTCGTCGAGGCGGCCGCCGAGCGGTACGGCGACCGCCCGTTCCTGCGCGTCGGCGGGACGGCCCGGACGTACGCCGAGACCCGCGAGGCGGCGGCCCGGACGGCCGGGGCGCTGGCGGCCCGGGGCTGCGGGCCGGGCGACCGGGTGGCGGCGCTACTGGGAAACCGGGTCGAACTCGTGGACCTGTTCCTCGGCTGCGCCTGGCTGGGCGCGGTCGCGGTACCGCTGAACACCGCACTGCGCGGCCGGTCCCTGGAGCACGCCCTGCGGGAGGCGCGGCCCCGGTTCCTGTACGCCGAGCCCGAGTCGGCGGGGCGGGCGGCCGAGGCCGGGTACCGGGGGACGGTCTGGACGGCGGGGGAGACGGTGCCCCCGCACCCCGGCGAGGACATCGGCCTGCCCCCGCACCCCGACGGCGCCACGCCGCTGCCCCCTGCCCCCGTCCGCCCGCAGGACACCGCCGCCGTCCTCTTCACCTCCGGCACCACGGGCCCGCCCCGGGGAGTGCGCTGCCCCCAGGCCCAGTTCGTGTGGTGGGGCCGTACGGTCTCGGACGCCCTGCGCCTCACCTCCGACGACGTGCTGTTCACCTGCCTCCCGCTCTTCCACACCAACGCCCTGAACACCCTGGCCCAGGCGATGACGGTGGGCGCGTGCGTCGTGATCGGCGAGCGTTTCTCCGCCTCGCGGTTCTGGCGGCAGGCGGCCGACGCCGGTGCCACCGCCGTCCACCTGCTCGGCGCGATGGTCCCCATGCTGCTCGCCCGGCCGCCCGGCCCGGACGACCGGGCGCACCGGGTGCGCCGCGGCCTCTCCCCGGCCACGCCCGGCCCGCTGTGGGAGCCCTTCCGCGAGCGGTTCGGCGTCACGCTCGTCGACGGCTTCGGCTCCACGGAGACCAACCTCGTCATCGGCTCCACCCCCGAGCACCACCGGCCCGGCTACATGGGCACCGTCCGGCCGGGCTTCGGGGCCCGCGTGGTCGACACGGACCTCGTCCCCGTACCGGACGGCACCCCGGGCGAACTCCTCGTCCGAAGTCACCACCCGTTCGCCTTCGCCACCGGCTACCTGGGCGACCCCGAACCGGCCCCGGACTCCTGGCGCCGGACCGGCGACCGCGTGGTCCGCGAGCCCGACGGCTGGTTCCGGTTCGTCGACCGCATCAAGGACGTCATCCGGCGGCGCGGCGAGAACATCTCCTCGTACGAGGTGGAGGCGGCCGTCCGCTCGCACCCCGCGGTCGTCACGGCCGCCGCCTTCCCGGTCGCCTCCGAACTGGCCGAGGACGAGGTGATGGTCGCCGTCGTCCTGCGGCCCGGCTGCCGGCCGGACCCGGCGGACCTGGCCCGGCACTGCGCCCGCGAACTGCCCGCGTTCGCCGTTCCCCGCTACATCGACACGGTCGGGGAGCTGCCGCTCACCGAGACCGGCAAGGTGCGCAAGGCGGTACTGCGGGAACGGGGGGTCACGCCCGGCACCTGGGACCGTGACCGCGCGTCCGGGTTCAGGGCTGCCGGATCGCCTGGCAGGGGGTCGTCGCGGGCAGCCGGCCCCTGAAGTAGGAGCGGGGCGGGACGCCCATCAGGGCACGGAAGTCGGTCGTCATGTGTGACTGGTCGAAGTAGCCGGTGGCGGCGGCCAGTTCGGACCAGCCGGCGCTGCCCGCCCGGGCGGCGACCGTGCGGACGCGGTCGATACGGGCGTAGTGCTTCGGGGAGACGCCGACGCCGTCGCTGAACAGGTTCCGCAACTGGCGCTCGCTCACGGCCAGTTCCCGGGCCACGTCCCGCACCTGCGCGGGCGCCCGGTCCATCCGCACCGACAGCGCCGCAACCCCGGCCCGCAGCAGAGCCGTCCGGGCCGGGTCCCCCGTCTCCGCCAGCAGCGCGGGCAGCACCTCGGCGACGCGGGGCAGCGCCTCCAGCGGGTCCAGCCACCGCACTTCACGCGCGAACCGGCGGGCCACCCCGCCCGGCAGGGCGTCCAGCGGCACCACCCGGCCGACCAGCCCGGCGGCCGGAACACCCAGCAGCGCCCGGGCGGTTCCCGGCGTGAGGCGCAGCTCCGCGCACGCGATGTGGGCCTTCCCCTCGTGGTAGGCCGCCCGCACCCGCGGCCCCACGGCCAGCAGGTCACGCCGTCCGTCCCCGGTCACCCGCAGCACCACCTTGGTCCCCGCGTCCGGCAGCTGGACGAACGTCCCCTCGGGCGGGTCGGTGAAGGACATGGTCCGCACCTCCGACACCCACGGGCGCAGCGCCTCGGGTGTGGTCGGCAGCGGCTCGGCGATGGTCATCGGCACCTTTCCACCGTAACGGCCCGGCGCCGGCGTCCGGCCTGGCCGGGCGTGCCGGAATTTCCAAGAGCGGGGCGCCTCGGCGGGCCCACCGTGGACCACATGATTCTGGTGACGGGTGCCACGGGCACCATCGGACGTGAGGTCGTACGACAACTGGCCGGGCGCGGTGCGAAGGTGCGCGCCCTCACCCGCGACCCGGCCAAGGCGCGGCTGCCCGCAGGGGTGGAGGCGGTGCGCGGGGCGTACGGCGAACCGGCCGCCCTGGACGCGGCGACGGCCGGGGCGACGGCCGTGTTCCTGCTGCGGCCGCCCGGACCCGACGAGGGGCAGGACGCGGCGCTGGTCGCCGCGGCGCGGGCCGCGGGCGTGGCGCGGCTGGTGAAGCTCTCCGCCATCGCCACCGGCGACCCGGCCACGGGTCCCTCCGGCTCGTGGCACGTGGCCGGCGAGCGGGCCGTGCGGGACAGCGGGCTCGCCTGGACGGTGCTGCGGCCGTCGTCGTTCGCCTCCAACACGCTGACCTGGCTCCAGGCCCTGCGCACTGGCGAACCGGTGCCCAACATGACCGGGGACGGCGCCTCGGGCGTGATCGACCCCGGCGACATCGCCGAGGTGGCGGTACGGGCCCTGCTCGACGCCGGGCACGCGGGGCGGACGTACACCCTGACCGGCCCCGAGGCCATCACCGTCCCCGGTCAGGCCGCCGTGCTCGCCGAGGTCCTGGGCCGGCCGGTCCCGACCCGGGACCTGTCCCCGGACGAGACCCGTGACTTCCTCCGCGTCGCCTGGGGCATGGAGGGGGCCCAGGCGGATGGTGTCCTGGCCGGTGTGGCGTTCGTCCGTGCCGGAGGCAACGCGCTGGTCACCGAGGACGCCCGGTCGGTGCTAGGCCGGCCGCCCCGGACCTACCGGGAGTGGGCCGAGGACCACCGGAGCGCGTTCGCGGGGGCCTGATCGGCCGCCTCGCCCGGTTCAGGCGGGCCGGGGCCGCAGCGTGACCGCCGCCAGCCCCAGGGCCCCCGCGGCGATCACCGTGGCCACCCGGAACGCCAGCTGGTAGCCGGCCGCCGTGGCCGGCACCAGCTCCGCGCCCGCGTGCAGCAGGCCGTCGGTACGGCTCGCCGCGAGTGTGGACAGGGCGGCGAGGCCCAGCGAACCGCCCACCACCTGCGTGGTGTTGAACAGCCCGGAGGCCAGCCCCGCGTCCTCCGCGCGGGCACCGCCCATGGCGAGGCCGGTCAGCGGGGGCATCGCCGCGGCGAACCCGGCCGCCATGAGCAGCATCGGGGGCAGCACGTCGGCCGCGTACGACCCGTCGGCGGGCGCCCGGCTCAGCAGGGCCATCCCGGCGGTGATGAGCACCAGCCCGGCGAGGAGCACGCGGTACGCGCCGAACCGGCCGGTCACGCGCGCCGACAGCCCCAGCATCAGGACACCGATCGCGAGCGGTGCCGGCAGGAAGGCGAGGCCGGTGTCCAACTCGCCGAGGCCCAGCACGCGTTGCAGGTAGAGCGCGCCGATGAACTGGAAGCCGTACATCGTCGCGACCATCAGGATCTGTACGCCGTTCGCGCCGCTCAGCGCCCGGGAGCGCAGCATTCCGAGCCGCAGCAGCGGGTGTTCGGCCCGGGCCTGCCGGACGGTGAACGCCACGAGGAGCGCGAGGGCGAGCGCGGCCGGCAGCAGGGTGGCGGCCGCGCTCCGGTCGCCGGAGCCGACGATGACGTAGACGGTGAGCATCAGCGCGCCGGTGACCAGGGCCGCCCCGGGAGCGTCGGCGCCCCTGCGCAGCCCGGCACCGGGCTCGCGGGCCAGGATCCGTACCGCGGCCAGCCAGGCCGCCACCCCGATCGGCAGATTGATCAGGAAGATCCAGTGCCAGCTCAGCGCCTGCGTCAACGCGCCGCCGAGGAAGGTGCCGAGGGTGGCGCCCACCGACCCCACCGCGCTGAACACCGCGATGGCACGGGTCCGTTCGCGTGGCTCGGGGAAGAGCGACACCAGCATGCCGAGCACGACGGCCGAGGTCATCGCCCCGCCCGCGCCCTGCACCGCCCGCGCCGCGACCAGCGCGCCCTGACCCGTCGCCAGCCCGCATGCCACGGAGGCCGCGGTGAACACGGCGAGCCCGGCGGTGAACATCCGCTTCCGGCCCACCAGATCACCCAGACGGCCGAACAGCAGCAGCAGTCCCCCGAACGGGATCAGATAGGCGTTCACCACCCAGGCCAGCCCCGGACCGCTGAAGCCCAGGTCGCGTTGGACGGCGGGCATCGCGACGGTGACGATGGTGCCGTCCAGGATCGTCATCAGCGCGCCCGCGCACAGGACGACGAGGGACGCCCCGCGGGGGTATGTTCGGGAAGAAGTCACCGGTGCGGCCGGTGTGCCGGTCGTGGTCGACATGGCCTTCTGGCCTCCGCAATCGCCGTGAACTCGCCAGGGACATCAACAGGAACCGATCGTGCGCAAGGTGCACGACTTGTAACGGGGTCCATGGTGAGTGACCATGAGAGGACCGCGTAAGGAGGCAGCTCGATGTCCCAGGGGAACACCGGTGTTACCAGCCAGGTCGTGAACGCGCAGGCCTGCCCGGTCCGCGAGGTTCTTGACAGGGTGGCCGGCAAATGGAGCGTGCAGATCCTGGTGGCGGCCTCGCACGGCCCCATCCGCTTCACGGAACTGGAGCGCGGCATCGAGGGCATCAGCCGCCGGATGCTGACCCTCACCCTGCGCAACCTGGAGCGCGACGGCCTGGTGACCCGCACCGTGTATCCGACCGTGCCGCCGCGCGTGGAGTACGAACTCACGCCGGTGGCGCTGGAGTTGCACGAGACCTTGCAGCGGCTGACCGACTGGGCCGAGCACAACCGCCACTACATCGCCCAGGCCCGGGCGGTCTACGACGCCGAGCACCGGCCGGAACTGCTCGACGTGTAGACGGCCGCGTGGCCGGCGCGGACCGCGTCAGAACCCGAACAGCTCCGGGGCCGACGTCAGTTCCTTGAAGACCTCGCGCGGATCGGCGACCAGCTTCCGGGCCTTCAGGTCCAGCAGCCCGCCGACCGCCTCGACCTCCGCGGCCACGGTGCCGTCGGCCTTGGTGATCGTCTGGAACACCCGGAACGTCTTGCCGCTGCCCCACTGGAACGCGCAGGTCACGTCGACCTCGTCACCGGCGAGCAGCTCCCGCCTGTACCGGATCGTCGTCTCCAGCGACACCGGGCCGACCCCGTGGCCCACCAGCCCGGCCTGGCTCACCCCGGCGGCCTGGAGCAGCGACCAGCGGGCGTGCTCGGCGTAGTTGATGTACACCGCCTGGTTCAGGTGACCCTGCACATCGGTCTCGTAGCCACGGACGGTCACCCGGACGGAATACGGTTCGCTCACGACTTCCCCTTCTCGCGTACGACGTCTCGTGCAGGGCGTCTCGTGCACGGCGTCTCGTGTACGACGCACTGATCCTTTGTCGGCATCCTGGCACGCGCGTCACACCCGGCGTGGCGATGCCAGCAGATAGCGCGTTCTGGTACGCGGCTCCGTGTACTCGCCCGTCTGCCAGCCCGCCCGCTCCAGGGCGGCCGCGCACGCCTGCAAACCCTTGCTCTCCGGCGCGTGGACGGCGACCGCATCCGGCTGCGGGGTGGCCCGCACCCGGTACCCGGGGGTGTCCGGCCCCTCGGGTGGCTGCCCGGCCGCCTCCAGGGCGAGCGCGGCGGCCCGCACCAGATGCGCACGCTCCCAGCCGCACGGCCGGTCGGTGGCGCCGTCGGGGTTGGTCATCCGGCGCAGTTCGAGCAGCCCCTGCCAGGCACTGTGCACCTCACGGGCCCGGGCGGGCCCGGTTTCGGCCGACTCCTCGCCGCCGACCCGCGCGGCGAACCCCCCGGTCGGCTCGGCAGCTGCCGCGGCCACCGGCTCCGTCCGCGCCAGGGGCTCCGGAGCCTCCCGTATCCGATGTCCGGCCGGCGTCAGGAAGTGGTCGTGCGGCGGGCGCGGGTGCCGGAAGGCGAGCCCGCGCCTCACCAGTGCCGTCAGCTGCGCCTCGGTTCCCCGCAGCCGCCCGGTGACCGGGTCGGCGGCGTCGATGACCCGCCGCTGCGCGGCGGTGGGCGGTCGGGTCACGATGCACACCTCCCGGGCGTCGAGCGCGTTACCGTCCCCTGCTCCGGACCCCTTCTCCGGATCCTTCTCCGAAGGCTACGACCGGGGACTGACAACCAGGTCCCGCTGGTCCCGCTACCCGCCCGGCCGGATGTTCCAGCCCGCGATCACCGGTCGCTCGTGCTCCGTACCCAGCCGGCACAGCGTCCCGGTGGCCAGCTGGAACAGGGCCCCGGCGGACGGCGGCAGGCCGAGACGGCGGGCGGTCAGCACGCGCAGGAAGTGCCCGTGGGCGACCAGCAGCACCACCCCCTCGGTGTTGGCGAGGGCCGCCTCCACCTTGGCCAGCATCCGGTCGGCCCGCTCGCCGACCTGCTCCGGGGTCTCCCCGGGATGGTCCGGCGGGCCGGGCGCCACGCCGTCCGTGAACAGGAACCAGCCGGGCCGGGTGCGCTGGATCTCCACGGTGGTGACGCCCTCGTAGCCGCCGTAGTCCCACTCCCGCAGGTCGGCGTCGACCCGGGCGTCGGGCACCCCGATCAGCTCGGCGGTCTCCCGGGCCCGCTGGAGCGGGCTGACGAAGGCGGCACCGATGCGGTGCGAGCGGATCAACGGCACCAGCCGCCGCGCCTCGTCCCTGCCGTGCTCGGTGAGCGGCACGTCCGTCCACCCGGTATGCCGTCCGGACCGCGACCACTCGGTCTCACCGTGCCGGACGAGAAAGACATCAGCCATACGTCAGAGGCTAAGAGCCCAGCGCTCCAGTTCGGCGAAGTCACGCGCCCGCAGACCGTGCCGCGGATCCACCGGAAGGAGCAGTGCGGGCCCGTCGTGGTGCTCGGCGACATGGCGGACGTCGAGTTCGGTGACCATGTCGTCCACCCACACGAACGGCCGCCCGGCCGCCCACGCCACGACGGTCCGGGTCTTCCAGTACAGGCCGTCCGGATCCTTCGCGAACAGCTCCGGCCACTCGATGACGGGCAGCTCGGGCAGCCCGACCACCGGCCCGATCATCTCGTTGGCCTGATGCATCCAGGTGGTGGCCCAGGCCAGCTCGTACGGCAGCGCGAGCAGCCGGGCCCCGTGCCCCGGATGCAGCCGCACCCGCAGCCCCCGGCGCAGCGCGCGGGAACCGGGCCGCTGCCGGGCGGACCAGTTGGCGGGGCGCAGTCTGCGGGTCACATACCCGCGGTGCCGCAGGAACCGGGCCCGGAAGGGGTTCAGGGGGCCGTCGACGTCGAGGAGGAGCAGAGGCCGCTGGGTCATGGGGACGACTTACCCGGGAGAGCGTGAGCAGTGCACCTGGCATGGCGTATTCGGGGCGGTCCCGGCCATGAACGGCCGGTGGCCGTGGTACAGCTATCGGTTCTGCTGCTGTGGCCGGAGGGGGACGGGCGGGGCGTGGGCTGGCGTGAGGAGATCACCACTGCGGTGGAGGCATGGCTCGCTCTGGAAGGGGGAGCGGGCAGGAACGCGTCGTGGACGCGCGTGGGCCGTGCGGTGCGCACAGGCGAGTCGGGTGTGTTCACCGTCGACGTGCGCGGAAACGACACGGCCGCGGACCAGGTCGAGTCGCTTCGGCTTGCGGGACCCGAGGAACCCTCCGGCGACTCGGGTCACGCGGTGCTGGACGCGACGCAGAGCGGTTCGGCCTTGACGGTACGGGTGGCCGAGTTCGCCGAGCCGCCGGACCCGTACCTGTGGATATTCAAACAGCCGCCGACCTTCCTCGTCGAAGCGTTGCGGGACCGGTTCCGAACCCTTCAGGACGCCCCGCTCGCAGCGCTGCTCGCGGAGGGGCGGCCCGGTGGCGCGCCGGCTGCCGTGCCCGCGCCGGCCGGCCTGCTTCCCGCTCAGCAGGAGGTCTACCGGGCCTGTCTGGGCTCTGGAGTGTGGCTGGTGTGGGGACCGCCGGGAACCGGCAAGACCATGGTCCTCACCAAGGCGATCGGCGACCTCATCGCGAGCGGCAGGCATGTGCTGCTCGTCTCGGCCACCAACATCGCGGTTGACAACGCGCTCATGGGCGTGGTGAGGGAACGTCGGCACAGCGCAGGGGACGTGGTCCGGGTGGGGCCGCCTCATCTTCGCGAGGTCGCCGAGAACCCCGAGGTCTCGTTGCCGCTCATCGTGCGCGGTCGGCTGGCCGAAGTCGACGCGGAACTCACGTCGAAGGCAAGGCAGTTGGCGGAGGCCGGAGCCCGGGGCCGACAACTGGAGGCGCTGGAATCGCGGCTCGCGGGATTCGACGCCGCGGCCCATGCACGTGCGCGGGCCACGCTGGAGGGAGCCGGTGGCGGCGTCGCCGCCTTCGAGGCCCGGCTCGACGCGCTGCGGCGGGCGGAGCGTGAGACTGCGGTCACCGTACGACAGGCCGAAGGCGACCGGGAAGCGGCACAGCGGGGCGTTGACGAGAGCGAGCCCGCGGACAGGGTCTGGCAGCGGGTCGACGGTCTGCGTGCGGAGGCCGGTCGGCTGGACTCCGCGGCCACCCGGGCGGAGGCCACGGCCCTGCTCGCCGGGCAGGAGGCGCAGCAGGCCCGAGAAGCACTGGCGGAACTCGAAGCGGGCAACCGCCGAGCCAGATGGCGGTCCAAGAAGCAGATCACCACAGGGCGAACGGATCTGGAGGAGGCCGAGCGTCAGTACGTCGCCGCTGCCACGACCGCACGGGACTCCCGTAGGGTGGCCGATCGCAGGGCGCGCGAACTCCTGGCCGAGGCGGACGGCCTGGAACGCACCGTTCCGTATACGCGAGAACGGATCGAGGAGCGTCGACGGCGCCTCGGTGAGACGACAGCAGCCGTCGGTGCTGCCCGGCGCGCTCTTGAGGACGTCGAGAGCCGGCGGCAACAGGCCGAGGCCACGCGGGAGTCCGTCGAAGCGGCTCAGCAGCTCGTGGACACGGCGGAATCGCACGGTCACGCGAAGCTTGAGGCGCAGGCTCAGCTGCTCCGACCGGCTGCCGCCCGTGACCGGGAGGCCCGACCGGCTCTGGAACAGCGGTACAAGGCCGTCCAGGCCGAGTACGAGCGTCTCGCACGCGACGCTCAGGGCGAGGTCATCGCGGGTGCCCGGCTGGTGGCCACCACGCTGGCGCGCTTCCGCACCAACAAGCATGTCTACGAGAAGCAGTACGACGTCGTGCTGGTGGACGAGGCCGGGGCGGCCACGGCCCCGGAGGTGATCCTCGCGTCGGGCCGCGCCCGGACGGCCGCCGTTCTGCTCGGCGACTTCATGCAGCTCGGAGCCGTGCTCTCGCCCGCCATCGAGGAGAGCGAACGCTCCGACGTGCGGCGATGGCTGCAGCCCGACATTTTCCAGCTTTGCGGCATCGACGACCCGGCCTCCGCTCACGCCCACCCCGGTTGCATCACACTCGTCGAGCAGAACCGCTTCGGGCACTCCGTGATGGATCTCGCCAACTCCATCGCCTACGACGGCACCCTGATCTCCGGGCAGTTGGTGCGCTCGCGCGGCTCGGACGAGGCGGAGATCGTGCTGGTCGACACCGACGGCATCGGTGAGATCGGGGTGCCCCAGCGGATGAGCGCCGCGAGCGGCTGGTGGCCGGCCGGCGCTCTGCTGGCCAGGGCCCTGGTGGAGCTGCACCGTGACGACGGGGAGGCGGCGGGCGTCGTGACGCCGTACCGCTACCAGGAGGCGGCGACCCTGGAGGCGCTGCGCGACGTGGAGGGCGTCGGGGGCCGCAGCGGTGTGCCGCTGGCGGAGGTCGGAACGGCCCACCGCTTTCAGGGACGGGAGTTCCCCGTGGTCGTCTTCGACACGGTCGAGTCGCAGGCCGGCCGCGCGATGTGGATGGCGCAAGCCTCGCGCGCCGAAGACGCCGGACGCTGGCGGCGCAACGGCGTACGGCTGTTCAACGTGGCGATTACCCGGGTACAGCACCGTCTCTACATCGTCGGCAGCCGCGAACGCATCCTCGCCTGCGGGCGCCGCCCCGAGCTGGCCCTCGGCGCGGTCGGGAGGATGCTGGACGAGAAGCGTCTTCGCACGGTCCGGGCCACCGCGCTCGTCGCACCGCAGTCGGCTCCGGAAGCCGCCGAACTGCTCGGACCCTTCGGCTCTCGCCTCGCCGACGTGCTCTCCCGGCATGTCGAGATCACCGACGTGGACGACGAAGCGGAGTTCTACGACACCTTCGTACGCGTTCTCGGCGCGGCCCGGTCGTCGATCTGGCTGTGGGCCCCGTGGGTGAAGAAACGCGTCCGCTCCCTGCTGCCCGTCCTGTACGCAGCACGGCAACGCGGTGTCCACGTCACCGTCTTCGTACGGGACCCGTTCGACGACCTTCAGCGCAAGAGCCCCGAACTGGTCGACGAACTCAAGGAGGTCGCCGACACCGTGGTCCGTATGAACGTCATGCACCAGAAGATCGTGGTGGTGGACGACAGCACAGTGATGATCGGCAGCCTCAACGCGCTGTCCCAGAGTTGGACCCGGGAAATCATGATCACGATGAACGGGGGCCACTTCGCGCGCAAGATCCTGGAACAGCAGCACGCCGCCGAGTTCTCCCGACCTCCCACCTGCCCGTCGTGCCGGCACGATGACATCGAGATCCGCCGCGGCCAGCGCGGCAACTGGTACTGGCGCTGCTACAACCGGGACTGCCCGCACGGCACGGGAAACCGTGCGTGGAAACGGGACATCGTGGTGGGGCGGCGCGGCGCGAAACGCCGGTGAGACGGAACCGGACGCGGCCGTCAGCATGTCGTCCGTCAGTGGGCGGCGGCGTACGAGAGGAAGACGGCCCACTGCTGAGGACCGAAGTCGAGCCGGGGCCCTGCCGGTGCTTTGCGTCGCGTATGTGGACAGTGCCCGGGCCGGACGCGATCTCGACGCGAGCAGCTCCGTCGGGCGTGCTGTGGCTGCTGCATGTCGACGTGTCCCAAATGGGTGCCGTCCCCCAGCCGTAGCAGATGGAAATGGCCATCGAGACCGGTGTTGTCCGTGCAGTCCATAGGCAGCACCTGGATTTCCACGTTCCGCAACTGCCCAAACTGCAACAGTCGTTCGAACTGTCGGCGCAGAACCATTGCGCCTCCGATCGGCCGACGGAGAGCAGCCTCATCATGCACGAAGCTGAAGGCCCACGTCCCTCTTCAGGGCGACGGGCAGCCCACCCGCCTCCAGTAGCCGATCCACAGCCTCCAGGAACGTCCCGCTCGGCGCCCGCCGCCCCCGCTCCACCGAGGACACCGGCTTCTCGCTGTACCCGATGATCGTGCCCAACTCGGCCTGGGTCAGCCCCTTCCCCTCGCGGCACGCGTCTTGACCACCCGTCCGACGGTCCGTAGTGCCGCAGATTCCTCGTCGTCGCCGCCCTGCAGTCCCTGCCCCGTCACGCCGTTCATGCTCGGACACCTCCACCTGCTGCCGTTGCGCGTACCCAACCCGCCGACGACGCACCGCGTAACGTCGCACCGCCCGGACAGAGCCGGACGGCGACCGGACAGTGACTCCACGTACCGTCGTCGTCGCTGGTCGGCGTAGGGTGACGTGAACGCCGACATTGCCCTTTCCGTCGCCCACCTATTCACCCTCCGTCTCTCGGCCAATGCCGGAGGAGTCCGTCTCGCCCGTCGTCGCGCGTCCGAGCGACTCGACAGCTGGGGTTGGCCGTACGACAGCGAGGCCAACCGAACGGTGACGCTTCTCGTGGCGGAACTCGCCACGAACGCGATGCTGCACCGCCGGGTGCGAGGCCGTGACTTCCGGCTGTGTCTCACGCTCTCCACCACGTCGACGCCACCCTCCGTATCGAGGTCACGAACCCCCGCCCCGACCGGCGGCCACCCACCCCCGGCACCCTTGTCCCACCGTCTACCGCCCTGGAGCGCGGCAGGGGCCTCCTCCTTGTGGAGGCCCTGTCCACCCACTGGGGCACCACGTGCGGAGACCCCTACACCAAACCGTCTGGTGCGAACGGCGGGGCGCGGGTGACAGGCGCGTGGCGGCCTTGCTTGCGCAGCTGGCGGCGCAGGGCGTACCGGCGGAAGGGCGGCCGGACCAGGACGAACTCGTCGACCGGTGGCACCGTATCGTCGCCGGCCGGTGTGTCGCCGTTCTGTTCCAGGCGGTGCCTGTCCTGGCCGTCCTCCTCCCCTTCTGGTGGGCGACGTCGTTGTCCCGGTCCGGTGACACGCCGTTGTGGATGTTCGGCGCCGTCGCCGGGTTCGGTGCCACGTCCATCGCGCTCATGGTCGCCGACGAACGCGCCACGGCGGTGTCCGACGGAGCCGGTGTCGTCAGGGTGGAGGCGATCCGCTTCCTGAAGATGCTGCTCATGCAGGACGGCCGCCGCAGCCAGGACTCGGCACTCGACGTCCACGGCCGGGCCTTCGCGCGCCTCTGCCGAGCGCTGCGTGTCCAGGCACGGCATACGACCCGCAGGATGCCGACCGCAGCCCGCGAGCGGGTCCGGGAGACCGCGGAGCGGCTGATCGCGACGCTCGCGGACGGCAACCAGCGCTATCTCTTCGGCGAGGGCGCCGACCGCGACGCGGCAGTACGCGACCTGTCCCGCCTGGTCGCCGGAGCCCTGCGCCACAGCTGTCGTCCGCGCGCCCGGGGCGACAGCCTGGGGGTCGTCGATGCAGCACTCCTCACGGACGCGCCCGAGCCGGACGCAGCGGACCCGGAGCCAGGTCCCGGAGCAACGGCCACCCCGTGTGTCCGCTGCGCCGACCGCTCCGCCGTCACCGCGGGATCACGGCCGGTAGGGTGAGCGGCGAGGACCCAGGCAGGGTCGGGCGCGACACGAGGGCGAGGGCGACGACACACAATGGCCGGGCTGGAGGACAGCAGCCAGGGGCGTACGCGGGACCGGCGGTCGGTGTACGAGCGGTACCGGGGGACCGGAGACCAGAGCGTCATCGAGTACGACCTTTTCTCCCTGGAAACCGCCTCCGACGGTCAGCCGACCGACGTCGAACGCGAGGACACCGACGAAGGCGCCGATCAGATCACCTCGCCCTTCGACCCCGAGCACATCGACATCGAGACCCGTACGACCACGATCGACCTGCTGCTGTCCCGGCTCCGCAACGAGATGATCGACCTCGCCCCCGACTTCCAGCGCCGGGCCGGCATCTGGACGGACGAGAAACAGAGCCGCCTGATCGAGTCGCTGCTCCTGCGCATCCCCATCCCGTCGTTCTACGCAGCCGAGCAGAAGGACGGCAGCTGGGCCATCGTGGACGGTATCCAGCGCCTGACCTCGATCGCCCGCTTCTTCGACGCCGGGATGGTCCATGCCCGCCCGTTGAGCCTGACGGGCCTGGAGTACCTGCGGAACTTCACCGGAGCAAGACTTCAGGACCTCTCCGGCAAGCTTCAGATCCGGCTGCGCGAGACCGAGGTCGTCGTCCACGTCATCCGGCGCGGCACTCCTGAACCGGTCATGTTCAACATCTTCGCCCGCATCAACACCGGCGGCGAACCCCTCACCCGGCAGGAGATCCGGCATGCCCTGATCCCGGGCCGTGCCAGGACCTTCCTCGCCGAACTCGCCGAGTCCGAAGCGTTCCGCAACGCCACCGGCCGCAGCGTGGTCGGTGACCGGATGGCCGACCGCGAGATGGCGCTGCGCTTCCTGGCCTTCCGGATGACCTCGCCGAACGACTACCGGATCGGTGACTTCGACGGTTTCTTGGCGGATGCCATGCACCACATCAACCGTCTGTCCACCATGTACGAGGAGGATCTGCGGGAACAGTTCCTCGTGGCCATGCAGGCGGCCGAGAGCATCTTCGGACCGCATGCCTTCCGCAAGTACCGTGCGGGTCAGCAGCGCAAGTCGCCCATCAACAAGGCCCTGTTCGAGACCGTTGCGGTGAACCTGGCCTGGCTCGGCGACGATGACCACAGCAGGCTGCGTGAGCTGGACGTGCTGGAGGCGTTCGCCGGCCTCATGGAGGACCCGGACTTCGAGCGTTCCATCTCCGTGGCCACCGGCGACCCCAAAAAGGTACGGAAGCGTTTCGACGCCGTACAGGAACTCTTCGAAGACCTCCTCTCCTGAGCCCCGGAGACTGCCGACAGTGATCACCCGACTCACCCTGGTCAACTTCAAGGCGTTCCGCCGCCTCGAACTCACCCTGGGACCGTTGACCCTCCTCACCGGCCTGAACTCGTCCGGCAAGAGCAGTGTGCTCCAGTCTCTCGGTCTGCTGCGGCAGTCCTTCGAGGACACCGAGCTCCCCCGAGCCGACCAAGGGTTGCTGCTCAACGGCGAGTTGGTGGAGCTCGGCAGTGCACGAGACGTCCTGCACGACGACTTCGGCCCCGCGGACGAGCTGGAGGACCTGGGCGTCACCGACACGCCTGCGGTCGCTGTCGTGGTCGAGGCCGACGGCGAACCGTTCAGTTTCGTGGGCCGCTACGATGCGGAGCAGCCCGACGAGGACGTGATGGAAACCCTGGTGTATCCGACGTTGCCCCTCTTTGTCAGGGAGCCGTTCCAGTACCTCCACGCCGACCGCATCACGCCTGCCGTCACCTATCCGCGGTCCCGGCGGATCGCCATCGACCGCGGCTTCCTGGGCGTCCGAGGCGAACATACCGTCAACTACCTCCGGCACTTCGGCGAACGGGAGATCCCCGATGGTCCGTTGCGTCACGCCAGGGCTTCCTCGCCCCAGCTCCGTGACCAGACCGTCGCCTGGATGCAGGAACTCTGCCCCGGTGTGAACCTCCAGGCCGACCCCATCGAGGGCACCGACTCTGTCCGTCTCTCCTACGGCTTCGGCGGCACCGCTGGCATCAACGCCACGCGTCGGCGCCGTCCCACCAACGTCGGCTTCGGGCTCACGTACGCCCTCCCGATCGTGGTCGCCTGCCTGACCGCGACCCCCGAGAGCCTGATCCTGCTGGAGAACCCCGAAGCCCATCTGCATCCCAAGGGGCAGAGCAGGATGGCGGCCCTGATCTCGGCGGCCGCCGCCACCGGAGCCCAGCTGGTGGTGGAGACCCACAGCGACCACGTCCTCAACGGTGTGCGGATCGCCGTCAAACGGGGGAACCTGCAGGCGGACGACGCCCTCGTTCACTTCTTCCGCGGCAACGGATCGGGCGCCGAGGTCATCAGCCCGCGCATGGACAAGGACGGCATGCTCGCCCAGTGGCCAGAGGGGTTCTTCGACGAGTGGGAAAACTCGCTCGACCAACTGCTGGACTGACGACGGGCCGAAGCACCATCGAGGGGGAAACGCGTGCCTTTGCTGTTCCTGAACGAGAAGTCCTGGGCGACCACCTGCGAACCGGCCCGTGCGGACCGGGCCATGACCGACTTCGTCGACGCGGTCCGCGCCCTCGCCGGCGTCGACACGGGCGGGACCGCGTTGATCAGCGAAGTCCCGCTCAAGTCGCTGGAAATCGCCGAGGGCTACCCGATCGGCAAGTGGATCGGAGCCGGCCCGAAGAACCACGCCCGCTGGCAGCGCCTGCTGTCCCTCCAGAACAGGTCGCCGGTCCGCAGCGTCTACCCGGCGCCGGACGCCGACGGTCATCTGGAATACCGTCACGAGGGCGAGAAGGTCCTGGGGCTGGGGGCCGCGCACTTCATGGACGGCATCGCTGTCAGCCTTCCGGTGGCGCCTGAGTGGCGGACGTTCACGGTCCGTCTCGAACGCAGCGAACTCGTCGAACTCGACGACGGCTCCCTGGAGGTCGAGCACGAGACGGTCGATGTCCGGCACGTCTCCGCCCCGTCGCACGTCGACGAACACCGAGCATGGATCCGGGAGTCGGGCCTGGCCAGGGCCGCCACGGGGCGCCAGATCTGGGAGCGCCGGGCTGCTCTGTACCCGCATCTGCAGTTCCTGCCCCGCACCGAAGCCCAGCTCAGCGATCTGGACCCCCGTTGGGTGGTGCCCGTACGGCGCTGCCTGGAGCGGCTGGACGCCTCGGCGGCCGACCGGGATCCGGCCACGGCGGCCGAGCCGGAATGGCAGAGCAAGGTGACGCCCGAGGGCGAAACCCGCAAGCGGGTGTGCCGGTTCGAGGACCTGGACGGTGAGCCGGCGACCTTCCATCTCCACGCCCGTTTCACCCCGGGAGCGGGCCGCATCCACTTCCGCCTGATCGGGGAGGAAGGGAAGATCCGCATCGCACATGTTGGCGGCAAGATCCGCCCGGACCTCTGACTTCTCCCGCGACAGCAACCGAGCCCGTTGCCGCGGGAGTGGGTGGTTACTGCCGATAGCCGCTCAGGAACCGCCCGATCCGGCCGATCGCCGTCTCCAGGGTCTCCGCGTGCGGGAGGGTGAGGATGCGGAAGTGGTCGGTGGTGGGCCAGTTGAAGCCGGTGCCCTGGACGACCTGGATCTTCTCCTGGAGGAGGAGGTCCAGGACGAACCGCTCGTCGTCGTGGATCGGGTGCACCTTGGGGTCGATGCGGGCGAAGGCGTAGAGGGCGCCCTTCGGTTTGACGCACGAGACGCCGGGGATCTCGTTGAGCTTCTCCCAGGCCGTGTTGCGCTGCTCGTACAGCCTGCCGCCGGGGGTGGTGAGCTCGCGGATGGACTGGCGGCCGCCGAGCGCCGCCTGGATGGCGTACTGGGCGGGGGCGTTGGCGCACAGCCGCATGGAGGCCAGCATGGTGAGGCCCTCCAGGTAGTCCTTGGCGTGCTGCCTGGGGCCGGTGACGACCAGCCAGCCCGAGCGGAAGCCGGCCACCCGGTACGTCTTGGAGAGGCCGCAGAAGGTGAGGACGACCAGGTCGGGGGCGAGCGCCGCGGTGGAGTGGTGGACGGCGTCGTCGTACAGGATCTGGTCGTAGATCTCGTCCGCGAAGACCATCAGGCCGTGCCGGCGGGCCAGGTCGAGGATGCCCTCCAGGATCTCCCGCGGGTACACCGCGCCCGTCGGGTTGTTGGGGTTGATGATGACCACGGCCTTGGTGCGGTCCGTGATCTTCGACTCCATGTCGGCCAGGTCCGGGTACCAGTCGGCCTGTTCGTCGCAGAGGTAGTGCACCGCCTTGCCGCCGGCGAGGGTCGTCACGGCGGTCCAGAGGGGGAAGTCCGGGGCCGGGATGAGGATCTCGTCGCCGTCCTCCACCAGCGCCTGGACGGCCATCGACACCAGCTCGGAGACGCCGTTGCCGAGGAAGACGTCGTCGACGCCCACCTCCAGACCGAGCGTCTGGTAGCGCTGGGCGACGGCCCGGCGGGCGGAGAGGATGCCGCGCGAGTCGGTGTAGCCGTGTGCCTGCGGGAGCATCCGGATCATGTCCTGGAGGATCTCCTCCGGCGCCTCGAAGCCGAACAGCGCGGGGTTGCCGGTGTTCAGGCGCAGCACGCTGTGGCCCGCCTCCTCCAGCGCGTTGGCGTGCTCGATCACCGGTCCGCGGATCTCGTAACAGACCTCGCTGAGCTTGTTGGACTGCCGGAACTCCATGCGCCCCTCCGGAAACTCGTGTTGCTTGGTTTTACCAAGTGAGAGCTTGGAAAGTCCAACATCTTGTCTAGACTGCGTCGCATGTCACCTCGCCGAAGCTACGACCAGTACTGTTCCGCGGCCCGCGCCCTCGACGTGGTCGGCGACCGCTGGACCCTGCTGATCGTCCGGGAGCTGCTCGGCGGTCCGCGGCGCTACACGGACCTGCACGCGGATCTGCCGGGGGTCAGCACGGACGTCCTCGCCTCCCGGCTGAAGGACATGGAGCGGGACGGGGTCACCACCCGGCGGCGGCTGCCCCCGCCGGGTGCCGCGTACGTCTACGAACTCACCGAGCGCGGCAGGGAACTGCTCCCGGTGCTCCAGGCCCTGGGCAGGTGGGGCGAGCCCGAACTGGGCGAGCGCCGGCCCACCGACGCGGTACGCGCCCACTGGTTCGCGCTGCCGCTGCTGCGGAGCCTGGAGGGCGAGGGGCTCGTCGAAGTCCGGCTGGGGGAGGGGCACTTCCACCTCCACGTGGGCGCCGAGAACGGCCCGGTGTACGGCGACGGCCCCGCCCCGGCGGAGCCCGACGCACGACTCGTACTGGACACGGGAACGGGCGCGGCCCTGGCCCGGGGCGAGTTGACGCTGCCGCAGGCGATACGGGACGGGCGGGTCACGGTGACCGGAGACGGGGCCTTGGCCAAGGAACTGCGGGAGACCTGACAAGGAGCCGTCCCGCCGGACTCCGACCCCCGAGCCGATCGAGTGGGCGGAGCCGGTCGAGCGGACCGAGCCGGTCGAGTCGGCTGAGTGGCCGGGGCCGGGGTGTGGCAGTGGGCCGTCACCCCGGACGTGGGCTCTTCAGGTGGCCGAGTCGGGTGGGTGGGCGGGCGGAGCGGTGGCCGACGTCTCGCGGTCATGCCGACCGAGCCGGTCGAGTCGGCTGAGTGGCCGGGGCCGGGGTGTGGCAGTGGGCCGTCACCCCGGACCTGGGCTCTTCAGGTGAGCGAGTCGGGTGGGTGGGTGGGCAAGGTGGTCGTCAGACGCCCCGCGGCCGCCCCGACCCCCGCGTCAGCGCGTACCCGCCGATCCCCGCCAGCGCGGCCAGCACCCCGCCGATCCCGGTCCACACCCAGCGGTCGCTCCACCAGCCGGAGGACCAGCCGCCGTCGGGCTCGATGCTGGACAGCACCGCCGACTTCGTGGACGAGGAGCTGTCGGACGAGGAACTGCTGTCGTCCGACTCGGACTTGACCGCGATCCCCGGCACCAGCGGTTCGGCCAGCGAACCGTCCACCGCCGCCGAGCCGCCGATGTCCTTGGAGTCCACCCGCACCTCGGCGCTCACCGGCTGGCCGAGGTCGGCCGAGGTCAGGTCCACCACCGTCAGCCGGATGTAGTACGTGCCGGGCAGCGGGTCGTCGGCCCACGGCTCCGACCAGGCCCGCACGGTACGCATCACGCACGCCAGCTCCACCGACGCGGCGCCCTGCGCGGCCGTGCGGGTCTGCGCGCCGTACTGGCAGGCCTGGCGGCGCCGCAGACCGTCGTACACGTCGAGCTGCCAGGTCTGCCCCGCGTGCGAGTCGGGCAGCTTCACCGTCGCCTTGACGTCGGGCCGCTGGCCGGCGTCGGCCGGGAAGGACCAGTACAGGTAGTCGCCGCTGGAACCGCTGGCCGTCGCCTGCTGGCCCTGGTCGATCTCGGTCGCCGTACGGAAGGACGTGCCCGCCTGGGTGGGCGCGTCGCTGTCCGAAGAGGCGCTCGGCGAGGGCGAGGAGTCGGCGACCGCCGGACCCGCCGCAAGGCCCACCGCCAGCAGGGCGGCGCTCAGCACTCGTGTGATTCCCATCAGTTGGTCCTCCAGACCGCGACCCGCCAGCGCGACACCCAGCCCCACACCAGACCCGCGAGGAAGCCGGTCAGCACCAGGGCGCCGAGCAGCCACCAGCCGCGGCCGAGACCGAAGGAGGCGACGTCGCTCGCCTTCGACGGCCCGTCCACCACGTCGACCGTCAGCTCGACCGGCAGACCGGGACTGGTCTTCACCCCGGACGCGGCCGAGAAGGAGTTGGTCACCTGGAGGCAGACGGTCTCCGGCGTGGTGTCGTCGTCGTCGCTCTCGGCCTTCGGGTACCGCAGCCCGGTCGAGATGACGTCCGTACGGCCCAGCCCCGACGCCTCGCCGCGCACGATCTCCCGCCCGTGCACGGTCACCGCGCGCAGCAGCACCCCGTAGTCGGCGTTGACGGCCCGGTCGGCCGCGACGCTCACCGAAGCCCGCAGCTCCTGGCCGGGCTTGACGTCCACCTTGTACCAGCGCTGCTGCCCGAACTCCTCGCGGTCGGTGTACAGCCCCGACTTCAGCGCGGGCGCGGACGAGCACTGGTCCGTCCCCTCGGTCGCCACCGGCGTGACCACGGGGTCCGCCGCCCGGTCGACCAACTGGCCGACCCGGTCGGTCAGTTCCTCCTTGTGCTGGACGGAGGTGTACGTGCCGCCGGTCGCGTCCGCGATGCAGCTGAGCTGGTCGCGGGTCTTGGCGTCCGGCACCAGGCCGAGGGTGTCGATGGTCAGCCCGACGCCCTTGGCGGCGATCTCGCGGGCCACCTCGCACGGGTCCAGCGGCTGGCAGGTGTCCTCGCCGTCGCTGATCAGGACGATCCGGCGGGTCCCGTCACCGCCCTGGAGGTCGTCGGCCGCCTTGAGCAGCGCGGGGCCGATCGGGGTCCAGCCGGTCGGCGAGAGCGTGGCGACGGCGGTCTTCGCCTCGGTGCGGTCCAGCGTGCCCACCGGGTAGAGCTGCGCGGTGTCCTTGCAGCCCTCCTTGCGGTCGTTGCCGCGGTAGTTGGCGCCCAGCGTGCGGATGCCGAGCTGGACCCCCTCGGGCGTCGCGTCCAGCACCTCGTTGAACGCCTGCTTGGCCGCGGCCATGCGCGTCCCGCCGTCTATGTCCGCCGTCCGCATGGAACCGCTGACGTCCAGCACGAGCTCCACCTTGGGAGCGGCCTGTTCGGTCTCGTCGGCGACCGCATGGCCGGGGAACGCGATCCCGGCCGCCAGGGCGGCGAGCAGAGCACAGACTCCTGCCGCCGGCCGATGTGTTCTGATCATCGGCGGATCCTATTGATCAAAGGTGCCGGGCTCCAAAACGGGGTCCGGAGCCCGAAACCGGAGTGACCGCCACGTCAACGCAGAGCGGCGAGTGGGTTCGGCAGCGCCGTCCACTGGTCCCCGGGCACCTCGGGGGACAGCCGCATCAGCGTCAACGCCTTGACCGGCAGCGGGCCTTCGCGGAGAGCCGCCAGGTCGGGGGTGGCCCGCAGGTGCGGTACGGCCGACTCCAGGGCCGCCGCCAGGGCCGGTCCCGAACCCGCGGTGCCCGCGAGGGCGCCCCCGACCAGGGAGCCGAACAGCTTGCGGCGCAGGACCGCCTCGTCGTCCGTCACCAGGCGGCCCGTCAGGCCGGGCGGGGTGATGCCGTGCCGGGTGAGGCGGACGGGGCTGAGGCGGATGTCCGCCAGGTCGCGGTAGACCAGGCGCAGCGGGGCGCCGGCCCCGGAGAGCACGACCAGGAGGTTCTGGCCGTGTGCCTCCAGGGCCACGCCCAGGTCCAGCAGCTGCAGCCCCACCGTCAGTGCGAGCCGGGTGAACTCCGCCAGCCAGGAAGGTGATTCGGGAAGCCTGGTGGTGGCCAGCGCGGCCACCGGCAGGACGTGTTCGCCGGGCCCCGCGTAGACCTCCGGCGACTCGCGCAGGAGCGCCGCCAGATCGGGGGAGTCGGCGGTCACCGCGCCCAGCGTGCGGGTGATGTGCAGGAGTCCGCCGGTACGGGACGCCAGGTCGGTGGCGAACGCCGACAACGTCATCGCCGCGCCGACCGAGTACACCGAGATGTCCCGCACGGACGAGGTCAGCCGGGCGGTGAGAGCCGTCTTCACGTGCGGTCCGCCGGGGAGCGCGAGCGTGCGCAGGGACATCAGCGGGTGCGCGTCCCGCCAGGGTCCGGCGGAGCCGCCCTTGAGGACGTGGTCGCGCTGCCAGGGGTGCACGGGGACGAGCAGCCGCTGCCCGTCCCGGAGTCCGTCCGGCCAGTCGCCGGTCAGCAGGCAGTCCGCGGCCGCGACCGGGACCGTCTCCAGCCGTACGACCGGCCGGTGCTCGGGCCCGTACGCGAGCTGCTCCGCCACCGAGAAACCGGGCCGGGAACGGCAGTTGGGGTGGAAGGGATGCCCGTCGACGATCCGCTGCTCCCACTCCCAGTCGTGCGCCGGCCACTGTGCCGCGTCCTCGGCGGAGAACGCCTGATTCGCGCGTGAGAGCGCCAACGACGCCACACTGTGCCCGAGTTCGGCGGCGAACCCGGCCGAGTGCGGCCACCCCAGGTCCGTCGTCAGCTGCGCCGGATCGTCGTACGCCTCCCCGTCCAGACGTACGGCCGTCACATACGCGTCCGTGGCGTACGGATCCGCCCGCGGCCCGTGCAGCGCCCGCCCGTCGGCCAGCCACAGGGCGAGGCTGTGCGCGCCGCGCACCCGGCGCGCCACCCACGGCAGCGGCTCGTGCGCCAGCGCCCGCCACAGCCGGGTCAGCACCGCCGCCCGCGCGCCGGGCAGCTCGGCCTGGTACCGGTCGACGAGGTCCGGCCGCGTCTCGGCCAGCTCCGCGGCGAGCCGGGTCTCGATGGGGGAGGGACGGTGCACGGGAGGGCTCCTCGGGGACGGGTACGACGGTCACGACGACCGGTGACGAGCGACATACTGATCAGGAACGGACTGTGTGGACGTAGCGAACGAATGGAACGCGTGGATCTCATGCTCCCCAGCGATGCGGTCGGCGAACGCGCCGACGCGTACGCTGCCGCGCCCCTGCTCAACTGCCTGCTGCGGGAGGTGGCCGAGCCGCTCCCGGACGCCGGGGAAGGGCCGTGCCGGGTCTACCGGCTCCCCGGCGGCGGCCGGCTGCTGCGGGTGCGCGGCGAACGCCGGCCGACCGCGCCCGAGGTGTACGCGGACGGCGCCTGGCACCGGATCGGCCACCCCGAACTGGTGAAACTCGTCGCCGAGGAACTGCGCAGACACACCGGGCTGTCCAACGGCGACCTGCCGGCCGAGATGATCGACAGCCGGGACGCGGTCGCCGCGCTGCTCACGGCACGCGCCCGGGCGACGGCGCCCGACGACCCGTATCTGCGCTCGGAGCAGTCCCTCATCACCGGCCATCCCTACCACCCCGCCCCCAAGGCGCGCGGCGGCGGCCCGGTCACCGCCTGGCTGCCGTACGCCCCCGAGGCGCACGCCCGGTTCCCGCTGGTGCTGCTCGCGGTCCGCGAGGACGAGGTGGTGGAGGAGGGCGACACGGCCGCGCTGGACGCACTGGCCGCGCCGGCCGCCGTACCGGACGGCTACCGGCTGCTGCCCGCCCACCCCTGGCAGCTCGACCTGGTCGCCCGCGACCTCGCCCCCGCCTTCGCGGACGGACGGCTGCTGCGCCTCGCCGAGAGCGGCTTCACGACCTGGCCGACCGCCGCGATCCGCACGGTGTACGAGCCGGACCGCGACCTCTTCCTGAAGTTCAGCCTGGACGTCCGGATCACCAACGACATCCGCCGCCTGTGGGCCCACGACCTGCGCAGACTGCGCCGGACGGACGCGGCCGCGACCGCCGCGTTCACGGCGATGGGCGGGCCCGCCGACTGGCTCGGCGACCGCGGCTACCGCACCGCCCGCTTCGCCTTCGAGGAGCTGGCCGTACTGGTCCGGGACGGGCTGCGCGGGCCGCTGCTGCCGGGCGCCACCCCGCTGCTCGCCGCCGGCCTGGTGGAGGGCTTCGACGGCGACCCGCTGGCCGCGGCGGCGGACCCGGGTGCCTGGTGGGAGGCGTATCTGCGGGCCGTCGTACCCCCGGCCCTGACCGCCTTCGCCGAGCACGGCGTCGTCATCGAGGCGCATCTGCAGAACACCCTGGTCGCCGTCGACGCCGACGGCATGCCGGTGCAGGCCCTGTACCGGGACGCCGAAGGGGTCAAGCTGCTGGCCGACGTGGACCGCGCCGCCGGATGGGAGCGCCTGGTGTACTGCCTGGTCGTCAACCACCTGACCGAGGTCGCCGCCGCGCTCGCCGAACGCCACCCCGGGTTCGACCCGTGGCCGGCCGCACGCAGGGAGCTGGCCCGCCACCCGCTCCCGGAGGTGGCCGACCTGCTGGCCTCCCCGACCCTGCCCGGCAAGACCAACCTCCTGCTGCGCTGGACCGGCGCGGACGGGGCCGACGCACGCTATCTGCCGTTGCCGAATCCGCTGGCCTGAAACCGGCGGGGGTCCGGATTCCGCGTCGAGAGCCGCGAGGGCGGTCGCTGAGCCGCAGCCCGGCACGCCCGGTTAGGCTGGTCACTTCAGGTCCGAGGCCGGAGAACGAGGGGCGAGCATGCTGAGGGAGGTCACCGCCACCCGCTACGTCGCGCCCCTCCACTCCGGCGGCTCCGTGCCCGGCATCGTCGAGGCCGACGACCTCGGCACCTACGTCGTCAAGTTCACCGGGTCCGCGCAGGGACACAAGGCGCTGGTCGCCGAGGTGATCGTGGGGGAGCTGGCGCGGGCGCTCGGGCTGCGGTTCCCCGAGCTGGTCCTGGTGCACTTCGACCCGGCCATCGCCGGGCACGAACCGCACCAGGAGGTGCGCGACCTGCACGCGGCCAGCGGCGGAGTCAACCTCGGGATGGACTTCCTGCCCGGTGCGGAGGACTTCACCCCCGAGATCGCCGAGGTCTTCCCGGTGCACCCGCTGGAGGCGGGCCGGATCGTCTGGCTGGACGCGCTCACCGTCAACGTCGACCGTACGGTGCACAGTTCCAACCTCATGGTCTGGCCGACCCTCGGCATCGCACCCCCGCGCCTGTGGCTCATCGACCACGGCGCCGCCCTCGTCTTCCACCACCGCTGGGACACCTCGGCCCCCGGGAAGGCGTACGACTTCCGGCATCACGCCCTCGGCCGGTACGGCCCCGACACCCGGGCCGCCGACGCCGAACTCGCGCCCAGGGTGACCGAGAAGCTGCTCCGTGACGTCCTCGCCGAGGTCCCGGACGCCTGGCTCACCGACTTCGGCACGCCCGACGAGATGCGCGAGGCCTACGTCGGCTACCTGCTGGCCCGGGTGCGGGCCTCCGCCGAGTGGCTCCCCACCGACTTCCCGGGCCGCGACCAGCTCGCGGCCGAGGAGGCCGCCCGCGCGGCCAGGACCCGGCGGGGACGCCCGGCCTGGCTGCAGCAGGTCCCCGACCTGCACGGCAAGCCCGCGGCGCGACAGGACTGGTCGGTGCACCTCGGGTGACCGGCGGGCGGCGCGCCGGGATCGTCAGTCCGTGCCGCCGTTCTCCACCAGCAGCCGGGCGATGCCCTGCTCGCTGAACACGTTCCGCAGCGCGAGGACGACACCGCCGTGCAGTGTCGACGTGCCGTCGGGCAGGGTCGTGGTGATGATCAGCGCCCGGGTCGTCAGGGGCAGGGCACGGCGGTACACCACGGCCCGCACACCCGACAGGAGATCGTCGCCGAGGTCGTTGAGCGGGCCGCCGAGGACCAGGGTGCGGGGGTTGTAGATGAGGACCAGCATGGCCGCCACCTCGCCGATCGCGGTGGCCGCCGCGCGCAGGGCTCGTACGGCCAACGGGTCGCTGTCGGCGATCCGTTCGGCCAGTTCGCGCTCGCCGTGCCGGGGGTCGTCGTCCGTCGTCTCGGGGATGTCCAGGGCGCGCAGGACGGCGCGGTGCGAGGCGACGGCCCGGACGCAGCCGACGTTGCCGCAACTGCACAGGGCGTCACCGCCGTCCACGGCCGGGATGTGACCGACGTCGCCCTCGGCCCCGTCCGCCCCCCGGTAGATGTCGCCGGAGGCGGTGACGAGCCCGGCCCCCATCCCGGCCCCGATCTTCAGGCACAGCAGCGGGGTGTCGGCCTCACGCAGGCTCGCCTCGCCCAGGGCCATGAGGTTGGCGTCGTTGTCCACCCGGGCGGGGGCCCGGAAGCGGGCGCCCAGCGCCTCGGCGGCGGGGTAGCCGTCCCAGCCCGGCATCCCCGTCGGCCGTACGGCGCAGCCGCGCCCGACGTCGACCGGACCCGGCAGGCCCAGCACCACCTCGCGGACCCGGCCCGGGTCGAGGCCGGCGCCTTCCAGCAGGCCGAGGATCCGCTCCGACACCGCCTCCAGCACGACCTCCGGCCCGGCTTCGAGACGGACGTCCACAGTGTCCCGGGCGAGCATCCGCCCGGTGAGGTCGGCGATCGCGATCCGCGCTCCCGAGGTGTCGACGTCGGCGACGGCGACGGTGCCCGCGCGTGCGGAGAGCGTCAGCACGCGCGGCGGCCGGCCGCGCACCGACTCGCCGGACTCGATCTCCTCCAGCAGGCCGTGTTCGACGAGATGGCCCACGTGCTGGCCGACCGTCGAGCGTGCCAGTCCGGTGCGCCGGGCGATCTCGGCCCTGCTGGTCGCCTCGCCCGAGACCACGAGTTCCAGGACCGCGCGCAGCCCCAGGGGGACCGCGGGCAGCAGGGCGGTCGGCAACGGCGGGTACAGCCCGTGTTTGTGAGCTGTCGCGGCCTCTTTATGTACGGTCACGGTCTTGATTCCGCCTCCTCACGCCGATCACCATCCGGCGCCCGGGGGCCGCACGTCAACAGGCACGGTCAAGTCGGGACAGCGGGGCGGATTCGGCCGGTTTTAGTGCGCGCGAAAAATTAAAAGCGGCATCTTGTCCCTTGCGTACGAACCAACCGATGGTGTGGGGCAACCCGGCGTTCATGCCGGGGCCGGTTCGACGACGGCAGCCCATGACCTCCGGACGGCTCGAAAAAATCGCTCAACCTATCCGGAGGAGGCATCCGAAGCAATGAGATCGGATCGCTCCCTGGACCGCCCGCCGTCCGTCACGGCCGTGTCCGGGTGCCGGACCACCCCCTCCGAGCGGCAGGCCGGCACCCCGTGTCCACGGTCTCGTACCGAGCTGTGCCGCACCCCTGGCGCCATCCTCGGGTACGCCTCCGACCTGCGCTTCTTCACCGTCACGAGCCTCGGCGGACCCGACGGCTCGGCAGCCGCGCACCCCTCGCCGACAGGCCCCCGCACAGGCCGTCCGGCGTCCCGCCATCCCCGGTTAGCACGATTCGATAACGCGACCCCCGGTGTTCTGCTCACCGGACCGCGGCCCTCGTCCCCCAGCCCGGCACGGCAGTTCACTACCGGGCAACCCCGCCGGAACCGGCCCCCGGGTCAGGCCTGAGCGGCCGCTCCCGCCGGACCACCGGTCCAGGCCCCGTGAAACACCCCAGAACCCCCTGAACCCCAGCACCCGCACCGGCACGGCCGCGCGCCGCGCCGCACCCCCGCATCCCCATCGCCCTCCGGAGAGGAACCACGGCATGGCCAAGCAGACGCATCGCATCGGCATCCTGGGCAGCGGCAACATCTTCGGCCGGTACGTCACCGGCCTCGCCCGCTTCCCGGAGCTGCGGATCGTCCGCGTCGGTGACATCGACGTGGACCGTGCCAAACAGGCGGCCGAGGAGCACTCCGTCCCGGCCTGGGGCGACGACGCCGAACTCTACGCGGACGACACCGTGGACATCCTCGTCAACCTCACCCCGCCCGTGCACCACGCCCGCACCGTGGTGACCGCCCTCGAAGCCGGCAAGCACGTCTACGTCGAGAAGCCCCTGGCCACCACCGTCGAGGAGGGCCGCAGCACGCTGGCGGCGGCGGCCCGCACGGGGCGCCTCCTGGGCTCCGCACCCGACACCTTCCTCGGCAGCGCGAGCCAGACGCTCCGCAAGGCGGTCGACTCCGGGGCGATCGGCGACCCGATCGGCGCCTCCGCCTTCATCGGCCACAGCAAGGCCGAGACCTGGCACCCGAACCCCGCCTTCCTGTTCCAGGAGGGCGGCGGCCCGGTGATGGACATGGGCCCCTACTACGTCGCGATCCTCGTCAACGCCCTCGGCCCGGTCCGGTCGGTGGCCGCCGCCAGCCGGATCGGCGCGCCCCTGCGGACGGTGACCGCACCCGAGCGGACCGTCGACACCATCGAGGTCACCGTCCCCACCCACGCCGCGGCCGTCCTCACCTTCGCCTCCGGCGTCATCGGCACCACCCAGATGAGCTTCGACGTCTGGGACACCGACCTGCCCGCCGTGGAGATCTACGGCACCGAAGGCACCCTCTCCCTCCCCAACCCCAACCACTTCGACGGCGACGTACGCCTGCGCCGGCACGGCGCCGCCGACTGGACCGTGCTGGAACCGGCCGTCGAGCTCTTCGGCGCCGTCGGCACCCGCGAACAGGCCCGCCGCGGACTCGGCGTACGCGACCTCGCGAACGCCGTCGAGGGCGGCCCGCACCGCGCCGACGCCACCTTCGCCCTGCACGTCCTCGAAGCGCTCTGCGCGGTCGAGGACGCCTCCCGGTCCGGTCGGGCGGTGCACCTGGACACCACCTGCGAACGCCCCGAGCCCCGCTACTCCGCCTGACACCGGCCCACACCCCCGGATCCGCCCGGCGCCGACCACGCCCTCTGATCCGCCTGGCGCCGACCACGCCCCGAAAGGACCCCCGTGACCATCAGCCCCGAGAAGATCGCGATCAACCCGCTGCAGTGGATCGCCACCGACGACGGCTGGATCGACCCCACCCTCGCCCCGCCGCTCGCCGACCGCCTCAAGGTCATCCAGGAGGTGGGCATCCGCTCCGTGCACGCCGAGGTACCCGCGGACCTCACCACCGCCGAGTACGGCCGGCTCCTCGCCGACCACGGTCTGCTGCCCGCCCCCGGCTACATCTCAGGACCGCTGCCCGAGGACGAGGCGAGCCTGCGCGAACTGCTCGACAAGACCGACCGGATCAGCGCGCAGATGGCCGAACTCGGCCTGCCCACCGTCTTCGTGGCCACCGGCATGAACAAGCAGGCCCCGCGGGTGCACCGCCCCGCGGTCGGCGCGGACGGCACGCCCGAGCGCCTGGAGCGGGTCCGGGACGTGTTCGCCAGGATGGGGGAGACCACGCGCGCCAACGGCGTCACCGCCGCCTTCCACCCGCACGTCGGCACCTGGGCGGAGACCGAGGCCGAGACCCGCTTCATCCTCGACACGGTCCCGGCGGACGTCCTGTCCTTCGGCCCGGACATCGGCCACCTCGGCTGGACGGGCGCCGACGTCATAGGTCTGATCAGCGATTATGCTGACCGGGTCGCCGCGATGCACGTCAAGGACTTCCACGCCGACGTGGCCGGACGCGGCCGGACCGAGGGCTGGACCTACCAGCAGACCGTGCTCGCCGGCCTGTGGGCGGAACCGGGCCACGCCTCCGTGGACATCCCCGCCACCCTCGCCGCCCTGCCGGACACCTTCGACGGCTGGCTCGTCATCGAGGTCGACAAGGGCGCCCAGGCGACGCCCGAGGAGAGCGTCCGGCTCTGCGGCGAATGGGCCCGGCAGCCCCACTGAACACCCCGGCACCCGTCAGGAGAACCACCGTGCCTACGGCCCATGGAAACACCGCCGACGGAAACACCGCCGACGGATTCACCGGCTACGGATTCACCGCCTACGGCGGACCGGAGACGCAGCGCTTCCTGGAGCTGCCCATGCCCGTGCCGGGACCGGACGAACTCCTCGTCGAGGTGTACGCGGCCGGGGTCAACCCGGTGGACTGGAAGGTCCGGGCCGGCCTGCACCGCGCCTTCCTCCACCTCGACCTGCCGGCCGTCCTCGGCCGCGAGGCCGCGGGCGTCGTCGTCGGAGTCGGCCCGGGCGTCGACGGGTTCGCGGTCGGCGACCCGGTGTTCGGCACCAGCGCCCGCGGCTGCGGCGGCTACGCGCGCTTCGCGCTGCTGACCGCGAGCCAGACGGCACACAAGCCCGCCGCCGTCTCCTGGACCGACGCGGCCGTGCTGCCGGTGGCGGCCGGCACCGCCCACGACGGCCTGGCCCAGCTCGCCCCCGGGCCCGGTGAGACCCTGCTGATCCTCGGGATCGGCGGCGGCGTCGGCGCGGCCGCCGCACAGCTCGCCCGGGCCGCCGGAGTGGACGTCGCCGGCACCGCCGCCACGGCCAAACGGGAGTTCGTCGAGTCGCTCGGCGCCACCCCGGTCGCCTACGACGGCGCCGACCTCGACGAACAGCTCCGGACGGCCCTGCCGAAGGGCGCCGACACCGTCTTCGACCTCGTCGGCGGCGACGCGCTGCGGACCGTCTCGTCGGTGCTCCCGCCCGGCGGCCGCATCCTCACGGTCGCCGACCCCGAGACCGCGGCCCGCTTCGGGGCCCGCCCCCTGTCCCGGCAGAGCTCGACCGAGACCCTCGCCGAACTGGCCCGGCGGGTGGCCGAGGGACGGCTCGACCCCCAGGTCCGCGACGTCTTCCGGTTCGAGGACGCCGGGGCCGCCCTCCGCGCGGTCGAGTCCGGCCACCCCTGGGGCAAGATCGCGCTCGACATGCACGTCAACCACTGACCCGTACGGCCACCAGGCCACCACCCCCTGTCCCCCCACGGTGCACGCAACAACCCTCATCCGAGCCCTCCCCGGCTCGCACTCCCGCAAGGAGCACCGATGTCACTCACCCTGCCGGCCCGTTTCCGCCGGCTGACAGCAGGCGCCACCGTGGGCGCGGCGCTGCTCGCCTCCGCCGCCTGCAGCGCGGCCACCCAGCCCACCGCCGCGAACTCCGCGAGCTCCGGCCCGGTCAGCGACGGCGGCACCCTCGCCGTCGCCCAGGCGACCGACGTCGACCCCGGCGGCTTCCTGAAGACCTCGTTCGGCAACCTGCTCGCCGAGTACCAGGTCTTCGAGACGCTGACGCTGATCAGCCCCTCGACGGGCAGGCCGACCGGCGTCCTCGCCAAGTCGTGGCAGCTCTCCGCCGACGCCAGGAGCATGGACATCACGCTCCGCGACGACGTCACGTTCCACAGCGGCCGCAAGCTGACCGCGGACGACGTGATCTTCACGCTGAAGAAGGTGCAGGACCCGGCGACGGGCGCGGCCAACCAGCCGATCGCCGCCCAGATCAGGACCATGAAGGCCGAGGGCGACCACGAGCTCAGACTCACCTTCTCGAAGGCGACCCCGAACATCTTCGACCTCTTCGAGACGATGCCGATCGTCAACCCCGCGACCTACGCGGGCAACTCCGCCGGCAAGGTCGTCGACGGCACCGGCCGCTTCCAGTGGACGTCCTGGACGCCCGGCGGCAAGGTCGTGCTCACCAAGTACGCGAAGTACCGGGACGCCAAGGACACCCACCTCGACAAGATCGAGATCAACGTCATCACCGACCCGACCGCCATCGTCTCGGCCATCCGCAGCGGCCGCGTCCAGTACGGCGTGGGAGTCGCCGCCCTCGACGCCCGCAGCCTGAGCAAGCAGTCCGGCTACGCCCTGGTGACCTCCGGCGGATCGGCCATCTCGCTCGCCCTCGACGTCACGCAGAAGCCCTTCGACGACAAGACCGTGCGCCAGGCGATCCAGTACGCGATCGACCGCGACCGCATCGTCCAGCAGGTCGAGGGCGGCCAGGCCCAGGCGACCGACCTGCCGTGGCGGACCTCCAGCGTCGGCTACGACGCCACCCAGGCGAAGCACTACACCTACCAGCCGGACAAGGCCAAGAAGCTGCTCGCCCAGGCGGGCGTGAAGAACGCGACGCTCGACGTCGTCACCCTGAACACCCCCGAGTCCACCGGCATCTTCCAGATCGTCAAGAACAACCTCGCCGCCGTCGGCATCACCGCCAAGGCGGACCTGCTCAGCCCGACCGAGTACGACGGGAAGATCGCCGCGCGGAACCTGGGCGCCCCCGGACTCCTGGTGATGAGCAGCAACGCCCAGTCGCCCGCCTCCCAGGTGGTCAGCCGGCCCGAGTACCTGGCGAGCGGCAACCTGCTGAAGTTCAGCAGCGCGCAGTACACGGCGCTCGTCCAGAAGGTGTCCGCGGCCACCTCGACCGCCGACCAGAAGGCCGCGACACACGACTACAACGACTACCTGCTCGACCAGGCGTTCACGGTCCCGCTGGTCACGCGCCCGACCCTGACGGTCCGGACGACGGCCGTGGGCGGGATCCGGTCCACCCAGGCGGGCTTCATCGAGCTCGGAACGGCGTGGCTGTCGAAATGATCCGCTTCCTGCTGCGCAAGGTGCCGTCGGTGGTGTTCGTGCTGTTCGCCAGCTCGGTCGTCGCCTTCGCCCTGCCCCGGCTCGCCCCGGGAGACGTCGCGGTCAGCATCGCGGGACCCGACGCGACGGCCGCGAACATCGCGGCCGTCCGCCGGCAGCTGGGCCTCGACCGGTCGCCCGTGGTGCAGTACGGGGACTGGATCTCCGGCCTGTTCCACGGCGACCTCGGCAGGTCCTACCTGCTCAACCGCAGCGTCGCGAGCCTCATCGGCGACCGGCTGGAGAGCACGGTCGAACTGGCCGTGTTCGCCACCCTGCTCGCCGTCGCCGTCGGGACGCTGCTCGGGGTGCTCGCCGGCTCGACCCGGCACCGCTGGGCCCGGACCGTCCTCGACCTGGGCAACAGCATCCTGGTCGCCACCCCGTCGTTCCTGATCGCGCTCGCCCTGATCCTCGTCTTCGGCGTCTACCACCGCTGGCTGCCGGTCAGCGGCGAGGTCAGCGTGGTGCACGATCCGGCGATCGGCATCCAGTATTTGGTGCTGCCGGCGGTCGCGCTCGCGCTGTCGCCCGCCGGCAGCGTGGCCCGGCTGCTCCAGACGGAGATGGCCCGGGTCCGCACCGAGGACTACGTCGACCTGGCCCTCGCCAAGGGGGCCTCGCCGACCCGGATCACGCTGCGCCACGTGCTGCGCAACAGCTTCGGCACCGCGGTCGTCGCCATCGGCCTGGAGATCGGCACGCTGCTCGCCGGAGCCGTGGTCATCGAGTCGGTGTTCAACCGCAACGGCCTCGGCCAGCTCGCCGTCTCCAGCGTGACCTCACGCGACTTCACCGTCCTGCAGGTGCTGATCCTCGGCGTGGTCTGCGTGGCGGTGGTCTGCCAGATCGTCACCGAGCTGGTCCTCGCGGCGCTCGACCCCAAGATCCGGTTGGGAGACTGACCATGACCGACGTACCCCTGTCGCCGCCCGTGGCCCTACGGCGCAGGCTGAACCCGACGCTGGCCCGCTACCTGTCGGCGTTCCGCACCCCGCGGGGCGTCATCGGGCTGGCGATCCTCGTCCTGATGGTGCTCGCCGCGCTGCTCGCGCCCGTCCTCTTCCCGGGCGGCTTCGACCAGCAGGGCGCGGACACCTTCGCCGGGCCCTCCGCCGGGCACCTCTTCGGCACCGACGAGTTCGGCCGGGACATCTTCGCCCGCAGCGTCTACGGGCTCCGAGTCGACCTGAGCCTGGTCCTCACCGCCGTACCGCTGAGCATGGCGATCGGCACGCTGCTCGGGCTCTCGGGCGCCCTGTCGGAGTGGCTCGGCGCGGGCGTGCAGCGGCTCCTTGACGTGATCATCGGCTTCCCCGGGCTGATCCTCGGCGTCTGCATGGTGGCCGTCCTCGGCGCCGGCTGGTTCGCGCTGTTCCTCACCATCCTGATCGGCGGCCTGCCCAGCGCCGGGCGGCTGGCCCGCGGCGCCTGGCTCGCCCAGCAGAACCGGGAGTACGTGCTGGCCGCCCGGGTGCTCGGCGTCTCGCGCCGACAGCTCCTCGTCCGGCACGTCCTGCCCAACGCCATGGACGCCATCGTCGTCAACGGCGCCGTCTGGATGGTCATCGGCGTCTACATCGAGGCCGGCCTGTCCATCGTGGGCCTCGGTGTCCAGCCGCCGACGCCGTCGCTCGGCGTCCTCCTCAACAACGGCCTGCGGTTCGTGTCCCAGTCCCCGACCTACATCATCGGCCCCGCCCTCCTGCTCCTCCTGCTGGCGGTGGGTGTCAGCCTGATGTCGGACGCACTCAACGAGGCGGTGAATCGCCGATGACCCCGACGACCGACCCACACGTGACCGAGCCACCGGCACCCGGCACCGCCGAGCGCGTCCCGCTGCTGCGCGTCGAGGGCCTGGGCACCGAGTTCCGGCTGCGCAGCGGCGCCGTCAAGGCCGTCGACGACGTCAGCTTCGACATCTTCCCCGGTGACGTCCTCGGCATCGTGGGGGAGTCCGGCTCCGGCAAGTCGGTCACCGCCCGCTCGATCATGCGGATGCTGCGCCCGCCCGGCGAGGTCGTCGCGGGCAGCGTGCGCTTCGACGGCGAGGACCTCCTGGCGCTGCCCGAACGCGAGATGCGGCGGCGGCGCGGCAGCAGGGTGGCGATGGTCTTCCAGGACCCGCAGGCCGCCCTCAACCCGGCGATGAAGGTCGGCGACCAGATCGTCGAGGCCATGACCGTCCACGGCGTGGACAGGAAGACGGCGCGCAGGCGGGCGGCCGAACTCCTCGAACAGGTCGGCATCCCGGACGTCCGAACGAAACTCGGCCACTATCCGCACCAGTTCTCCGGCGGCATGCGCCAGCGCGTCGTCATCGCGATCGCCCTCGCCAACGACCCGGCCCTGCTCATCGCCGACGAGCCCACCACCGCCCTCGACGTCACCATCCAGGCCCAGATCCTGCGCCTGCTGGCCCGCCTGCGCACCGAACTCGGCATTGCCGTCGCGATCATCACCCACGACATGGGCGTGGTCGCCGAACTCTGCACGGACGTCGTCGTGATGTACAGCGGCCGCACGGTCGAGAAGGGCACCGTCGAGCAGGTCTTCACCCACCCCCGCCACCCCTATACGGCGGCCCTGCTCGCGGCCATGCCCCGCATCGACGACGTCCGCGACGGCGCGCCGCTGCCCGCGATCCCCGGCAGTCCGCCCGACCCGGCCGCCCTCCCGCCCGGCTGCGCGTTCGCCCCGCGCTGCCCGTTCGCCGAGGACGCGTGCACGCAGGCACCCCCCGACCTCCTGCAGATCGGGACCTCGGGCCAGACGGCCGCCTGCTTCGTCTCCCAGCGCGGAGCCGACGTCACCGCGGCCCGCACCGAGGAGCAGGCGGCCCCCGTACCGCGCCCCGCCGCGCCCGCGACGGACGTACCCGTCCTGGAGGTCCGCGACCTGCGGGTCGACGTCGGATCGCGGCGGCGCGGACTGTTCCACCGCGAACCCCCGGTCTACGCCGTCGACTCGGTCAGCCTGACCGTGCACGCGGGCCGCACCCTGGGGCTGGTCGGCGAGAGCGGCTGCGGCAAGTCCACGCTGTCCAGGAGCGTCGTCGGCATCAACCCGGTCGCCGGCGGATCGGTCCTCGTCGACGGCGCCGACGTCAGCGCCATGCGCGAGGCGGACCTCGCCCGGGTCCGCTCCTCCGTCCAGTACGTGTTCCAGGACCCCTACGCCTCCCTGAACCCGCGCCGCACCATCCGGCAGTCCCTCACCGAGGCCCTCGGCCTGCGGGGCATCGGCGGAGCGGAACTCGAAACCGAGGCGCGGGCACTGGTCGAACAGGTCGGGCTGCGCCCCGAGCACCTCGACCGCTATCCGCACGCCTTCTCGGGCGGCCAGCGCCAGCGGATCGGCATCGCCCGCGCCCTGGCCCGCCGCCCGCGCACCCTGGTCCTCGACGAGCCGGTCTCCGCACTGGACATGTCGGTCCAGGCCCAGATCATCAACCTGCTGCAACGGCTGCAGGGCGAACTCGGCCTGGGCTACCTGTTCATCGCCCACGACCTGTCGGTGGTACGGCACCTCAGCGACACGGTGGCGGTGATGTACCTCGGCAGGATCGTGGAGTACGGCGACGTCGCCGACGTCTACGGCAACCCGCAGCACCCCTACACCGCCGCGCTGCTGTCGTCGTCACCGGCGGCGGACCTCAAGGCACCCGCACGCGAGCGCATCGTGCTGCGGGGCGACCTGCCGAGCCCGGCGAACCCGCCCTCCGGCTGCCGGTTCCGCACCCGCTGCCCGATCGGCCCGCTGGCGCACCCGGAGCGCACGGTCTGCGCGGACACCGACCCGCAGCTCGTGCTCACACCGGCCGGACAGCGGGCCGCCTGCCACTTCGCCGGTGAACTCGCCGGGTGATCACGTTCGGTTACGATGCCCGGATGAGTGAGAGCCGACGCGTCGAGATCGAGTACTGCACCCAGTGCCGCTGGCTGCCGCGGGCGGCCTGGCTGGCCCAGGAGCTGCTGACCACCTTCGAGACCGAGCTGACGGAGCTGGCGCTGAAGCCGGGCAAGGGCGGCGTCTTCGTCGTCCGGGTCGGTGACGAGGTGGTCTGGGACCGGCGCGAGCAGGGCTTCCCGGAGCCGACCGCCGTGAAGCAGGCCGTACGCGACCGAGTGGCCCCGGGGAAGTCCCTGGGCCACTCGGACAGGCCGGCGCCGGAGTAGGTCAGCCGCGCAGCTGCTGGTACGCGGGCAGCGTCAGGAAGTCCGCGTAGTCCTCGTCGAGGGAGACGGTGAGCAGCAGGTCGTGGGCCTGCTGCCAGTGGCCGGCCGCGAAGGCCTCCTCGCCGATCTCCGCGCGGACGGCGGCGAGTTCCTCGGCGGCGATCTTCCTGGCCAGCTCCGGCGTGGCCTTCTCGCCGTTCTCGAACTCGACTCCGGCGTTGATCCACTGCCAGATCTGCGACCGCGAGATCTCCGCGGTGGCCGCGTCCTCCATGAGGTTGAAGATGGCCACCGCGCCGAGCCCGCGCAGCCACGCCTCGATGTAACGGATGCCCACCTGCACGGCGTTGACCAGACCCGGATAGGTCGGCTTCGCCTTGAGCGAGTCGACCGCGATCAGGTCGGCGGCCTCGACGTGGACGTCCTCGCGCAGCCGGTCCTTCTGGTTCGGCTTGTCGCCGAGGACCCGGTCGAAGGACTCCAGGGCGATCGGGACCAGGTCGGGGTGGGCGACCCAGGAGCCGTCGAAGCCGTCGTTCGCCTCGCGGTCCTTGTCGGCGCGCACCTTCTCGAAGGCGACCTTGTTCACCTCCGCGTCCCGGCGGGACGGGATGAAGGCCGCCATGCCGCCGATCGCGTGCGCGCCGCGCTTGTGGCAGGTGCGGACGAGGAGTTCGGTGTACGCCCGCATGAACGGGGCGGTCATCGTCACGGCGTTGCGGTCCGGGAGGACGAACCGGGGCCCGCCGTCACGGAAGTTCTTCACGATGGAGAACAGGTAGTCCCAGCGGCCGGCGTTCAACCCGGAGGCGTGGTCGCGGAGTTCGTAGAGGATCTCCTCCATCTCGTACGCGGCGGTGATCGTCTCGATCAGCACGGTGGCGCGGACGGTGCCCTGCGGGATGCCGACGTAGTCCTGCGCGAAGACGAACACGTCGTTCCAGAGCCGGGCTTCGAGGTGCGACTCGGTCTTCGGGAGGTAGAAGTACGGTCCCTTGCCGAGGTCGAGCAGCCGCTGCGCGTTGTGGAAGAAGTAGAGCCCGAAGTCGACGAAGGCGCCGGGGACCTGCTCGCCGTCGACCTCCACGTGCCGCTCGTTCAGGTGCCAGCCGCGCGGCCGCATGACGACCGTCGCCAGCTCCTCGTCGGCCTTCAGGGCGTACGACTTGCCGCTCGCCGGGTCCGTGAAGTCGATGGTCCGGGTGTAGGCGTCGATCAGGTTCAGCTGGCCCAGGACGACGTTCTCCCAGGTCGGCGCGGAGGCGTCCTCGAAGTCCGCGAGCCAGATCCGGGCACCCGAGTTGAGGGCGTTGATGGTCATCTTGCGGTCGGTGGGACCGGTGATCTCCACCCGGCGGTCGTTCAGCGCCGCGGGGGAGGGGGCCACCCGCCAGGAGTCGTCCGCGCGGACCGTGGCGGTCTCCGGCAGGAAGTCCAGGGTCGAGGTGCGGGCGATCTCGGCGCGGCGCTCGGCGCGGCGGGCGAGGAGTTCGGCACGGCGCGGCGAAAACCGCCGGTGCAGCTCGGCCACGAAGGCGAGCGCCGCGTCGGTGAGGACCTCCTCCTGCCGGGGCAGGGGCGCGGCGTCGACGATGGCCGGCGGAGACGGCGCTGGTGCGGACATGAGCTGTCACTTCCTTCAGCGGTGGCACCGGGTGCCAGTCGTTCCGGGTGGAGCGAAGCGCACCCGCTCAGGTGCCGGGCGCTTCTGAACAGTGGATACTAGTTTCCTCATTGTGGAAGTTCAATGGTTTGTTGATGTCGAGATTCTCCGGGTCGAGCGAAGGTGGCGCTCAGTGCCACCCCGTTCACTCAAGGTGGCCCAGGTCCGCCTCCGTGTCGATGTCGTACGGCTCGGCCACGTCCCCGCACTCGACGAGCGTGATCTCCTCCTCGTGGGCCCTGAGGTAGGCGCGGGCGCCCCGGTCGCCGGTCGCGCTCGCGGCGATCCCCGCCCAGTGGGCCGAGCCGAACAGGACGGGATGCCCGCGCACCCCGTCGTAGGCGGCCGACACCAGTGAGTCCTCGTCCCGGTATCCGCCGAGTACCCGCGCCACGGCCGCGCTCCCGATCCCCGGCTGATCCACCAGTGACACCAGTGCGGCCCGCACCCCGGCCCCGGCGAGCGACTCCAGCCCCACCCGCAGCGAGGACCCCATGCCCTCCGCCCAGTCCGGGTTCTCCACGACCACGCAGCCGCCGAGTTCGGCCCGCTCCCGCACGTCGCCCGCACGGGCCCCCAGGACCACGTGCACCGGCCCGCAGCCGCCCGCGCGCAGCACGCCGACCGCGTACTCCACCAGCGGCCGGCCCCGGTGCGTCAGCAGCGCCTTGGGCCGCCCGCCGAGCCGTCTGCCACCGCCGGCGGCGAGCAGCAGCCCGGCGATCTGGTCATGCGTGTCCGTCATGCGTCCTGCATACCCGACGCCGGAGCGGGCGGCCGGTTCCGAAGGGCTGAAATTCGGTCCGCGCTGTAGCGCTGCCCGCACGGGAGGGCGTTTACTGACCCGCGTCCCCGGGCGCCCGACCACCGTTCAGGGGCACCTGGCGAGGGGGGAGAGCTGTGTTGCGGAGCTTGGGACAGAGGCCAGTGACCGGCAGTGACGAGGATCCGAGGGTGACGGAACTACGCACGGCGGTCTCCCGGCTGCGCCGCGAACTGGCCGCGCATCCGGCCGAGTTCCCGGACCGCGCGATAGCCGAGGACGAGCTGGCGGCCCTGGCCGCGATGGCCACCGGCGGCATGCCGGAGATCCCACGCCTGCGCCGCTCCCTGTTACTGATCGCGGGCGCGATCGGTTCGATGAGCGCGTTGTCCCGGGGCCTGTCGGACGTTCGCCAGGCGGTGGACCTGTTCGGTGAAACGCCGAGACGCTGAGCGCCCCGTAAGGGGCGCGGGGCTGTATCGATTTGCGGCTCCGCCGCGTGGGCGCGACCAGCCACACGCGACCCGCACCCGCCAACGGTGCACCCGTCCCTGCCGCTCAGGCCCCTGAACTCACCAACGCCTGAGACAACTCAACCGCCACCTGCTGCAGCACCGGCACGATCTTCTCGACCGCCGCCTCCGTCACCCGCCCCGCAGGCCCGGAGATCGAAATGGCGGCCGCGGTGGGCGAATCGGGCACGGACACCGCGAGGCACCGCACCCCCACCTCCTGCTCGTTGTCGTCCACGGCGTACCCCAGCCGCCGCACCTCCGCCAGGGCCTCCAGGAACCCCTCCGGAGTGGTGATCGTCTTCTCGGTCGCCGCGGCCATCCCGGTCCGCCCCAGCAGCGCCCGCACCTCGGCGTCCGGCACATTCGCCAGCAGCGCCTTGCCCACTCCCGTGGAATGCGGCAGCACCCGCCGGCCCACCTCGGTGAACATCCTCATCGAATGCTTCGACGGCACCTGTGCCACGTACACGATCTCGTCCCCGTCGAGCAGCGCCATGTTCGCCGTCTCCCCGGTCTCCTCGACCAGCCGCGCGAGGTACGGCCGCGCCCAGGTGCCGAGCAGCCGGGACGCCGACTCGCCGAGCCGGATCAGCCGGGGCCCGAGCGCGTACCGGCGGTTCGGCTGCTGGCGTACGTAGCCGCAGGCGACCAGCGTGCGCATCAGCCGGTGGATCGTCGGCAGCGGCAGCCCGCTGCTCGCGGACAGCTCGCTGAGGCCCACCTCGCCGCCGGCGTCCGCCATCCGCTCCAGCAGATCGAAGGCGCGCTCAAGGGACTGGACGCCGCCGCCGGACTTGGCGGAGTCGGTGGTGCTGGCGCTGGACGTCGGCACGGCGCGTTCCTTTCGGGACTGGCGGGAAGGGCAGAAGCCTACCCGGCAGTCGGTTGACTCCCCGGTCGTGCGTAGCTACGTTCTGCTTTCCGGAAGTGTAATTCCGCTCTGTGGAAACGTCCAGAGTGGGCGCCTGCCGGCCCCTGGGATGCAGTGTGCCCTTGACGGCGCGGGAGCGGGAGTGAAGACTCCTTCAACAGAACGTTGAATTCCGTTGCGTGGGTGTAAATCCCGTTTCGCGGAAGTAAAACGGCGGCAGAGAGAGGGGTCCGGGTGTCCGACGCTGAACTGGTGCTGCGCTCGACGCGCGTCATCACCCCGGAGGGGACGCGGGCCGCCTCGGTCGCCGTGTCCGCCGGGACGATCACGGCCGTACTGCCGTACGACGCCCCCGTCCCGGAGGGTGCCCGCCTGGAGGACCTCGGCGACGACGTCCTGCTGCCCGGCCTGGTCGACACCCACGTGCACGTGAACGACCCCGGCCGCACCGAGTGGGAGGGCTTCTGGACCGCCACCCGCGCGGCGGCCGCCGGCGGCATCACGACCCTGGTCGACATGCCGCTCAACTCCCTCCCGCCGACCACGACCGTCGCGAACCTCCGCGTCAAGCAACAGGTCGCGGCCGACAAGGCGCACATCGACGTCGGCTTCTGGGGCGGCGCGCTGCCCGACAACGTCAAGGACCTGCGCCCGCTGCACGAGGCCGGTGTCTTCGGCTTCAAGGCGTTCCTGTCACCGTCCGGCGTGGACGAGTTCCCGCACCTCGACCAGGAGCAGCTGGCCCGGTCGCTGGCCGAGATCGCCTCCTTCGACGGCCTGCTGATCGTGCACGCCGAGGACCCGCACCACCTGGAGGCCGCCCCGCAGCAGGGCGGCCCGAAGTACGCCGACTTCCTCGCCTCCCGGCCGCGCGACGCGGAGGACACGGCGATCGCCCAGCTGATCGCCCAGGCGAAACGCCTGCACGCGCGCGTGCACGTCCTGCACCTGTCCTCGTCCGACGCGCTGCCGCTGATCGCGGCGGCCAAGGCGGACGGCGTCCGCCTCACCGTCGAGACCTGCCCGCACTACCTCACCCTCACCGCGGAGGAGGTCCCGGACGGCGCCAGCGAGTTCAAGTGCTGCCCGCCCATCCGGGAGGCGGCCAACCAGGACCTGCTCTGGCAGGCGCTGGCCGACGGCACCGTCGACTGCGTGGTCACCGACCACTCGCCCTCCACGGCCGACCTGAAGACGAACGACTTCGCGACCGCCTGGGGCGGCATCTCCGGCCTCCAGCTCAGCCTCGCCGCCGTGTGGACGGAGGCCCGCAGGCGCGGTCACAGCCTGGAGGACGTGGTCCGCTGGATGTCGGCCCGCACGGCCGCGCTCGTCGGCCTCGACGACCGCAAGGGCGCCATCGCGGCGGGCCGGGACGCCGACTTCGCCGTCCTCGCGCCCGACGAGACCTTCACCGTGGACCCGGCGGGCCTGCAGCACCGCAACCGGGTCACCGCGTACGCGGGCAAGACCCTGTACGGCGTCGTGAGGTCCACCTGGCTGCGCGGCGAACGCATCGTCGCGGACGGCGAGTTCACGCCCCCGCGGGGCCACCTCCTCACCCGCACCCCCTGACCCCTTCTGCTTCTCTCCTGCCTCCCGCACCCGCAACGGCCGACACCGAAAGGAACACCTTTGACGGCGATCCCGACCTTCACCGGCGACGCGCACCCCTACTCCGGCGGCGACCCGTACGCGGACTACCGCACCGGCGACTTCCCGTTCACCCAGTACGTCGACCTCGCCGACCGGCAGCTCGGTGCCGGGGTCGTCGCCGCCAACGACGAGTTCTTCGCCCAGCGGGAGAACCTGCTGGTGCCGGGGCGGGCGGAGTTCGATCCCGAGCACTTCGGGCACAAGGGCAAGATCATGGACGGCTGGGAGACGCGCCGCCGCCGCGGGGCCTCGGCCGACCACCCCTGGCCGACCGCCGAGGACCACGACTGGGCACTGGTCCGGCTCGGCGCCGCCGGAGTCGTCCGCGGGATCGTCGTCGACACGGCCCACTTCCGCGGCAACTACCCGCAGGCGGTGTCGGTCGAGGGCACCTCGGCCGCCGGCTCGCCGTCCCCGGCGGAACTCCTCGGCGACGACGTGAAGTGGACGACGCTCGTGCCCCGCACCCCCGTCGGCGGCCACGCGGCGAACGGCTTCGCCGTCTCCGTCGAACAGCGCTTCACGCACCTCCGCGTCAACCAGCACCCCGACGGCGGCATCGCGCGCCTGCGCGTGTACGGCGAGGTCGTGCCCGACCCCGGGTGGCTCGCCGTGCTCGGCACCTTCGACGTGGCCGCCCTGGAGAACGGCGGCCAGGTCGAGGACGCCTCCAACCTCTTCTACTCACCCGCGACCAACACCATCCAGCCGGGCCGCTCCCGCAAGATGGACGACGGCTGGGAGACGCGCCGCCGCCGCGACCAGGGCAACGACTGGATCCGGTACCGGCTCGCCGCCCAGTCCCAGATCCGGGCGGTCGAGATCGACACGGCGTACCTGAAGGGCAACAGCGCGGGCTGGGCGTCCGTGTCGCTACGGGACGGCGAGGACGGCACCTGGACGGAGATCCTCCCGCGCACCCGCCTCCAGCCGGACACGAACCACCGCTTCGTCCTGCCGACCCCCGCCGTCGGCACGCACGCACGCGTGGACATCTTCCCGGACGGCGGAATCTCCCGCCTACGCCTGTTCGGCACACCCACGGAAGCGGGAGCAACGGCCCTGACGACAAGACACCGCGAACTGTCCTGACCCTGTTGCCCGCCCACCCACCCGACTCGCCGACTCGCCTTCTCAAAGGGCGAGGTCGAAAGCCGACGACAGGCCGAGGCGGCAGGGGTCGTCGGGATGGTCGCGGACGGGGCGGGTCGGGGGGAGTCCGGGTGGTCGGCCGGGGGCAGCCGGGACGGGGTGGTCGGACCGGCCGGGATGGGGTCGGCCGGGTAGTCGGGACAGGCGGTCGGAGGTAGCCAGGACGAGGTGGCCGGGGACGTGTCGGCAGGGGCGCACGCGCGACGGGTGGGTCGATGCCGGTCACGGTCTCCTGCAGGCGTCCCGGTCTGCGCGGCCGAATCGGTGGGGTCCGGGAGGGGGGGCGGGATGTTCTTCGAGGGGCGGGGTGTGTCTTGCCCTCTTGAGGCCTCGCTGCTCAGGTGACCGAGTCGGGTGGGTAGGTGGGCGAGGGGAACCGGCGGGCCGTCGGCTACGTTCTTCTGCCGTGACCCTTCAGCAAGAAATCGTCGGCAACGCCATGCAGATGGCGATCGTCAACCTGCACCCCGGCCAGACCGTGTACTGCGAGGCCGGCAAGTTCCTGTTCAAGACGACGAACGTGACCATGGAGACCCGGCTCGGCGGCCCGAACGGCGGCGGCCGGCAGCAGGGCGGCGGCGGTGGCGGCATGGGCGGCATGCTCCGCCAGGCCATGGGCACAGCCATGCAGGTCGGCCAGCGCATGCTCGCCGGCGAGTCGCTGGCGTTCCAGTACTTCACCTCCCAGGGCGGCGAGGGCACCGTCGGCTTCGCGGGCGTGCTCCCGGGCGAGATGCGCGCGCTGGAGCTGAACGGCACACGCGCGTGGTTCGCCGAGAAGGACGCCTTCGTCGCGGCCGAGTCCACCGTCGAGTTCGGCATCGCCTTCGCCGGCGGCCGTACCGGCATGAGCGGCGGCGAGGGCTTCATCCTGGAGAAGTTCACCGGCCACGGCACGGTGATCATCGCCGGCGCGGGCAACTTCATCGACCTGAACCCCGCCGACTTCGGCGGCCGCATCGAGGTCGACACGGGCTGCGTCGTCGCCTTCGAGGAGGGCATCCAGTACGGCGTCCAGCGCGTCGGCGGCCTCAACCGCCAGGGCCTCATGAACGCCGTCTTCGGCGGCGAGGGCCTCTCCCTGGCCACTCTGGAGGGCAACGGCCGGGTGATCCTGCAGTCCCTCACCATCGAGAGCCTCGCCAACGCGCTGAAGAAGGCGCAGGGCGGCGACAAGCAGGGCCCGACCGGCGGACTGTTCTCGACGCACGCGGGGTGAGGGCACACAGGGCACACCGGAGACCGGCCGACCGATGAGTTGCCGGTGCCCCAGGGGTCTGAGCCGATGACAACGGACCGCACCCCCGGGAAGCAGGCACCGCCATGGGCAAGCTCGTCTCCACCATGTTCGTCACCCTCGACGGCGTCTACCAGGCGCCCGGCGGCCCCGAGGAGGACCCCGGCGGGGGCTTCACCCACGGCGGCTGGAGCTTCACCTACGGCGACGAGGACTTCGGCCGGTTCGTCGCCGAGGTCTTCGAGCGGGCCGGCGCCTTCCTGCTCGGCCGCCGCACGTACGACATCTTCGCGTCCTACTGGCCGAGGATCACCGACCCCGGCAACCCGATCGCGGCCAGGCTCAACGCACTCCCCAAGTACGTCCCGTCCGCGACCCTGACCGACCCCGGCTGGTCCGGCACCACGGTCCTCGCCGGCGACCTCGCGAAGGAGGTCACCGCTCTCCGGGAGCGCACCGAGGGCGAGCTCCAGGTGCACGGCAGCGGTGCCCTGGTCCGCTCCCTGCTGGACCTCGGCCTCGTCGATACCCTCCACCTGGTGACCTTCCCGGTGGTGCTCGGCTCCGGCCGCCGGTTCTTCCAGGAAGGCGCCCTGCCGACGAAGTTCCGGCACACCGACGGGCGGATCACCACGGCGGGCGTCTCCATCCAGTCGTACGACAGCGCGGGCCGCCCCGACTACGGCTCGTACATCGCGGAGCAGAACGGCTAGCGGCGCGGCCGCCCAAGTTAACTCCCTGAAAACTCGGGGGACTCGGCGGCAAATTCTTCGAACTTGTCATTGACATGCCACACTCTACGCGCGTCATCATGGAGCCATGAGATTCCCCCCACGAATCACCCGCATCGGCGCCGCCGGCGCCCTGCTGTCCGCCCTCCTCGTGGGCGGCACCGTCTCCGCCGTCACGGCGGACGCCGCTGCCAGCTCGGTCGGCAGTATCTGCTACGGCGACCTGCCGTCGCAGGCGTACGACACGCTCGACCTGATCGCGTCGGGCGGTCCGTTCCCGTACTCGCAGGACGGGACCGTCTTCCGCAACCAGGAGGGCGTGCTGCCGAGCGAGCCCAGCGGCTATTACCACGAGTACACCGTGAAGACGCCCGGTTCCTCCACGCGCGGTGCACGGCGCATCGTGACCGGCGAGGAGTACCAGGAGGACTACTACACGGCGGACCACTACGTCACGTTCGACCTGATCGACTTCGACTGCTGAGCGGCTTCCCCACCTAGCCGGCAGGCCGAAGAGATCACGGTCCGCCGAGGAACGGCGCGACCCGCCGCAGGTCCGGTGCACGCTCGTCCGGACCTCCGGCCCCTGCCAGGGCCTCGTCCCGCGGTCACCCCCCCACGTTGTCGACCGCGGGACGAGGCCCCCTTCGCGCACCGGGTCGCCACGCGCGGTCCCGGCGCTCCACGCCATGCCGTGCTGCCCCGCCGCGCCGCTCCCGGCCGCATCGCCTACATCGCCGTCGCCGCCGGACGTGCCGCCTGCTGTTCCGCTTCCTCCGTGTCCCGGTCGACGCACTTCGCCAGGCAGCGGGTGCGGGAGAGCGTGACCACGCCGTACGAGAGCAGGGCGACCCCGAAGAGGGCCGGCAGCAGCCACATGCCGCGCCGCGGTGACTCCGCGTACAGGGTGACTCCGAGACAGAAGCTGACCACGGCGTCGCCCAGGGTGAGCGCCGGCTGGGAGGCGATGAGGGGGCCTCCTTGCATGGCGTAGCCCAGCAGGACGATGGAGCACGAGCCGACGAGTGCGAAGCCGTAGGTCTGCCACGCGAGGAAGAACGCGGTGGCTCCGTGCCGGGACAGGATCTGCATCGCGGACTTCACCAGCGCCGCCGTGAGCGCGTTGCCGACGGCGGCGGCCGCGGCCAGGCAGGCCGCGCGTGCCAGGCCGTGCGGGCGTCGCAGGCCGACGAGGACGAGCGCGGCACCGACCGCGCCGGTGGCGGCGATCGTGGGTATCCACCACATGCCGGGGACCTGGGCGCGTCCGCCGGCGGGAGCGGCCGAGAAGAGGCTGATCGCCAGCCCCGCGAAGATGGCGGCGACGCACCCCCAGGCCTTCCGGGAGACCTGGACCCGGAATACGAGGCTGCCGAAGACGAGTGCGAGCGGCAGTTCGAGAATGAAGACCGGCTGGACGGCGGCCAGGGTCCCGTAGTCGAGCGCGAGTGCCTGGAACAGCGCCGCGCCGACGACTCCGAGAATTCCGCCGAGCCAGACGGGGTTGCGCACCAGGTTCCCGACGAGGCCGAGGGGGGAGTGCGATTCGGGCGTGGTTGTGGCGGCACGTCGCTGCAGGACCGTGCCCCATGCGTTGCTGCAGGCGGCAAGCACGGCACAGGTGATCGCGACGATCATGTCGATCGCGTCGCTTCCGGACCGGCGGCCGCGTTCCGCGGGCGCGGCCGCCCGGCCCCGGAGCCGGCCCGGGGCCGGACGGTCCGGATGCGGTTGACGACCGGCAACGGCGAAGGCACGAGCGGCGCACTCACCTTTCAAGTGTCCGGCCCGGGCGCGGGGCGGGCGAACGGTGACGCCTCCTTCGCCGCCACCGCCGATGCTGCCGCCGGCCGGCGCCGGTGTCAGGCCCGGTGGTACTGGACGGGCGAGCCGACGCCGGCACCGAGCCGGTCGGCGGCGTGCCGGGCCCAGTAGGGGTTGCGCAGGAGTTCCCGGGCCAGCAGGACCGCGTCGGCGCTGCCGGAGGCGATGACCTCGTCGGCCTGCGCGGGCTCGGTGATCATGCCTACGGCGGCGACCGGCATGCCGGTCTCGTTGCGGACGCGGTCCGCGAAGGGGACCTGGTAGCCAGGACCGCTCGTGATCTTCGCGTCGGGGACGATACCGCCGGTGGAGATGTCCATCAGGTCGACGCCGTGCGCCAGCAGTTCCGCGGCGAGGCGGACGGTGTCGTCGGCGGTCCAGCCCGTCCGGCCGTCCTCGGGGTTCTCCGACAGCCAGTCGGTCGCGGAGATGCGGAAGAACACCGGCAGTTCCTCGGGCCACACCGCGCGTACGGCGTCGACGACCTCCAGGGCGAAGCGGGTCCGGCCCTCGAAGGAACCGCCGTACTCGTCGGTGCGCCGGTTGCTCTGCGGGGAGAGGAACTGGTGGATCAGGTAGCCGTGGGCGCCGTGGATCTCGGCGATCTGGAAACCGGCCGCGAGAGCGCGGACGGCGGCGTCGGCGAACTGCTGGACGATCTCGCGGATGCCGTCCGTGGTCAGTTCCTCGGGCACCGTCGACGTCGTGTCGAAGGCCACCGCGCTGGGGCCCACCGGCGTCCAGCCGTGCGGCTCGTGCGGGGCGATCGGGCGCCCGCGGTCGACCCAGGTGCGCTCGGTCGACGCCTTGCGCCCCGCGTGCGCCAGCTGGATCCCGGGGACCGTGCCCTGCGACTTGAGGAAGGCGGTGATGCGCCGGAAGGCGGCGACCTGCTCGTCGTTCCAGATGCCGAGGTCGTAGGGGGAGATCCGGCCCTCGGGGCTGACGGCCGTGGCCTCGGTGATGATCAGGCCGGTGCCGCCGGCGGCGCGTGCGGCGAGGTGGGTGAAGTGCCAGTCCGTCGGTACGCCGGCCGCTTCGCCGTCGGGCTCGGCGCTGTACTGGCACATCGCCGCCATCCAGATGCGGTTGGGGATCGACAGCGACTTGAGGTCGAGGGGGGTGAAGAGCGGGTTCAACGCGCGACTCCTTGCGAGGTCGGTAGGCGGGTGCCAGGCGTCCGGGCCACCGGAGGCGGGCCTTCGCGCACGGCACGGGAGTAATAATTGCATACGCGGGTATTTTATTTCCGCCCTCTATCGGCCCTCGCATATATCTTGCCCGGCTCCGCTCAGCCGGACCTCCGGCTCCCCGCGGCGGCGAACAGCGCGCCCGCCAGGGCGATCAGCGCGATGCTCGCGTAGACCCCGTAGCCGTCGAGGAAGCCGAGGCGTTGCAGGAGGCCCACCCGCCAGTGGGTGAACTCGTGCAGCAGTCCCAGCGCACCCTGCACAAGAGCGATGAATCCCAGCAGTTCCAGCAACTGTTTCACGGCACGACCCTCGCCCCGCGGCCGCCCGCCACACCATCGGCCGTGGGGCGCGCCGTGTCCGCCGGAAGGCTCGTCCGCACGCGCGCGTGGCGCACCGAAAGTCCACAGGGGCCCAACTTTGGTCGACGATCCCGTGCACGAGTAGGTGTCGCCGGCCGGTCCTGCGTAGATTTGTCGACCGTGAGCGGTGACATCTCTATACGGACGTTCGAGGGGCGGCGGTGGCTGTTCCCCTCCGCCGTGATCCATGAACTCGACCCCGACGCCGGTCCGGCCGGCCGGCGGCCCCGGCGCACCGCGCGGGACTGGCTCGTCGACTTCAGCTGCTTCCTGCTGGCCGTCCTCCTCGGGGTGGCGGCCGCCAACACGATGCGCCAGGACCCGAACGTCTCGCACGGCCTCGCCGTCGCCGACCAGCTCATCGGCGGACTGGCCTGTGCCGCGGTCTGGCTGCGCCGCCGCTGGCCGACGGGCCTGGCCATCGCCATGATCCCGGTCGGCTTCGTCTCCGACACCGCGGGCGGCGCCGCCATGGTCGCGCTGTTCACGCTCGCCGTGCACCGCCCGTTCCGGCACGTCGCCTGGATCGCCGGCATCAATCTCGCACTGGTCCCGCTCTTCTACTGGCTGCGCCCCGACCCCGACCTGCCCTACCTGGCCGTCGTCATCCTGGTCGTGCTCTTCAGTCTCCTGGTCGTCAGCCTCGGCATGTTCGTGCGCTCCAAGCGGCAGCTGATGGTCAGCCTGCGCGACCGGGCGCGACGGGCCGAGACCGAGGCCGGGCTGCGCGCCGAGCGGGCCCAGCGGCTGGCCCGGGAGGCCATCGCCCGCGAGATGCACGACGTCCTCGCCCACCGGCTCACCCTGCTCAGCGTGCACGCCGGGGCGCTGGAGTTCCGGCCCGACGCACCGCAGGCGGAGATCGCCCGGGCGGCCGGGGTCATCCGGGAGAGCGCCCACGAGGCACTCCAGGACCTGCGCGAGATCATCGGCGTGCTGCGCGCCGCCGACGGCGACGAGGCGGGCGGCCGCCCGCAGCCGACCCTGGCCGCGCTGGAGTCGCTGGTCGCCGAAGTACGGGAAGCCGGCATGAAGGTGGTGCTGGACAGCCACGTCGGCGACCCGGCCGCCGTTCCCGCCTCCGTCGGCCGCACCGCCTACCGGATCGCCCAGGAGGGTCTCACCAACGCCCGCAAGCACGCCCCCGGCGCCGAGGTCACCGTCCGCGTCACCGGCGCCCCGGGGGACGGCCTGGACATCACCGTGCACAACCCCGCCCCCGCGACCGAGGCCGCCCACGTCCCCGGCTCCGGCCAGGGCCTGATCGGCCTGACCGAACGCGCCACGCTGGCCGGCGGGCGGCTGGAGCACCGGGCCACCGGCGACGGCGGCTTCGAGGTGCGGGCCTGGCTGCCCTGGGCCGCCGCTTCGACCGTCGTCTGAACGACCGGCCACGTGACGTCGTACCCGCGTGATTACGTAGGAGCCATGACCGCGATCAGACTGCTGCTCGTCGACGACGATCCGCTGGTGCGGGCGGGGCTCGCCCTCATGATGGGCGGGGCCGGGGACATCGAGATCGTCGGGGAGGGCGCCGACGGCGACGAGGTCGAGGCGCTCGTGGACCGCACCCGCCCGGACGTCGTCCTGATGGACATCCGGATGCCGTCCGTGGACGGACTGACCGCCACCGAGCGGCTGCGCGCGCGTGCCGACGCCCCGCAGGTCGTCGTCCTGACCACCTTCCACGCCGACGAACAGGTGTTGCACGCCCTGCGCGCCGGAGCCGCCGGGTTCGTCCTCAAGGACACCCCGCCGGCCGAGATCGTGGCCGCGGTGCGCCGGGTCGCGGCCGGCGACCCCGTGCTGTCGCCCGCCGTCACGCGGCAGCTGATGGCGCACGCGGCCGGCGCCCGGGCCGACACCCGGCAGGTACGCGCGCGTGGCCGGCTCGCCGCCCTCAACGACCGCGAGCGCGAGGTCGCCGTCGCGGTCGGCCGGGGCCTCGCCAACGCCGAGATCGCCACCGGCCTCTTCATGAGCGTCGCCACCGTCAAGACCCACGTCTCCCGCATCCTCGCCAAGCTCGGCCTCAACAACCGCGTCCAGATCGCCCTGCTGGCGTACGACGCGGGACTGCTGGAGGAATAGCGCGCCTCCGGGGCACCTGTGGGGCGGCCCGTGCGTTCTCCGGACACGGGACGGCCTCGGGGACCTCCTGAAGGGGGAGCAGAGCATGCAGGTGACCGACCTCGGCGAGTACGGCGACGGTCTGCGCACGGACCCGCACACCGTGTACGCGCGGCTGCGCGAGCGGGGCCCGGTGCACCGGGTCCGGTGGCCCCTGCCCGACCAGTACCACGAGACCTGGCTGGTCGTCGGCTACGAGGAGGCGCGCGCGGCGCTCGCCGACCCCAGACTGGCCAAGGACACCGAGAAGATCGGCTTCCGGTTCCTCGACGAGGAGCTGATCGGCAAGTACCTGCTGGTCGCCGACCCGCCCCAGCACACCAGGCTGCGCGGTCTGATCACGCGCGCGTTCACCGCCCGCCGGGTGGCCGGCCTCGAACCGAGGATCCAGGAGATCACCGACCGGCTGCTCGACGAGATGCTCCCGCGCCGCCGCGCCGACCTCGTCGACGCCCTCGCCTATCCGCTGCCGATCACGGTGATCAGCGAACTGCTCGGCGTCCCCGAGCTGGACCGCGCGCGGTTCCGGAAGCTGTCCAACGAGGTGGTCGCGCCCAGCAGTCCGGGCAGCGAGTACGACGCCTTCGCCGCGCTCGCCGACTATCTGGCCGAGCTGATCGAGGACAAGCGGTGCACGGGCCCGAGCGACGACCTGCTCAGCGACCTGATCCGCACCACCGCCGAGGACGGCGACCGGCTCTCCGTCGGGGAACTGCGCGGCATGGCCTTCGTCCTGCTGATCGCCGGCCACGAGACCACCGTCAACCTCATCGGCAACGGCGTCCTCGCCCTGCTCACCCACCCCGACGAACTCGCCGCCCTGCGCGCCGACACGGGGCTTCTGGACGGCGCGGTCGAGGAGACCCTGCGCTGGGAGGGCCCGGTGGAGAACGCCACGTACCGGTACGCCGCCGAGCCCCTGGAGATCGCCGGCACCGCCATCGGCCGGGGCGACTCCGTGATGATCAGCCTCGCCGGCGCCGACCGCGACGCCGACCGCTATCCCGAGCCCGACCGGTTCGACATCCGCCGCGACCACCGCGGCCATCTCGCCTTCGGCCACGGCATCCACTACTGCCTGGGCGCACCCCTGGCCCGCCTGGAGGGCCGGATCGCCCTGCGCACCCTCCTGGAGCGCGCGCCCGGCCTCGCGCTGGACGGCCCGCACGGCGAGTGGCTGCCGGGCACCCTGATGAGAGGAGTGCGCAGCCTCCCGGTGCGCTGGTAGCCGCACGCCACGGCCGGGGCGGGTCCAGGCGGGCCGGACCGGTCAGGCGGGTCGGACGGGTCGGACGGGGCGGGCAGGTCAGACCAGGCGGTCCGGGACCTCCGCGAGCGCCACCGATCTGCGCTCGTGCCGGGAGATCTCGCAGGCCTCCGCGATCCGCAGCGCCTGCAGCGCCTCCCGCCCGTCGCAGGGGTTGGCCAGCTGACCCCGCACCACGTCCACGAAGGCGCACAGCTCGGCCTCGTAGGCGGGCCCGAACCGCTCCAGGAAGCCGGGCCACGGCTTGTCCGCGGGCGGCGGCCCGGTCGGCTCGGTCGAGGCCACCGGCGTCCGGTCGTCCAGGCCGACCACCACGGTGTCCCGCTCGCCGGCCAGCTCCATCCGCACGTCGTACCCGGCGCCGTTCAGCCGGGTCGCCGTCGCCGTGGCCAGCGTGCCGTCGTCCAGGGTGAGCACCGCCGCGGCCGTGTCGACGTCACCGGCCTCGCGGAACATCGCGGGGCCCGCGTCCGAACCGGTCGCGTACACGTCCACGACCTCGTGGCCGGTCACCCAGCGCAGCACGTCGAAGTCGTGGATCAGGGTGTCCCGGAACAGCCCGCCGGACAGCGGCAGCCACTCCGGCGGGGGCGGGGACTGGTCGGAGGTCAGCGCCCGCACGGTGTGCAGCCGCCCGAGCCGGCCCGAGCGCACCGCCTCCCGCGCACCGGCGTACCCCTTGTCGAAGCGCCGCTGGAAGCCCATCTGCAGCACCGTCCCGGCCTTCTCCACCTCCGCCAGGGCCTGAAGCGTGCCCGGCAGGTCGAGGGCGATCGGCTTCTCGCAGAAGACCGGCAGCCCGGAGCGGGCCGCCCGTCCGATCAGGTCGGCATGGGCGGAGGTGGCGGCGGTGATCACCACGGCGTCCACGCCCCACTGGAAGATCTCGTCCGTCCCGGGCGCCGCGGTCTCCCCGAGCCGGTGCGCCAGATCCTGGGCCCGCCGGGGATCCACGTCCGTGAGGATCAGCGATCCGACCTCGCGATTACGGCTGAGCGTGTTCGCGTGAATGGTGCCGATGCGGCCCGTCCCGATGACCCCGATGCGCATGGGAACAAGGTGCTGGTGTACCCCGCGCGCTGTCAATCCGTATGTCCGGACAATCGAACTACACAACTTCCCGTCAACCCGTCACGGGGATACGCTCGGCCCCGTGCCGAAACCAGATGTGGACCCGACCGTGACGCTCGACCTCAGTGTGGACCGGAGTTCCCCGGTGCCGTTGTACTTCCAGCTCGCCCAGCAGCTGGAAGCGGCCATCGAGCACGGCTCGCTCACCCCCGGCAGCCTGCTGGGCAACGAGATCGAGCTCGCCGCACGGCTCGGCCTGTCCCGCCCGACGGTCCGCCAGGCCATCCAGTCCCTGGTGGACAAGGGTCTGCTCGTCCGCCGCCGGGGTGTCGGCACCCAGGTCGTGCACAGTCAGGTCAAGCGCCCGCTGGAACTCAGCAGCCTCTACGACGACCTGGAGTCGGCCGGCCAGCGTCCCGCGACGAACGTCCTGGTCAACACCGCCGTCCCGGCGTCCGCGGAGGTCGCGGCCGCGCTCGGGGTGGCCGAGGGCAGCGAGGTGCACCGCATCGAACGGCTGCGGCTGGCGCACGGTGAGCCCATGGCGTACCTGACCAACTACCTGCCCCCCGGCCTGCTCGACCTGGACACCGCCCAGCTGGAGGCCACCGGCCTCTACCGCCTGATGCGGACCGCCGGGATCACCCTGCACAGCGCCCGCCAGTCCATCGGCGCCCGCGCCGCCACGGCCGCCGAGGCGGACCGGCTCACCGAGCCGGAGGGCGCCCCGCTGCTCACCATGCAGCGCACCACGTACGACGACACCGGCCGCGCCGTCGAGTTCGGCGACCACATCTACCGCCCGACCCGCTACTCCTTCGAGTTCCAGCTGCTGGTGCGGTCCTGAGGATGCCGACGTTCTGGTCCTAATGTCCGGACAATGTGACCGAAGTGTCCCGGCGGGCGGCGGCGACCCGGACTTTCCACACCACGAGCTGCAGCGCCCCGAAGGGGCGCTGGGGGTACCCCCGGCCGAAGGCTGGGGGAGGAACTGCGCGACCAGCCACGACGGACCGGCACCCGGCCGCGGTCCGCGCGCCTCCTTATCTCCCCCGAACGGCACCGCACGCGCGCGTACGGCAGAATCGAGCCCGATGAGCACCTACCGCGACCTCACCGCCCCCATCGGCTCCCGCCGAGCCCCGGTCCTGCGGACCGTCGGCACCCGGGAACGCCGCTCCCACCTGACGGCACCCCGGGTGCCCACGGTCGGCATCGACATCGGCGGCACCAAGGTCATGGCGGGCGTCGTGGACGCCGACGGCAACATCCTGGAGAAGCTCCGCACGGAGACCCCGGACAAGTCCAAGAGCCCGAAGGTCGTCGAGGACACGATCGTCGAACTGGTCCTGGACCTGTCCGACCGGCACGACGTGCACGCCGTCGGCATCGGCGCGGCCGGCTGGGTCGACGCCGACCGCAACCGCGTGCTGTTCGCCCCCCACCTGTCGTGGCGCAACGAACCGCTGCGCGACCGCCTGGCCGGCCGCCTCGCCGTGCCCGTCCTGGTCGACAACGACGCCAACGCCGCCGCCTGGGCCGAGTGGCGCTTCGGCGCCGGCCGCGGCGAGGACCACCTGGTCATGATCACGCTCGGCACCGGCATCGGCGGCGCGATCCTGGAGGACGGCCAGGTCAAGCGCGGCAAGTACGGCGTCGCCGGCGAGTTCGGCCACATGCAGGTGGTGCCCGGCGGCCACCGCTGTCCGTGCGGCAACCGCGGCTGCTGGGAGCAGTACAGCTCCGGCAACGCGCTGGTCCGCGAGGCCAAGGAGCTGGCCGCGGCAGACTCCCCGGTCGCGTACGGGATCATCGAGCACGTCAAGGGCAACATCAACGAGATCTCCGGCCCGATGATCACCGAGCTGGCCCGCGAGGGCGACGCGATGTGCATCGAGCTGCTCCAGGACATCGGCCAGTGGCTGGGAGTCGGCATCGCCAACCTCGCCGCCGCCCTCGACCCCTCCTGCTTCGTGATCGGCGGTGGTGTCAGCGCCGCCGACGACCTGCTGATCGGCCCCGCGCGCGACGCGTTCAAGCGCCAGCTGACCGGCCGCGGCTACCGCCCCGAGGCCCGGATCGCCCGCGCCCAGCTGGGCCCCGAGGCCGGCATGGTCGGCGCCGCCGACCTCGCCCGCCTGGTCGCCCGGCGCTTCCGCCGCGCCAAGCGGCGCCGGGTCGAAAGGTACGAGCGCTACGAGCGGTTCGCGGAGGCCCGCCGCACCCGGGACACCGCATGACCGCTGCACTGCCCCGTCAGGCCGCCTCCCCGGAGGAACCGCAGCGCCCGCCGGAGACCCCGGGCCACAAGGCAAAGCGCAGGGCGCTGACGCTGCTGATCATCGTGCTGCTCATCGGGGTACCGGCCGGGTATCTGGTCATCTCCGCCGCCCAGAGCCGCAACAGCGGCAAGGACAAGGAGTCCAAGTACTCGGCGACCGGCCTCTCCGAGGGCTGGCCGTCGAAGGTGCAGCGGCGCCTCTACCAGGTGCCGGTACCGCATCCGGCCGACCGGATCGCGTACTACGAGACGAACAACTGGAAGACCAGCCGTCTCTACGTCCAGTTCCGCACCAACACCGCCGGACTGGACAGCTTCCTGGAGGGCATGGGCGTCAACCGGGACGCGCTCGAGAAGGACGACATCAGCATCAGCTCCCGCGACCAGAAGATCACCGGCTGGAAGTTCAGCGGCCCCGGAACCTGGTCGGGCCTGACGCACAAGCAGAAGAACCCGGCGCCCACCCAGGACGTGGTCGTGAACACGGCCGACCCGAACTACCCGATGATCTACGTCGTCTCCCGCACCGTGCCGTAGCGGCGCCCCCGGCAGGCCGCCGGGGCCGGTTGTCAGACCCCGCCCGTACAGTCGAAGACGTCTGATCCGACAGGTGGGCGGGAGGTGGCAGAACGTATGAGCGGCACGACGGCCGAGGCCGGCGCGGACGTCCCGGTGCGCCTGGCGGCGGTCTACCTGCCCGCCGACCTCCCCCGCCACGGCCGCATCGCCTTCTGGGACCCCGAAGGCGACCCGCTGCCCGCCGCCGCGACCGAGGAGCTGACGGTCGTACGACGGCACGGCGCCGCCGGTGTCCGCCGCCGGCAGGTGCCCGCGCTCAGCCTGCCGCTCGCCGCGGCCCTCCCGCTGCTCGTCCGGGCCCGCCGCGACCCGGCCGCCCATCCCGCCACCGCCTGCTGGGGCGCGGCCGCCCTGCACGCGCTGCGGCTCGCCGCCCGCGGCCGGCTGCTGCCCGGCCTCACCCCGGCCGGTCACGACGCCTGGCGGGCCGGCCCGCTGGAGCCCGCCGACATCGCCCACCTGCGCGCGGTGGCCGCCGCGCTGCCCGCCGAAGGCCACGCCGTCCCGCTGCCCGGCCCCGGCCCGCTCCTGCTGCCCGAGCCGGAGGCACTGGTCCGCTCCTTCCTGGACGCGGTCGCCGACACCCTGCCCCGCACCCCGGCCGCCCCGCACACCGTGGGCAGGCCCTTCGCCGCCCGCGAGGCCCAGCGGCTGCCGGACGCCCAGGAGTGGGCCGCGGAGGTCGCGGCGGGCATGGACGCGGGCGTGCGGATCTCGCTGCGCCTGGACCTGTCGGCGTACGACCTGTTCGACGACGGCGAGGACGCGCGCCGCGCGGGCGCCGCGATCGTCCAGGTGCACAGCCTGGCCGACCCCACCCTGGTGACCGACGCGGCGGCGCTGTGGTCGGGGGCCTCCGACGCCGCCTTCGGCCCCCGCGCGCGCGTGGACGCGGCGCTGGCCGTGCGCCGGGCCGCGCGGGTGTGGCCGCCGCTGGACCGCCTGGCCGAGCAGGACGTACCGGACGTACTGGCCCTGTCCGAGGAGGAGCTGGGGGAGCTGCTCGGGGTGGCGGCGACCAGGCTCGCGGCGGCCGGGGTCGCCGTGCACTGGCCCCGGGACCTGGCCCAGGACCTGACCGCGGCCGCCGTGGTCCGGCCCGCGCCCGGCTCGGCCACCGACGGCACCGGCTTCTTCGAGAGCGAGGAACTGCTCCAGTTCCGCTGGCAGCTGGCCCTCGGCGGCGACCCGCTCAGCGACGCCGAGATGGACGCCCTCGCCGAGGCCCACCGCCCGGTCGTACGGCTGCGGGACCGCTGGGTGCTCGTCGACCCCGCCCTCGTCCGCAAGGCCCGCAGGCGCGAACTGGGCCTGCTCGACCCCGTCGACGCGCTCTCCGTGGCACTCACCGGCGAGGCCGAGGTGGACGGCGAGACCGTCGAGGCGGTCCCCGTCGGCCTCCTCGCGGCCCTGCGCGACCGCCTCACCGCCGGCATCCGCCCGGCCGAACCGCCCGCCGGCCTGCACGCCACCCTGCGCGACTACCAGCTCCGCGGCCTGGCCTGGCTCGACCTGATGACCTCCCTCGGCCTCGGCGGCTGCCTCGCCGACGACATGGGCCTCGGCAAGACGATCACCGTCATCGCCCTGCACCTCAAGCGGGCCCGCACCGAACCGACCCTGGTGGTCTGCCCGGCCTCGCTGCTCGGCAACTGGCAGCGCGAGATCGCCCGGTTCGCGCCCGGCGTCCCGGTCCGCCGCTTCCACGGCCCCGACCGCACCCTGGACGGCCTCGACGGCGGCTTCGTCCTCACCACGTACGGCACCATGCGCGCCACCGCGGCCAGGTTCGCCGAGCAGCCCTGGGGCATGGTCGTCGCCGACGAGGCACAGCACGTCAAGAACCCCTACTCGGCCACCGCCAAGGCCCTGCGCACCATTCCGACCCCCGCGCGGGTGGCCCTCACCGGCACCCCCGTGGAGAACAACCTCTCCGAACTCTGGGCCCTCCTCGACTGGACCACCCCCGGACTCCTCGGCCCCCTCAAGTCCTTCCGCGCCCGGCACGCGCGGGCCGTCGAGAACGGCGAGGACCAGGAAGCGGTGACCCGGCTGGCCCGGCTGGTCCGCCCGTTCCTCCTGCGCCGCAAGAAGTCCGACCCCGGGATCGTCCCCGAGCTTCCGCCGAAGACGGAGACCGACCACCCCGTCCCGCTCACCCGCGAACAGGCCGCGCTGTACGAGGCGGTGGTGCGCGAGTCGCTGCTCGCCATCGAGACGGCGGACGGCATCGCGCGCCGCGGCCTGGTGCTCAAGCTCCTCGGCGCCCTGAAGCAGATCTGCGACCACCCCGGGCTGTATCTCAAGGAAAAGTCCCGCATCGAGGGCCTGGCCGTCCGCTCCGGCAAACTCACCCTGCTCGACGAGCTGCTGGACACCGTGCTCGCCGAGGACGGTTCGGTGCTCGTCTTCACCCAGTACGTCGGCATGGCCCGCATGATCACCGCGCATCTCCAGGCCCGCGCGGTCCCGGTCGACCTGCTGCACGGCGGCACCCCGGTGCCGGAGCGGGAGCGCATGGTGGACCGCTTCCAGAGCGGCGCGACCCCGGTCCTCGTGCTGTCCCTGAAGGCCGCAGGCACCGGCCTCAACCTCACCCGGGCCGGTCATGTCGTCCACTTCGACCGCTGGTGGAACCCGGCGGTGGAGGAGCAGGCCACCGACCGCGCCTACCGCATCGGGCAGACCCAGCCGGTCCAGGTGCACCGCCTGGTCACCGAGGGCACCGTCGAGGACCGCATCGCCGAGATGCTGGAGGCGAAGCGGGCCCTCGCCGACGCGATCCTCGGCTCCGGCGAGGCCGCCCTGACCGAGCTGACGGACCGCGAGCTGTCCGACCTGGTGTCGTTGCGGAGGGCGTCATGAGCGGCGCGGGCGAGCAGCGGCCGGGGGACGCGGCACGGCGTGCGTTGCGGGCGGCGCGCGGGCACGGGGCGGAGCCCGGGGACGACGGGACCGTCCCGGACGGCCAGGAAGGTACGGCGGCCGGCTCGGGCGAGGCGCCGGGGGAGCGGACGGAGCGGGTGCGGCGGCCGGGGGACGCCGCGCGCCTGGCGCTGCGGGGGGCCGCCGCCGCGAAGGAGGCGGAGCAGCGGGACGCCGAGCCCGAGGGCGAGCCCGACGCCGGTACCGACCGGACCGAGCAGCCCGGCACCGGTACCGGCGCCGTTGCCGCCGTACCGCCGGGCAGCCGTCCCGGTGACGTCGCGCGGGCGGCGCTGCGGGCGGCGCGCGCGGAGGCGAGGCGGGCCGAGGAGGCCGCGGCGACGGAGGCCCCGGAGCGGCCCCCGGCCCGTGCGGTACGACGGCTGCCCGCGCCTTCGCCCTCGCAGGCCCCGGGCCCGGAGTCCGCGGCTCGCGGCCGCACCGCCCGTGACCTGAAGCAGTTCCTGACGACCGCGTTCCGGATGCCCAGCGACCAGGCAGAGCCGGAAACCCCCGACCCCGAGCCCGTGCCAGAGCCCGCCGCCGTGGCCGTCACCGACCACCTGGAGCCGGAGCCGGAGCCGGATCTCCCGGCTCCCGCACCCACCGCCACCCCTCACCTCCCGCGCACCATGGCCACCCCCCACCGCGACACCGAACTCCGCCGCACCTTCCCCTCCCTCCCGTCCCGCGCGTCCGCCGCAGCTTCCGGCTTCGCCGAGACCTGGTGGGGCAACGCCTGGGTGCGGGCGCTGGAGGAGGGCGCGCTGGACGCGAAGCGGCTCGCGCGCGGCCGGGGCTACGCCGAGCGCGGGCACGTGGACGCCATCACCGTGACCCCGGGGCTGGTCCTGGCGTACGTGCAGGGGAGCCGGCCCCGGCCGTACCGCGTGCAGCTGCGGCTGCGGACCTTCGGCGAGGACGAGTGGGAGCGGCTGCTGGAGGCCGCCGCCGACCGGCCCGCCGACATCGCCGCGCTGCTCGACAAGGAGCTGCCGCAGACCCTCGCGGACAGCGGGATCGCGCTGCTGCCAGGGCCCGGTGAACTCGAACCCCGGTGCAGCTGCCCGGACTTCGGCCACCCCTGCAAGCACGCGGCCGCCCTCTGCTACCAGACCGCGCGGCTGCTGGACGCCGACCCGTTCGTGCTGCTCCTGCTGCGCGGCCGCGGGGAGCGCGAGGTGCTGGACGCGCTGTCCCGGCGCAACGCCGCCCGCGCGGCCCGGGAGCGGCGCCCGGCCGCACTGCCGGGCGTCCGGGCCACCGAGGCCCTCGCCGCGCGCCGACTGCCCCCGCTGCCGCCCCCGTTGCCGGTTCCGGCCCACCCCGAGCAGCCCCCGGTGTATCCGGGGGTGCCCGGCGGCCCGGACCCGTTCGCGCTGGACCAGCTGGCCACCGACGCGGCGGCCCGCGCCCACGCCCTGCTCGCCACCGGACACGACCCGGTCGGCGGCCTGACCCTCTGGCAGGACGCGGTGCGGCTCGCCGCGGCCCGCCCCGGTTCCGGCCTCACCGCCTCCACCCGCGCCCTCTACGCCACCCTCGCCGACGCCGTCGGCCGCACCCCGGGCGACCTGGCGCGCGCGGTCGCCGCCTGGCGGCAGGGCGGCCCCGAGGGGCTGGCCGTGCTGGAGGAGCCCTGGGACCCGCCGGCCGGCCGCTTCGACCGGGCCCGGCCGCTGCTGCTCGCCGCCGACCTCCCGGCCTTCCGGCCGTGGCGCAACCACCTCACCCACCCCGGCGGCCATCTCCAGCTCCGCTTCGGCCGCGACGGCCTGTGGTACGCCTACGAGTCGGAGCCGGGCCACGACGACTGGTGGCCCAGAGGCACCCCCGACCTGGACCCGGTGGGCGCGCTGACCGGCCTGGGCGCGGCGGACGACCTCTAGACCGGCGGCTGCCCCGGACGCCCTGGCTCGCGGCCGCTCCGGACGTCTACGCCGTCTTCTTCCCGATGTCGTCGTACCGGGCCACGAACCGGGCCCTGCCGTCCTCGACGCGGTAGAGGAACCACCCGCCGTCCTGGCCGGTCTCCAGGTACTGGACCTGGCTCTCGTAGCTGTACCGGCGGGTGATGCCCTGCCAGGGCTTGCGCAGCAACTCCGCGCGCAGCGACTCACGTTGGTCGGAGCCGGGCGCGGCGAGGCCCTGGGCGGCGAAGCCGACGCCGTCGTACGCCTCGGCCGCCCACGGCGGCGGAGCCGTGCGGTAGCGGCTGCGGTAGGCGGCGGCGAACGCCCGGGTCTTCGGGTCGGTGGCCGCGTCGCAGTACCCCGTGCTGATCCACCAGCCGCCGCCCGCCTTCAGGAACGGCGTGCCGAGGATGTGCTCGTCGCCGCCGCGGAATCCGCGGTGCCCGGCGTCGGTGAGGGCCCGGGCGCAGGCGGCGGCGCGGGCCGGGAGGCCGCCCGCGAAGAGGACGGCCGTGTCCGGGCGGGCGGCGAGGCCGTGGGCCACGTCGGTGAAGGCGGCCCCCTTGGCGACCTCGGCCACCTCGACGGTTCCCACCGTCACGTTCCCGTACACGGTGGCGCCCCGGACGGTGGCCTCGCCCTCGTCGGCGTCGGTGAGGTCGTGCACGACGACGGTGCGGGCCGGCCGTGCCACCCGGTTGAGGTACCTCAGGACGGAGCCGGGCCCCGGGGTGCGGGTGGAGCGCAGGATCAGGGAGCTGGTGACGTTCGTGACGTCGAGCGCGTTCGTGTCGGCGCGGGTGATCAGCAGGCAGAGCCCGGCCTCGGTGCACACCGGCACGGCGGCGGGCACGGCCGTGTTGGTGCCGGCGCCGATCACCGCGTACACCTCGCGGGCGGCGACGAGGCGGGCGGCCGCGGCGGCGGAACCGGCCGCGGTGCCCTGGTCGTCGGCCGTCCGCAGGGTCAGGTCGAAGGCCCGGCCGGAACGGGCGTTGTGTTCGTCGACCGCCACCCGGGCACCGCGCGCCTGGGCCTGGACGACGGCGGTGGACAGGTCGCCGAGCAGCGCGATCGCACGGGTCGGCAGCGGGCTCCTGCCGGCCCCGGGCGTCCCGGGCCGCCCCCAGCGCCACCAGGCGCCGACGCCGCCCACCGCGGCGACGCCGGCCGCCGCCGACGCGATCAGCAGCCCCCGTCGTGCCGGGGTGCCGCCGAAGGGCGCCTCGGAGAGCGTGGTGGGCTCGGGCACCGGCAGGTCCAGGACGCGCGCGGCACGGTCCGCGACCAGCGCCGGCAGGCCCGCGGGCAGCCACGACTCCGGACTGAACTCGCCGAAGAAGAAGCGTAGTTGAGGCACCGTGGGCCGGTCGCCCGGTCTCTTCGCCAGGCAGGCGCGCAGGGTCGGTGCGAGGTCCTCCGGCAGGCCGTCCAGGTCCGGGTCCTCGCGCACCGTCCGGTACAGGACGGCCGCCGCGCCCCCGGTGCCGAACGGCGGCCGTCCGGTGGCGGTGTGGGCGAGTACGCAGCCCAGCGAGAAGACGTCGCTGGGCGGCCCCACGGTCCCGCCGCGGGCCTGTTCCGGTGACAGATAGCCGGGGGAGCCGATGACCGAGCCGTCCGTGGTGAGCGCCGTCGCGCCCACGGCGCGGGCGATCCCGAAGTCGATCAGGCGCGGTCCGTCGGCGGCGAGCAGGACGTTCGCCGGTTTCACGTCACGGTGGACGAGACCGGCCCGGTGCACGTCGTCCAGGGCCGCGGCGAGCGCGGCGCCGAGGGTCCGGAGCCGGTCGGCGGGCCACGGGCCGTGCAGCGCGAGGGCCTCGGACAGCGGCAGACCGGGCACGTAGGCGGTGGCCAGCCAGGGCGCGCGGGCATCCGCGTCGGCCGTGAGCACGGGTACCGTCCAGCGGCTGGTGAGCCGGGACGCCAGCTCCGTCTCCCGGCGGAACCGGGCCCGGAAGCCGGGGTCGCCCGCGTACTCCTCGCGGATCACCTTCAGCGCGACCCAGGCACCGTGCGGCGACCGGGCCAGGTACACCACGCCCATGCCGCCGGCCCCGAGCCGGCCCACCAGCCGGTGGCCGCCGACGGACGAGGGGTCGGCGGCCTGGAGCCGCTCCAAGTCCGCTACCCCTTCGTCTGCTTGGCCATGACCGGCCCGACCTGCCGGAACCGCCCGTCGTGCACCTGGTGGACATAGGTCTCGGGGCCCATGGTCCGCACGTCGATGTTGAACTGGTTGTAGGTGTTGAAGGTGTAGGTGCGCGCGATGCCCTGGTAGGTGGCCTTGTGGAGGCGCAGGGCGAGCGCGAGCCGGTTGGGGCGGCCACCGCCGGACGGTACGGTCCGGGCGAACTCGCGCAGCACCATCAGGACACTGTCGTACGCCTCGGCGCCGTACGGGTCGGGGACACCGCCGTACCGCTTCCGCCAGGCCGCCGTGAACTGCTCGGCCGCCTTGGTCCTCAGGGCGCTCGCGTCGACGGCGGGCGTCACCACGAACCAGCCCTCGCCCGCCGCCCCCGCGAGCTTCGGGAACTCGGAGCCGTACAGCAGATGGGACATCCAGCGCGGTCCGGTGAAGCCCGCCGCGGACAGCTGCCGCGCCGCCCGGACCGTCGCGTCCAGCGGGCCCAGGTACACGAAGTCGCGGACACCGCGGGCGAGGACGGAGGCCACCGCCGCCGGGGCGTCGTCGGTGTCCTCGGCGACGACGTCCGGGACCACCTGGGCGCCGAGATGCCGCCACTGGGTGACGAGGAGACCGCCCTGGTTGTACTCGACGGAGCCCCCGGAGCGGTCGATGACGATGCCCGCCGGGGCGGTCAGTCCGCTCGCCAGCGCGTGCAGGGCGATCGCGGTGCCCGACGCCTGGTCACCCGCCCCGGTCTGGAAGGTGACCGTCGGCGACCAGACGAAGTAGTCGTTCTGCCCGGTGGTGCTGGTGACATGGGTGAGCTTGGCCGACGCGTAGACGCGTGAGGCCGCCAGCAGCGTCAGCTCGGTGACCGGGCCGAGCACGGCCACGACGGCGCGGTCCGCGGCCAGTTCGTGGGCGGCCGAGGTGGCCCCGGCGAGGGTGCCGTGGTCGTCGACGACCCGTACGCCCAGGTCGAAGGCGCGGCCCGCGGTCGCGTTGTGCTGGGCGACGGCCAGCCGCGCGGCCCGTTCACAGGCCCGCGCCAGGGGCGCGGCCGCCCCGCTCCTCGTCACCTGCACACCGAGCACGTACGACGGCCGGGCCGGCGTCTTCCGTCCCGGACCGTCGTCGCGGCCGGCCGCCCAGAGCGCCGCCCCGGTACCGCCGCCCGCCAGCAGCAGCGCGCCCCCGGCCAGCAGCAGTCGCCGCCGGGCCTGGCGGGCCGGCTGTCCGGTGCCGGGGTCGTCGACCACCGTGGGTTCGATGTCCGGCAGGGCGAGGCTCTCCGCCGAGCGGGCCGCCACCATGCGGGCGACCGGGTCCGGCAGCCAGGCCGACGGCGGCTGAGCCGCGTCGGCGACCGGCCCCACCCGCGGGTCCCGGGCCGGCCGCAGTCGCACCCGCAGTCCGTCGGCGTCCGGCCGCTCGCCGGGGTCCTTGGCGAGGCAGGCGTCCAGTGCCGCGCGGAGTTCGCCGGTGACGCCGTCGAGGCCGGGCTCGTCGTGCACGGTCCGGTAGAGCAGCGCGTCCGGGGCGCCGGTGCCGAACGGCGGGCGGCCCGTGCTCGCGTACGCCAGCACACAGCCCAGCGCGAAGACGTCGCTCGCCGCGGTGGCCCCTTCGCCGCGCGCCTGCTCGGGGGCGAGGAAGCCCGGGGTGCCGACCACCATGCCGGAGGCGGTCAGGGCGGTGTCGTCGGCCGCCCGCGCGATGCCGAAGTCGATCAGCCGCGGGCCGTCGACGGCGAGCAGCACATTGCCCGGCTTCACGTCCCGGTGGACCAGTCCCGCCGCGTGCACGGCGGCCAGCGCCTCGCCGAGCAGCGAGCCCAGTACGCGTACGGCGGCCACCGGCAGCGGTCCGTGTGCGGCGACCGCCTCCGCGAGCGAGGGACCCGCCACGAAGCCGGTCGCCAGCCATGGTTCGCGGGCCGTGGCATCCGCGCCGAGCACCGGTACCACCCAGGGGTTGTCGACCCGGGCCGCCAGCTCCGCCTCCCGCGCGAACCGGGCCCGGAAGCCGTCGTCGGCGCCGCTCCCGGCCCGGATCACCTTCACGGCGGCCAGCGCACCCGTCTCGGAGCGGCCCAGGTAGACCACGCCCATACCGCCGGTGCCGAGCCGTCTCAGCAGCCGGAAGCCCCCGATCGCCGACGGGTCGGACGGCCGCAGCGCCTCACTCATCGCCCGCTCCCTTCACCTCGGCGGACGCGGTGCCGGACGGGGTGGCGGAGGCCCGGTTCCGGCCGTAGTTGTCCACGCTCGCCGTCACGTAGCCGACCCCCGACAGCGCGGCCTCGCTGAGGGACGTCTGCTCCTGTTCGCTCTCGCCGGCGGCGTGCCGCACGGTCGCGGCCACGGTCACCGGGCCGAGCCGGTGCTTGTACCAGTCGAAACCGCGCGGCTTCGCGTCGCCGTCGACGACGTACTCGCCGAACTCGGTGAGGTCGTCGTCGGTGGTGGCGTTGCGCTGCTCGCCGAACGGGTCGCCGCGTGAGGCCATGTCCTGCACGGTGTCGGTCGCGTTGAGCCGCTCCTGCGGGCAGCGCAGCGGCTCGTTCAGCGAGGACGCCATGTCCCGGCGGGCCTGGCGCGTCGAGACGTGCACGGTGACGGTGAGGGACACGTACACCGCGCCCTTGCCGTCGGTGCCCGGCCGGACGAACATTCTGGTCAGACTGGCCAGCACGGTGGACGGCAGCGCCTCGCGGCGCCACAGGCAGTCCTCGCCGAGCACGGCCCAGCTGGTCGGACCCAGTTCGTACGGGTCGCGTCTGCGGTACCCGGTGCCGAAGTAGTCGGGCTGCACGGTGAGCTCGCGGACGAACGCCACGGCCTCGGCCCGTGTCTTCGGTGCGACGGCCTCGGCCAGGGTGTACGGCTCGCTCGACGCAGACGGGGAGGCACTCGCGCCCCCCGAGGCGCTCGGACTCCCCCCGGCCGTCGTGCCCGCCGTGTCCTTCGGTGTCGCCCTGTCGTCGCCGTGCCCGCCGTTCGTGCAGCCCGCGAGCAGCAGTGCCACCGCCGCCGCGGACAGGGCCGCTCCCCGTTCCACCACGTTCACCCCAGCAGACCGCCCTACGGCCCTCTGGTGGGGGCCGCAGTTCGAACGCTAGCGCCATCCGGTGTCAACTGGGCCTGCTGGAAAGAGAGTTGATGCGAACGGTAACCCCTTGGCCATCAGCCGGTGACAGTTCGCCCCATGCGGTGTCATCCCCCGACCGACACGGCGACCGGGGTCCCCGCCTCGACCGTGCGGCTGACCGTGCACAGCCGGTCGTGGGAGACGGCGACCGCCCGGGGCAGGATCGCGCGGGCGCGGTCGCCGGCCGCGCCCTCCGGGAAGGCGACGGAGAAGGCGACCGCGAGGTCCGTCATCCGGTTGCCGTGCTCGTCGCCCACCTTGTGGCCGCTGACGGTGACGGTGAACGTGGCCGGCTCCACGTGACGGCTCGTGGACACGTCGACGTCCGCCGCCGTACAGCCCCCGATCGCGGCGAGCAGCAGCTCGACCGGGGTGAATTCGGCGCCGTCGCCGGTGCCGAAGGAGATCGTGCCGCCGCGGGCGTTGGTGGCGGTGAAACGGCCGGTGCCGGTGCGCTCGACCGTGACCAGGCGCAGGGAGTCTTCGCTCATGGAGACGAACCTAAGCCAGCCCGGCCGCCGGTGCCGTCACCGCCGTCACTGCAGGATGTTGACGGCCCGTGCCACCACCAGGACCACCGTCACCAGGGAGACCGAGGACTGCAGCATCATCAGCATCTTGGCCCAGTGCGACAACGGCATCACGTCGGTCGGGCTGAACGCGGTGGAGTTGGTGAAGGACAGGTACAGGTAGTCGAGGAAGCCCGGTTCCCAGTCCTGCGGTGCGGTCTCCGGGCTCTGCATCTGCACGAAGAGGAAGTCCGCGTACTGGTGCCGGCCGAGGACCCGGGCCATCGGTCCGCCGCGGTCCCACTCCCAGTACCAGAGAGCGAACACGATCACGTTCGTCAGCCAGATGCCCCCGCCGGTCAGCAGCAGCGGCCCGGCGTCACGGCCCTCGGTGCCGTTCACGAGCCCCGCCACCAGCCGCACCGCCGACCAGCCGTTGGCCAGGCTGATCACGCCCATCAGCACCAGTCCCAGCAGCCGCAGCCACCGGGTGCGGGGCTCGACCCGCCGGGGGTTGCCGGCGATGACGCCGGCCAGCAGCACCACCTCCAGGACCGGCAGGACCCAGTACGGCTGGAAGGCGAGCCGGTGCGGCAGCATCAACTGGAGGACGACCGCGACCAGGATCACGGCGGTCACCGCCCACCGCGGCTCGCCCTGCGTGGCCCTGCGCCATGCGGGCACCACGTCGTGCTCGCCGCTCTCCAGCAGCCCCTCGATCCTGGACAGCCGGTTCTCGGCATCGGACATTCGGTCGCTCATGCCCATGATTGTCCCGAGACCCGCCACCGATCCGGCGCCCGGCCCGGCCGTTGCCCCAGCCGTGATCCGCCCGGGAACGCGCGAGCCGGCTCGCGGCGGGCCCGACGGCCGGCTTCGACGGGAACCGGGCCGCCGGGGTGGAGCGGCTTCCCGGCTAGCGCGGGTGCACGGCGTAGGTCAGGTGGGTCACCCGCGAGGACGGCTCCGAGCGGACCGGCTCCAGCGCGACGGCGGACGCGTCCACGCCGTCGAACAGGCGGGTGCCGCTGCCGAAGAGCACCGGCGACAGCGTGATCGAGAACTCGTCGACCAGGCCGGCGTTCAGGTACTCCAGGATCGTCGCGCCGCCGCCCGCGATGCGGACGTCGCGGTCGCCGGCGGCCTGGCGGGCCCGGTCGAGGGCGTGCTCGATACCGTCGTCGACGAAGTGGAACGTGGTGCCGCCGGGCCGCTCCCACGGGGCGCGCCCGGTGTGCGTCACGACGAAGACCGGGGTGTGGAAGGGCGCCTCCTCCGGCCATGACCGCTCACCCAGGTCGAACATGCGCCTGCCCATGACGCTCGCGCCGGTGCGCTCGAAGGTCTCCCGCGCCACGTCGTTGTCGCGGCCCTCCTCGCCGCCCTCGCCCAGCTTCAGGTTCTCCCGGAAGAACCGCAGCGGGAAGACCCACTGCTGCAGCTCCGTCCACTGCGCCATCCAGCGCCGGACGTCCGGGTCGCCCTGTCTGCCGGGGGTGAACAGCTCGTCCTGGGCGGGCACGGGCTCGGGCGCGATGAAGCCGTCCAGCGACATCGACACGCTGAAGAACACCTTCCCGGCCATCAGCCCTCCACCTCCCTGCCCGCGAGGTCGGCGACGTAGGCCGCCAGGCTGCTCAGGGTCTGCCGGCCGCCCTCGACCGCGTGGTACTTCTCGACCGCCTCGTCGCGCAGCTCCCTGGTCGGGAACACCGTGCGCATCACGATCCGGGTCGCCGCGCCGGCCGGTGCGAAGGACAGGGCCGACTCGAAGGCATCCGGGTCGTCGCGGTGCTCACCGTGCAGCAGCTCGATCAGCTCCGGCGGGACGATGCGCGTCCAGCGGATCCACTCGGGGTAGTCGGTGCCGTCCGGCCCGTGCAGCACGAAGACCCACTCCCCGCCCTCGCGGAACTCGAAGGACCGCGTGGTGGTGCTGAACCCCTCCGGACCCCACCACCGCGACAGGTGCCGGACCTCGGTGAACGCCTCGAACACCAGCTCCCGGGGGGCGTCGATGACCCGGGAGATCACGATCTCCCGGTCGGCCGTCGCCGCCTCCGCCCGCGTCTCCTGCCCTGTCCCTGCCATGGGTCATCCCTCCTGCCGCGTCTGCTTGAGGTCCTGCACGTAGGTGTCCAGCCGGTCGAAACTCTCGTTCCAGAACCTCTCGAATCCGCCGACCCACTCGTGGACCGGCCGCAGCCCGCGGGCGTCCAGTCCGTAGAGGCGCTGCTTGCCCGCCTCGCGGACCCGCACCAGCCCCACCTCCCGGAGCACCCGCAGGTGCTTGGAGGCCCGCGGCTGGCTCATCCCCAGCTCCTGGGCCAGGTCGGTCACCGGCCACTCACCCGCCCGCAGCAGCGCCAGGATGTCCCGGCGCTGCGGCTCGGCGATCGCGTTGAACGCGTCCGACGTCGTCGCTGCTCGTGCCATGACAGCATCGTATGCCTATATCGGCATGCGTCAAGCCGACTGGGAACCGGGCGGTTCCTGCCGGATGACGACTGCCGTACCCCCGCTCGTGCCGCACCCCCACTCGGCCACGGCCGTCCGGGTCCGTTCCGCGGAAGTTCCGCCGGCGCAGTCGCGACGCCACGGGGACACCGGTCTGATTCACCGTCAATTCCCTTTCCGCGCAAGGTAATCTCGGCGAGGTGAATGCTCTGCCACCCGTCGGTCCACCGGAGATCCGCGCCTCGCGCGGCGCGCCGGCATGCGTCACCCCCGAGGCCCGTCCCCTGCCGGCGGCTCTGCCGGGCCATGCGCGGCTGCGGTACGGCGCACGCGTCCGCGCGGCCGGGATCCACTGGGGCGACCTGTCTCCCGCCGGTGCCGGGCGGCCGGCGTGGGCGGGGACGCGACCGGGAGGGGCGCGCCCGGTGTCCGCGGACCGGGCTGCGGTGGCGGTGTGCGAGGAGACGGCCGGCGGCGTGGGACGTGTCCGCTGCGGCAGCGGTCGGCCCGGCAGCGGCATCGAGACCGGCGCGGCGGAACTCGCAAACGCCGTCCCGGCGGAGGGCCCCGCATGACCGCCGTCCGCGACGCCACGCCGCTGGACGCCGATGACATCTACCGTCTGCTGAGCGGGTTCGTCACGAGCCACCGGCCCGACCGGGCAGTCTTCGACGACGCCACGTTCCCCCGCGTCGTCGAGGCCGCCGCGGCGGGCGGCGCCGAGTTCCTCGTCGCCGAGGAGGACTCGTGTGTGATCGGGTACCTGCTCGCGGTGCGCATGCCCACGCTGTTCGCCGGCGGGACCGTCCTCGAACTGCTCGAACTCACCGTGGCCGAACCCCTGCGCGGCCGCGGTACGGGGGCCGCGCTGATCCGCGCCGCGCAGGCAAGGGCCCGGGAGGCGAAGGACGTCGAGGTGACCGTGCCGACCCGCAGAGCGGCCGGCTTCTACCGCGCGCTGGGGTTCCACGAGACCGCCGTTCATCTCAAGTGGTCCACCACGTGACCGGGAAGGTGCCCACGAACCGGCCGGCGGGACGGGAGCCGGTACCGAGGTCGCACGCCGGGCCGGATTCCCGCCGGTTTCCGGCGTCGTCGGTACCGGCCATGCTCAACGCCACGGTGTGGCCCGGGAGTCGCGTCGATGCCCGCTGCGGCCGCGTCGCCCGTTCCCTCATCTCCCGTTCGCCACAAAGGTGTTGCCGCGTCACGGCCGCGCCTCTAGGTTCGGCTGGGTCGTCCCGCCGACCTGGAGAGCAATGATCCGCCCCATCCCGAGCCGTCGTGCGTCCGTGCTCGGCGCCGTCGTGATCGGCATCGCCGCGTTCGTGGTCCTCGTCCGGCCCTGGGCGGACGGGGCCGACCGGGCGGACGCCCGGCCGGGCCGAGGCTGCGTCTCCTCCGTTCCGTACGTCTCGGGCGCCGGAGGCTATGTCAGTTACCGCATACCCGCCGTCGTCCGCAGCCGCGGCGGGACCCTGCTCGCCTTCGCCGAAGGCCGGGTCGACGGCAGGGCGGACCACGGGGACATCGACGTCGTGCTCAGGAGGTCGTGGGACGGCGGCTGCACCTGGGGGCGGTTGCAGGTCGTCGCAGCGGGCGACGGGAACACCCGGGGCAACCCGTCCCCGGTCGTCGATCCCCGGACCGGGAACATCGTGCTCGTCACCTCCTACCACAGCGGTGACGTCACCGAGGCGCAGATTCTGCGCGGCGAGGCCACGGGCGCGCTGGGCCGGCGGGTCTTCGTGCAGACCAGCGAGGACGACGGACGCTCCTTCTCCGCCCCGCGGGAGATCACGTCGGCGGTGAAGAGGCCCGGCTGGCGCTGGTACGCCACCGGGCCGGGGCACGCCGTCGCGCTGACACGGGGTGAGCACGCGGGGCGGCTGGTCGTCCCGGCGAACCACTCTTCCGCCCCGCCCGCGGGATCGGCGGACACCGGCCAGGAACCCAGGTACTACGGCGCGCACGCGATCTACAGCGACGACGGGGGGACGTCCTGGCACCTCGGCTTCGCCGACGACTCCTACGACGGCGTGTACAACGCCAACGAGTCGACGGCGGCCCAACTTCCCGACGGACGGCTGTATTTCAACGCCCGCAACCAGAAGGGCACGAGTTCGGGGAACCGCCTGGACGCCTACTCCAGTGACGGGGGCGCCGACTTGGACCGGGGCTACGCGGAGCAGCGTTCGCTGAACGACGTGCCCTTGGTGGAGGGCAGCGTGCTGCAACTCGCCGGGGAGAGCGGGGACCTGCTGTTCTCGGGGCCCTCCGTACCGACCGACCGCGCGGCGATGGCGTTGTGGAGCAGTACGGACGGAGGGCGGTCCTTCGCCAAGGCACTGACCTTGTCCGCACGCAAGGCCGGGTACTCGGACCTCGTACAGGCCGACGGCGACAGGGTCGGCATCCTGTACGAAACGGGTGCGCGGACGGCGTATGAATCGATCGTGTTCCGGCGGGTTCCCCTGACGGAGCTGTCGGCTGCCGGTCGGTAGGGGCCCACGCTGTCACGCGGGCCTCTACCGACCGGTGCCGCCGGTCAGCCCGAGGTCTCGGTCCGCTGGACCGGGGCGGGCGGCCGGGCAGCCACGGGGCGGGGCAGGGGGATCCGCTGGGCGAGCTTGTCGCCCTCGACGTCCAGGTCGGGCAGCAGGCGGTCCAGCCGGGCGGGGAGCCACCAGGCTTTCTCCCCGGCGAGTGCCATGGTGGCCGGGATGAGGGTCATCCGGATGACGAAGGCGTCGATGAGGATGCCGGCGGCGAGCGCGAAGCCGGCCTGTTTGATCATGGGCTGGGCGTTGAAGACGAAGCCGGCGAAGACGGAGACCATGATGGTGGCCGCCGCCAGGACGACGGAGCTGGCGCGGGCGAAACCGGTGACGGTGGCGTCGCGGGCGTCGGCGCCGTGGACGTGTGCTTCGCGCATGGAGGTCACCAGGAACATCTGGTAGTCCATCGCGAGTCCGTAGAGGACGCCGGTGATGATGACGGGCAGCAGGCTCACGACCGGCGCCGTGGCGTCGAGTCCGATGAGGTTCTGCAGCCAGCCCCACTGGAAGACGGCCGTGGTCAGGCCGAAGGTGGCGCCGATCGTCAGCAGGAAGCCGACGGTGGCCGTCACCGGGACCATGAGGGAGCGGAACACCAGGAGCAGGATGATCAGCGAGAGCCCGAGGACGGTCGCCACGTAGAGCGGCAGGACGTCGGCGAGCCGGTCCGAGACGTCGATCGCGAGCGCGGTGAAGCCCGTGACGCCCACCGTGACACCGTAGGCCGTGCTCAGCCGTGCCCCTTCGGCCCGTACGGCGGTGACGAGGGTTTTGGTGGCGTCGTCGTTCGGGCCGCCGGCGGGGACCAGGCTGAGGACGGCCGTGCTGCCGGTCCTGCTCATCCCGGCCAGGGAGACCGAGGTCGCGCCCCGCACCCCGCGCAGGTCGGAGGCGACCGCCGCGAGGGTCCCGGGAGTGAGGGACCGACCCTTCACGCCGGAGCCGACGGCGATCAGGAGCGGGCCGTTGTAGCCGGGACCGTACGCCTTGCCGGTCAGCTCGTAGCTGCGGCGCTGTCCGGTGTCGGGGTTGTAGCTGGCGCCGGAGGGCAGGCCCAGTTTCATGCCGGCGGCGGGCACGGCCAGGACCGCGGGGACCAGGACCGCGGCCGTGAGGGCGGCGTACCTGTACCGGACCAGGCGCGCTCCCCAGCGGGTGGCGCGTCCGCGGTCGGCGGCGGATTCGTGCCGCTGCGTCCTGCGGCGGATCCGGGCGGGGCAGATCCGCTCCCCGACCAGACCCAGCAGCGCCGGCAGCAGGGTCAGCGCGAGCAGCACGGCGACGGCGACCGTGGCGGCCGCGACGACGGCCATGGTGCTGAGCAGGGTGATTCCGATGACCAGGAGTCCGGCGAGGGCGATGACGACGGTGGTGCCGGCGAAGAACACGGCGCTCCCGGCGGTCCCGACGGCCCGGCCGGTCGCCTCGTGGGCGTCCAGACCGTCGTCCAGGATCAGCCGCCGCTCACGGTTGACGATGAACAGGGCGTAGTCGATGCCCACGGCCAGGCCCAGCATCAGGGCCAGCACCGCGGCGAGCGAGTGGATCTCGAACACGGTGGAGAGGGTGAACGCGCCGCCCACTCCCACGGTGACCCCGACCAGGGCGATGACCAGGGGCAGACCGGCCGCGACGACCGACCCGAGGGTGACCAGCAGGACGACGGCCGCGACGCTGACGCCGACGATCTCCCCGACGCCGGCGATCTCGGGTATCTCCAGCATCGACGCCGACGGCAGCACCTCCAGACCGCCGCGTGCGGCCTGCCGCTCGGCGGCCCTGATGGTGCCGTCGATCGTGCCCGAGGGAAGTTCGTAGGTCTGCTGGTCGAACTGGAACTGCAGCAGCGCCGTCGAGCCGTCGGCGGAGACGATCACGCCCGGCACCGGCCGGCCTTCCGACTGCAAGGGGACGGGTGACCTGCTGGAGGACGGCGTTCCGGAGGCCTGGGCCACCGCGGCCTGGGCCCGCACCAGCAGGCTGCTCCGGCCCTTGGCGGCTTCCGCGGCCAGGGCCTTCCGGGCGTCGATGACGTGGTCGTGGCGGTAGACGGCGTTCACCGCCGCCAGCAGGGCGGACCGGACCCGCGCGTCCTCGATCCGGGCGCCGGCCGGAGCCTTGAAGAGCAGCATGCCCTGGCCGCCGGACGCCTCCGGCAGGGACGTGGCCAGGTCGTCGATGACCTGCTGGGACGGGGTGCCGTCGATGCGCACCTCGTTGCTGAGCCTGACCGGGTTGGTCACGAGCATGGCCACGACCGCGGCCAGCACGGCCAGCCAACCGCCGATGACGTACCACGGCTTGCCGTAGGCGAACCTTCCCAGCCGGTACAGCAGAACGGACACAGTTCTCCCCTTTTGTCCGGCGGCCCCGAGGACCGGACCGCGCCACGAAATGAGAGGGTACTACCAAAGCGATAGTCAACTATCACTACGATAGGATGCTATCGCCGCTGGAGAGACGGCCTCAGTCGCAGGACAGGGAAGAGTCACGCATGGCAAGCACCAACGACCGCGCTCCCCGGCGTCGGGTCGACGCCCGCTCCAGCGTGGAGCGCATCACCGCCGCCGGACGCGCGGTGCTCGGCAGGGGCGAGGGCTCGCTGGAGCAGATCGCGGCCGAGGCCGGCGTGGGCATCGCCACGCTCTACCGGCATTTCCCGAACCGCGAAGCCGTCGTACGGGCCGTCCTGAACGACATCCTCGAAACCGACCTGCTCCCGCTGATCGACGGTGCCGCCGACGCTCCCGACACGCGCCGGGCGCTCCAGGACGTCGCCACGCGGCTGCTCGACCTGATCACCGAGGAACGGGGCCTGGTCACCTTCGCCAGCAACTTCGCCGACGTGGCGGTGGACGTCCTCCAGCACTTCAGCGCCTCGCTCCACCCGCTCCTGGTGCGCGGTCAGCAGGCCGGGGAGATCCGCCCCGACCTCACCGCCGAGGACATCCCGCACTTCCTCGTCATGGCCGTCGCCGGGCTGGCCCTCCCCGGAACCGCGCCCTCGCTGCGCGCCCGCTTCGTCGCCCTGCTCTTCGACTCGCTCGACCCCGCCGGCGCAACCCCGCTGCCCGCGCTGCTCGCCGGGGAAGAGGACCTGCGTACCGCCGTCGGCAACGTCACGCGCACCTGAGCCGACGGCTTCGCCGCATACCAGGGCTTCGCCGCATACCGGGGCTTCGCCGGCTACCGGTCAGGCCGGCACGAGGCGGCCGTCGTGGAGCCGGGTGCCCGCCTGCTTGACGCGGCGCAGCACGGGGACGACGTCGACCTGGCGCACGGCGTCGAGGGCGCCGACCTTGGTGGTGACGTAGGAGTAGAGGTCGTCCATGGTGCGGCAGGTGACGGTCACCAGGAGGTTGGCGGACCCGGTGACAGCGGCGGCGAAGGTGGTCTCGGGATGGGCGGAGAGGATCTCGCCGGTGGCGCTCAGCCCGCCCGGGGCGACGGTGAGCCACAGGTAGGCGGGGGAGTGGAAGCCGAAGCGCGGGTAGGCCAGGTCCACGGCGATGCGCAGGGCCCCTGCCGCGAGGAGTTCCTCCAGGCGCGCGGAGACCCGGGACTTGGACCAGCCGCAGGCGCGGGCGAGTTCGACCACTCCGGCACGCCCGTCGCGGGCGAGTTCGGCCAGCAGCGCGTCGTCCTGCCCGTCCGGCATTCCCGCGTCCCGGACTTCCTGGACCGCTTCCCCGACGGTGGCGCGCAGCTGGCGGCCGGAGGCGTCGAGCAGAGCCGCCTGGCCGTCGGTGAGGGGGTCGTCGAAGGCGAGCCATTTGGAGCCGCTGCCCAGGTACATGTGCATCACCGCACAGGCGTCGAAGCCCAGGACCTTGGCGGTGCGTGGCAGGCGTTGCAGCACTGATCCGTGCTGCCGGCGCAGGCCGGTGTGGGCCTGGCACACGATCTCGGAGCCGCCGGAGGTGACGCTGACGTAGGAGGTGTCCTCGCGGGCGGCGAGAGCATCGGCCAGGGCATCGGTGGCGTCGGGACGGCACCGGACCCGGACGAACCAGGTCTGGTCGCCGGGCAGCGCGTGGCGGGGCAGGCCGCGCACGCGGACGGTCCCGTCGGCGACCAGTGCGCGATAGCGGCGGGCCACGGTCTGCTCGGAGACCTCGGCCACCTCGGCGATACGCCGGAAGGACGCCCGCCCGTCGCGCAGCAGGCATTGAACGATCCGCCGGTCTGTGCGATCCATGACGGAAGTATAGAAGCGTCTCTCCGGTCGTGATGGAGTTTCGGCCGCGGTGTGGCGGTACCGCTAGGGGGCGGGGCCGGGCCGGGGGACAGTGGCGCCATGGCCCACCGCGCCGGTCCGCCGGGACCGGCGCGCTCCCCGACACCGTCGCCTGCGCACGGAGTCCCGCCATGCCGAAGTCCCTACACACAGAGCTGGTAGACGTTATGCGCGCCGTTACCTTCACCGCGTTCGGCGGCCCGGATGTCCTCACCGTGGGCGACCGCCCGATCCCCGAGGTCACCGCCGGTCACGTTCGAGTCAGAGTCCACGCAGCCGCCGTACACCCGCTGGACGTGGTCGCCAGAGCGGGTTACCTGGGGCCGATGGTGCCCGCGGGGCCCACCTACGTACTCGGTGTCGACGCCGCCGGCACCGTCGACGCGATCGGGCTGGGCGCGTCCGGCTTCCACATCGGGCAGCCCGTGCTGGCGATGTCCGACTGGCCGGAGACCAAGATCGGTACGCAGGCGGAGTTCGTGGTGCTGCCCGCGGCCGCTCTCGCGCCTGCGCCGGCCGGCGTGGCGTTCGAGGCCGCGGCGACACTGCCGCTCAACGCCCACACGGCGGCGCAGGCGCTGCGGATCCTGGGGCTCGGGGCCGGTGACCGGATCGCCGTCACCGGAGCGGCCGGCGCCGTCGGCGGCTTCGCGGTCCAGCTGGCCCGGCACCAGGGCCTGCGGGTGGTCGCCGTCGCCGCTCCGGAGGACGAGCCGTTCCTCACCGGCCTCGGGGCGACCTTCGTCGCCCGCAGTGACAATGCCGCCGCCGCGGTGCGCAAGGCCGTCCCGGGCGGGGTCGACGGACTCCTCGACGCCGCGTCGGCCGGGCACTCGGCGATCGGGGCCGTGCGTGACGGTGGCTCCTTCGTCGCGGTGACGCCGCCCGGCACACCGCCTTCGGAGCGCGGTGTCAGGGTCGGTCTGGTGCAGGCGCGGGCGGACGGCGCCGAACTCACCGAACTGGCCCGCCTGGTCGAAAGCGGTCGGCTGAACCTGCGCGTTGCCAGGACGTTTCCGTTCGAGCGCGCCGCCGAGGCGCACGCCCTGCTGGCGAAGGGCGGACTCCGCGGCGGTGTCGTGCTCGTCGCCGGTCGGGAGAAGGCGGACCGCTGAACACCGGGCCCGGTGCGCCGAGCGCGCCCGCGGCCCATGGCGGCCTCGCCCGAGCTCGTAGAATCACGACGTGGCATTCATGAGCACCCCGCACTGCTGCTTCCTGTGACCGGAAGACACTGAGGGCGATGCCGGACGGCGTCGCCCTCCTCGGTGTGCCTGCCGCGTGCACCACGCCCCCGTCGCCGCGCGTTCCTTCCCCGGGAAGTGACGCTCCGAGCGCGTGCAGGCACGGTCTCCTCCCTTCACCGTTGCCAGGAGTGCCTCGTGCCCGTGTCGCTTCCCCCTGCCCTCGTACGCTCCCTCGACCTGCTGCGCTGCCCGACGTGCCCTGGCCTCGTCCGAATCGCCCAGCCCCGCTCCACCAGGCGTTTCACCTTCGACCGGGGCCCCTCGACCTTCGCCGGGACCGCCTGAAGGTCCAAGGCTGTGGCCAACTGCTGACAACGCATGCCTTCCCGGACCGCTTCCGACTCCAGCAGCGACCACAGTTCATCCGACACGATCCACAGCCGCGACTCCCCCTTCACCACGGCCGGACCAACGACCACCCAAGCCGGAAGTCGCGTGATCAACAACTTCTGTCAGGACCTCTGAAGCCCCGCCGGAACCGCCCATCCCTTGTGGTCGTCTTGTGCGCTGACTGTGTGCGAAGCAGGGGTGTGGGGGACGTAGTGACGCGGAACGTGACGAAGGCCGGTCTCATGGCGGTCGCCATGGCGACGTTGCTCGGGGCCTCGGCCTGCGGCGGGGAAGCCGGCGCGGCCGCCGGTAGTGGCGGCGGAACGCTCTCCGCGCACGGGACGGGGCAGTCCGTGGCGCCCTCCGGGGGCAGGGCGTCGTCCAGCCCGGCGCCGAGGTCTCCCGGCACCATGAGGAACCTGTCCGGGATCGCGCAGACCGCAGCTTCGCGCGTCACCCGGCACGTGCCGTGGAACCTGGACATTCTGGATCAGCGGTCGCGGCCCTTGAACGGGAAGTTCACCACCTCCGCCACGGGCAAGGGCGTTCACGTCTACGTGATCGATACCGGGATGGACATCGCCCACAAGGAGTTCGGCGGACGCGCTCACCTCGGCGCCGACTTCGTGGGCCCGCACGACTCCGGTGACTGCTTCAGCGAGGCGGGCGTCGGCCACGGCACGTTCGTCGCGGGCATCATCGGCGGGGCGAAGTACGGGGTGGCGCCCAAGGCGGAGCTCGTACGGGTCCAGGGCATCCTGTGCGAGAGCGAGGGCGGTGGCTCCCCGGCAGCGGCCGAGGCGGCCTTGGTGAAGTCGGTCAAGTGGGTGACCGCGCATGCGCAGAAGCCCGCGGTGGTGAACATGTCGCTCAACCTTGACCACCGGTCGGCGGCCCTGGAGTCCGCCGTGAAGAAGATGGTCGACGTGGGGATCCCGACGGTGGTGTCGGCCGGCAACTTCCATGACGACGCCTGCAAACACTCGCCGGCCGGCGTCCCCGGCACGATCGTCGTCGCGGCTTCCACCTCGAACGACCGCGCATGGAGCGACGGCGGCTCCTACGGATCGGGGTACGGACGGTGCGTGGATTTGTACGCCCCCGGCCAGAAGGTGACCGCCGCCCTCGCCGGCGGCGGTACGACCACGGAGAACGACGGCGCCACATCCTGGGCCGCGCCGCACGCGACCGGCGTGATCGCGCTGTACCTGTCGGCACACCCCCACGCCACCGCCAACGAGGTCCACGTCTGGCTCGACCACACGGCCACCCGAGGTGTCGTGCTCGGTGTCCGCTCCGACACCCCCAACCGGTTGCTCAATACCGGTGGCCTCTGACCTGCCCCGTTCGCCCCAGTCGCACGGTCACCCATGCTCCGCGCCTCACCGGAATGGCGGGCGCAAGTCGCCCGGCCCCCGTGCCATCGTCTTCCCCGTGCCACACGGCTTGCGCCGGCCTGCGCAGACATTCGCCGCAGTACCGCCCGGCGGGCCGTTGATGCTCTCCGGTGAGTCTGCAGCCATGCGGTGCTGTGGCTTCAGCGGGCATGGCCTGGTGGTTTGTCGGGCGCACTGGAAGCTGAGGGTTGTCCCGTATCCCGACCGGAGCCAGGCGGCGCTCGTCGGATGCGTCCGGCGTCGCCGTCAGTACGGGTGGGGACGCCGGTTGGGGTCGAACTGCTGGACCCTCTTGGCGAGATTGGAACCGTCGATGGCGACTCCGTACCGGCCGCGGACGTACCGCATCGCGGCGGCGATGCATGCCACGGGGTCGTAGATGTTCAGCGAGGTACCGGGAGCGTGGCGCTGGGCGAATGTCTGCGGGATGCACTGCACGATGCCGCGGGAGCACTGGAAATGTGTGAGCGCGCCGTTCAGCCTCATGATCCGTCCATCGTGCAGATAGCCGTCCCCGAAGTCCTTGACCTTACTGAAGGCGGGCGGCGTCTTGGCGTTGGAGTCCCACAGATTGCAGGCGTTGGGATTGCCGGACGACTCGCGCGCGACGGCTGTCCTGAAGCCCTTCACCCAGTAGCTGCTCGCCTGGACTCCGGCCGCCGTACTCGCCTGCGCGATCCAGTCATCCAGCGTGCCCTCGGATGTATACCGATGGAACGTCACCTGCTTCGGGTCGACCTGCCCGATGGCATCGACGCCGGTACCATCCGTCGTCCCGCCCGCCGGGAAACCGGTGCGCACCCGGAACAGCCCGGCGCGCTGTCCGAGTTCCGTCAGCGACTGCGCTCCGGGTGTCCCGACGGCGTCACTGCCGGAGAAGTGCAGCACCGTACGACGAAACTCGTCGTAGAGGGCCTGAGTGGCGGTCTCGAAGATCCCGCGTTCATCGGCCACGTCCGTGTGCATGACCCTCTCCAGCCCGTCCTGTACCAGAGCCACGTCGGCCTTCGGGCTGGCGCCCCCGCCCGGCTGCGCCAGCTCCTCCTGGGCACTGTGCGTCGAGGCCCAGACCACCTGGTTCAGGCTGACCCAGGGCTGCTCTGCGGCCGGGGACGAACCCGCCCTGACGTTGAACAGCTCTGACTGCTTGCCCAGTTCGGCCAGCTCCAGCGTGCTGGGAACGCCATGGCCGTCCGCCTCGGAGTGGCCCAGCTTCTCCGTGCGGAAGCGCTCGAAGAGCTCCTGTGTCTCCGCCTCGAACACGGAGTGCGGGTCGTCCGGGGCGACGCCCATGACCTTCTCCAACGCATCCTGTACGAGAGCGACATCGTCCGCCGTGGTGCCGCCGCCGTTTCCCGCGGCCTGCTCCTCGGCAGTGGGGTGAGCGGCCGCCCAGGAGAGCTGGTCCGAGGACACCCACGGCAGCGCCTCTTCGACCTCTGGCACGGGCAGTGCATCGGACGCACGGGACGAGGCAGTGGCCATATAGGTATATCCTGGCTTGTTCTTCAAACCCGGATCAGCCGTGACGATTCCCTCCGCGAATTTCGGCAGTCCGTATCCGTAGAGAAAACTGTCCCGGCGGGCACGCTTTTTCAGGTACACCCCGTCGCCCTCGGACGAACCGTTGGCGTTGGTGTTCCCTTCGACGGTGTACGCATAATCTGCGTCGTACTTGTAGACGAGTCCGACGTGTGCGCCTCCCGAGTGGCCGAAAAATACCAGCGCCCCGATCGCCGGATAGTACGAGAACCTGCCGCGGCTCTTGTACCAGTTGACGGCCGTCGGGCAGGAAGCGGTCACGGGTGCCAGGCTCTTCACGCCGGCCTGTTGGAAGGCCCAGGACTGAAAGGTCTGACACCACGACTGGTTCTGTGACCACTCCAGTCCGGGAACGGCGGGGGAAAACTTCTGATGGTTGTTGTAGTGGCCGTTCGAGAAACCTTCGTGGTATCCCACCTGGGTCTTCTCGATGGCGATGAGGGTGTCCGTCTGACTCATCGTGTTCCATCTCCTTTCCCGCAGTCTGCGGGCCCAGGGAGCGAAGGAACGCGAAGGCGCACGAAGGAACGCAAGGAACGCAAGGAACCATGAACGCTAGGGGAATTCGGCCACCGTTCACTGGGCTCGCGCGGCCGTTGTGTCCATGCTATCGCCGGTGGTGTGGTACTGCATCTCACCCCTCGTGGATCGCCAGGGGCTACTCCGAGCGCCACCCGCAATCGTGCCGCTGGCCGGGAATCCGGTGCCCCGGCTCCTGCGCGATCTCCCGGCATTGACCACGTACGCAGACTCAACCGTCGTCGCGAGAAAGGCCCCAGCCCTGCTCGGCTCCCCGCGGATCAGCTTCAGCCGGTTCTCGTTCACACTGGAGGACCGTCGTGCCGGGGCAGTTCTGTCCAGGTGCGATTCGCACAACCTGCCGCGGCCGCGCTGCAGCCAGGCCGGGCGCTGTACATGCTGAGCCCGGCCAGGACCCGCGTCTTTGATGGACGCGGTACACGAGTCAGAGGATGCGCCAGGCGACGGCGTACGGCTGGGCGAACTGGGTGATCCGGAAGGCGCGAACGACGACTTCGGCCTCCCCGGCGGGGATCTCCAGCCAGTGCACTTGTTCGACGTTGTTGACGCGGTCGAACCCGGGATCCGTGCCCATGTTGCCGTGGCGTTCCTGACCGCCTGCGCGGACGACAAGGTCGAGGTCGTTCTGCAGTGCCGGGCCAGGGGGGTCCGTCCAGACGAGGGTGACCTTCAGGGCGGCGGGCGCGCCCTCGGGGATCGTGATGCTGAACGCGCGCTCTTCTCCCTGCTCCAGTTCCTTGGCGTCGGTGAAACCCGCCCGGCCGGCATCTGCCGGGAGGACGACGGCCCGCTGGAGATTGACGATGCCGAAGCCCGAGTTGTTGTTGGGGGAGGGGCCCGCCTCGGAGGGGATGTACTGGCCCTTGAGCTCATCGGCACCATTGATCAGCATGGCCTTGATGAGCGCGGCACTGGGCTTCGGCGTGCCGTTCTTCACCAGCGTCTCGCGCAGCACCGCCACACAGCCGGCGACCAGCGGGGTGGCCATGCTGGTGCCGCTGTCGAACATGAACGCGGGGTCCGTGGAGACGCCGAAGTGACCTTCGTCGGGCGCGATGCGCGAGCGCGTCGAGAGGATCGCCGTGCCGGGAGCGACGACAGTGGGCGCGATCCGGCCTTCCTGGGTGGGGCCACGGCTGCTGAAGGCCGCCAGCCCGGCGGGGTTGTCCGCCATCCTGTCGCCGCGGATCGGCGGGGCGGGATACGAGAGCGGCCTCAGTTCGTCATAGGTGTGGGGGATCAGGGGGCGGTCGCCCTCGCTGGCGCCGACGGTGATGATGTTCTTGGCCCCGGTCTCCCCGCTGACGGCCCTCAGGTTGATCCGGCCGTCACCGTCGCGGTCCGTACCGTCGTTGCCCGCGGCGAAGCAGATGACGAAGTCCTTGTTGTCCCAGACGAACTGATCGACCTCGCGTGCGGCCTTGTTGTACGGCAGGCCCGGGGTGACCGGACCCCACGAGTTGGTGTGGATCCGTGCCCCGTCCTCCAGGAAGGGCGGCTCGAAAAGGTTACGCAGGTTCGGCGGGATGCCGGACAGCGAGCCGTCGTCGGCCAACAGGGATTGCAGGACCAGTCGCGCCTCGGGCGCCGTGCCGGTGATGGCTCCGCCCATCGACGCCGACGTCCCGTCGCCGAGGACGGAGCCCGCCACGTGGGTACCGTGTCCGTCGGGGTCGTCCGTCCGCGCGGGGCTCGTACGGCCCAAGGCGACCAAGCGCTTGACCCGGCCGGTGAAGGCGGGATGCACATTGGTGGTGGACCCCTTGTCGAGCCCGGTGTCGGCGACACACACGATCTGGCCCTCGCCCCGGAACTTCGTGCCGTTGAGAGACACGTGGGCGTTCATGATGTTCGCCGAGACGGTGTTGTACAGCACCCTTTCGGGGACTTCCTCGATGTCCTTCACCTCATCGAGCGCGGCCAGAGCGGCCAGGTCATCGTCCCGGATCGTCATGCGCACCTTGTCGCCTTCGGGGTGTACGTCGCCGGGGCTGACACCGGCCGCCGCCGCGATCCGGTCCCGCAGTCCGTCCGTGGTCACGTCGACGTCCTCGTGCAGGACGACGTCGACGGTCCAGGTCTGGGGACCCACCGCCTGCGTAGGGTCGGCCAGCACCGCGACCCCCGGGCGCAGCCGGTTCGACCGGAGCGACTGGGCGATCTTGAAGCCCTTGAAGTACACGTCCGCCCAGGCCACGAAAGGCAGGGCGCGCACGGCGTCAAGATCCGTGGGCCGGAAGCCGCACAGATAGGTGTCGTCCGGAACGTATTCGTAGATCACCACCCCGAGCGCCGCGAGTTCTTCCTTCTCCTCGGCTGTGGGTGGGTGTGTGGTCTGGACGAGGAGGTAGTTGGACGCGGAGGCGTCCGCGGACACCAGCGATGCGGTGGCTAGGTCGTCGGCCTGGGCCAGCGGGTCCACCGTTACGCCGTTGATGGTGATACGGGACATGCCGAACTCCCGGAGGGGGTGGGGAAGACGCGCACCGGGCAGCCCGTGGCACCCCGGCACTGCCCATGCCGACGCCCAGACGGCCGAAGCCCGACTGAACCGGTGTCACGCCAAGCCGCGTGGTGCTTCCGTTCGGCCAACACGCTAGGCGGGCGGCTGTCCACCTGCACGTCGAGCCTGGAGGAAGGCCCCCATACGGGCTCGGCATCACTCCGGAGGGCGCTCGACAGCGGCGTCGGCCTGCGCCTCCACGTCTACGCGGAGCCGGCGACGACAGTCCGGATTCGCATCAGGCCCCACTTCCCTGCCCTGGACCAGCTGAGGAACCTGCGCTGGGCTTCGTGAGCTGAACCGGAGCGGTCCAGTACCGCTATGACCTGATCGACGGATGCCGCGCCGTAACAGGGTTGTCGGCCGTCTCGGCGACGTAGCGGTAGACGGTGGCAACGCCGACGCGGAACCCGGCCGCGAGCTGGGCGCAGGAGTGGCCGCACCGCAGGTGGACCGGGGTGAGCACGGACTGCCGGCCGCAGGCCGGCCGACGCCACCGTCTCCCGCGCTCCCGGCGCCGAGTAGGCCGGACAGGTAGCGCGGGGGCGCCGGTCGGATCGATCCCCGGCGATTGACGTCATGAGGTTTGGGCTGCGTCGGGATCTGCGGAAGATGCGCCAGGCTTTCAGGCGTGCGACACCGCGTTCGACCGGTGCCCGTGCCGCGGCCAGGGCACGGTTGACGGTTGTCTCGGTGGGGGTGGGTTCCTGCCGGGGCCTGCGTTTGATGCCCGTGGTCACCCAGGGGCCGCCGCCCTGGTGGGCGAGATCGGCCAGGACGGGGACGCCCTGGCGGTCGCAGATGTGGCTGATCCGGTGGGTGCGGGCCGTGGTCAGGTCGTGGGTTCGGCCCGGCGAGGCGGGTGAGAGCCACAGCAGCCCGCCGCCCGGATCGGTGAGCACCTGCACGTTCACCCCGGGGCAGCGGTGCTTGTGGGAGCAGTCGGGCCGTCCGTCACCGACCCGGTCGCACTCGGCGAGCGTGCCGTTCCAGCAGGACGAAGTCCGTATCGGCCTTGCGCAGGACCTTCAGCGGTCCCGGCGCCCGTTCGGCGAGCAGGTGGATGACTGCGCTGGTGCAGGCGTGGGCGGTGGACTCGCTGATCCCGAACCGTGCCACCATCGCGCGTTGAGACGGGCGGAGCTTGCAGAACCGGTCGCCCGCACGGGTGACGACGAGCATGACGACCCACTCCACGAGTGCATGGGGCAGGTCGAGTGCGGCAGGACAGATGACCAACGAGGCTGCCGAGCAGCGTTGTTGAGATGTCAGACATCTCGATCAACACGGGGGCCTTGCTCGTTGTGCTTCGTGGTCCGTCACCTGATCGGTGGCCGGCTCGAAGAAGCTCACTGATTCTGGAAGGCGACCGCTTCGGGGTGGTCGGTGAGCCACCAGTGGCACACGTTCCAGTGGTTGTCGTTGCAGTGGGGACTCGGCGGGGTGTGCATGCTGCACCTGAGGTGGTTGTCCGGCGATACCTCGTTGACGGCCGTGATGACGGATTTCAGACATGAGCCCACGGCGGTGTCGTGCAGGTGCATGCCTCCTCGTTGTCAGCGGGCCCAGCCGCGGCGAAGAGCGACGAAAGCGGTGAGGCGTACGTCGTGGAGCTCTGCAACCACGTGCAGGGTGAGACGGTCCTGACCCTGCACCGGTGCGACTGGCTTCCGGGAGACCGGGGTACGAACCGGCGGTGGGCCAGGCTGCCCGCCGACGCCTGCTGGGAGCGCCGCCAGCCCTGGAGGTCTTCCAGCCGGTCAAACAGCTGCAGCCAGTACCCCGCTCATAGGGTCTGTCGCGACAGATGAGAGGGTCAGGCGGGTGAGTGAGACACCGATGAACACCCTGCAATACCGCTTTGACGGGCCGGAAGACGCACCGGTCCTGATCCTCGGTCCCTCACTGGGTACCACATGGCACATGTCGTAGAAGCCGTCCAGGGCCGTCCATCCAGTCCTGTGCGGGCGTATATGTCTTATTTCAGGATCCTGTGCCGAGAGGGTGTCCACGGGGTTTGTGACTCGCCCGTGACAGCTGGCAGCGTGACGAAGCCCCCGTCGGCTGGTGGTGTTTTGGTTTGGCTCGGCGGCATGGCTGGCGCGATGGTGGATATCGCGCGCTGAGCCTCGACGTACTTGATGCGGGCCTCTTCTGTGGCGCCTTCCCGGTGGATGCGCCTGTGGTGTGCCGCTTCGATGTTTGCAACGCGCCTGTGCTCGGAGGTTGCGCCGGCGGATGTGATCTCCTGGGCGGTCCCCGCAAGCCGGTTTTCGGTGGAGCCTTCGACGGTGTCGGTCCGTTCGCTGGCTGGGCGCGGCTGGCGGCTGCTGCGGACGTGGGCGGGCCCGCCCCGCTCCTGACGGAGTCGGCGCGGGCCCTGTTTCGGCGGTGGGTCAGTGCAGTGTGCTGACTTCGGTCGCCGAGAGTGTGCGGGGGTAGACGTGGACGTCGGCGACGGAGCCGGGGAAGGCCAGGTAGGGGGTGGTGGCGGAGGCGCTGTTGATGCAGCCGCCGATGGTGAGGGGCATGGAGGAGTCGTACTGGGGGCTGAGGTTGGTGGCGGTCCCGATGAGGGTGCCGTTCTGGTAGAGGGCCATGTTGCCGCTGCTGGAGCTTCCCGGGACTGGTGCCCGGAAGGTGGCGACGAGGTGGGTCCAGGTGCCGATGGGGCCGCTGCTGGGGTCGCCTTCGGCGGTGGGGAAGTCGGAGTTCTCGTCGTTGGTGGTGGTGGTCTGGAACATCCAGGCGGCGCTGGGTTTGTCGTAGGAGAGGTAGAAGGCTTGGTGCTGGGTGGTGCCCTGGCAGACGGCGGTGGTGCCGAGGGCTGAGTTGATCTTCACCCAGGCGGAGACGGTGTAGTCGCCGAGGGTGTTGACCGCGCTCTGCTTGCTCTTGAGGAAGCCGGTGCTGCCGTCGAAGGCAACGCTGCCGGACATCCCGCTCGGCGCGCTGGTGCCGAAGGTGGCGCTGCCGGTCGGGGTGAGCGGGTTGAGAGAGGCGGTGTCGGTGCCGTTGGTGGCGAGTTTCCAGTCGTCCTCGGGCATGCCGTTCTGCCAGCCGCTGGGCACGATCACGCTGGCTGCGTCGGCGTCGCTGGCCGGCAGCGCGTAGGGGTAGACCTGGACGTCCGAGACGGAGCCGGGGAAGGCGTTGTACGGGGACGTTGCGGCAGGGTCGTTGACGCAGCCGCCGATGGTCAGAGGCATGGAGGAGTCGTACTGCGGGGTGAGGTTGGTGGCGGTCCCCATGAGGGTGCCGTTCTGGTAGATGGACATGACGCCGGTGCTGTCGTCGCCGTCGACGGGTGCGGTGTAGGTGACGAGGAGGTGGGTCCAGGTGCCCAGGGCTCCGGTGCCGGCGTCTCCTTCGGCGGTGGGGAAGTCGGAGCTGTCGTCGTTGGTGGTCGTGGTCTGGAACATCCAGCCTTGGTTGCCGCGGTCGTAGCCGAGGTAGAACGCCTGGTGCTGGCTGGTGCCTTCGCAGATGGCGGTGGCGGGGCCTGCTGCCGAGTCCAGTTTCACCCAGGCGGAAACGGTGTAGTCGGCGAGGGTGTTGACGGCGGTGTGGTCGCTTTCCAGGAATCCAGTGCTGCCGTCGAAGGAGGTGGCGGCGGCGGGGGCGTTGACCGCATCGGGTCCCGCAGCGTTGGAGGTCGCGCCACCGACCGCCGTGAACGGGTTATCGCCGCGCTGGTCGGTGCCGTCGGCGGCCAGCTCCCACTCGTTGTCGGGGGTGTCGCTGCCGGTGGCGACGGGGACGATCAGGTTCGGAGCGATGTCGATTGTGTCAGTGTTGTTCGTGTCGCGGAGGTAGCGGGCGGCCAAGTCGTCGTAGTACGTGCTGGAAGGATTGCCGTTGGACAAGTCGGCGGCTTTGACGGTGGAGGACGTTGCCGTGCCGTCCGTGGAGACTGCCCCGGCGAAGTCAATGACTTGGCCGGAGAAGAGATCGGACAGCTGGCTGTTGACCTGCTCGCGTGCGGCTTCCTGCGTCGCTGTGCCTGGGTGGGCGGCGGTGAATGGCGGGATGGTGGTGACGTAGACAGTGATGTTGGAGTTCTCCGTCACCGGTTGTTGGCCGTCGTGGGGCTGCCCGTCGTCGGTGTAGTACGAGCTGAGCTGGCTGTTGAGCGACTGCAGGCCGTTCTCGACGCTGGTGGCGCAGGTGTCGGCAGTACCGGTGCAGTTGAGCAGGTCGGTGGCGCCGGTGGAGACGAGGACGGTGCGCACATTGCCTTGGGCCAGGACGTTGCGGTCCAGGGGATTAAGCGCGTTACTCGGGGTGCCACTATTGGTGATCTGCGGTAGCAGGTTGTTGCTGAGGCTGTTGCTGTTGGACCCGGCGTTGAGCACGCCGTAGTCCACGGAGTCGTCTCCGTCGGATTCGTTGACGAGGACGTTGGTGATGGCGTCGCTGAGATGATGCTGACCGTCGTTGCTCGCGGTGTCCCCGTTGATGCTCTGGTCCCCGTAGAGGACCACCGAGCCGGTAGGAACGGCGGAAGGGGTGGTGACGTCGATTCCGGTCACATAGGGCACGCCGGTGAACGACGTCTGCGTGTAGTTCGCGGCCGAGGTGTCGAGCGTACGGTTGGCCGCGTCGGCACTGATCCACACGGGCGTCTGGGCAATGGCGTGACCGGGGAGGGCGGTGACCGAGCCGTGCACCTGCAGACTGACCAGCACTGTCGCCTGCTGCGCGACGGCCAAAGTCACAGGGTCACTGGTGACGTCAGCGCCTGCGGGGATGGTGACGGACGCATGCCCGCCGAAGGCCAGCGCCGTGGGCCCCGCGGCCGTGGTGGCGGCACCGCCCGCGGTGGTGTCCTGCAGGGCTACCGAGGCAGCGTCGAAGGTCACCGGCGTGGTGCCCAGGGCGTTGGACAAATGGATACGCGCACCGTTGCCGGTGTCTGTACCGATGCTGACGTGAGCCGGGATGCGCAAAGTCTGCCCGTTGGCGACGGCGGTACTGCCGCCGGACTGCTGCACCTTGGCGGTGTCCTGGACGGAGGACCAAGTGCCGACCCAGTGTCGGGTGTTGGATCCGCTGCCGGTGAGGGCCATTGGCCGTAGGCCCATGCCGAGGATGTGCAGGGCCGGCTGGTTCGCCTGGACGCCGTTCGTGAAGAGGGGCAGGGTGATGCTGCTGATGACTGAGCCCGGGCATTTAAGCGGGACACTGATTGCGTAGATCTTGGGGCCGGGAGCCGGGCTGGTCTGGGTGTTGTTGCGGTGGTTCTCGTGGACCAGCGTGAGCGCGGCAGCGGAGGGGGGGCCGCTGAGCCAGTCGGGCACGGTGTCCAGATGGTAAACCTGGTCGGCTGGAGCGCCGCCGGCATCGATGCAGTTGTCCTTGGCGTAGGAGATGGTGCCGAAGGTCTCCTTGGCGGGGCCGCCGGTGGCGAATGCGAGAAAGACCAAGGCGTCACCGGTGTTCACTGTGCCGCTGTCCGGCAGGGTGACGGTCTGGCCGGAGGCCAGCATGTTGTCGTAGGTGCCGGTGCCGAACTTCGGGAGGGTGATGGTGGCGCCGTCGATGGTCACCATGCTGCCGCTCTGCCAGCCCGAGGTGCTTGTCAGGTCGGCGGAGTTGATGCTGTTGCCGGAGCCGTCGGCGTCGGCCGGGCTGGTCGTGGTGGTGAAGGTGCTGGTTGCGGTGTTGTTCAGGCAGCTGCTGGTGTCGTTGATCGTGCAGGTCAGTGCCGGTCCCAGCCGCAGCACGTCGAGGCCCGCCTGGTACCCGGCCGACTTGGAGTTCTTGCCGGTGAGGGTGAGGGTGAGGGTGTGCATACCTTGGTTGAGGGTGAGCAGTTGTCCGTTGGCGTCCTTGGGCATGCCGAGGTTGATGAAGTGGGTGGTGGTGTAGGTGCTGTAGGCGTCGTAGTCGCTGAGCAGTGTTGTCTGGGTGCTCTTGCCCGCGTCCAGGACCAGTCGGTAGATGCCGTAGTCCTTGGCCTTGGTCAGGTTGGCTCCGAAGCTCCAGGGGCCGTCCTTGGGGATGTCGAAGCTGAAGGTGGCGCTGTCGCCGCTGACGACCTTCGAGGTGGTTGACTTGTTGGCGAGCCAGGCTTGGTAGCCGTCGGCGAACTCGTAGCCGCTGCCAGCGGCCTGGCTGATCAGCTGGCCGCCCTTGGTGGTTGTGGTCGCTTTGGGTACGACTGTGGTGGTGCCGTCGGTGTTGGTCGCGGTCCAGCCGCTGATCATCTTGTCACCGAAGGCGTAGGTCGGGGTGCTGGTGCCGGCGTAGAAGGCGTAAGACGCCTGGATGGACGTTGAGCCGGCCTGGTCCACCGCCTTGGCGTACAGCGTGTGAGGGCCTGTGGTACCGGGGGCGAAGGCGGGTGAGGCACTGCCGTTGAGGACCGACGTTCCTGTCCCGGGGCCGTTGTCCGACGTGACGTAGTACGCCTGACCCGTCGTGATTTTGGTCGTGCTGGCCACGTGGACGACGTTGCTGCTGCTGTACACCGTGTTGCCGAGTGTGGCGTCCAGAGCGAACAGGTATCCGGTGATGTTGTTGGTGTGGTTGTTGCTGAGTGTGAAGGTGCCCTTGTCGCCGTAGGCGGCACCGATCTGCCCGGCCGGAAACTGGCTGGAGGTCACGGTGGGCATGGGCGGCGCGGTCGTGTCCACGGTGAAGGTCTGGGTCTTGGTCCAGATACCCGATCCGGTGCCGACCCAGTAGCCCGCGGCATTCTGAGCGGTGGCCTTCCAGGTGTAGGTGCCGTCGGGCAGGCTCGGGGTGGTCCAGTCGCTGCCGTTGGTGTTGTACCGGGCGCGTTTCTTGGAGTCGGTGCTGGGGCCGAAGCCCTGGTGGATCAGAGTGCCGGAGGAGTTGTAGACGTTGTACTCGATGCGTACCAGCTCGCTGCCCCCGGCCAGGTCGGGGTCGACCGCACGCGCAGACAGCGTCGGAGTGTGGGTGGTGGTCATCGTCTTGCCCAGGTTCACCGTGGACGGCTTGATGGCCGGGGTGCCGGTGCCGTTCTTGAGTTTGGGTCGGTAGCTGTAGGTGACCGACATGGTGGCGCCGCCGCCGTAGGCCAGTTGCTTCCATTGGGAGGCGTCGTTCATGTTGGGTGACTGGACCATCAGCGTCATGCTGCTCCAGCTGCCGGCTGCTGCGCTCTGGGCCCGGGAGGTCACGTTGAATTCGAGCGAGGGCGGGCTGACCCAGGAGTTGGCGCCGTCGGTGACGGGGCAGGTGCCGGCTTCGTGGCTGACCGGGTTGGTCTTGCCGAGTGCGTCGGTGCGTACGGTGGGTTCGTGGCCCCAGTACAGGTTGGAGGAGTTCCATGCTGCGGGCCGGTCGGTGCCGTAGGCGGCGGCGGGTGTGTCGGAGCAGGAGGCGGCGGAGAGCTGCTTCACGTACAGGGAGGCGTGGCTGACCACGGCGCCTTTGATGCCGCTGGTGTTGATCTGGTAGTAGGTGCGGGCCCGTTCGCCGTTGCCCGGGGTGTTGTTGTCCCATCCTTCCCGGGCGTTGGTGGCGCCTGTGGTGGATGTCGAGTTGTAGACGTTCCACCCGTTGTCGGAGATCCGGGCCCAGTCCAGCTGGGAGGGCCTCCCGCTCCACTCCGGGTCCACATAGACGGGGTAGACGGTGCTCTTGGAGGAGAGCAACTTCGCATCGGGTGACAGTAGTTGCCGACCGGATTTCAGGTGTACTCGGACCTGGGAGCGGTGGGCACCGACCTTGCCCGACGCCTGGTGCTCGGCTCGTGCCGACGAAACGGTCTTGGTGTGTGCCCGGGGGGTGTGCGCGGTTTTCTGCCCTGCGCTGTCCCACATCAGCGCGGTGTCGCTGTGGAAGACGGTCTCGCTCGTGTGCTTGTCCGTGGCCTGCACACCACCGTCGGGGGTGGCGGAGAGCTTGAGGCCGGACGAGGCCGTGTTGAGCGTGAGGCTTTTCAAACGGGGATCGGCTGCGGCCTTGGGGGTCTTGACCACCAGGATCGAGGAGTATCCGGAGGCGTCCGCGGTCAGCTGGAGGTCGACCTGTGGCAACACGTCCGGGTAGGTGGCGGTGTCACCGGAGACCACCGGTCTGGGCAGGGCGGTCGGCCAGGAGAAGCCCAGCCTGTCGGCCCCGCTGCGCAGGGTGACCAGTGCACCCGAGCCGCCACCGGAGAACGTCACATCCGTGACGGCGGCTTTGGGGCCCCAGGTCCCGTTGGCGTGCTGTACCAGGGTGGGGTCGATGGGGACCCATTTCCCCTGCTGCAGGGTGCGTTGGGGCATGGATGAGTCGGTCCGGGTGAAGGTGCCGTCCGGGTTGGCCACCACTTGCGTACCGGTGCCAGTGAGCGCGTCGATGGTCACCGGCTGGCCAGTCGCCTTCGCTTGCGCGGACGCCCACTCTGTTGGGTTGAGGCTGCGGGCGGCGGATGGCGAGTCGTCGCGCTTCGAGGTGGTCTTGGACGAGGAGCTAGGCGCATCCAGTGGCGCGGCATGGACGGGTGTGGTGGAGGCCAGTGATCCGGCCGCTAGGACCGCGACTATAGCGGCCGCAATGGGTCTGGACGCGAGGTGTCTGGCTGGCAGGGGTGTGCGAGAGGCAGACATGTGAGGTCGGAGTCCTTCGCAGATGTCGTGCGGTTCCCCCCGTGGGCCCCGCGCCGTTCTGCATTCTGTGGGGCCGGTGTGAAGACGGTCCATCATCAATTGATCGACAAGTACGCGCACAGAGTCCGCTTTTGACGAATACAGACCAACTTGGGTTCCGGTCTGTGGAGTTCCTTTGCTTTCCCTCTGGGAATGCTTTGCCTTCGGGTTTGAGGTCAAGCCCTAGCGTGATCGTGTGCGGGGGATGTGATCGACGTGTGCCTCCGCTGTGACGTGCACTCAAGTCACCTGACACGTAGGAGAGTTGGGTGGTCTGGGGTCTGGGAGGGAACGCACAGCATGGCGCGGATTTCGGCATGGAGTCGCGGGCGGGCGTCCTGGACGGCCCGGAAGGTTCGGCATACGGCAGCGGTGGCGGTCGGCGCCCTGCTGGTGGGCCTGCTGCCCGCTGGTGTTGCTGCGGCAGCAACCTCGGAGCAGCGGCATGTGACGGCTCCTGCCGCACCGCAGAACAAGCGGGTCCCCTTGGTCCACTCCAGACCAAGGTGGGGTTCAACCTCGAAGCGTTTCAAGCACTTCGATCCCAGCGGCCATGCGAAGCTACCTGGGGCGGGCAGCTCCGTGGTCACTCTGCCGGTCGGCGCCGGCTCCGCGCGGCTTACCTCCAAGGCGACCGAGGTCCGGGCCAAGGGCACGCCTGTCCTGTTGGGTGACGTGGCAGGAGCGGGGGCCAAGGCGGCCGTCGTCAGCGGATCGCAGCGGGTGCGGGTGACCGTGCTGGACCAGAAGACCGCACAGACCGTCGGCGTGCACGGTGTGCTCTTCACTCTCCAGCGCACCAGCCCTGGGGGCGGAAAGGTCGCACTGCGGGTCGATGACTCATCCTTCCGTTACGCCTTCGGCGGTGACTTCGCCGCGCGCCTGCACCTCGTGCAGCTGCCCGCCTGCGCCCTGACCACGCCGAAGCTGGCGAAGTGCCAGATCCAGAGAGCGGTGCGCACCGCCCCCGGAACACCGTTGTCCGCCCAGGTCACCGTCCCTGGCCCAAAGGCGGTGGCAACGAATGCCGTCGGCTCGGCCCGCTCTGCGGCCGCGTCCTCCGGCACGACGGTCGTCATGGCGGCGGCCGCGGGCACGTCCGGTTCGGCGGGTGACTACTCGGCGACCAGCCTGTCGCCCGGCGGCTCCTGGTCGACCTCCGGTAACACCGGCGCATTCACCTACAGTTACCCGATCTCGGTTCCGCCGGCGATCGGCGGCTCGGTCCCGAACGTCGACCTCTTCTACAACTCCTCCAGCCAGGACGCGCGCACCGAGGGGACCAACAACCAGTCCTCGTGGCTGGGTGACGGCTGGAGCTCGGCGGAGAACTATGTCGAGCGCACGTACAAGTCCTGCAAGGACGACTCGTCGTCCGGGGCTCCCGACAACGACGGTGACCAGTGCTGGGCGGGTCAGATCCTCACGCTCTCGCTGAACGGCAAGTCCACCGAGGTCGTCTACGACGACTCGACGAAAACGTTCCACCCCGTCGACGACAGCTCCACGATCAAGATCGAGGACCTGACCGGCGCCACGAACGGCACCAAGAACGGGGAGTACTTCAAGGTCACCGAAGGAGGAGTGCAGTACTTCTTCGGCCGCAACCGCCTGCCGGGCTGGACCAGCGGCAAGGACGAGACGAAGTCCGTGTGGACCGAACCCGTCTACCACGCGCACGGCAGCGTCTCAGACTGCCCGGACAGCACCGACTTCGCCGCCACCTCCTGCACACTCGGCTACCGCTTCAACCTCGACTACGTGGTCGACACCCACAGCAACGCCAGCGCCTGGTACTACTCACAGGAAACGGGCTACTACGGCGCGGACATGAAGAACACCGCCGTCGCCTACACCCGCGGCGGCACGCTGGCCCGCATCGACTACGGCATGACCGCCTCGACGATCTACTCGGCCACCGCGCCGGAGCAGATCGTCTTCGACGCCTCGGCCGAACGCTGCATCCCGGGCACCCCGTCCGGAAACACGTGCGCGGACAGCCAGTTCACCACGGCCAATGCCGCGTACTGGCCGGACGTACCGGTGGACCTGAACTGCACCTCGGGCTCGACGAACTGCACCAATCACGGCCCCAGCTTCTGGTCCCGTAAACGCCTGACCTCGATCACCACCCAGATCCAGACGGGCGGTGCGACCCAGCAGGTCGACAAGTACACCTTCACCCAGTCCTTCCCCGACGGAGGCGACCACGCCCCCACCCTGTGGCTGGACTCCATCAAACGCACCGGCCTGGACACCTTGGGCGGCGCCACGAGCAGCACTTCGACCCCGGCGGTGAGCTTCGACCCGCCGCTGCAGCTGCCCAACCGGGTCGGGACCATTCCGCAGATGCCGCTGATGTACCACGACCGGATCCAGGTGGTCACCACCGAGGCCGGCGCCCAGACGACGGTCACCTACGACCGCCCCGACTGCTCCAAAGCACCGGCGAGCGACCCCAACGACCCGACAGACGCGGCCGCCAAGACGTTCGCCTCCACCAACACCTTGTCGTGCTTCCCGGTCTACTGGACCCCTGACGGACAGCCCGCGCCGTGGATGGACTGGTTCTACAAGTACAAGGTCACCTCGGCCGTCACGATCGATCCGAACAACTCCTATCAGGACGGCACCCAGCCCAAGCTGGAAACGGACTACGCCTACAAGGGCAACCCCGGCTGGCACTACGACGACAACGAGACCGTCAAGGCCAAGAACCGCACCTGGGGCCAGTTCCGCGGCTACCCCGAAGTGGACGTCACCACCGGCGACACCACCGTCCTCCACTACACGGACAAAGCCGCGGTCCACGACCAGAAGACGCTGACGAAGACGTACTACTTCCTGGGCATGAACGGCGACACCCTGCCCGGCGGCAAGACCCGTTCGGTCCCGGCACTGACAAGCCAGGACGGGACCACCTCGGTCGCCGACGACAACGCCCTGGCGGGGCAGACCTTCGAGACCGACACCTACACCAGTGCCACAGGCAGCCTAGACAAGGCCGAGGTCACCGTGCCCACGATCATCGGTCCCACGGCCAGCCGCAGCCGCAGCGGGCTGCCGGACCTCACGGCCCAGATGGCCCGTCCTGCGAAGACGCTGACCCGGCAGGCCGTGTCGTACGGCTGGCGCAGGACCGAGTCCGACACCTTCTACAACACAGCTCTGGGCAAGTCGACCACGGGCATGGCCGTGCAGGTCGACGACCGCGGCGAGACCACAGCAGCCGTCAACGTCGCCAAGTGCACCTACAACCGCTACCTCACGGGTAGCGTCGCCACTCTGGTTCTCGCCGCCGAGACCCTCACCACGGCCCAGGACTGCTCAACCGCGGGAGCCACCCCCAGCGGCACCCTGATCTCCGACACCCGCACCTCATACGACAGCAACGCCTTCGCCTACGACGGCGATGGACAGACGGATCCCGCCCTGCCCGCGACAGGTGACGCCACCCTCGTCCAGGGCGCGTCCGACGCGAGCGGCGCCACCGCGACCGCCTTTGTCGACAAGACCGCCACCACGTACGACTCCTACGGGCGCACGACGAAGGTCACCCGAACCCCCCGCTCCACGTCACCGAACGGCAAGAGCCTCGCCCAGTCCGTCTTCACCTCTTACACCCCAGCCACCGGTGCGCTGCCCACCAGCAGCACCACCATCACCCAGGTCACACCCGGTGCGGACTGCTCCACGGTCACCACGTCCTCCTTGGACTGCCAGCTCGCCAGCAGCACCCTGGACCCCGCCCGGGAGCTGCCCACCGCAAAGACCGACGTGGCCGGCAAGCTCACCTCGCTCACCTACGACGCGCTCGGCCGCCTGACCGGTGTATGGCTGCCCAACGAGATCAAGGTCAACGGCGCACCGGCGAACACGACCTACACCTACAGCGTCTCCCAGACCGCACCGACGGTCGTTGCCTCCAACTCCCTCCTTGACAACGATAGTTACCGGGTTAGCGAGACGCTGTACGACGCGATGCTGCGCCCCCTGCAGGTCCAGAAGACCGGGGAGAACTCCACCACCATCGTCACGGACATCCAGTACGACTCCCACGGCTGGACGGTCCTCACCAACAATGCCTTCGCCGAGCCAGGCAGTCCCCGCAGCATCCCGTACTCGATCTCCCAGGTCTCCGCGCCCGACACCACGGTCACCGACTACGACGGGGAGGGGCGGGCCGACCTGGTCACCGAGGAAGCCCAGGGAGTCAAGACCTGGAACACCACCACCGCCTACACCGGGGACAAAACCACCGTTCTGCCCCCCAAGGGGGGCGTGGCCTCCACAACGGTCGTCGACGCACGCGGCCAGACCACTGAACTGGACCAGTACACTGTCCCGCCCACCGTGTCCGGGTCCGCGGCAGCCGGCTTCACCGCCACCGGCGGCACCACCTCGGCCACCACCTACCAGTACACGGCCGCCGGTCAGCAACACCAGGTCACGGGCCCCGACAAGATGGTCTGGACGTTCGACTACGACCTGCTGGGACGCAAGAGGACCCAAACCGACCCGGACACGGGCGGGAGCAAGTACGGGTACGACGACGCCGGGAACCTGATCTCCACCACCGATGCGAAACAGGTCGAACTCGACTACACCTACGACCTGCTGGGCCGCAAGCTCACCGCCACCGACAAGGCCAAGTCCGACTTCCAGTTCGCGTCCTGGACCTACGACACCAAGCGTATCGGGATGCCGACCTCGTCCACCCGCTACGTCCAGGGCACCACCGGTGGCTACACGGTCGCGACCACTGGCTACAGCAGCCTCGGTAAGCCGACGGGCACTCAGATCACTTTGCCGACGTCCGAGGTACCGCTGCCCTCGACCTACAAAACAACCTATTCCTACACGACGCGAGACCAGCTGCTCGCCTCGCAAAGCGACCCTGGCACCCAGGGGCTCAGCAGCGAGCTCATCAAGTACACCCGCGACGCACTGGGCAATCCGACCATTTCGGAGAACAGTACCTCCGCCTACGTCAGCAAGACCGCGTACAACGAAGACGGTCAGCCGTCGCAGGTCATCATGGGGGCCCAAACCAACTCGGTCTCGGTCACGTATGGATACGACGCGCAGACCCTCCGGCTGAATGAACGTAAGGTCGACCGGACCCAGGCGCCCGGCCCGACGGTCGACGACACCAAGTACTTCTACGACGCCTCCGGCAACCCCACCTCCACCGTCGACCAGCAGTCCGAGACCGGCAACACCGTCACCGACCAGCAGTGCTACGGCTACGACGCCCTGGACCGGCTCACCGACGCCTGGACAGCCAACAACTGCAACGTCAAACCGCCCACCAGCAGCACCCTGACCACAACACCCGGCTCCTACTGGCAGACGTTCAACTACGACCCCATTGGCAACCGCCACCAGAGCATCGACCACGCCATCGGCACCACCGGCAGCACCGTCACCACCACCTACAACGACGGCTGCACCGCCAACTGCAACTCCACCGGAGCCCAGCCCCACACCCTGACCGCCACCACAGGCGGCACCAACCCAACGCACTTCGGATACGACGAAGACGGCAACCTGCACACCCGCACCCCCACCACCGGCCCCGGCCAGACTCTCACCTGGGACGACGAGGGCCACCTGGCCCAAGTGGACACCACCGGCGCCAGCCCCACCAGCACCAAGTACCTCTACGACGCCGACGGCAACCAGCTCATCCGCCGCGATCCAGGCCAGACCACACTCTTCGCCGACGACACCGAAATCGTCGTCAACACCAGCGTCACCCCCAACACCCTGCTCGGCGCCGTCCGCATGTACACCCACGGCGGCACAGGCGCCCCCGTCGCCATGATCTCCAGCCTCCCCGGCGGGGGAGCGAAGTACCTCTTCAGCGACCCCCACGGCACCTCGACCCTGTCGATGGACATCACCACCCAGCAGGTCGCCCGCCAGCAGTACACCCCCTACGGACAACCACGCAGCGGCGCCAACACCGTCACCTGGCCCGACCCCACCCACTCCTACCTCGGCAAACCACAGGACAAGAACACCGGCTACACCGACGTCGGCGCCCGCAAGTACGACCCCACCCTCGGCAGCTTCATCAGCGCCGACCCCATCTTCGAAGCCACCAGCCCTCAGCAGATGGGCGGCTACACCTACGCCGCCGACAACCCGGTCACCGGCAGCGACCCGACCGGGCTCACGCTGCACTGGACCGAGGGCGGCGGCGACGGCACAGAGTCGGCCCACATTCTCGACGGCTCGAACACGGACAGCAGCAGCGGCCATCATGGTTGGAAGAGCTTCGTCGGTACTGTCGCGCATACCGTGCTCGACCAGACCAAGAAGTCCATCGTCGGGATGGTGGAGGCCCCTTACCTCCAGATTCAAGCCGACAAGCAGTGCTTCACCAGCGGCGACAACTGCACACAGCTGATCTCCCAAATCGACCCCAGCTTCGCGTTCTCGAATGCAGTGACCGGACGCGGATCCGAGATCTACGGCGACTTCGCCCACGGCAGAACCGCCGAAGGCACCGGAAAGCTGCTGTTCGACGCAGCCTCGCTCGCCCTCACGCGCGGTGAGGGCGAAGCGGTCGAAGCCGAAACCGCAGAAGCTAGAACCGCGATCAAACCCGAGGGCTGCAGCTTCGCCCCCGCCACTCCCGTCCTCCTGGCCCACGGCAAAACCAAGCCCATCAAGGCCATCAAACCCGGCGACAAGGTCCAAGCCGCAGACCCCAACACCGGCAAGCACCAAGGCACCCGCACCGTCCAGCACGTCTGGATCAACCACGACCACGACCTGCTCGACCTCACCATCCGCACCAAGAACGGCCACACCGCCACCCTCCACACCACCGCCAACCACCCCTTCTGGGACGACACCACCCACACCTGGATCCCTGCCGGCCTACTCCACCATGGCGACGCCCTCAACACCGCCACCAACGGCCACGCGCACGTCGTCGCCGCCCAGCCCACCCCCGGCACGGCCAACCGCTGGAACCTCACCGTCCAGCAACTCCACACGTACTATGTCGTGGCGGGCGGCATCCCGATCTTGGTGCATAACATCAATGCACCGAATCCGGCAGCTTGTTCGGTGCCGGGATACTCGGTTCATGACATTCCAGCCGGATCCAGCGGTGGTCCAGGCGCCTATCAGGCCATCCCGGCAAGTATGCGCGCCGAATATGGAACTGGTGTACAGTGGCACCCGCCGCTTAGTCGCCCACTGTGTTCATACTGCCGGATAAATCTTGCAGTGCCGATCGATCACGTGGAGCCAAGGATCAATGGGGGAGACCTGACGGATGCGAATACTACGCCTGCTTGTGGATTCTGTAACAGTTCAAAGCGCGACAGAGTGGCGCCGATGAATCCGCCACCGAATTATAGCGGACAGTGGCCGCCGCCGTGGTGGCCGGCAAATATGCAGGCTACTGTTTCTAATCCCAGGACAATTCCATAACTTGGGTGCGGCGGGTCGTAATGCGGCCCGCCGCATATCTGTTTTTCATTTAGTGGTGGAGGGCATCTTGCAGGTCGCGGTCGATGGAATCACCTACGTAAGCCACGAAGATCCAGCATGGCGGGGCGAAACTCACTACATGGCCATGGTCGATCTGACTCCGTTCGATCTCCCGGGAATGCTTGAGCAGCTTTGGCTACGGGAGGTTAATGGTGAAGGCGTGTATGAGATTTGTTGCATCCCTTTTTACGCCTATGGAGTCGCGCTAGGCGACGTGATCGAGAAAGGGGGATCGGGCTCGGTGGATCGAGTGATTGAAAAGTCGGGCCGTCGAGTTCTTCGAGTTCTTTTCTCCGAGCCGCGCCCTGCGGATGACAGTCGACTCGCTTTGCGTAGGGCTGTGGATTCTGCCGGTCTCCTCAGTGAGTGGAACGGCGACAGGCACGTCGCGATTGATGTGCCTGACGAGTCGGCAATGCAGCCAGTTTACGATTCTGTCCGGAATGAGATTGAGAGGATGACGGCTTTTTGGGAGTGGGGGGACTCCAGGGTCTATAGCTCTAAGTGACTATCCGCGAGAAAACATCGGAACGTCTCTTCCACCCACCACCTTGATCCAGCAACGCGCACCAGGGTGGTCAGCGGCACTGGTGCGGGCGAGTAGCAGCGGTAGTAGGCGAGTTCGCCGGTGCTGCGGTTTCGGCGGATGAGTAACTGGCGACTCCCGGGCCGGGGGTCGACGAGGTCGATGACGGCCCAGTCGTAGAAGCGGTGGCCCTTGGCTCCGGCCCCTGCGGACAGCTTCTGCCAGGCCTGCTTGGGCACCTTCTTGGCCAGGGCGTCCGCGCGGAACTTCCCGGCGCCGGTGGTGACTTCGTGCGAGCAGGCCACCGCGAGGACGTAGCCGGTGCCGCGTTCCTCCAGCGCGGTTCGCAGCGGCGGGTTGCCGCCGTAGACCTCGTCTCCGGCCACCCAGGGGGCGTGGTGGCCGGAGTCCGGGAAGCGGGTGATCATGCGGACGGCCAGTTCGGGTTTGGTGGCGAACGCGGTGTCCGGGTTGAGTCCGGCCGCCTGGCAGCGGTCGGGCTGGTCGGTCCACGAGCGCGGGATGTACAACTCCCGGTCCAGTGCGGCGTGTCCGCGCCGGCTTGCGTAGGCGAGGTAGACGGCGACTTGGGAGTTCTCGATCCTGCCCGCGGTGCCGGTGTACTGGTGCTGGACCCCGACGGTGTGGGTGCCCTTCTTCACGTCGCCGGTCTCGTCGACCACGAGGACTGCCTGGTCGTCGTGCAGGTGCTCGACCACGTAGACGCGTAGGTCGTCACGGACGGCATCGGCGTCCCACTTGGCACGGCTCAGCAGGTGCTGCATGGCGTCGGGGGTCGCCTCCCCGGCCCATTCGGCGATGGTCCAGCAGTTCTTCCGCGGCAGGTCCGCGAGCAGTCCCAGTACCAGGTGCCGTATTCGGCGACGGGGTTCGACCCGGGCGAACCTGCCTGCGATGCGGTCCATCAGGCTCTCGAGCGTTTCCTGCCAGTGGGCAGCGTCTACGCTGTGGCCTGCGGCCACCGCGTGATCGTTTGTCTTCACACGCCGATGATCAACGGTGGCCGCGTCTACGAGTGCCAGCGGGATGGAAAGGCTCGTCGAAGGAGACGCAGTGCTGGGATTGCTGGGCTTCTACGACGAACTGGACAACAGCTGCGGCCAGCCGAACGGATCGATACGCGATGCCGTCCAGCCTGTCGGTGAGCCGGATGAGATGGACCTGGTGGCCTACCTGGACGCCGGCCATGCCCTCATCGACGTCATGGAAGGCGGACGTGACGTCATCACCGGGAGCGCCCACCGGCACTCTGCGGGGTGCTCTTCCCTGGTGACCGACGGTTCCTGGCTGTGGCGCCAGGACTTCCCGCACTACGTGGAAACGCACCATGTTTCGCTGCCCGGCGCGTTCATCGAACACGTTCGCAGCCTGAACTATCAGATGCCCACCATCATCGTCGCGCAGTTCGCTCCGCACTACGACGAGACCATGCCCGTGGTCGGCTGGGCCTCGGCTGTCCCGTGGCGATCAACTGCGACCACGCTCGTACCTGAACCACGAGCAGTGACCAGCAAGACCCAGTTCGACGCCGCGACGCAGGCCCAGGAACGAAACCGTCCGCACGGCGGCTGGGGCAGGCCACGCAAACCGCGGAGAACATAGCCGCCACCAGCCAAGAGCTATCTACAGCTGGAGTACTAAGAACATCCGGCTACGGTCAAGCCTTCTACCAAGCGTTCACCGTGTGGTGTTCAAGCCGCTGTTGAGCGGGATTCCGGAAGGTTTCCACGTGAGTCACGCCGAGCCTCGTCCGTGCCACCACACTTGATGCTGCAACCCGAGCCGCTTGGAGGCCGTGATCGAAGTGGAAAGCGTTGCTCGTAGCGACTGAAGGAGCCACGCGCCCGTAGGGCCCACTGCTGATACGGCCACGAGTACATGCCCGGAGAAGGTATACCTGGGCTCTCGGCGGCAGGTCCGGCACTGCCGGAGCGGGGCAAAGCCCGCCAGGTCCACCCCGGCGATGTGACATCTCGTGACAGATGAGAGGCTCAGACGGGTGAGCGAGACATCACCGAACACCCTCCAATACCGCTTTGACGGGCCAGAAGACGCTCCTGTCCTGATCTTGGGTCCCTCACTGGGTACCACATGGCACATGTGGGACCGCCAGATCCCGGAGCTGGTCCAGCAGTGGCGGGTCTTCCGCTACGACCTGCCCGGGCACGGCGGCGCCCCGGCGCACCCGGCCGGTTCCGTCGCCGAGCTGACCGCGCGGCTGCTGGCCACGCTGGACTCCTTCGGTGTGCAGCGGTTCGGCTACGCGGGCTGCGCGCTCGGCGGGGCCGTCGGCATCGAGCTGGCGCTGCGGCACCCGGAGCGGATCGCCTCGCTGGCGCTGGTCGCCACCTCCCCCCGGTTCGGGACGGCGGACGAGTTCCGGCAGCGCGGTGTGATCGTACGGACGAACGGCCTCGACCCGATCGCCCGCACCTCGCCCGAACGCTGGTTCACCGGCGGGTTCGCCGCCGCCCAGCCCGCGATCACCGAGTGGGCCGTACAGATGGTCCGCACCACCGACCCCGGCTGCTACATCGCCGCCTGCGAGGCGCTGGCCGGCTTCGACGTACGGCACGAACTCGCCCGGGTCGGGGTGCCGACGCTCGTCCTGGTCGGTTCGGACGACCAGGTCACCGGCCCCGCCGAGGCCCGCACCCTGGTCGCCGGGATCCCGGACGCCCGGCTCGCGGTCGTACCCGGCGCCTCCCACCTGGTTCCGGTCGAGCAGCCCGCCGCCGTCACCGACCTGCTGGTGCGGCACTTCTCCACCGCCTGGCAGCCCGCCTACGACTCGACCACCGGCCAGATCGCCATCCCGGCGGCCCCGGTGAAGCCGGTGCTGCCCGCCGCGCCCCAGGCCGTGCCGCAGGTCGCGCCCCAGTTCACGCCGATCGCCGAGATAGCCCCGCCGGTCCTCGCGCCGCAGCCGCTCGGGCGGCCCGACCCGTACGAGGCGGGGCTGAAGGTCCGCCGGGAGGTGCTCGGGGACGCGCACGTGGACCGGGCGCTGGCGCAGGCCGACGAGTTCTCCGGGGACTTCCAGGAGTTCGTCACCCGCTACGCGTGGGGCGAGATCTGGGACCGGCCGGGCCTCGACCGGCGTTCGCGCAGCTGTGTCACGCTCACCGCACTGGTCGCGGGCGGCCATCTGGAGGAGCTGGGCTTCCACGTCCGGGCCGCGCTGCGCAACGGCCTCACCCCGGTCGAGATCAAGGAGGTACTCCTCCAGGCGGCCGTGTACTGCGGAGTGCCGGCCGCGAACAGCGCGTTCCGGGTGGCACAGGAGGTCATCCGGGAGGAGACCACTCCCGAGGGCTGAGAGACCACCGGGCGGGGGAGGCGGGCCGCCGACCGGGGACACGGGGGACCGAGGAGTCCCCGAGGACCGCGGGGCGGCCCGGGGGCAGGATGGTGACCATGAAGCTCACCAAGAAGTCCCACGCGTGCGTACGCCTCGAAAAGGACGGGCGCACGCTCGTCCTCGACCCCGGCGGGTTCAGCGAGCAGGACGCGGCCGTCGGCGCGGACGCGATCCTGATCACCCACGAGCACCCGGACCACTTCGACGAGGGCCGCCTGCGGGCCGCGCTGGACGCCGACCCCGGCACCGAGATCTGGACCCTGAAGTCCGTCGCCGACCAGCTGACGGCGGCCTTCCCGGGCCGGGTGCACACCGTCGGCCACGGCGACACCTTCACCGCCGCCGGCTTCGACGTCCAAGTGCACGGCGAGCTGCACGCGGTGATCCACCCGGACATCCCGCGCATCACCAACGTCGGCTACCTGATCGACGGCGGCCGGGTCTTCCACCCCGGCGACGCCCTCACCGTCCCCGACCACCCCGTGGAGACGCTGATGCTCCCGGTGATGGCGCCCTGGAACAAGATCTCCGAGGTGATCGACTACGTCCGCGAGGTGAAGCCGCAGCGCGCCTACGACATCCACGACGCCCTGCTCACCGACCTCGCCCGGCCGATCTACGACCGCCAGATCGGCGCCCTGGGCGGCGCGGACCACCAGCGGCTGGCGCCGGGGGCCTCGGCGGACGTCTGAGGCCGGAGGCCGGCTGTCCGAGGCCGGCTGTCTGAGGCCGGTTGTCAGAGGGGCCCGGTAGGTTGTGGAGCATGCGCATCGCGACCTGGAACGTGAACTCGATCACCGCCCGCCTGCCGAGGCTCCTCGCCTGGCTGGAGAGCAGCGGCACCGACGTGCTCTGCCTCCAGGAGGCCAAGGTCGCCGAGGAGCAGTTCCCGTTCGAGCAACTGCGCGAGCTGGGCTACGAGGCGGCGGTCAACGCCACCGGGCGGTGGAACGGCGTGGCGGTGCTGTCGAAGGTCGGCCTGGCGGACGTCGTCAAGGGGCTGCCCGGCGACCCCGGCTACGACGGGAGCGTGGAGCCCCGCGCGATCTCGGCGACCTGCGGGCCGGTCCGGGTCTGGTCGGTCTACGTGCCCAACGGGCGCGAGGTGGACCACCCGCACTACGCCTACAAGCTGCAGTGGTTCGAGGCGCTGAAGGCCGCCGTCGCCGGGGACGCGGGCGGCAGCCGGCCCTTCGCGGTCCTCGGTGACTACAACGTGGCGCCGACGGACGACGACGTCTTCGACACGGCCGCCTTCGAGGGCCTCACCCATGTCACCCCGGCCGAGCGCGCCGCGCTCACCGCCCTGCGCGGGACCGGCCTGACCGACGTCGTCCCGCGCCCGCTGAAGTACGACCACCCCTACACCTACTGGGACTACCGCCAGCTCGCGTTCCCCAAGAACCGCGGCATGCGTATCGACCTGGTGTACGGCAACGAAGCATTCGGCAAAGCCGTGAAGGACTCCTACGTCGACCGCGAGGAGCGCAAGGGAAAGGGCGCTTCCGATCATGCCCCGGTGGTGGTGGACCTGGAGGTATGAGTGTCAACCTGGGGCCATGGACTTCCCCTTTCTGGGTAACAGGCACGGCAGGACCGGTGACGTCCCGCACCACGCCGACCCCGACCTGCTCGCCGAGTGCGAGTTCCTGCGATCCCAGGCGGCCGAGGAGGGTGTCGCGCTCGACGACACCCCGGCCTCGCTGGAGGCCCTCGACCAGCTGCTCCCGCGCTGGCGGGACGACGAGGAGACCCTGACCTGGCTCGGCACCGACGCCGGCCTGTATCTGGGCACCGTCCTGACCCGGACCGTGCCCGGCGCCGAGTGGGAGATCAGGGCGGACGGGGAACCGGTCGTACGGCTCGCGTCCGGGCGGGAGTTCGAGGTCGTCGAGTCGGGGCACGACTGGGCCGAGAGCGGGGTCCCCGAGCTCTCCCAGCTCTACGCGGAGGTCGCCGAGGCCTGAACGACGGCCGTTCGCGCGGCGATCAGGGCGGTCGCGGGGCGGTGGCAGGACGGTGACGGGGCGGTGGCAGGGCCGCCCATAAAGACGGCGTAAATACGGCTTATGCCCGAAAAGTGCGTGTCGTGCCTCAAGCCCGCTCGCGGCTGGATAGTTTGCGGCAACCACGACACAGCTGAGAGCGGGTAGGGCTGCGGATGGCCGTCGATCCTCTGATCGAACTGCGGGACGTCAACAAGTACTACGGCGAGCTCCATGTCCTCCAGGACATCGATCTCACCGTCGGCAAGGGAGAGGTGGTCGTCGTCATCGGCCCCTCGGGGTCGGGAAAGTCGACGCTGTGCCGGACGATCAACCGCCTGGAGACCATCGAGTCCGGGACGATCACGCTCGACGGCCGGCCGCTGCCCCAGGAGGGGAAGGCCCTCGCCAAGCTCCGTGCCGAGGTCGGCATGGTCTTCCAGTCCTTCAACCTGTTCGCCCACAAGACGGTCCTGCAGAACGTCTCCCTCGCCCAGGTCAAGGTCCGCGGGCGCAAGAAGGAGCAGGCCGACCGCCGCTCGCGTGAGCTCCTCGACCGGGTCGGCCTGTCGGCGCACACCGGGAAGTACCCCGCACAGCTCTCCGGGGGCCAGCAGCAGCGCGTCGCCATCGCCCGCGCCCTCGCCATGGAACCCAAGGCACTCCTCTTCGACGAACCCACCTCCGCCCTCGACCCCGAGATGATCAACGAGGTCCTGGAGGTCATGCGGCAGCTCGCCCGGGACGGCATGACGATGGTCGTCGTCACCCACGAGATGGGCTTCGCCCGCTCCGCCGCCCACCGGGTCGTCTTCATGGCCGACGGCCGCATCGTCGAGGACCGCACCCCGGAGGAGTTCTTCACCGCCCCGCGCAGCGAACGCGCCAGGGACTTCCTGTCCAAGATCCTCAAGCACTGAGCGGGGAGTGCCACCCATGGTCCGTACCACCCGTGTGCCCGCCGCCCTGGCCCTGCTCACCGCGCTGCTCGTCGGCGCCGCCGCCGGATTCGGCCTCGTCGGCTGCGGCAAGGAGGGCAGCCCGCCGCGGAAGGGCCCCGCGGCCGACCGGCTCCCCCACTACCAGGTCGCCGAGGGCTTCCGGCTGCCGGACTCCCCGACCTGGACCCGGGCGAAGAAGCGCGGCCACTTCGTCGTCGGCGTCAAGGAGGACCAGCCCTACCTCGGTGAGCGGGATCCGGCCACCGGCGTCTACTCGGGCTTCGACATCGAGATCGCCAGGATGATGTCCGCCTCCCTGGGCCTCGACCCGAAGACGATCCGCTTCCGGACCATCGCCTCCGCCAACCGCGAGACCGCCCTGCAGAACGGCCAGATCGACTTCTACGTCGGCACCTACACCATCAACGACAACCGCAAGAAGCTGGTCGGCTTCGCCGGGCCGTACTACCTGGCGGGCCAGTCCCTCCTCGTGCGCCACGACGAGAACGACATCCACGGCCCCGAGGACCTCGCCGGCAAGCGCGTCTGCTCGGCGGCCGGCTCCACGCCGTACCAGCGGATCAGGGCCGAATACCCGAAGGCGGTCCTCGTCGCCTACGACACCTACTCCGTCTGCGTGGACAACCTGCTCACCTACCAAGTCGACGCCGTCACCACCGACGACGCCATCCTCATCGGCTACGCGGCGAAGGCCCCCGGCGAACTCAAGGTCGTCGGCAGGCCCTTCTCGAAGGAGCCCTACGGCATCGGCGTCCCCCGCGGCGACACCGCCCTGCGCTTCGCGATGGACGACGCATTGGAGGCACGTGAGAAGAACGGCGACTGGAAGAAGGCGTACGAGGCGACGCTCGGCCTGTCCGGCCTACCCGCCCCCGCGCCGCCCCCGATCGACCGCTACCCGGCGAGCTGAGCGAGGACGGCATGAACGTACTGACCGACAACTTCCACACGTACGCCGAGGGTTTCCTCGGCACCCTCGAACTGACCGTCTACTCCTCGGCGCTCGCCCTCGTCCTGGGCTTCCTGACGGCGTCCTTCCGGGTCGCGCCCGTCGGCCCCCTGCGCGTCTTCGGCACGGCCTGGGTCACCGTGCTCCGCAACACCCCGCTCACCCTCCTGTTCTTCGCGGTGCTGCTCGGCCTGCCCCGCTTCGGACTGGTCCTGCCCTTCCAGGTGTTCGCGGTCCTCGCCCTCGGCTGCTACACCTCCGCCTTCGTCTGCGAGGCGCTGCGCTCCGGCATCAACACCGTGCCCAGGGGGCAGGGCGAGGCGGCCCGCAGCCTCGGCATGACCTTCGGGCAGACCCTCCGCCTGGTGATCCTGCCCCAGGCGTTCCGGTCGGTGATCCCGCCGATCGGCTCCACCCTCATCGCGCTCGCCAAGAACTCCGCGATCGCGGGCGCCTTCAGCGTCACCGAACTCCTCGGCACCTACCGGACACTGAGCGAGCTCGGCTACAACATCGTCTGGACGTTCGTCTGGATCGCCATGGGCTACCTGATCATCACCCTCGCCATCAGCGCCCTGTTCCACGTGATGGAGCGTGCGTGGGGAGTCGCCCGATGAGCGGGACCACCGCGCTCTACGACATCCCGGGCCCCGTCACCAGGAGACGGCACACGCTGTACGGCGTCCTGGCGACGACCGTCCTCCTCGCCCTGCTCGCCTGGATCCTGTATCTCCTCTTCGACACCGGCCAGTTCACGTACACGAAGTGGATGCCCTTCGCCTACCAGGGAATCCAGGAACTCCTCCTGCGCGGCCTCGGCAACACGCTGAAGGCCTTCGCGATGGCGGCCGTCCTCTCCCTCGCGCTGGGCGGGCTGCTGGCCACCGGACGGCTCTCCGAGCACCGCCCGGTGCGCTGGGCGGCCACCGCCGTGGTGGAGTTCTTCCGTGCCATGCCCGTCCTGGTGATGATCTTCTTCGTCTTCGTGGCGCTGAAGGTCCAGCCCCTGCCCGCCCTGGTCGCCGGACTCACCCTCTACAACGGCTCGGTGCTCGCCGAGGTGCTCCGCTCCGGGGTGAACAGCGTCGAACGCGGCCAGCGGGAGGCCGCGTTCGCGCTCGGCATGCGCAAGACCCAGGTCATGTCGTACGTCCTGGTGCCGCAGGCCGTCCGGGCCATGCTGCCCGCCGTCATCAGCCAGCTCGTGGTGGCCCTGAAGGACACCTCGCTCGGCTATCTCATCACCTACGAGGAGTTCCTCCATGCCGGGAAACTGATCGCATCCAACCTGGACTACGATTTGCCCTTCATCCCCGTGGTGATGGTGATCTCGCCGATCTACATCGGGATGTGCATGTTGCTCTCGTGGTTCGCCGGCTGGGTGGCCAGGCGGGAGCGGCACAGTCCCAGGACCGGGGCCGCCGAGGTGGCCCCGGCCGAACCGGGGACGCTGCTGCCGTAGGGGGCAGCAGCCAAAGGGCCAGGCCCGGCCGGCGGCAGCCGGAGATCACTGCTCGCGCAGCGGAACGGACACGTACGACGGGTCGTCCACCGGCGAGGAGAAGGTCAGCTGCGCGCCGGACGGGTTGTGCTCGATGTAGAGCGGGTCCACGGTGTCGACCACCAGCGCGAGCCGGTGCCCGGCGGGCACGTCGTAGGCCGTGGCGAACAGGTCCAGGTCCACGTCGAACGCCTTGCCGGGCGTCCGGCCGTGCCAGGTGTACGGCGCGTTGGTCACCAGCTTGCCGAGGCCGAGCGGCCCCACGTCGTAGAGGTAGGCGACGAGGGTGCCGCTCTCCGCGGTCGGGGTGAGGGTGGTGTGCAACCGGGCGGTGCCGCGCACCTGTTGCGCGCCGGCGTACCGCTCGGACTGCCAGACGGCGGCCCAGCGCCGGGGGAGCAGCGGGATCGAGGCGACCGGCGGCAGCTGGGCGACCTGGTCGAGGATGCTGGACAGGAAGACGGTCCCGCCGTCCGCGCCCGAGTCCACGTTCGCGTGCACGGTGGCCGTGCCCGCGAGGTCGATCTTGTGCCGGGTGGCGCCGACCGACTTCCAGTCCGGATAGCCCTCGTAGCCGCCCGTGGAACGGGACTTGAGCTCCACGGGCTGCTCGCGGTCGATCCCGTTGTCGGCGCCCTTGAGGTAGTGGTCGAACCAGCGCCCGGTGTCCGTCCACACGTCGTTGGGCAGCCCGAACAGTCCGGGCAGTTCGGCGGTCGCGTGGTCGCCGGGGCGCAGTTCGAGCCGCTTGGGGCCGGTCAACGTGTTGTAGAAGTCGGCGATCTGGTTGGGCGGGAAGATCGTGTCGCCCCAGGCGTTGGCGAGCATGATCGCCGCGCCGTTCTTGTTGATCTGGTCGACGTAGGTGGCAGCGGAACGTTTCTTTCCCCAGGCGATCAGTTCCTGTTCCTTGGACAGGTCGCCGGCGAAGAAGTCCTTGAGGACCTGGCTGGTCTCCGCGCTCGGGCGGCCGGTGACCTGGCCGACGCCGTCGAGGAGGGCGGTCGCCTGGGAGTGCTCGGTGCGGCCCGAGTAGATCGAGTCGATCAGGTCGGCCCAGCCGCTGAGCGAGGCGACCGCCTTGATCCGGCTGTCGTGCGCGGCCGCGAGCAGGCTGATGCCGGCGCCGTACGACACCCCCGCCATGCCGATGTGCCCGGCGTCGGACGGGGTGTTGGCGAGCGCCCAGTCGATCACCTTGGAGGCGTCGGCCACGTCGGGCGGGCCCGCCACCTCTATCCCGCCGCCGGACTGCCAGAAGCCGCGGACGTTGTAGGCCACCACGACATAGCCGGAGTCGGCGAGCTTCTGGGCCTGCGCCAGGTACTGGATCTGGGGGAAGCCCCAGCTCGTGGGCATGACCAGCAGCGGGTAGCGGTGCGAGCCGTCGGCGCCCGCGGGCGTGACGACGTTGGCCTTGAGCGTCGTACCGCCGTCGCCGGTGATGTCGACGAACCGGACGTCGTTCGCGGCGGCCTGGGCGGCGGGGGTGAACCCGAGGACGCCTCCGGCGATCAGGGTCGCGGAGACGGCGCCCACGGCGGTCGTACGCAGGGCCTTGCGATGGGTTCCCACGGGTCACTCCCCATACGTGTCAATGCAAAGTGACCCGACGGTAACCGTGACCCTTTACCGCAAGTAACCCGTCGGTAAGTTACGTGCCAGTAACGATTGTTGAAGGGTGCAGGTACTCAGGAGGCGCGGTGCGAGGCGGGTGCGGTGTCGGTCGCGGCCGGCGGCAGCGATGCCTGGGCGGCCCGGGTGACGTCCTCGACGAGTTCGACCACGTCGGGGCCGTACGCCTGCGAGTTGACGACCTTGAGGAGCAGCACGAAGGAGTTGTTGCCGTGCTTGCGGGCGAGCCGCTGGTGGTTGCGGGCGAGATAGCGGGTGGCCGCCTGGTTGGTGATCGCGCGCTGCCCGCAGAAGAGGAACACCGGGCGGGCGTCCGGGCGTTGGCCGGCGGTCAGGCGGGCCAGCAGCACGTACTCCGTGATGCCCGGATCCAGCCGGTAGCGCTCGGTGCCGATCTGGAAGGCGCCGCGGTCCGGGCCCGGCTCCGGGTCGATGTTGACGCGGACGCCGGGCAGCATCGCGGACATGTGGGCGAGCATGCGGCGGTTTGACCCGGGACCGCCGACGCAGAACTCGGTCCGCTCGCCGAAGCCCTGCTGGACGTTGTCCTGGGTGACCATCTGGAGGTTCGCGCCGCAGTCCTTGATCAGCGCGGCCAGTTCCAGGAGGGCGAACACGTCGAAGCGGTGGACCGCCGGTTCGGACGTGGCCGGATCGCGGTTGACGACCAGCAGCGACTCCGAGTTCTCCGGCAGCCCGAAGAAGGCCTGCTTGCGGCGCAGGCTGCGGCGCCACAGCGAGGTACGGGCCAGCCAGCCGAGCGCCGCGCTGATGCCGGCCGCCACGACGCCGAGGATAATGTTGCGCAGGTCGTCATTCATGGGCGCGCATGCTAGCGGTCACAGGTGGCCGGAACGTACCCGTGTTCGAAGTGTGGCAGTCATATGACAGTGCCCTGAATGTGGCTGTCGGGGCTGCGGCCCCGTCGATACGCTGCGCGGACGTTCCGGAACTGGAGGTGCGGATGCGTCGCCCTGTCGCGCGGAAACTGACCGTCCTGGCGGTCTCGGCCGCGGTGGTGTCGGTGGGGGCGGCAGCGCCTCCCGCCCCCGGCGCCGCCGCGAAAACCCCGGTGGCCGTCGGCTACGGCGGCGCGGTGGCCAGCGTCGACGCGGACGCCACCGCCGCCGGCATCGAGGTGCTCCGCAAGGGCGGCAACGCGGTCGACGCGGCCGTCGCGACCGCCGCCGCGCTCGGCGTCACCGAGCCCTACTCCTCCGGCATCGGAGGCGGCGGCTACTTCGTCTACTACGACGCCAAGTCCCGTACCGTGCACACCATCGACGGCCGCGAGACCGCGCCGCTGACCGCCGACTCCAACCTGTTCGTGGAGAACGGCCAGCCGCTCGCCTTCGCCGACGCCGTGAGCAGCGGACTGAGCGTCGGCACGCCGGGAACGCCGGCCACCTGGCAGACGGCGCTCGGCCAGTGGGGCACGGAGCGGCTCGGCACGGTGCTGAAACCGGCCGAACGGATCGCCCGCAACGGGTTCGTCGTCGACGACACCTTCCGGACGCAGACCGCCGCGAACGAGACACGGTTCCGGTACTTCCCCGACACGGCGAAGCTCTTCCTGCCGGGCGGGCAGCTGCCGGTGGTGGGCTCCACCTTCAAGAACCCGGAGCTTGCCCGGACTTACAAGGAGCTGGGGAAGAAGGGGGTCGCGGACATCTACACGGGCGACCTCGGCAAGGACATCGTGTCGACGGTCGACAACCCGCCGGTGGACCCCGCTTCGGGGTGGAAGGCGCGGGCGGGCAAGCTCTCCACGAAGGATCTGGCCGCCTACCGGGCCAAGCTGCAGGCACCGACCGAGACCGGGTACCGCGGGCTGAAGGTGTACTCCATCGCGCCGTCCTCGTCGGGTGGCACGACGGTCGGGGAAGCGCTCAACATCCTTGAGAACACCGACCTCTCCAAGGCCGACGAGGTGCAGTACCTGCACCACTACATCGAGGCCAGCCGGATCTCCTTCGCCGACCGCGGGCGCTGGGTCGGCGACCCCGCGTTCGAGGACGTGCCGACCAAGGGGCTGCTGTCGCAGCGGTACGCCGACGAGCGGGCGAAGCTGATCACCGACGACTCGGTGCTGACCAGCCCGGTCGCGCCGGGCGACCCGAACAACCCCGGGTCGACGGGCACGGCGGCGCCGACCACGTACGAGGGCGAGAACACCACGCACCTCACGGTCGCCGACAAGTGGGGGAACGTCGTCTCCTACACGCTGACCATCGAGCAGACCGGCGGCAGCGCGATCACCGTGCCCGGGCGCGGTTTCCTGCTCAACAACGAGCTGACCGACTTCTCGTTCACCCCGGCCAACCCGGCGGTGCACGACCCGAACCTGCCCGGGCCCGGGAAGCGGCCGCGGTCCTCCATCTCGCCGACGATCGTGCTCGACAAGGCGAACAAGCCGGTGGTGGCTGTGGGTTCGCCCGGTGGGGCGACCATCATCACCACCGTGCTCCAGGTGCTGACCGAGTTCCTCGACCGGCATCTGCCGCTGGTGGACGCGATCGCCGCGCCTCGGGCGTCGCAGCGGAACGCGGCGAAGACCGAGTTGGAACCGGCGCTGTACAACGACGCGGCGCTGAGGGGGAAGTTGGAGGCCATCGGGCACTCGTTCTCGTTGAATCCCGAGATCGGGGCGGCGACGGGTGTGCAGCGGCTGCCGGGCGGGAAGTGGCTGGCGGCGGCTGAGACGGTGCGGCGGGGTGGGGGATCCGCGCAGGTGGTGGATCCGGCTCCGTAGTTCGCGGGCTGCGGGTGCGTGGGGGCTGGTTGTCGCGCAGTTCCTCCCCCAGCCTTCGGCCGGGGGTACCCCCAGCGCCCCTAAAGGGGCGCCTTCGCCGGCCGGAACTCCAGATGGCCGGACGTGACATCCACCGTCACCGTGGCGCCTTCCGCGACCGTGCCGTCCAGCAGCAGCCGTGACAGCTGGTTGTCGACCTCGCGCTGGATGGTCCGCCTCAGCGGTCTGGCGCCGTACTCCGGCTGGTAGCCGTGTTCCGCCAGCCAGTCGACCGCCGCGTCCGTGAAGTGGGCGGTGATGCCCTGGGCGTGCAGCATGCGGCGGGTGTGCTCCAGGAGGAGTTCGGTGATCTGGTGCAGCTGCTCGCCGGTGAGCTGGCGGAAGACGACGATCTCGTCGATGCGGTTCAGGAACTCCGGGCGGAAGTGGTCCCGGAGCGGGCGCAGGACCCGCTCGCGGCGGGCCGCCTCCGTCGCCTCCTCGTCGCCCGGGCCGAAGCCGATGCCGGCACCGCGCCGGGTGATCACGTCCGAGCCCAGGTTGCTCGTCATCACGATGACCGTGTTGGTGAAGTCCACCGTGCGGCCCTGGGAGTCGGTGAGGCGGCCGTCGTCCAGGACCTGGAGCAGGATGTTGAAGACGTCCGGGTGGGCCTTCTCCACCTCGTCGAGGAGGAGCAGCGAGTAGGGGTGGCGGCGGACGACCTCGGTGAGCTGGCCCGCCTCCTCGTGGCCGACATAGCCGGGCGGGGCGCCCACCAGGCGGGAGACGGTGTGGCGCTCCTGGTACTCGCTCATGTCCAGGCGGACCATCCGGTCCTCGCTGCCGAACAGCACCTCGGCGAGCGCGCGGGCCAGTTCGGTCTTGCCGACGCCGGTCGGGCCGAGGAAGAGGAAGCTGCCGATCGGACGGTTCGGGCTCGCCAGTCCGGCGCGGGAGCGCATGACCGCCTCGGAGACGGCGGCGACCGCCTCGTTCTGGCCGATGACCCGCTGGTGCAGATGGGCCTCCAGGCCCAGCAGCCGTTCCTTCTCCTCCTGGGTGAGGCTGCTGACCGGGATGCCGGTCTGGCGTGACACCACCTCGGCGATCGCCTCGGCCGTCACCTCCAGGTGCTGGCCCTCGTCGACCTCCTCCTCGCCGGAGAGTTCGGTGATACGGGTCTTCAACTCGCCGACGCGGTCCCGGAGCTGGGTGGCGCGCTCGTACTGCTCGTCGGCGACCGCCTGGTCCTTGTCCCGGGTGAGCTGCTCGATCTCGCGCTCCATCGCGCGCACGTCGGTGCCCTTGGTGCGGGCGCCGAGGCGGACCCGGGCGCCGGCCTGGTCGATCAGGTCGATCGCCTTGTCCGGCAGCCTGCGGTCGGTGAGGTAGCGGTCGGACAGCTCGACGGCGGCGACCAGGGCCTCGTCGGTGTAGCGGACCTGGTGGTGGGCCTCGTAGCGGTCGCGCAGGCCGCGCAGGATCTCGATGGTGTCCGGGACCGTCGGCTCGGGCACCAGGATCGGCTGGAAGCGGCGGGCCAGCGCCGCGTCCTTCTCGATCTTGCGGAACTCCTCCAGGGTGGTCGCGCCCACGATGTGCAGCTCGCCCCGGGCCAGCGCGGGCTTGAGGATGTTGGCCGCGTCCATCGCGCCGCCCTCGCCGCCGCCTCCGGCGCCGACCACGGTGTGCAGCTCGTCGATGAAGACGATCAGCTGGTCGGAGTGCGAGCGGATCTCGCCCACGATGTTGTTGAGCCGCTCCTCGAAGTCGCCCCGGAACCGGGTGCCGGCGACCACGCCGGACAGGTCGAGGGCGACCACCCGGCGCCCGGCGAGCCCGTCCGGCACGTCTCCGTCGGCGATCCGCTGGGCCAGCCCCTCCACGATCGCGGTCTTGCCGACTCCGGCGTCACCGATCAGGACGGGGTTGTTCTTGCCGCGCCGGGAGAGCACCTCGATGGTCTGCTCGATCTCGTCGTCGCGGCCGATCACCGGGTCGATCCGGCCCTCCCCGGCCAGCTCGGTCAGATCCCGGCCGTACTTGTCGAGGTTCGGGGTGCTGCTCGTACGGCGCCGGGTGTCCGGGCCGGCGAGCGAGCGGTCGGTCTCGGTGGCGTCCGGCGGCAGGCCGGCGGCGGCGAACCGGGCGGCGTTCAGGATGTGCCCGGCGGCCGAGTCCGGGTTGGCGGCCAGCGCGCCCAGCACGTGCTCGGGCCCGATGTACCCGGCTCCGCCGGCCCGGGCCAGGTCGTGCGCGTCAAGGAGGGCCCGTTTCACGGCCGGGGTGAGGGAGAGCGACGTCGGCGGGGGAGCCTCGCCGGGCGGGTGCTGGACCGGTCCCGCGCGGCCGTCGATCTCCGTCGCCAGCGAGTCGGGATCGGCGCCGGACCTGCTCAGCAGGGAGCGGGTGGGCTCCGCGGTGAGCGCCGCGCGCAGCAGGTGCTCGGTGTCGAGGTCCCGGCTGCCGTGCTCGGCGGCGTACTGGGCGGCGCCCTTGACCAGTTCCCTGGCCGGCTGGCTCAGCAGCCTGCCGATGTCGATCTGCCGGGGTCCCTGGCGGGCTCCGCCGCCGCCGAAGAAGCGCGCGAGGAACTCCCCGAAGGGATCCTGTCCGTAGTCGCCCGGTCCGGGGTAGCCGCTGTTCATGAGCGTTCGTTCCGTTCCGGCGTCCCGGCGCCTTGGGGGACGCGCTCGCTGGTCGACGTGCCGGTCCACGCGGGTGCCCCTGCAGGGCCCGGTCACACCACCTTCGCACGCCCGCCGGAGGGGGGCACGTCCAGCCGTTCGGGCGACGGCCAGGGCCGTGCCCTCCTCGTGCCGCGCTGTCCCACCCGCCGGACCCGGAGCCCGGGGTGTGCCCCCCCCCGGGCGAGTGGGCCGCCCCGTGATCAGCGGCCGGGACGCACCTCCGACAGCTCCGACTGCCTGGCCGTGAGAATCCGCGGCCCCGACTCCGTGATCGCCACCGTGTGCTCCGCGTGCGCCGCCCGGGAGCCGTCGTTCGTCCGCAGGGTCCATCCGTCGTCGGCCGCGTGGTATCCGTCCCGGCCGCTGCCGATCAGCATGGGCTCGATCGCGAGGACCAGACCGTGCCGGAGCGGGAGGCCGCGGCCGGGGCGGCCCTCGTTCGGCACCCCGGGGTCCTCGTGCATCCGGCGGCCGATGCCGTGCCCGCCGAAGTCCTGCGGGATGCCGTAGCCGGCGTCCCGGCACACCCGGCCGACCGCGTGCGCGATGTCGCCGATGCGGTTGCCGACGACCGCCGCCGCGATGCCCGCCGCGAGCGCCCGCTCGGCCGTCTCGACGAGCCGTACGTCCGCCGGCCGCGCTCTGCCGACCGTGAAGCTGATCGCCGAGTCACCCGCCCAGCCGTCCAGCACCGCACCGCAGTCGATGGAGACCAGGTCGCCGTCGCGCAGCCGGTAGCCGGTCGGGATGCCGTGCACGATCGCGTCGTTCACGGACGCGCAGATGACGGCGGGGAAGGGGGTGGGCGCGAACGAGGGCCGGTAGCCGAGGAACGGGGAGGAGGCACCGGCCTCGCGCAGCACCTCCCGCGCCACCTCGTCCAGTTCGAGCAGGGAGACGCCGATGCCGGCGGCCTCGCGTACGGCGGTCAGGGCCCGCCCGACGACCTGGCCCGACGCGTGCATGGCGTCGATCGATGTGTCTGTCTTCAGTTCCACCATGCCAATTAATATACCGGTTTTCTCGACCGGGTTAGAATGGCGGCATGGTACGCACCCCTCTCACCCCGGAAGAACGCGAACGCGGCGAGCGGCTCGGGCGGTTGCTGCGCGAGGCGCGCGGCGGGCGGAGCATGACGGAGGTGGCGGCCGCGGCGGGCATCTCGGCCGAGACCCTCCGCAAGATCGAGACCGGGCGGGCCCCGACCCCCGCCTTCTTCACCGTCGCCGCGCTGGCCCGCGCGCTCGGCCTGTCGATGGACGACCTGGTGGAGCGCTGCGCCCTGGTCGTCGTGTGACGCGCATCGGTCAAGATCGGGCAATGAGGGCTCCGCGCGCCCGCTGAAAACTCCCCGTAGCAGCCCCGTAACACAACTGGTGTTGCCTACGGAACCGGAGTGTTCCGGTCTGGCGGGAGTCGAGCGATGACTGTGGATCAGCTCCCGGGCCGGGTGCGGGAGTTCGCGAACTACCTGAACGGCCTGCTGGCGCGGCTGGACCAGGGCGGCGGCTGGTGTGCCGTCTTCTGGCAGCGCGACCCCGACGGCATGCAGGCCTGCCTCGGCGGGCGCGAGGTGCCCCCGTGGGACGTCGTGGCGGCGCTGCTCCAGGACCTGGCGACCGTCTACGGCGCCGAGGCCGCCGCGCGTGAGGCCGAGCAGGCCCGCCGGCTGCACGCGGACGCGCTCGCGGCGTACGACACCCGGCCGGGCGCCCGGGAGGACCTGGGCGACCGCCTCGACGTCACCCTCCGCGAACAGCGGTACGCCGCGGAACGGCTGGCCCAGCTCGGCCGCGCCCTCGACTCCGCGCACTCCCGCGAGGAGGCCGAGGTCCTGCACGTCGACCTCGCCTGGGCCCGCGACGACCACGAGCGGGCAGCGGCCCGGTGCGCCGAGCTCCGGGCCCGGATGGACCGGCTGGAGCACCGGGCCGCGCCCGCCGGGCGCCCGCAGGGCGAGACCCTCGCCGCGACTCCCGAGCCGGTGCCCGCTCCGGATCCCGCCCCGGATCCTGCGCCTGACCCGCTCCCGGCCCCGGCTCCCGCCCCGGCCAAGCAGCGCAAGCGGCGGCGGGGCAGCGCCCGGTTCGCCGGCCTGGCGGAGGACGAGGCCGTGCCCGCCGCCGTACCGCAGGCACCGGAGGTGGCCGAGCCCGCGGCCGCCACCGGCCGTCGTACCCCGCGCGGCGCCCGCTTCGCCGGGGCCGTCGAGGCACCGGCGCCGCCGGAGCCGGTACCCGCGGAGTCCGACGAGGAGTCGGGGCGGGCCGTGGCGGCGGCCGCGGAGCGGCTCCAACGGCTCCGGGCGGAGGGCCGCACCGGGGAGGCGCACGCGCTGCTGGCCGAGGTCGCGCACTGGCCAGCCGCGCGTTTCCCGCTGCTCGCGGACGCCCTCCAGCGGGCCGGGCTCGGTGCCGACTGGGCCACGCTGCTGTGGGAGGCGGCCTCGCTGCCGCCCGCCCCGCTCGTCGCGGCCGCCGACGCCCTGACCGCCGCGGGCCGGACCGAGGACGGACGGCAGATCCTGCGCCAGGGCGTCGTCCGCCCCGCCCCGGAGATCGGCGCGGCCGTCCTCGCCCTGGACGAGGCGGGCCGGCACCGCGAGGCCCGGGCCCTGCTGGACACCTACGTGCAGGTCCGCACCCCGGAGGAGGCGGCCCACAGCGCGGAACCGGACCCCCAGCGCCTGGTGCCGCTGCTGCTCCGCTCGGCCCAGCAGATCTCCGACCAGCGCCACTGGGACCTGCTGCACGCACTTCGGGTGGCGGGCCTCGCTTCTTGAGGGGTGTGACCGGGGCGCGCCCCGTAGGGGAACTGCGCGACCGGCCACGACGCACCCGCAGTCCGGAACGGCGCCGAGTTGGGACGGCGCTTCCGGGACGGCCCCCGCATCCGCCAGCCAGGTAAGAAACGCGATCGACTCGGCGGCTTAACGACGATGGTCTTGGCAAGGAATCCGAGGAGGCTTACTTTCGACCCTCTACGGGCGTAGAAGGAGCAGCTCATGGCCAACGTCGTACGCGCCGCTCTGGTCCAGGCCACCTGGACCGGCGACACCGAGTCCATGGTGGCGAAACACGAGGAGTACGCCCGCGAGGCGGCCCGCCGAGGCGCGAAGATCATCGGATTTCAGGAAGTCTTCAACGCCCCCTACTTCTGCCAGGTCCAGGAACCCGAGCACTACCGCTGGGCCGAGCCGGTCCCGGACGGCCCCACCACCCGCCGGATGCAGGAACTCGCGCGCGAGACCGGCATGGTGATCGTCGTCCCGGTCTTCGAGGTCGAGCAGTCCGGCTTCTACTACAACACCGCCGCCGTGATCGACGCCGACGGCACCGTCCTCGGCAAGTACCGCAAGCACCACATCCCGCAGGTCAAGGGCTTCTGGGAGAAGTACTACTTCAAGCCCGGGAACGCCGGCTGGCCGGTCTTCGACACCGCCGTCGGCAAGGTCGGCGTGTACATCTGCTACGACCGCCACTTCCCGGAGGGCTGGCGGCAACTCGGCCTCAACGGCGCCCAGTTGGTCTACAACCCGTCGGCCACCTCACGCGGCCTGTCGGCCTACCTCTGGCAGCTGGAGCAGCCGGCCGCGGCCGTCGCCAACGAGTACTTCGTCGCCGCCATCAACCGGGTGGGCCAGGAGGAGTACGGGGACAACGATTTCTACGGGACGAGCTATTTCGTCGATCCACGTGGGCAGTTCGTGGGGGAGGTCGCGAGCGACAAGGGCGAGGAACTCGTCGTCCGGGACCTCGACTTCGACCTGATCGACGAGGTGCGGCAGCAGTGGGCCTTCTACCGCGACCGCCGTCCCGACGCCTACGAAGGGCTGGTACAGCCGTGAACGACCTCTTCGCCCGCCACCGCCAGGTGCTGCCCGACTGGCTCGCGCTCTACTACGACGAGCCCCTGGAGATCACCCACGGCGAGGGCCGGCACGTCTGGGACGCCGACGGCAACCGCTACCTCGACTTCTTCGGCGGCATCCTCACCACGATGACCGCGCACGCGCTGCCCGAGGTGACGAAGGCGGTGAGCGAGCAGGCCGGCCGGATCATCCACTCCTCGACGCTCTACCTCAACCGCCCGATGGTCGAACTCGCCGAGCGTATTGCCCAGTTGAGCGGCATCCCGGACGCCCGGGTCTTCTTCACCACCTCCGGCACCGAGGCCAACGACACCGCCCTGCTGCTCGCGACGACCTACCGGCGCACCAACACCGTCCTGGCGATGCGCAACAGCTACCACGGCCGCTCCTTCAGCGCGGTCGGCATCACCGGCAACAAGGGCTGGTCCCCGACCTCGCTGTCCCCGCTGCAGACGCTGTACGTCCACGGCGGCGTCCGCACCCGCGGCCCGTTCGCCGAGCTGAACGACCGGGACTTCATCGCGGCCTGCGTCGACGACCTGCGCGACCTCCTCGGCCACACCCGCCCCCCGGCCGCGCTGATCGCCGAACCGATCCAGGGCGTCGGCGGCTTCACCTCCCCGCCCGACGGGCTGTACGCGGCCTTCCGCAAGGTCCTCCAGGAGCAGGGCATCCTCTGGATCGCCGACGAGGTGCAGACCGGCTGGGGCCGCACCGGCGAGCACTTCTGGGGCTGGCAGGCGCACGGCCAGAACGGCCCGCCGGACATCCTCACCTTCGCCAAGGGCATCGGCAACGGCAGCTCCATCGGCGGCGTGGTGGCCCGCGCCGAGATCATGAACTGCCTGGACTCCAACAGCATCTCGACGTTCGGCGGCACCCAGATCACCATGGCCGCGGGCCTCGCCAACCTGTCCTACCTCCTGGAGCACGACCTCCAGGGCAACGCCCGCCGCGTCGGCGGCCTCCTCATCGAACGCCTCCGCGCGGTCGCCGCCCAGCTGCCCGGCGTACGCGAGGTGCGCGGCCGCGGCCTGATGATCGGCGTCGAACTCGTCAGGCCCGGCACCGACGAGGCCGACCCCAAGTCCGCGTCCACCATCCTGGAAGCGGCCCGCGAGGGCGGCCTCCTGATCGGCAAGGGCGGCGGCCACAACACGAGCGCGCTGCGCATCGCCCCGCCCTTGTCACTGACGGTGGCGGAGGCGGAGGAGGGCGCGGCGATTCTCGAACAGGCGCTGCGGAGTGCCTATTAGGCGATCCGCGGGAAGTGCCGCGACATGCCGTGGTCGACTGCGGCGCCGTCGTGGCCGGTCGCGCAGTTCCCCGCGCCCCTGAAGCAGGGGGCTGCAGGGCGCCCCGTCAGGGGCGCGGGGAACTGCGCGACCAGCCCCCACCGGGCCCGCAGGCTCCGGACGCACCGAACCGACCAAGGGACCACGCAAGATGACCGCCACTTGGGATCCCCCGAACACCACAGACCCCATACTGTCGGTCCGTCAGATCCTCGCCCTGGAACGGGTCCTGGCCGGCGACCCCGAGGTGGTCGCCGGCTCCGCCCACCTCGACCGCCCCGTCCGCTGGGTGCACGTCGCCGAGGCCCCCGACGTCGGCGTCATGCTCACCGGCGGCGAGATGGTCCTCACCACCGGCGTCCTGCTCGCCGGCGACGACCACAAACAGGCCGAGTACATCCAGTCCCTGCACCGCTCCGAGGCCGCCGCCGTGGTCCTCGGCCTCGGCCGCGCCTTCCCCTCCCCGCCCGACGCCATGCGCCGCGCGGCGGACCGCTGCGGCCTCCCCCTGGTGGTCCTGCACCGCCCCTTCCCGTTCGCCGAGCTGACCGAGGAGGTACAGTCCCGCCTGGTGCGGCGGAAGTTCGCCGCCGTCAGCCTCTCCGAGTCGGTCCGCACCGCCCTCACCGGCCTCATCACGGCCGGCGCCCCCCTCCAGCGGCTCCTCGACGAAGTCGCCGTGCACAGCGCCTGCCCGGTCGTCGTCACCAACCTCGCGCACCGGGTCCTCGCCACCGCGGGGGAGCGTTCCGCGGTGGACGACGTGCTCCGCGACTGGGAGCGCATCGCACGCCAGGCAGGCGGCGGCACCGGCGACGGCTGGATCCGCGCCGAACTGGGCGGCCGGGGCGAGCGCTGGGGCCAGATCATGCTCTGCGGTCACCGTGGCGACACCGCCACCGGCCGGCTGCTCGCCGACCGCGCCGCCGAGGCCCTCGTCCTGCACCGCATGCTCGGCGGCGGCTCCGCCCACACCTGGGAGGAGCAGTCCGCGCAGAGCCTGCTGACCGACCTGGTCTCCGGGGTCGTACCGGCCCGCCAACTCCTGCCCAGGGCCCGGGCGGCCGGGCTCCCGGTCAACCGGCGGACCTTCGTCCCGCTCGTCGTACGGGACGCGGAACCGGCCCAACTGGAGCGGATCCTGCGGCTGCTGGGCCTGCCCGGACTCGTCGCCGAACTCACCGAGCGCATCACCGCCGTCCTGCTCAGCCTCGCCCGCGACCAGGACGCCGACGCCCTCGCCGCGCACTTCGCCGCCCGGCTGCACGGCGAGTCGGCCGGGCCCCGGGCGGTGGTGGCCGCCGCGGGCGCCCGTACCGCCTGGGACGACGTGCCGGTCGGCCTGCGCGAGGCCCAGCACGTCGCCGACGCGGTCGCCGACACCGCGGCCGCCCTCGACCTCCCGGCCGTCGTACGCCTCAAGGACGTCCACCTGCGCGGCCTGATCCGGCTGCTGCGCGACGACCCGCACGTCCAGTCCTTCGCCGAGCGCGAACTGGACGGGCTGCTGTGCCCGAACGGCGCCGACCAGGACCTGCTCGGCGTGCTGCGGACGTACCTCGCCACCGGGCGCAACAAGTCCCGCACCGCCCAGCTCCACCATGTCTCCCGCCCCGCGCTGTACCGCCGCCTGGAGGCGATACAGACCCGGCTCGGCGTCGACCTCGACGACTTCGAGCAGGCGGCCTCCGTGCACATCGCACTCCTCGCGCACGACGCGCAACAGCAGTGAAACATGCGACGACCTGGGAAAACGGCGGTGAAACATGGGCCATCGGCAGCGTGACACGGTGGCACGCCGGGCGCCCGCAGACGTGACACGATGCAACTCAAACAGGACTTCGGGGCTTTCTAGCCTTCTCGCACACCGAGCGACCGGAGGTCCCGATGAGCCGAGTGATTCGTGCCGCCCTCTTCCAGACCGCCTGGACCGGCGACAAGGAGTCGATGATCCAGGTCCACGAGCAGGCGGCCCGCGACGCGGCCGCGCAGGGCGCCCAGGTCCTGTGCTTCCAGGAGCTGTTCTACGGGCCCTACTTCTGCCAGGTCCAGGACAAGGCCTTCTACGAGTACGCCGAACAGGTCCCGGACGGCCCGATCGTCCAGCGCTTCCAGGCCCTCGCCCGCGAACTGGGCCTGGTCATGATCCTGCCCGTGTACGAGGAGGAGCAGCCCGGCGTCCTCTACAACACCGCCGCGGTGATCGACGCCGACGGCTCGTACCTCGGCAAGTACCGCAAGCACCACATCCCCCAGGTCCCCGGCTTCTGGGAGAAGTTCTACTTCCGCCCGGGGAACGCGGGCTGGCCCGTCTTCGAGACGGCCGTCGGGAAGATCGGCGTCTACATCTGCTACGACCGCCACTTCCCGGAGGGCTGGCGGGCGCTGGGCCTCGGCGGTGCCGAGATTGTCTTCAACCCGTCGGCCACCTCGCGCGGACTCTCCCGCTACCTCTGGCAGTTGGAGCAGCCGGCGGCGGCCGTGGCCAACGAGTACTTCGTCGGCGCGATCAACCGGGTCGGCGTGGAGGACCTGGGCGACAACGACTTCTACGGGACGTCCTACTTCGTCGACCCGGAGGGCCAGTTCGTCGGCGAGGTGGCCTCCGACAAGGAGACCGAACTGGTCGTCCGCGACCTGGACCTGGCCAAGCTCCGCGAGGTCCGCGACCGCTGGCAGTTCTTCCGGGACCGCCGCCCGGACGCGTACGGCCCGCTGACGGCGCCGTAACAGCGCCCGTCGTAGGAGCGCCCCGTAAGGGGCGCTGGGGGTCCCCCCGGCCGAAGGCTGGGGGAGGAACTGCGCGACCAGCCACGTCGGACCCGCACCTGACCACGAAGGAGAGGACCCCATGACCGGCCGGACAGTAATCCGTGGCGGACTCGTCATCACCGCGTCCGACGAGATCCACGCCGACGTCCTGATCGAGGACGGCCGCATCGCCGCCCTCGCGGCGACCGGCACCCCCGCCGCCGAGGCCTTCACCGCCGAGCGCACCATCGACGCCACCGGCAAGTACGTCATCCCGGGCGGCGTCGACGCCCACACCCACATGGAGCTGCCGTTCGGCGGCACCTTCGCCTCCGACACCTTCGAGACCGGCACCCGGGCCGCCGCCTGGGGCGGTACGACCACCATCGTCGACTTCGCCGTGCAGAGCGTCGGCCACAGCCTGCGCGAGGGCCTGGACGCCTGGCACGCCAAGGCCGAGGGCAACTGCGCCATCGACTACGGCTTCCACATGATCGTCTCCGACGTGAACCAGGAGACGCTCAAGGAGATGGACCTCCTCGTCGAGGAAGGCGTCACCTCCTTCAAGCAGTTCATGGCCTACCCCGGCGTCTTCTACTCCGACGACGGCCAGATCCTGCGCGCCATGCAGCGCTCCGCCGAGAACGGCGGCCTGATCATGATGCACGCCGAGAACGGCATCGCCATCGACGTGCTGGTGGAACAGGCGCTGGCGCGCGGCGAGACCGACCCCCGCTACCACGGCGAGGTCCGCAAGGCCCTCCTGGAAGCCGAGGCCACCCACCGCGCCATCAAGCTCGCCCAAGTCGCGGGCGCGCCCCTCTACGTCGTGCACGTCTCGGCGATGGAAGCGGTCGCCGAACTCGCCCGGGCGCGCGACGAGGGGCTCCCCGTCTTCGGCGAGACCTGTCCCCAGTACCTCTTCCTGTCCACCGACAACCTCGCCGAGCCCGACTTCGAGGGCTCGAAGTACGTGTGCAGCACCCCGCTGCGCCCCAAGGAGCACCAGGCCAAGCTCTGGCAGGGCCTCAGGACCAACGACCTCCAGGTCGTCTCCACCGACCACTGCCCCTTCTGCTTCGTCGGCCAGAAGGAACTCGGCCGCGGCGACTTCTCGAAGATCCCCAACGGCCTGCCCGGCGTCGAGAACCGCATGGACCTGCTCCACCAGGCCGTCGTCGACGGGCACATCACGCGCCGCCGCTGGATCGAGATCGCCTGCGCCACCCCGGCCCGGATGTTCGGCATGTACCCGAAGAAGGGCACCATCACCCCGGGCGCCGACGCGGACGTCGTCATCTACGACCCGCATGCGGAGCAGGTCGTCTCCGCCGAGACCCACCACATGAACGTCGACTACTCGGCGTACGAGGGCAAGCGCCTGACCGGCCGGGTCGAGACGGTCCTCTCACGCGGCGAACTCGTCATCACCGAGCGGGAGTACACCGGACACGCCGGACACGGCGTCTACACCCCGCGCTCCACCTGTCAGTACCTCAACTAGGAGAGGCGCCCATGGACTTCGGACTCGTCCTGCAGACCGACCCGCCGGCCTCCCGGGTCGTCAGCCTGATGAAACGGGCCGAGCGCAACGGCTTCCGCTACGGCTGGACCTTCGACTCCGCCGTGCTCTGGCAGGAGCCGTTCGTGATCTACAGTCAGATTCTCGCGAACACCAGCAAGTTGACGGTCGGGCCGATGGTCACCAACCCGGGCACCCGCACCTGGGAGGTCACCGCCTCCACCTTCGCCACCCTCAACGACATGTTCGGCAACCGCACCGTCTGCGGCATCGGCCGCGGCGACTCCGCGATGCGGGTGGCCGGCCGCAAGCCCAACACGCTCGCCCGGATCAGCGAGGCCATGAAGGTCATCCGGGCCCTCGGCAGCGGCGGCGAGGCCGACCTCGGCGGGACCGTCGTCAAGTTCCCGTGGGTCAGGCCCGGCGCCGAACTCCCCGTCTGGATGGCCGCGTACGGGCCGAAGGCCCTCAAGATGACCGGTGAGGAGGCCGACGGGTTCATCCTCCAGCTCTCCGACCTCTACCTCACCGAGTACATGGTCAAGGCGGTGAAGGACGCGGCCGTGGCCGCCGGACGCGACCCGTCCGAGGTGACCATCTGCGTCGCCGCCCCGGCCTACGTCACCGAGGACGACTCGCCCGAGGCCCTCGCGCACGCCCGCGACCAGTGCCGCTGGTTCGGCGGCATGGTCGGCAACCACGTCGCCGACCTGGTCGCCAAGTACGGCGAGCACTCCGCCGCCGTACCCGAGGAACTCACCGACTACATCAAGGCCCGGCAGGGCTACGACTACTCGCACCACGGACGCAGCGGCAACCCCGACACCGAGTTCGTGCCCGACGAGATCGTCGACCGCTTCTGCGTCATCGGTCCGGCGGAGAAGCACATCGAGAAGCTGAACGCCCTGCGCGAGCTGGGCGTCGACCAGTTCGCCGTCTACGACATGCACGACGCGCAGGAGGCGACCATCGACGCGTACGGGACGAAGGTCATCCCGGCCGTCAACGGCTAGCACCCTCCTGGCAGTTGGTCTCCCCCTTCCCGCCGTCCCGGGAAGGGGGTCAGGGCGCCGCCCCACCCGCGTACCCCCCGCCCCGCCCGCACGGCCTTTCCCGTCCCACCTCACCCCGATTGGCCTGCCCATGACCGACACCGCTCCCACGGCCATACCTCTGTCCGGCCAAGTCACCACCTCCGACGGGCGCGTCGAGCTCACCCCGGGCTCCCCGCCGCCCAGCGGTCCGTACGCGAACGAGGACCTGCTGCCGGTCCCCGTCGTCAAGCGCACCTGGACCACGTACAACTTCTCCGCGCTCTGGGTCGGCATGGCCCACAACACGGCGTCCTGGACCCTGGCCTCCGGGCTCATCGCGGTCGGCATGGACTGGAAACAGGCCGTGTTCACCATCGCCCTCGCCAACCTGATCGTCCTCGTCCCGATGCTGCTCACCGGGCACGCCGGACCCAAGTACGGCATCCCCTTCCCGGTCTTCGCCCGCGCCTCCTTCGGCGTGCGCGGCGCCAACCTGCCCGCCGTCGTACGGGCGTTGGTGGCCTGCGGCTGGTTCGGCATCCAGACCTGGATCGGCGGCGAGGCCATCTACTTCCTGGCCGGCAAGCTGATCGGCGACAGCTGGGCCAACGCCTCGCACATCGGCGGCTACGCCTGGACGATGTGGCTGTCGTTCCTGCTCTTCTGGGTGCTCCAGGTCGCGATCATCTACCGGGGCATGGACACCATCCGCCGCTTCGAGAACTGGGCCGCGCCGTTCGTCATCGTCGGCGCCGTCGTGATGCTGATCTGGATGAGCAACAAGGCCGGCGGTCTCGGCCCGCTCTTCGACCAGCCCTCCAAGCTCGGCTGGGGCGGCGGCTTCTGGAAGATCTTCTGGCCGTCGCTGATGGGCATGATCGGCTTCTGGTCGACGCTGTCGCTGAACATCCCCGACTTCACCCGGTACGGCAAGAGCCAGAAGGCGCAGACCTGGGGCCAGGCCCTCGGCCTGCCCACCACCATGACCCTCTTCGCCTTCCTCTCCGTCCTGGTGACCTCCGGCTCGCAGGCCGTGTACGGGCAGCCGATCTGGGACCCGGTACAGCTCGCCGCGAAGACGGACAACGTGGTCGGCCTGCTCTACGCCCTGGTCACCGTGCTCGTCGCGACGCTCTCCGTGAACATCGCGGCCAACCTGGTCTCGCCCGCCTTCGACTTCTCCAACATCGCGCCCCGGAAGATCAGTTTCCGCACCGGCGCGCTGGCCACCTGCGTCCTCGGCGTGCTGATCTTCCCGTGGAAGCTCTACTCCGACCCGCAGGGCTACATCTTCACCTGGCTCGGCCTGGTCGGCGGTCTGCTCGGCACGGTCGCCGGCATCCTCATCGCCGACTACTGGATCCTGCGCCGCACCAGCCTCGACCTGACCGACCTGTACCGCACGGGCGGCCGCTACTGGTACGACGGCGGCTGGAACTGGCGGGCGGTCGTGGCCTTCCTCGTCGGCGGCGTCCTCGCGATCGGCGGCGCCAGCTTCAAACCGCTGATCGACGGCCGTCCGATCCCGGCCCTGTCCTCGCTCGCCGACTACGGCTGGGCGGTCGGCCTCGGCACGTCCCTGGTGCTGTACCTGGGGCTGACGGCGCTGGTGCGGCCCAAGGAGGCGTGAGCAGGGGGCGTGGCGTGCGTACGGAGGGCAGCCGGTCCGGTTACTGGCTGCCCTTCAGCGCGGTCACCGCGCTCTTCGCCGCCTGGATGGCACCCTTGTTGATCACGTCCGTGCTGGGCGCCTTCTTGGACTCGAAGTCGCTGCCGTTGTAGGTGATGACCACCAGCGCGTTGGAGACCTGGGTCATCACCACGCCCTCACGGGTCTGCTGCTTGTCCTCGGTGGTGAGGTTCACGACCGAGTAGCCGGTGTCGCCGAGGCCCGGCACGGCCCCGCCGCCGCTCTTCTCGGCGACCCGGTCCTTGTACTCCTTCGCGGCCGCCGCGTCCGTGTCCATGATCTCGAAGGAGACGTCGAGCCAGCGGTAGTCGTAGCCCTTGAGCGCGTTCCAGGAGCAGGTGCGGCGCAGCTTGGTGTCGGTGGAGGGGATCTCCTTGCCGGCCGTCTTCGCGCCGGGCACCAGCGACTTGATGGTGGCCACCGGGATGCTGCCGCAGGGGGCGGGGGCTGCGGAGTACGTCTTGGTGGCCGCCGTGGACGCGGTGGAGGTCGACGGGGAGTCGTCCGTCGACTGCCCGGCCGTCTGCTGGGCCGAGGTGTCGCCTGAGCTGCTGGTGGACGCCGTCTTGTCCGGGCCCGACGCCATCACCCAGCCCGCACAGGCGAGCACGGCGACCGGCGTCAGGCGCGCGGTGAGGGCGAGCGGCAGTGGAAGAGAACGCAAGTCGCACTTCTCGCTGGGGGACGGTGTGCGGAATGGCCCGCACTGCGGACGGGACGCCAGTTTCACACGAGTCCCTGTGGGGCGGAAGTGGAATCCGTGCCTTGCCTGTGGGCCGGGCCCGGCGCGCTGTTGACAGCGGTCGCGGGCCGTCCCCCTACATCCGGAATGTCGCGCGTCCACGGTCCCTGTACATCCGGAATGTCGTGACTGCATCCGGCCTTCGAAGGTGACGGGAGTCACCGTCGCGCCGGTCCGGCCCCTCAGGCCCGGCGCGAGTTGCCGAACAGGATCCGGTAGCCGATCAGCAGGACCAGGGAGCCGGCGATCGCGGCGCCCCAGGTGTAGAGGTCGAAGAAGTGGTTCTCGACCGGGCGGTCGAGGAAGCGGGAGGAGAGCCAGCCGCCCACGAAGGCGCCCGCGACGCCGATGAGGGTGGTGCCGATCAGGCCGCCCGGGTCACGGCCGGGCAGCAGGACCTTGGCGATGGCTCCGGCGAGGAGACCCAGGACGATCTAGCCGATGATGCCCACGTGCGTTGACCTCCAGGACGAATGCTGCGTTTGCCGCGTTACGGGTACTGCTCCGCTGAGTTGCGTTGTTGCGCAAGCTTATGAACGGCGGTGGCCGTCGGCCACGCCTGACGTCGAGCCGTCGATGATCTGTCACCCGCTCATGACAATGCGGAGAACGGGTGGAGGACATTGCGGGGAGGTCGTCCGGGAAGCGGTGACCGTGCGCCTACACTGAGTGGGCGTCTGTGCGATGACTGTGACGGGAGGGAGCGGGCTGTGGGGGAGAGCGCCGATGGCTTCACGGACCCCTCCGACGGGGTGCTGACGGAGGCGGCCGCGGTGTTCGGGCTGCTCGCCTCGCCGGCCCGGTTGCACATCATGTGGGCGCTGTCCCAGGGCGAGAGCGACGTGACGCGCCTCGCCGACCGCGTCGGCGGCGCCCTGCCGGCGGTCAGCCAGCACCTGGCCAAGCTCAGGCTGGCCGGTCTGGTGCGGTCCCGGCGGGAGGGCCGGCGGCAGGTCTACTACGTGGACGACCCGGATATCGTGACCGTGGTGCGGGTGACCGTCGGACAGCTGACCGCGCGCTCCCACCAGGCCCCGGTGCCCGTGCGGCGGCTGTACGAGGCCGGTGTCTGACCGCTCGGATGCGGGTCGGTGTGCGGGGGCGGACGGCAGGTGTGTCCGGCAGGTTTCATGAGATGCCTCACCTGTGAATTCGGGTGGGGCTTGTGCTGTCGGGGCTGTGGGTTTGTTAGATTGCGCAATCACGCAACCCAAATGGGCTCACCCCGCGGCTGCCCGCAGCCCGCCACGGACGCCCGACCTGCCCGACCGTACCCGCAGACGGACCCGACCGTTCATGGGAGTGGAAGATGACCGACCCGTGGGACGGCCCGGGAGGCCAGGCCACACGCAGCCGCACCGACCGGGTGCCCGGACAGCGTGGAGCCCTGCCCGACGGGACGCGGCCGACCGGCGGCCGGGCCGCCGCCCGGCAGGCGGCCAAGACCCGCGGCGGCAGGGGCTCCCGGCGGGCCAGGACGGCGGGCCGCGGCAAGCGGGTCATGAAGATCCTGGGTCTGTGCACGGCCGTCCTGGTCCTGGTCACGGCCGGCGCCGGCTGGTGGTTCTACCAGCACCTCAACGGCAACATCAACAGCGTCTCCCTCGACGGCAAGGGCGGCACCGAGAAGGCCGACGCGTTCGGCCGGACCCCGATCAACATCCTGGTGATCGGCTCGGACGGCCGGACCAGCTCGGCCGACTGCAAGCTCGGCGGCGGCTGCAAGGAGACCGGCGTCCAGACCGGCAACGGCAACGCGGACGTGGAGATGGTCGTCCACATATCCGCCGACCGCTCCAACGCCACGGTCATGAGCATCCCCCGCGACACCATGGTCGACGTGCCCGCCTGCAAGGACAGCACGAGCGGCGAGTCCACCTCCGGCTACTACGGCCAGGTCAACAGCGCCCTCCAGTACGGCGCGGCCTGCCAGGTCGCCACCGTCCACCAGCTCACCGGCGTCCCCATCGACCACTTCGTCAAACTGGACTTCTCCGGTGTGGTCAAGATGTCCGACGCGGTCGGCGGAGTCTCCGTCTGCGTCAACAAGAACGTGTACGACACCTACTCGCACCTGAAGCTCTCCAAGGGCACCCACACCCTCAAGGGCGAGGCCGCCCTGGAGTTCGTCCGCTCCCGGCACGGCTTCGGCGACGGCAGCGACCTCGGCCGTACCGTCTCCCAGCACATCTTCCTCAGCGCGATGATCCGCAAGTTCAAGAGCGCGGGCACCCTCACCGACCCCACCGCGGTCTACAGCCTCGCCGACGCCGCCACCAAGGCGCTGACCGTCGACGACGACCTCGACAGCGTCAAGAAGCTGATCTCGCTCGCGGCCGACGTGAACAAGGTCCCCACCAAGCGGATGACCTTCACCACCATGCAGACGGCGCCCGACCCGAACAACAGCAACCGGGTGGTGGTCGGCGAGGGCGCCAAGGACCTGTTCGCCACCATGGCCAACGACCAGTCGCTGACCACGAGTTCGGGCAAGAAGTCGTCGGCGGCGTCGGCGGCCGCGAGCGCGAAGCCGACGCCCGCCGCGACCGTCCCGGCCGCCCAGATCGCCGTGACCGTCGAGAACGGCACCGACATCACGGGCCGGGCCTCCGCCATCGCGAACTCCCTGATCTCCCAGGGCTTCAGCACCGGCACCAGCACGGCCAACGCCCCGAACTCCGCGACCGCGACGACCCTGACCTACGGCAGCGGCGACAAGGCCGAGGCGCAGACCGTCGCCAAGGCCCTGGACATCCCCAGCTCGCACATCAAGTCGGGCAGCGGCACCGGCGTCACCCTGGTGATCGGCAGCGACTGGAGCAGCGGCACCTCCTACCCGGCCAGCTCCGGCGACACCAAGGCGGCCGTCTCCAACGCCAACGCGTCGACCGCCGACGACTCCAAGACCTGCGCCAAGGTCAGCACGTTCAAGACGGTCAGCCTCAACGGGATCCCCATGACACCGTCCCAGGCGTACGCGGCGGCGACCAGCAAGCCCGACTCGGACAAGTAGGCAAGTAGGGACGAGGGAGAGGCGGGCCCCCGGGAGGGGGTTCGCCTCGTCACGGCCGTGAAAGCATGTAACCGCCAGACACCTGGCCCGGCCGTGCGCACAGCGAGGTGACAGATGCAGTTCACCACCCGTCCCACCCTCCAGGGCACCTTCGGCATGGTCTCGTCCACGCACTGGCTGGCCTCCCAGTCGGCGATGGCGGTCCTGGAGAACGGCGGCAACGCGTACGACGCGGCCGTCGCCGGCGCCTTCGTCCTGCACGTGGTCGAACCGCACCTCAACGGGCCGGCCGGCGAGGTGCCGATCCTGCTCGCACCGGCCGGCGGCGAGGTGCGGGTGCTGTGCGGCCAGGGCGTGGCCCCGGCCGGCGCAGATGTCGCCCACTACCGCGGGCTCGGCCTGGACCTCGTGCCCGGCACCGGCCCGCTGGCCGCGGCCGTCCCCGGCGCCTTCGACGCCTGGCTGCTCCTGCTGCGCGACCACGGCACCAAGCCGCTCGACGAGATCCTGAAGTACGCCATCGGGTACGCCGAGCACGGCCACCCGGCCGTGGAGAACCTCGGCGCCACGGTGGAGAGCGTCCGGAAGCTGTTCGAGACCGAGTGGACGTCGTCGGCGGAGCTCTACCTGCCCGGCGGCCGGGCCCCCCGCCCCGGCGAGCTGTTCCGCAACCCCGCCCTCGCCGCCACCTGGGAGCGGCTGCTCGCCGAGACCGCGGGCGCCGGGGACCGGGAGGCCCGCATCGACGCGGCCCGCGAGGTGTGGCGCACCGGCTTCATCGCCGAGGCGCTGGTCCGCCAGGCCGCCCGCCCCACCATGGACACCAGCGGCACCCGGCACACCGGCACCCTCACCGCCGCCGACCTGGCCGGCTGGTCCGCGAGCTACGAGAGCCCGGCGTCGTACGACTGGAACGGCTGGACCGTCTGCAAGGCGGGCCCCTGGAGCCAGGGCCCGGCCCTCCTCCAGCAGCTCGCCCTGCTGCCGTCCGACCTGCCCGCGTACGGCTCCGCCGACTACGTCCACCTCCTCGTCGAGGGCTGCAAGCTCGCCATGGCCGACCGCGAGGCCTGGTACGGCGATGCGGCCGAGGTACCGCTGGCCGAGCTGCTCTCGGACGCGTACAACACCGGGCGGCGGGAGCTGATCGGCGCCAAGGCCTCCGACGAGCTGCGGCCGGGCAGCCCCGGCGGACGCGAGCCGCGGCTGCCCGGGTACGCGCGCGTGGAGGCCGCCGGAAGCACCGCCTTCGACCCGCTGGGCGCCGGTGAGCCGACCGTCGCCCAGGTCGCCGCGGACGGCACCACCCGGGGCGACACCTGCCACCTGGACGTCGTCGACCGCTGGGGCAACATGGTCGCGGCCACGCCGAGCGGCGGCTGGCTCCAGTCCAACCCCGTCGTCCCCGAGCTCGGCTTCCCGCTCGGCACCCGGCTCCAGATGGCCTGGCTGGAGGAGGGCCTGCCCAACTCCCTCACCCCCGGGCGGCGCCCCCGCACCACCCTCACCCCCTCGATCGCCCTGCGCGACGGCGTCCCGGTGCTGGCCTTCGGCACGCCCGGCGGCGACCAGCAGGACCAGTGGCAGCTGCACTTCTTCCTCGCCGTCGCACTGCGCGGCGAGGTCCGCGGCGGCCTCGACCTCCAGGGCGCGATCGACGCCCCGAACTGGCACAACGACAGCTTCCCCAGCTCGTTCTACCCGCGCGGGCGCCGCCCCGGGAGCGTGACCGTCGAGTCCCGTACGGACCCGGAGGTGGTGGCGGAGCTGCGGCGGCGCGGCCACGACGTGACGGTCGGGCCGGGCTGGTCCGAGGGACGGCTGAGCGCGGTGGCCCGGGACCCCGGGACGGGGGTGCTGTCGGCCGCCGCCAACCCGCGCGGCATGCAGGGCTACGCGGTGGGACGCTGACGCCGGCCCGCTGACCTGGTACGTCCGTCGGCGGCCCGGAGGCGGCCGGCACCGCCTGTTCCTCCGTATTCCACGTGCCGTACATCCGACGCGTGGGGATTGTTGTCAGTGGCGCGTGCTCTCATGGAGGCATGATCGAAGCAACGGAGACCATCGACGAGTTTCTCCTCCAGCACGCCGGTGACGTCGAGGACGCCGTCCGCAAGGCCGCACGGACCGAGATCCTGCCCCGCTGGCGCCGGCTCGCCGACCACGAGGTCGACCAGAAGAGCGGCCCGCACGACCTGGTGACCGACGCCGACCGGCTCGCCGAGCGGTACCTCACCGGGGCGCTCGCCGCCCTGCTGCCCGGCTCCGTCGTGGTCGGCGAGGAAGCGGTGCACGCCGACCCGGAGACGTACTACGCGCTCCAGGGCGACAAGCCGGTGTGGATCGTCGACCCGGTCGACGGCACCCGCCAGTTCGTCCGCGGCGAGGACGGCTTCTGCACGCTGGTGGCGCTCGCCCACCGGGGCGTCCTGCTCGCCTCCTGGACCTACGCCCCGGCCCGCGAGCAACTCGCCACCGCGGTACGGGGGAAGGGCGCCTTCCTCGACGGCGAGCGGCTGCTCGCCGGTGCGCCGGAGGCGGGCCGCGACCTGCGGATAGCCACCTCCCACCCGGACTACACGACCGACGCGCAGAAGCGCGCGCTGCACGCCCTGTGGACCGACGGCGTCGCCCCGCGCGCCTGCGGCTCCGCGGGCCTGGAGTATCTCGCCGTCGCCCGGGGCGAGTTGGACGCCACCGCGTTCAGCTGGGAGGCTGCGTGGGACCACGCGGCCGGGCTGCTGCTGGTCGAGGAGGCGGGCGGCGCCCACCTCACGATCGCCGGCGAGCCGTTCCGGATCACGGGGGACAACGCCCTGCCGTTCACCGCGGCCCGCGACGCCGCCACCGCCCAGCGGATCGTGGACCTGCTGCTGAACCCGCACTGGTAACCCGAGCGAGGGGAGTGTCAGTCCCCCGGCATATCCTGAACCCGAGTGGCCATCGGCTGACGAAGGGGTCCGAAGGTGCCGTCGATGCTCGATGCGGTCGTGGTGGGGGCGGGGCCGAACGGCCTGACGGCCGCCGTGGAGCTGGCCCGGCGCGGTTTCTCCGTGGCGCTCTTCGAGGCGAAGGACACCGTGGGCGGCGGCGCCCGCACCGAGGAGCTCACCCTCCCCGGCTTCCGGCACGACCCGTGTTCGGCGGCCCACCCGCTCGGCATCAACTCGCCGGCGTTCCGCGCCCTGCCGCTGGAGCGGTACGGCCTGGAGTGGCTGCACGCGGACCTGCCGATGGCGCACCCCTTCCCCGACGGCCGCGCGGCCGTCCTGGCCCGCTCGGTCGCCGAGACGGCGGCCTCCTTCGGACCGCGCGACGCCGGCACCTACCGTAGGCTGGTCGAGCCGTTCCTGCCCAAGTGGGACACCCTGGCGCGGGACTTCATGTCGCTGCCGCTGACCGCGCTGCCGCGTGACCCGGTCACCCTCGCCCGGTTCGGCCTGGCCGGGCTGCCGCCCGCCACCCTGCTGCTGCGCCGCTTCCGCGACGAGCGGGCCCGCACCCTCTTCGCCGGGCTCGTCGCCCACGTCATGGCCCCGCTCAGCGGCTTCGCCACCGGCGCCGTCGGACTGGTCTTCGCGCTCGCCGCGCACGCCCGCGGCTGGCCGGTGGCCCGCGGCGGCTCCCAGGCCATCTCCGACGCCCTCGCCGCGTACCTGACGGACCTCGGCGGCGCGATCCACACCGACTACGAGGTCAAGCGCCTCGACGACCTGCCGCCCGCCCGGTCGTACATCTTCGACACCTCGCCCACCGCCCTCGCCCGCATCGCCGGTTTCGGCACCTACTACCAGGGCTACCGCTACGGCCCGGGCGTCTTCAAGATCGACTACGCGCTGGACGGGCCGGTCCCCTGGACGGCGCCCGAGGCCCGCCGCGCCGGGACCGTGCAGATCGCCGCGGACAGCGCCGAGATCGGTACCGCCCTGCGCGCCGCCGCCCGCGAGGGCCGCGCCCCCGACCGGCCGTTCATGATCACCGTGCAGCCGAGTGTCGTGGACCCGGGCCGCGCCCCCGAGGGCAAGCAGGTCTTCTGGGCGTACGCCCACGTGCCGAGCGGCTGGAGCGGCGACCTCACCGAGGTGATGGAGCGTCAACTGGAGCGCTTCGCCCCGGGGTTCCGCGACCGCGTGCTGGCCCGCGCCACCGCCGGACCCGCCGAACTCGCCGCCCGCAACGCCAACTACGTCGGCGGCGACATCGGCACCGGCGCGGTCTCCGGCCTGCAGATCATGCTGCGCCCCAAGCTCTCCCTGTTCCCGTACGGCACCCCGCACCCCGCCGTCTTCATCTGCTCGTCGGCCACTCCACCGGGCCCGGGCGTGCACGGCATGTCGGGGCACAACGCGGCGAAGGCCGTGTGGAGGAGGCTGCGACAGTCATGACCCGTATCACCCTCGTCCAGGGCGACATCACCCGGCAGAGCGTCGACGCCATCGTCAACGCCGCCAACTCCTCCCTGCTGGGCGGCGGAGGCGTCGACGGCGCCATCCACCGCCGCGGCGGCCCCGCCATCCTCGCGGAGTGCCGGCAGCTGCGCGCCTCCCACTACGGCAAGGGCCTGCCCACCGGACAGGCCGTCGCCACCACGGCCGGCGACCTCGACGCCCGGTGGGTCATCCACACCGTCGGCCCCGTCCACTCCCAGAGCCTGGACCGCTCCGAGCTGCTGGCCTCCTGCTACCGCGAGTCCCTCAGGCGCGCCGACGAACTCGGCGCCCGCACGGTCGCGTTCCCCGCCGTCTCCACCGGGATCTACGGCTGGCCGATGGACGACGGCGCCCGGATCGCCGTCGAGACCGTCCGGGACGCGGACACCGCCGTCGAGGAGGTGCGGTTCGTGCTCTTCGACGAGCGGGCCTACGAGGCGTTCGCCCGGCAGCTGCCCTGACGGCACCGCACGGCACGGGGTGCCGTCGCACCGCCCGCCCCGCACCCTGGACGGCAGGGAAAGGAGCAGGCGATGCCGACCAGCGGGCGGAGGCCGCACGACGGGTGGAGGCCGCACGACGGGTGGAGGCCGCACAGCGGGTCCGGAACCGGGGCGTCCGAGGGCGGCGTGTCGGAGGGCGGCGTGTCGGAGGGCGGCGTGTCGGAGGGCGGCGTGTCCGAGGGCGGCGTGTCCGAGGGCGGCGTGTCCGGGGACGGCGTGGCCAAGGGCGGCCGGTCCGGGGACGGCGTGGCCAAGGGCGGCCGGTCCGGGGACGGCGTGGCCAAGGGCGGCCGGTCCGGGGCCGGCGGGTCCGGGGCCGGCGTGCCCGGGACCGGTGGGTCCCGGTGGCGCGAGCGGACCGCGCGGCTGGTCACCGCGGCGAAGGCCGCGCACCGGCGGGCGGAGACCCGCTTTCCGGTGGTCACCCACCTCGCCGAGCGCATGGTGTCCGTGAACATCTTCGACACCGCCACCCGCCTGGCCGCCCAGTGCTTCCTGACCGCCGTTCCGCTGCTCTTCGTCCTCGCCGCCTACGCCCCACCGGCCGTCCGCGACCAGCTGCTCCACTCCCTGCGCTCGGTCTTCGGACTGTCCGGCCCGGTCGACACCGGGATCCAGCAGCTGATGCAGCCGCCGAACGAGGACCTGCGGCAGACCACCGGCGTGATCGGCGGCCTCATGGCGCTGATCTCGGCCACCGCCGTCAGCCGGGCCGTGCAGCGGCTGTGCAAACGCGCCTGGGGGATCCCCCGGGGCGGCCCCCGGATCGCCCCCTGGCGCTGGGTGGCCTGGCTCGTCCTGTGGATCGGCGCCCTGCTCCTGGAAGGCACCCTGCACAACGGGTTCGGCCTGGGCGTCTGGCTGGGCGTCCCGGTCACCCTCGTCTGCCAGACCGGCCTGTGGTGGTGGACGCAGCACCTGCTCCTCGGCGGCCGGGTCAGCTGGCGGCCCCTGCTGCCCGGTGCCCTGATCACCGCGGCCGCCCTCACCGCCCTGAGCGCGACCGCCCAGCTGTACCTGCCGCGCGCCCTCGACCGCACCGTCGCCGAGTACGGCCCCGTCGGCTCGGTGTTCGTGCTGCTGTCCTGGCTGATCGTGGTCTGCCTGACCGCCACCGTCAGCGTCAGCACCGGCGCGGTCCTCGCCCAGGAGCCGTTCCTCGCCGCCCGCCTCGGCAGCCCGCCGCCCCGCCGGGACCCGGACCCGCAGCCGCCCTGATGCCCGGGCCGCGGGCCGTGCGCCCTGCACGGCGGCGGCAACACTGGGATCCTGATCGTGCGGAGCGCCGACCACGGCCGACCGGACACGGGAGGTGATCTCTGTGGCCGCGAGGGACGACAGCGCACGGGGACCGGCCCTCGGGTACGCCGACCCCCTGGGGGAGCCGTTTCTGCGCACCCGGTTCGCCGTGCCCGCCAGACCCGCCACCTTCGTCCGCAGACCCAGGCTGACCGCGCACCTGGACCAGGCCCTCGACACCCCGCTGACCATGGTCAACGGCGCGGCCGGAGCCGGCAAGACCCTCCTCGTCGCCGACTGGGCGGCCCGGCTCGGACGCCCGGTCGCCTGGCTCACCAACGAGGCGGGCGACCAGGGACCCGGCATGTTCTGGGCCCATGTGCTGCACGCCCTGCACACCGCCGGAACACCGCCGCCCGCCGGGCTCGGCGGCTCTCCCGCGGGCCTCCGCATGGTGGACCACCGGCTGCTGGCCCGCCTCGCCGACGAACTGAGCGGGCGCGACCGGCCCGCGATCCTCGTCCTCGACGAGTTCGACCGGCTGGCCGACCCGGAGACCGCCGAGCAACTGGAGTTCGTCCTGCACCACGCCGGACGGGGACTGCGGCTGGTCCTCGTCACCCGCACCGAGCCGCTGCTGCCCCTGCACCGCTACCGGGCGGCGGCGGCCATGACCGAGATCCGGAACCAGGAGCTGGCCTTCACCCCCGAGGAGGCGGCCGACCTGCTGGCCCGGCACGGTCTGCGGCTGCCCGCCGACGCCACCCGCGCCCTGGTGGCCCGCACCCGGGGCTGGGCGGCCGGGCTGCGGCTGAGCGCGCTGGCCGCCCAGCAGAGCGCGGATCCGGAGACGTACCTCAAGGAGTTCGAGGCCGGCCACAGCACCATCGCCGACTTCCTCCTCGCCGAGGTGGTCGGACGGCAGCCGCCCGAGACGCAGGACCTGCTGCTGCGGGTCAGCGTCCTGGACCGGTTCGGGCCCGACCTGGCGGAGGCGCTGACCGGCCGACCCGACCCCGGTCCGCTGCTGGCCGCGCTGTGCCGGCAGAACGCCTTCGTCGAGGACCTCGGACACTCCTGGTACCGGCTGCATCCGCTGTTCGGGGAGATCCTCCGGGTCCATCTGCGGGCCCGCTCCCCGGGGCTCGAACCCGAACTGCACCGGCGTGCCGCGTGGTGGCTGCGGGCCCACGGCGCCGTACCCGAGGCGCTGGCCCACGGCGCGGCGGCGGGCGACTGGGAGTGCGCCGCCGGCACCCTCGTCGACGACCTGGCGATCGGCCGGCTCCTCACCGGCCTGCGCGCCGACGACGTCACCGGACTGTTCGCCACGATGGGGCCGGAGGCACGCGGCGCGGCCGTGGACCTGGTGCGCGCGGCCCGGGAGCTGGCCGGGCACGACCTCGACCACGGCCTCACCCACCTGGGCCGCGCCGCGGAGAGCCTCGCCACCGGTGCGGCCGCCACCGGTGCGGCCGCCATCACCGGTACGGCCGTCGCGGCCCGGCTGAGCTGCGTGCTGCTGGAATCCCTCGCGGCCCGGCTGACCGGCGCGCCGGCCAGGGCCGAGCAGGCGATGACCGACGCCGCCCGGCTGCGCCGCGAGGTGCCCGCTGCTCTCCTCGCCAAGCATCCCGAGCTCACCGCCCTCCTCCTCACCCACCTGGGCTCGGCCCGGGTCTGGGCCGGGCACTTCGACGAGGCGCGCGCCGCCCTGACCGAGGTGGCCGAGCCGCCCGGTGCCGCCCTGACCGAACTGCCCCGGGAGGACTGCCTCGGCCACCTGGCGCTGATCGACTACTTCGACGGCCGGCTCGACCTCGCGGAACACCGGGCCCTGGCCGCGACCGATGCGACCCGGCACTGCGGCGGACGCCCGTTCCCGGGCGCCGGGCTCGGCCAGCTGGTGCTGGCCGCCGTGGCCGTGGACCGCGACGAACTGGACCGGGCCGGTGCCCTGCTGGAGGAGGCCGCCGAGTCCGGTCCGGGCCCCGGCGCGCCCGACCCGGTGACCGAGGCCTGCCGCGCCCTCGCGACGAGCCGGCTGGAGCTGGCGCTCGGCGACCCGGCCGCCGCCGCACACGCCGCCGACCCTGCCGTACAGGCCGAGGCGGGCTCGCCCTGGGCCCGGGCGAACACCGCCCTGGCCGCCGCGGCCGCCCTGCTCGCCGAGGGCCGCACCGGCACCGCCGCCCGGGTGCTGGACGGGATCGACGGCCCGGTCGGGCCCGTGTGCGCCGCGGAGCTCGCGTGGGCGCGGCTCGCCGCCGGCCGCCGCGAGGAAGCCGTTCGGGCGGCCGACCGGCTGTGCGCGGACGGCCGGACCGGCCCCGGCGCCACGGTCCGGGCCACCCTGGTGCGGGCCCGCGCGGCGGCCGGGGCCGGGGACCCCGGCACCGCCCGCAAGCTGCTCGCCCGGGCCCTCCTGGAGGCACGCCGGGACCGGCTGCGCCGCCCGTTCCTCGACGCCGGACCGGAGATCCGCCGCCTCCTGGACAGCCCGCCGCTGCACGGCCTGGCCGCGGGCTGGCTCTACGGCGACGGCCCGGGCGCCGACTCCCCGCCGCTGCTCGTCGAGGAGCTGAGCGGACGTGAGCGGGAGGTGCTCGGCCGGCTGGCGCAGATGATGTCCACGCAGGAGATCGCCGCCGATCTGTTCGTCTCCGTGAACACGGTGAAGACGCATCTCAAGAGCATCTACCGGAAACTCGGCGTGGGCCGGCGCGGCGACGCGGTGCGCCGGGCCCGCGAGCGCGGACTGCTGTGACCGCCGCCGGGCCGCGCTCCCTGCCGTCACCCGCCCCGGCCCGGTTCACCTGTGCCGGGTGAGGCCGGCCGGCGGCCGCGGGGGCAGGATCGCGGGACGGACAGACCGCAGCAGACCCGCGGCGGGAGACGGCTCATGCGCTACGAGATCCGTGTCGAAGGGACCATGTCGGAGACGCTGACCCGGGCCTTCCCGGAGATGGAACACGTGACGATGTCCGGCGAGACGGTCCTGTTCGGTCCCGTCGTCGACGAGGCACATCTGTACGGCCTGCTGAACCGCTGCCTGTCTCTGGGGCTGCGGGTCGTCGAGATGCGGCGCCTGCCGGAGTGACGCGGCCGCGGCCACCGGAGCGGCGCACGATCACCCGCACCGGGTGAGGAACCCCGGCCCCGCCGCGCGCACGCTGGGACGGCAGGGCCCGGCCGACCGGCCGGCGCCGTGGACGGAGGACGTACATGAGCGCGCAGACCTACCTCGCATACGACTATCCGCTGCTGAGCGCCTTCTGGACGATGTTGTGGCTCTTCCTGTGGATCATGTGGCTCGTCCTGCTGTTCCGGGTCATCGTCGACATCTTCCGCGACGACACGATGGGCGGCTGGGCCAAGGCCGGCTGGCTGGCCCTGTGCATCGTCGTCCCCTTCCTGGGCGTCCTCGTCTACGTGATCGCCCGCGGCAAGGGCATGGGACAGCGCGAGATCGCCCAGGCCCGCGACCAGCAGAAGGCGTTCGAGTCGTACATCCGGCAGACCGCCAAGGGCGGCCCCGACCGGACCAGCAGCGTCGACGAACTGGCCAGGCTCTCCGAGATGAAGTCCCGGGGTGACATCTCGGACGAGGAGTTCCGCAAGGCCAAGGCCCTGGTGCTGAGCGACTACGGGACGGCCGAGCGCTCCGGCTCCGGTTCGGTGCCCACCGCCCACGGGCGCTGAGCACCCCCTCCGAGAACGAATCGAGGCAGCCGTATGACTGCGACACATCCCGCGCACCACCCGCATCAGCACACCGCCAAGATGGCGTGGGCCGGAGGGCTGACCGCCTTCGCGGGCGTCATGCTCCTGATCGCCGGACTGCTCGCCGTCTTCCGGGGCATCATGGCGATCGCCCAGGACGACGTCTTCGTCACGACCCCCAACTACGTGTTCAAGTTCGACCTCACCAGCTGGGGCTGGATCCACCTGGTCCTGGGCGTGATCGCCGTGGTCGTCGGCATCGGCCTGTTCCAGCCGGCCGCGTGGGCGCGTGGCGCCGGGGTGGCCATCGCCGCGCTGGTGATCATCGCCAACTTCCTGTCCCTGCCGTACTACCCGGTCTGGTCCGTCGTGATGATCGCGCTGTCCGGATTCATCATCTGGGCGCTCTGCGTGGCGCGCGGCGACGCATCGGCGGACGCCGCGGACACGGCGGACACGCGCATGGGCTGACGGGCCGCTCGGCCGTTCCGCGTTCGGCGTGCGGGACTCCGCTCACACCGGGTCCCGCACGACGGTCCGCGCGGCCACCGGTACCGGCCCGGCGCGGTGCGGTGCGCGCGGTCTGCCGCGCCCGGACGCGGGTGGCGGCCGCGCCGTTCGGCGTGACGCGCCCGGAACCGCTCAACGGCCCGCCGCGGCGGTCCTCGGGTGCGCTCGTCCGGCCGGGGCGGTGCCGGGCGGGACGAGATGGGCCTCCGCCGCGCGGCGGAACGCCGGGAACAGCGGGTGCCGGTCCCCGGCCCGGGTGGCGAGGACCACCTGGAGGGGGACCGCGTCCTCGATCGGGACGACGACGATGTCCGGCCGCAGGTTGCCACGGAACCCGGCCGGCGCCAGGGACACCACCTCACCGCTCGCCACCAGCTCCAGCTTGTCCTCCAGTGTGTCCACCAGGGCGCCCAGGTTGGTGTGCCCGGGGGGATTGGCGCCGATCCGGTCGGCGCCGCTGAAACGGGGGAGCGGTTCGTCGGCGAAGTCGGCGAGGGTGACCGACTCCCGGCCGGCCAGCCGGTGGCCGAGCGGCACCAGGAGGACCCGCGGCTCGTCGTAGAGGACGGTGATGTCCAGGCCGTCGGCGGAGAACAGGAACCGGGTCACGACCACGTCGACCCGGTGGTCGAGGAGCGCGTCGCGCGGCTCGTTCCAGTCCACGTGCAGGGTGCGGACCTCGGCCTCCGGGTGCCGGTGGCGCAGCTCGCGGACGGCCGGGGTGACGATCTGGTGGGTCGTGTAGCCGACGGTGAACGGACCGTGCGCGGCGGCCGAGCGGGCGCTGGCGGCGGCCCGGGCGGCGGTCCGCAGCAGCTCCCTGGCCTGGGGCAGAAAGGTCTCGCCGGCCTCGGTGAGCCGGGTGCCGCGCGGGGTGCGGTCGAGCAGCCGGACGCCCAGCTCCCGCTCCAGCCGCCGGATCTGACGGCTCAGCGACGGCTGCGCGAGATGCAGGGCGTCGGCCGCGCGGCCGAAGTGCAACTCCTCGGCGACCACGGTGAAGTAGCGCACCAGGCGCAGTTCCAGGTCCACCGGCGGCAGGAAGGAATCGGGCACCCCTCGACTGTACTCCCGCCGCCTCCGCTGCCGAGGCCGTGAGCTGCGGTCATGACCGGACGGACATCACCGGGTGCGGAACAGGTCTTGGACCCGGCCCAGGGTCCGGGCGCACGCTGAGGTCATCCCAGCAGTTGCACTCTCCGTGAGGTGATTTGTCATGCGTGTGTTCGTCACCGGCGCCACCGGGTTCATCGGCAGTGCGGTGGTCCGCGAACTGCTCGGCGCCGGCCACCAGGTGCTCGGCCTCGCCCGCTCGGACGCGGCCGAGGCGGCCCTGAAGGAGGTGGGAGCGGAGGCGTACCGCGGCGACCTGAACGACACCGACGGGCTGCGGGCTGCGGTGGGCGCGGTGGACGGGGTGATCCACACCGGGTACAACCACGACTTCTCCGACATGCCCGGCGCGCTCCGCACCGAACTCGACGTGCTGAACGCCTTCGGCGACGCGCTCGCCGGGTCCGGCCGGCCCCTGGTCGTCACCTCCGTGACCGGCCTCCTGACCCCGGGGCGCCTCGGCACCGAGGAGGACACGCCCGACCCCGCGGGCCCCGGCGCCCACCGGGCCAGGGCGGAGCTCTCCGCCCTGGCCCTGGCCGACCGCGGGGTGCGGGTGTCGGCGATCCGGCTGCCCCAGGTGCACGGAGCGGGCGACCACGCCTTCGTCCCGTTCCTGATCGGCGTCGCCCGCGACAAGGGCGTCGCCGCCTACCCGGGCGACGGCACCAACCGCTGGTCGTCCGTGCACCGCCTCGACGCCGCCACCCTGTACCGCAAGGCCCTGGAGTCGGCCCCGGCCGGGGCCGTGCTGCACGCGGTCGCCGACGAGGGCGTCCCGGTCCGCGGCATCACCGAGATCATCGGCCGCCGGCTCGGTGTGCCGGTCGTGTCCCTCGCACAGGAGGAGGCGTCCGGCCACTTCGGCTGGATGGCGGCCTTCGTCGGCAACGACAACCCGGTGTCCGGCGCCGCCACCCGTGAGCGCTACGACTGGCGGCCCGCCCGGCCGGGCCTGCTGGCCGACCTCGACCAGGACCACTACTTCGGCTGACGGCTGCACAGCAGGGCCCCGGTGCCCTGAAGGTCAGGGCACCTTCGTGTCGGATTCCCGCCAGCATCGGCCCCACCCGGTGGCCGATGCTGGACCCATGCAGAACGGGATGCACCTCGACCGAGAGCACTGCGTACGGGCCGTGCAGTCGAAGGACGCGCGGTTCGACGGCTGGTTCTTCACCGCCGTCCTGACCACCCGCATCTACTGCCGGCCCAGCTGCCCGGTGGTACCGCCCAAGCCCGGGAACATGACGTTCTACCCGAGCGCCGCCGCCTGCCAGCAGGCCGGCTTCCGGGCCTGCAAGCGCTGCCGGCCCGACACCAGCCCCGGTTCCCCGGAGTGGAACCAGCGCGCCGACCTGGTCGCCCGCGCCATGCGGCTGATCGCCGACGGGGTCGTGGACCGCGAGGGCGTACCGGGCCTCGCCGCCCGCCTCGGCTACAGCCCCCGGCAGGTCGAACGCCAGCTGCTCGCCGAACTCGGCGCCGGCCCGCTGGCCCTCGCCCGGGCGCAGCGCGCCCAGACCGCACGCCTGCTGATCGAGACGACCCCGCTCCCGATGGCGGAGATCGCCTTCGCGGCCGGCTTCTCCTCGATCCGCACCTTCAACGACACCGTCCGCGAGGTCTTCGCGCTCTCCCCGAGCGAGCTGCGCAACCGCCGTCCCAAGTCGGCGAACCAGGCCCCGGGCGCCCTCGCCCTCCGCCTGCCCTTCCGCGCCCCCCTCAACCCCGACAACCTCTTCGGCCACCTTGCGGCCACCGCCGTACCCGGCGTGGAGGAGTGGCGGGACGGCGCCTACCGGCGGACCCTGCGGCTGCCGTACGGCCACGGCATCGCCGCCCTCACCCCGAAGCCCGACCACATCGCCTGCCGGCTCACCCTCAGTGACCTGCGGGACCTGCCCGTCGCCATCAGCCGCTGCCGGCGGATGCTCGACCTGGACGCCGACCCGGTCGCCGTCGACGACCAGCTGCGCACGGATCCCTTCCTCGCGCCCCTGGTCGACAAGGCGCCGGGGCGACGGGTGCCGCGCACGGTCGACGAGGCGGAGTTCGCCGTCCGGGCCGTGCTCGGCCAGCAGGTCTCCACGGCCGCCGCCCGCACCCACGCGGCCCGCCCGGTGACCGCGCACGGCACCCCCGTCGACGACCCCGAGGGCGGCCTCACCCACCTCTTCCCGTCTCCCGAGGCACTCGCGGCGGTGGATCCCGAGGCCCTGGCGATGCCCCGCACCCGCCGCACCACCTTCACCACCCTCGTCGGTCAACTGGCCGACGGCACCCTGCACCTGGGCGTCGAGAGCGACTGGGCCGAGGCGCGCGCCCGGCTCCTCGCCCTCCCCGGCTTCGGGCCCTGGACCGTCGACGTCATCGCCATGCGCGCCCTCGGCGACCCGGACGCCTTCCTCCCCACCGACCTCGGAATCCGGCGCGCCGCCGAGGAGTTGGGCCTGCCAGGCACCCCGGCCGCCCTCACCGCACGCGCGGCGGCCTGGCGCCCCTGGCGCGCGTACGCCGTCCAGTACCTGTGGGCGACCGACAGTCACCCGATCAACTTCCTGCCCGTATAAGGACGTTCAAGGACATCATCGTGAAGAACCACACCGTGACCGACAGCCCCTACGGCCCCCTCACCCTGGTGGCGGAGGACGGCACCCTCTGCGGCATCTACATGGCGGACCAGCGCCACCGCCCGCCCGAGGAGGCCTTCGGCCCCCGCGACGACGACCTCTTCACCGAGACCGAGGAACAGCTGACCGCCTACTTCGCGGGCGAGTTGAAGGAGTTCACCGTCGAACTGCGCCTGAACGGAACCCCGTTCCAGCGCAGCGTCTGGGAGCAGCTGTGCCTGATCCCGTACGGCGAGACCCGCTCGTACGGCGAACTCGCCGAGGCCCTCGGCAACCCCCAGGCCTCCCGCGCGGTCGGCCTCGCCAACGGGAAGAACCCGGTCAGCATCATCGTCCCCTGCCACCGGGTGATCGGCGCCAACGGCAGCCTCACCGGCTACGGCGGCGGCCTGCCCCGCAAGCAGCGCCTGCTGGACTTCGAGCGGGGAGCGGGCCTCTTCTGACCGGCTTCTAACCGGCCCCCAGCGCGGCGAGCAGCTTCGGCAGGGCCGTGCCGATCGGGTCCCGGACGACCTCGTCGGCCCGGTCGTCGTACGGTGTCGGCTCCGCGTTGACGACGACCAGCCGGGCGCCGTGGTCCGCGGCGACACCCGCGAGGCCGGCGGCCGGCTGGACCTGGAGGCTGCTGCCGACGGCGACGAACACCGTGCACGCCTTGCTGATGGCGAGCGCCTCGCCGAGGACGACCGGGTCGAGCCGCTCCCCGAACATCACGGTCGCCGCCTTCAGGATCCCGCCGCACTCCAGGCACGGCGGATCGGCCTCGCCGGCCGCGACCCGGGCCAGGGCGTCCGCCATCGGCCCCCGCACCTGGCACTTCGTGCACACGACACTGCGCGCGCTGCCGTGCAGTTCGAGCACCTTGCGGGCGGGCATCCCGGCGAGCTGGTGCAGCCCGTCCACGTTCTGCGTGATCACCCGCACCGGCGTCCCCGACCGCTCCAGCTCGGCGACGGCCCGGTGCGCCGCGTTCGGCTCCGCCTCCAGCGTCCGGTTCTCCCGCCGCATCTGCCAGGACCGGCGCCGGACCTCCGGGTCGTCCATGTAGTACTCGTACGTCACGAGCCTCTCGGCCCCGGGATCCTTCCGCCACAGCCCGTTCGGGCCGCGGTAGTCGGGGATCCCGGAATCGGTGGAGATGCCTGCACCGCTCAGGACGGCCACGAGAGGCTTGTTCATGGGCCGAGGGTAGGACGCCCGCTCGGACGGAGGCGAACGGATATCAGGGCCCGGCCGACGCCTCGCGGTGCTGCTGTCGGTCCAGGTTGCCGGCGGTGTCGTCGGACGGACCGGTGCAAGAGATCACGACGCTGTGTTCGGACAGTGCCGGCCACAGGCCGCTGCTGCACCCGGCCGTGTGCCCGTCCGGTGACCCGGGTGCAGCCGGGGCGGTCGGGTCAGCCGACCCGTTGGCCGTTCTCCAGCTCTGCCGTGCCCGTGCCCTCCGTGAGGACGTCCAGGGCGGCCAGGACGCGGCGGCCCAGGGAGCCCGGGAGGTATGCGGGGAGTTCCTCCCGGGGGACCAGCCGCCAGGACAGCAGTTCCTCCTCCTGGAGCCGGATCGCCCTGAGGTCGGCGGCGGAGACGACCCCGCCGTCGTACAGGTAGGCGACGATCGGCGGGCGGTCCGCGCCGTGCACCCAGTCCACCGCCAGCAGCCGGCCCATCTCGCGGTCCAGGCCGATCTCCTCCAGGGTCTCGCGGCGGGCGCCCTGGCGCGGGGTCTCCCCGTCGTCGGACTCGACGGTCCCGCCCGGCAGCGCCCAGCCCTCCCGGTAGTTGGGCTCGACGAGCAGGACCCGTCCCTCGGTGTCCCGGAAGAGCGCGGCGGCCCCGGCGAGGATCCGGGGCAGGCTCGCGATGTACGCGGCGTAGGCGTCAGTCGTGGTCACTCGGGAAGCGTAGCCAGTGCGGACTCCTCCCCGGTCCGGGCGAGGCGTACGGTGCGGGCGGCCAGGTCGCTGATGCGGGCCCCGTCGAAGCCGAAGACGGCACTGCGGACCGTGTCCTCAAGGGGGGCCTTCCAGCGGTCCGGGACGGCCGCCGCGCCGGTCAGCACCCCGGCCACCGAGCCCGCCGTCGCCCCGTTGGAGTCGGTGTCCAGGCCGCCGCGCACGGTGAGGGCGACGGTCCGGGTGAAGTCGCCTTCGCCGTACAGCAGCCCGGCGGTGAGCACGGCCGCGTTGGGGACGGTGTGGATCCAGCCGAGGCCCGCGGTCTCGGCGGCGACGGTGGTGAGGGTGTCCTCCCAGCCCATCCGGGTCTCGTACAGGGAGACGACCCGGCGCACGGTCCGGGCCAGGCGGCAGCCCGCCGGTACGACGGTGAGCGCGGTGCCGACCGCCTGCCGCGCCGTCGGCGCGGTGAACGCCGCCGAGACCAGCGCGGCCGCCCACATCGCGCCGTACACCCCGTTCCCGGAGTGGGAGAGCACCGCGTCGCGGCGGGCGAGGGCGGCGGCCCGCCGCGGGTCGCCGGGGCAGGTCCAGCCGAAGACGTCGGCGCGGATCAGGGCGCCGATCCACTCCTGGCAGGGATTGTCGTAGGTGGCGGTGAGGGGCGGCTTCAGCCCGTTGACGAGGTTGCGGTAGGCGGCCCGTTCCGCCGTGAAGGTCTGGAGGTACGGCAGCCGTTGCAGCCACAGCTCGCCGACCTGCTCGGTGCTGAAGCCGAAGCCGTGGGTCTCCAGCAGATGCAGGCCGAGGATCGCGTAGTCGACGTCGTCGTCGCGGCAGCTGCCGTGGATCCGGCCGCGCACGCACTGCCGCCACTCCGGGCGCAGCGCGAGCGCGTCGCTCTCGTCGGCGGGCTCGGGGAGGTAGTCGGTGAGCGGCAGGGCGGCGGCCCGCCGCAGGTAGCCGTCGATGCGCTCCCGGGTCCACAGGTCGCCCCGCTCCACCGGTTTGCCGAGCATGTTGCCCGCGATCCTGCCGAGCCAGCCGCCGAGCACGCGGTCGGCGAAATCGGGCGCCGGACTGCTCATGGCTGAGGTCTACCCGTTTTCGCAGGCGGTTCCCAGCCGCTTCCCAGGCTTCGGGCGGGGCATGACGGCGAGGGCGTCCTCCGGTTAAGGTCACAGCGGCGCGACTGGCCTTGACGTGCGAGAGGCCCGGAGAGCAAGGGGATACAGGTGACACAGCGCGTGCTCATCGCCGCGGACAAGTTCAAGGGCTCGCTGACGGCCGTGCAGGTCGCCGAGCGGGTCACGGCGGGGCTCAGGCGGGTCGTGCCCGGCGTCGACGTCGAGGCGCTGCCCGTCGCGGACGGCGGGGACGGCACGGTGGCCGCGGCGGTCGCGGCCGGATTCGAACGCCACGAGCGGGAGGTCGCCGGACCGCTGGGGCAGGAGGTCACCGCCGCGTTCGCGCTGCGCGACGGCACCGCGGTCGTGGAGATGGCCGAGGCGAGCGGTCTGCAGCGGCTGCCCCGCGGTGTCTTCGCGCCCCTGACGGCCTCCACGTACGGCTCCGGGGAGCTGCTGCGGGCCGCGCTGGACGCGGGTGCCCGCACGATCGTCTTCGGGGTCGGGGGCAGCGCCACGACCGACGGCGGGGCCGGGATGCTGTCGGCGCTGGGCGCCCGCTTCCTCGACGCGGACGGCGAACCGGTGCCGCCGGGCGGCGGCGGCCTCGCCGACGTGGCCCGCGCGGACCTGTCGGGCCTCGACCCGCGGCTGTCCGCCGTCGACCTGGTCCTCGCCAGCGACGTCGACAACCCGCTCACCGGACCGAAGGGCGCGCCCGCCGTCTACGGCCCGCAGAAGGGGGCCTCGCCGGACGACGTGGAACTCCTGGACGCCGCGCTCGGCAACCTCGCGAAGGTCCTGGAGACCGAGGTCGGTCCGCGCGCCGCCGAGTACGCGGTGGCACCGGGTGCGGGAGCCGCCGGGGGCATCGGGTACGGCGCGCTGCTGCTCGGCGCGCGCTTCCGGCCCGGCATCGAGGTCATGCTCGACGTGCTGGGCTTCGCGCCCGCCCTGGCGCGGGCCTCGCTGGTGATCACGGGGGAGGGCTCGCTGGACGAGCAGACCCTGCACGGGAAGGCGCCGGCCGGGGTGGCGGCCGCGGCGCGCGCCGCCGACAAGGAGGTCGTCGCGGTCTGCGGCCGCCTCGCCCTGCCGCCGGAGGCGCTCGGGCGGGCCGGGATCCGCCGCGCCTACCCGCTCACCGAGGTCGAACCGGACGTGGTGAAGTGCATCGCGGACGCCGGGCCGATCCTGGAGCGGGTGGCGGAGCAGATCGCGCGGGACTTCCTGACCTGAGTTCACCTGGGATCAACTCAGGTCAGGCGGCGCGGGGCCGGAGCGGCGGGGCCGCGGCGGCAGGGCAGGTGCGGCGGGGTCGGGTGGTGGTCGGGTGGTGGGCTAGGGCAGCGGAGTCAGGAGCCCGTCGTCGTCGCGGTAGAAGCTGCCGCTCGTTTGGTCCTCCACCCGGTGCTTGTCCAGCCACTGCATGGACATGTGGTGGACGACCTTGGCGGGACGCTCCCAGACCACGGAGTGTCCCGCGTCCGCCAGCTCGAACATCAGCTTCTTCGGTCCCGGGATCGCGTTGTACAGCGCCGGGACGGAGAACGTCAGGATCGCCGGCATCGGCGGGGTCGGCGGGGTGTTGGCCGTCCGGTCCGTCTCACCGTAGACGATCATCACGGGCACGCGGTCACCGAGGATGTACCGGCCCGCGGTGTCCTTGAGCGGAACGGTGTGGTTGTTCCAGCCCCACCAGTAGGTGTTCCGGTACCGGAGGACGCCCTCGGGCGTGCCGCCCGATTGGATCGGTCCCCAGGTGCTGCCCAGGGGGTCGTTGATCATCATCGCGTCCCACACGATGTCTCCCATGCCGGCTTCCCGCTGCAGCGGGCTGGCCTGCTCCTTGTCCCAGCCGATCTTGAAACCGTTCTTGCTGGCGACGTGCATCGGGAAGCCGAACGCGAGGGCGGGCGTGGACATGGGCAGGGTCGCGGCTTCCGCCGGACGTCCGAACGGGTTCGCGGCGGAGCCGGACCAGCGGCCGTCGGGCGGGAACATCGGGGCGAGCAGGAAGAGGCTCTTGATGTTCTCGGGGTGCTTGAGCGTGTACGGGCCCATGACAAAGGCGCCGGCGGACCACCCGACGAAGTCGATCGGGTCGGTCGTGCCGGTCAGGGTCTTGATGAACTTGACCACCGTGTCGAGTTCCGCCTCCTCGCTCTCGGAGTTGCCGAGCTGGAACGGGTACGGGGGCGGGGGCGCGCACTTGGCGGGAAGCGGGTTGGGCACGAGGACCGACTCCTGCTGCGCCGGATTGGCGTTGCAGGGCTTGTCCATGGGCAGCGGCTTCGGCGTCCGCCCGTTGCCCTGGATGTCCATCATGAAGACGTCGAAGCCGTGCTGCGCCAGCTGCTGTGCCCAGCTGTACCGGATCTCGGAGCCGCCGCCACCGGGCATCACGAGGTCGAAGCCCGTGACCGCGGGCACGCTCCGACCGTGGAGCATCAGCACGGGCGGCGGCTGGGGCCCACTGCTCTTCCGGTACTCGCGTACGAACAGCTGCACTGTTTGACCGGCGTTCGCCGGGATCGTCGAGACGTGCGGGACGGAGTGGTCCTTGACGGTGAGCGGTGTCTCGCCCTGCGCAACTCGGCTCCGGTCAGGGGTGGTTGACCGGTCAATGGCCAACGCCGTATGCCCTTGAACGCGAAACGGGCGTGGGGCCCGCCGCGCAGGCGCGGGGCCCCCCCCCCCGGGGGGCAGGGGACCGCCAGGCACGTGGGCGGCCCCCCCCCCCCCCCCGGTGTTGCGGGCGTTTTTGAGCACGCG
>NZ_JBIBHY010000001.1:665915-689224 GCF_042957285.1 Streptomyces sp. NPDC008092
AACTGGGCTCCGGTATGGGGTGGTGGACCGGTAATGGGCCACCGCGGTAGGCCATTGAACCCTAAAGGGGGGGGCCCCGAGCCTCGAAGGCTCGGCCCACGCCCGTCGGCGGTACAGGGAACGTCAGGGCAGCTGCGTCGCCCGCGCCTCGCGCCTGTTGTCGCGGAAGTTGTTCACCCGGCGCGCCGTGGCGAACAGCGGGATCACCGCGCCCATCACCAGCTGCAGCGCGCAGCCGGTCTGGAGGAGGAGCTGGCCGCTGGGCGCGTCGAAGGCCCAGGAGACCAGGAGCCCCATCGAGAGGACGATCCAGGCGAGCATCGCGACCGCGAGGCGGCCGCGCGGCTTCGGGTACTCCACCCGGCTCACCATCAGCCAGGCCGTGCCCAGGATGGCGAGGAGCGTCGCCACGAAGGGCAGCTCCAGGAGAACGATCGAGACGACCGTCAGCGCACCGAACGGCGACGGCATGCCCTGGAACATGCCGTTCGGCGGTGTCACGCACGAGAACCGGGCGAGTCTCAGCACCACGGCCAGCAGGACCACCACCGCTCCGACCGCGGCCACCTTCTGGTACGCGTCGTCGGCCACCATGCCGTAGACGAGCACGAAGTACGCCGGCGCGAGGCCGAAGCTGATCAGGTCGGAGAGGTTGTCCAGCTCCGCGCCCATGGGGGAGGAGCGCAGCTTGCGCGCCACCAGGCCGTCGAACAGGTCGAAGACCGCCGCGCAGAGCATGAGGATGACCGCGGTGGCGGCGCTGTGGCGCGCCATGCCGGCCGACTGGTCGTCCCCGGTGAGGTGCGGGATCAGGATGCCGGTGGTGGTGAAGTACACCGCCATGAAACCGCACGTGGCGTTGCCGAGCGTGAGGGTGTCCGCTATCGAGAGGCGGAGAGAGAGCGGCATCTCCTCCTCGTCGTCGCCGATCTCGTCGGCCTCGGGCACCCAGCCCGCCTGGGTCTCAGGATCAATCACGGTCAATGCGAGTCACCCCAGCCACGGTCTTCTGGCCGACCTCGACCGCGACGTCCACGCCCTCCGGCAGGTAGATGTCGACACGCGAGCCGAAGCGGATCAGACCGATGCGGTCGCCCTGCTCGACCTTCGTGCCCTGCGGGATGTAGGGGACGATACGGCGGGCCACCGCGCCGGCGATCTGGATCATCTCGATGTCGCCGAGTTCGGTGTCGAAATGCCAGACTACGCGCTCGTTGTTCTCGCTCTCCTTGTTGAAGGCGGGAACGAAGCCACCGGGGATGTGCTCCACCGACGTCACCTCGCCCGCGAGGGGCGCGCGGTTGACGTGGACGTTGAGCGGGCTCATGAAGATCGCGACCCGGGTGCGTCCGTCCTTCCACGGCATGATGCTCTGCACCACACCGTCGGCGGGGGAGATGACACGGCCCTGGGCGATCTCACGCTCGGGGTCGCGGAAGAACCACAGCATGCCCGCCGCGAGCGCGGTGGCGGGCACGGCGACGGCCTTGGCGGCGCCGGAGCGACGGGCGCGGAGCAGGCTGACGGCTGCGGTGGCGACGGTCGGGAGAAGCCACGGCGATGCTCCGCGCGCGAGGCGTACGCCGGCCAGGCTGTCTCGATGTGCAGAGGTTTGGCTGTGGGGCATGGATGACCTTCGTAGCGGATGATGCCGCGCAGGATACGGGGACGGCGGCTTTCCGGGATCGTACCGGTCGGGGGCCACAACTGGGCAAGCCAGGAAGACGAGTCGGCGGCCGAAGACCGTTGACGGGGTGTGATCTTCTTCTCGAAGAAAACACCCCGTACCGGGACAATCAGCCCTGGAATCGATACTCTTCGAGCAGCCTTCGCCCGATGATCATTTTCTGGATCTCGGCGGTACCTTCGCCGATCAGCAACATGGGCGCCTCACGGTAGAGACGTTCGATCTCGTACTCCTTGGAGAAGCCGTAGCCGCCGTGGATCCGGAAGGCGTCCTCCACGACCTCCTTGCAGTACTCCGAGGCGAGGTACTTCGCCATCCCGGCCTCAAGGTCGTTTCGTTCCCCGGAGTCCTTTTTGCGCGCAGCGTTGACCATCATGGCATGCGCGGCCTCGACCTTGGTGGCCATCTCCGCCAGCTTGAACTGGATGGCCTGGTGCTGGGCGATCGCCTTGCCGAAAGTGTGACGCTGCTGGGCGTAACGGACGCCGAGCTCGAACGCGCGCTGGGCGACACCGCAGCCACGCGCCGCCACGTTGACGCGGCCGACCTCGACTCCGTCCATCATTTGGTAAAAACCTCGGCCGGTGACCCCGCCGAGCACCCGGTCGGCCGGAATCCGCAGGCCGTCCATGATCAGCTCGGTGGTGTCGACGCCCTTGTAGCCCATCTTGTCGATCTTGCCCGGGATGGTGAGGCCGGGGCGGACCTCGCCGAACCCGGGCTCCTTCTCCACCAGGAAGGTCGTCATCGACTTGTGGGGGGCCGTGCCCTCGGGGTGGCCTTCGTCACTCCGCACGAGGACGGCCACCAGGGACGACGTGCCGCCGTTCGTCAGCCACATCTTCTGGCCGTTCAGGACGTACTCGTCGCCGTCCTTCACCGCCTTCGAGGTGATCGCCGACACGTCCGAGCCGAGGCCCGGCTCCGACATCGAGAACGCGCCCCGGACGTCGCCGGCCGCCATCCGCGGCAGGAAGTGCTCCTTCTGCTCCTGCGTGCCGTGCTGCTTGAGCATGTACGCCACGATGAAGTGCGTGTTGATGATCCCGGAGACGGACATCCAGCCCCGGGCGATCTCCTCGACGCACAGCGCGTACGTCAGCAGGGACTCGCCCAGGCCGCCGTACTCCTCGGGGATCATCAGACCGAAGAGGCCGAGTTCCTTGAGGCCGTCGACGATCTGCTGCGGGTACTCGTCGCGGTGCTCCAGCTCGGTGGCGACCGGGATGATCTCCTTGTCCACGAAGTCGCGGACGGTGGAGAGGATCTCCTGCTGGACGTCGGTCAGACCGGCGGTCTGGGCGAGGCGGGCCATGACTAGCGCTCCTGAAGTTCCGGGCGGCCCGGCTGCTCGCCGCCGCGCTCCTTGATGTACGTCTCGGTCGGCACCATCACCTTGCGGCGGAAGATGCACACCAGCGTGCCGTCCTGCTTGTAGCCCTTGGTCTCCACGTAGACGATCCCGCGGTCGTCCTTGGACTTGGAGGGCCACTTGTCGAGCACGGTCGTCTGGCCGTAGATCGTGTCGCCGTGGAAGGTCGGCGCCACGTGCTTGAGCGACTCGATCTCCAGGTTGGCGATCGCCTTGCCCGAGATGTCCGGGACGGACATGCCGAGCAGCAGCGAGTAGATGTAGTTCCCGACCACCACGTTCCTGCCGAAGTCCGTCGTCTTCTCGGCGTAGTTCGTGTCCATGTGGAGCGGGTGGTGGTTCATGGTGAGCAGACAGAACAGGTGGTCGTCGTACTCCGTGACCGTCTTTCCCGGCCAGTGCTTGTACGTCGCCCCGACCTCGAACTCCTCGTACGTGCGTCCGAACTGCATCGCGCTCACGCCTCCGGGATCTCGAACTTGGACGTGCGCTGCATGCCGGCGGCCCGGCCCTTGCCGGAGATGACCAGGGCCATCTTGCGGCTGGCCTCGTCGATCATCTCGTCGCCGAGCATCGCGGAGCCCTTCTTGCCGCCCGCCTCGGACGTGTAGTAGTCGTACGCGTCCAGGATCAGCTCGGCGTGGTCGTAGTCCTCCTGCGACGGCGAGAAGATCTCGTTGGACGCCTCGACCTGGCCCGGGTGCAGCACCCACTTGCCGTCGAAGCCGAGGGCGGCGGCGCGCTGGGCGACCGCGCGGTAGCCCTCCACGTTGCGGATCTGGAGGTAGGGGCCGTCGATCGCCTGGAGGTTGTTGGCGCGGGCGGCCATCAGGATCTTCATCAGGATGTAGTGGTAGGCGTCCGCCGGGTAGCCGGGCGGCTGCTCGCCCACGACCAGCGACTTCATGTTGATGGACGCCATGAAGTCGGCCGGGCCGAAGATGATCGTCTCGACGCGCGGGGAGGCCTGCGCGATCTTGTTGACGTTGTTGAGGCCCTGCGCGTTCTCGATCTGCGCCTCGATGCCGATCTTGCCGACCTCGAAGCCCATGGTCTTCTCGATCTGGGTGAGGAGGAGGTCGAGCGCGACCACCTGCTGGGCCGTCTGGACCTTCGGCAGCATGATGCAGTCGAGGTTCTGCCCGGCGCCCTCGACCACGGTCACGACGTCACGGTACGTCCACTCGGTCGTCCAGTCGTTGACGCGGACCACGCGCGTCTTGCCGGTCCAGTCGCCCTCGTTGAGGAACTTGACGATGGTGTGCCGCGCCCCGGGCTTGGCGAGCGGCGCGCACGCGTCCTCCAGGTCCAGGAAGACCTGGTCCGCCGGGAGACCCTGCGCCTTCTCCAGGAAGCGGGGGTTCGAGCCGGGCACGGCCAGGCAGGAGCGCCGCGGGCGGAGCCGGTTGACGGGCGTGGTCATGCGGGGACCTCCAGGGGGTCGAGCTTGTTCGCTTTCCGGATCTCGTCGACGATGCGGCCGATGATTCCGGTGATGTCGAAGTCCTTCGGGGTGAAGACCGCGGCCACTCCGGCTTCCCTGAGCTGCTGGGCGTCACCATTCGGGATGATGCCACCGGCGATCACCGGTATATCTGTGGCACCGGCCACACGGAGTCGTTCCAGGACGTCCGGGACCAGCTGGGCGTGCGACCCGGAGAGGATCGACAGGCCGACCGCGTGCACGTCCTCGGCGAGGGCCGCGTCCACGATCTGCTCGGGCGTCAGCCGGATGCCCTGGTAGACCACCTCGAAGCCGGCGTCCCGGGCTCGCACCGCGATCTGCTCGGCGCCGTTGGAGTGCCCGTCAAGACCGGGCTTGCCGACGAGAAACCTCAGCTTCCCGGAGCCCAGGTCCCGCGCGGTGGCGTCCACCCTGGCCCGCACCTCGGCCAGCGCCGAACCCGGCTCGACGGGGACCGCGATGGGGGCCGAGGAGACCCCGGTGGGGGCCCGGAACTCGCCGAACACCTCGCGCAGGGCCCCCGCCCACTCGCCGGTCGTGACGCCCGCGCGGGCGCACTCCAGGGTGGCCTCCATGAGGTTGTCGGTGCCCTTGGCGGCCTCCTTCAGCCGCTCCAGTGCCTTGCAGGGCCGCGGGTGGTTGAACGGCGGCTGGTAGCGCGTGTCGCGCCAGTGCCCGATCGCCGCCACGACCCTCGCCTCGACCGCCGGGTCGACCGTCTGGATCGCGGTGTCCAGGTCGGCGGTGAGCGGGTTCGGCTCGGTCGTCTCGAAGATGTTGACGCCGACGATCTTCTCCTGGCCCGACTCGATCCGGGCCCGCCGCTCCGCGTGCGAGGAGACCAGCTGCGACTTCAGGTAGCCCGACTCGACGGCGGCCATCGCACCGCCCATCTCCTGGATCCGGTCCATCTCCGCGAGGGAGTCCTCGACCAGCTGGGCGACCTTCTTCTCGATGACGTGCGAGCCCTCGAAGATGTCCTCGTACTCCAGCAGGTCGCTCTCGTGGGCGAGCACCTGCTGGATGCGCAGCGACCACTGCTGGTCCCAGGGCGTCGGCAGGCCGAGCGCCTCGTTCCAGGCCGGCAGCTGCACGGCACGCGCGCGTGCGTCCTTCGACAGCGTCACGGCGAGCATCTCCAGCACGATCCGCTGGACGTTGTTCTCCGGCTGCGCCTCGGTCAGCCCCAGGGAGTTGACCTGGACGCCGTACCGGAACCGGCGCTGCTTGGGGTTCTCGATGCCGTACCGCTCACGGGTGACCTTGTCCCAGATGCGGCCGAACGCCCGCATCTTGCACATCTCCTCGACGAACCGGACGCCCGCGTTCACGAAGAAGGAGATGCGGGCGACGACGTCGCCCATGCGCTCCTGCGGCACCTGGCCGCTGTCGCGCACCGCGTCGAGGACGGCGATCGCGGTGGACATCGCGTACGCGATCTCCTGGACCGGCGTGGCGCCCGCCTCCTGCAGGTGGTAGCTGCAGATGTTGATCGGGTTCCACTTCGGGATGTGGGAGACCGTGTACGCGATCATGTCCGTCGTCAGCCGGAGGCTCGGCCCCGGCGGGAAGACGTGCGTCCCCCGGGACAGGTACTCCTTGACGATGTCGTTCTGGGTCGTGCCCTGGAGCTGGGTGATGTCCGCGCCCTGCTCCTCCGCGACGACCTGGTAGAGCGCCAGCAGCCACATGGCGGTGGCGTTGATCGTCATCGAGGTGTTCATCTGCTCCAGGGGGATGTCCTGGAACAGCCGGCGCATGTCACCGAGGTGCGAGACGGGCACGCCCACCCGGCCGACCTCGCCGCGGGCGAGGATGTGGTCGGGGTCGTAGCCGGTCTGCGTCGGCAGGTCGAACGCCACCGACAGGCCGGTCTGGCCCTTGGCGAGGTTGCGCCGGTACAGCTCGTTGGACGCCTCGGCCGTGGAGTGCCCGGCGTACGTGCGCATGAGCCACGGCCGGTCCTTCTCCCGCGTGCCTTCGGCATTCTGACGCTCAGTCATCTATGACCTCGGGTGTCTCAGATGTTGCGGAAGCGGTTGATGGCGTCGAGGTGCTTGGCCCGCATCTCCCCGTCGCGCACGCCGAGGCCCTCCTCGGGCGCGAGGCAGAGCACGCCGACCTTGCCCTGGTGGAGGTTGCGGTGCACGTCGTAGGCGGCCTGGCCGGTCTCCTCCAGGGAGTAGGTCCGCGACAGCGTCGGGTGGATCTTGCCCTTCGCGATCAGCCGGTTGGCCTCCCAGGCCTCGCGGTAGTTGGCGAAGTGCGAGCCGATGATCCGCTTCAGCGACATCCACAGGTAGCGGTTGTCGTACTCGTGCATGTAGCCCGAGGTGGAGGCGCAGGTGGTGATGGTGCCGCCCTTGCGGGTGACGAAGACCGAGGCGCCGAAGGTCTCGCGGCCGGGGTGCTCGAAGACGATGTCGATGTCCTCGCCGCCGGTGAACTCGCGGATGCGCTTGCCGAACCGCTTCCACTCGCGGGGGTCCTGCTCCCGCTCGTTCTTCCAGAACCTGTAGTCCTCGGCGTTGCGGTCGATGATCGCCTCGGCGCCCATGGACCGGCAGATGTCCGCCTTCTGCGGCGAGGACACGACACAGACGGGGTTGGCGCCGCCCGCGAGCGCGAACTGCGTGGCGTACGAGCCGAGTCCGCCGCTCGCGCCCCAGATCAGCACGTTGTCGCCCTGCTTCATGCCGGCGCCGTTGCGGGAGACCAGCTGCCGGTAGGCGGTCGAGTTGACCAGGCCCGGGGCGGCGGCCTCCTCCCAGCTGAGGTGGTTCGGCTTCGGCATCAGCTGGTTGGACTTGACCAGTGCGATCTCGGCGAGGCCGCCGAAGTTGGTCTCGAAGCCCCAGATCCGCTGCTCGGGGTCGAGCATCGTGTCGTTGTGGCCGTCGCTGGACTCCAGCTCGACGCTGAGGCAGTGCGCGACGACCTCGTCACCGGGCTTCCAGGCGTTGACGCCGGGGCCGGTGCGCAGGACGACGCCCGCGAGGTCGGAGCCGATGATGTGGTACGGCAGGTCGTGCCGCTTGGTCAGCTCGCTGAGGCGGCCGTAGCGTTCCAGGAAGCCGAAGGTGGACAGCGGCTCGAAGATCGAGGTCCACACCGAGTTGTAGTTGACACTCGATGCCATGACGGCGACCAGGGCCTCGCCCGGACCCAGCTCGGGCAGCGGGACCTCGTCGAGGTGGATCGACTTGCGCGGGTCCTTGTCGCGGGTCTCCAGGCCCGCGAACATGTCCGTCTCGTCCTTGTGCACGGTGATCGCGCGGTACGACTCGGGAAGCGGCAGGGCGGCGAAGTCGGCCGGCGTCGATTCCGGCGACTGGATCGCGTCCAGAATGGCCTGAGTGGTCACGGTGTTGCCTCCGGCGATGCGCGCCCCCGAGGGAAGGGGCGCTGAGGGTTACGTCGGTGCTGCTGAGGGTTTCGGGAAGGTGCCGTCGGTTCGGCGGGATGGTGCTTCGGCAGCGCTTTGTGGCGCGGGAGGTTGCCTGTGACGCAGGCGTCCGGCGGGCGAACTGGTGGGTTCGCCGGGACAGGCCGGACACCTTGAAGGTATGACACCGCGTGTCAGGTGGCAAGGCACTGAGTGCCAGGAATCGCTCTCAGATGAAATCTTTACGTAACAAATGAGCGATGATCGATCAAAGTTACCGGCAAGTAGATGCTAAAGGGCATCAGTCGGGCATGCCAGACGGACCGTATTGAGTCCAGCGGGTACTTTTCAGCCGGGGCCGCGACTGCTTACTCAGCCTGTCCGGCGTGTGAGGACGAGCGGCGGAGCCGCGGTCCGGTGACCGCGGCCCGCCACTGCCGTCGTTCTACGACCGCTCCTTCAGCGCCTGCTCGATCGTCCGCATGACCTCGTCCAACGGCGCGTCCGTGCGGGCGACCGTCACCAGTACCTCCCCCTGCGACGACACCGAGGCCGCCGCGGCCGGGCGAGGCGCAGCCTCCCGGCCCGCCCCGATCCCGTTCCCGAACGTCTTGCGCACGATCGCGAAGGCATGGTCCAGCTGCAGCTCGACGTCCCCCTGCCCGCCGGCCCGCAGCCAGCGCCGCAGCACGTGGTTGTGGGCGGTGACCACCGCGGACGCCGCGACCTCGGCCAGCAGCGGGTCGTCGTTCGCGTCGTCCGCGTGGGCGTGCTCGTCGAAGTGGCCGAGGAGGTAGCGGGTGAAGAGCCGCTCGTAACGGGCCACCGACGCGATCTCCGCCTCGCGGAGGGTGGGCACCTCGCGGGTGAGCTTGTAGCGGGCGACCGAGATGTCCGGCCGGGCCGCGTACATCTTCATGACTTCCTTGATGCCGCGGCACACCGTGTCGAGCGGGTGCTCGTGGGCCGGGGCCGCGTTCAGCACGGCCTCGGCACGGATCAGGGTGTCGTCGTGGTCCGGGAAGATCGCCTCTTCCTTGGAGCGGAAGTGGCGGAAGAAGGTGCGGCGGGCGACCCCGGCCGCGGCCGCGATCTCGTCGACGGTGGTCGCCTCGTACCCCTTGGTCGCGAAGAGCTCCATCGCGGCGGCCGCCAGCTCCCGGCGCATCTTGAGCCGCTGGGCCGCCGCGCGGCTGCCCGCGGCGCTCTCCGGCGCGTCGGGCGTGGCGGCGGTACGTGAGGACTTCGCGGGCTGGGACATGACCCGAACGTACTGCATGTGCGCAGCTTGATGCGCAGGTCCGGGGTTTCCCCCGCCCGTGAAGGGCGGGGGAACGTCCGCCGGGTCGAGCAGTCCGCCCCAGTCCTTCTCGTCCCGGAACCAGTCGCCGACGCCGTCAGCGGCGGGCATATTCGCGGAAGCCACGGCCGGTCTTGCGGCCGAGGCAGCCCGCGGCCACCAGGTGCTCCAGGAGCGGCGCGGGCGCGAGGCCCGGGTCGCGGAACTCCCGGTGCAGCACCTTCTCGATGGCCAGCGAGACATCGAGGCCGACCACGTCGAGGAGCTCGAACGGGCCCATCGGGTAGCCGCCGCCGAGCTTCATCGCCGCGTCGATGTCGTCGAGGGAGGCGTAGTGCTCCTCGACCATCTTGATCGCGTTGTTCAGGTACGGGAACAGCAGCGCGTTCACGATGAATCCGGCCCGGTCGCCGCAGTCGACGGCGTGCTTGCGGATCTTCGTGCAGACCTCGCGGACCGTGGCGTGCACGTCCTCCGCCGTCAGCACGGTACGGACGACCTCGACCAGCTTCATGGCCGGCGCCGGGTTGAAGAAGTGCATGCCGATCACGTCCTGCGGACGCGAGGTGGCGCGGGCGCAGGCGACGACCGGCAGCGAGGAGGTGGTGGTGGCGAGGACCGCGCCCGGCTTGCAGACCTTGTCGAAGGTCGCGAACAGCTGCCGCTTGACCTCCAGGTCCTCCGCGACCGCCTCGACGGCCAGGTCGACCTCGGCGAAGGCGTCGTACGAACCCGCCGGGATGATCAGGTCCAGGGTCTGCGCGGCCGCCTCGGCGGTCATCCGGCCCTTGCCGACGGAGCGGTCCAGGGACTTGCCGATGCGGGCCTTCGCGGCCTGCGCCTTCTCCTCGGTGCGGGCGGCGAGGACGACCTCGTACCCGGCCTTGGCGAAGACCTCGGCGATCCCGGAGGCCATGGTGCCGGAGCCGGCGACGCCGACCGAGCGGACCGTACGGCCCGGGGTGGGCGCGGCGCCGTCCAGCGGGGTGAGGGCGTCGCGGACGACGGTGGCGCTGCCCGGGGCCTCGTAGGTGTAGAAGCCACGCCCGGACTTGCGGCCGGTCAGGCCCGCCTCGCTGAGCTGCTTGAGGATGGGCGCCGGGGCGTGCAGGCGGTCGCGGGACTCGGCGTACATGGCCTCCAGGACCGTACGCGCGGTGTCGATGCCGATCAGGTCGAGCAGGGCCAGGGGGCCCATCGGCAGGCCGCAGCCCAGCCGCATGGCCGCGTCGATGTCCTCGCGGGAGGCGTACTTCGCCTCGTACATCGCGGCGGCCTGGTTGAGGTAGCCGAACAGCAGGCCGTCCGCGACGAACCCGGGGCGGTCGCCGACCGCGACCGGCTCCTTGCCCAGCTCGATCGCCAGGTCGGTGACGGCGGCGACGGCGCCCGGCGCGGTGAGCACCGAGGAGACCACCTCGACCAGCTTCATCGCCGGGGCCGGGTTGAAGAAGTGCAGGCCGAGGACGCGCTCGGGGCGGGCCGAGTCGGCGGCGAGCCGGGTCACGGAGAGCGCGTTGGTGCCGGTGGCGAGGATGGTCCCGGGGCGGACGATGCCGTCCAGCTCCCGCAGGACCTGGTGCTTGATGTCGTACGACTCCGGGACCACCTCGATGACGAGGTCGGCGTCGGCCGCGGCCGTCAGGTCGGTGCCGGTGCGGACCCGGCCGAGGGCGTCGGCGCGCTCCTGTTCGGTCAGCCTGCCGCGGGCCACGGCGCGGGCCGTGGAGGTCTCCAGCGCGGCGACGGACCGGGCGGCCTGGGCCTCGCTGACGTCGATGCCGATCACCTCGCGGCCGGCCTTCGCGAGGACCTCGGTGATACCGGTGCCCATGGTGCCGAGGCCGACGACGGCGATCGTCTTGAGCGGGGACAGGGAAGGGTCGGACTGGGGAGTGGCCATCGCGGGACTCCAGGAATGAGGGTGACGACTGGAAACGCGCCCGGGTGCGCCGAGGGGCGCACCGGGTGCGGAGAGAGCTGTGTGAATGCGGGTGTCGCCGGGCTGCGAGCGCACACGCCCGGTGCTGCTGCCGCGGGCGCGCACACGCCCGGGAGCGGCGGATTCCGACCGGCCCTGTCCCGGAGCCGAGTCGTACTGCGGTACCGAAATACCGAACCGACCTGATACTCACGCGGCTGCGTCACCAAACCGGCGTGAGCGTTACTGCGAGTGGGTGACTCGCTCGATTGAGCTTAACCGGCGGGTAACGAGCGCGCCAGCCCCCGGACTTTGTGATGTACGTCCCCCTGTCCCCGCGACCCCTCTACGCTGGGCTTCGTGGACGAAGAGTTGCGATCACTCACGGAGCGTTTGCGGCAGGAGTCGCAGGGGACGGCCGCCTTCGACCGGCTCCTGGCCACCGAGGACCACGACGAACTGGCGGAGGTGCTCACCGCGGCCGGACAGCCCCTGTGGGCCAGGGAACTGGCGGCGCTCCGGCTCGGGACGGCCGGGGACCGGCGGGCCTTCGAGACCCTGGTCCTCCTGCTCAACCACCGCGACCCGCCCCGCTGCGCCTCCGCCGCCTACGCCCTCGCCCGCCTCCAGGACCCGCGCACCGCCCGCGCGGCCGCCGCCCTCGCCACCAACGAACTCCGCGTCGCCTACGCCCTGCAGCCCGTCCGTCTCCTGGTCGAACTCCGCGCGCCGGAGTCGGTCCCCGCCCTGATCACCACCCTGGAACGCCGGCTGCGCCCGCACGACCCCTACCGCAGGGTCGCCCTCGCCTGCGTGGACGGTCTCGGCACCCTGGGCGACTCCCGCGCCCGCCGCGTCCTGACCGAGGCCCTGGCCCACCCCACCCTCGCCGAGGCGGCCGTCCAGGCCCTCGCCCGCATCCCTAGGCAGAGGTGACGCCCGGCTCCCTGACGTACCGCACCTCGGGCACCGGCACCCCGCCGACCTCGTACGGCTCCTCGGCGCCGTCGGCCGCGAAGCCCGCGATCTCGTAGAACCGCCGGGCGCGCGCGTTCTCCTTCAGTACCCACAGGTACACGCGAGGGTGCCCGGCGCACTGCTTGAGCACCGTCGTGAGCAGCGCCCGCCCGGCGCCGGTGCCGAGGTGCGCCGCGTCCACGTAGATGGCGTACAACTCGGCGTCACCGGTGCGCACTTCGCCGTCCCGGTACGGCCCGTGCGCCGCCCACCCCACGAGGGTGCCGCCCCGCTCGGCGACCAGCTCGGTCACCCCGTCCCCGCCGTCCAGGAACCGGGCCCGGCGCCGCTCGGCGTCCCGCTCGACACTGAGCCCGTCCAGGAACGGCTGCGGCATGAGGCCCCGGTAGGCGTACTGCCAGCCCCGGACGCGTATCTCCGAGACCCGGTCGCAGTCGGCGAGCGCCATCGGGCGGACACGGAGGGACGGGGCGTGGGCGGCGGGGCCGTGGGGCGAGTCGTCGTTCATGCCGGCACCCTAGGGAATCACGGCATCCGGCGGGGCGGACGGCGCCGCCCGCCCGGGACCCGGGGCGACGCCGTCGGGGGCGGGGATGCGGGTCGGATCGCTCATGCGTCCATGGTGGACCACGGGTCCGACAACGCCCCCGACGGGCCGTCAGGACCGGCTCAGCCGCGGAAGCCCAGCAGGCCGTGCAGGGTGGAGCCGCGGGACGACGTCGAGGCCGCCTTGGTGGTGAGGGGCTTCGGGTCGGGGGTCTTCCCGCACACCGCGTCGGCGGTGCCGGTGCCGTGCGGGACCCTGCCGTCGGCCAGGTACGCGGAAAGGTAGCCGTCCAGGCAGGTGTTGCCGCTGAGCGTGATGCCGTGGTTGCCGCCGCCCTGCTCCACGACCAGGCTGGAGCCGGCCAGCAGCCGGTGGACCGTGACACCGCCCTGGTAGGGGGTGGCCGCGTCGTCCGTCGCCTGGAAGAGGAGGACCGGCGGGAGCTTGGCGCCCGCGATGTCCGGCGGCTTCAGGGTCTTCGTCGGCCAGTACGCGCAGGACGCGTTGTACCAGGCGTTGTTCCAGACCATGAACGGCGCCTTCTCGTACGCCGCCCAGTTGTCCTTGCGCCACTGGTTCCAGTCCCGCGGCCAGGAGGAGTCCCGGCACTGGACGGCCGCGTAGACGCTGTAGCCGTTGTCGCCGGACCCGTCGACGGCGGCGAAGTTCTGGTACGCCTCGACCAGGGCCGCCGTCTTCCTGCCGTTGGCGTACGCGGAGAACGCCTCGGCCAGGTAGGGCCAGTAGCCGTTGTAGTAGCCGCCCGGGATGAAGGTGTCCTCCAGTTCGGACGCGCCCACCTTGCCGCCCGCCGGCTTCTTCGCCAGCGCGGCCCGCATGGCGTACCACTTGGCCTCGACCTTGTCCGGGTCGGTGCCGAGCTTGTACGTCGAGTCGTACTTCGCGATCCACGCCATCAGGGCGCGCTGGCGGTCGTTGAACGCGTAGTCCTGGCTCAGGTTGTCCTCGTACCAGACGCCGGTGGGGTCGACGACCGAGTCCAGGACCAGGCGGCGGACCCGGTCCGGGTGGAGCTTCGCGTAGACCGCGCCCAGGTAGGTGCCGTACGAGTAGCCGAAGTAGCTGATCTGCCGGACGCCGAGGGCCCGGCGGATCGAGTCGAGGTCCTGTGCGGCACTGACCGTGTCGAGGTACGGCAGCAGCTTCGCGTACTTCTTGCCGCAGGCCGCCGCGAACGACCGCACCCGCTGGAGGTTCGCCTGTTCGAGGGCGGGGGTGGCCGGGACCGAGTCGGGGCGCACCGGTTCGAAGTAGCCGGGCGCGCAGTCGATCGCCGGGGTGCTCCTGCCGACGCCGCGCGGGTCGAAGCCGATGACGTCGTACTGGGCCGCCACCTTCTTGGGCAGCGTGGACGCCACGAAGCCCGCGAGGGTCAGCCCGCTGCCGCCGGGGCCGCCGGGGTTGACCAGCAGCGGCCCCTGGGAGGCCGACGCGGTGTGCGGGACGCGGGAGAGGGCGAGCGTGATCTGCCGCCCGCGCGGGTTCCGGTGGTCGAGGGGCACCTTGACCGCGCCGCACTGGAGCGTCGGGTAGTCGGTGGTGCCGCACTTCTTCCAGGTCACCGGGGACACCTGGACGGGGGCTCGGGTGGCGGCGGTCGCGGGCAGGGCGGTGAACGAACCGGCCACGACGGCGGCGACGGCGCACAGCACGGCTGCGCGTGTTCGCATGGGTCCTCCCAGGACGGAGGGTCGCGGACCGCACGTGCCACGGTCCTCGCCGCATCGTCCCGGAAACAGCGCCCGGAAGAACGCATTCTGACGATGAATGACCCAATTGGTCCGAGGGTTGCGCCCGAACGCCCCCGGGCCCGCGGGCCGGTCAGAGCAGGGTGAGCTGGGTCGGCTCCGGCAGTGCGGGCTCCTCCTCCGCCGCCGGCGGAGGTATCCGGCGGGCGGTGCCCGCGCGGTTCGGCCCGATGCCGTACTCCTCGGCCAGCTCGTGCACCTGGCCGGTGATCCGGCGCTGGTACCACTTGGGCGCGTAGGCGCCCTCGGCGTACAGCCGCTCGTAGCGCCGCACCAGATGCGGGTGGTGGGCCGCGAGCCAGCTCATGAACCACTCGCGGGCACCGGGCCGCAGATGCAGCACCAGGGGCGTCACCGAGGTGGCCCCGGCCGCCGCGATCGCCCGCACGGTGGCCCGGAGCTGGGCCGGGTGGTCGCCGAGGAAGGGGATCACCGGCGCCATCAGGACCCCGCAGCCGATACCCGCGTCGGCGAGGGCGCGGACGACGTCCAGACGGCGCTCGGGGGCCGGGGTGCCCGGCTCCACGGTCCGCCACAGCTCGGGGTCGACGAAGCCGACCGACACCGAGATGCCGACCTCCGTGACGTCCGCCGCCCGGCGCAGCAGGTCCAGGTCGCGCAGGATCAGGGTGCCCTTGGTCAGGATCGAGAACGGGTTGGCGTGCTCGGTGAGGGCCGAGATGATGCCCGGCATCAGGCGGTAGCGGCCCTCGGCGCGCTGGTAGCAGTCGACGTTGGTGCCCATCGCGATGTGGTCGCCGAGCCAGCGGCGCGAGCCCAGCTGGCGGCGGAGCAGCTCCGGCGCGTTGACCTTGACCACGATCTGGGTGTCGAAGCCGATCCCGGTGTCCAGGTCCAGGTAGCTGTGGGTCTTGCGGGCGAAGCAGTACACGCACGCGTGCGTGCAGCCCCGGTACGGGTTCACCGTCCATTCGAACGGCATCCGCGAGGCGCCCGGCACCCGGTTGATGATCGAGCGGCCCCGCACCTCGTGGAACGTGATGCCGCGGAACTCGGGCGTGTCGAAGGTCCGGGTCGTGACCGCGTCCGCGCCGAACAGTGCGGTGCCGGCCCGGCTGTGATCGGTCTCGTCGGTGAGGTTCTCCCAGCGCATGACGCCTCCTCGGTAGCGCTGGCCCCAGAATAGAACATCTGTTCCCATGATCGTGCGAACGATCTGTGGAGACCGCGCGGACGCTGTTTCCGGTCGCCTTTCCGACCGCTTGCGGCACCCCGATTTGGGCGGCCGGGCGCCGGGGTGGTTGGCTTGGCGCAACCCCGAGAACTCAGGTGCTGGAGGAAAGCGATGGCGCAGGTCGAGGCCACTACGGAGCGGGTCGTCGCCGCGGACGCGGAGACGGTGTTCGACGCGATCGCCGACTACAGCGGCACGCGCGCGAAGCTGCTCCCCGAGCACTTCAGCGAGTACGAGGTGCGCGAGGGCGGCGACGGCGAGGGCACCCTGGTCCACTGGAAGCTGCAGGCGACCAGCAAGCGGGTCCGGGACTGCCTCCTGGAGGTCAGCGAGCCCACCGACGGCGAGCTGGTCGAGAAGGACCGCAACTCCTCCATGGTCACCACCTGGCGCGTCACCCCGGCCGGCGAGGGGAAGTCCAGGGTCGTCGTGCACACCACCTGGCAGGGCGCCGGCGGCATCGGAGGCTTCTTCGAGAAGACCTTCGCGCCCAAGGGCCTCGGCCGGATCTACGACGTGGTGCTCGACAAGCTCGCCACCGAGGTCGAGAAGTAGTACCGGTTCAGGCGCAGGTTCGTCCGGAGGTGAGCAACCGCCGGACGAACAGGGGGCGTTGGCTCCCTCACCGGTTCGGGTGGATCTCCGGATCGGCCGGTCTCGTGCCGTAACTCGTCGCGCTTGCTCGCAGTTGTCGCCCTACGGGAAATAAGGCGGCAATTGTGCGCAGGCGCGACGAGGGGAGCGGTACGTGGGCGGAACGACGCTGGTGCAGTACGAGGAACCGGTCGCGGCGCCCGAGGACACCTCCGCGCCGGAACCCGCCCCGGTCTCCGGACTCGGGCCGCGCCGCACCCGGCTGGTCTTCTGCGGGCTGATGCTCGCCCTGCTCCTTGCCGCGCTGGACCAGATGATCGTCGCCACCGCGCTGCCGAAGATCGTCGGCGAGCTGCACGGCCTCGACAAGATGTCCTGGGCGATCACCGCCTACCTGCTCACCTCCACCGTCGGCCTCCCCGTCTACGGCAAGCTCGGCGACCTCGTCGGCCGCAAGGGCGTCTTCCAGTTCGCGATCCTCGTCTTCGCCGTCGGCTCCGCCCTGGCCGGACGGGCGCAGAGCATGGACCAGCTGATCGCCTTCCGGGCCGTCCAGGGCGTCGGCGCGGGCGGGTTGATGATCGGCGTGCAGGCGATCATCGCCGACATCGTGCCGCCCCGGCAGCGCGGCCGCTTCATGGGCCTGATCGGCGCCGCCTTCGGGCTCGCCTCCGTCGCCGGGCCGCTGCTCGGCGGCTACTTCACCGACCACCTCTCCTGGCGCTGGTGCTTCTACGTCAACGTGCCCTTCGGGCTGGTCACGCTCGCCGTCGTCACCGCCGTGCTCAAGCTGCCCAAGCCCCAGCTCCGGGGCCGGTTCGACGTGTTGGGCACCCTGCTGCTCGGCGCCGCCTCTACCTGCCTGGTGCTGCTGACCAGTTGGGGCGGGACGGAGTACGACTGGGGCTCGCGCGTCATCCTCGGACTGGGCGCGGGCGCGCTGGTCGCCGGGGTGCTGTTCGCCGTCGCCGAGCACCACGCGGCCGAACCCCTCATCCCGCTGCGGCTGTTCCGGGACTCCGTCTTCAACGTCACCGGCCTGGTCGGACTGGTCGTCGGGATCGCCCTGTTCGGCGCCGCCAGCTACCTGCCGACCTTCCTGCAGATGGTCGACGGCGCCTCGGCGACCGAGTCCGGACTGCTGATGCTGCCCATGATGGGCGGGATCGTCGGCGCCTCGATCGTCGCGGGGCAGCTCATCAGCCACACCGGGCACTACCGGATCTACCCCGTGCTCGGCGGCGGCCTGTCCGTCGTGGGGATGTGGCTGCTGTCCCGCCTCGAAGTCGGCACCCCGCGCTCGCAGTACAGCCTCTGGATGGCCGTCCTCGGCGCCGGGATCGGCATGGTGATGCCGGTGCTCGTCCTCGCCGTGCAGAACTCCGTACGGCCTGCCGACCTCGGCACCGCCACCAGCGCCAACAACTACTTCCGGCAGATCGGCGGCAGCGTCGGCGCCGCCGTCTTCGGCACCCTCTTCGCCGACCGGCTCACCGACGCCCTGCACGAACGTCTCCCCGCCCGGGCCGGCGCCCGCCTGCCCGACCCCGAGTCCCTCACCCCGCAGCTCGTCCACGCGCTGCCCCCGGCGCTGCGCGACGCCTACATCCGCGCCTATGCCGACGCGATGCCCAGGATCTTCCTCTACCTGGTCCCGGTGCTCGTCCTCGGACTGCTCGTCGCCTGCTTCCTCAAGGAGAAACCGCTGGTGTCCCACCCCACTGCCGAAACGGAACCGACCTCCGCCAACGCCCCGATCCCGACGGCCCGGTCGCCCCACACCGGCGCCGGCATCCCCGTCTGCGGCACGGTGCAGCACCCCGACGGGACCGTGGTGCCGCGCGCCGCGCTCACCCTCATCGACGCCGTCGGCCGGCAGATCGGCCGGGGCGCCAGCGCCGAGGACGGCCGGTACGCCCTGGCCACGCCCGGCACCGGCTCGTACGTCCTGATCGCCGCCGCCGGCGGCCACCAGCCGCAGGCCGTCACCGTGACGGTCGGCGAGCGGCCCGTCGAGCTGGACGTCGTCCTCGGCGGCGCCGGGCGGCTCGCCGGCAGCGTGCACACCGCCGACGGCACCCCGGTACGGGACGCCACCGTCACCCTCACCAACGTGCACGGCGAGGTCGTCGCCAGTGTCCGCAGCGGCCGCGAGGGCGGCTACGTGATCACGGAGCTGGTGGCCGGCGAGTACACCCTCGCCGCCAGCGCCCCCGCCTTCCGCCCGGCCGCCCTCCCGGTCACCGTCCAGGCCTCCCGGGAGACCCGGCAGAACGTCGAACTCGCGGGCGGCGCCGTGCTGAAGGGCACGGTCCGGGCCGGGGGAGGCCGGCCGGTGGAGGACGCGCGGGTGACGCTGCTCGACGCCGCCGGGAACGTCGTCGACACCCTCACCACCGGCGCCGACGGAACGTTCCGGTTCGTGGACCTGTCCTCCGGCGAGTACACCGTCATCGCCGCCGGCTACCCGCCGGTCGCCACCGTCCTCCAGGTCGCCGGCGGCGGCCGCACCGAACGCGATCTCCAACTCGGCCACGAGGACTGAACGAAGGCCGAACGGGAACCGAACGAGGACCGGACAGGGGCGCGGACCTGCGCGCCGGTGCGATCCGGTGAAACCAATTCCAGCATTGGCACACATCGCAACCGGCGGCCACCGTACCGTAGTGGCGGGCGGCACAGATCTTTTGCGGAGCCGTGGGGAGAGAGGGCCTGGGCCATGGACCATGGCAGCGAGCGGGACACGCATCCCGGCCTCGGTGCTGGGGACGGCGCGTCGGGCCGCATCCCCCTGGCCGTGGTCGTCGTGGACCGTGACGGCGACGTCTCGCACTGGAGCACCGGCGCCCGGCGGCTCTTCGGGGCCGCCAAGGAGGAGGCCGTCGGCCGCTCCGTCCTCGACCTGCTGCCCGTCTCCGGCGCGCTTCCCGAGGACGACGAGATCACCCCGTACGGCGCCTACGCGGCGTACGACGGCCTCGGCCCCGACCTGGAGTCCTCCCTCGACGGACGGCTCAACTTCCCGGCCGCGGGCCGCGCCCGGCTCACCGTCCCCGACCGCGACCGCGCCGATGTGCTCTGGTGGGCGTACCCGCTGGTCGGGCCGGGGGACGAGCGGCTGCTCGTGCTCGCCGCCGACGCCGAGCGGCTGCGCCGGTCCGAGCAGGACGAGGGCATCGCCTTCGAGCGGATAGCGCCCGGCTTCGCCCTGCACACCGACTTCCCCGGGGCGGAGGAGCTCGCGCGCCGGCTGCCCGAGATCCTGCCCAGCATGAGCGTCGACGAAAGCGCCCGGATCGTCGCCCAGGTCCTCGAACTCGGCTACCCCGTCCTGGAGTTCAGCCAGAACGACCGGGTGCCCGTCACCCCCGACTGGGGCGTGGCCCGGCGCACCGAGCGGATGGCCCGCCGCGAGCGCGCGGCGCAGGTCGCCGCCCAGGGGCTGCCGGTGCCCGCTGAACTCGCCGACGACGAGGGCGAGGACCTGGAGTACGCGGCGGTCCGCGAACGCCTCGAATTCCTCACCGAGGTCAGCGGGAAGATCGGCACCTCGCTCGACCTGTCCCGCACCATCGTCGAGGTCAGCAGAGCCGTCGTCCCCCGCTTCACCGACGTCGCCGGCACCTACCTGCGCGAACAGGTCGTCGCCGGCGAGGGGTTCCCGGACGGTGTGCCCGACACCACCACCATGTGGCACCGGGTCGCCCTGGAGCACACCGACGAACCCGGCCGCTGGGACGACGTCGTCCCGGTCGGCGAGGCCATGCCGTTCCCGGCGCACACCCCGTTCTTCCAGTGCATGACCAGCGGTGAACCGGTCCTGGTGCCGCGGATCAGCGTGGAGATGGGCCACGCCATCGCCTCCCAGTTCGAGAAGCGGGACATCCGCCCGCTGATCACCGGCCGCTCGATGCTGGTCGTACCGCTGAAGGCGCGCAACGTCGTGCTCGGCTTCATGATCCTGCTGCGCCACCCCGAGCGCGAGATGTTCAACGACATGGACCGGGTCACCGGCGCCGAACTCGCCGCCCGTGCCGGGCTCGTGCTCGACAACGCGCGCATGTACACGTACCAGGAGAGCGTCGCCGAGACCCTCCAGGACAGCATGCTGCCGCACATCCCGCCGCGCATGGCGGGCTGCGACATCGCCACCCGGTACCTCCCCGGCACCCTGCTCGGCCGGGTCGGCGGCGACTGGTTCGACTCCGTGAAGCTCCCCGGCGCCCGCACCGCCCTGGTGGTCGGCGACGTGATGGGCCACGGCCTCAACTCGGCCGCGATGATGGGCCAGTTGCGGACCGCCGTGCAGACCATGGCGGCCATGGACCTGCCGCCCGCCCAACTCCTGCGCAACCTCGACGACCTGGCCCAGCGCCTCGGCGACGGCTACCTCGCCACCTGCCTCTACGCCGTCTACGACCCCATCGGGGGCGAACTGCACCTCGCCAACGCGGGCCACATCCCTCCCGTACTGGTCCGCGCGGTCGACGGACGCAGCGAACTGCTCGACCTGCCCACCGGGGCGCCCATAGGCGTCGGCGGGGTCGCCTTCGAGTCGCTGCGGGTGCGTGTCGAACCCGGCGACCGGCTGGTCATGTGCACCGACGGACTGGTCGAGATGCGCGGCGAGGACATCGGCGTCGGCCTCGCCACCCTCTGCGAGTCCGCCGCCCACCCGGCCGCCTCCATGGACGACGCCTGCGACACCATCATCCGCGCCCTCAACACCCGCGGCGGCCGCAAGGACGACGTCGCCCTGCTGATGGCCCGCCTCAACGGCATCGAGCCCGAGGACGTCGCCGAGTGGCGGCTCGCCCTCGACCCGGCCGAGGTCCGCCGGGCCCGTGCCGTCGTCCGCGAGCAGCTCCACGACTGGGGCCTGGCCCGGCTCGCCGACCCGGCCGAACTGATGGTCAGCGAACTCGTCACCAACGCCCTGCGGCACTCCCACAGCCGCCCGGTCCAGCTCCGGCTGATCCGCGGCGAGACCCTGCTGTGCGAGGTCGATGACGACGACCACACCCTGCCGACCCTGCTCAGCGCACGCCCCGACGCCGACGCCGGACGCGGGCTGCGGGTGGTCAGCACGCTGGCCCGGGAGTGGGGCACCAGTCGTACCGCCGCCGGGAAGACCGTCTGGTTCGAACTCACCTCACGGCGCCGCTGACCCAGGGGGCGCACGTTCGCCGAACGTGTGGTGAAGGAACGCGCCGGGCGCTTGTGGCCGAAACGTGCGCAGGGTAAACCTTACTGACCCGTCAGTGACGGCGGTCATCTGTGGTTTTACCCTGGGGAGTTGACCATGAGCGTGACGAGTCGGTACCGGCATGCCTGGGAGGGTTTCTGGAAGGAAGCCCCCGACGAGCCCGGTGCGGTGTTCTGGGACGCCGAACCGGACGTGACCGCCGCGGTCCACGTCGCCCTCTTCGAACCCCACCTGACCGACCCGGGGCTGCCCCTGGTCGACCTCGGCTGCGGCAACGGCACCCAGACCCGCTACCTCGCGCAGCGCTTCCCGCGCGTCCTGGGCGCCGACATATCCGAGGCCGCCCTGGACCACGCCCGGCACGCCGACCCCGCGGCACAGGCCCGTTACCGGCTCCTCGACGCGGCCGCGAAGAGCGAGGCCGAGGCCCTGCACGCGGAACTCGGCGACGCCAACGTCTACATGCGGGGCGTCCTGCACCAGTGCGAGCCGGAGGACCGGCAGCCGCTGGCCGACTCCATCGCCACCCTCGTCGGCAGCCGCGGCCGGGTCTTCCTCGTCGAGCTCTCCGAGGCCGCCCGCCCCGTCCTCGGCGGCCTCGCCCAGAGCCCGTCCGGCCCGCCGCCCAAGCTCGCCCCGGTCTTCCGCCACGGGATCGCCCCCGGCGAGGTCGCCGACGACGCGGTCCCCGAGTACCTGCGCAACGCGGGCCTCACCGTCCTCGCGGGCGGCGAACTGCCACTGACGACGACGGAGTTCACCCCGGACGGCGAGCGGATCGTGCTGCCGTCGAATTGGCTGGTGGCGGGGTGCATGAACTGACCACCACGCACAGCGCGAGTCCGCCCCTCGGCGTGGCCGAGGGGCGGACCCCAGTGCCGGGCCGGTCGGGTGCGCTCGCCGCCACCGCGGTACTCCGCCTCCTGGGCAGGGCGTTGGCCGAGGTGTGGACGGCCGTGCCGGCCGGTCAGGTGCTGTCGAGGCCGCGGCGCTGGGCCGCCCGGCTCGTGCCCAGCAGCGCGGCCGCGAATGCGCCCGCGGAGGGCACGCCGACGCCCGTGGCGATGAGCCTGCCGCCGCCGGTGGTGGTTGCGGTGCCCAACACGGCGGTTGCGGTGTCCGCGCCGGTAGAGGTGCCACCGGCCGTGGTGACCGAGCCCGAGCCGCTTCCGCCGCCGACCAGGTTTGTCCCTCGCCGGTGCTGACCTGCCACCGCACGGTCGGCTCCGGTGTGTCCTCGGCCGCCGCGGCGAACGTGACCTCCTCGCCCGGGGCGCGCACGATCTCCGGGGACATCCTCAGCTCGAACCTCAGCACCTTGCGTGCGGCACCGTCCGTGACGAGGACCGTGCCTCCGCCCGGGGCGAGCGCGACGCCCGCGTAGGCGTCGGCGCGGCTGCCCGGCAGGGCGACCGGCTCGTCCGCGCGCCAGAAGTCCCCGCTGTCGTAGACCTCCAGGGCCGCGCCCTGGGCCACCAGTTCTGGCTGCTGCAGCCCGAGCACTGGACCGAACGGGACCATCCCGGCTTCGACTTCCTGCCGGCCCGGCCGCCAGGCGGGCCGCCGGCCGGCGGATTCGTGCGTACGTACCGTTGGCCAGGAATCGGTCCTTCGCCTGGACCATCGCCAGTGGACTCCCACTCGCCGTCCCTGTCGTGTGACTGCCTCGCTCATGAAGACGGAGCCCGCTGCGTGCTCGGAGAACCCGAGCACGCAGTGCCGGCAGCGTCGCCCGGGACGCTCAGCCGCTGGAGTACCCGCTGACGTACAGAAGCCGGAAGCCCTGGCCGACAAGGTCGTTGAAGGTCTGCTGGTACTGGCTCGACGTCAGGTCGTGGCGGGCCTGGAAGGCCGGTCCTGGGCGTTGTTCGAAGATGGCGGTGAACCGAT
>NZ_JBIBHY010000001.1:689320-858712 GCF_042957285.1 Streptomyces sp. NPDC008092
AAGGCCGGTCCCTGGCGTTGTTCGAAGATCGCTGCGAACAGGTCGACGCCGCCGCTGGAGTACCCGCTGACGTGCACCGGGCGGAAGCCCTGGCCGACGAGGTCGTTGAACCTCTGCTGGTACTGGCTCGACGTCAGACCGTGCATTGCGTGGAACGTGGATCCGGGGGACTGCTCCCAGATTGCGGCAAAGCGTTGCGTGTCGATCGCCTCCAGCACACCCGCCACCGTGGCGTCGCGGTCCTCTTCGCTGATTTCACGGAGGCCGTCGCGTAGCTCGAATATCACGTTCGAGGCGTCGCCGTCGTCCTGGATCCGTAGCACCGTGGAGCCGAGCTCGGTTTCCACCACGGCCGCGGGGGCGGCGACCCCGCTCTGGGCGTTCGGATCGGCGGAGGAGTTGCCCCAGTGAACGCGTACTTCACCCGCGGGTGAACCGTCGGGGTCCTCCAGTCGGTAGATGACCTGCCCCCCGGCACCAGCCGCGAGTTCGTCGGTCTGGAACTCCCAGTCCCCCCTGTCGCTGATGAGTTGCGGCGGACTCGTGGTCCACTCACCGCTATCCAGGTGCATCGCGGTACGCCTGAGCTTCAGGTTCTGGTGGGCTGACCCTCTTGTCAGCGTGGCGTGGTTGTTGAGCGTGACATGCGTTGATCTGGTGGTCATCGCACTCCCCTTCCGGTGAATTGTCCGAAAAATGCCATCATCTCCACGCTACGCGTCGGTGTCTGCCTGCGCGCGGTGGCGCCAGGCGTGCTCGAACACCCTCTGCAGTCATCGCCGAACACTTCAGGCGAGGCCGGCCACCGCCTGGCGGTCCGCACCGGCCGCCATCGGTCCCGCACCGTGGCCACCGCCGCGGGGCCGGTCGACGTCGTCGTCCATGTGCGGGCGGACGGGGTGCATCGGCAGGCGGGGCTCCGGCAGGTGTACTCGTGCGTGCCGGTCCTTCCCGGGGTGTGGCTGGACGGCAACAAGGAGTTGATCGCGCTGTCGGAGGCCTGCGGGAGTCCGCCGGGCCCTGGGCCGACCTGCTGCGCGACCGTTGTCGACGCGGCATGTGCGACCCGGAGCTGGTGATCGGGTACGAGGTGATGGAGCCGTGAAAGGCGCCTGGGGAGGTGATCCCTGCCGCCCGGCATGTGAGGTGCTGGGCTCACAAGGTCCGGAATGTCTCGAACGCTCGGCCGAAGTCTGCGCTGCGGGGCGCGACATGGGCGATTCGGCCGCCGGACGATACGGGTGTGGCCGGGAGCGACCCGGCCGAGCGACCCGGGGGCGCGGGCGCGGTGATCAGCCGGTGTTGTTCCTCTCCGGCTCTGCGGCAGGTGTCCGCGTCGAGGGTGAGGTGTGCTTCGCGGAGCGACTCGCTCAGGGGCAGGGGTTACTGGACCTCGGCCGGCCGCCACCGTACGAACCGTTTCGGGGCCCACGCGTCCAGTTGGCCGGTGTGGTTTTGACTTGCAGGGAGCCGGCTGCGCCCCCCACTTGACGTGCACCTGTTGGCTGGCCGTCCTACGCTGGGAAGGGGAGTCTTTACTGGAGGCCGGGATGACCAGCGGTAAAGCCTTCACGGGTTCAGAAAGCGCGAAAAAGCCCAGAGGGAGCGTCGCTGTTTTCATACTCCTGTGGATCGCTTCGCTCATGCTCAGGCGCACGCTGACGCCAGATGAATCGAAGGGCGATCACCCCTGCGAGCCGACCCGGCGAAAGAACGTGGCTCAGCTCCCCAAAATGCCCACGGAGCTGTCCAGGACTCACAGAACAGCCTGGCGCGAGCGAGCTGCCGCACGCGTTCTCTTTCTGGAACAGCAGGCAGATCGTGAGAGGTGCCGAGCGGTCGGGGACCGGGCTGATCAATGTCAGCGAGAAAGGACACTGGAGGGGATCGCGCGGCAACTGGAGGAGGCGAGGAACGCCATCTCCGCGCGGCGCCGCCCCTTCTCCGGGGCCGCAGCACTCGAGAGGACCTGGGCCAATGTGCGCGCGACCGACGTGATGCTGCTCACGCTGTGTGCGGAAGAAGACCTGCCCGGCCGAAGTGCCGACGTACTGAGCCACGTTGAACAGCATCTTCTCCCCGCCGACCCGCTTCGGATCAAGGTGAGTGCGGTCGCGGAGCGCATGGGGACGAAAGGACCGCTGCCGGGGGACCGCGTGCTTCTCGCCCTCGCTCTGAGTGCCTCGTACGACGGGCTGGACGCCGAATTCAGCAGAGTTCGCAGCCTCAGCCTCATTCTGCGGGTGGCCACCTTCTTCGTTCTGATCGGTGTGTGCGGGCTCGCAGCCTGGGGCTGGTACTGTCCTGATTCGCTCAACATGTGCTTCCTCCCTGAGGGGAAGAAGTTCGCCGCATGCCCTTCCGGGGAGGTTCCCCTGAACCCGGAAAGCGTTCCGAGTGACTACGCCCAGCGAGTCGACGTTCTTGTCACCGAGGCAGCAGGACTGGCTGGTGCGGCTCTCATGGTCATTGCGTCCCTACGCCGGATCCAGGGGACAAGTAGTCCTTACATGCTGCCGCTTTCGGCAGCCCTGTTGAAATTCCCCACCGGGGCTCTGACCGCGTTCATAGGAGTCCTGCTCATCAGGGGTGCGTTCGTTCCGGGTCTGAGCGATCTGGATTCCAGCCCGCAAATAGTGGCCTGGGCCGTCATTTTCGGCGCTGCCCAGCAGCTCGTGACCCGCTTCGTCGACGAACGGGCCCGCGAGACGCTGTCGGACGTGGGACGCCCGTCCCCTGACCCGGAACCGGACGGCCTGAAGCCCCCGAAGCCGTGAAGCCGCCTCATTCGCCGAGATGACTGCCGATCGATCGGGCAACCTCGGCGTGGGCCAGGTACTCGACAATGCTGTGCGCCCGTTCGCGGGCGTTGACGACAGCGAGGTCGGACAGTCCGTCCGCCCAGTCGTCGCCCAGCGGGCATCCGATGGCCACCGCGTCGGTCGGGCACCAGGCGTTGAGCCAGTCCGCCACGATGTTCGGACGCTTCGGCCCGCCGACGAGCAGCCTGCTGTACACATTGTCCAGGCCGAGGGGGCTGCCGGCCGTGGTCAGATGGACGAGGTCCACTCCGGGGGACAGCCGGGTGGTGAGATCCAGGCCGACGACCGTGCCGAGGCTGTGGCTGACGAGCACCACTTCCCCGGCGTCCGGCATCGTCTCCAGTACGCAGTCCAGGACCTCGTCGCGGATGCGCCGGTCGTCGAGGTACGCGGCCACGTCACGGAAGACCAGGGCGATGGCCCAGGCATCGAGGTCGCTCCTGGCGGCCAGCCACCCCAGCTGATTGTGCAGGGCCCCGACCAGGTCGTCCAGGCCGATGCTTTCGGTGGCGAGCTGGCCCTCCTGAGGCATGGCCCACTTCGTGGCCGCCTCGCCGATGATCTCCTCGTACACCGCGCGGGCAGTGGGGCCGGCGGGCGCGACCGCCTCCGCCGCCCTGGCGGTCGGCGCCTCGGTGAGGTGGGGGACGGCCTCGTGCGCGGTCAGGGCTTGCACCAACCGGTCGCCGTAATAAGGGAACCAGACGTCCGCCGGGTCGACCGGAGGGAGCCCCGCGCGGACGAGCCCCTGGTTGAGTCCGGCCGCCCATTCGCGGCGCAGTTTCTCGGGTTCCTTGCCTTCCTGGGAGCGACCGTGCAGGAAGACCAGATGCCGTGTGCCGCCGAACGCTCCGTCCCGGGCACGCAGGCCCGCACGCACGGTGGCCTTCTCGGCGGCCGGGCGCGCCGCCGCGACGGCGGGAGCCGGGGCCGTCACCGGGCCGGCGGCGGGAGCCGGAGCCGCAACCGGGCCGGCGGCGGCCTCCGCGAGGTGCAGTCCCGACTCCGGGCCCATCGCGGCCAGCAGCTCCCGCTGCCGGGAGGCGAGGGGCACGGCGGCGAGGTGTTTCAGGATGGAGCTGACGCGTACGCCCTCGTTGGACACCCAGTCGATGGCGTCGTCGCCGTCGCCGGGCTGCCAGACCTGGCCGTCACGGCGCAGGACCCGGCCCTGCCCGTCGGTCCTGGGCACACCGCTGTGGTGGAGCGCGACGACCTCCCACTGGTCGTTGAAGACGGGAGAGCCCGAGTTGCCCGGCTCGGTGTCCGTCTTGTAGTGGAGGAAGTCGTCGAGGCGCACCTGGAGCATGTTGTCGCGGACGGCGATCTCCTTGAGCCGCCCCATCGGATGGCCGATGACATTGACCGGTTCGCCGATCACCAGTTTTCCCGGCTGCGCGCTGAGCCGGTTCCAGCCGAACGTCTCCCCTGCGGGCCGCGGGTCCGGGCCCGGGGCGACCAGCACCAGGGCGAAGTCGAGGCGTTGGTCCGTGACGAAGAACCCGGCCGGGTCGAGTTCCAACCGCGTCGCCGGCTGGGCCGTGTTGTCGACGGTGACCTGGGCGTCGAACTCCACGAAGCACTGCCGGGCGGCCTCCGCGTCGGTGAGCACGTGATGGTTGGTCATCAGCAGGTTCGGCGACACCAGGAAGCCGGTGCCGAGAGGCAGTTCACGGCCGTTCTCGCGCACCGAGATCCGGGCGACGGTGCGTGCCGCCCGGGCGCCTCGCGGCAGGAAGCTCCAAGCCTGCAGTTCCTTGGACACCCCGAGGATGCGTTCGTAGGCGGCGGTCGCGGCCAGCGGTTCTGCCCGGACGGCTTCCACCACCATGGCGGCGGGCACCGCCTGCCGGTCCAGCAGCCGGGCCGCGCGCGCCGCGAGTGCCTCCTCGGAATCCGGGAAGGCGACCCCGGCGTCCTGCTGCTCCTCGACGGCCCGCCGCTCGTCGCCGCTCTCGTCGTACCGCGTGGCGGCCGCCGTGACCTGGCGCTCCCGTTCCTCGCGGGACCTGTCCGTCGTTGCCATGTCAGGTCACCGGCATTCCGGCGGTGTGCCACGGCACGAAGGCGTTCGTCAGCCCGGCGAGAGCCGCGCGCAGTTCCGGGTGGTGGCGCAGGAGCACCGTTCTCATGCTGTTGTCGTCGATCCAGGCCATACCGGCCTTGGAGTACACCTCGGGGGTGTAGTACTCGGTGAAGAAGCGGTCGCTGTTCAGCCGGCGTGAGGCCATCAGGATGAAGATGCGGAACGCCGTGTCGCTGAAGGCGAATCCGGCCGGCAGCTTCTCCGCGTACAGCCCGACCATGAGGTCGACCTTCTCGATGTCGCCGTCGTAGAGCCACTGGATCTGTTCGGCCCACGCCCGGTTCTCCGTCAGCTCCAGGAAGTTCGCCGCCGGCTTCAGCCGCAGCAGCCGCCGGAACTCGTTGTAGCGGGGGACGCCCAGTTCCCGGGAGCGCAGGATGTCGGTGGCGGCGAGGTCCTGCAGTTGCCCGTCGGGGCGCTCGAACTCCTGCAGGAACCTGGGGAAGTTGTGCAGAGTGACCAGTCCGGGGTGGAGTGTGCCGAAGCTGTAGAGCAGATCGGCCATCGCGGTGGTCTCCAGGACCTTCAGCGCCCCGGGGCCCGCGATGTCGCGGAGGGAGCAGTGGCGCAGGCTCGTGTCGTCGGCGGCGGAGCGCAGATGCCACTCGTCGCGGATGAGTGGGTGCATGCGGTAGACGGCCACGAATTCCTCGGTGAGGGAGTACGGGACGCCGTAGTGGTCCGTTTCGCCGCCGGGGATACCGCTGACGACCTCGCTGTCGCTGATCCGGCCGAAGAGGTCGTGGACGCGCTCGCCCGCGATCCCCCACCAGTTGGCGCGCAGTGCCTTGACGGTGGTGGGGTGGCTGATCACGGCCGGTGTCCACTCCACCGTGTGGATCTTGGCGAGGAGCGCGGCGTTGACGAGCCGGGCGCGCTGGAAGAGCTCCTCGTCGTTCCAGGACGGGTAAGCGCTGTGCAGGTGATCGCAGATCGCGTTGTGCTCACGGGCGAACAGGTCGTGCATCATGGCGAGGCCCAGCCAGAAGCCGGGGACGTGCGAAGGGTCCCGGGAGGGGTCCGAAGGGACCGGGGGCTGCTCGTCGTCCCACAAACGCAGCTTGCCCCGCTCACAGGTGCGCATCAGATGCTGCTCGGTCTCGTTCGCCCCGTAGATCTGCGACGCGTCCCACCAGTGGGAGGACACGTTGACGCGGGTGTCGGGCGTCCCGGCCGGTGCCTGCGGGTCGCGGGTCGGGTCGTCCGGTGTCCGCATGATCCGCATGGGGTGTTCCGGCCACGGGTCGTCGTCCATGAGGGGTACTTCCCAGGGCCGTTCCGTGGGGCTGGTCCCGTGGCTGAACCAGTCACGGACCATGAACTGAAGCCAGGCGGCGACCAGCGAGTTGACCGATTCGGCGGGGATGAGCTCGTCGCGGGTGAGCACGGCGCGGCTGACCTCGCGCGGGTTCGGCGTGGACAGTACGTCCTCGGGTGCGGTCGGCGCGATCCGGTCCAGCGGGATGTTCCGGCCGAAGCGGGTGCCCGCCATACCCATACGAGGCTCGGCGAGGTCGTTGTGGCTGCCGTCGGCGGTCCGGTTGACCTTGTGGGTCTCGGAGGGGGGCGCGGGATCCGGCAGATTGACCGAGGGCAGCCGATCGGCGTCGTAGAGGTTCTTCTGCCGGAGCCTGACGCGCAGTCCGAGGAGCGCCAGCAGGCCCGCCACGACGGGCAGTCGGTCCCAGCCGATGCGCCGGTCCACGTATTCGGCGCCGGCGGTGACGATCCGCCAGGGCAGTGACGTACGGTATCCGGCGTCGGAACGGCCGGCGGCACCTGGTTGCTTGCTCATCGAGGTCCTCCTCGGGCGGTTGCGAGAATCGCGTCGCTCGCCTTCTCGCTGATCATGTAGATGGGGGCGGCGACGAAGAATCCGGGAATGCGGGGGAAGACCGAGGCGTCGACGATCCGTAGGCGGTCCACTCCGCGCACCCGGAACTCGCTGTCGACGACGGCCGAAGGGTCGTCCGCCCGTCCCATCCGGCAGGTGCAGGACGCGTGGTGTCCCCAGGCCTCGTCCTGCACGAAACGGCGGATGCCGTCACGTCCGGCGAACTCCTCGCCGGGCCACAACTCCTCGGAGATCACGGAGCCGGCCCTGCGGTTCATCTCGCGCACGAACTCGACTGCACCGGCCATGGCGTCGAGATCCACGGCGCCCTTGTCCGTGCCCTCGCCGAAGTAGTGGAAGTTCACCAGCGGGGTGTCACGGGGGTCGGTGGAGCGCAGCCGCACCCGGCCCCCGGTGTTGTGGGTACGGCTCTTGAGGATGGCCCAGGTGAAGCGGTCCTTGTGGAGTGTCAGGTCGTGGGAGTAGCCGGGCCGGTAGCCCCGGAAGTCGAAGGGGCCGCCGAAGATGAACAGGTCGGGTTCGTCCAGCTCCGGACGGGACATGCGGGTGATACCGACGACGGCACCGTTCGTCGTGTACAGACCTTCGCCACGCCGCCAGGCCCGGTAGCAGCGATCCGGTTCGGTCCCGGGCCGTGGCGTGTGGAAGTCGCAGTCCCCGAGGACCGGGAACTCGCGGTCCATCCGGCTGACCACGCCGACCTCGTACCGGTCCTGGAGATTCCCGCCCACGCCTTGGAGGTCGACCTTTACGGGGATGCCGTGCCGCCGCAGCTCCTCACGCGGTCCGATGCCCGAAAGCATCAGCAGCTGGGGCGTGTTGAAGGCACCCGCGGCCAGGATCACCTCGTGGGAGGCGAGGACCCTGCGCAGTCCGGGTGGCCCGGCGCCCGGCCGGCTCGCGGGGTCGGCCCGGTAGGCGTGCGCCCCGTCCAGATAGTCGACGCCGGTCGCGGTGCCGTTCCCGCCCAGTACGATCCGGGCTGCCAGCGCGTTCGTACGGACCACCAGATCGCCCGGATGGCTTCGCTGTACGCCCTGGATCCGCTCGCGTACGGCGCTGCGCCGTCCGTTCGCGGTGGAGAGGGGGATCTGCCACAGCCCCTGCAAGGCACGCGTCTGCGCCCGCCAGTCGTTGGGGTCGACGAAGGAGCCGAACCCCTCCAGCGGGGACAGCGGCCGGTCGAGGAAGTCGGCCAGCGTGTCCTCCGCCGCCGAGAGGACGACCTTCAGCAACTGCTCGTCCTGGACAACCAGTTCGGGGTCGGCGAGGGTGGTCGGCAGCCAGCCGTCGAATCCGTGGCGAGCGTCGTTGCGGTACCGGGCGCCCGTGACGGGCAGGATCTTCAGCAGCGCCGCCAGCAGCGGGTTGGCGGGCGGCTCCTTGGGCCTCGGCCGGTAGGTGCAGCGTTCCAGCCGCTCGAAGTACCCTCGCATGGCCGTGCTGTGCCACGTCACGTCGCCGGTCTCCTCCGCGATCGCGTCCCAGTCGCGGTTGTACGGATAGACGGTGATGAGCGCGTGGTGCGCGGTACAGCCGCCGACCGTCCCGGCACGCGGGTAGAGGATGCCCCGTTCGGGGACGAGTTTGCTGTCGCGCTGTTGCTGCCGATCGTCGGCGTAGTGCCGTACGAAGTAGTTCCAGCACTGGACGGGGTCCTCGGAGGCGTCCGCGTGGAAGGCGGGCACCAGGTAGTTGTCGTTCTCCGGGGCTCCGCCCGCGTCGAGCAGCAGGGTGCGCATGCCCGCGGCGGCGAGGTTGGCCGCGAGCGGTCCGCCGCCCGCCCCGGCGCCGACGACGACGTAGTCGAAACCCGTCTCGGCCGAGGCGACGGCGCCGGGCCCATTCGTCACTTTCGCCTCCCCTGCACCGGGTTGGCGAGCGAGGTGGCGGCCAGGACTGTGTTGACGGCCGAGATGAGTGTGGTCAGCGCCGCGGTACGCGGGGGAAGTCGGCCGCTCAGGCCCAGTGTGGCCGCCGTCGCGGTGTCACTGCCGTGGATCAGGACGCCGTCGCGGAGGTCCTCTCGCAACCGCTCGTCGCGGTTGGTCAGCAGATCGATGCCGAGCAGGATCGTACGGATCCCGAAGAGCCGGAAGGCGTACACGGCCGCCGGACTGGGGGGCTCACGATCGGGGTCGAGGCGCCGGATGAGCAGGCCGGGTGCGAGCAGTCCGGTGACTCCGTTGAAGAGCCGGATGCCGGCGAGTGCGTAGACCGAGACAGCGCGAGGCCCGGGTTTTTGGGTGGCCATCATGTCTCCTGACGGTGCTGTGATTCTTGCGGTGACGGGAACCACCGCCGAACCCCCGACGAGGGAGAAGACACCCCGGAAGCACTCCAATTACCACATTATGGGAATCGCGGCTCCCCTGCACCTTGAGTCCCAGGGCTTCAGCAGGGTCTCCGACGTGCATGCGTGTCCTTACGGCTCAGGTCGGCAGTCCGGTTGCGGGCCATTCGTGGGGGCGTAGCGTGGAGTTGATCTGTCCTGCTCCGACTCTGGAGGCGGCGATGTTTCTTCGATTGCTGCGGCGCCGTAGGCCGCGTCAGCTGGTTCTTCTCGGCAACGGCCGTCTGATCCGGGGTTTCAGCGGCGGACTCTACGACGGTCACGGATATCAGTCCTGACACCGTTCACGGCGAGACCCTGGAGGATGTGCGGTGGCAGAGGACACCGATGCCCTGGCAGCCATGGCAAGGATCCTGTCATCGCATTGCCGTGTCAGCCGGCTGTCCGATGGAGTGCTGATCGCCGACTGGAAACGGACGCGCTTTCTCGGGATGGCGGCGGCGGACGTCCGGAAGTTCGCCGAGGGAAACCCTGAGGAACGCGCCGAGCTCGTCACCGTTCTTGTGCGGGCCGGATGCGCCACGGGTCGCCGAAAGAAGCACGAGCACGCGGACGGCGGCGCCGTCGGGCTGTGGCTACGTGGAGTGCACCTGCTCATCCGGACCCTGGGATTCGGGCGTGTCCTGCGACTGCTGTCCTTGGCCGCCCCGGGTTACGCCCGTGCCGACCTCCCCTCCGTCCAGGAACTCGGACGCCTGAAACGAGCGGTGCAGACACACAGCCGCAGCAGCTGGTTCGTCAACGGCGACTGCAAGTCCGAGGCCGTGACCGCCTTCCTCCTGCTACGGCGGCGCGGCCTGAAGGCCGTACTCCACGTCGGTGTCCGCGAACACCCCTTCGCCCTGCACGCCTGGACGGACTCGGCCGGCGTGTGCATCCCGGACGCCGATCCGCGAGGGCACGCCTACACACCGGTGCTGTCGATCGACTGCGGGGGACGGTGACATGGATGCGCTCCGCCTCGATTGGGCCGACGGAGCACCGAGGCTCCGGACCTCCGACGCCATGAAGCGCCAGGGACTCGTGACGACAGTCTCCTCGCCCGCCGGCACCGCGGCCGTCGTCGGCTGGGTCGGCGCGGCCCGCGACCGGTCGGCGGGCGCACACGGCCTCCTCGACGCCTACGCCACGAAGGGAGCCGCCCCGCCGCTGCCGACGGGCGACTACGCGGCCGTTCTGGTCTGCCGCGACCGCATCCTTCTGTTGCGCGACGAACAGGCACGCATCCCGCTGTTCTTCCGGGCGTCGGATGGCCTCGTGCATGCCGTGAGCACCTCCGCCCGGAGTCTGGGGAACGCCACAGAGCTGGATCCCCGCTACTTCTGCCGCTACCTCACCGGGAACTCGGCGCAACCGCACACGGACCTCACGCCGTTCGCCGGGGTACACCGCGTGCTCGGCGGAGAGGTGGTGGAACTTTCCCTCACCGGGCAGTTGCGCCGTCGTACGCTGCGACCCGTGCGTCGGGCCACCGACCCGCCCGCGCCGACGGCTGACCTCCACCTGGGTGAGGCCGCGCAGGAGCTGCGCCTGGCTCTTGAGAACGCCGTCGCACGCCGTCTGGGCACGACGACGGCATGCCATGTATCCGGCGGCACCGACTCCACCAGCGTTGCGCTGCTCGCCGTGCGTCTGCTGGCCGAGAGGCGAGTCGGCCCTGGGAACCTGGTCCTGCTCGGCGGGCGTTTCTCCCGCGGAGAGCTGGCGGCGGAGCAGCCGTACCTCGACATCGCGCTGGAGGAGATCCGCCGTCACGCACCAGCGGCGTGCCCGGTCATCGTCGATGCCGACGACGTGGCCGACTTCGACGACTTCCGGCACCACGCGGGAGACGCGGACGAGCCTCATGCGCACGCGTTCCGCGCCCCGTTCTGGAGCAGACTCCACGGCGCGGCCGCGGAACTGGGCTGTGACACCCTTCTGACCGGCTGCGGGGCCGATCCCGTCGCCGACGCCAACCCGTTCCACCTGCACAGGCTCGCCCGTACGGGCCGGCTGCGGCAGATGACCCAGCAGGCACGCGCCTGGGCCGCGGGAAGCGAGCGGGGCCTGCGGGACGTCGTCCACGCCTACGTGGTCCAGCCGGCTTTTCCGCTCACCACCGAACGGATCACCGCATGGGTCCGCGGCGGGACGGTGCTGGGCGGTCTCGGCACCTTCAACCGCCCCCGATGGCTGCGGCCCGGATTCGCCCGGGCTCATGGCTACCGGGAGGCCGGTATCGCGGAGAGCCGCTTCGTGTTCGGGCGCAGGCCGGAACAGTCGCTGTACGACGCCGCCAACTACGTAGCCGCTCCCGACCTGCTGTCCTGGCATCGCGTGCGAGAGGACGGGTTCTTCCTCTCGCACCCTTTCCTCGACCGGGGGGTCGTCGCCACGATGAGCCGTCTCCCCGTCACGGCCACGTTCCGGGCGGGCCGTCCGAAGGCGGTTCTGCGTGAGGCCATGGCGGACCTGCTCCCGGCCTCGATCAGCGGCAGGGCGGTCAAGGTCCCGTTCGACGACCTCTATGCGCGCGGCCTGCGGGCACACGGCGACGAACTCATCGCCCTGTGCCGCTCCGCCGGGCATCCGCTGGTCGCGGAGATGTTCGACGTCGAGACGCTGTGTCATGCGGTACGGGAGGCTCGGCTCGGCATCGGTGACGCGTACTCCTGGGACCGGATGAACAGCTCGCTCGCGCTGGTGGCCTGGCTGGAACGTCTGCCCGTCAGCGCTGGCTCTTGATGTCCCACAGGTTCCGCACGTAAGGGCCCGTGCGGAGTTCGACGAGGCCGTACCGGCTTGTCACATCACGTTGTTCCGCAGAGCCGGCGACGCGGCCCTCCTCGCCGTGGCGCGTGATGGACGTCACCACTGTCGCGCCGTGCTCGCCGAACCTCCAGTAGACGGTCGCCCAACGCGCATCCCGCGTGTACTCGTCGACCGCGTTGTTCTCGTGCACCCTGGCACGGTAGACGAGGAAGTCGATGCCCTTTGTCCGTTGTTTCTTCACCCATTCGGGGACCTTTTTCGCGTTCCAGGAATTCGTCAGAAAATGGAGCGGTGGCTGCAGCTCGATCCGGTCCTTGCGCGCGAGGTTCGCGGTGGCGTAGAACGTCACCTGGTCGTACGGCGTGTTGATGGGCAGTTGTACCACCAACCGGGTGGCGAAGGTGTCATTCGACTCGATCCAATAACCAAAGGGCATCCACGGTTTCGCCTCCAGCAGATCGCCGGCCTCGTGGATCTCCTTGCGAGAGAGCGGGTTCATTTCCGAGGATTTGCTCCACTGGTCGGCATCGGTTCGCCACTGCTGTTGCAGCCGGTCCTTGGGGCTGAGCTGCACCCGTTGCGCCATCGCGTGGAATTCGGAGCCGAGCACATAGAAACTCCTCTCACCGCGGTTCTGGAAGGTGATGTCGACCGGTACGGCGAAGGCCTTGCGGTCATTGCTCAGCACCGCTTTCCCCATGGACAAGGTGATGACGGGCCTGGTGTCACGCTCGTTCGGCTGATAAAGGTTCTGGTAGCCGAAATTGGCGACCGCGATGACTGAGGGAACGATCACCGCGACGGCCACCCGCTTGGGAGTGGGGACCATGACCGACGTCCGCCACACCGTGAACGCAGCCGCCGCCGAACCCACCGAGAGCACGGCGAACACCGACTTGTAGTACGTGGAGTCGCCGTCCTCCCACGTAGAGGCCAGCATCATGACGTTGGCCAGCAGGGCCGTGAACGCGCCGACCAGCGCGACCAGGCCGGAATAGGGGAAGCAATGCTGGATCCAGTGGTCGGGCACGGCGGCGGCGCCCAGCAACGTGGTGAACGAGACCACGAGAAGAACGGCACCGGTGAACCGACCGGGGAAGGTCAGGGCATGAAGGACGTCCGCGAGGCCGAACCGGGCCAGCAGCACCGTCGTCGTGAGAAGGACCAGCTCGATCAGCGCCAGGGCCACCCTTGACCGCCAGGTTCTCAGCGAGGGCCGTCGCACCTTGGGGCGCAAGCCGCCATGAGGCTTGGGGGGAGTTGGCACCTGATCATCTCCTTGGGCCGCCGGTCATGCCGTTGCGCAGACGCACGTCTGCGGCGCGTCCGCAGAGGAGATCCGCCGCCGCGCCGGAGGTTTCGAGCATCATCGTCCCTGGTGAGCAAGCGTCTCTCCATCGGGACGCGCCCGGGCGTGGGCATCGGGTTTTGGACGGCTCGAAGCGCAGATGCCGTCCTGCGGCGTTGCCCGTGGCTCCGACCCTGGAGAGCTGCTGACCGGCGGCGGCCTTCTGGTCGGCGAGCTCGTGCATACGGCGGTCGACCTAGGACAGGCCTTCTCCGCGAGGTTCGCTCGGTGCGGGAGCGGCGGGCGCAGCCACACCGGGGGTGAGCTGGTCGATCACACGCGCTGTCCTCCCAGGTCCCTCGACGCCGACCTGGTCAGCACCTGTCCGGGCCAGGAGATCCACCCGCCCAAGGACTTCTGCGGGGTATGGGGCCCGATCTTCCATCGCGGCCGACTCGAAGGCAGCGCCCTCGTCCTCGTCCCGTGAGGAGCCGGCGTGTCTCACGCGCTGCAGCTTGACGAGACACGCCGGCGGGCCGCCTGGTCAGTCCCAGTGGATGTCGGCCAGGTCATCCAATGGCGTCCGCTCAGCCACCGTCTCGGGCACGAGCAGGTGGTCGCCCTTGTGAAGGGCGGTGGGGAAGCGGATATGGGCTCGTTCCTCGACCTCGTCGAGGGTGATCTGGAAGACGCGGAACTCGCCGAGGTCCAGGGTTTCGAGCTGGTCCAGGTTCTGCGTGAGCAAGAACGCCTTGGCTTTCAACTCGCCTCGCTCGACGAAGGCGATGACCTTCCAGAACTCACGGGGGATCTTCACGTCCCGGTAGACGCGGTCGTCGTCCTGGAGGACCGGCCCACCGAAGACGCTCACCTTGAGGTCGTCGACGTCGACGTCGGCGAAGACGGCATCCTCCAGCTCGCCCCACAGGCCGTTCTTGGCGCTCTGGTTGAAGTCGTCCATCTGCGGGGTGATGTTGGTGTAGAAGAACGAGTCGGTGTTCGCCTTCTGTGCCTCGGGCATGCTGCCCCAAATCAGGTCCGCGCGGCGGGCGATGTGGCCGCGGTCGAGCCGGTTGGCCTCGTACAGTTCGTTCCCGACCTGTGTGTTCGCGGGAAGTCGCGGGTCCTTGGTGAAGGGTATGCCGGACCGGCTGAGCTTCTTGAGGCTCCCGCCGTCGATGTTCCAGCCCACCCAGAAGGGGAAATGCCGCTTCTTGCTGAGGGCCAGCGAGTAGTGCGTGTACGGAATGACCTCGGAGCCACTGAGGCGTATGGTGTCCCCGCTGATCTCTGCGGTCAGCTGCGGTATGTCGATCCGCTCGCTGAGGAAGTCCGGGTTGTAGCCCTGCAGGGGCTGTACCTCCTCGGGAGAGGGCTGCTGCAGGGTGATGTCGAGCTTCTCGAAGACGGAGCTGGAGAGGCAGGCCAGCGCGTGGTCGTCGGGGTCGCCGGCGCTTTCACCGCCGAAGTGCAGGCCGGCGACGACCTTGCTCGGTCGGCCGTTCTGCTTGAACAGCCAGACCGCACCCGAGTCGCCGCCGCTGCTGATCTGCTTGTCTGCCGCCGGGTGCTCGTTGTCGGGCCCGATCTCGAAGCAGCCGATGGTTTTCTCACCGACGTCGCCACCGTAGTCGATCTTGGCCATCGTGTGGATACGGCGGACGATCCCGTGGGTGACGCCCGTGGTCCGTCCGCTCTTGACGACCTTGTCTCCCAGAGCCGGCTCACCCAACTCCTGGGGTGCCACGTCAAGTCCCAAGATCTTGGGATCGACGCTCCGACCCTCTTCGATGGTGGCCACGGCGCAGTCGCCGGCCGGGCCGAGGTGGGACCGCCTCAAGTCGCCGAGGCGGTTGCTGGAGATCTGGTTGTCGTCGAACCGGCCGGGTTGGACGACTTCCTCGCCCAGCTGACCGTCCGGGCCCTGCAGTACGTGCCAGTTGCTGAGCACGTACGGGGTGCCGTCAGCCCTGTCGAACACGATGCAGCCGATGGTGCCGGCCGTGACCGTCACACCGCCGACACTGGCCCCCGGGGCTATGGGGTTGAGACGGGTCTTTCGGGGAGGCTTCTCAGCCTCCGCCACCACCCGGAAGTGGGGCTGGTAGCTGCGTTCGATGACGTCGGTCGGCACCTCCACCCCGTCCACCGCGATCGTCTCCGGGATCCGGGTCGTGCCCAGCGCCTCGAGGGCTTCCGGCTCGGCCTTCCTGTTGACCGTGAACTGCAGTGCAATCTGTTTCCCTCGGGTGCCGTTCCTGAGCTTGTGACCGATCCCGACGGACGACACGTTGGGGTCTGCGAGCAGGTCCGGACCCCGCGTGCGGATGTACTGCTTCAGGGACTCGATCAGCTTGTCCTGGGAGGGCGCCGATTTCCTCGGCGCCGACGCAGTGCGGGTCTTGTTGTTGGTGGGCATGAAAAGGAGACGTCCCTTCGCGGAGGAGGGGGAACGGCTCGCGCAATGCACCACGGACCAGTCAGAGCAGGTGCGGTGTCGCTGCGAGCGTCCGCCGGCCACCACTCATCGAAACAGGGATGCGCGGCATATGTATTAATATAATGACCCAAAAGGGGCATGGCTTTGAGGCCCCTAGTAGGGCAGGTCCTCAAGGGATCGGGAAGTGAGTACCCCGCCTATCCGCCGGCCCGTATCGTTCGAAGGCACAGGCGCCCTGTGGGATGACCGGGCGCCATAACCTGGCTCTGACGCGCCGGCGGCGGGTTGGGTGCCTTGGGGAGCGCATGGGGATTCCGGCTCCGGGGTCTCCGCGGTGCCGAGGTCCGGCAGTGGGCTCAACCCCCTCTCCGCCTTGTAGGAAGTTCCCTCGTCGACGCGTAACGTGAAGCCCCATGAAGATCCTCATCAGCGCCGACATGGAGGGCGCCACCGGGGTGACCTGGCCCGGCGACGTGCTGCCCGGCGCGCCGCAGTGGGAGCGGTGCCGGCCGATGTTCACCTCCGACGTCAACGCCGCCGTCCTCGGCTTCTACGACGGCGGCGCCGACGAGGTCCTCATCAACGAGGCCCACTGGAGCATGCGCAACCTGCTCCTGGAGCAGCTCGACGACCGCGCCCAGATGATCACCGGCCGCCACAAGACGCTCTCCATGGTCGAGGGCGTCCAGCACGGCGACGTCGACGGCATCGCCTTCATCGGCTACCACACCGGCGCCGGCATGGAGGGCGTCCTCGCCCACACCTACCTCCCCAACTCCGTCACCGGCGTCTGGCTCAACGACGTGCGCGCCAGCGAGGGGCTGCTCAACGCGCACGTCGTCGCCGAGTACGGCGTCCCGGTCGTCCTCGTCACCGGCGACGACCTGGCCTGCGAGGACGCCCTCGGCTACGCGCCCGAGGCCCGCAAGGTCGCCGTCAAGGACCACGTCTCGCGGTATGCGGCCGTGTGCCGGACGCCCGCCCGGACCGCCGCCGACATCCGCGCCGCCGCCAAGGACGCGGTCCAGCTCGCGGTGCGGCACGAACCCGTCACCGGTGGGCCCTTCACGATCGCCCTGGAGTTCGACGCCGAGCACCTCGCCCTCGCCGCCACCGTCGTCCCCGGCGTGGACCAGGTCGGCGAGCGGAAGGTGGCGTACACCGAGGGGACCATGTACGACGGCATCCGCACCTTCAAGGCGGTCACCACGATCGTCTCGGCCGCGGTGGAGGAGCAGTATGGCTGACCAGCAGGCACTCGACGAGGTCGTCCGGTTCACCGCCGAGCTGATCCGGATCGACACCAGCAACTTCGGCGGCGGCGACTGCCGGGAGCGGCCGGCCGCCGAGTACGCGGCCGAGCGGCTCGCGGAGGCGGGCCTGGAGCCGATCCTCCTGGAACGGACCGCGGGGCGCACCAACGTCGTCGCCCGCATCGAGGGCACGGACCCGACCGCGGACGCGCTCCTGGTCCACGGTCACCTCGACGTCGTACCCGCCCAGGCCGCCGACTGGAGCGTCGACCCGTTCTCCGGGGAGGTCCGCGACGGGGTGGTGTGGGGGCGGGGCGCCGTCGACATGAAGAACATGGACGCGATGATCCTGGCCGTGGTGCGGGCCTGGGCCCGGGAGGGGGTACGGCCGCGCCGGGACGTCGTCGTCGCGTTCACCGCCGACGAGGAGGCCAGCGCCGAGGACGGCTCCGGGTTCCTCGCCGACCACCACCCCGAACTGTTCGAGGGCTGCACCGAAGGCGTCTCCGAGTCCGGCGCCTTCACCTTCCACGACGGCACCGGACGGCAGCTCTACCCCGTCGCCGCCGGGGAGCGCGGCACCGCCTGGCTCAAGCTCACCGCGCGCGGGCGGGCCGGGCACGGCTCCAAGGTCAACTCCGAGAACGCGGTCACCCGGCTCGCCGCCGCCGTCACCCGCATCGGCGAGCACCGGTGGCCGCTCCGGCTCACCCCGACGGTCTCCGCCGCCCTCACCGAACTCGCCACGCTGTACGGCATCGAGCCCGACCTGCACGATGTCGACCTGCTCCTCGACAAGCTCGGCCCGGCCGCCAAGCTGGTCGAGGCCACCGTCCGCAACAGCGCCAACCCGACCATGCTGAACGCCGGTTACAAGGTCAACGTCATCCCGGGCGAGGCCGTCGCCTTCGTCGACGGACGCTATCTGTACGGCACCGAGGACGAGTTCCGTGCCACCCTCGACCTCCTCACCGGCCCCGACGTCGACTGGGAGTTCCACCACCGCGAGGTCGCCCTCCAGGCACCGCTGGACTCACCGACGTACGCCCGGATGCGCGCCGCCGTCGAGGAGTTCGCCCCCGACGGCCACGTGGTGCCGTACTGCATGTCGGGCGGCACCGACGCCAAGCAGTTCTCCCGGCTCGGCATCACCGGCTACGGCTTCGCCCCGCTCAAGCTGCCCGAGGACCTCGACTACCAGGCCCTGTTCCACGGCGTCGACGAACGCGTCCCCGTCGAGGCCCTGCACTTCGGCGTCCAGGTCCTGGACCGCTTCCTGCGCACGGCGTAGCACGGCACAGCGCGGCGCGGCGCTGCTCGGCGCGGCTCGGCACGGACGAGGAGGAGAGAACGTGGAGACGAAGGCGTACGGCTCGTGGCCCTCACCCGTCGACGCGGCCCTGGCCGCGGCGCACGACGGCTTCGCCGAGTGGGTGGGCTTCGTCGGCGACGAGCCCTGGTGGACCGAACCCCGGCCCGCGGAGGGCGGCCGCAGGACCCTCGTCAGCGGCTCCACCGGGGAGTCCGTGCTGCCCGCACCCTGGAACGTCCGCAGCCGGGTCATCGAGTACGGCGGACACCCGTGGGCCGGTGCCGTACCCGACGGCGACGGACAGCCGCTGCTGGTCTTCGTCCACTTCGACGACCAGCGGCTGTACCTGTACCGGCCCGGCGGGACACCCCGGCCGCTGACCCCGCCCGGACCCCGCTGGGCCGAGCCGCAGTTGCTGCTCGACCGGGGTGAAGTCTGGTGCGTCCTTGAGGAGTTCACCGGAGCCGCAGCCACCGACGTCCGGCGGGTGCTCGCCGCCGTACCGCTGGACGGCTCGGCCGCCGACGACCGGGCCGCCGTACGCGAACTCACCGGCGAACGGCACCGGTTCGTCACCGGGCCGCGTCTGACGCACGACGGACGCCGGGCCGCCTGGCTCGCCTGGGACCATCCGCGGATGCCGTGGGACGGCACGGAACTGCTGGTCGGCGAGGTCGGCGCGGACGGAACCCTGCACACGGTCCGCACCGTGGCCGGCGGTCCCGGCGAAGCGGTGGCGCAGGTGGCGTGGTCCGCGGACGACCGGCTGCTGTACGCGAGCGACCGCGGCGGCTGGTGGAACCTGTACCGCGACGACATCGCCCTGTGCCCGCGCGAGGAGGAGTTCGCGGGGCCGCTCTGGCGGCTCGGCCAGAACTGGTTCGCACCGCTGGACAACGGGCTGGTCGCGGTCCTCCACGGCCGCGGGGCGATGACACTCGGGGTACTCGATCCGGAGACCGGCGAGATCGCCGACGCGGCCGGGCCGTGGACCGAGTTCTCCGCCACCCTCGCCGTGCACGGCACCCGCGTCCTCGCGGTCGGCGCCGGCCCGCGCACCGCCCACGAGGTCGTCGAACTCGACACCGCCTCCGGCCGGGCCCGGGTCGTCGGCACCCCGCACCGGGACGCGGTCGACCCCGCCTACTACCCCGACCCGCAGATCCGCACCTTCGCGGGACCCGGCGGCCGCGAGGTGCACGCCCACATCCACCCGCCCCACCACCCCGGCCACCGCGCCCCCGACGGCGAGCTGCCGCCCTACGTCGTCTGGGCGCACGGCGGCCCCACCAGCAGGACACCGCTCGTCCTCGACCTTGCGATCGCCTACTTCACCTCCCGGGGCATCGGGGTCGCCGAGGTCAACTACGGCGGGTCCACCGGATACGGGCGGGCGTACCGGGAGCGGCTGCGCGAGCAGTGGGGCGTGGTCGACGTCGAGGACTGCGCGGCCGTCGCGCTCGCCCTCGCCGAGGAGGGCACCGCCGACCGGGCCCGGCTCGCGATCCGCGGCGGCAGCGCCGGCGGCTGGACCGCCGCCGCCTCCCTGACCGGCACCGACGTCTACGCCTGCGGCACCATCGCCTACCCCGTCCTGGACCTCACCGGCTGGGGCGCGGGGGAGACCCACGACTTCGAGTCCCAGTACCTGGAATCCCTGATCGGCCCGCTCGCCGAGGTGCCCGAGCGGTACGTCGAGCGGTCGCCCGCCGAGCACGCCGACCGGCTCACCGCGCCCTTCCTGCTGCTCCAGGGCCTGGACGACGTGATCTGCCCGCCCGCGCAGTGCGAGCGCTTCCTCGCCCGGCTCGACGGGCGTCCGGTGCCGCACGCGTACCTCACCTTCGCGGGCGAGGGCCACGGCTTCCGGCGTGCGGAGACCATGGTCCGCGCGCTGGAGGCGGAGCTCGCCCTCTACGCTCAGGTGTTCGGGCTGGACGTGCCCGGAATCCCCGAGCTGGAACTGGTGAAGTGACCGAAGTGCCGGAACAGACCGAAGTGACCGAACTGAGGAGACCCGCCAGGCTCTCCGCCGGTGCCCGGGTCGCCGTCGTGGCGCCGAGCGGGCCGGTGCTGGAGGAGCGGCTCCAGGCCGGCCTCGACGTCCTGCGCGGCTGGGACCTCGACCCGGTGACCGCTCCCCACGTGCTCGCCACCGACGGCGGGCTCGGGTACCTCGCGGGCTCCGACGCCGAGCGCGCGGCCGACCTCCAGCAGGCCTGGTGCGACCCGTCCGTCTCCGCCGTGCTCTGCGCGCGCGGCGGCTACGGCGCCCAGCGCCTCGTCGACCTGCTGGACTGGGAGGCGATGCGGGCGGGCGGCCCGAAGGTGTTCGTCGGCTTCAGCGACGCGACCGTGCTGCACGAGGCGTTCGCGACCCGGCTCGGCCTCGCCACCCTGTACGGGCCGGTGGCCGCCGGCGCCGACTTCGTCAAGAGCACCGAGGCGCAGGAACACCTGCGGGCCACCCTCTTCGCCCCGGAGACGGTCCGCACCATCCCCTCCCGGGGCGCCGCGCTGGTGGGCGGCCGGGCCACGGGTGTCACCGTCGGCGGCTGCCTGCGGCTGCTCGCCACGGGCGTCGGCACCCCGCACACCCACCCCGGCTTGCGGGGCGGTCTGCTCCTGCTGGAGGACGTCGGCGAGGCACCGTACAGCCTCGACCGGAGCATCACCCAGCTGCTGCGGTCCGGTCTGCTCGACGGTGTCGCCGGGATCCTGCTCGGTTCCTGGGACCGGTGCGGGCCCTACGAGCAGGCGCGGCCGATGCTCCTCGACCGGCTCGGCGGCCTGGGCGTGCCGGTGCTGGAGGAGTTCGGCTTCGGGCACTGCGAGGCGGCCCTGACGATGCCGCTCGGAGTCGCCGCCGAGCTGGACGCGGACGCGGGCACGCTGACCCTGCGGGAGCCGGCCCTGCGCTGAGAGGCCACCCGCGCCGGAGGCGGCTCCGCGTAGGGTGTCGGGATGCCGCACACCGCTTCCCGATATCTCGCCGAGGGTCCCCGCGTGGGCATCCGTCCGTACACCTACGAGGACGGTGCCGAGTTCATCGCCCGCGCCCGGGAGAGCAAGGACCTCCACCAGCCCTGGCTGTTCCCGCCCACCACGGACGCGGCCTACGCCGGCTATGCGGGACGGCTGATCGAGGACCGCAGCAAGGCGGGTTTCCTGGTGTGCGAGAAGGCGGGGGAGCCCGAGGGCGCGATCGCCGGGTTCATCAACATCAACAACATCGTCGAGGGCGGCTTCCAGTGCGGTGCGCTCGGCTACGGCGCGTTCGCGCACGCGGCCGGGCGCGGCCTGATGCGGGAGGCGATGGGCCTGGTCGTGGACCACGCCTTCGGGCCGATGCGGCTGCACCGGCTGGAGATCAACGTACAGCCCGGCAACACCGCGTCCATCGCGCTCGCGCGCGGCGCCGGGTTCCGGCTGGAGGGCTTCTCACCGGACATGATCTACATCGACGGGGCCTGGCGGGACCACGAACGCTGGGCGATCACGGCGGAGATGCGGACCGCCCGCTGACCTCGCCCCGCCGGCCCTGCCCGGATGACCTCGGCCCGCCGCCCCTGCGCCGATGACCTCGGCCCGCCCGCCTTTGCGCAATCCTGACCGGCAGCTCCCCTGGCCAGCTCACCCGGCGGCGGGTTCCATGGTGATCGTGACGAGGATCCGACGTGAGGTACTGACCCTGCCCGCGGCGGAGTTGGGCCCGGACAACCCGCTGCCGCCGCTCCGCCCCCCGGACGAGATCCACCGCATCGACGAGCGCGACCGGGAGGACCTGCCCCGGGACATGGCCCGGCAACTCGGCCACGAACCGCTGCGCAGCCTGCTCCCGGTACGGGTCCGCGACGGCTACGGCAGAGCCCGCACGCCGCGCGGGTTCGACGCCCTGGTGATCGAGAACGACCGGCTGCGGGCCACCGTCCTGCCCGGCCTCGGCGGCCGCGTCGCCTCCCTCGTCCACCTGCCCACCGGCCGTGAACTCCTGCACCGCAACCCCGTGTTCCAGCCCGCCAACCTCGCTCTCAACGGCGCCTGGTTCGCCGGCGGCATCGAGTGGAACATCGGCGCCACCGGCCACACCACCCTCTCCTGCGCCCCGCTCCACGCGGCCCGCGTCCCCGCCCCCGACGGCGGCGAGATGCTCCGGCTGTGGGAATGGGAACGACTGCGCGACCTGCCCTTCCAGGTCGACCTGTGGCTGCCGGACGGCTCCGACTTCCTGTACGCCGGCGTCCGCGTCCGCAACCCCCACGAACACCCGGTGCCCGGCTACTGGTGGTCCAGCACGGCCGTACCGGAGGACCGCCGGATCGTCGTCCCGGCCGAGGAGGCCTGGGAGTTCGGGCCCGAGCGCCGACTGCGCCGGGTGCCCGTCCCGGCGTACGACGTCCGGCCCCCGTACCCGGCGGACTGGTTCTACGACATCCCGGACGGGCGGCGCCGCTGGATCGCCGCGCTCGACGCCGACGGGCACGGCCTGGTGCAGACCTCCACCGACGCACTGCGCGGCCGGAAACAGTTCGTGTGGGGGTCGGGGCCCGGAGGCCGGCGCTGGCAGGAGTGGCTCGGCGGACCCGGCACCGACGGCTACCGCGAGATCCAGGCCGGACTGGCCCGCACCCAGCTGGAACACGTCCGCCTCGACGCGGAGAGCGAGGTCTCCTGGCTGGAGGCCTACGGCCCGCTGCGGGCAGCGCCGCGAGACGTCGCCGGGCAACTCGAACTCGCCCTGCCGCGCGCCGCGTTCGACGCCGCCCACGCCGCCTGGAAACCGTACGCCGACACCGAACCCGGCGAACTCCTCGCCACCGGCTCCGGCTGGGGCGCCCTCGAAGTGCTGCGCGCCGACTGGAAGCTGCCCGGCACACCGTTCGCCGAGTCGACGCTGACCGGGGAACAGGCGCCCTGGCGGGAGCTGCTGCGCACCGGCACCCTGCCCGAACCCCGCCGGGTACGGCCGCCCGGACCGACGCTGGTGGCCCCGCACTGGCGGGACATGCTGGAGACGGCCCCCGCCACCCCGCACACCGAGTACCACCTCGGCGTCGCCCAGTGGCACGCCGGCGACCGTGCCCAGGCCGTCCGCAGCTGGGAGCGGGCCCTCGCCCTCGCCCCGTCGCTCTGGCCGCTGCTGCGCTGTCTCGCCGTCGCCGACCAGGAGTACGGACAGCACGAGCGGGCCGCCGAGCGGTACGCGGACGCCTTCGACGACCTGTGCCGGGAGCGCCGTGACGACGGCGAGACCTGGACGGCGGCCTGCGCGGCGCTCGGCCGGGAGGCCGTCGAGGCGCTGCTGCGGGTGCGGCGGGTCGTGGACGCCCGGGCCGTGTGGGAGGCGCTGCTGCCCGCGATCCGGGAGCGCGGCCGGTTCCGGCTCCTGGAGGCGGAGCTGCTGCTCGCGGAGGGGCGGCGGGCGGCGGCCCGGGCCGTGTTCGAGTCCGGGTTCGAGGTGGCCGACCTGCGGGAGGGCTCGGACGCGCTCGGCCGGCTGTGGGCGCGGCTCGGTGACGAGCCGCTGCCCGCCCGGTACGACTTCCGGATGCGGCCGCCGGGCCTCTGACCGGTCCCCGCCTCAGTCCCGGTGCTGGTCGACGTACTCGAAGACCGAGCCGTCCGGGTGCATCGCGAGCAGCGTGTGGCCGACGGGCGTGGCCATCGGCCCCGCGAGGACGCGGGCGCCGAGGTCGTCGAGGAGCCGGTGGGCCGCCTCGACGTCCTGCACCGCGATCGTCGCGGCCACCTTGCGCAGCACCTCCAGCTCCGACTCCGGTCCGCTCATCAGGAGGAAGGAGCCGACCGCGGCGACCTGGACACTGCCGCGTTCGAAGCGCTGGGCTCTGCCGCCGGAGAGGCGTTCGTAGAACGGGATCGCGGTATCGAGGTCGTCGACGCAGATGCGCAGGGAGGCGCCCAGAATCTCCATGGGCACGAGCCTAGTTGCCGCGGGCCGGGACGGGGCGGCCTCCGGTGATCTCCTGTTACGGCAATTCCGGTCCGGGTACCCGCGCGGTATGGAACACCTGGATCATCTCGAACATCTGGACAAGGACCTCGTCGACGAGCTGGCACAGGTCGCCCGCGAGACCGTGCGGGACGAGCTGCGCGAGCAGGGCCGCAAGCGGCGGCGGGCCGCCGTGCTGTACGGCGCGTCCGGCGCGGTCGCCCTTTACGCCGGGGCTGCCGTGGCGCTGGCCGTGGGGCTGGCCTGGGCGATCCTGCTGCCGGCGTGGGCCGCGGCGCTGGTCACCGCGGTGATCCTGGGCGCGGTCGCCGGTGCGCTGCGGGAGGCGGGGCGGCCGAAGAGGCCGCATGCGCCGCACCGGGTGGCCGGCGGGACGGCGCCAGGGGCACCGCCCGGCGGGCTGGGGCTGCCGTATCCGCCGATGCCGGCGGCTCCGCCCAGGCCGGGTGTGGATCCGGAGGCGCCTCATCACCGGGGCTGACGGGTCGCGCAGGGCCTGCCCAGCTCCCGGCCGGGGGTGCCCCCCACCGCCCCTCCCGGGCGCGCCGGAGCGGGCGGTGTCCCGACGCGCGGTGTTTCAAGGTCGAGCCTACGGTTACGTGGGTGGCCTTGGACCTCGTCGTATCCCCGGAGGCGCACCGTGAGTCGTCGGCCCCGGACTGTGATCGTCGGCGCCGGGTTCGCCGGGTACCGTGCGGCCCGCACGCCTACGCGGCCGGCCCGGGGCCGCGCAGGTATCACCCTGCGTGACCGCACCGACCACTTCCTGTATCTGCCCCTGCGGCCCCGGGGCGCCGCGGGGATCCTCGGCCCCGGCGGATCGCCCATCCGCTGTCCGGTGCCCTGCGGAGAAGGGGCGGCCGATCGTCGGTCCCTGCCGAAGGCCCCCGAATCCGTCACGGACCATCCTCCGGAAGGAGCCTCATGAACACCGCCGAACTCGTCGAACTCGCCCAGCAGTTGCGCGTGGACAGCGTGCGGGCGGCCGCCGCGGCCGAGTCCGGGCATCCGACCTCGTCGATGTCCGCCGCCGACGTGATGGCCGTCCTGCTCGCCCACCATCTGCGCTACGACTTCGAGCGGCCCGACCACCCCGGCAACGACCGCTTCGTCCTCTCCAAGGGCCACGCCTCGCCGCTGCTGTACGCCGCCTACAAGGCGGCCGGTGCCATCGACGACGCCGAACTGCTCACCTTCCGCATGCTCGGCAGCCACCTGGAGGGGCACCCGACCCCGCGCCGGCTGCCCTGGGTGGAGACCGCCACCGGCTCGCTCGGCCAGGGACTGCCGGTCGGCGTCGGCATCGCGCTGTCCGGGAAGCGGCTGGAGCACGGCCGTTACCGGGTCTGGGTGCTGTGCGGGGACAGCGAGCTGGCGGAGGGCTCCGTCTGGGAGGCCGCCGAGCACGCCGGGTACGAGCACCTCGACAACCTCACCGCGATCGTGGACGTCAACCGGCTCGGCCAGCGCGGCCCCACCCGGCACGGCCATGACCTCGACGCCTACGCCCGCCGCTTCCAGGCCTTCGGCTGGCACACCGTGCAGATCGACGGGCACGACGTGGACGCCGTCGACCGCGCCTGCGGCGAGGCCGCGGCCACCCCCGGACAGCCCACCGTGATCCTCGCCCGCACCCGCAAGGGCCGGGGTGTCGCCTCGGTCGAGGACCGCGAGGGCATGCACGGCAAGCCGCTGCCGGACGCTGCGGAGGCCGTTGCCGAACTCGGCGGGGTACGGGACCTGCACGTCCACGTGAAGGAGCCGCCGGCGGCCCGCGCACTGCACTCGGTGCCCACGGGCGCGCTCGAACTCCCGCGCTACGACAAGGGAGAAGAGGTCCCCACCCGGGACGCCTTCGGCAAGGCGCTCGTCGCGCTGGGCCACGCCCGCGCCGACGTGGTCGCGCTGGACGGCGAGGTCGGCGACTCCACCCGGACCGAGCTCTTCGGCAAGGAACACCCCGACCGCTACTTCGAGTTCTACATCGCCGAACAGCAACTCGTCGCCGGTGCCGTCGGCATGGCCACGCGCGGCTGGGTGCCGTACGCCGCGACCTTCGCCGCCTTCCTGAGCCGGGCCTACGACTTCGTGCGGATGGCCGCCGTCAGCGGCAGCGGGATCAACCTGGTCGGCTCGCACGCGGGCGTGGCCATCGGGCAGGACGGGCCCTCCCAGATGGGCCTGGAGGACCTGGCGATGTTCCGCTCGTTGTACGGCTCGACCGTGCTCTACCCGTGCGACGCCAACCAGACCGCCAGGCTCGTCGCGACCATGGCCGGGCTCGACGGCATCCGCTATCTGCGCACCTCGCGCGGGGCGAGCCCGGTGATCTACGGCCCGGACGAGGAGTTCCCGGTCGGCGGCAGCAAGGTGCTGCGCTCCTCCGAGGAGGACCGGCTGACCGTGGTCGCCGCCGGGGTCACCCTGCACGAGGCGCTGAAGGCCGCCGACGCGCTCGCCGAGGACGGCATCGCGATCCGGGTCGTCGACCTCTACTCGGTGAAGCCCGTCGACCGGCAGACGCTGTACACGGCCGCCGAGGAGACCGGCTGTCTGCTCACCGTCGAGGACCACCACGAGGAGGGCGGGCTCGGCGACGCCGTGGCCGAGGCGTTCGCGGACGGCAGGCCCGTGCCGCGGCTGGTACGGCTCGCCGTCCGCATCATGCCGGGTTCGGCCGCCCCCGACCAGCAGCTGCACGCCGCGGGGATCGACGCCGACGCGATCGCGGTGGCCGGCCGGCTGCTGGTCGAGGAGGCCGTCGTGCGATGACCCGGCACGGACTCCGCCCCGGTGCGGGAGGCCGCGAAGGAGAGAGGGAGGAGCACGAGTGAGTACGTACGTCTACGGCATCACGGCCGCCGCGCACCCTGCTCTGCCCGAGGGCATGGACGGGGTCGGCGATCCGCCGCGCCGGGTGCGGGTCCTCACGGAGGGCGGGCTGGCCGCACTGGTCAGTGAGGCCCCCGCCGGGCTCCGGCCCGGGCGCCGGGATCTGCTCGCCCACCGGAACGTGCTGGCCAGGGCCGGGGACGGCGGCTGCGTGCTGCCCATGCGGTTCGGCAGCGTCGCCCCGGACGACGACACCGTCACCGGCGTCCTCGCCGAACGCGCCGACCACTACCGGGAGCGGTTGCGCACCCTCGACGGCAAGGTCGAGTACCACGTCAGGGCCGGCCACATCGAAGAGGCCGTGCTGCACCGCGTGATGTCCGAGGACCCCGAGCTGCGCGCCCTGGCCGAGGCCGGCCGGAAGGCGGGCGGCGGCACCCACCAGAGCCGGATGCGGCTCGGCGCGATGGTGGTGGCCGCCGTACAGGCCCGGGAGGCGGAGGACGCGGCCGAGGTGCGGCAGGTGCTCGAAGCCGAGTCGGCCGCCGTCAGCGCGGAGCCCGACCCCACCGGCTGGCTGGTCAACGTGTCCTTCCTCGTGGACCGGCGCTCCGCCGGGTCCTTCCTGGCCGGAGCCGAGCGGCTGCGCAGGAGCCGCCCGCATCTCGACCTGAGCGTCAACGGACCGCTCCCGCCGTACAGTTTCGTCGAACCGGGGCCCGCCGAACCGGCGGTCTCCACGGCCGGCCGCGGACATCGCCAGCAGGAGGACAGATGACCTCACAGGGCGGACTCCGGTACGTGTACGCCGTCTGCCGTCCGTTCGCGGCAGCCCTTCAGGCCCAGCTCACCGGCGTGGCCGGGGTCCCGCCGGGGCTGCTCAGGCACCACGGGCTGGTCGCCGTCGTCAGCACGGTCCCGGAGGGCGACTTCGCCGAGGAGCCGCTGCGGGAGCACCTGGCGGACCCGGACTGGACGGCCGCGACCGCCCGTGCCCACCAGTGCGTGATCGACGCGCTCACCACGGTCACCACGCCACTGCCGCTCCGGCCGGCCACGGTCTTCCGGGACGACAGCGGCGTACGGATCATGATGGAGGCCCGGGAGGCCGAGTTCCTGCACACCCTCGACCGGCTCGACGGGCGGGTCGAGTGGGGCGTCAAGCTGTACGCCGGCCCGCCCGGGCAGCCGGCCCCCGCCGCCGAGGAATTCGCGCGTGTCCTGCACGAGCGGCTCTCCGGGCGCGCCGAGGACTGCCGGCTGCACCCTCCGCAGCCTGCGGCGCTTTCCGGAGCGTCCGGGCAGAACCTGCTGAACGCCGCCTATCTGGTGTCCCGCGCGGATTCCGAGCAATTCGTGGAACTGGTCGACCGCACGAGGGACGAGGCACCGACGACGCGGGTGGAACTCACCGGACCGTGGGCGGCGTACTCCTTCACCGAGCCGATCACCGAGCCGGCGGAAGTGCGGGAGCAGCCGTGACCGTCAGCGCATCGGGTTCGCCCTGATGCTCCCGCAGGACCGCGTGCATCAGGTTCGCTTGCGGCCGAGGATCTCGCCGTGCAGTACGGCGAACCAGCCGTCCTCCTGCTCCGCCCACTCCCGCCAGGCCGCCGCGATCTCCGCCAACCCCTCCGTGGTCGCGTGGCCACCCTCGATGGCTCGCTCCGCATAGGCGGAGGCGACCGTGCGGTCCGCCCACAGCCCGCCCCACCAGGCCCGTTCCTCGGCCGTGCTGTACGTCCAGGTGCCGGAGGTGGCCGTGATGTCCGTCAGCCCCGCCGCCAGCGCCCAGGACCTCAGCCGCCGCCCGGCGTCCGGCTCGCCCCCGTTGGCGCGGGCCACCCGCCGGTACAGGTCCGACCAGTCGTCCAGGCCGGGCACCGCCGGGTACCAGGTCATCGCCGCGTAGTCCGAGTCGCGTACGGCGATGAAGCCGTCCGGTTTGGTGACCCGGCGCATCTCGCGCAGCGCCTGCACCGGGTCGCCCACGTGCTGGAGCACCTGGTGGGCGTGGACCACGCAGAAGGTGTCGTCCGGGTACTCCAGCGCGTGCACGTCGGCGACCGCGAAGTCCACGTTCGCCAGCCCGCGCCCGGCCGCGGTCGCGCGGGCCTGCTCCAGGATGCCCGGTGCGTGGTCGACGCCGGTGACATGGCCGTCGGGGACCAGCTCGGCCAGGTCGGCGGTGATCGTGCCGGGGCCGCAGCCGATGTCCAGGATCTTCATGTGGGGCTTCAGCGAACCGAGCAGGTAGGCCGCGGAGTTGGCGGCGGTGCGCCAGGTGTGGGAGCGCAGCACCGACTCGTGGTGCCCGTGCGTGTAGACGGCGGTCTCCTGTGGCTTCGACATGGCTCAACCCCTTCGCGTCACACCGGCGGACGGGGCCGGACGGCCCCGTCCCGCGGTATCCGCAACGCTACGCCCGCATGTCGAATGATGAGACCTGCGTTTCATGATGCGGACTGACAGTCCGTCATGCCGCTGCGGCGGATCAGGGCAGCGGCCGGTACACGGTCAGTGCCTCCGGCAGCTTCTCCACCGTCATCTCCCCCGACACGTCGGTGACTTCGCCGTCGTACGCGAGCGGTGTGCCGGCCGCGACACCGGTCAGGCGCAGCCGGCTCAGCCGGGCCTTGCCGCGCGCGGCGCCGGGGTGACGCCCGCTCGGGCGGAGCCGGGAACGGGGGAGCGGAACCGGCCCCGCGAGGGCGGCGGAGAGCAGGCGGAGCGCGGGATGCCGGCCGCCGTGCACCACGCGTACGTCGAGCTGCCCGTCCGCCAGGTCGGTGCGGCGGCCCGGGGTCAGGGCCAGCCGGTGGTACAGGCAGTTGCCGACGAACAGCAACCACAACGGGTGGGTCTCGCCGCGCAGTTCGACCTGGAGCGGATGCCGGTCGGCGCGCAGCACACGCAGTACGGCCAGCACCTCGGCCGGCCAGGCGCCGATGCGGTGCGACCAGCGTTCCCGCTCCCGGACCAGCTCCGGGTAGACGCCCAGGCTCAGCGTGTTCAGGAAGACGCCCTCCCGGCCGCCGGAGGCGAAGCGGCCGACGTCCACCCGGACCGCCGAGCCCTCGCGCACCGCCCGGCCGAGGTCCCGGCCGTCCTCCACGCTCAGGTCGTGGGCGAAGTGGTTGAGGGTGCCGCCGGGCAGTACCGCGAGCGGCAGCCCGTGGCGCAGGGCGACGCCGGCCGCCGCGTTCACGGTGCCGTCGCCGCCGCACACCCCGAGCGCCCGCGCCCGCACCGCCGCCTTCGCCAACTCGGCCTGCACCTCGTCCGGTTCACACTCCACCAGCTCCGCCGCCGGCAGCTCGCGGCGCAGCACCCGGAACCGCTCGGCGCTGCCGGAGGCCCGGTTGGCCACCACCACCAGACCGTCCCCGTCGGGCAGCGCCGGGGCCTCGGCGCGCGGCCGGGGCGGCGGGCCGGTCCGCGCCCGCGTCGGCACCAGCCCCCGTACCGCCAACGCGGCGCCCACCCCCAGCGCCGCACCCGCGAGCACGTCGCTCGGGAAGTGCACGCCCGTGTAGACCCGGGACAGGGCGACGGAGAACGCCACCGGCGCCAGCACCGCGCCCCACGCCGGGGACTCCAGGGCGATCCCGGTCGCGAAGGCGGCCGCCGACGCGGCGTGCCCGGAGGGGAACGAGGTGGTGATCGGCTGCCGCTTCAGGTGCCGTACCGCGGGCACCGGGTCCAGGAGCGGGCGCGGGCGGCGCACCGAGCGCTTGCCGAGGGTGTTGATGGTCAGGGAGGCCAGGGTGAGCGAGGCCAGGCCGCGGGCGGCGGCCCGGCGGGCCCGGGGCGTGCGGGTCGCGGCCACCGCGGCGGCCGCCGCCAGCCACAGCACGCCGTGGTCGGCGGTGCGGCTCAGCCGGGGCAGCACCGGCTCGGCGAACGGCCAGTTCCGCTCGGCGGCGCTCTCGAACAGCCGGCTGTCGAGGGCGAGCAGCCGGTCGCGCAGGGGGTGCCGGCCGGGCTTCGGGACGGTGAGGTCGAGGTCTGGGCTCATGCGGGTCCGGGTACCCTGAAGTGGCACTTTCCTGCCGGCCCGCGTCGCGGTCGAGCGAGCCGAGTGAGAGGAACCCCGGATGCGCCTGCTCCTCATACGTCACGGGCAGACCCCGACCAACGTCGACTTCCTGCTCGACACCGCGGTACCCGGTCCCGGTCTGACCGCCCTCGGCGAGCAGCAGGCGGCGGCCCTCCCCGGGGCCCTCGCCGGCGAGGACATCGAGGCCCTCTACGTCTCCACCCTCACCCGCACCCAGCTCACCGCCGCCCCGCTGGCCGCCGCCCGCGGTCTCGGCCCCGTCGTCCGCGACGGCATCCGCGAGGTGTCCGCCGGCGACCTGGAACTGCTGCCCGGCCACTCCGAGCGGGGCGAGGAGTACATGCGCACGGTGTTCGCGTGGGCGGCCGGGGACACGGCGCTGCGCATGCCCGGCGGGGAGAGCGGGGACGAGGTCCTGGGCCGCTACGACGCGGTGGTCGCCGAGGCCGCGGCGACCGGCGCCGGAACGGTAGCCATGGTCAGCCACGGTGCCGCGATCCGCCTGTGGACCGCGGCCCGCGCCGACAACGTGGACGTCCCCTACGCGGCCTCCCGCCCCCTCGACAACACCGGTGTGGTGATCCTGGAGGGCTCTCCGGCCGACGGCTGGAAGGCGCTGTCGTGGGAGGGTGCGGTCGTGGAGCCGACGGGGGCGAGCGGGCCGACGGGGGAGCCGGTGGAGTAGGGCCGCCGACGTTTTCGGCCGCGGGCACGTCGTGGTTGCTCGCGCCGTTCCCCGCGCCCCTGAAGGGGCGCTCACCGCAGCGCCCCTTCTTTTGAGGGGCGCGGGGAACCGCGCGACCAGCCCCCCACCGGGCCGCGGTCGAAGACGGCGGGCAGATAACGGTTTGCCCCAGGTCGGAGGCACCCCGCACAATCCCTCACCATGGGACACCTGGAAGCCGCGCACCTTGAGTACTACCTCCCCGACGGGAGGGCGCTGCTCGGCGACGTCTCCTTCCGGGTCGGCGAAGGGGCCGCCGTCGCCCTCGTCGGACCCAACGGCGCCGGCAAGACCACCTTGCTTCGGCTGATCTCCGGCGAGCTGAAGCCGCACGGCGGCACCGTGGCCGTCAGCGGCGGCCTCGGCGTGATGCGCCAGTTCGTGGGCTCCGTACGGGACGAGACGACCGTACGGGACCTCCTCGTGTCCGTCGCACCGCCCGGCATCCGCACGGCCGCACAGGCCGTCGACAAGGCCGAGCACGGCATCATGACCGTCGACGACGAGGCGGCCCAGCTGAAGTACGCGCAGGCCCTCGCCGACTGGGCCGAGGTACGCGGCTACGAGCACGAGACGCTCTGGGACATGTGCACCATGGCCGCCCTCGGGGTGCCGTACGAGAAGGCCCAGTGGCGGCAGGTGCGCACCCTCTCCGGCGGCGAGCAGAAGCGGCTGGTGCTGGAGGCGCTGTTCCGGGGCACCGACGAGGTGCTGCTGCTCGACGAGCCGGACAACTACCTCGACGTGCCCGGCAAGCGCTGGCTGGAGCAGCAGCTGAAGGAGACCCGCAAGACGGTCCTGTTCGTCTCCCACGACCGCGAACTCCTCTCCCGCTCCGCCGAGAAGATCGTCTCCGTGGAACCCTCGCCGACCGGCGCCGACGCCTGGGTGCACGGCGGCGGCTTCGCCACCTACCACGAGGCCCGGCGTGAACGCTTCGCCCGCTTCGAGGAGTTGCGCCGCCGCTGGGACGAGAAGCACGCCCAGCTGAAGAAACTCGTGCTGAGCCTCCGTCAGGCCGCCTCCATCTCCCACGAGTTGGCGTCCCGGTACGCGGCCGCCCAGACCCGGCTGCGCAAGTTCGAGGAGGCCGGCCCGCCGCCCGAGCCACCGCGCGAGCAGGACATCAGGATGCGCATCAAGGGCGGCCGTACCGGCGTACGGGCCGTGACCTGCGCGCAGCTCGAACTCACCGGCCTGATGAAACCCTTCGACCTGGAGGTCTTCTACGGCGAACGGGTCGCCGTCCTCGGCTCCAACGGCTCCGGCAAGTCGCACTTCCTGCGGCTGCTGGCCGGCGAGGACGTGGCCCACTCGGGGGAGTGGAAGCTGGGCGCGCGGGTGGTGCCCGGGCACTTCGCGCAGACCCACGCCCACCCCGAGCTGGAGGGCCGGACCCTCCTGGACATCCTGTGGACGGAGCACTCCCAGGACCGCGGCGCGGCGATGTCCCGGCTGCGCCGCTACGAGCTCACCCAGCAGGCCGAACAGAACTTCGACAGGTTGTCCGGGGGCCAGCAGGCCCGGTTCCAGATCCTGTTGCTGGAGCTGCAGGGTGTGACGGCACTGCTTCTCGACGAGCCGACCGACAACCTCGACCTGGAGTCCGCCGAGGCACTCCAGGAGGGTCTGGAGGCCTTCGACGGCACGGTGCTCGCCGTCACCCACGACCGCTGGTTCGCCCGCTCCTTCGACCGCTACCTGGTCTTCGGCAGCGACGGCCGGGTCCGCGAGACGGCGGAGCCGGTGTGGGACGAGCGCCGGGTGGAGCGGGTGCGGTAGGGCGGTTCGGCGGAGCGGTACGACAGGGCAGCGGCGCAGGGCGGTGCCCTAGGGAGGCCCGCGCGCCCGGATGTTCGTACAGTGGAGGCAGGAATCCGGACCGCCGGGACCCACACGACGAGCGGGGTACCACCATGACCGGAGTCGACCCCAGCCGGCTGGACGAACAGCAGCTCATGAAGGAGCTGGAGACCATCCACCGGACGCGCCACGACACCCTGCTGTACGGCTCGAACGACGCGCTGCGGGCCCACAACGAGCGCATGGCCCAGCTGGAGGGCGAGTACCTGCGGCGCAACCCGCGGCGTCTCGTCGCCGCCGGCCGCACCCGGGAAGGCGCCCGCGAGCGGAACTGCGCCGAGACCGCGACACCGGGCGCCGCCGCGAACTGAGGCCGCTGAGGTCGTTGAGACACGACACCAGCACCGGCTCGTGCCCGGCGCCGGAGACCGCCTGCCACGGCTCGGTCAGCTCCACCTGCTCGACGCCCTCGGGCGCGGCCAGAAACGCGATACGCATGACGCTCATTCCCTTCGGCGGCTTCGCTGGTTCGCTGCGCCCCGGCTCACTCCCCGTCGGCCACCGGCCTCGGCCGGCACCGGCAGCCCGCCGCGGCGTACCGGATGCGGCAGCAGCGAACCCCGCTCGACCAGCGTCTCGGGAGCGTTCACGCACCGCAACACGTCGGCGGGCGGCCGTGGCGCCGGGGCTCGGGGGCGTTCCCGGCTCATGACGTCACCCGAAAGAGGGCGCGTGTCCCGCGAATGGGGTCCGGCCGCGCGCGGCGGGGCGTGGGCCGGGCTGTGATGGCTGCGGGGGTACGGGCCCCGTGCCTCCGAGTCGTCCGTGCAAGGAGCTCCTCCCATGCGCCGCACCGTTCGCACCCTGTCCGTCGCCGTCCTGGCGGGTGCCGCGTTCGGCGCCACCGGCCCGGCCGCCGCGGTCGCCGCCGGGACCAGCCCCGGCGGCGCCCGGCCGGGCGCCGCCGTCACCGTCTCCGTGACCTGCGCGAAGACCGTCGCCGGGCGGGACGGCACCCGGACCGCCGACGGGACCTGTCCGGTGGTGGCGAGCGGACAACAGGCACGGCCGTCGACCGCGCACCCGGTCGTCGCGGGGGACGACGGCGTTTCGGCTTCTGCGGGGGACGGCGGTACGGCTTCCGTGGGGGACGGCGGCACGTTCCTCCTCCAGGGCGACGGCGGGGCGATGCCGCAGGTCGGCGGTGGGGCCGTGCCGCAGACCGGCGGCGGCACGGTGCCCCCGGTGGACGGCGGGACGGTCGTCGGCGGGGACGACGGTACGGTCATCGGCGGGGACGACGGAACGGCCGTGCGCGGCGACGACGGCATGCTCGCCCGCGGCGACGAGGGCACGGCTCCTCGCGATGACGCGGGCACCGGCGTTCGTGGTGGTGACGCGGGCACCGGCGTTCGTGGTGGTGACGCGGGCACCGGTGTCCGTGGTGGTGACGTGGGCTCCGGCATTCGTGGTGACGTGGGCATCGCCGGCCGTGCGGACGACGGCTCGGCCTCCCTCGGCGATGACGGCACTGCCTTCCCCGGCGATCGCGCTGACGGTGACACGGCTTCCCGTGCTGACGCCGATGCCGCGGATCCTCGGGGCGAGGGCGGCGACGTCTCTCACGGGACGCACGGGAGCAGTGAGCGGCCCTGCGCCGGAGGGCAGCAGTCGTGCGGTGGCGGTGGCGGTGACGCCCAGGAGTGCGGCGGGGCCCGCGGCGATGACGGATCCTGCGCCGGGGCGGGCATGCAGCACGGGGTGGCGGCCGGGGACGGCGGCGCCTACAGCACGTCCGTACCGGCGCTGGTCGCGGGCGGGATGCTGATCGCGGCGGCCTGCTGCGGCGCCGCGTACCGGCTGTGGGGCGGGCGGTCGTACCGGCTGTGGGGCGGGCGGTCCGGCGCGGACGGGTGACCGGGCGGCCGCCGGGTACCCCGGAGCGCCCACTCCGGCACCGTACGCACGACGCGGACCGGACAGCACCGGACCGGACAGCACACGGCACCACGGACTGCGCGGAGGCGGACATGCGGCGGACGGATCCCGAGGGCCACGGACCGGCGGCCGGCACCTCCCCGGAGGAGAACGCCCCCGTGGCGCCCGAAGGCCACGGTCCCGTCCGCTACGGGCCGCCCCTGCCCGACGACGGGCTGCCCGTCCTGCCCGAGCTCGCCGCGGTACTGGCCGCCGCCGCGAACAGGGGAACGGAAGAGCCCGTCGGCGGCGGACCGGCGCTGCTGGACGCGGCCCGCGGCTACTGGGAACGCCGCGGGCTGCCCGTCCCGCCCGGCCGGGTGACCGCGGGACCCGGCGCCCCCGCCCTGCTGCTGGCGCTCACCGCCGTGCTCGGCGGCGACGTGCTGGTGCCGCGCCCCTGTGCCGCCTGGTGGGCGCCGTACGCCCGGCTCCTCGGCCGGCCCGTCTTCCACGTACCCACCCCGGCCGAGTCCGGCGGCGCCCCCGACCCGTACGCGCTGCTGGAGACCGTGCGCCGGGTCCGGGACGAGGGCGGCGACCCCCGGCTGCTCGTGCTCTCCGTCGCCGACGACCCCACCGCCACCGTGGCCCCGCCCGAACTGCTGCACGAGACCGTGGAGGCCGCGGCCGGCGCGGGACTGCACCTGGTCAGCGACGAGACCTGGCGCGACACGCTGCACGCCCCGGACGCCACGGTGCTGCTCAGCCCCGCCGAGATGCTCCCGGACCGGGTCACCGTCGTCACCGACCTGGCCGGTGCCCTGCTGCCGGCCGGCTGGCCCGCCGCCGTCGCCCGGTTCCCGGCGGGCGCCACCGGCACGGCCCTGCACGCGCGCGTGCTCGACATCCTGACGGCGCTGGGCGCCCGCCTCGCCGGACCGGTCGCGGTCGCCGCGGGGTACGCGCTCGACGAGCCCGAGCCCGTCACCGCACGCCGGGAGGCCACCGTACGGCTGCACGCGCGCGTGGCCGCCGCAGCGCACGCCGCGGTCGTCGCCTGCGGGGCCCTGGCCCGGCCCCCGCAGGCCGGCCGGCACCTGTACGCCGACCTGGAACCGCTGCGCGCCGCACTCGGCGGCCACGGGGTCGGCGACGCACAGGAGTTGGAGGACCTCCTCACCGCCCGGCTCGGCATGCCGGCACCCGGCGGCCACCGCTTCGGCGACGACCTCGGCGCGCTGCGCGTCCGGCTCGCCACCGGCCCGCTGCTGGGCGGCACCGCCGCGGAACGCCTGGAATGCCTCACGTCCCCCGCACCGTTGGAACTGCCACACGTGCAACGCGCGTTGATGTCCTTGGGATCGGTACTCGGCGATCTCCGCGACGACGCTCAGCGATGGGAGCCTCCTCGATGACGCAGCAGACGCATGAGCCAGGGCCCGCGACGACGACTGCCACCACGACGACTGTCTCCACGACCACTGCCACCACGACTGCCCCCACCACGACTGCCCCCACCACGACGACTGCTCTCACCACGTCTGTCATGACGACCAGAGAAGCCGACACCGCCGCCCCCGCGTTCCCGCCGCTCGCCGAACCCCGCCCGCTGGGCGAACTCCGGGTCTGGCCGCGGACCTTCCACGATCGCCTGACCGCCCCGCTGCCCGGCCTCAAGGCCATGGCCCGCTTCGCCCGCGAGGGCTCCGTCCGCCCCGGCCGCGAGGGCCTCGCCGACGTCCGCCGGCTGCCCTTCGAACCCGGCCCGCTGCCCCGCGCGGACGCGGGCACCGTCTCCGTCACCTGGGCGGGGCACGCCAGTTGGGTCGTCCGGATCGGCGGCCTGACCGTCCTCACCGACCCGGTCTGGTCCCACCGCATCCTCGGCACCCCCGCCCGCGTCACCCCGGTCGGCGTCCCCTGGGAGACCCTGCCGCGCATCGACGCGGTCGTCGTCAGCCACAACCACTACGACCACCTGGACGCCCCCACCCTGCGCCGTCTCCCGCGCGACACCCCGGTGTTCGCGCCGGCCGGGCTCGCCCGCTGGTTCCGGCGCCGCCGATTCACCACCGTGACCGAGCTGGACTGGTGGGAGGCGGCCGAACTGTCCGGGGTCCGCTTCGACTTCGTCCCCGCCCACCACTGGTCCAAGCGCACCCTCACCGACACCTGCCGCAGCCTCTGGGGCGGCTGGGTCCTCACCGCCCCCGACGGCGGCCGCGTCTACTTCGCCGGTGACACGGGCTACGGCCACTGGTTCTCCCGCATCGGCCGCCGCTACCCCGGCATCGACCTCGCCCTGATGCCCATCGGCGCCTACGACCCCCGCTGGTGGCTCAGCGACGTTCACCTCGACCCGGAGGAGGCGGTCCGGGCCACGGAGGACCTGGGCGCGAGGCGCATGGCCCCCATGCACTGGGGCACCTTCATCCTCTCGGCAGAGCCGGTCCTGGAACCGCTGACGCGGGTACGGGCGGCCTGGGAGAAGACGGGACGGGAGCGGGGGGACCTTTGGGACCTGCCGGTGGGAGGGTCGAGGGTTCTGGAACGGGCTTCATCTGAAAGCACCATCCACTAGAGCGGCCCTTTGGGGGCGCTGGGGGTGCCCCCGGCCGAAGGCTGGGGGAGGAACTGCGCGACAAGCCCCCACGCACCCGCACCCCGCTCCGCACCCGCACCCCGCTCCGCGCCCTCACCCGGCAGCCCGAACCCGCCGCCACACACTCGGCGCCACACTGATGACAACCGTCAGCCCCACCGCCGCCACCACCCCCTCCCACGGCTCCGGAAACAGCGACCCGCCCAGAATCCCGATCACCTGATACGTCACCGCCCACGCCAGACAGGCCGGCAGATTCCCCCGCGCGAACCGCCGCAACGGCCACTCCGCCAGCAGACAGGCCAGCATCACCGGGATACGCCCGGCCGGCACCAGCCGTGACAGCACCAGCACGGCGACCCCGTGCTCCGCCAGCTTCCCCTGCGCCTGCTCCAGCCGCTCCTCCGGCGCCCGCGCCCTGATCGCCTCCAGCCACCGCGACCCGTTCTTCGACCGCAGCCCCCGCCGCCCCAGCCAGTACAGCGCCGCATCCCCCAGGAAGGCCGCCAGCGACGCCGTCACGAACACCAGCGCCAGCGCGAACGGCGCCGTCTGGTGGAACGCCACCACCGCGGCCGAACTCACCAGCGCCCCCGTCGGCACCACCGGCACCAACGCCCCGATCAGCACCAGCAGGAACAGCGTCGGATACCCGATCGCCTGCTGCGTGGACTCGGTCGAGGTGGAGGTCGCCGCCGTGGAGCCGGCGGCGGCCGCCATGACCACCAGCAGTCTCACCGCGCGACCTCCAGCCGCACGCTCTCCCCGTGGCCGAGCCGGTGCACCGCCACCTGCGGCGCGTACTGGGCGGCCAGACGCACGAACTCCTCGCCCGGCGCATGGAATTCGTGCGGGCGCACCGCGTCCATGCCGATCGGCCAGTACGTCCCGTAGTGCACCGGCACCGCGCTGCGCGGCGCCAGCAGCGCCAGCGCCCGCGCCGCCCGGCCCGCGTCCAGATGCCCCTCGCCGAGGTGCGGTCCCCACCCGCCGACCGGCAGCAGGGCCACGTCCACCGGCCCGACCGCCTCGGCCATCTCGTCGAACAGCCCGGTGTCCCCGGCGAAGTACGTCCGCGCCGCGCCCTCGACGACGTATCCGAGGGCGGGGGAGCGGTGCGGTCCGACCGGCAGCCGTCGGCCGTCGTGCCGGGCGGGCACGGCCCGTACGACGAGAGGGCCGACGTGTATCTCGTCGCCGACGTCCACCTCGGTGATCCGCAGGTGACGGAGGCGGCGGAGCGCGGGTACCGCCCGTGGTGCGCCCCGGGGCACGAGCAGGCGCGTGCCCGGAGCGAGCCCGGCCAGCGAGGGTACGTGCAGGTGGTCCGCGTGCAGGTGGGAGACGAGCGCGAGGTCCGCGCGGCGGGCCTCGGGCGGCGGCGGGGCGCCCCGGCGGCGGCGCAGGTGGGCGAGCCGGCGCGCGAACAGAGGATCGGTGAGCAGGCGTGTGCCCGAATCCTCGATCGTGCAGGTGGCGTGACCCCACCAGGTGATCTCCACCGGCACCTCTTTGCCTCCTTCGCGCGACTCCCCGAAGCCTACGTGCAGGAGTAGGGTCGGCGGCGAAACCCGGAGGTGAGGGGGGACGCCATGGGACAGGTGCGGGGTGCCCCCGGTGGGCTCGCGCCGGTGCGGGTGACCGCGATCGCGAGTCTGACGCCCCTGGAGGAACTGGAGATCGACCCCTTTCTGGTCGACTCCCGCAGCCAGCACGCGATGTGCGCCCGCTGGGCCGTCGAACACGGCTACGTCATCGCCCGCGAACTCCTGGTCCGCGGCCTGCGCCCCGACCACAGCGCCCTGTGGACCGGCGTCCGGCCCGGCCTCGACGTCTTCGTCGCCCCGAGCAGACGGGTCCTGGAGAGCGCGCTGTCGTCGGTCGAGGACTTCATGGCGGAGTGCGCGAGACGCGGGGTCCGGGTGGAGACGGTGGGCCGCGCGGAACCCCGCTACGACGCCCGTATGAAGGCCATGATCCACCGGAGGCTGTCCATGCCGACGGCGGGGTACGACGGGCGGTAGGGCCGGGGCCGCCGCACAGCGCAGCTGTGCCCCGCGGGCCGCGCAGGCGCGGGTACGGCGCCGTCGGACCCACCGTGACCGACCGCTGCCGGCCCGCCCGCGTGTGACAGTGTTGGCGCGAGCAGACCCGCATCCGGCGCGGGTCGCGGACGTGAGGTCGGTGGGGCGTGCGGTGGCGGCGGGTCGTCAGTCAGGTCGGGCGGAGCGTCACGGTGTGGGCGGTCTCCACCGTCACCATGCTGGTCCTCGCCGGCATCCTGCCCGACTTCCAGCTCCAGTCCCCCGACGGTGACAGCGCCACCCGCATCGCCATGACCGCGGCCCTCGGCGCCGGCGCCTTCGGTGTCCTGTCGGCCGTCGTGTGGCCCCTCCTCGTACGGCTGCTGCTGCTCGTGCCCGCCCTCGTCCTCGGCCTGCTCGTCTTCTTCCTCAACGGCTCGCTCCTTCTCGTCGCCCTGCGCATCAACCCCTCCGGGCAGAGCGAGGCCGCGCCGGAGACCGCCGTGATCGTGGCCGCGGTGATGTCCGCCGTGGCCTCCGCCACCGGCGGCGCCCTCGCCGTCCGCGACGACGACGCCTACGGCCACCGGCTCTCCCGCCTCGCCATCCGCCGGCGCAGGTCCCACCCGCCCTGCCCGGCGACCCCCGGCACCGTCTTCCTCCAGCTCGACGGCGTCGGCCACGACGTGCTCACCGCCGCCGTCGCCAAGGGCCTGATGCCGACGGTGGCCGGATGGCTGGGAGCGGCACAGGAGCCCACCCGCCGGCCCACCCACCGCCTCACCCCGTGGCGCACCGACTGGTCGAGCCAGACCGGCGCCAGCCAGCTCGGCATCCTGCACGGCTCCAACTTCGACGTGCCCGCCTTCCGCTGGTACGAGAAGGAGCACCGCGAGGTGATGGTCTGCAACCGGCCGACCAGCGCCGCCGAACTCCAGCGCCGGGCGATCGAGCGCACCGCCGACGGCGGGCTGCTCACCCTGGACGGCGCCAGCCGCGGCAACCTCTTCAGCGGCGGCGCCGACGAACAGGCCCTCGTGCTGTCGATAGCCACCCGCCGCCGCGGCCGGGAGAACCGCTCCCGCGCCGGTTACTTCGCGTACTTCGCGGACCCGGCCAATGCCGTCCGCACCGCGCTCTCCTTCTTCGCCGAGGTCGGCCGCGAGATCGTCCAGTCCACCGTGGCCCGGCTCCGCAAGCAGCGCCCGCGCGTCGGCCGCGGCGGCCTCTACCCCTTCGTCCGCGCCTTCGCGACGGTCGTCGAACGGGACGTCGTCGTCGCCGCCGTCATGGGCGACCTGCTCGTCGGCCGCACCGCCGTCTACGCCGACCTGGTCGCCTACGACGAGGTCGCCCACCACTCCGGCCCGCACAGCAGGGACGCCGAGAAGGTCCTGCAACGCCTGGACCGCTCCCTCGCCCTGATCGAGAAGGCCGCCGAACACGCCCCACGGCAGTACCGGATCGTCGTCCTCTCCGACCACGGCCAGAGCCCTGGCGAGACCTTCCACACCCGCTACGGCCTCAGCCTCGGCGACCTGGTCCGGGCCGGCTGCGGACTGCCTGTGCCGCGCCGGGCCGAGCGCACCCACAGCGGCACGGAGGCGCGGGCCGCCGTCCGCGCGGCGCTGCGCAGGCCGGTCGAGGAGGGCGGCGAGAAGCACCGGCCCACCCGGCAGTCGGAGCCGGTCGTGCTCGCCTCCGGCAACCTCGGCCTGGTCTCCTTCCCGGACGTGCCGCACCGCATGACCAAGGAGGAGCTGGACGCCCGTCATCCCGCGCTGCTCACCACCCTCGCCAACCATCCCGGCATCGGGTTCCTGCTGGTGCGCAGCGAGGAGCACGGCGGGGTGGTGCTCGGCGCGTACGGCGCGGAGATCCCGCTCGACCGCCTCGACGGCCCTGCGGGGCCGCTGGCCGTCTTCGGGCCGGGCGCCGCGGATGCCGTTCGGCGGACGCACTCCTTTCCGCACACCGCCGACATCATGGTCAACTCCTGGTACGACCCGGAGAGCGGTGAAGTCCTCGCGTTCGAGGAGCAGATCGGGTCGCACGGGGGGTTGGGGGGTGCGCAGGGGCGGCCGTTCCTGCTGTCGCCGGTCGACCTCTCGGTGCCGATGGAGAGTGGTCAGGACCTCGTCGGGGCCGAGGCCGTGCACCGGGTGCTGCGGCGGTGGCTCCGGGAGGCGGACGGGCCGCAGGTTCCCTTGTCCGCGGAGGGGGAGAGGGCCGCGTAGTTCGTCGGCCGCGGGCCGGCGGGGGTTGTTCGCGCAGTTCCTCCCCCAGCCTTCGGCCGGGGGTACCCCCGGCGCCCCCTGAAGGGGCGCTGCAGCTTGCCTCCAGATAAATCGGCTGCGTTCCCTTCCCTCCCGGCTCACACTGTTCGGGTCGCAAACCTCTCGAACACCCCCAAGGAGCAGCCTCTTGCAGGCAGCCGTGACCGTCACGCCCTCCCGTATCCCCGAACTCCTGCTCGGACTCGCCACCGTCCGGCCCGTCTTCATCTGGGGCGCCCCCGGCATCGGGAAGTCGTCCCTGGTGCGGGCGTTCGCCGAATCGCTCGGGCTGGAATGCGTGAGCCTGCTCGGGACGCAGCTCGCGCCCGAGGACCTGATCGGGGTTCCGCAGATCCGGGACGGGCGTTCCGTCTTCTGCCCGCCGGAGTCGATCGCCCGGGACGAGCCGTACTGCCTGTTCCTGGACGAGCTGAACGCGGCCACCCCGGATGTGCAGAAGGCGTTCTACTCGCTGATCCTCGACCGGCGCATCGGGAACTACGAGCTGCCCAAGGGCTCGATCGTCATCGGCGCCGGCAACCGGGCCACCGACAACGCCCTCGCCCGGCCCGTCGCCTCCGCGCTCGTCAACCGGCTGGCCCACGTCCACCTGGAGGCCTCCGCGCACGACTGGCTCGCCTGGGCCGCGGGCAACGGCATCCACCCGTGGATCCTGGACCACCTCACCGACCGGCCCGACCACCTGTGGTCCAAGCCGCCGAAGACCGAGGAGCCGTTCTCCACCCCGCGCTCCTGGCACATGCTCTCCGACGCCCTGCACTCCTTCGGGCGCGAGCTGGACGAGGAGACGCTGAAGGTACTCGCGCACGGCACGCTGACCCCCGCCCACGCCACCGCCTTCTGCGGATACGTCAAGATCGTGCGCAGCCGGTTCGGGATCGAGGCCGTCCTGAAGGGGGACGCGGGATGGCCGAACCGGATCGAGGACCGCGACCTGCTGTACTACCTGGCCGAGTCGTTCCGGGGCCGGCTGGTCAAGGAACTCCCCGCCGACAAGGAGCACATGTCGGCGAACGGCCGGCAGACCGCGTACCGCGCCAAGTCGCTGCTCGTACAGCTCGCCGAGATCTCCGTCGAGGTCGCCCAGACCGTCATCGCCTCCGACGCCGACGGCAACCCGGTGCTGCCCGCCTGGTTCCTGATCGAGGCGGCCCGGGACATGCCCCGGCTGGTGGAGGCCCGGCGATGAGCCGAGCGGCCGCCGCGCGCAAGAAGCAGGACCCGGCCGCCGAGAACTTCGCGGCCGGTGTCGAGCTGCTCCGCGCCAACCCCGCCCTGCGGGCGGTCGAGTTCACCATCTGCCGGCACGAGAAGTGCGAACTCGCGCCCCGGGAGGGGCTGGTGCGCGCCGACTCCGACGGCGTGCTGCACGCGCACGCCACCCGGCGGGCCGAACCGGCCGAGTGGGCCTGGGCGTTGGCGCACTGCACCATTCATCTGGGCTTCGGCCACCTCCCGGCCGCCACCGGACCGCGCGCCCAGCCGGACCGCTACGACCTCGCCGCCCGCTGCACCGTCGTCAACCGCTTCCTGGAGACCTTCCCGATCGGCGAGGCCCCCGGCCACCTGCCCGCCTCCTACCCGGAGGGCGACGAGGACCGGCTCGCCGCCGGCTGGCGCCGGTCCGGTGGCATCCCGGCAGCGTACGAGCGCGGCGGGACGAACGGCGGCGAGCCCGACCAGCTCCTGCTCTCCTGGAGCAAGTGGGCCGGTCAAGTGCCCGACTGGCAGGTCGGGTTCGCGCACGCGCTGACCCGCACCATGTCCCGGGCGATGGACCTGGCCGGCGGCCGCCGCACGACCATGTCCGGCCCGCCCACCCCGCGGCGCCCCTGGGAAAAGGCGCTGAGCTGGTTCGTCTCCTCCTACCCGCTGCTCGGCGGCATCGCGGCCGGCATCAGACTGGTCGCCGACGCCGAACTGGCCCGCGCCCACGACATCGCCGTCGCCGCGGTCAATCCCGAGGCCGGCGAGATCTACGTCAACCCGCTGCGGACCATGGACGACGAGGAGTGGCGGTTCGTCCTCGCCCACGAGATGCTGCACGCCGCCCTGCGCCACGGTGACCGCCTCGGCGGCCGCGACCCCTACCTCTTCAACATCGCCTGCGACTACGTCATCAACGGCTGGCTGGTCGCGATGCGCGTCGGCACCATGCCCGAAGGGCTGCTGTACGACCCGGAGCTGAAGGACCTGTCGGCGGAGGAGGTGTACGACCGGATCGCCGGCGACCTCAGAAGGATGCGGCGCCTGGCCACCCTGCGCGGCAAGGGGCGCGGTGACGTGCTGGGCGCGCCGCTCGGGCCGCCCGGCGCGTACGTCGACCTCGACGAGTTCTACCGGCGCGGACTGTGCCAGGGGCTCGACCTGCACCGGACACAGGACCGGGGCCTGCTGCCTGGCGGCCTGGTCGAGGAGATCCGCGCACTCAGCCACCCACCGCTTCCGTGGGACGCCCGGCTCGCCCGCTGGTTCGACGAGTTCGTGCCGCGCCCGGAGGCCGTACGGTCCTACGCCCGCCCCTCGCGCCGGCAGTCGTCCACCCCGGACATCCCGCGCGCCGGCCGGTACTTCCCGCCCGAGGAGGTCGCCCGGTGCACCTTCGGGGTGGTCCTCGACACCTCCGGCTCCATGGACCGCACCCTGCTCGGCAAGGCGCTCGGCGCGATCGCCTCCTATGCCGAGGCCCGCGACGTACCGGCCGCGCGCGTCGTCTTCTGCGACGCGGCTCCGCACGACGCCGGTTATCTCCCGACCACCGAGATCGCCGGCCGGGTCCGGGTGCACGGCCGCGGCGGGACCGTCCTGCAGCCCGGCATCGACCTGCTCCAGCGCGCCGACGACTTCCCGCCCGCCGCGCCGGTCCTGGTGATCACCGACGGCTGGTGCGACGTCCTGCGGGTCCGCCGCGAGCACGCCTATCTGATCCCGGACGGACGTCGCCTGCCGTTCACCCCCCGTGGGCCGGTCTTCCGGGTGCGGTGAGCCCCGATGTGATCGGATGGGGGCGAGCGAACCGGTTCATTCGCCTTCATCGCCGAAAGGAACAACCGTGGCTACCACGCGCACCGCACACACCGTCTGGGAAGGCAGCCTGACCGAGGGGAACGGTGTCATCACCTTCGACTCCTCCGGTATCGGCGAGCAGCCCGTCACGTGGGCCTCGCGCTCCCAGGAGGCGAACGGCAGGACCAGCCCCGAGGAGCTGATCGCGGCCGCCCACTCCAGCTGCTTCTCCATGGCGCTGTCGCACGCCCTCACCGGTGCCGGCACCCCGCCCACCAAGCTGGTCACCAACGCCGACGTCACCTTCCAGCCGGGCACCGGCATCACCGGCATCCACCTGACCGTCGAGGGCACCGTCCCCGGCCTGGACCAGGACGGCTTCGTCGCCGCCGCCGAGGACGCCAAGAAGAACTGCCCGGTCAGCCAGGCCCTGACCGGCACCACCATCACCCTGGACGCCAAGCTCGCCTGAGCGCCCTGTCCGCCGCGCTGCCGCGCCCCTCTTCCCGGAGGGGCGCGGCAGCGTCGTTTACGGCGCACCCGGCATTGACAACAGCCCGCTCAAGTTTTGAGCTGGAGTCGGGGAAGCGCCCGGGCGGAAGGGGACGGACATGGCACGTGCGGTCGGTATCGACCTCGGTACGACGAACTCGGTGGTGGCCCTGCTGGAGGGCGGTGAGCCCACCGTCGTCGCCAATGCCGAGGGGGCACGCACCACCCCGTCGGTCGTGGCCTTCGCGAAGAACGGCGACGTGCTGGTCGGCGAGGTCGCCAAGCGGCAGGCGGTGACCAACGTCGACCGCACCGCGCGCTCCGTCAAGCGGCACATGGGCGACGCGGCCTGGCGGTTCCCGGAGAGCGGGAGCGTCGACGGCACCCGGTTCCGGGCCCAGGAGCTCTCGGCGCGGGTCCTGCAGAAGCTCAAGCGGGACACCGAGGCCTACCTCGGCGAGGACGTCACCGACGCGGTGATCACCGTACCCGCGTACTTCGACGACGCCCAGCGGCAGGCCACCAAGGAGGCCGGCGAGATCGCCGGCCTGAAGGTGCTGCGGATCATCAACGAGCCGACCGCCGCCGCGCTCGCCTACGGCCTGGACCGGGGCGAGGAGCAGACCGTCCTCGTCTTCGACCTCGGGGGCGGCACCTTCGACGTGTCGCTCCTGGAGATCGGCGACGGGGTGATCGAGGTCAAGGCCACCAACGGCGACACGCACCTGGGCGGCGACGACTGGGACCAGCGGGTCGTCGAGCATCTCGTGAAGCGGTTCAAGGGGCAGTACGGCGTCGACCTCGGCAACGACAAGATGGCCGTGCAGCGGCTGCGCGAGGGCGCCGAGAAGGCCAAGATCGAGCTGTCGTCGTCGACGGAGACCTCGGTCAACCTGCCGTACATCACCGCCTCCGCGGAGGGGCCGCTGCATCTGGAGGAGAAGCTGACGCGGGCCCAGTTCCAGGAGCTCACCGCCGACCTGCTGGACCGCTGCAAGAAACCCTTCCACCAGGCCGTCAAGGACGCGGGCGTGCAGGTCTCGGCGATCGACCACGTCATCCTGGTCGGCGGCTCGACCCGGATGCCCGCCGTCACCGACCTGGTCCGCGAACTCACCGGCAAGGACCCGCACAAGGGCGTCAACCCGGACGAGGTGGTCGCGGTCGGCGCCGCCCTCCAGGCGGGCGTCATCCGCGGCGACGTGAAGGACGTGCTGCTGCTCGACGTCACCCCGCTGTCCCTGGGCATCGAGACCAAGGGCGGCATCATGACCAGGCTCATCGAGCGCAACACCACGATCCCGACCCGGCGTTCGGAGATCTTCACGACCGCGGCCGACAACCAGCCCTCGGTGGGCATCCAGGTCTACCAGGGCGAACGCGAGATCGCCGCGTACAACAAGAAGCTGGGCGTCTTCGACCTCACCGGCCTGCCGCCCGCACCGCGCGGGGTGCCCCAGATCGAGGTGGCCTTCGACATCGACGCGAACGGGATCATGCACGTCTCGGCGAAGGACCTGGCGACCGGCCGCGAGCAGAAGATGACCGTGACCGGCGGCTCCGCCCTCCCCAAGGACGACATCGACCGCATGATGCGGGAGGCCGAGCAGTACGCCGAGGAGGACCGCAGGCGCCGCGAGGCCGCGGAGACCCGCAACCAGGCCGAGCAACTCGTCTACCAGACCGAGAAGTTCCTCCGGGAGAACGAGGAGCGGGTGCCGGCCGGCACGAAGGCCGACGTGGCGGCGGCGATCACCGAGCTCAAGGCGCTGCTGGAACGGGACGCCGACACCGGTGAGCTGCGGCAGGGGGTGGAGAAACTGGCGAGCGTGAGCCAGCAGATGGGGCAGGCCATGTACGCCGCTGCCGCCGGCGGCGCGGCCGGGGAACAGCAGGCGCCCGAGGCCGAGGAGGAGGGTGTGGTGGACGCCGAGATCGTGGACGACCAGCGGGGCGCGGCCGGTTGAGGCACCGCCGGGTCCCGCCGCGGTGACCGGCCGCCGTCGCGGCGGGAGGAACGGCTAGCTGCCGGGCGTGGCCGGCAGGGTGGCACAGACCGCGTCCAGGACGCACGCGTACGGGGTGCCGAATTCGGTCAGCCTGCAGCGGAGCCGCGACAGGCAGTCGCGGTGCTCGGTGAGCAGGCCGGTGTTGCCGGTACGGGCCGTGAACTCCAGGACGGCGGGGAGGAAGTCCGGCAGCTCCTCGCCGGTGAACTCCATGCCGTACGCCTTGTAGATGTCCTGGAACCGGGCCAGGGACATGTCCCGGCGCCGGGTGTCGCCGTCCCGCCACCAGCTGAGGTAGAGGCTCTGCGGGTTCTTGAAGTCGAAGACCTGCACGTAGTGCGCGGCCAGCTCCTGCGGTGGGGTCACCGTCGCATGGTCGGTGAACTCCCGCAGTTGCGGGGCGGCTTCGCGCAGCAGCGGCAGCCGGGCGACGAAGTCGTCGTCCGGGTAGGTGAGACAGAGCGCCGCCGCCTGGTAGAACACCGCGTCCGAGGGCATCAGTCCTCCTTCGCCTCGTCGGGAGTGCCGGCGGTCTGCCGTCCGCGCAGACCGTGGAGGTTCCGCACCGACACCACTGGGAGCAGTTTCCGCCCCGGGGCCCGGCCGGAGGGGCCGTCGCCGCCCATGCCGGGGCCGCCGTGGAAGTCCAGGCTGCAGCCGTCGGGCAGCGCGGACTCCTCCAGACGGCGGGCGTCACCGGCGGCCGCCGACGGGATCACGTACCGGTCCTCGTACCTGGCGACCGCCAGCAACCGGTACATCGCCTCGATCTCCTCCGGCCGCATCCCGACCGCGGAGCCGACCGCCGGGTCCGGCTCCTCACCCAGGTCGAGCGCCCGCATGTGGGAGCGCATCGCCGCGAGCTTCTCCAGACAGGCGCGGACCGGGGCGGGGTCGCCCGCGCTGAACAGCTCTGCCAGGTAGGCGAGCGGGATGCGCAGGGTGTCGATCGCGGCGAACAGGTTGCCGGCGTCCTCGCCGTCGTGACCGGTCTCGGAGAGCGCGTCCACGACGGGGGACAGCGGCGGGATGTACCAGACCATGGGCAGCGTGCGGTACTCCGGGTGCAGGGGCAACGCCACCCGGTACCTGCTGATCAGCGCGTGGACCGGGGAACGGCGGGCCGCCTCCGTCCAGTCGTCCGGGATGCCCGCCGCCGCGCAGGCCCGCAGCACGGCAGGGTCCTCCGGGTCGAGGAGGACGCCCAACTGGGCCTCGTACAGCGCCTTCTCGTCCTCGGTCTCGGCCGCCGCCCTCACCTTGTCGGCGTCGTAGAGGACCACCCCGAGGTAGCGCAGCCGGCCCACGCAGGTCTCCGAACAGACCGTCGGCAGGCCGGCCTCGATCCGCGGACGGCACAGGTCGCACTTCTCGGCCTTGCCGGTGGCGTGGTTGAAGTAGACCTTCTTGTACGGGCATCCGGTCACGCACATCCGCCGCCCCCGGCACCGGTCCTGGTCGACCAGCACGATGCCGTCCTCGGCCCGCTTGTGCATCGCCCCGGACGGACAGGAGGCCACGCACGACGGGTTGAGGCAGTGCTCGCAGATGCGGGGGAGGTAGAACATGAAGGTCTGCTCGAACTCGGACCTCACCTTGTCCGAGGCGTGTCGGCGGGTGCGCTCGACCATCGGGTCCAGGTCGCCGTGGGCGGGCGCGCCGGTCGGGCCGCCGTCCGTCCAGTGCCTGTAGTAGTCCTCGGTCTCCGGGAGCCCGCGGCCGGCGAAGATCCCGGCGGACCTGCGCAGCCGGCCGCCCGCCCTCAGCCGGAGCGCGCCGCGCCGGTTCAGCTGCCAGCCGCCGCGCCACCTCTCCTGGTCCTCGTAGCGGCGCGGATAACCCGGGCCGGGGCGGGTCTCGACGTTGTTGAACCAGACGTGCTCCGTGCCGCGCCGGTCGGTCCACGCCTCCTTGCAGGCGACCGAACAGCTGTGGCAGCCGATGCACTTGTCGAGGTTCATGACCATCGCGATCTGGGCCATCGGGCGCATCAGTGCTCGACCTCCTGGGCGCGGCGCCGGACGACCGTCACCTCGTCGCGGTGGTTGACCGTCGGGCCCGGCCGGCCGCAGGACCAGGACAGCCGGGCCTGACCGCCGACCAGGTGCGAGGGCTTGAGGACCAGCGGGGTGAGCGGGTCGTGGGCGCCGCCGCGCACGCCGGTGGTCTCCGTCCCCGGGACGGCCGCCGCGTGCTCGGTGGCGCGGTGCAGGTGGACGGTCCCGGCCGGCATCCGGTGCGAGACGGCCGCGCGGGCCACCACCACGCCGTCGCGGTCCACCGCCTCGACCGGGTCGCCGTCCCCGACCCCGATCGCGTCCGCGTCCTGCGGGGACAGCCAGATGTTCCGGCCGCCCCGGGAGAGCGCGAGCAGGAACAGGTCGTCCGGGCCGCCGGAGTGGATCGACCACATGTCGTGCGGGGTGAGACGGCGGACCGTCATCTCGCGCTGCCCGTCCGGGCCGAGGCGCGGTTCGCCGGACAGCCGGCCCATGTCCAGCGGCGGCCGGTAGACGGGCAGCGCCTCGCCGAGCTCGCGGATCCAGTCGTGGTCGAGGTAGAAGTGCCGGCGGCCGGTGGGTGTGTGCCGGGGCGTCAGCTGCTCGGCACCGAGCGCGGACGCCGTGTACCCGCGGCCGCCGGATGCAGCGCCGGATGCAGCGCCGGATGCAGCGCCGGATGCAGTGCCGGATGCAGTGCCGGACGCAGCGCCGGACGCAGTGCCGGGCGCGCTGCCGGGCCGACTGCCGGACGCGCTGCCGGTGCGCTCCGGCGAGGTGGTCGCCGGGACCGGGGCGGACCGTGGGCCGGCGGAGGTGATCCGCCTGTCCCTCGGCCGCGCGACCTCTTGACCGGGCTCAGGGGCGATGCCGTTCGCGGGCACGCCCCGTCGCTCCGCCGGTGGGCCGAGCGCCGCGAACCTGGCGCCGACCGCCGGGTAGTCCCGCTCGACCACGACCAGGTTCGGCATGGTCCGGCCGGGCACCGGCTCGCACTCCCCGCGCCTCCAGTCCCGCACCACCCCGCCGGGCTGGGCGGTCCCGCCCGGGGTGTCGTACCGCAGCGGCTCGGCCACCAGGTCCCGGCGCACCCCGAGATGGCGCACGGCCAGCTCGCTCAGCCGCTCCGCGAGCGCCTTGAAGACCTCGAAGCCGGTGCGCGCCCGCCAGGGCGGGTCCGCGGCCGGGGAGGAGGCGTGCGCGGAGGGACGCGTGTCCGTCGACGTCGGGTCGTGCTGCGTGTCCTCGGTGGCGGCCGGCAGCACCACGTCCGACAGCAGGGTCGAGGAGGTCTGCCGGGAGTCCAGGCAGAGCAGCAGGTCGAGCTTGCCCTCGGGCGCCTCGCCCCGCCAGGTCACGTCCCGGGGACGCCGGCCCGGGGCCGCCTCCTCGGCGCGCAGGGAGGGGTGCGCGCCGAGGAGGTGCTTGGTGAAGTACGTGGCACCCTGCGCCGAGGAGCCGAGGAGTTCGCTCCGCCAGAGGGTCAGGACGCGCGGCCAGTTCTCCGGCGCGTCCGGGTCCTCGCACGCGAACTTCAGGGTCCCCGCGCGGAGTCGGGCCACCGCCTTGGCCACGGGGTCGCCGGGCTCCTCGCCGAGTTCGAGCGGATTGCGGTCGAAGGCCGGGTACGACGGCATCCAGCCCGAACGGGCCGACAGCGCCAGGCAGTCGGCGCCGGTCATCCCGGCGAACCGGCCCTCGCCGAGCGGTGAGGCCAGGACGTCGGCGCCGAACCGGTCGTAGCGCCACTGGTCGGTGTGGAGGTACCAGTAGGCCGTGCCGATCATCCGGCGCGGCGGCCGCGACCGGTCGCCGCCGGTGACCGGGCGGCACGTCTCCCGGCCCGCGTAGTGCGCCCAGCCGCCGCCTTTGCGGCCCTGGCAGCCGGTGAGCTGCAGCAGCGCCAGGAAGGCACGGTGGATGGTCCCGGAGTGGAACCACTGTCCGGTGCCGGAGCCCGTCAGGATCATGCAGCGGCCCTCGGAGCGCTCGGCGGTCCGGGCGAACTCCCGGGCGATCTTCACGCATCTCGCGGCCGGGACCGAGGTGTGCCGCTCCTGCCAGGCCGGGGTGCCCGGGGCGTCGGCGTCCTCGTAGTGGGTGGGCCAGCGGCCCGGCAGCCCGTGCCGCCACACGCCGTACTGGGCGAGCAGCAGGTCGTAGACGGTCGTCACCAGCGGGCCGCCCGCGCCGCCGAGGCGGGTCGCCGGGACCCCGCGCCGCAGGACACCTCCGTGGCCCTGCCCGTGCGCGCCGCCGTCCGTGTCGAAGCGCGGGAGCAGCACCTCGACACCGGCCGAGACCGCACTGCCGTACAGGGTCGACCGGGGTTCGACGCCGCCGGGTCCGGGGTTCCGGCGGCCCGTGCCGGGGTCTGTCCGGCGGAAGCCGGGGGAGCCGTCCGGGACGACCGCGCGGCCGGAGACGGCGTCCAGGACGACGGTCCGCCACTCGGCGTCCGCGCCGCCCCGGCCGAGGTCGGCGGCGCGCAGGAACCCGCCCGGCACATACGCGCCGTCCCGGTCGGCGAGCGTCACCAGGAACGGCAGGTCGGTGAACCTCCGTGCGTGGTCCGCGAAGAACGGGGTCTCGCGGTCGACGAAGAACTCCTTGAGGACCACGTGGCCCATCGCGAGGGCCAGCGCGCCGTCGGTGCCGGGGTGCGGGTGCAGCCACTCGTCGGCGAACCTGGCGTGCGCGCTGCCCTCGTGACCGGGGGAGACGGCCACGACCTTCTGGCCGCGGTAGCGGGCCTCCGCCAGTCCGTGCGCGTCCGGGGCGCGGGGCACCGGGACGTCCGCCCCCCACACCATCAGATAGGCCGCGTCCCACCAGTCGCCCGGCTCCGGTACGTCCGTCCGGTCGTCGAGGACCTGCGGCGGGGCCACCGGCGGGTCGGCGTACCGGTCGCAGCACGACAGCACCGGGGCGCCGATCAGGGAGTGGTAGCGGGTACCTGCCGCGTGCGACACCGTCGATGGCGCGGGGACGGGGGAGAAGCCCGCGATGCGGTCCGGGCCGTACGTCCTGATCGTGTGCACCTGCGCGGCGGCGACGATCTCCACCGCCTCGTCCCAACTCGTCCTTACCAGACCGTCCTTGCCGCGTGCCCGCTGGTAACGGCGGCGGCGCGCGGGGTCGTTCTGGATGTCGGCCCAGGCCGCCACCGGGTCCGGGTGCCGCCGCTTCGCCTCCCGGTACATCTCCAGGAGCACGCCCCGGACGTACGGATGGCGGATCCGGGCCGGCGAGTAGGTGTCCCGGGAGAACGCGGCGCCGTGCGGGCGGCCGCGGGGCTCGTCCCCGGGGCGGTCGGGGCCGGCCGGCGGGTGGTCCGGCTCGCGGCCGCCGGGCAGGGCCGCGCTGTGCGGATCGGGTGCGGGCGTGCCCGGCCGGAAGAACCGGGCGGCGCTCAGCAGCGCCGCACCCGGCTCCTCCGGCGGTGTCCGCGTCTCCGTCACGTCCGCTCCCTTGCTCACCCGTCGCTTCGACGCTAGGGGCGGGCCGGGGAACGCACCTGTTCAGGGCGCCCGGACGGGTCAGACCTTGCGGGCGACACCGCCGTACACCGGCACGATGCCCTCCGCCTGGACGGCCACGTCCACCGGCTCCGGGCGCCAGCCGGAGACCGGGATCACCCCGGGGCCGAGCAGTTCGAGGCCGTCGAAGAAGCGGTAGAACTCGGGCAGCGCCCGCGGGTGGAAGGGCGTCCCGCTGCGCCGGAAGTTCGCGGCCGCCTGTTCCATCGCCTCCGGGCTGAGGTCCGGGGTGACCTGGGAGAGGATCAGATGGCTGCCCGGGGCGAGCGCCTCGACGTACCTGCGGATCAGGCCGTACACGTCGTCGCCGTCCGGGTCGGCGTCGAGGTAGTGGGTCAGCGCCACCAGCGACAGCGAGACGGGCTCCTTGAAGTCCAGGGTCTCGGCGGCCCGGGCCAGCAGGGTGTCGACGTCCCGGACGTCCGCGTGCACGTACGCGGTGCTGCCCTCCTCCGTGCCGCGCAGCAGCGCCTCCGCGTGGCGCAGCACGATCGGGTCGTTGTCCGCGTACACCACCTTCGACTCCGCCGCCACGCCCTGCGCCACCTGGTGCAGGTTCGGCTCGGTCGGGATGCCCGTGCCGATGTCCAGGAACTGGCGGGTGCCGGACTCGGCGACGGTCCGCACGGCCCGCTGCATGAACCGGCGGTTGGCACGCGCGCCGCGCAGCACCGTGCCGTCCACGGCGAGGATCCGCCGGGCCAGCTCCTCGTCCACCGGGTAGTTGTCCTTGCCGCCCAGCCACCAGTCGTACACCCGCGCCGGATGCGGCCGGCTCGTGTCGATCGAGGTCGGGGCGGGCTCGGGTGCGGTCACAGTCTGTGCTCCTAGGATCGGGGTTCGTCGCGGTGCGCCCGCTCAGATCTTGTCGCGGTACTCGCGCAGCAGTTCCTCGGTCCGCTGGGCCGAGGCCGCCCTGGCCGTCATGTGGTCCAGGACCTCCAGATGCGCCCCGACCTCGTCGCGGGAGTCCAGGTACAGGGCGCCGGTCAGGTACTCGGTGAAGACCATGTCGGGCAGCTCGGGCTCGGCGAACCGGAACAGCGTGAACGGCGCGTACGTCCCCGGGTGCGGGCCGCTCGCGAACTCCGCGACCTGGAGGGTGATCCGGTCCCGTTCGAGGTAGGCGAGGAGCTTGTCGACCTGGTCGCGCATCACCTCGCTGTCGCCGGCCGGGCGCCGCAGCACCGTCTCGTCCATGATCACCCAAAGGTGGGGCGGGTCGTCCTGCTCCAGCAGCCGCTGTCGGGTCATGCGCAGCGCCACGTGCCGCTCCACGGCGGTGGGATCGCTGTGGCCGATCGTCCCGGCCTCCATCACGGCCCGTGCGTACGCCTCGGTCTGCAACAGGCCGGGCAGGAAGTGCGGTTCGTAGGAGCGGATGACCCGGGCGGCGCCCTCCAGGCTCACGTACAGGCTGAACCAGTCAGGCAGCACGTCGTGGAACCGCTGCCACCAGCCCGGCTGGTTGGCCTCCTCGGCCAGCCGTACGAACGCGGCCTGCTCCTCCTCGGCCACCCCGTACGTCTCCAGCAGCACCTGGATGTACGGGATCTTCAGCGCGACCTCGGCCATCTCCATCCGCCGTACGGTCGCCTGGGCCACCCGCAGCACCCGCGCCGCCTCGTCCCGGCCCAGGCCGGCCGCCTCGCGCAGCTCCTGGAGCCGCTTGCCGAGTACGACCTGCCCGACTGTGGGCGCAGCACGCCGCTCACTCACGCCACGCCTCCCCTACGTGCCCAAGTACGGGGAGCAGTGTGTCACGCGATGCCGCGTCGCACACCTGGTCGAGGGAACTACTTCTGTCAACTTACCGAGGAGTGCAGGAACTTGGCGGTGGCCGGGTCCGCCGTCGGCACGCAGTGCCGGATCCGGCCGGCTCACCCGTCCCGGCGACCGCGTCCGAGGTCCCGGACACGCGACCGTGCTCACCGCCCGGAAGGCCTGTCCATGGCAGGCTGAACGCGCATACGCCACTCGCCGGTCCCCCGGGAAGGAAGCCGCACCATGGCCGTCGCACCGCTGTCGCAGCAGGAGATCGAGGACCGGCTGGCCGAGCTGCCCGGCTGGTCGCTGGACGGCGACCGGCTCGCCCGCGCCTACCGGCTCGACTCGCACTTCGCCGCCCTCGCGCTGGTGGTGCACATCGCCCACATCCAGGACGAACTCGACCACCACTCCGACCTCACCCTCGGCTACAACACCGTCACCCTGACCGTGAACACCCACAGCGTGGGCGGCGCCGTCACGGCCAAGGATTTCGAACTCGCCCACAGGGTGGAGGACATCGCCCCAGGCCACGGCGCACACTGAGCCATGTGCTCGACTACGACAAGGAAGCCGGGGCCTACGACGCGACCCGCGGCGGCGAGGCCCGCGCGGAGGCGGCCGCACACGCCGTCCTCGGCCTGATCCCCGACAGCATCGGGAACGCCGGGAACGCCGACGGCGCCGGGAACGCCGGGAACGCCGACGGCGCCGGGAAGGCGGGGAGCGCCGACAGCACGGCAGCCCCCGCCCGCCGCGATCGCCACCACCGCAGCCCGGACCGTCCCAGCTGCTCCGGTCACCCCAGCCGCCCCGGTCCCCCCGGCCGTCTCCTCGACCTCGCGTGCGGTACCGGCATCGTCACCCGTCGGCTCGCCGCCGCCCGACCCGCGCTCCAGGTCACCGGCGCGGACCGCGCCCCCGGCATGGCGCGGATGGCGGCGGCCCGGCTGCCGGGATCGGTCGTGCTCGCCGACAGCCGTCGACTGCCCTTCCCCGACGCCACGTTCGACGCCGTCACGACGGTCTGGCTGCTCCACCTCATAGCGGACGGTACCGAGGTCCGCGGGATCGTCGCCGAGTGCGCGCGGGTGCTGCGGCCCGGCGGGGTGTACGTCACCACCGTCGACAAGGCCGCCGCGCACGATGTCGGCAGCGACATCGACGCCGTGCTCGCCGCCCGCCCGCGCCGCCCGGCGTCCGACGCCTCCACGGACGTGAGCGCGTATGCGCGGGCGGGCGGCCTGCTGCCCGCCGGGGAGGCCGCCTTCACCGGCGTCGGCCAGGGGCGCAGCCCCCGGTCCACCCTGGCGGACCTGCGGCGCGGCTGGTTCACGATGCTGCCGCCCGACGACCCCCGTGCCGAGGACTTCGCCGACCGGCTGGCGGCCCTGCCCGACCAGGACCGCCGCCGCCCCGACCCCCGCTTCGCCGTACGGGCGTTCAGGAAACCGGCGTCCCGCTGAAGTCCGTCGTCCGGTCGGCCACCCGGGTCTGCCCGCGGTCGCCGTCGAACCGCCCGACGACCGGCGGGAACAGCCTCCCGCTCCGGCTGACGGAGGAACCCGTCCGGCTCCCCGGCGGGTGCCTCGCTCACGCCCCGGCCGTGGCGTGCACGTCGAGCGCGACACCGGTCTCCCGCTCGGAGACCGCCCAGAGCTTCGCGACCGCCCGGTCCATCCCGACCCTGCGCAGGACCGGCCTGCGCACCGGTGCACCGTTGTTCATGAACACAGGTCCGTAGAACTCGCCGCCCTTGGCCGCCGGGTCGGTGGCGGCGCGCAGCTGCGGCAGCGCGCCGTCGTCGGGGGACATGCCGGTGCGCCGGGCCAGGGTGTGGAAGAACCGCTGGGTGAACCCGCCGCCGGAGCCCTCCACGCTGACCGCCTGCAGGTCGGTGTCGGACAGGCCGGGGTGGGCGATCAGGCTGGCGGTGTGCGCACCCGCCCGCTCCAGTTCGCGCTGGAGGCCGAGTCCGAAGTGGAAGTTGGCGAGCTTCGCCTGGCCGTAGGCGCGCCAGGGCCCGTAGCGGCCTTCCAGGTGGGGGTTGGCCACGTTGACGGGACGGCCGATGTGATGGGCGGTGCTGGTCACGGTCACGACGCGGGACCCGGGCGTACGCAGCAGCGCGGGCAGCAGGAGCGCGGTCAGCGTCCAGTGGCCCAGGTGGTCGACGGCGAACTGCATCTCGAAGCCGTCGGCCGTGCGCGTCTCGGCGATGGCCATCACGCCCGCGTTGTTGACCAGCAGGTCGATGCTGTCGTGGGCGGCCAGGATCTGCGCGGCGGCCTCCTTCACGGACGCCTGCGAGGACAGGTCGAGGGAGACCAGTTCCAGTGAGGCGCCCGGGAGGTCCGTCCGGATCTCCTGGACCGCGGCGGCGGCCTTCTTCTGGTTGCGTACGGCCATCACGACGTGGGCGCCCTTCGACGCCAGCTTCTTGGCGGTCACCAGTCCGAGGCCGCCGTTGGCGCCGGTGACGACGACCGTGCGGCCGTCCTGGTCCGGGATGTCGTCTGCGGTCCAGCTCATTTACTGCCTCCGAGTGGGTGATGGAATTCGGTGGGTCGGGCGACGGGAACATTCCGCCGCGCGAGTGCGCTGGTTCGTGTCGATCCTGACGTGAAATACCTGGCGAAATCGCCCTGGAATTCAGTGCGACGACACCTGTGTGTTCCGGGTGTGTCGAAGTGCGTCCGGGGTCGTGCCGGTCCATGTGCGGAACGCCCGGTAGAAGGAATTGGGCTCGCTGAAACCCAGGAGAAACGAGACCTCGGCGACCGACAATTCGGTGTTCACAAGGTAGTGCCTGGCCAGATCGCTGCGCGTGGTGTCGAGGATGCGCTGGTAACTGGTGTTCTCGGCCTCGATGCGGCGCTGCAGCGTCCGCTTGCTGAGCGTCAGCCTGCGCGCGATCGTGTCCATCGAGGTCGATCCGCTCGGCAAGGTCTCCAGCAGTGCCGCCCGAACCCGTTCGGCGGTCGTCGCCGATGCCTCCAGATCGGCGAGGCGCCGGCGCAGCTCGGGCTCGAACGCGGCCCACAGCGGCTCGTTCCGGGTGAGGAACGGCAAGGTCGCGTCCTGGGTGGCGAAGGCGACCCGGTGAGCGGGGCCCGCGCGCAGGGGAATGCCGAGGAAGTCCTCGTACGGCTGCACCACGTCCGGCAGTGTCGTGGTGGTCACCGCGACCGGGCTCACCTTCTCGCGGGTCCCCATGCGCATGAGGGTCACGAAGAACAGCAGTTCCGTCAGCACCAGCGAGGTGGGAGGCGGTGGCGTGCCGTCGGGCCAGGACAACTCGACCGCGACGACCGGATCCGCCTCCGACACCGTCATGCGTATCGGTGCGATCAGTCGCTTGTACTGCCCGATCCGCCGGGCGGCGACAACGAAATCGGGGCTGCACAGGGCCGCGAACAACGGCGGGGAGAACGTCTCGGCGCGGAACATCTCACACAGCCGGATGGGGAAGGCCGGATCTTTGGTCTCGGCCTCGATGCTGTTCCACAGCCGGTGGTAGTCGCCGGGCGCGAGCTTCGCCGACGGCTGCACGAACAGGTCCTCCGCCAGCCCGGCGCGACGCAGCACATCGGCGGGTACGACGCCGAGATCCCTCAGAACGGCACGCCATGTCACGTCCAGTGAATAGCTCTGCATGTGCATCATCTGCCGTTGCCCGGGGGAATTCCCTGTGCCATTTTATCGCGCATTTGTGACACCGCGGCCGGACGGTGTGCGCATTCCCGCGAAGAACGTGGCGTCATCGGTGCCGGGGCGATCGGTCACGGCCGGGTGAACGCCGATTTCGATCAATTCCTGCCGGTGTGCTTCGGGGACGATGGTCCGGGTCATGGTGGCGCTCCTTTCGCCGACCAGACTAGGAGCGCGCACCGGCCCCCGCAGTGACGGATGGCGCCAACGCTCAATCCGATCGCGCCACGCGGTAGTGGAGGTAGACGACCCGGGAGCCGAAGATGCGGGTCTCGACGAGTTCGAGGTCCTCCCGGCGCTCGCCCCGGGGAAAGAACGGAACGCCGCCGCCGACGAGTACCGGGTAGACCCTGATCCGGTACTCGTCGATCAGCCCCGCCGCGGCCGCCTCGGCGGCGAGTGTCGGGCCGCCGATCGCGATGTCGCCTGCCCCCGGCTCGGCCCGCCACCGTTCGATCTCCTCGGCCAGGCCGCCGGAGGCCAGGCGGGCGTGGCCCTGCACCGCCGGCAGCGTGGTGGAGAACACCACCTTCGGGAGCGGCTTCCAGAGCGCGGCCCACTCCAGCATCGAGGCGTCGAGCGACGGATCCTGGTCGGCGGTCTCCCAGTACAGCATCGTCTCGTACAGCCGTCGTCCCATGAAGTGGACGCCGACCTCCCGGATCTCGTCGATGACGAGGCGGAACACCTCCTCGTCGGGCGCCGCCCAGCCGAAGTCGCCGTCCGGCCCGACGATGTAGCCGTCGAGCGAGATGCCCATCGAACAGGTCACGCTGCGCATGGCCGGATCGTACGCCGGTGGGAAGGGGCGGGGCGCGAGCCCGGTGCGACCCGCGCCCCGCCGGCTGTCAGGCGACCGCGCAGGTCCGGTCGCCCAGGGTGAAGGCCGCCGGTTCGGCGTTGGTGCCGCTCCAGGTGCCGGTGAATCCGAAGGACACCGAGGACCCGGGCGCCACCGCGCCGTTCCAGCTGACGTTCCTGGCCGTCACGGCCGCGCCGGACTGGGCCCAGTCGGCGTTCCAGAGCTGGCCGACCGTCTGCCCGTTCGGGAAGGACCAGCCGAGGGACCAGCCGCTCCACGCCGCCGAGCCCGTGTTGGTGAGGCGGACGTCCGCCTGGAAGCCGCCCGTCCACTGGCTGGTCACGGTGTAGGCGACCGAGCAGGCGCCGGACGGGGTGGGATCCGTACCGCCTCCGCCGCCCCCTCCGCCGGTGTCGGACGTGTCGCCGTAGACCACGCCCCGGCCGTTCGTCGAGATGTACACCCGGCCGTAGACGCGCGGGTCACCGGTGATGGCCGCGCCGGTCCAACCCCACTGGTGGGCGTCGTCGTTGATGCGCGTCCAGGTCGAACCGGCGTCGGTGGAACGGAAGATGCCGCGCACTCCGCCGATCCTCGCGCTGGTGTAGAGCGTCTGGTACGAGGCTCCCGTCGCCGCCTTGCCGAAGCCGATGGTGTCGGCCTGGCCGACGTTCGCGAGCTTGGCGAAGGTCGCGCCGCCGTCGGTGGAGTGCCACAGCCCGTACGCGCCGTCCGTCGCCCCGCCGGCCAGCCACACGTCGCCCTTCGTCCCCGGCAGCGCCTTGAACCGCACGCTGTCACCGCTCGGCAGCCCGGTCGCGGCGGACGCCGTGAAGGTCGCCCCGCCGTCCGAACTCACATAGAACTTCCCGGATTTGAAGCCGTAGAAGGTCTTCGGATCGACCCGGTCGGACTCGACGGCCGCGCCCGCCGGGATCCCGCTCGACGCCGACCAGGACGCGCCGAAGCCCGTCCTGTACTGCACGCCGGTGCCCGCCGGACTCCACACGAACCGGCTGCCGTCGGCGGCGGCCGCGACCGTGCCCCCGCCACTCACCCCCGAAGGGTCCGTCCCCGCGAACCAGTTGGCCCCGTTGTCCGTCGAGAACGCGATGTGCGGCCCGGAGTCCAGATCACCCACCCGGACCACCGTGTCGGGGTTCGACTCCGCGAAGTCCAGGCTCGTGGTCGTCGTGAACGTCGGGGACGTGTACATCATCGACGGGACCTTGGTCAGGTCCGTGTGCCGGAAGCCGCCGATGTCCCCCAGCGCGCTGAACAGCTGGGCCCCGCCGGACGGGGGAGCGGCGAGATCGTTCACCGACGTCTCCTCCAGCCCCTGCACCATCGGCTTGACCGTGAACTGGCCGCCGCTGTCCCACTTCGTCAGGTTCCCGGTGCCGTAGAGCGTTGCCCCCGTCCCGTACATCATCCGGTCCGAGTCGAACGGGTCGATCTCCAGCGCCTCCGTCATCCACCCCAGTTTCGGGCTCTGTTCGGGCGGCGACGGGTTCGCGCCGAAGGTCAGCCACGGGGCGGACGAGACGTCGAGCGTGTAGCGGTTCGAGCGGTTCGGGTACGACGTGTAGTCCCAGGCCTTCGTCCAGGTCGCCCCGCTGTCCGTGGAGCGGAAGATCTGGGTGTCCGGCCACCAGGAGCTGTAAGCCGTCGCCATCACCGTGCCGGGGTGCTGCCGGTCGACCGTCAGCCCGGAGAAGCCGTAGTACGTGTCGGCCTCCGCGACCGGGCTGATGTTCGTCCAGGTACCGGTGGCCGTCGCGTACCGCCACAGCTGCCCCTTGCCCCCGTCGTACGGTCCGCCCTTGTCGCTGTACGCGAGGTAGAGGTAGCCGTTCTTCGCGTCCAGCACGCCCTTGTGCGCGAGGTACCCGGTGGGCTGCCCGGCGAGCCGGGTCCAGGTGGCGCCCGCGTCCGTCGAGCGGTACACCGCGTTGTCCTTGTCGGCGACTCCGACGTAGACCGTCTTCGTCGCCGTACCGGCGGTCCCGGTCGACTCGTCGAAGGTGACCCACACGATGCCCTGGTTGTCGGAGGCGTAGCCGGAGGTGTCGGTCGGATCCTGCACGTAGTTACCGGCGTTGGGGAAGTTCGTCACCTGCGACCAGGTCACCCCGGAGTCCGTGGACCGCCACAGCCCCTTGCCGCTGGGCGCGCCCAGATACAGCACGCTGTCCTTGTTCGGGTCGACGGCCAGCCGCTCGCCCATGCCCCGGCCGGGCATGTTCCCGCCCAGCTTGAACGGCAGGTCGGTCTTCTGCCAGCTGGCGCCCCGGTCGGCGGAGCGCAGCACGGCACCGTTCGTCGGGTCCCAGCCGTTCGTGTACGTCCCGACGGCCGCGTACACCTTGTCCGGGTCGACGGAGTCGGAGGCGAGACTGACGACCCCCGTGTGCCCCCACTCGTCCCAGCCGACCGAGTCCAGCAGCGGCGTCCAGGTCTGCGTCGACTCCGACCAGCGGTAGGCACCCCCGATGTCGGTACGGGCGTAGGCGAGGTTCTTCTCGGACCGGTTGAAGACGATCCCGGGGACGAAGCCGCCGCCGTCGATCCGGGCGTTGCGCCAGGTGTAGGTGTCGGCGGCGAGCGTGACTTTCGTGGTCGTGTGAGCGGCGAGCGCGGGCGGCGTACCCACGAGCAGCCCGGCCGCTAGGGCGAGGACGACGGTGAGGATGCGGGTTCTTCGCACGGGAGTCCTTCCGCAAGAGAGACGGTAAGCGCTTACTCCGTGAGGTGGGAAGCGCCGGGCGGTCCCCCAGTGCGGGTGGGGGACCGCCCGGCCGACCTGGCTGCCGCGCCCCGTAAGGGGCGCGGGGCACTGCGCGACCAGCCACGACGAACCCGCAGCCGACCACCACGGTCACCGGAACTACTCCAGCAGCTCCGCGTAAGACCCCATCGCCAGCGCGATGTCCGCCTGAGCCCAGAACCGGTGATACGTGAACACGGGCGCGGCCCCACCTGCCAGATAGCTCTGGATCTTCGACCACGCCGGGTCGTTCTGGTAGAAGGACCGCAGCGACGCGAACGTCGACGACGAGTTGACCGCGTCGCCGTTCGGCATCTTCCCGCTCCACCCGCTCGGCACGTACACACCGTCGTCGAAGCGGTTGTAGTCGGCCCGCGTCTCCGGCACCGCGATCCCCAGGCTGTCCTGGTAGTTGTTCCACATGCCGTCGAGCAGCGCCTTGGCCGTGGACTTCGCCGTCGCGTCACCGGACCTGGCGGCGTAGTACGTCAGCGTCTTGGCGTACGCGGCGGCGACACCCACGTCGTTCGTGTAGTCGGCGACCGTGACGTGAAGTCCGCTGTTGGAGCCCGGACTCGACGCGTTCCAGGTGTCGGGCTGCCCCGACCACTGGAGTGTCGACGGGATCAGGTACGTGCCGTCCGGGTTGATCGTGGTCTTGGACAGCGCCCACGCCACCCACTTGTCGAGGATCGCCTTCGCCGAGGCGTTGCCGGTCTGCTGGTAGTACTCGGCGACCCGCTCCATCGACCAGGCCTGGAAGCCGAACCACTGGTTGGACGGCGGGTCGTGGTAGACCGGCTCCCAGTCGTAGTACATGCCGTAGAACGTCGACGTACCGGACGGCGGGCTCGCGTACCGCCCCTGCCAGCTGTTGGTCGCACCGCCCGCGATGGCGCCCTCGGACGACTGCAGCCAGCGGTAGAACTCCAGCTGCCGGGTCAGGGACGTACCCCAATCGGAGGCCCCGGTCGCGGACTTGGGCTTCAGGTCGGCGTACGAGCTGAGCGCGTAGGCGGCCAGCGGGTTCTGGTAGCCGCCGTGCACATGGCTGGACCCGATCCGCCACGCCCATCCGGCACTGCTGTCGGTCGCCCCGCCCCACGCGTAGTACCAGGAGAGCAGGTAGTCCGAGGCGTCCTTGCCGGTGCCGGCCGCGCAGGTCGTCGGGCCGACACAGTTGCCGATCTTCTTGAAGTACTTGTCGTACATGGCGTAGCGCAGGTAGTCGCCCATCTTCGCCGCCTTGCCGACGGTGGCGGAGACGTCGGCGCCCTTGCCCTGCTCCTTGGCCCACACGTCCGCCCAGTACGCGGCCTGCACCGCACGCGCGTCGGCGTCCGGGGCGTCCGTGTACTTCCACTGCTTGGCGTAGGACGAGTCGCCGGTGAAGAGGTCCAGGTACCCGTTCGTGCCGCCGTACTTGAAGGCGTCGCAGGTCGGCTGCGGAACCGTCTCCCACACCGATTCCTGCGGCCCGCGCTGGAAGGTGTTGATGTACGACGGCCCGTCGGCCGTCGGGCCCGCCTCGCAGCCGCCGCCCGGGGTGTCGCCGTAGCCGTAGACGTTGTCGACGTCCTCCAGCCAGTGCATGCCGTAGACGTCGTCCGTACCGTATGCCGTCTTCAACTCACCGGCGATGGGGTCCGATCCCACCGGCACCGAGGTGTCCAGCTTCGCCGGGTACTCGTTCGGGGTGTCCTGCTCCGGCGCGTACGTGGCCGGTTTGGACGCGTTGTAGAAGGAGTTGGTCGGCTGGTCGGCGTGGGTCGGGATCATGTACTTCTCCATGAGGGCCCACGCGCCGTTGAACTTGGACCAGTCACCGGTGACCTTGCCGTACATGGCCTGCAGCCACAGCAGGTAGCTGTACGCCTCCGACGTGGTCTCGTGACCCTGGTCGGGAGCCTCGACGATCAGCGTCTCGACCGAGTGGTAGGGGATGCCCTCGGGGGAGAAGTAGCCGTTCGCCGGGTTGGTGATCCTCCCGTACAGGTCCAGGAAGCGTGCGTCGTACGCGTTCGACGCGGCCAGTTCGGTCACGGTGACCGTGGCGCCGGTGTAGCCGGTCGCCGAGGCCGTGAAGGTCGCGGTGCCGGTGCCGGCGGAGTCCGCGGCGACCGTCACGTTCTGCGCGGTGCTCCAGTTGGACGGCGTGAACGTGAGCGACGATCCGGCGCTCACCGACAGCCCGGTGTTGCCGGCCGTGCGGGCCACCGACACCGTCACGTTGGCGCTCGGCTGCTTCGACAGACTCACGCCGAACCTGCCCGTCGCGCCCTGCTGGATCCCCAGCTGGGCCGGCGAGGCCACGACCGCGGGGCCCGCGGCGACCGTGATGCCGACCGGCGTGGAGGACGCGGACGCGCCCAGGCTGTCGTACGCCTTCGCCACCAGCGAATGACTGCCCACGGCCAAACTTGAGACCGGGAGCGAGTAGGGCGACGACGTGTCGGTCCCCAGCAGCGTGGTGTCGTCGTAGAACTCGATCTTGCTGATCGTCGCCCCGTCGGCCGCCGCCGCGGTCGCCGCCAGCGGGACCGCGTCGCCCTGCGTGTAGACCGCGCCCGCGCTCGGGCTGGTCAGCACGGTGATGGGCGGCTGGTGGGCGCCGGTGCAGGTCGTACCGTTGATCGCGAAGCTCGCCGGGGCCGCGTTGCTGCCCGTGTACGAGAACTGGGCGCCCGTCGACACCGCCGCGCCCGCCGCGATGGTGCCGTTGTACGACGCGTTCTGCACGGTCACCGAGGTGCCGGACTGGGACCAGGTGCCGTTCCAGCCGCTGACCAGTTTCTGGTTGCCCGTGTACGCGTAGGTCAGGGTCCAGCCGCTGATGGCGTTGGTGCCGCGGTTGGTGAGGGTGAGGTCGGCGGTGAAGCCGGTGCCCCAGTCGTTGGTCTTGTAGTCCACGCTGCACTGGACCGTCGCCGCCTGGGCGGGAGTCGTGCCGGTCGCGAGCATCGACACGGGCAGGGCCAGGGCCGCGACGACGGCCGTCCACAACCGTCGCACGGCTCTGCGCCTCCGCCCGGAGTGCATGGCATATCCGGGTCGCATGTGCTGGTTCCTCCTTGCGCTTGCGGCTCGGGGAGAAGTCAAGGCTTGAACCAGTGGGAGCGCTCCCATAGTGAAGACGTGGCATGGCGCGGTCAAGGCCGTTGAAGAGTCGAAAAGATTCGACGGACGCCACCGCGGAAAAGTCAAGCAACTCCCCTGTTCTTTGCCCGCACTTGGCGCTACCTTCCTTCGCACCAGTGGGAGCGATTCCGTTCAGTCGACGCGTCCGTCACGACGCGCCCGAGCTGCAAGGAGTCGCTCATGCGACACCCCCCGCGTTCAGTTCTTTTAGCCGTCGCCGGTGCGGGCGCCCTCGTCGGGTCCGCACTGGTGCCGGTCGTGTCGGCGTCCGGGGCGACGCCGGCCTGCACGGTGCAGTACGCGGTCACCAGCCAGTGGGACACCGGCTTCCAGGGCTCCGTGACCATCACCAACAACATGGCCGCGATGACCGGTTGGAGCCTCGGCTTCGACTTCGCGAACGGCCAGAAGGTCACCCAGGGCTGGAGCGCCAAGTGGTCCCAGTCCGGTACGACGGTCACCGCGGCCAACGAGAGCTGGAACGGCTCCCTCGCCACCGGCGCCAGCGTCAGCGCCGGGTTCCTCGGCTCCTGGTCGGGGAGCAACACCGTACCGACGGCGTTCCGGCTCAACGGCACGACGTGCAACGTCGATACGCAGCCCACGCCCACGCCCACTCCGACGCCCACGCCGACCGAGCCGCCGGCCGGCGGGACCGCGCCGGCCCTGCACGTCTCCGGCACCAGGCTCGTGGACGCGGGCGGCACGACCCGTCGCCTGCTCGGCGTGAACCGCTCCGGCGGCGAGTTCATGTGCGTCCAGGGCTACGGCATCTGGGACGGCCCGGTCGGCGACGCGGCCATCAAGGCGATCGCCGACTGGAAGGCCGACGCGATCCGCATCCCGCTCAACGAGGAGTGCTGGCTCGGCCTGTCCAACATCAAGCCCGAGTACGCGGGCGCCAACTACATCAACGCGGTGAAGGAACTGGTGGCCCGCGTCGAGTCGTACGGCCTGACCCCGATCCTCGAACTCCACTGGTCCTACGGCCAGTACACCGGCAACTCGGCCGGCTGCTCCGACGTGCACGCCACCTGCCAGAAGCCGATGCCGGACGCGCAGTACAGCCCGTCCTTCTGGTCCTCGGTGGCCGGCACCTTCAAGGACGACCAGGCGGCCGTCTTCGACCTGTTCAACGAGCCCTACCCGGACCGGGCGACCTCGACCCTGACCCAGGCCTGGCAGTGCTGGCGGGACGGTGGCACCTGCCCGGGGATCGGCTATGAGGTCGCCGGCATGCAGGATCTGGTCGACAGCATCCGGGGCGCCGGTGCCAGGAACGTCATCATGGCCGGCGGGCTCGCGTACTCCAACGACCTCGGCCAGTGGCTGACGTACCGGCCCACCGACCCGGCCGGCAATCTCGTCGCCGCCTACCACGTCTACAACTTCAACACCTGCGCCAGTGAGAGCTGCTGGAACTCCACCCTCGCCCCGGTCGCGGCCCAGGTGCCGCTGGTCGCCGGGGAGATCGGCGAGAACACCTGCTCGCACGGGTTCGTCGACCAGGTCATGAAGTGGTTCGACGACCGCGGCCTCTCCTACCTGGGCTGGACCTGGAACACCTGGGACTGCTCGTCCGGCCCGTCCCTGATCTCCGACTACAGCGGTACGCCCACGGCGTACGGCGTCGGACTGCGCGACCACCTCAAGGCCGTCAACCCGTAAGCACGCCCACCGAAGAGGCACGTCCACGGAAGAAGCACGCCCACCGAGGAAGAAGGAACCCGCACTCATGAGTCGTACCAGAACAGCGGTGTTCGCCGCCCTGGCGCTCGTCGCCGGGGTATCGGGTCCGGCGGTCGCCGCGGCCCCCTCCGCCCAGGCGGCGATCTCCGCGATTCCCTGCACCGTCGACTACAAGATCCAGAACGACTGGGGAGCCGGCTTCACCGCCGCCGTCACCGTCACCAACAACTCGGCGGCGAAGTCGAGTTGGTCGGTGAAGTGGTCGTACGCCGGGAACCAGCAGGTGACCAGCTACTGGAACACCAAGCTCACCCAGAGCGGCACCGCCGTCACCGCCAACAACGAGACCTACAACGGCACGCTGGCGACGGGCGGTTCGGTCAGCTTCGGCTTCAACGGGTCCTACAGCGGCACGAACGCGATCCCGACCGCCTTCACCCTCGACGGCGTCACCTGCAACGTCGACGACGGCAGCGGCGGGGGAGGAGGCGGCGGCAACGGGGGCGGCTCCGGGACCCGCGTCGACAACCCCTACTCCGGCGCCAAGGTGTACGTGAACCCGGAGTGGTCCGCGAAGGCCGCCGCCGAACCGGGCGGTACCCGCGTCTCCAACCAGCCCACCGGCGTCTGGCTCGACCGCATCGCCGCGATCAACGGCACCAGCACCAGCATGGGTCTGCGCGCCCACCTCGACGCGGCGCTCGCCCAGAAGGGCAGCGGCGAGGAAGTCGTCCAGCTGGTCGTCTACGACCTGCCCGGACGCGACTGCGCGGCCCTCGCCTCGAACGGCGAACTCGGTCCGACGGAGATCGACAAGTACAAGACGCAGTTCATCGACCCGATCGCGGCGATCCTCTCCGACAGCAAGTACGCCTCGCTGCGGATCGTCACCACCATCGAGATCGACTCGCTGCCCAACCTGGTCACCAACACCGGCAGCCGGGCCACCGCCACCGCCAACTGCAACACCATGCTGGCCAACGGCAACTACGTGAAGGGCGTCGGCTACGCCCTCGCCAAGCTCGGCGCGATCCCCAACGTCTACAACTACCTCGACGCCGGCCACCACGGCTGGATCGGCTGGGACGACAACTTCGCCCCCGCCGCCCAGCTCTTCTACCAGGCCGCCAACGCCGAGGGCGCGACGGTCGCCGATGTCCAGGGCTTCATCACCAACACGGCCAACTACAGCGCCCTGAAGGAGAACAACTTCACCGTCAACGACACGGTGAACGGCACCTCCGTCCGCCAGTCCAAGTGGGTCGACTGGAACCGCTACGTCGACGAGCTGTCCTTCGCCCAGGCCTTCCGCACCCAGCTGGTCTCGGTCGGCTTCGACTCCGGCATCGGCATGCTGATCGACACCTCCCGCAACGGCTGGGGCGGCAGCGCACGGCCGACCGGCCCCGGCGCGACGACCAGCGTGGACACCTACGTCGACGGCGGCCGCTACGACCGCCGGATCCACGTCGGCAACTGGTGCAACCAGGCGGGAGCCGGCCTCGGCGAGCGCCCGCAGGCCAGCCCGGCCGCCGGGATCGACGCCTACGTCTGGATGAAGCCGCCGGGCGAGTCCGACGGCTCCAGCACCGCCATCCCGAACGACGAGGGCAAGGGCTTCGACCAGATGTGCGACCCGACGTACACGGGCAACGTGCGCAACGGCAACAACATGTCCGGCGCCCTGCCGAACGCGCCGCTGTCCGGGCACTGGTTCTCCGCGCAGTTCCAGCAGCTGATGGCCAACGCGTACCCGCCGCTGTCGTGATGATCGGCTGAGCTGAGCTCGACGCTGCGGGCCGTGTGCGGCTGGTCGCGCCCACGCGGCGGAGCCGCTTGGTGAAACACCCCCGCGCCCCTGAGGGGCGCGGGGGTCAGCCCGTGTGGGACAGGCCCCGGCGGATCGCCTGCTCGACCGCCGAGTAGTCGCCGTCGGGGCGGTCCAGCTCGTAGGGGACGGCCGGCATCAACGGCGGCTGCGCCATGAAGCGGGGGCGGGTGCCGTGGTGGGGCTGGGCCGCGTGCACCAGGAAGGGGTGGCAGAGGTAGACGTCGCCGGGGCGTCCGGTGGCGTACGCGAGGGGGCGGTGCGCGGAGGCCTCGACGACCTCCGGGGCGATCTCCAGCATCGAGACGCCCTCCTCGCCGTACGGCTCCAGGACCGCCGGGACGTCGAGGTGCGAGCCGACGCGGATCCGGGTGGGCGCATCCTCCCCGGTCACCTCGGAGAAGAGGAACAGCATCAGCAGCGCGCGGTCGCGGGACCGCAGGTTCGTGTAGGACCAGCGGGTCTCGACGCCGTCCGGGAGGTAGCTGCCTTCTATGTGCCAACCGGCGTCGTCGGGCTCGTCCGGGTGCGGGAACCGCAGCGGAAAACTCCCCAGCGAATACCGGGGGACCCAGCGGTCCTCGCCCACCAGCAGGTCGAACGCCGCATGCAGTTCGGGGGAGTTGGCGGCGGCCGCGAACGGGCCCTGCGCCATGCCGCCCACCCACACCACCGGGTCCTTCCAGGTGCCCGGATCCTCCGGGTCGTACCCCGTCTCCCGCCACAGCAGCCGGGCGCAGTGCTCGGCGACGCGCGGCGGGAACGCGCCCTCGATCTTCACGAAACCGTCGGTCAGGAAGCGTGTCACCAGCTCGTCGTCCACCGGGTCATGGTGGACCGTCCGGCTTGCCGTCTGCATCCGGTTTTTTGCCGCACCGGCAACAGGACTGGCCTCCGGGCGGTGCGCCGTCGCACTCTGACGGCACCCGGACGAGAGGCTGATCCCATGGCGCACGACCACCACCACGACCACAAGAGCACCCACGCCCACCCGCACTCCCACGCGAACACCGACATCGACTGGGCCGACATGGCCGATCATCTGGAGTCGCAGGCGGAGCTCTTCGCGCCCCTGTACGAGAGCGCGCTGGGCTGGCTCGGCAAGGAGGTCACCGAGCCGGGGCTGATCGTCGACCTCGGCAGCGGGCCGGGGGTGGTGTCGTGTCTGTTCGCCGAGGTGTTCCCGGGCGCGCGGGTGCTGGCCGTGGACGGCAGCGAGCCGCTCCTCGACCGGGCCAGGGCCCGCGCCGGGCGGCAGGGGGTCGGTGACCGGTTCGGCGTCCTCGCGGGCGAACTCCCGGGCGTGCTCTCCGAGTTGGACTACCCGGCGGATCTGCTCTGGGCCGGGCACAGCCTGCACCATCTCGGCGACCAGCGGGCCGCGCTCAGCGCCTTCGCCGAGCGGCTGGCGCCCGGCGGCACGCTGGCCGTCCTCGAAGGGGGCCTGCCCAGCCGCTTCCTGCCCCGCGACATCGGCATCGGCCGCCCCGGGCTCCAGGCCCGGCTGGACGCGCGGCAGGAGGAGTGGTTCGCGCAGATGCGCGCCGAACTGCCCGGCTCGGCCGCCGAGACCGAGGACTGGCCGGCGCTGCTCTCCTCGGCCGGCCTCAAGTACGCGCGTACCCGCAGCTTCCTGCTCGACCTGCCCGCGCCCGCCTCCGACCGGGCCCGCGCCTACGCCGTCGAGATCTTCTCCCGCTTCCGGGACACCCTCACCGACGACCTCGACGCCGACGACCGCGCCACCCTGGACCGCCTCCTCGACCCGGCCGACCCGGCCGGCCTGCACCGCAGGTCCGACCTGTTCGTGCTCGGCGTCCGGACGCTGCACACGGCGGTACGGCCCGCCTGAGCGCGACACCGGAGGTGCCCCAGCGGCCCGGTACCGCACGGTACCGGGCCGCCCGCCCTCCCCGGGCCGGTGGTGGCGCGCAGGCGCCTCGGGGGCTAGTTGTTGGCGAGGAACTGCTTGGCGAGCTGGTCGCCGAGGGTCACCGCCGCGCTGTGGCTCTCTATGGGGGACACCTTGGAGTTCTTGAAGAGGATGTAGGTCACGCCGGAGTCGGCGCCGCCGGTCGCCGGGTCGGGGTCGATGCCGAGCGCCTTGGCGGTGGCGTACGAGGCCTCGCCGATGATCTTCGTGGGGCCGGTGTCGCCGACCACCGCGTACTCGACCTTGTTGTTGTAGATCACGGCGACCACACCGCCGCCCTTGATGCCGGCACCGGAGTAGTTCCAGATGCTGCTGGAGCTGGGGACCACGATGTACGGCAGCGACTCGGCCTTGAGCGGCTTGCCGTCGGACTGGTGGAACGCGGTGTCGTCCTGGTACCAGGGGTCGCGGTCCTCGTTGCAGTTGGTGGTGCGCTGCCCGTCGCAGTCGATGTCCATGTCGGCCTTCCAGAAGACCGCGCCGTTCTTGCCGCAGACGGGAATCGTCGCCGACGTCTCGTCGTCGGTCTTGTACTTGCCGCTGGAGATCTGGGAACAGGACGTCACCTTGGCGAGCAGGTCGGCCGCGCTGACCGAGCCCTCCTGGGCGGACTTCGGGACGGCGCCGGACGCGCTCGCGGGCAGCACTCCGGCGGCGAGCAGTGCGGCCCCGGAGGCCGCGGCAAGGGTCAGTGTTCGGATGCGCACTGTGGGGGGTCCCCTTCTGTTAGGAAAGTTTCCTGACCGGGTGTCGTACAAGGTGGACCCGGCTGCATGTCCGCGTCAACCCCTGGATGTCAACTCGGTGATTTCTCGCGCATTGCGGTGATATGGCCCCCGGGGAACACTGGTGGGGCAGGACATTACGGATATTTGCGCAGGAGCCGTGCGGGGGTTCGGCGGTGGCTCCGGTGGCTCCTGGAAGGCGAGGGGTCATGTTCGTACGCACGGTGTACGTCACCGGCGATCCGGCGAAGCTGGAGGCGGCCGTCAGGGCACTGAACAGCGAGGGGCGCGAACTGCTGGAAGAGCGTCCCGAGTACCGGGGCGCGGGCGTCTTCATCGACCGGGAGCTGGGCAAACTGCTCGCGGTGAGCTGGTGGGGCACCGAGGCGGCCCGGCGCAACAGCGACCAGGTCATGCGCGAGCGGCGCAGGCCGATGCTGGAGCCGTTCGCGGGCACCGTCGCCGTCGAGAACTACGAGGTCGCCGTCTTCCACGCCGTGCAGCCGCCCAGAACGGGCGGCGGGATGCGCTCCACCCGGGTGGAGTTCGACCCCGCCGACACGGACCTGTTCGCCGAGACCTTCCGCTCCTCGGCGCTGCCCCGGCTGGAAGCGCTGCCCGGCTTCGCCCGGTGCTCCCTGTTCGTCGACCGGGAGCGGGGCCGGGGCATGGTGGGCTCGCTCTTCGTCGACCGCGCCTCGATGGCCGCCTCCCGAGCCGGCCAGGCCGCCGCCCGGCGCACGGACGCCGCCAAGGCGCGCGTGACCGTGGTCGGCCTGGAGGAGTTCGAGGTCCTGCACGCGGACGTACGCCCCGACTGACCGGCCCCGCACGGGAGCCGGGGAACGCGAACGGCCGTCCCGCCGTGCGGACGGCGGGACGGCCGGGGCGGACCGGGCTCGCGCCCGGCCCGTGGTGCGGTGGTCGCTCAGCCCACGTCGAAGGTGGCCGGGTCCGGGCCGATGCGCCGGTCCTCGTTGAGCGCGCTGATCGCGGCGAGGTCCTCGGTGTCCAGGCTGAAGTCGAACACCTGGATGTTCTCCTTGATCCGGGACGGGGTCACGGACTTCGGGATCACGACGTTGCCGAGCTGGACGTGCCAGCGCAGCACGACCTGGGCCGGGGTGCGGTTGTGCTTCTGCGCGATCGCGACGATCGCCGGCACCTCCAGGAGGCCCTTGCCCTGACCGAGCGGCGACCAGGCCTCGGTGGCGATGCCCTGCTCGTCGTGGAACTCCCGGGCCGCGTGCTGCTGCAGGTGCGGGTGCAGCTCGATCTGGTTGACCGCCGGGATGACGGAGGTCTCCGCGATCAGCCGCTCCAGGTGCTCCGGAAGGAAGTTGGAGACACCGATCGCCCTGATGCGGCCGTCGGCGTGCAGCTTCTCGAACGCCTTGTAGGAGTCGGTGTACTTGCCCCGGGCCGGCAGCGGCCAGTGGATGAGGTACAGGTCCAGGTAGTCCAGACCCAGCTTCGCCAGCGACGCGTCGAAGGCGCGCAGGGTGGCGTCGTACCCGTGGTCGGCGTTCCAGAGCTTGGTGGTGACGAAGATGTCCTCACGCGGGACGCCGGACGCGGCGATCGCCTTGCCGGTGCCCTCTTCGTTGCCGTAGATCGCCGCTGTGTCGATGCTGCGGTACCCGGCCTCCAGTGCCGTGGCGACAGCCCGCTCGGCCTCGTCGTCCGGCACCTGCCACACGCCGAAGCCCAGCTGGGGCATCTCGACGCCGTTGTTGAGGATTTTCGGGGGGACCTTGCTGCTCACGAGCTCTCGATCCTTAGGTTGTCGACAGGTGGTACTGACATCGTCAACGATCACCGGCCCCGACGCATTCCTGACCGCGGAATCTGCCGGAACTGACCGGTGGGTCAGCAGCCGCGGGCGGAGATTGGCCGGAAATGGATCCGACGTTATGGGTCCGGACCATTGACCCCGGCCCGTTTCTGCCGGGACTCTGGTGCGCATCGTCGGACGTATCGCTGAACCCGGTGCAGGGATGTGAACATCTCTGTGGGTTTTCCGGCGGATCCCTGTGAAAGAGAAACCTCTCTCTGCGCTCTGAGACCCCCCAACCTCAGGAAAGCAGGTACACACCTCATGAACGAGACGACCTCCGCGGACCGTCAGCCGGAACCCGCCGTCCCGCAGACATCGGATGAAAAGGTCTGGCGAAGCCCTGGGTACCAGGTCGTGGAGACCGCCCTGGAAGTGACCGGCTACGCCCTCGGCGACCGCTGATCCGCCCCGGGCGGGCCGCCATGACCGTCACCGCCGTCACCGCCGCCGGCAGCACCACCGCCACCGCCGGCCACGCCGGGACCGCCGCCGGCCCCTGGCCGGTCCCGGAGTTCACCGAACGGCTGCGCGCCGTCACCGCCGACCGCTACCACGACCGCCATCCCTTCAACCAGCGCATGCACCGGGGCGAGTTGACCCCGGCCGAACTGCGCCGCTGGATCACCAACCGCTTCCACTACCAGCGGCACATCCCCGTCAAGGACGCCCTGATCCTGGCCAAACTCGACCGGCCCGAACTTCGCCGTCCATGGCTGCGCCGCATCCGCGACCACGACGGCACCACCGACGGCGAGGGCGGCATCGAGCGCTGGCTGCGCCTCGGCGAGGCGGCCGGCATCCCCCGCGCACAGCTGTGGGACACCTCCCGGGTGCTGCCCGGGGTGCGCTTCGCGGTCGAGGGGTACGTCACCTTCTGCCGCCTGCGCCCCGCCCTGGACGCGGTCGCCGCCTCCCTCACCGAACTGTCCGCACCCGGCCTGATGCGCACCCGCATCACCGCCTTCGAACGCCACTACCCGTGGATCGACCCGGCGGGCCTCGCCTACTTCCGCACCCGCGTCGACCAGGGCGCCCGGGACGGCGCGGAGGCTCTCGAACTGGTCCTGTCCTGGGCCCGCACCCGCGAGGAGCAGCACCGGGCCGTCGCCGCGCTCGCCTACAAGTGCGAGGTGCTCTGGGCGCTGCTCGACGCCGTGGACCGTGGCGACACCGGTGGCCGGGACGGCGCCCCGGACGGAGGCGGGCCATGACCTGGCGGCCAGTCCTCGCCCGCACGGTCGTCCTCCGGTACGACCGGGTCCGCGGCACCGACCTGTTGCTGCTGCCCGAGCGGGTCGTCGTGCTGCATGGCAGGGCGGGCGGCGTGCTCCGGCTGTGCGACGGCCGCCGGGCCGTGCCCGAGATCGTCGCCGAACTCGCCGAGGCGTTCCCGGGCGCCCCGGTCGCGGCCGAGGTCCCGGAGTTCCTGACCGCGCTGCGCAAGGAGGGGTGGCTGCGATGACCACCGCGGGACCGGCTCCGCCGGGCGACGTCGCGCCGCCCTGGGCGCTGCTCGCCGAGCTCACCCACGCCTGCCCGCTGCGCTGCGGGTATTGCTCGAACCCGGTCCGACTGATCGGTCGGTCAGCGGAACTGGCCACCGGACAGTGGGCGGAGGTGTTCCGGCAGGCCGGTGAGCTGGGCGTCGTCCAGACCCATCTGTCCGGCGGCGAACCGCTGCTCAGACGCGATCTGACCGAGCTGGTCGCCGCCGCCGACGCCGCGGGCCTGCACACCCAGCTCGTCACCAGCGGGGTCGGGCTGAGCGAGCGGCGACTGGCCGAACTGGTCGGCGCCGGGCTGCGCGGGGTGCAGCTGTCCGTGCAGCACGCGGAGCCGACGGCCGCCGAACGCATCGCGGGCGCCCGTTCGTTCGCCGCAAAGGAGCGGGCGGCCCGGCTGATCCGGGCGGCGGGCCTGCCCTTCGGGCTGAACGTCGTCCTGCACCGGGGCAACCTGGACGCCGTCGGGGACCTGATCGCGCTCGGCGTGGCCTGGGGCGCGGACCGGATCGAGCTGGCCAACACCCAGTACCACGGCTGGGCGGCCCGCAACCGCGCCGCACTGCTGCCGGAGCCCGGCCAGGTCGAGCGGGCCCGCGAGACGGTGCTGCACTGGCGACGGCGGCTGGACGAACCGGAGCTGGTCTGGGTCGCCCCCGACCTCCTCACCGGCACGGCGAAACCCTGCATGGGCGGCTGGGGCCGGATCTCGCTCACCGTCACCCCCGACGGCACCGTCCTGCCCTGCCCGGCCGCAGGCAGCCTGCCCGGCCTCGACCCGCCCAACGTCAGGGACCGCCGACTCGCCTGGATCTGGCGGGAGTCGACGGCCTTCAACGCCTACCGCGGCGAGTCGTGGATGCGCGAGCCCTGCCGCGGCTGCGCCCTGCGCACCACCGACTTCGGCGGCTGCCGCTGCCAGGCGTACGCGCTCACCGGAGACGCCCGCAACGCCGACCCGGCCTGCCGCCACGCCCCCGACCACCACCTCGTACCCCTGCGGCGGACCTCGGCCGCCGCCGTCCCCAGAGAAGCTCCAGCAGAAGGAGGACCATGAAACGCCTGCGAGTCGCCCTCGCGGCCGTCGCCCTCACCACCGCCACCCTGGCCGCGCTCCCCGCGGCCCTGCCCCCGCCCGCCGCCGCCCTCGCCGCGGCCGCCCCGGACACCGCCCTCGCCAGGCCGGCCGCCGCCACCGACTGGTCCACCGCGGTCGTCGACTCCACCATGGCCCGCTACACCCCGAGCACCATCGGCGGCTGGTCCTACCCGGTCGGCCTCTACCTCTACGGCCAGTACCTCACCTACCGGCGCACCCACGACGCCCGCTACCTCACCTACATCAGGAACTACGTCGACCGGTTCGTGAAGAGCGACGGCTCGATCGACCAGTCCTTCAACAGCCTGGACAGCATGCAGGCGGGCCGGCTCCTGGTGATCCTGCACCACGAGACGGGCCAGGACCGCTACCGCAAGGCGGCGCAGAAGATCCGCGACCGCCTGAACACCTACCCGCGCACGGGCGACGGCGGCTTCTGGCACGCCGACACCAGCAGCCGCGCCCATCAACTCTGGGCGGACGGCGTCTACATGGTGAACCCGTTCCTCGTCGAGTACGGCAGGGAGTTCGGCGACAGCGCGTACACCGACGACGAGGCGGCGAAACAGCTCGCCGTCTACGGCGGCCACCTCCAGGTCGCGAACGGCCTGCTCAAGCACGCCTACGACGAGTCGAGGACCGCGAGTTGGGCGGACCCGGCGACCGGACTCGCCCCCGAGCACTGGTGCCGGGCCGTCGGCTGGTACGCGATGGCGATCGTCAACGTGCTGGACGCGATCCCGGCGAACCAGTCCCGCCGCCCGCAACTCCTCGACATCTTCCGCAAGCTGGCGGCAGGACTGGAGAAGTACCAGGACCCGGCGACCGGCCGCTGGTTCCAGGTGATCGACAAGGGCGGGCGCGCCGACGACTGGACCGAGACCTCCTGCTCCAGCATGTTCACCTACGCCCTCTCGCGCGGCGCCCAGCAGCACTACCTGGACCCGCACTACGCGGACGTCGCCCGCCGCGGCTACCAGGGCGTGCTCGCCGAGCTGTCGGTCGGCGCCGACGGCCGCACGAACCTCGCCGGCATCTCCGTCGGCACCAACGTCGGCGACTACGCGTACTACGTCGGCCGCACCCGGGCCACCAACGACTTCCACGGCCTCGGGGCCTTCCTGATCATGAACGAGCAACTGCGAGGTGATTCAGTGTCATGAGCACAACATCCAGAAGGGCGGTGCTGGGAGCCGCGCTCGCCGGAGCGGCGGGAGCGGCCGTCGGGCTGCCGGCCACCCCCGCGCACGCGGCGTCCTGGCAGCTCAAGTGGCAGCCGTCGGCGAGCGGCGACGGTCTCGGCGCCTTCGAGACCGTCGAGGACGACCGCGCCGACTCCCACCCCGCCGGACAGCCGCACATCTACGCCACGGGCAACAACTGGCGCTTCAACATGCACACCGTCGACCGCGACACCTCGACCGACCGCCAGCGCCAGGAGGTCACCGGCCTGCGCACGAGTGCCGGCAGCTACCTCAAGTGGAACGAGGGCCAGACCTGGCGGGTGACGTACTCGATGTACATCCCGAGCTCGCTCAAGGCGACCACCACCTTCACGCACATCATGCAGATGAAGCAGCCCGGCACCGGCACCTCGCCGATCGTCGTGCAGTCCCTGCGCCGGGTGAACGGCAAGCAGACCATCGAGCTGCGGCTCGCCATCGACGACATCCTCGTCGGCCGCACCGACCTCGACCCGATGCACGACACCTGGACCGACGTCGACTTCCAGATCAAGGTCGGCAACGGCTCGGCCGGTTCGGTCCGCTGGATCCTCAAGTCCGGCGGCGCCACCGTGATCGACGCCTCCAAGACCGGCGTGGACACCTTCCTGGCCGACCGGGTCCGCCCGAAGTGGGGCATCTACCGCTCCCTCGGCGACACCTCGGGCTCCCTGCAGGACACCTACCTCCTGCTCACCAACCTCCGCGGCTACCAACAGGTGTGAGGAACCGTCACCATGAAACCCCCCACCGCTCCATGGCACAGTCCTGCCTCGATGCCGCGGCACAGCGCTCCCGCCGTCGTCCTCTTCGTCCTCGCCGTCGTCCTCGGCCTCTCCCACCCCGCGGCCCTCGCCGCCCCGCAGAGCGCCGCACCACGCGCCGGTGCCGTCTACGACGTACGTGACTACGGCGCCAAGGGCGACGGGTCGAGCAACGACAGCCCGGCCATCGACAAGGCCGTCACGGCCGCCAACGCGGCGGGCGGCGGCACCGTCCGCTTCACCGCCGGCACCTACAAGTCCAAGAACACCATCCACATGAAGAGCCATGTGACGCTCCAGCTGGACAAGGGCGCCACGCTCCAGGGCTCCAGCGCGGACACCTACGACAAGGCCGAGTCCAACCCGTACGACGCCTACCAGGACTACGGCCACAGCCACTTCCACGACGCGATGATCTACGGCGACAAGCTCACCGACATCGGCTTCGTCGGCCAGGGCGTCATCGACGGCGCCGGCAACCTGATCACCGGCAACCCGAAGACCGGCGAGGCGGACAAGATCATCTCGCTGACCAGGTGCGACGGCCTGCGGCTCGGCGACGGCCTGACGCTCCGCCGCGGCGGCCACTTCGCGGCCCTGATCAACGGCTGCACCAACGTGACCTCCGACCACCTGACCATCGACACCGCGAGCGACCGCGACGGCTGGAACGTCATCTCCACGACGAACGCCACGATCACCAACGCCACCATCCACGCCAACGACGACGCCCTGGTCTTCAAGAGCGACTACGCGCTCGGCGCCAAGCTGCCCAACGGGCATGTCCGGGTGAGCGGTTCGACGCTGGGCGCCAAGTGCTGCAACGCCCTGATGTTCGGCTCCGAGACCTGCGGCGACTTCTCGGACTACCAGTTCGAGAACATCCGCATCGACGGCGCCGACAAGTCCGGCCTCGGCATGGTCTCCATGGACGGCGCGAAGATCTCCGACGTCCACTACCGCGACATCACGATGACGAACGTCCACTCGCCGATCATGGAGAAGATCGGGACGCGGAAACGCTGCGGGAACAGTCCCGGCGTCGGATCGATCAGCGACGTCACGTACGAGAACATCACGGCCACCGGCAACAGCCCCTCCTTCAGCCCGACCCTGTGGGGCGAGAACGGCCACCGCATCAGCGGCGTGACCTTCGACAACGTCGACATCACCGTCCCCGGCGGCAACGGCACCATGTCCACCGGCGTGCCCAGCAACGACCCGAACGACTACAACCCCAAGGCCATCGGCACCCGGCCGGCCTACGGCTGGTACCTGCACAACGCCGACCACGTGCAGTTCACGGACAGCAGCGTGAAGTTCGCCGCGAACGACGGGCGGCCCGCGGTCATCGCCAACGCGGCGAGCGACCTCCGCCTCACCCGCTTCACCGCCCAGAAGGGCAGCGACTCCCCGTACGACGTCGGCCTCCAGGACGTCACCGGAGCCTGCCTGACGGACAGTCACAACACCTCCGGCGGCGCGCTCCGGGTCTCCGGCGGCCAGGACTGCGGTACGGCCGCGCGGCCGCTCGACCTGGAGAACCCCCGCCAGGACTTCCTCCGCGGCTCCGTCGGCGGCCTCTTCCTGCACTGGGGCGAGCGCACCGCGCCCGCCCACACCAGCTGCACCGCCTGGGAGAACGACGTCACCAGCGGCGGCTGGACCCCGGACTACTGGGTGAACGAGGCCCAGAAGCTGCACACCCAGTACCTGGTGCTGGCCACCTTCCACAGCCGCCTCGGTTACGCTCGCCCCTGGCCGTCGAAGATCCCCGGCTCCTGCTCCACCAAACGGGACTTCCTCGGCGAACTGATCACCGCGGCCAAGGCCAAGGGCCTGAAGGTCATCCTCTACATGACCAACGACCCCCAGTGGCACGACGAGGGCGGCCACGAGTGGCTGGACTCGGCCGCCTACTCCGCCTACAAGGGCAAGAACATCGACCTGACCACCAACGACGGCTTCGGGCAGTTCAGTTACGACAACTTCTTCGAGGTCATGGACCGCTACCCCGACCTCGGCGGCTTCTGGATCGACAACGACAACGCGTATTGGGAGAGCCACGACCTCTACCAGCAGATCTACCAGAAGCGCCCGGACTACACGCTCAGCAACAACAACGAGGACACGCCGATCATGGACATGATCAGCAACGAGCAGAAGACGGGGATGACACCGGCCTACGACTACCCGCAGGCCGTCTACACCGCCCAGCCCCGCCTGACCGAGGCCGACTTCAAGCTGCCCTCGACCGGCGCCTGGTGGTACGACGGCTCCGACCCGGCCGTCGACAAGATGCTCACCCTCGGCCGCCTCGTCACCAACGCGGGCTCCTCGGTGAAGGCCCTGATGGCCGAGACCGCCCAGGTCAACGGCAAGTTCCCGGCGAACCAGGCCGCCTTCAACAACTTCGCCAACTCCTACCTGAACCCCATCTGGGAGTCCCTGCAGGGCACCGAGGGCGGCGGCTATATGTACGGCGGCCTCAAACCCGGCTTCTGGAACGACGGCGCCCACGGCGTGACGACGATCGCCAAGGACGACCCGGACCGCCAGTACGTCCACGTCCTGACCCCGCCGACGACCAGCACCCTGCGCATCCGCGACAACGGCTACCGCATCGCCTCCGTCACCAACCTCCGTACCGGCAAGGCGGTCTCCTGGTCGCAGTCCGGCGGCGTGCTGACCCTGACCGGACTCGGCGACTGGGACCCGTACGACACCGTCTTCAAGGTCGCCACGGCCGGCCGCCAGGGCATCCTCTCCGGCGTCAAGGTGACCGCGAGCGCGTCGGCGAGCGGCCACGCCGGTCCGGCCGCCGGTGACGGCGACTACCTCACCTACTGGGACAACAACAAGACGCTCCCCGTGAACCTCACCTTCGACCTCGGCTCGGCGAAGAAGGTGCAGTACCTCGGGCTCAACCAGCGCGAGGACTCGGTCGCCTACGCCCGCTCGGACACCGAGCAGTCGGCGCGCATCAAGGACTACAAGGTGTACCTCAGCAACGACGGCACCACCTGGGGGAGCGCGGTCAAGTCCGGGCAGCTGCCCAGCCGTCGGGGCATCCAGGGCATCGACCTCACCGCCGCCACGGCCCGCTACGTCCGCCTGGAGGTGGACTCCACCTGGGCCGCCGCCACCGACACCACCCGCTACCAGCGACTGCGGATCGACGAGGCCTGGATCGGCACGGCCTACGCGACACCCGTGACCGGAGGACGCCCGTGACCAGGACCAGAAACCTCACCGTGGCGGCCGCCGCACTGCTGGCCGCGGCCGCGGTGCCGCTCCTGAGCCCCGATCACCCGGCCCCCGCCTCCGACAACGGCCAGGCCCTGCGGCCCGCGATGGGCTGGAGCAGCTGGAGCTTCGTGCGCCGGTGGCCCACTCAGGCCAAGATCGAGGCCCAGGCCGACGCGCTCGCCGCGAGCGGCCTGAAGGACCACGGCTTCGTCCAGGTCAACCTCGACGACTTCTACCAGAAATGCGACGCGAACGGCTTCACCGTCGACTCCTACGGCCGCTGGGCCGTCGACCCCGCCAAGTTCCCCGACGGCATCAAGGCCCTGGCCGACTACGTGCACGCCAAGGGCCTGAAGTTCGGCTTCTACGTCACGCCCGGCATCGCCAAGAACGCCGTCACCAGGAACACCCCGATCGAGGGCACCTCGTACCACGCGCAGGACATCGCGGACACCTCGAAGACCGAGAAGAACTACAACTGCAAGAACATGTACTACATCGACTACTCCAAGCCGGGCGCCCAGGAATTCGTGAACTCCTGGGCCAAGCAGTTCGCCTCCTGGGGGGTCGACTACCTGAAGATCGACGGGGTGGGCAGCCAGGACATCCCCGACGTCCAGGCCTGGTCCAAGGCGCTGCGCGTCTCTGGCCGCCCCATCACCTTCGCGCTCTCCAACAACCTCACGATCGCAGACGCCCCGACCTGGCGGTCCCTGGCCAACAGCTGGCGCACCCAGGGCGACGTCGAGTGCTACTGCGGACCCGGCGACAACGGCAGCGGCTACCCGCTCACCGACTGGTCGCACGTCTCCGCCCGCTTCAACACGGCCGCGAACTGGCAGCAGTACGCGGGACCCGGCGGCTGGAACGACCTGGACTCGCTGGAGATCGGCAACGGCGACCAGGTGGGCCTCACCGCCGACCAGCGGCGCTCCCACTTCACCCTCTGGTCGATGGCCGCCGCGCCCCTGCTCCTCGGCACCGACCTCACCCACCTGGACACCGTCGACAAGGCCATGCTCACCAACGACCGGCTGATCGGCGTCGACCAGGACGGGGTGGCCGCGAAGCGGATCGTGAACAGCGGGGTCAAGCAGGTCTGGAGCAAGAAGGAGAGCGACGGCCAGTACGTCGTGGCCCTCTTCAACACCGGCACCTCCGGCAGCTCCACGGTGAGCGTGGACTGGTCCCAGGTCGGCTTCACCGGCTCCGGGGACGTCACCGACCTGTGGTCCGGCTCCCACAAGGGCACCGTCGCCACCACCTACAGCGCCACCCTGCGCCCGGGCGAGACCCGGCTGATCCGCGTCCGGCCGCTCGGCTGAGGAGGACCGTCATGACCCCCAGAACCCTGCTCGCCCGCGCCCTGCCGCTGGCCCTGGCCGTCCCCCTCGTCGCCCTGCTGCCGGGGACCGCGCGGGCGGCCACCGACTACCAGGCCGAGGACGCCGCCATCTCCCAGGGCACCGTCGCCACCAACCACACCGGATACACCGGCACCGGCTTCGTCGACTACACCAACATCAAGGGCTCGTACGTGGAGTTCACGGTGAGCGCCGCCACCGCGGGCACCTCCTCGCTGGCCCTGCGCTTCGCCAACGGCACCGACACCGACCGGCCGATGGACATCTCCGTCAACGGCACGGTCGTCGCATCCGGCGTCTCCTTCCCGGCCACCGCCGACTGGAACACCTGGGTGACCAAGACGGTGAACGTCCCGCTGACCGCGGGCAGCAACAAGATCCGCGCCACCGCCACCACCGCGAACGGCGGCCCCAACCTGGACAGGGTCAGCGTCGGTACGGCCGCCGACACCCAGGCCCCCACCCGGCCCGGCCAGCCGTCCTGCTCCGACATCGGCGAGGACGCGCTCACCCTCGCCTGGGGCGCCGCCACGGACAACGTGGGCGTGACGGCGTACGACCTCTACGAACACGGCAACAAGATCGGCGAGGCGGCCGGGAGTTCGACCTCGAAGACCCTCACCGGACTCGCCCCGGACACCACCTACGACCTCACCGTCATCGCCCGCGACGCGGCCGGCAACACCTCGCCGGCCAGTCCCGTCGTCGACTGCACGACGAAGCCGAGCAGCGACAGCACCCCGCCCACCGCCCCCGGCACCCTGTCCGCGACCGGCATCACCGCGAACACCGCCGACCTCTCCTGGGGCGCGTCCACCGACGACCGGGCGGTGACCGCGTACGACATCCGCAGCGGCACCACCGTCTACAAGACGGTCACCGGCGCCACGACCACCACCCTCACCGGCCTCGCCTGCGACAGCCCCTACACCCTGGACGTGGTCGCCCGGGACGCGGCCGGGAACGTCTCGCAGCCGAGCAACGCCGTCACCTTCACCACCAAGGCCTGCGCCACCGACGGCGGCACGCCCTCCTCCATCGCCACGCTCTCCAGTGGCTGGACCATCCCGTGGGGCACCTACTGGATGCCCGACGGCAAGACCGCGCTGGTCACCGAGCGGGACGACTTCCGGGTCTGGAAGGTGACCAAGGACGGCACCCGGACCCAGGTCGGGACCGTCCCGAACGCCGTCACCACCAACGGCGAGGGCGGCCTGCTCGGCGTCGCCGTCGACCCCAAGTGGGAGACCAACCACTACGTCTACTTCATGCACACCGCCGACGAGGGCAACCGGGTCGTGCGCATGACCTACGACGGCAGCACGCTCGGCGACTACAAGATCCTGCTCCAGGGCATCAAGAAGAACCGCTACCACAACGGCGGCCGGCTCCTCTTCGGCCCCGACGGCTACCTCTACGTCTCGACCGGGGAGGCCCAGACACCCGACCTCGCCCAGGACAAGAACTCCCTCAACGGCAAGATCCTGCGCATGACGACCGACGGCAAACCGGCCCCCGGCAACCCGTTCGGCAACTACGTCTACAGCCTCGGCCACCGCAACCCGCAGGGCCTCGCCTTCGACCGCAACGGGCGGCTGTGGGAGGCCGAGTTCGGCAACAGCTCCAAGGACGAGCTGAACCTCATCAAGCCCGGCGCCAACTACGGCTGGCCGACCTGCGAGGGCACCTGCTCCGTCGCCGGGATGACCAACCCCAAGGCCACCTGGAACGTCTCCGAGGCGTCCCCGAGCGGCATCGCCATCGTCCGCAACGTCGTCTACATGGCCTCGCTGCGCGGCGAACGGCTGTGGCGCATCCCGATCAACGGCGACAGCGAGAGCGTCGGCACCCCGACCGCGTACTACGTCGGCACCTACGGCCGGCTGCGGACCGTGACCAAGGTGCCGGGCGCCGACCAGCTGTGGCTGTCCACCACCAACTGCGACAACAACGGCAACGAGCCGGACGGATCCGACAAGATCTTCCGGGTGAGCATCAGTTGATGGACCGTCAGGCCCGGTACAGGGCCTCGACCTCGTTGGCGTAGGCGTTCTCGATCGCCTTGCGCTTCAGCTTCAACGACGGGGTCAGCAAGCCGTGTTCCTCGGTGAACGGCTGGGCGAGGATACGGAACGTACGGATCGACTCGGCCTGCGAGACCAGGGTGTTGGCGGCCACCACCGCGCGCCGCACCTCGGTCTCCAGGTCGGCGTCCCGCACCAGCTGGGCCGCGGACATCTGGGGCTTGCCGCGCATCTGCAGCCAGTGCTCGACCGCCTCGGTGTCGAGGGTGACCAGGGCGGCGATGTAGGGACGGTCGTTGCCGACCACGATGCACTGGTTGACCAGCGGATGGTCCCGGACCCGCTCCTCCAGGACCCCGGGGGAGACGCTCTTGCCGCCGGAGGTCACCAGGATCTCCTTCTTGCGGCCGGTGATGGTCAGATAGCCGTCCTCGTCCAGGGAGCCCAGGTCGCCGGTGGCCAGCCAGCCGTCGTGCAGGGTGGCGTCGGTGGCCTTCTGGTTGTTCAGGTAGCCCTGGAAGACGTTGCCGCCGTTCAGCCAGATCTCCCCGTCGTCCGCGATGTGCACGGTGGTGCCGGGGATGGCCTGGCCGACCGTGCCGTAGCGGGTCTTCTCGGGCGGGTTGGCGGTCGCCGCGGCCGTCGACTCGGTCAGGCCGTAGCCCTCGTAGATCTGCACGCCCGCGCCGGCGAAGAACAGGCCGAGCCGGCGGTCCATGGCCGAGCCGCCGGACATGGCGTTGCGGATCCTGCCGCCCATCGCCGTGCGCACCTTGGCGTAGACGAGCTTGTCGAACAGCTGGTGCTGCATGCGCAGCGAGGCCGACGGGCCGGGCCCGGTGCCCCACGCCTTCGCCTCGACGGCGTCCGCGTACTTCACCGCGATCTCGACCGCCTTCTCGAACGGCCCGCCCTTGCCCTCCTTCTCGGCCTTCCGTCGTGCCGCGTTGAACACCTTCTCGAAGATGTACGGCACGGCCAGGATGAACGTCGGCCGGAACGCGGCCAGGTCGGGCAGCAGCGCCGCCGCGTGCAGCTGCGGCTGGTGGCCGAAGCGCACCCCGTGCCGGATCGCCGCCACCTCCACCATGCGCCCGAAGACGTGCGCCAGCGGCAGGAAGAGCAGGGTGGAGACCTGCTCGCCCTTCTTCGCGCGGAACACCGACTCCCAGCGGGCCACGACCGTGTCCGCCTCGTACATGAAGTTCCCGTGCGACAGGACGCAGCCCTTGGGGCGGCCCGTGGTGCCCGAGGTGTAGATGATCGTGGCGGTCGAGTCGGGGGTGACCGCCTGCCGGTGCCGGTGCACGACCTCGTCCTCGAGGTGCGCGCCCGCGTCGTACAGCTCCTGCACCGCGCCCTCGTCGAGCTGCCACAGCTGGCGCAGCTGCGGCAGCCGGTCGATGACGGTGGCGATCGTCATGGCGTGGTCCTCGTGCTCCACGACCGCCGCCGTGCACTCGGCGTCGTACAGCATCCAGAAGCACTGCTCCGCCGACGAGGTCGGGTAGACCGGCACCACCTGGGCGCCGATCGTCCACAGCGCGAAGTCGAAGAGGGTCCACTCGTAGCGGGTGCGGGACATGATCGCGACCCGGTCGCCGAACCGGACGCCCCGCGCGAGGAGCCCCTTGGCGAGAGCGAGGACCTCGTCGCGGAACTCGGCGGCGGTCACGTCACGCCACTGGCCGAGGTCGTCCTTGCGGCCCAGCGCGATGTGCAGCGGGTCCGTCTGGGCATGCTCGAACACGCTGTCGGCCAGACCGCCGACCGGCGGTGCCGACGCCAACGGCGGGTTGGTGAACTCGCGCAAACCCCGCTCCCCGCTCCTCGCTCCACAGTGACGGTAGTAGTGACGCTCCGCACAGCGCCGTGAAAGCTACCCCACCGGAAGACCGTGCGGGAGGGGGTGCGAAAACGAGCATTGCTCTCGTATGACCGCGCTCACGTACGGAAAATACGCCCACATGGGGAAGGGGCGGACAGAATTCCTACGGTTCAGTAAGTTCCGGCTCCGTAATCTCCACGGAATCTGTACGACCCGATTACGGCCCCCGGCCGGTTACCCGCCGGTCAGGGACGGGCGCCGCAGCGCCCTCTGAGGACAGCGCCGACGTGGCCGATTCCGTCACTCCGTCCGAGTACGGTGCAGGGATGCTGGAGCTGGAATCCGACACCCTGGACCCGCTGGACGTGCAACTGCTCAGCGCGCTGGAGGTCGACGGCCGCGCCTCCTTCAGCCGGATCGCGGCCGTGCTCGGCGTCTCCGACCAGACGGTCGCCCGCCGCTACCGGCGGCTGTGCGCCGAGGCCGGGCTGCGGGTCGTCGCGGTCCGGGACGCCGAGCGGCTCGGCCAGGACCAGTGGATGCTCCGGCTGCGCTGCGCGCCGGACGGCGCCACCGTCATCGCCGACGCGCTCGCCAGACGCCCCGACACCGCCTGGATCGGCCTGGCCTCCGGCGGCACGGAGATCGCCTGCATGACCCGGCCGCGCCACCCCGGCGACCACGACGACCTGCTGCTGGGCAAGCTGCCGCGGACCCCGAGCGTGGTGGAGATCCGTGCGCAGCAGCTCCTGCACCGGTTCCACGGCGGGCCGACCGGGTGGGTGCGGAAGTTCCGGGCGCTCTCCGAGGAGCAGGCGGCGGCGCTGCGGCCGGCGCTGCCGGAGCCCGCAGGGCCCGCGCGGCTGGAGCCGGAGGACGCGCCGCTGCTGGCCGCGCTGGAGCGGGACGGGCGGGCGACCTATCCGGAGCTGCAGCGGGCGACAGGGCGGTCCGAGTCGTCGGTGAAGCGGCGGCTGGCCGCGCTGATCGGCTCCGGGGCGGTGTACATCGACGTCGAGTACCGGGCCGAGACGCTCGGATTCTCGAAGTCCGCGGTGTTGTGGATCACCACCACGCCGGCCGCGATGCACTCCGTGGGGCAGGCGCTGGCGGTCCATGACGAGGTGGCGTTCGCGGCGGCCACCGCCGGGCCTTCGCATGTCGTGGTGACGGCGGTGCTGCGGGACACGGCGCACCTGTACGCGTACCTGAGCGGGCCGGTGGGGCGGCTGGAGGGGGTGCAGCATGTGGAGGCGATGCCGTTTTTGCGGAGGGTGAAGCAGCTGACGTATCAGGGGTTGTGGTGAGTCTGCGGGTGGGTGGGGGCTGGTCGCGCCCACGCGGCGGCAGCCGCAGATCGATTCAGCCCCGCGCCCCCGTGGGGCGCAACTGCTCGCCTCCTTTCAGGATCGCGGCCGCCAGTGCGTCCGCCGCCGTCTGTGCCGGTGATCGTCTCGGACTGTGCACGAGGACGAAGTCGACCTTGCCCAGTTCCGGCAGGCCCGCCCGGTCCGGGACGCGGAACAGGCCCGGGGGGATCAGTCCCCTTGAGTGGGCCATCACGCCCAGACCCGCCTGGGCCGCCGCGATCAGGCCGTTGAGGCTGCCGCTCGTGCAGACGATGCGCCAGTCGCGGCCCTGGCGCTCCAGTGCCTCCAGGGCCAGGGCGCGGGTGATGCCCGGCGGGGGATAGACGATCAGCGGGACCGGGCGGGCGGGGTCCAGGCGGAGCCGTTCCGCGCCGATCCAGACCAGGTCGTCGTGCCAGACCAGCTCGCCCAGCGGGTCCTCGGCGCGCCGCTTGGCCAGGACCAGGTCCAGCTTCCCGGCGGCCAGCTGCTCGTGCAGGGTGCCCGACAGCTCCACGGTCAGTTCGAGGTCGACCTCGGGGTGGTCGTGGCGGAAGCCCTCCAGGATCTCCGGCAGCCGGGTGAGGACGAAGTCCTCCGACGCGCCGAAGCGGAGCCGGCCGCGCAGCCGGGTGCCGGTGAAGAAGGCCGCCGCCTGCTCGTGCACCTCCAGGATCCGGCGGGCGAACCCGAGCATCGCCTCGCCGTCCTCGGTCAGCTCCACGGAGTGGGTGTCCCGGGAGAACAGCTGGCGGCCGGCCGCGTCCTCCAGACGGCGCACATGCTGGCTCACCGTGGACTGGCGCAGCCCGAGCCGCCGGGCGGCCTGGGTGAAGCTGAGCGTCTGGGCCACCGCCAGAAAGGTGCGCAGCTGTGAAGGGTCGTACACTCGAACATGTTATCGCGGAACGCGATGGCAGTGAGAGTGGTATACCGGATTCCCGATCAAGTGTCGGAGGAGGACGATGGAGAGGGCCCTTCCGGCCCCGGCGAGCACCCGGCCGTATCCGCCGGTACGACACCCTGACCGACCCGCAAGTGGAGCACCGTGAAACGCCTGAGCTGGCCCAGTTGGATGCCGATCGACCCGTACGTCCTGCTGCTGCTCGGGACGGTATGCCTCGCCGCGCTCCTTCCGGCCCGGGACACGGCCGCCGACGTGGCCTCCGGTGCCTCCACGGCCGCGATCGCCTTCCTCTTCTTCCTCTACGGGGCCCGCCTGTCCACCCGTGAGGCCGTCGACGGGCTGCGGCACTGGCGGCTCCATGTCACGGTCCTGGTCTGCACCTTCGTGATCTTCCCGGTGCTCGGCCTGGCGGCTCGCGGTCTGGTGCCGGTCCTGCTCACCCATCCGCTCTACCAGGGCCTCCTCTTCCTGACCCTGGTGCCCTCCACCATCCAGTCGTCGATCGCCTTCACCTCCATCGCCCGGGGCAACGTGCCCGCCGCGATCTGCGCCGGCTCCTTCTCCTCGCTGATCGGCATCGTCCTGACACCGCTGCTCGCCGCCGCGCTGCTCGGCAACAGCGGGGGCGGGTTCTCCGCCGACTCGATCGTGAAGATCGTGCTCCAGCTGCTGGTCCCGTTCGTCGCCGGGCAGCTGCTGCGCCGCTGGATCGGCGACTTCATCGCCCGGCACAAGAAGATCCTCGGCCTGGTCGACCGCGGCTCCATCCTGCTCGTCGTCTACACCGCGTTCAGCGAGGGCATGGTCCGGGGCATCTGGCACCAGGTGAGCGCGGTCCGGCTGGCCGGGCTCCTCGTCGTCGAGGCCGTCCTGCTCGCCGTGATGCTCCTGCTGACCTGGTACGGCGCCAAGGCGCTCGGCTTCGGCCGCGGGGACCGCATCGCCATCCAGTTCGCCGGGTCGAAGAAGTCCCTCGCCTCCGGGCTGCCCATGGCCAGCGTCCTGTTCGGCGCGCACGCCTCGCTGGCCGTGCTGCCGCTGATGCTCTTCCACCAGATGCAGCTCATGGTGTGCGCTGTCATCGCCAAGCGCCGCGCCCACGACCCGGAGGCCCAGGAGGAGGCCGCGTCGCCGCCCGTCCCGGCGGCGCAGCCGCGTCCGGCGGTCGGCACCGGGACGACCGGCCGCTGAGGCCACCGGTCAGGGGATCGGCACGACCTTGCCCGGGCCGGCCCGCGACACCCCGCTCGACCCGCCGACGGCTGCCGAACGCGACCAGTTCACGGGCCTGTTGATCCGGATTTCCGGTACGGACGGCTCATGACGGCTAACGTTCCGTCATGACCGCACCCCTGGCGCTCGATCCGGCGCACACGGCCCTCGTCCTCGTCGACCTGATGGACCGCATCGTCGCGCTGCCCCTGGAGCCCCGCAAAGGCACCGAAGTCCTGCACACCGCCGAGGAACTGGCCCACACCTTCCGCGCCGCCGGCGCGCCCGTGGTGCTGATCCGGGTCGAACGGCCCTCGCTCGCCGAGCAGCCGCCGGGCAGCGGACTCGTCGCCGGACTCAGGAAGGAAGGGGACCTGGAGATCGTCAAACGGACGATCGGCGGCTTCCAGGGCACGGAACTCGACGCCCGGCTGCGCCGGCTCGGCGTCACCCGGCTGGTGTTCGGCGGCATCGCCACCAACCTCGGCGTCGAGTCCACCGCCCGTGCCGCCGCCGACCTCGGCTACGACCTGGTCTTCGTCGAGGACGCCATGGCCGCCCTCACCGGCCCCGAGCACGAGGCGTCCGTACGGCTCGACTTCCCGCGCCTCGGCACGGTCGTCGGCGCCGCCGACATCCACCTCGGCCCCGCCTGACCGCCTGGCCGTCCGATCGCTCAGACCAGCGTCCCGCCGCCGTCCACGACCACCACCGACCCGGTGCTGTACCCCCCACGCATCAGGTACAGGTACGCCTCGGCCACATCCGCCGGCTCGCCGACCCGCCCCACCGGCAGCGACTCGGCGGACGACCGGAACAGCTCCTCCCGGGCCGCCTCCGGCAGCCCCCGCCACAGCTCGGTCCGCACCGCCCCCGGCGAGACCACGTTGACCCGCAGCGGCGCCAGCTCCACGGCCAGCGCCCGGGTCAGCGACTCCATCGCCCCGCACAGCGCCGACGCGACGCTCGACGCGGGCAGCGGCCGGCGCCCCGCCGTGCCCGTGGTCAGCACCACCGACCCGCCCGGCCGGACCGACCCGGCGCCGTACTTCACCGCCGCGTAGGCGCCCCACAGCCGGGTGTCCAGGAAGCCCCGGGCCCTCGCGATGTCCGTCTCGGCCACTGTCTCCAGCAGGATCGACTCACCGGCCGTGTACACCAGGTGGTCGTACGCCCCGATCCGGGTGAAGAAGGCGCGCACCGCGTCCTCGTCGGTGGCGTCGAGGACCTGTCCCTCGGCATCCTCCGGCAGCACCTTCAGCGCCGCGTCGACACTCTCCTGCCGCCGCGAGGCGACGACCACCCGCGCGCCCTCCCGGGCCGCGCCCTCGGCGACCGCGAGCCCGATGCCCGAGGTGCCCCCGATGACGACGACACGCTGTCCCTGCAGACTCATGGCTGATCCCTTTCCAAGCCGGTGTTCCGTCCCGTGCGGACGTCTCCAGCCTGCGGTCGTGGGGCGTCGGCCGTCCAAGACCTCTTTCGGCTGCGGCGATACCCTGAAGACATCGCCACCCGGGAAGGAGCCGCGGTCATGGACCTCGATCTGCGCAAGGTCCGCTACTTCACGGCGGTCGCCGAGCTCCTGCACTTCGGCCGGGCGGCGGAGCGGCTGCACATCGCCCAGCCCGTGCTGAGCCGTCAGATCCGGGCCCTGGAGAAGGACTTGGGGGCCGAGCTGTTCGTACGGGACAGCCACGGCGTGACCCTGACCGACGCCGGCGCCCAACTCCTCGAAGACGCACGGCAGTTGCTGGCCGTCGCGGACGGAACCCGGCGCCGGGTCGGGCAGGCCGCACACGGCCGGCGGCGCCTCGTCGTGGGCTTCCGGGCCGGTGTCGTGGTCACCGAGGCGCTGCGGGCCTTCACCGCGCGCCACCCCGACGTCGAGGTGCGCGCCCTCCGGGTCGAGTGGGACGACCAGGAGCGGCTGATCCTCGACGGCACCGTCGACATCGCCTACGTCCGGCTGCCCGTCCGGGAGGCGGGGCTCGAACTGCGGCCCCTGTACAGCGAGCCCCGCGTGGCCATGCTCCCGGACCGGCACCGGCTCGCCGGGAAGCAGGAGATCTCCCTCTCGGACCTCGACGGCGAGCAGTGGCTGCGCTACAACGACCCCCGGCCCGGCGACCTGCCGCTGCGCACCATCGAGGAGAAGTTCGAGTGCGTGGCCGCGGGCAAGGCCATCACGATGGTGCCGCGCTCGGCCGCCGAGCAGTACTCCCGCCCGGACATCGTGTACGTCCCGGTCGTCGACGCCGAACCCGACCGGGTGCTGCTGGCCTGGGCGGCCGGCCGCCGCTCCGCGCTGGTCGCCGCGCTCGCCGAGGCCGCCGCGGACGTCGGGGCGCCCGGCTCCGACCGAGGCGGGACGCCTGGGTCCGGCTGCGGTGGAGCGCCTGGGTCCGGTTGAGGCGGGGCCCCTGCGGCGCAGGGGGCGCTCCCCGCCGTTCGGGGCCCCGCCGCCGTGCCGCGGGGAACCGGGTCAGCCCTGGGCGGCCGCGGCCCGCAGGGCGATGCGGTCCTCGCCCGCGTACACGTTCATGTTGCTGCCGCGCAGGAAGCCGACCAGGGTCAGCCCGGTCTCCGCCGCCAGGTCCACCGCCAGCGAGGACGGCGCGGAGACCGCCGCGAGCATCGGGATGCCCGCCATCACGGCCTTCTGCGCCAGCTCGAAGGAGGCCCGCCCGGAGACCAGCAGGATCGCCCGGGACAGCGGCAGGTCGCCGTTCTGCAGGGCCCGGCCGACCAGCTTGTCCACCGCGTTGTGCCGGCCCACGTCCTCGCGGATGTCCAGCAGCTCGCCGTCCTCCGCGAACAGGGCCGCCGCGTGCAGCCCCCCGGTCCGGTCGAAGACCCGCTGCGACGCGCGGAGCCGGTCGGGGAGGCTCGCGAGCAGCTCGGGCTCCACCCGGACCGGGGGAGTGTCGGCGATCGGCCAGCGGGCCGTCGTACGCACCGCGTCGAGGCTGGCCTTGCCGCACAGCCCGCAGGACGAGGAGGTGTAGACGTTCCGCTCCAGGGTGAAGTCGGGGAGCCGGACGCCCGGCGAGGTCCGGACGTCGACCACGTTGTAGGTGTTGGAGCCGTCCACCGTGGCGCCCGCGCAGTACACGATGTTCTGCAGGTCGCCGGCGGCCGCCAGCACCCCCTCGCTCACCAGGAACCCGGCCGCCAGTGCGAAGTCGTCGCCGGGCGTGCGCATGGTGATGGCCAGGGGTTTCCCGTTGAGCCTGATCTCCAGCGGTTCCTCGGCGACGAGCGTGTCCGGCCGGGCGGAGACCGCTCCGTCGCGGATGCGGATGACCTTGCGTCGTTCCGTGACTCGTCCCATGGTCTGATCAGCCCCGGTTCTGTACGTGCTGGTAGCCGAAACGGCCCTTGATGCAGAGATTGCCGTGGGTCACCGGGTTGTCGTGCGGCGAGGTGACCTTGACTATCTCATTGTCCTGCACGTGGAGCGTGAGGTTGCAGCCCACACCGCAGTACGCGCACACGGTGGTCGTCTCCGTCTGCCGCGACTCGTCCCAGGTGCCCGCCGCCCGCATGTCGAACTCCGACCTGAACGACAGCGCCCCGGTCGGGCACACCTCCACGCAGTTCCCGCAGTACACGCAGGCCGAGTCGGTCAGCGGGCCGTCGTGCTCGACGGCGATCCGGGCGTCGAAGCCGCGCCCGGCGACCGAGATCGCGAAGCTGTTCTGCCACTGGTCGCCGCAGGCGTCCACGCACTTGTAGCAGAGGATGCACTTGCCGTAGTCGCGCACGTACAGATCGTTGTCGACCCGGGGCTCCTCGTCCAGCCGGGCCGCGTCGGGGCCGAAGCGGTCCGGCTTCGCCTCGTACTCCTTGATCCACCCGGCCGCACGGGGGGTCGTCGACAGGTCCACGGAGGAGGCCAGCAGCTCCAGGACGATCCGGCGGCTGTGCCGGGTGCGCTCGGTGTCCGTCTGCACCACCATCCCCGGCTCGGCCTTCTGGGAGCAGGCCGGCACCAGGGTCCGGGCCCCCTCCACCTCCACCACGCACACCCGGCAGGCGTTCTTCGGGCGCAGGGTGTCGCCCTCGCACAGGGTCGGCACGTCCTTCCCGGCCGCCCGGCAGGCGTCCAGGACGGTCGAGCCCTCCGGGACCCGCACCTCCTGGCCGTCGAGCGTGAACTCCAGCAGCCGGCGCGGGATCCCCAGCGGTGTCACGGTCATTCGTACGCCCCCAGACGGTCGATGGCGGATTCCACGGCGTTCCAGGCGGTCTGGCCGAGACCGCAGATCGAGGCGTCCCGCATCGCCCGGCCGACCTCGCGCAGCAGCGCGACGTCCCCGGCCGCGTCGGCGCCGGTGCGCGCGACGATCCGGTGCAGCGCCTCCTCCTGCCGGACCGTCCCGACCCGGCAGGGCACGCACTGCCCGCAGGACTCGTCCCGGAAGAACTGGGCTATCCGGAGCAGGAGTTGCGGGAGCGGCACGGTGTCGTCGAAGGCCATCACCACACCCGAGCCGAGCGTGGTGCCCGCCTCCCGGGTGCCCTCGAAGGTGAGCGGGATGCCGAGTTCGTCCGGCCGGACGAAGCCGCCGGCCGCACCGCCGAGCAGGACCGCCCGCAAGTCGCCGCGCACTCCGGCCAGTTGGAGGAGTTCGCCGAGCGTGGCGCCGAAGGGGAGTTCGTAGATGCCCGGGCGGGCCACGCTCCCGGACACGCAGAACAGCTTCGGACCGGTGGACTTCGCCGTCCCGATCGCCGCGTACGCCGGGGCGCCCATGGTCAGGATCGGCAGGACGTTGACCAGCGTCTCCACGTTGTTCTCGACCGTCGGCTTCCCGAACAGCCCCTTCTCCACGGGGAACGGCGGCTTCGAGCGCGGCTCGCCCCGGTACCCCTCGATGGAGTTGAACAGGGCGGTCTCCTCACCGCAGATGTACGCCCCGGCGCCGCGCCGGATCTCGATGTCGAAGGCGAAGCCCTGGCCGAGGACGTCGTCGCCGAGCAGGCCGCGGGCGCGGGCCTGGCCGATCGCGTGCTGGAGGCGGCGGGTCGCCCGCGGGTACTCGCCGCGGAGGTAGACGAAGCCCCGGTGCGCGCCGACCGCGTACGCCGCGATCGTCATCGCCTCCACGAGCGAGTACGGGTCGCCCTCCATGAGCACGCGGTCCTTGAAGGTGCCCGGCTCCGATTCGTCGGCGTTGCAGACCAGGTAGTGCGGATGGTCGGGCTGGGACGCCGTCGCCTGCCACTTGCGGCCGGTGGGGAAGGCGGCGCCACCGCGCCCGACCAGGCCCGCGTCGGTGACCTCGCGGATGACCCCGGCGGGGCCGAGCCCGAAGGCGTGCCGGAGCGCCGTGTAGCCGCCGTTCGCCCGGTAGTCGTCGAGCGACGACGGGTCGACCACGCCGATGCGGCTGAGAAGGACGAGGCCGTCCTGCCCGGCCTGGGGTACGGCCAGGGCGGCCGGGGGCTCTTCGGGCGCCGAGTCGGGAGCGGTGGCCGCGAGGACGGCCGTTTCGACCGTCGCCGGTGCCGCCACCGCCGTACGCACCGGATCCCCGGCCCGGACCGCGAGGGCGGCCGGGGCCCGCTCGCACAGGCCCAGACAGGGGCTGCGCTCGACGTGCACCCCGGGACCGGCGCTCTCCTCCACGCCGGCGCACAGTGCGGACGCGCCGGCCGCCGTGCACGCCAGGTCCGTGCAGACGTGCAGGACGGTCGCCGGGCGCGGCCGGACGGAGAACATCGCGTAGAAGGTGGCGGCCCCGTAGGCCTCCGCCGGGGGGACCGTCAGGCGGCGGCACAGGTAGCCGAGGGCGCCCTCGCTGATCCAGCCGATCCGGTCGTTGATCGCGTGCAGCCCCGGCAGCAGCAGGTCGCGGCGGTCCCGGGCCTCCCGGCCGCCGCGCGCCCACCGCAGGTCCGCGTCGGAACGGTCGGCGCCCTCCCAGGAGGACTCCGGAGGGCCCAACAATGCATCGACGGCGGCCCGTTCGTCGTCCGTCGGCTTGCTGTCGCCGAAGTGCAGGTCCACTTGGTCACCTCACGATGGTCGCGACCGGGAGCTTCTCGATACGGATCGCCGACGCCTTGAACTCCGCCGTCCCCGCGATCGGGCAGTTGGCCTCGATCGTCAGCTGGTTGGTGTCCACCTCGTCGGTAAAGTGCATGGTCATGAAGGCGAGACCGGGGCGCAGCGCCGTGTCGATCCAGACCGGCGCCACCACCGCGCCCCGCCGCGAGGACACCTGGACCTCCTCGCCGACGACCACCCCGTACCGCTCGGCGTCCTCCGGGCACAGCTCGATGTACTCGCCGCGCCGCAGCGGGGAGGCGTAACCGCCGCTCTGGACACCGGTGTTGTAGGAGTCGAGGCGTCGTCCGGTGGTGAGCCGGACCGGGTACTCCTCGTCGGTGAGGTCGACCGGCGGATCGTGCCGGACCAGCCCGAAGGGCGCCGGCATCCCGCGCCTTGCCGGGTCGGTCTCCCACAACCTGCCGTGCAGGTACGTCGGTTCGAGGCGGTCGGTGCTCGGGCACGGCCACTGGATGCCCTGGTGCTCGACGAGACGGTCGTACGTCATCCCGTAGTGGTCCGGGGACACCGACCGCAGCTCGTTCCAGACGGCCTCCGCGTCCGCGTACTTCCAGTCGTGGCCGAGCCGGGCCGCCAGCGCGCAGAGGATGTCGATGTCCTCCCGGGCCTCGCCGGGCGGGGTGACCGCACGGCGCACGCGCTGCACCCGGCGCTCGCTGTTGGTGGTGGTGCCCTCGGTCTCCGCCCAGCCGGCGGTCGCGGGCAGCACCACGTCCGCCAGCTCCGCCGTCTTCGTGAGGAAGATGTCCTGGACGACCAGGAAGTCGAGGGCGCCCAGCCGCCGTATCGCCTGCTCGCTGTCGGCCTCCGACTGGGCCGGGTTCTCGCCGATGCAGTAGACGGCCCTGAGCGTGCCCTCCTCCATCGCCTCGAACATCTCGGTGAGGTTCAGCCCGTAGTGCGGCTGGATCACCGTGTCCCAGGCCGACTCGAACTTCAGCCGGGCGTCCGGGTCGAGGATGTCCTGGAAGCCGGGCAGGCGGTTGGGGATCGCGCCCATGTCGCCGCCGCCCTGCACGTTGTTCTGGCCGCGCAGCGGCTGCAGCCCGGCTCCCCAGCGGCCCACCTGACCGGTGAGCAGGGAGAGGTTGATCAGGGCGCGGACGTTGTCGGTGCCGTTGTGGTGCTCGGTGATGCCGAGGGTCCAGCACAGCTGGGCGCGCTCGGCGCGGGCGTAGGCGTGCGCCAACTCCCGTATCGCCCGCGCCGGTACGCCGGTCACCTTCTCGGCGAGGGACAGCGTCCAGGGCTCCACGAGCGCCCGGTACTCCTCGAAGCCGGTGGTCGCCCGCCCGATGAACGCCTCGTTGTGCAGCCCCGCGTGGATGATCTCCCGGCCGATCGCGTGCGCCATCGGGATGTCCGTGCCGACGTTCAGGCCGAGCCAGCTCTCCGCCCACTCGGCGGTGGAGGTGCGGCGCGGGTCGACGGCGTACATCCGGGCGCCGTTCCTGATCCCCTTCAGCACGTGCTGGAAGAAGATCGGGTGCGCGAAGCGGGCGTTGGAGCCCCACATCACGATGACGTCGGTGTGCTCGATCTCCTCGTACGACGAGGTGCCGCCGCCGGAGCCGAAGGCGGCGCTCAGGCCGGCCACGCTCGGGGCGTGACAGGTCCGGTTGCAGGAGTCGACGTTGTTGGTGCCCATCACCACCCGGGCGAACTTCTGCGCCACGTAGTTCATCTCGTTGGTGGCGCGGGCGCAGGAGAACATCCCGAACGCGTCCCGGTTGCGCTCCAGGCTGCGGGCCGCGCGCTCCAGGGCCTCGTCCCAGCTCGCCTGCCGGAACGGTTCGTTGCGCGCGTCCCTGACCAGCGGGTGGGTGAGACGGGTGTAGGTCTTCGGTTCGCGCTTCCGGGTGGTTTTCGTGCCTGTCGTACTCCTCATGCGGCGCTCCTCAGCGCGAGCAGGTCCGAGATGGCGTGCACGGTGCGCAGGGTGGGCACCTGCACGCCGGTGATCTCCGCCAGCTCGACGACGGCCGCGAGGAGCACGTCGAGTTCCAGCGGTTTGCCGCGTTCCAGGTCCTGGAGCGTGGAGGTGCGGTGGTCGCCGACCTTCTCGGCGCCCGCCAGCCGGCGTTCGATGGAGATCCCGACCTCGCAGCCGAGCGCCTCGGCGACGTCGAGCGTCTCGCGCATCATGATCTCGATGACCCGGCGGGTGCCGCCGTGCAGGCACATCTGCCGCATGGTGGCGCGGGCCAGCGCGCTGATCGGGTTGAAGGAGATGTTGCCGAGCAGCTTGAGCCAGATGTCGTTGCGCAGGTCGGGCTCCACCGGGCACTTCAGCCCGCCGGTCTGCATGGCCTCACTGAACCGCAGGCAGCGCTTGGAGACGCTGCGGTCGGGCTCGCCGATCGAGAACCGGGTGCCCTCCAAGTGCCGCACTACGCCCGGGGCTTCGAGTTCGGTGGCCGCGTAGACCACGCAGCCGAGGGCGCGTTCGGGGGCGAGTACGGCGCTGACCGCACCGCCCGGGTCGACGCTCTCGACGCGGTGGCCGTCGTAGGGGCCGCCGTGCCGGTGGAAGTACCACCAGGGGATGCCGTTCTGGGCGGCGACCACCGCCGTGCGCTCGTGCAGCAGCGGCTCGACCAGCGGCCCGCACGCCGCGTACGAGTTGGCCTTCAGACCCAGGAAGACGTAGTCGACCGGGCCGACCTCGGCCGGGTCGTCGGTGGCGTGGGCGTGCGCGGTGAAGTCGCCGCGCGGGCTCAGCACCCGTACTCCGTACTGCCTCATGGCCGCCAGATGGGGTCCACGGGCGATGAGATGCACATCGGCGCCCGCGCGGTGGAGCGCGGCACCGACGTAGGCGCCGATCGCACCGGCGCCCAGGACTGCGACTTTCACGGAACACTCCGTTCGGTTTGAGGGATACCGCGGAGGCGGCCTCGGGGAGACCGGGTCGTGTGAAGCGGTCGGCCGACCATCGTCGGCCGAATCATGTCGACGAAATATTGTCTACAGTATGGAGTCGAGAGCGACAAGGGTTCGGACAGCGACCGTTCGGCGCTTTCTGGATACCGCTCAACGCATACGATCGACTCGTCGGGTTCTCAACCACCTTGGGGAGCCCTACCGTTCCGGATTCATGAGCAGCCCCCCTGTAGCACCGCCGGGCTGGAGCCGCTGGCTCGTCCCGCCCGCCGCCCTCTCCGTCCACCTCTCCATCGGCCAGGCCTACGCCTGGAGCGTGTTCAAGCCGCCGCTCGAATCCGCGCTGAACCTGAGCGGCACCGAGAGCGCGCTGCCCTTCCAGTTCGCGATCGTGATGCTCGGTCTGTCGGCCGCGTTCGGCGGCACCCTCGTCGAGCGCAACGGCCCGCGCTGGGCCATGACGGTCGCCCTGATCTGCTTCTCCACCGGCTTCCTGATCTCCGCCCTCGGCGCCGAGACCAAGCAGTTCTGGCTGATCGTCCTCGGCTACGGCGTGGTCGGCGGCATCGGCCTCGGCATCGGCTACATCTCACCGGTCTCCACGCTGATCAAATGGTTCCCGGACCGGCCCGGCATGGCCACCGGCATCGCCATCATGGGCTTCGGTGGCGGCGCGCTGATCGCCTCGCCCTGGTCCGCGCAGATGCTCTCGTCCTTCGGCAGTGACAACGATGGCATCGCGCTCGCCTTCCTGGTGCACGGGCTGTCGTACGCCGTCTTCATGACCCTCGGCGTGCTGCTGATCCGCGTCCCGCGCACGGAAAAACCTGTCGTGGACGCGCCGAGCGCCTTCGAGGGCGTGCAGGTCTCCGCGAACAGCGCGATCCGCACCCCGCAGTTCTGGTGCCTGTGGGTCGTGCTCTGCATGAACGTGACCGCCGGCATCGGCATCCTGGAGAAGGCCGCGCCGATGATCACGGACTTCTTCGCGGACAGCTCCACCCCGGTGACGGTGTCCGCCGCGGCCGGGTTCGTCGCCCTGCTCTCCGCCGCCAACATGGCGGGCCGGATCGGCTGGTCGTCCACCTCCGACCTGATCGGCCGCAAGAACATCTACCGCGTCTACCTGGGCGTGGGCGCGGTGATGTACCTGCTCATAGCCCTGTTCGGGGACTCCTCGAAACCCCTGTTCATCCTCTGCGCCCTGGTGATCCTCTCCTTCTACGGCGGCGGTTTCGCGACCGTCCCCGCCTACCTGAAGGACCTCTTCGGCACCTACCAGGTCGGCGCCATCCACGGCCGGCTGCTCACCGCCTGGTCACTGGCCGGGGTGCTCGGCCCGCTGATCGTCAACTGGATCGCCGACCACCAGAAGGACGCCGGCAAGCACGGCTCCGACCTGTACACCCTGTCCTTCGGCATCATGATCGGACTGCTCGTCGTCGGATTCGTCGCCAACGAGCTGATCCGCCCCGTCAGCACCCGCCACCACATCCCCGCCCCGAGGGAGGCCGTCGATGTCGAACGAGAGCAGCCGGCCTGAGCCGGACCGCCGCTGGCTGATCGCCGTCGCCTGGATCTGGGTGGGCGCGCCCTTCGCCTACGGGGTGTACGAACTCGTGCAGAAGGCGACACAACTGTTCAACGGGTGACCGGCGGGAATACGCGGGCGTCCGAGGGTCTGCAAGAAGCCGACAACTCGGGCGCCCGTTTCCTGTGGCCTCACGTGCCGTCGTACCGGTGAGTCACTGAACAGACTGGTGGACCCACACCGAGGCAACGAGGGGGCTCCACCACCCATGAACGGCTCGCGCATCGCCGCCGTCGGCCACTACCAGCCTGCAAAGGTACTCACCAACGAGGACCTGGCGGGCATGGTCGACACCAGTGACGAGTGGATCCGCAGCCGGGTGGGCATCAACACCCGGCACATCGCGGGCCCCGACGAACCCGTCGACGAGCTGGCCGCGCACGCCGCCGCCAAGGCCCTCGCCGCGGCCGGGCTCACCCCCGCCGACATCGACCTGGTGCTGGTCGCCACCTCCACCGCGATCGACCGCTCCCCGAACACCGCCGCGCGCGTGGCCGCCCGGCTGGGCATCCCGCAGCCCGCCGCGATGGACATCAACGTCGTGTGCGCCGGTTTCACCCACGCGCTCGCCACCGCCGACCACACCGTCCGGGCGGGCGCCGCCACCCGCGCGCTCGTCATCGGCGCCGACAAGATGTCCGAGGTGACGGACTGGACCGACCGTACGACGTGCGTCCTGGTCGGCGACGGGGCGGGCGCGGCCGTGGTCGAGGCGTGCGGCCCGGGCGAGGAGACCGGGATCGGACCGGTCCTGTGGGGTTCCGTCCCCGAGATGAGCCACGCCGTACGGATCGAGGGCACCCCGCCCCGGTTCGCGCAGGAGGGGCAGAGCGTCTACCGCTGGGCCACCACCCAGCTGCCGCCCATCGCGCGGCGCGCCTGCGCGAAGGCCGGGGTGGACCCCGTGGACCTCGCGGCGGTCGTGCTGCACCAGGCGAACCTGCGGATCATCGAGCCGCTCGCGGCGAAGATCGGCGCGGTGAACGCGGTCGTCGCGCGGGACGTCACCGAGTCCGGGAACACGTCGGCGGCGAGCATCCCGCTGGCCTTGTCGAAGCTGGTCGAGCAGGGGCGCGTCTCCGGCGGCGACCCGGTCCTGCTGTTCGGCTTCGGCGGCAACCTGTCCTACGCGGGCCAGGTCGTGCGCTGTCCGTGAGAGCGCGTTCTGCGGTGTGACGTGGTCAACTCCCGCTTCCCCTGGCAGCTGTGCGCCGTAGACTGTAGACGAAAGACAATCGATACTGAGTGTCCGCTCGTAACGGGTGTCTGCCGAAGGGGGACCCGATGTTGTCAGCCGGACTGCCGCAGGGCGCGGTGCCGAAGCTCGAACGCCCCGGTCCGCTCCGCGACCGCGTCTACGAGGCGCTGCTGGAACTCATCACCACCCGTTCCCTCCAGCCCGGCCAGCATCTCGTGGAGAGCGAACTCGCCGGCCACCTCGGTGTCTCCCGGCAGCCCGTGCGCGAGGCGCTCCAACGGCTGAACACCGAGGGCTGGGTCGACCTCCGGCCCGCCCAGGGCGCGTTCGTCCACGAGCCGACGGAGGACGAGGCCGACCAACTCCTCACCGTCCGCACCCTGTTGGAGGCGGAGGCGGCCCGGCTGGCGGCCGCCAACGCGGGCAGCGCGGGCGTGGCCGCCCTCGAATCCCTCTGCGCCGAGGGCGAGAAGGCGGTCGCCGCGGACGAGGTGGACGCGGCCGTCGCCCTGAACGCCGCGTTCCACGCCAAGATCATGGCCCTGGCCGGCAACACGGTCCTCGCCGAACTCGCCGCCCAGGTCGACCGCCGGGTCCGCTGGTACTACACGCCGGTGGCCCGCCAGCGCGGCCGGCAGTCCTGGATCGAACACCGCGAACTCATCGCGGCGATCACGGCACGGGACGAGCAACTGGCGACGACGCTGATGCGCGAACACACGGAGCACACGCGGCGGTCGTACCACGAGCGGGCGAAGGCCTGACCCTGCTCAGGGCTCACGGCAGCGTGATGAGCGCGATGCTCCCCGCCGCCGCGACGGCCAGCCGGGTGCCGTCCGGGTGGAGGGCGGCGACGGGGGTCCGGACGTGACTGCCGCCGAAGCAGGCGGATTTGACGGGCACCTCGACCTCGGGCCACTCCGCGACGACGCGCCCGGTGGCCGTGTCGAGCAGCCGTGGGTGGCCGGGGAACGAGATCACCTGGTCGCCACGGGGCAGCAGCAGCACCCCCGGCTCGGCATCGCCGACGGGACTGCGGTGGAGCCAGCGCCCCTCGGACACGGACCACACCCCGAGGTGGCGCGGCGGCAGCCCGGCCGTCTCCTCCTCGTCCCACTCCTCCGAACCCGCCGCCAGCACCAGCCGGTCGGCGTCGAGCCAGCAGCCCGCCGTCACCTCCCCGCTCATGACCGCCGCGGTCGGCAACAGGCCCTCGCCGTCCAGGGTGCCGGGGTCGGTGAGCGCGAGCGTCGTGTCGTAGACCCTGGCGATCCCGAAGGGCTGCCAGACCCAGCCGACCGAGAGCAGGTACCGGCCGTCCGGGCTCAGGCCGAGCCTGGAGTGGAAGACGTCCTGCGGCTCACGCCCGCCGGCGGTCAGCCGCTCGCCACTCGCGGCATCCTCGATCTGGAGCACGTTGTATTCGTCGGGGCAGTGCACGACGACCTCACGCCCGTCGCCCAACTCGCCCAGGGCGAGCGGGTAGTCGTAGTCCGGTGCGTGGTAGTAGCTGCGGTTCAGCTCCCGCACGATCCGTTCGCCGTCGAGCAGCATGCCCTTCGTCCCGCGCTCCTGGTACACCGCCGCATAGGGTCCCGGGACCGAGGCGGTCCCGGCGTCGAACGGAAACGCCCAGTCGAAGGCCGCCCTCCGCTCCGTGCCGTCCGGGCCCCAGCGCCGACCGCCCCCGACCACGCAGACCAGTTGGTCACCTTGCCACGCCAGCGACTTCGGCGCCGCGCTCACCGGTATCGACTCCACGGTCATCGATGCCTCCGCATTCGGAGCACCTCGGCAGGCCTCCCGCCGGGAATCTATGGGACCCGCGCAGAAGGCGCGTACGATTTTCGCGGGTCCCGTCCCTACCCCTGTCCCTACCCCTACCCCTACCCCTACCCGTCGTCCCGGCACAGGCAGAAGGGACGACCGGCGGGGTCGAACAGCACGCGTACGTGGTCCTGCGGCTGATCCGGCGCGAGTACCGCTCCCAGGGCGACGGCCTCGGCCACCGCCGCGTCCAGGTCGGCCACCTGGAAGTCGAGGTGCATCATCGTGCGCTGCTCACCTTCGACCGGCGGCCAAGTCGGCGGCCGATATCCGGCAGCCTCCTGGAACACGATGTACACGGCTCCCTGCGGCGGCGCGACGACAGCCGTCCCGGGCTCCTCGTGCACGATCGGCCACTCCAGCAGCTCGGCGTAGAAGCGGGCCAGGAGCGCGGGGTCCGGTGCCTCGACGGCTGTTCCCCACCACATGCCGCTCGTTCGGGATCGCATGGTTGACGCTACCGCGGCGCCACGGACCCTGCGTTGAACAGACCGACGAGCCGCTGCTCATTGGCGTGCCCTGTCCCATGTCGGGGGGGGTACCGCTTCTTCCTCGATCCCCTTCCGCCTGCTGCTGGCCGCCTAGAGCCTGTCCGGCGGATCCGGTGACCGGCTGGCCTCGGGGCCATCGTCCTGTTTGTGGGGCGGAGCGATCTGACGAACGATGAGTGGGCACGACTCTCACCGCATTTGCCGAAGCTCGGTCGCCGAGGCGGACGGTGGAGCGATCACCGGAAAGTGATCAACGGGTTTCTGTGCCGGATCCGTTCGGGCGTACCGTGGCGGGGACTTGCCAGAGCGGTTCGGAAACTGGGAGACGGTGTGCGAACGCCATCGCCGCTGGTCCGCGGATGGGACCTGGGATCGGATTCTCCAGGCATTCCTGACCGATGCCGGCGCAGAAGGGCGGATCGACCGGAGCATGGTGAGCGTGGACTTCACCACCTGCCGGGCCCACCAGCACTCGGCCGGGACACCGCGCAGAGTGCCCCGGATCCCGAAGAGACGGTCGATTCCTCGCCGGCACCGGCCCGATGAGGGACTCGGCCGTTCCCGCGGCGGCCTCACCTCCAAGATCCACCTTGCCGGGGAGGGCGGCTGCCGGCCGCTGGCCACGCTGATCACGCCTGGCCAGTGGAGCGACAGCCCTCAACTCGTCCCGGTGCTGGAACGCATCCAGGTCGAGCGCCCTGGCGGCGGGCGTCCCCGGACGCGGCCGGATCATCTCGGCGGCGATAAGGCGTACAGCTCCCTCCGCAACCGCCGTTACCTGCCTAGACGCCAGATCAGGCACACGATCCCGGAGCCGAGGAATCAGCTAGCGAACCGTCGGCGCCGCGGCAGCAAAGGAGGTCGGCCCGCCAGCTTCGACAATCAGATGTACTAGCGCCGTAATGAGGTCGAGCGCACGATCAACCGGATCAAACACTTCCGGGCGGTGGCGACGCGCTATGATAGGCGCGCCTACGTCTTCCACGGAACTGTCACCGCAGCCTCGATCCGCCTCTGGATCAAGCCCTGATCAGCCCGCCCTCGGCACCGCGGCCACAACTGCAAGAAGCGCCCTGGAGCGCACGGCGCCGGGCTCCGACAGGCAGAATCTGAAAGCCGCCCGCTACTCCAGTACCGATCGGAAGGCGCGCTCGCCGATGCCTTGCATCAGCGGGTTGTCCGCCGAGTGCGACAAGAAGACCAGGGACAGGGCGAGCGCCCACCCGCGGGCTCGTTTCCAGGTGGCGTCGTCCGCGCGGCCGTACGCGTGGCGAAGGGCGGCACGCTGCTCCGCCGTGAACAGCATCCAGGCCACGGACAGGTCAGCGGCGGGATCGCCGGAGGTGATGTCACCGAAGTCGATCACGGCGCTGATCCGGCCGCGGTCGACCAGGATGTTGGCCGGGGGCAGGTCCCCGTGCAACCACACCGGCGGCCCGTCCCAAGCGGGCGCCGCGGCAGCCGCCTGCCAGATCTGCCGTGCTGTGGCGCGGTCAGCCTGATCCACGTGCGCCAGCCCGGTCAGGACGCCCTCGGCGCGTCCGGCCAGCGGAATCCCGCGAAACGAGTTGACGGGCGCCTGTGATGGAGCCGGGACGTGCAGCGCATCAAGAAAACCGCCGAGGGTTGTCGCAGCCGACCAGGGGTCGTCGGGCTCCGACCGGGCCGCGATCAGACCCGGGAAGAACGGTACGACGCTCCAAGCCCACGGGTACTCAGCCGTCGGCTGGCCGACGCGCACCGGCGCCGGCACGGGCAACGGCAGGCGGTCGGCCAACTCCGGCAACCACCGTTGCTCGTGCGAGACGAGTTCAGCGGCCATAGCGCGCCGCGGCAGCCGGACGAGGAACTCCTCGCCCAACCGGCACACAAGGTTGTCCCAGCCGTTCGCCAGCACCTCGATGGGCAGGTCCGCCAGGTCGGGGTGCTGCTCGCCGAGTAGACGGCGCACCAAGTCGACAGAGACCGAAACCTCTGCGGCGGGCATTCGGTGAACTGTCACAGCCAGAACTCTACGGCGGCGGCCCGGCGCGCTTGGAGGCCAGAGAGCCCATGGGGCTTGCTCGTGTCGCTGGTCTTCCTCGTCAGCTGGTCCCAGGTGTCGCGCGCTCGCTGCGCGGACGCGAAGAGACGCGGGAGCCGGTTGAGTACGTCCTCAAGTACGTACAACGCGAAGATGACCTCGCCAGCGATGGCGAGAATGAAGAGGATGGCTGCACTGTCCACCGATCCTTACCTTCCCTGTAGCGGGTCGGACCGGGACACTCGCGCTGACGTGCGCGCAGATGTTCTCGGGGTTGGGGTCGGTCCAGCCGACCCCGCTCACTATTTGATCTAGGTGAGGTTCCGGACTCAATCGGTAGCCGGTCCACGTCAAGGCACCTGGTGCGAAGTGCACGTGGCCAACCCGCCAGCTCATGAACGGCCCTGGGTCGAACTTCGGGCTCATGTAAAACCAGGACCTTGTTGGCGCCATAGCTCATCTCGCCGTAAATGGAACAGAGCATGATGAAGCCTCGCCCGATTTAGTGTGGGCGAGGCTCAGTCGCAGGTCAGAAGGGGTTTCAGGTGCTGTCTGGGGCGTCACCCGTGGTGGGGGCAGGTGCAGCGGGGTATGAGCAGGATGTCCCGGCCGTGAGGGAGGGGGATGTCCCGGGTCTGGCGGCAGTCCTGGTGCAGCTTCCCGTAACCCGGCTGCTGGGCGAGGGCGCACTCCGCGGACATGGTCGAGGTGTCCTCGGTCGGGGCGCTCACGGGAAGATGCCGCCGCTGCTGAACGAGTTCATGGCGCGGGTCCGTTCGGCCACGGCCCGCAATCGCTCCTCGTCCGTGGCTCGGCGGACGTGAGCGGGGTCGGCGTCCCACTCTCGCCCTTCGGCCACCGGGCGCAGCTGGATGTACGGACCCTCGCGCCCCATGACGTACCCGAGCCGGTCGCTGGCGGTGTCGATGACCAGGGTGCCGGCGGGCTCCTCGGCGGTCACTCGTGAGCCCCCTGGTCAAGTGCCCTGGCCAGGCGGAGGGCCACGTCGGCACGGACGCGCCCCAACTCGACCAGATTCAGATCTGGGTTGACGAGGTCGGTGCCCAGCGATGGGAGAACGATCCCGGCTCGGTCCAGCGCTGCCCGCAGGGTCTCGACTGCCTCGCGCGGGTCGGTGTCCGGCGCGTTGCGCCAGTCCGTTGTGTTCGTGGCCATGAACAGGACCGTAGGAAGCCAGCGTTGGCACCGGCCATGCGATGTTCTCGAATGTTCTCACCCTTGGATTGGTTGTTCTCCTGTGGTCTCATGGAGGGGCGTGCACGCTGTAGTAGGCGGCTTCGGATGCGCCGATGCTGGGGGTGGCAGATCTCTACTCCGAGGGAGACGACCATGGCCCGACAACTGCGCTTCAATGGCACGGACAGCAAGAACGGTGGATGCCCCGCCGTGCACGAGGACATCGAGTCCGGCGAGATCATCGTGCAGGGACCGCCCCTGACCGACCCGGTCGATCTAGCCCGCCTCAGGCACATCGGCCCGGACGACGTGGCGGTGGTCGTGCCGCGCGAACTGCTCGTCAACCACGGCCCCAAGGAGATGGAGCGCGTGTCGGAGATCATCGGCCGGGACGAGTTCGGCCAGCTCTTCCGCACCTTCGAGCACACGGCTTGGCGCCTGGAGACCCGTCGGGGCTATGCCTCCGACCGCGCGGACCCGACCTACGCCGAGTTCGTCGGGACAGACACCATCACCCTCGACTACGACGACGACTGGTCCAGGAACATCCGCAACCAGACTCTCCTCGGGAAGTCGATCGGGCGCGTCCGGATCGTTGACGAGCCACCGACCGAGGGCCAGCTGTTCCTGCTCGCCGACTCGCCCCGCAACACGGCGGCCGGAGAGGACATCCGCTGCCTGCCGCGCGGTGAGGCCGAGGCCCGCCTGCTGGGCAGCGAGGACTTCTGGATCTTCGACAGCCGCCTGGTCGCCCGCCTCAACTTCGACAGCGAGGACGTGTTCCACGACGTCGAGGTCATCACCGAGCCCGCCGAGGTGTTGCGGTACGTCCAGCTGCGTGACGCTGCGATGCACGGCGCCGTCCCCTGCGGCGAGTTTGCCGCCCAGCTGCGCAAGGCCTGACGAGCTGCCGGTGAGCACGGACTACCAGCAGGCCCGGGAAGCTCTCGGGGTACGTCTCCGGGAACTGCGCCTCTCGGCCACCTCAGGACGGCTCACCGGCCCTCAGCTCGCCCAGCGGCTGGGCTGGCCGCATTCCAAGATCTACAAGCTGGAGAACGGCAGGCAGACCGCCACGCCCGAAGACCTGCGCGCCTGGGCGGACGGCGTCGGGCAGCCCGACGCTTTCGATGAACTGGACACCCGCCTGAAGGGGTTCGAGTCCCACATCCGCTCGTGGCGCCGCCAGCTCGCTGCCGGACACAAGCCCGTCCAGGACAGCTGGAACCTGGAGATCGACCGGTCCAGGGCCATCTATGCGTGGGAAGAGTCCGTCATCCCCGGCATGTTGCAGACCGCCGACTACGCGCGGCACATCTTCCTGCGGTACGCCGACCTTCAGAACTCGGTGCGGGACACCGACGCTGCTGTCCGGTCCCGGATGAAGCGCCAGGAGTGGCTGTACCAGGCGGGGCGGAAACTGCACGCCCTCGTGTGGGAGGCGGCCCTGCGTGCGCTCGTCTGTCCGCCCGCCGTCCTCGCGAGTCAGCTCGACCGGCTGGCCGGCATCATCGGCATGGACACCGTGGAACTCGGGATTGTTCCTCTCGGAGCGCCGCTGAAGATCCCCACCGCGAACGGCTTCTGGGTCCTGGACGACAGGCTTGTGATCGCCGAGGACTGGCACGCGGAGCTTTGGCTGGACGATGCCGACAGCATCGCCCTGTACTGGAAGGTCTGGAAGACTCTGAGCGAGTCCGCCGTCTACGGCTCCGACGCCCACAACGTCATCAACGCCGCCCGCCGTGCCCTCAACCCCCACAGTTGACGCAGGGCCCGGCCGTTGTCGTCACCCAAGCTTGAAAGGGCGACGGCCCTCCGGACCCCGATGAAATGTTCAACCGCCCGTTTCCCGGTGCCCCCCCCAAGGAGATCGAGCCGGCGAAGGCCGTGTTCCTGAAGCGGCTGAGTCCCGGACCCGGGTCCGGGACTCGCCACCCCATCGGGAACGCCTCGCCCTGAGGTCCGGCGGAAACCGTCAGGTAGCCGTCTGCGGCTGCATCACCCCCACCTTGGCGGTCGTCCCCCGCCCCGGCTGCCGCAGCAGCAGGGCCACCCCTGCCGCCAGCATCGAGATGCCGCCGGCCAGGGCGTAGGCGCCGTTGTAGCCCCAGGCGCCGACGACCATGGAGCCGAGGCCGCCGCCGAAGAGGCCGCTGATGAGCTTGCCGCTGTAGACGAGGCCGTAGTTGGTGGCGTTGTAGTTCTCGCCGAAGTAGTCCGGGGTGAGGGCGGCGAAGAGCGGGTAGAAGGCGCCGCCGCCGAAGCCGGAGAGGAAGGCGAAGAACAGGAACAGCCACTCGCTCTTGATGTCACCGGCCCAGATCACGCCGAACTGGGCGAGCCCGAGGACGACGATGACGAAGACCAGGGTCGGTTTGCGGCCGAGGCGGTCGGAGAGCCAGCCGACGACGCCGCGGCCGATGCCGTTGATGACCGCCATCACACCCATGGAGGAGGCCGCGACGAGCGGGCCGAAGCCGACGTCCTTCGCGAAGTCCACCTGGAAGGAGATGCCGAAGATCGACACGCCGGCCGTCATGACGATCGCGATCCACATCAGCGGGAGCATGCCGGTGCGGATCGCCTCCTTCGGGGTGAACTGGCGTACCGCAGGCGGGTTCTTGGTGACGGACGCGCCGGTCCTGGTGTCGGTCCCGTGCGTGAGCGGGTCGATGTCGGCCGGCCACCAGTTCTTCGGCGGGTCCTTGAAGAAGAACGCGGTGACCAGGACGACGACCATCACGTACGCGCCGATCAGGTCCAGGACGCGGTGGTAGTTCGCCGTGTCGAAGGCGTAGTTGAAGATGAAGATGAAGGGGAGCGAGCCGTAGGCGAAGCCGCCGTTCACGAACCCCGTGCGGGCGCCCCGGCGTTCGGGGAACCACTTGCCGACCATGTTGATGCAGGTCGCGTAGACCAGACCGGAGCCCAGTCCGCCGATCACGCCGAAGCCTATGATCGCCAGCCATATCTCGCTGATGTGGGAGAGGGCCAGGAAGCCGATCAGGCACATCACGGAGCCGGTGTACATGGCGCGGCGGGCGGTGAGGATGCCCTTCTCGCGCAGCCAGCCCGCCGGGAAGGCGATGCCGGCCTGGAAGAACACCCAGACGCTCAGGATCCAGAAGGTGTTGGACTGGGTCCAGCCGTGCGCGTGCGAGAGGGTGTCCTCCGCGGAGCCGTACGCGTACTCGAAGACGCTGATGGCCATCATGGCGATCCACGGCAGGTACACCATGATGTTGCGGGAGTGGCCGAGGATGTCCCGGTCGGTCTCGCCGATCCGGTACACCCGGCCGCGGGCGTCCGTGACCTCGCGGTACGGACGCCGTCCGGCGTCGGTGCTGTTCGTGGCTACAGGGTCTGCCGTCATGTCACGCCATCTCCTCGCCGAGCGGCTGCGGGTTGGGGACGATGCGCCGGGCGCTGGGCCTGCCCGGTGCCTTGAGGAAGAGGGCCAGCACTGCGGAGGCCAGGCCGACGGAGCCCGCGAGCACGAACGCGCCGTGGTAGTCCCACTCACCGACGACGACCGCGCCCAGACCGGAGCCCACCAGGCCGGAGATCAGCTTGGAGCTGTAGACCATCCCGTAGTTGGTGGCGTTGTTGTTCTCACCGAAGTAGTCCGCCGTCATGGCCGCGAAGAGCGGGAAGATCGCCCCGCCGCCGAACCCGGAGACCATGGAGCAGAACAGGAAGAACGGCATGCTGTGCATCTGGCCGGAGACCAGTACGCCGAACTGTGCCGTGCCGAGCACGATGCAGACGATGATGAGCGTGTGGCGGCGGCCGTACCGGTCGGAGATCCAGCCGATGACGCCGCGCCCGGTGCCGTTGACGATCGCCTTGAGGGACATGGCGGTGGCCACGATCCCGCCCGCGAACCCCATGTCCTTGCCGAACGGCACCTGGAAGGCGATGCCGAAGATATTGATCCCGGCCGTGCAGAGCAGACAGAACCACATCATCCACAGGACGGGGGTACGGGCGGCCTCCTTCGGGGTGTACTGCTTGACGGCCGGCGGGTTCTTCTCCAACGCCCGCCGTATTTTCGGGTCCTGAGTGGCCTTCAGCGGATTCACGTGCGGCGGCCACCAGTTCTTCGGCGGGTCCCTGAAGAACCAGCCCGCCGACGCCACCACCAGACACAGTCCGATGCCGACGGAGGTCAGCAGGACCTTGTAGTTGCCCAGGTCGAGGACCGAGGTGAAGAGGAAGACGAAGGGCACGGATCCGTAGGCGAAACCGCCGTTCACGAAGCCCGTCTTGCCGCCCTTGCGCTCCGGATACCACTTGCCGACCATGTTCACGCAGGTCGCGTAGACGAGACCGGCGCCGATGCCGCTGCACATGCCGAAGCCGAGATAGGCGACGACCACGTTCGGTGCGAACGCCAGCGACACGTAGCCCAGCAGCGTGCCCACCGCGCCGATCAGCATGGCCGTGCGGGCGGGGAGCCGACCGCTCTCCCGCAGCTGCCCGGCCGGGAAGGCCACGGCCGCCTGGAAGAACACCCAGACGCCCATCAGCCAGAAGATGTGCCCGCTGCTCCACAGATGCGCCTCGTGCAGCGTGTCCTCCGCCGACGTGAACGCGTACTCGGCGGAGCTGATGCCCATCATGCCCACCCAGGGCAGGATGACCATCCATTTCCGTGTCCGGCCCATCAGATCGACATCGCGTTCGCCGATCCGGTACCTGCGGCCGTTGCGGTCCGTCACCTCCCTGAAGGGGACGGACGCCGTTAGATCGATGGATGACATGTTCGCTCAGCACCCCTTGCGTCGAAAGCTCTGGCCAGCGCCCCCTGTCCAATGCCTTTCGTGCGCGCACGGGTCCCGGGGCCGGCCGGGGACGCGCTCCGCCGGCCGGCCCCTTCCTCGGCTACGTCATGACCCGCCCCCCAACCGGTCGCTGCCCAGCAGCCCGGCCGCCCGCGCCCAGCGGTACTTGGCGCCGAGCACGGCCACCGGCCGTTCGGTCGTGTACGGGTACGCCACGACCCCCCGCTCGTACAGGTACTGGCAGGCCTCCTCGACCTCGACGTCCCCCGCGAGCGAGGCGACGACCGGCTTCTCGATGCCCCGCTCCCGGAACTCCGCGACCACCCGCGCGGTCAGCTCCGCGAACACCATCGGCGGGGTGACGATGGTGTGCCAGTAGCCGAGGACGAGCGCGTGGATCCGCGGGTCCTCAAGGCCCAGCCGGATCGTCGCCTCGTACGTCGACGGCGGCTCGCCGCCCGTGATGTCCACCGGGTTGCCGGCGGCGCCGAACGGCGGGATGAAGCGCCGGAACGCTTCGTCCAGGTCCGGCGGTATCTCCATCAGGGTCAGCCCGTTGTCGGTGATCGCGTCGGAGAGGAGAACGCCACTGCCGCCGGCGCCGGTGATGATCACTACGTTGTCGCCCTGCGGGGGCGGCAGCACCGGCAGGCCGCGCGCGTACTCCAGCATGTCGTTCAGGCCCGGCGCCCGGATGACGCCCGCCTGCCGCAGGATGTCGTCGTACACCGCGTCGTCGCCCGCGAGCGCGCCCGTGTGCGAACCGGCCGCCTTGGCCCCGGCCGCGGTACGGCCCGCCTTGAGGACCACAACGGGCTTCTTGGGTACGGTGTTTCGCGCCGCCTCGACGAAGGCGCGGCCGTCCTTCAGGTCCTCCAGGTGCATCGCGATGCACTCGGTGTGCGGGTCCTCGCCGAACCAGGTCAGCAGGTCGTCCTCGTCCAGGTCCGACTTGTTGCCGAGGCCGACGATCGCCGACACACCCGTCTTGGTGGTGCGTGCGAAGCCCAGGATCGCCATGCCGATGCCGCCCGACTGGGAGGTCAGCGCCACCCCGCCCTTCACGTCGTACGGCGTGCAGAACGTGGCGCACAGGTCCTGCCAGGTGGAGTAGTAGCCGTAGATGTTCGGGCCGAGGAGACGGATGCCGTAGCGCTCGCCGATCGCGACGATCTCCTCCTGGAGTTCGTGCTCGCCGGTCTCCGCGAAGCCGGAGGGGATCAGGACGGCGTTGGGGATCCGCTTCCGGCCCACCTCCTCCAGCGCCGCTGCCACGAACCTGGCGGGAATGGCGAAGACTGCCACGTCCACCTCTCCGGGAACGTCCGTGACACTCTTGTACGCCTTGCGGCCCAGAATGTCATCGGCCTTGGGGTTCACCGGATGGATCTCCCCGGCGAAGCCGCCGTCCACGAGGTTGCGCATCACCGAATTGCCGATCTTGCCCTGCTCGTTGGAGGCGCCGATCACGGCGACGGAGCGGGGCTGCATCAGCCGGCGCATGCTCTCCAGGATCTCGTCGCGCGTGTACTTCCTGCGCTCATGCGGCTGCTGCTCCGCGAGGATGATCCGGATGTCGGCGGCCACCGCGCCCTCCGCCGTGGCGATCACCGGGTTGAGGTCCACCTCGGCGATCTCCGGGAAGTCCGCGACCAGTTGGGAGACCCGGCGGATCTGCTCGGCGACCGCCCACCGGTCCACCCCGGCCTGCCCGCGCACCCCGCGCAGCACCTCGGCCGCCTTGATGGAGTCCAGCATCGACAGCGCCTCGTCGGCGGAGACGGGCGCGAGCCGGAAGGTCACGTCCTTCAGCACCTCGACCAGCACCCCGCCGAGCCCGAACGCGACGACCTTCCCGAAGGTCGGGTCGGTGACCGCGCCGACGATCACCTCCGTGCCCTTCGGCAGCAACTCCTGCACCTGGACGCCCTCGATGCGTGCGTCGGCGTCGTAGGCACGCGCGTTGTCGATGATCCGGTGGAAGGCGGCCCGCACGTCCGCCGCGCCCTCCACCCCGACGACGACCCCGCCCGCGTCGGTCTTGTGCAGGATGTCCGGCGAGACGATCTTCATGACCACGGGCGCGGCGAAGCGTGCCGCGTACGCCACCGCCTCGTCGACGTCGGTGGCCAGTTCCTCGCCGGGTACGGCGATCCCGTACGCGTCGGCGATCACCTTGCCCTCCGGCGCGGTGAGGGCGGTACGGCCCTCCGCCCGCACGGCGCCGAGGAGTTCGCGGACCCGCAGCTCCCGGTCCTCTGCCATCACGTCAGATCACTCCGTTCGACTTGAGCAGGCGCAACTCCTCGTCGCCGAGGCCGAGTTCGCCGATGTAGACCGCTTCGTTGTGCTCGCCCAGGAGTGGCGAACTGGTCACGTCCACGGGGGAGTCGGAGAGCTTGAGCGGGCTGCCGACGGTGACGAACTCGCCGCGCTCGGGGTGCGGGACGGTGACCACCATCTCGTTGGCGACCAGCGACTCGTCCTCGATGATCTCCTTGGTGGAGAGGATCGGCCCGCACGGGATGTTGTGGGCGTTGAGCTTCTCCAGCACCTCCCACTTGGGGAGCGTCGAGGACCACTCCTCGATCAGCTGGAACATCTTGTTGAGCTTGGGGAGGCGGGACTCCGGGGTCGCCCACTCGGGGTCGTCCGCGAGCTCCGGGCGGCCGATGAGCTGGGTGATCGGCTGCCAGCCGACGGGCTGCACGATCACGTACACGTAGTCGTTCGGGCCGCCCGGCGCGCACTTGACCGCCCAGCCGGGCTGGCCGCCGCCGGAGGCGTTGCCGGAGCGGGGCACCTCGTCGCCGAAGTCCTCGTTGGGGTACTCGGCGAGCCGGCCGTGGGCCAGCCGCTGCTGGTCGCGGAGCTTGACCCGGCAGAGGTTCAGTACGGCGTGCTGCATGGCCACGTTGACGCGCTGGCCGCGGCCGGTGTGCTCGCGCTGGAAGAGTGCCGCCAGTATTCCGGCTACTGTATGCACTCCCGTGCCCGAGTCACCGATCTGCGCGCCGGTGGCCAGCGGCGGCCCGTCCTCGAAGCCGGTGGTCGCCATCGAGCCGCCCATCGCCTGGGCGACGACCTCGTACGCCTTGAAGTTGGTGTACGGGCCGTCCCCGAACCCCTTGATGGACGCGTACACGATCCGCGGGTTGATCTCCTTGATGCGGTCCCAGGTGAACCCCATCCGGTCGACCGCGCCGGGGCCGAAGTTCTCCACCATCACGTCCGAGCGCCGGATCAGCTCGGTCAGGAGTTCCTTGCCGCGCTCGGTCTTGGTGTTGAGGGTGATGCTCCGCTTGTTGCAGTTGAGCATCGTGAAGTAGAGGGAGTCGACGTCCGGGAGGTCGCGCAGCTGCTTGCGCGTGATGTCACCGGACGGCGCCTCCAGCTTGACCACGTCCGCGCCGAGCCAGGCGAGCAGCTGGGTGGCGGAGGGGCCCGACTGGACGTGCGTCATGTCGAGGACGCGAATGCCCTCAAGTGCCTTGGTGGTCATGGGCGTTCCACCTCACTTGTACATGGTCTGGTTCATGGTTCCGGGGGCGTACGCGTCCGGGTCGACCCAGACGTTGATCAGCGACGGCTTGCCGGACTCGCGGGCCCGGCGCAGGGCGGGGCCGATGTCCGCGGGGTCGCGGACCTCCTCGCCGTAACCGCCCAGCATCTGGGCGAACTTGTCGTAGTGGACGTCGCCGAGGGTGTTGCCGACCCGCTCGCGCTCCTTGCCGTACTTGGCGGCCTGGCCGTAACGGATCTGGTTCATCGAGGAGTTGTTGCCGACGATGCCGACGAAGGGGAGGTCGTAGCGGACCAGGGTCTCGAAGTCCCAGCCGGTGAGGGAGAAGGCACCGTCGCCGAAGAGGGCGACCACCTCCTTGTCGGGGCGGGCCTGCTTGGCGGCGAGCACGAAGGGGACGCCGACGCCCAGGGTCCCGAGCGGCCCCGGGTCCATCCAGTGGCCGGGCGACTTGGGCTGTACGACCTGCCCGGAGAAGGTGACGATGTCGCCGCCGTCGCCGATGTAGATCGAGTCCTCGGTGAGGAAGTCGTTGATCTCGCTGACCAGGCGGTACGGGTGGATGGGGGAGGCGTCCGACTTCAGGCTCGGCAGCCGCTTCTCCAGCGCGGTCTGCTCGGCCGCGCGCAGCTCGTCCAGCCACTCCTTGCGCCGGGAGGCGCCCCCGTTGACGCGCCCTGAGGCGGCCTCGGTCACCGACTTCAGGACCAGGCCCGCGTCGCCGACGATCCCGAGGTCGATGTCCCGGTTCTTGCCGACCGTGCGGTAGTCGAGGTCGATCTGCACGACCGTCGCTTCCGGGGAGAGCCGCTTGCCGTAGCCCATGCGGAAGTCGAAGGGGGTGCCGACGATCACGATGACGTCGGCGTTGGAGAAGGCGTACCGGCGGGAGAGCTGGAAGTGGTGCGGGTCGCCGGGCGGCAGGGTGCCGCGGCCCGCGCCGTTCATGTACGCCGGGATGTTGAGGGTCCGGACCAGCTCGATGGCGTCCGCGGTGCCGCGGGTCGTCCAGACCTGGCTGCCGAGCAGGATGGCCGGCTTCTCGGCGTGCACGAGGAGGTCGGCGAGCTTCTCGATCGCCTCGGGGTCGCCGGCCGAGCGGGTCGAGGCCCGGTAGGCGCCGGCCTTGGGGACGCGGGCCTTCGACGCCGGCACCTTGGCGTCGAGGACGTCGCGGGGTATCTCCAGGAAGGAGGGGCCGGGCGCGCCGTGGTAGCACTCGCGGAACGCCATGGAGACCATGTCGGCGGCGCGGGCGGTGTCCGGGACGGTCGCCGCGAACTTGGTGATCGGCGTCATCATGTCGACGTGCGGGAGGTCCTGCAGGGACCCCATCTTGTGCTGGGTGAGCGCCCCCTGGCCGCCGATCAGCAGCATCGGGGACTCCGCGCGGAAGGCGTTGGCGACCCCGGTGACCGCGTCGGTCGTACCCGGTCCGGCGGTGACGACCGCGCAGCCGGGCCTGCCGGTGAGGCGCGCGTAACCGTCGGCGGCGTGGGCGGCCACCTGCTCGTGGCGGACGTCGACGACTTCTATGCCCTCGTCGACGCAGCCGTCGTAGATGTCGATGATGTGGCCGCCGCACAGGGTGTAGATGCGGTCGACCCCCTCGGCCTTCAGCGCTTTGGCAACGAGATGACCACCGGAAATCACGTCCTGGGTGTCGTCGGGCATGGCGAAGTCCTGTCCCTTCGTAGGGGGTTGGAAGGCTCTCGCGGTACATTGCATACAGTCGACGAATACTGTATGAACCTTGTTATCCCGCATCCGGTGGGTGGTGTCCAGGGGGCGTGCGGCACTTTTCGGTCGTCGGAGTTCGGCCTCGTCCGGCCTCTCGGCGACCTCTCGACGGACTTCGCAGACAGGAGCCGGAATGGACCTGTACGAACACCAGGCAAGGGAACTCTTCGAAGATCACGGCATCGTGGTGCCGAGGGCCGAGGTCACCGACTCGCCCAAGGAGGCCCGGGAGATCGCCCGCCGGCTCGGCGGCAGGGTCGTCGTGAAGGCGCAGGTCAAGACCGGCGGCCGGGGCAAGGCGGGCGGCGTCAAGCTCGCCGCCGACCCGGCCGCGGCGGAGCTCACGGCACGTCAGATTCTCGGCATGGACATCAAGGGGCACACGGTCGGCAAGGTGATGCTGGCCCAGCCCGTCGACATCGACAGCGAGTTCTACGTCTCCTACGTCCTCGACCGGGCGGCCGGCGGCTTCCTCGCGATCGCCTCCGCGGAGGGCGGCACGGAGATCGAGGAGGTGGCCGCGACCCGCCCGGAGGCGGTGGCCCGGATCCCCGTCGACCCCGCGGCCGGCGTCACCTCCGCCAAGGCCCAGGAGATCGCCGCGGCCGCCGGACTGCCGCCGCAGACCGTCGACGTCCTCGTACGGCTCTGGCAGGTGCTGGTCCGCGAGGACGCGCTGCTCGTCGAGGTGAACCCGCTGGTGCGCACCGAAGAGGGCCGGATTCTGGCCCTCGACGGCAAGGTCACCCTTGACGACAACGCCCGTTTCCGGCAGTCACGTTGGGGCGCGGAGGAGGGCGAGCACCACGACCCGCTGGAGGCGGCGGCCGCCGCGAAGGGACTCAACTACGTCAAACTCGACGGCGAGGTCGGCATCATCGGCAACGGCGCGGGCCTGGTGATGTCCACCCTCGACGTGGTGGCCGGCTGCGGTGCGCGGCCCGCCAACTTCCTGGACATCGGCGGCGGGGCGTCCGCGCAGATCATGGCCGACGGCCTGTCGGTGATCCTCTCCGACCCGTCGGTGAAGTCGGTCTTCGTCAACGTCTTCGGCGGAATCACCGCGTGCGACGCGGTCGCCGACGGCATCGTCCGGGCCCTGGAGACCGTCCGGCTGACCAAGCCCCTGGTGGTCCGCCTCGACGGCAACAACGCGGCCCGCGGCCGGGCGATCCTCGACGGCCGCGCGCACCCCCTGGTCGAACAGGCCACCACCATGGACGGCGCCGCCCGCCGCGCCGCCGAACTCGCCACCACCGCCTGAGGAGTCCTGTCATGGCGATCTACCTCACCAAGGAGAGCAAGGTCCTCGTCCAGGGCATGACCGGCGCCGAGGGCATGAAGCACACGCGGCGGATGCTCGCCGCTGGGACCGACGTCGTCGGCGGGGTCAACCCGCGCAAGGCCGGGCAGACCGTCGACTTCGACGTCCCCCGGAGCCTTGAGGGCCTGGGAGGCGCCCCCGGTGCCGTCCCGGTCTTCGGCACGGTCGCCGAGGGCATGGCGGCGACCGGCGCCGACGTCACCGTCGTCTTCGTGCCGCCCGCCTTCGCCAGGGCGGCGGTGCTGGAGGCGGCCGACGCCGGCATCGGCCTCGCCGTGGTGATCACCGAGGGCATACCCGTCCACGACTCGGTGGCCTTCACGTCGTACGCCAGGCGGAACGGCACCCGGATCATCGGCCCCAACTGCCCCGGCCTGATCACCCCCGGCCAGTCCAACGCGGGCATCATCCCGGCCGACATCACCAAGCCCGGCCGTATCGGCCTCGTCTCCAAGTCGGGCACCCTGACCTACCAGCTCATGTACGAGCTGCGGGACATCGGCTTCTCCACCTGCGTGGGCATCGGCGGCGACCCGGTCGTCGGCACGAACCACATCGACTGCCTGGCCGCCTTCCAGGACGACCCCGACACCGAACTCGTCGTCCTCATCGGGGAGATCGGCGGCGACGCGGAGGAGCGGGCCGCCGCCTACATCCGGGAGCACGTCACCAAGCCGGTCGTCGGCTACATCGCCGGGTTCACCGCACCCGAGGGCCGCACCATGGGCCACGCGGGTGCCATCGTCTCCGGTGCGGCCGGCACTGCGCGGGCCAAGCAGGAGGCGCTGGAAGCGGTCGGGGTACGGGTGGGGAGCACGCCGACCGAGACCGCCCGGCTGGTGCTGGAACTCCTGGAAGCCGGTGGATGACCATGGTCCTCGTCCGCAAGCCCGGCACCGGCTGGGACGACGCCTGGGCGCGCTGTCTCGACCTCGCCCCCGAGGCGTTCCGGGACGACCGCGTCCGCAACCTCTGGGCGGGCACCTGGCGGCCCGACGGCCGCCCGCTCCCCGCGACCAGCCCCGTCGACGGCAGCCCCATCGTCGGCGCCCCGCGCCTCGACCATGCCACCGCGCACCAGGCCGTCCGCGCCTGCCTCGACCAGCACCGCGCCTGGCGGTACGTCCCGCTGGAGGAACGCCGGGCCAGGGTCGCGGCCACCCTGGACGCCCTCACCGAACACCGCGAACTCCTCGCCCTGCTGCTCGTCTGGGAGATCGGCAAGCCGTGGCGGCTGGCCCAGGCGGACGTGGACCGGGCGATCGACGGGGTGCGCTGGTACGTCGACGGCATCGGGCCGATGCTCGCCGGGCGGGCCCCGCTGGACGGGCCCGTGTCCAACATCGCCAGCTGGAACTATCCGATGAGCGTGCTCGTGCACGCGGTACTGGTCCAGGCCCTGGCGGGCAACGCGGTGGTGGCGAAGACCCCGACCGACGGCGGGGTCGCCTGCCTCACCCTCGCCTGCGCACTGGCCGCCCGGGAGGGCCTGCCGGTGACGCTGCTCAGCGGCAGCGGGGGCGAGCTGTCGGAGGCGCTGGTGCGGGCGCCCGAGATCGGCTGCGTCTCCTTCGTCGGCGGCCGGGACACCGGGGCTGCGGTGGCCACGGCCGTCACCGACCTCGGCAAGCGGCACGTACTCGAACAGGAGGGACTCAACACCTGGGGCATCTGGAACTTCACCGACTGGACCGCGTTCACCGCCGTCGTCCCCAAGCTCTTCGACTACGGCAAACAGCGCTGCACCGCCTACCCGCGCTTCGTCGTCCAGCGCGAACTGTTCGACGAGTTCCTCACGGCCTACCTCCCGGCGGTCCGCCGGCTCAGGATCGGCCACCCCCTGGCGGTCGCCGACCCCGCCGACCCGCTCCCCGAGCTGGACTTCGGGCCGGTGATCAACGCGGCCAAGGCCAAGGACCTGACCGACCAGGTGGCCGAGGCCGTCGACCGCGGCGCCGTCCCGCTGCACCGCGGCAGCCCGGCCGACGCCCGCTTCCTGCCCGGCCAGGACACGTCGTCGTACGTCCACCCCGTCACCCTCCTCAACCCGCCCCCCTCCTCACCGCTCCACCACGCGGAACCCTTCGGCCCGGTCGACACGATCGTCCTGGTCGACACCGAGGCCGAACTGCTGGCCGCCATGAACGCCTCCAACGGCGCGCTGGTCGCCACCCTCTCCACCGACGACGAGGCCACCTTCGCGCGCCTGGCCCCGCAGATCCGCGCCTTCAAGATCGGCCACGGGAAGCCACGCTCCCGCGGCGACCGGGACGAGCTCTTCGGCGGCTTCGGCGCGTCCTGGCGTGGCGCCTTCGTCGGCGGGGAGCTGCTCGTGCGGGCGGTGACCCGGGGGCCGGCGGGGGAGCGGCTGCCGGGGAACTTCCCGGAGTACCAGCTGACGCCCTGACCGGGCGCACCTCTCATGCCGTGGCGCGCCCCTTACCCGGGCGCGCCCGGTGACGGACTCCGGGGTGCGGTGCCGCGGCCCGGTCACGCTCCGGAGCTTCGCCCGCCCGGCGCCCGGCGCCCGCCCGGTGACCGGCCGAGGCGGGTCGCAGGGCGCCGCTTCCCGCCTGCCGCCGCCCTCCCGGTGACGGACCGGCCACGCGCCGTGACCCGCCCCCCACCTGCGCCGGAGCCGACGGAAACGCAGGTGAAAGGCACTCCGAAAGCTTGGTATTGTTGTCCATGTCGCCGCGGGGAACACCCCCGGCCAGGCGGCAGACACCTAGTCCGGGTGGCGGAATGGCAGACGCGCTAGCTTGAGGTGCTAGTGCCCTTTAACGGGCGTGGGGGTTCAAGTCCCCCCTCGGACACCAGCAAAGACCCCACTTCACGTGGGGTTTTCTGCATTACAGGGCTGTGGCGTGACCAACCACGTGACCAACAGCCTGGAGAATCCCCAGGTCAGACCAGGGATGACAAGCCGATACGGGCCGCGCTGGAAGCGGCCAGCTTCTTGGCACCCTCGGCGCGGCGCCTGCCGTACCGGGTCATCGTGTAGCCCGGCGAGTGATGCCGGGCGTTGGCAGAGACCTCTACGGGGTTCTCGTGGTTATCGAGATCGTTCGTGATCTTCGATGCCCGCCAGTCGTGCAGTCGGAAGTCCTCGGGCAGGCGCAGACGGTTGCGGGCGGTGCGCCACCGAGCAGAGACCTTCTCGGGGTCCTGCGGTCCACCGGCGAGAGTGTTCTTCTGGAGCTTGAAGCCGTCACGGGCGTACACAAGCCCGTGCTCCACCCAGCGAAGGCCAAGTTGTTCCTTCTCGGCCTGCTGGCGCTCTCGCTGCCATTTGAGGACGTTCATCAGAGCTTGGTCGACATAGATGATCGCGTTGTCGTCTCCGTCCTTGGTGAGTTTGCGGAGCCTGTAGGTGTTGCCTTCCTCGACCACCACCCAGGCCAGTTCAATGGCGCAGTCGTCCCAGTGGATGAGGTCCCACATCCATCCGAGAACTTCGCTGCGGCGGCACGAGGTAGCCGCGTAGGACGTCCACAGCGGGGCGTCCCGAAGGCAGTGATGCGTCAGACCACCGTCACAGACCCGGTTGCCGCACGGGGTCCATATCTCGCGCAGGAAGTGCGCCGTCTCCGAGTCGTTGAGGGTGGGGAAATCCGGCTCTGCCGCCTTGATCTGGCGTTCGGTGGGCGGGTTCGCCGTGTGCGCCGGATTCACCGAGAGGAGCTTTCTCGGACCGGTCACCGAGTCGAGAGCGGCCGAAATGATGTTGTGGATGTGGCGGACGCTCTTGGGACCGAGCGGCTTGCTGCCGTTGGTCTCGACGGGCGCAGTCTCCAGATGCCTGTACAGATCGTCCAGACGCTCATCCGTCATCTCCACCACCTTCTCACCTCCTATGTTGGGCTTGATGTGAAGCCGGATCTTCGGCTCGTATCCCTCTTTGGTCGTGTCCTCGCCCCGGTGATTACCCATCCACCTGTCGAGAAGCTGACCCATGGTCATGTCCGAGCGGGGAGTGAGGTTTCCGTCCTCACGGTCGCTGTGCCATTTCCGCAGCGCCTTTTCCGCTTCGGTCTTGGTCTTGAACTCCCGTCCTATCCAGTAACGCTCTTTCTCCTTGGATGCGGGATTGAGGTGCAGGGGCGTGCGCACGCCCCAGGTGTTCGGTCTGCCCTTGCGCGGGATCTCCACCGGAGTCCCCCCGAGCCCGTTTCCGCGCTTTGTCACGTGGGTTGCTTACCTTCCTTTTCCTCGAACGGCGACGCGTTCAAGATCGCTGAACCCTTGGCAGTCAGGTTTCCGTCTTCATCGATCAGGCCCCGTTTCCGGGCGGTGGCGATGCGGCCGGACACCGTGGGCTGAGCTACACCCGTCCGCTCCACCAACGCTTTGACCGGAGCGGTCTTGCTGATCCGGCGCATGAGAACCCAGGCACCCGCCCAAGCCGCAAAGTCGGCGTCGGTACGGCACTGGCGCGGCAGATCATCGAACGGCGTCCCCCACACCTCGGTGATGGTGAGGTCCTGTTTCACCCTGGCCAGCAGGCTGCGCGCCTGGGCCTTGATCTCGCCCAGCGGGAAGGTGCGCAGAACATCCACGGGCACCCCGCCAGCCACCCCGTCCGCGTCCGGGTCCGCCAACAGCACCGCAACCTCTCTCGGCCCCTCGTACGGGACCCACAGAGGGCATACAGCGCGCAGCAGCCAGGGTCCGCGCCGCTCCTCCCAGATGAGGGTGGCCGCCGCTGGTTCGTCTGGGTCTTCGAGCCGCCATCCGGGCGGCAGGTTCGTTTCCACGCCCTCAAGCTAGCACGATGTGAATTGACAGATCGCATCGGCTGGCGCACTCTCGGAAGTGGCGGACGGGAACCGGGTGGACGGCCCACCCACCGGCCGCCGACCAGGGGAGGACGATGCAGCCCAAGCTGATGACCGTTGACGAGGTGGCCGACTACCTGAACAAGCCCCGGTCGTGGGTCTACGGGAACTGGAAGGACGAACAGATCCCGTTCCGGAAAGTGGGTCAGTCCCTCCGGTGCAGACCGGCCGACCTGGAAATGTGGCTGGACGACCAGAACTGAAGAACTGCACTACGTGAAAGCCCCCGAGGCAACCGGGGGCCTTTTTGTTTTCTGAGAGGAATGCGTGACCAAGACGATCCCGCCCCTGGACGAGCCCGGACAGGCAGTTTTGGAGCGGCGTGCGGATGTACTGCTGGAAGCGGCAGACGACGAGACGTGGGAGGCATGGCCGGACCTCTGGCCGGAGTCAGAAGAGACGGAGTTCCAGCGAATAGCGGCGGCGTATACCGGAATGGTTCCTTTGAATTGGGCTCCCATCGTGGCAGCACTTCCCACCTTCGATCCAGAGTCAAGGCGTCGAAATCTGCAATCTCTCATGCGGGAGCGCCCCGACGCAGAGGAGCCCGACCACTACGGCGAGCTACTCGCCCTGCTTTCCGAAGCGGAAGAGGCGGGCACGGGGCACGGCTCCGGATTCGTTGTGGAGCGTCGGAACTATCCCCCGGAGTCATGCCAATGGGCCGGATGCCAAGCACCTCTGTATACCTCGCAGTCTCAACGGAAGCGCGGGCGCCCTCGTAAACACTGCCAGGCCCACCAGAACGCCGCGAAAGCCCGTACGCGACGTTTGCGGTATGCGGGAGTCCAGGTGGGACGTAACAGAAATCTTGTGTACGACTTCGATGGCCTGAAGGAACAGGACCTCTCTGGCTATCGGGAGTTGTGGGGCCGGATCAACACCACAGGAACGTGACGGGCATGGGGCTGCTTCCAGGGCCTCCGCCGTGTCGCATTAATTCAGAACAGTGGAGGAGCGATCCTCTGGGGCCATGCACACTCGGCGGTGTGCCTCTGGTACGGCCAGCAGGCCGGGCAGTTCCCAAGTCGTTACGGGGCTCTGCGGACACCTCCCTGTGAGAGGGACAACGTAGAGAAACACTTCTCCTCTTGCTTCCTACTTACATAGTTCACGGTGGGGGGTAAGGGGGGGCAGTGTCTTCTCTTACGTTGTCCTCTTGTGAGGTACAGGGCCGCTCACAGGCGGCCCTTCTCTCCACTTCTTCCTTCACGTTGATTAGTTCTCTAGGAGGTGTCGCCATGAGCGATACAGAACAGATTCCCGAAGCCATGCCGGCCGACCCTTCCCATTCTGTTCGGGCCGAGGTCGAGCAGGAGTATGCGGGAAGGCTGGCACGGGCTGAACTCAAGGTTCACGCCGCCCAGGCCGGAATCAGTCTCCCCGACGGATTCACTGATTACCTGGACGCTTCCAAGCTGATCGGTGAAGACGGGAAGCCTTCAGCCGACGCAATGGATAAGGCCCTGGCGTCCTTCAAGCCTCAGGAGCCCATGTTTCCCGCGCTTATCGGCGCCGGTCACAACCGCGACGGCAGCCCGATTCCTGAGCGCCGCCGCATTTCACTCGACGTTCGTAAGCGATAACCAGGAGAACTCATATGGCCCTCACCTACCAGCAGCCCGGCACCGCCACTTTCATCCCCGAGCTTTGGGATTCGGAACTCCTCGTAGCCTTTGATCCTCTTCTGGTCTGGGCATCTTCCCTTGTCTCCAATAACAAGTACGAGGGTGAGATACGGAAGAAGGGTGATGTCGTCCACATCAACAGCCTTCTTCGCCCGACCGTAGGCGATTACACGATTGCCGACGGGATGACCTCCGAGCGACCGGAAACCGTTGACCAGAAGCTGACTGTTACTGAGGCGAAGTATCTTCAGGTTCTGATCGAAGATGCGGAACGGGTGCAGCTCGCCGGAAGCCTGGATTCGCCTATCAATCAGCAGATGATTCGGGCCCTGGCCCGTGAGGCTGACACCTTCATGGGCAACATCATCGCCACCGGGGCAACGGCCCTTCCGGCCGTCGTCCCAACTGGCGGCAACATCCCCCAGAGCCTCTACAGCGCCATCCTGGACATGATGCTGGCCCTGGATGACAACGACATCCCGGCGGGCCGTTACGTGGTGGTCTCACCGAAGGTGAAGCGACATCTCATCGAGCACCCGGCGATCGCCAACGCTGCGGCCTACGGTGAGGGTGGCGTGACTGCCAATGGTGTTGTGGCTCGTCTGGCAGGGTTCACGGTTGCCTCCACCACTGCTATGCCGCCTGGTGTGGATATCGTGGCCGGTCACTCGGAGTTCGCCACTTACGCAAGCCAGTTCACGGGATTCCGTGAGGGACAGTCGGAAAAGTACCGGGCTAACTACATCGACACTCTGCACCTGTACGGCGGAAAGATCGTGCGCTATCCGGAGCTGGACACCAAGAAGGCCGACAGCACCTTTGACGAGTCCAAGCCGACCAAGGGAATCGTCAAGGCCGCTGTCACGTGGCCCACTTCCTAACCCTTGATTAGTTCGGGCCCCTGTCCATGCGACGGACGGGGGCCCGTTCTTTTCACCGTCCGTCGATCAGAAGCCTGCGCCGGCCGTCGACCACGCGTAACAGAAACTGGAGGGCCCATGCCCAGAATGCGTAACCCCGATTCGCCACACTCCCGGTACAAGGGTCTAGATGTGCTGCCGAACGATCACGGCCTTCCCATTCCGGATCTGCCACCGGTAAGGGAGTGGTCACCTGCTGAATCCGAGCAGTGGAACCAATGGTGGAACAGTCCGCAGGCTGCGCGCTGGGATGAGTCTTACGTTCCGACTGTGGCCGTCATGCTGACCTATTACGGAAAGATCCTGGACGGTACAGCTACCCGCGACCACCTCACCGAATACCGGCAGTTGGCCACATCCCTTGGTCTGACTGCCGACGGCATGAAGCGGCTGGGCTGGGCGTTTGAGGGGGACGAGTGAGCAGACGAGCAGCCAAGGCCGGAGCCGCAGGAACCCATGACGGAACACACCGGGCCGGTTTCCAGTGTCCATGGTTCGAGCCTCAATGCCCAGAATGCGTTCAGGAGTTCGCCACTCACATCGGATGGCAGTTGACCGGAAAAGTGAAGCCATGGGCTGACGAACTGAGGCACCAGCCGAAGATGTGTTTCGAGTGCCACAAGATGTGACCTCAAGGGGCTTGGGGATTTGATTGGCAAACGCGATGGAAGGAACCCGCCCCCGGCGGGTCCCATTCCTTTCTAATTACACATTACCCCGGGTATTGAATTCATTTGAGTAATGCTTCAGTTATTTGTTAGTTATCATCCTGTGATACGGGTACGGAAGAATGGGTATCAAGCGAAGGGGTCGTCAGAGCAACGCTCCGGCCGCTCGCTGAGACTTCCGCCCTAACAAAGGAATGAAGCGCTATGCGTAAGACCGTGCTCGTACCCGTGGAAAAGCACCTGTGCGACGCTCACATAGCGCGTGACCGCAGCGAGGAAGAAGCCAGGGACACGCTGACGCTTGGGAATCACACCTGGGACCTCTGCCTTGAGCACTCCATCATCTTCGGCAGGTACCTGATGGACGCACTTGGTGTGCCTGAGACCGCCAAGGGGGGAACGGCTGATCCTGAATCCGTGTCGGTTGTTGAGCCTGTCTCGGAGCCGGAGCCGGAGCCGGAGCCGGAGCCGGAGCCGGAGCCGGTAGCCGTTGCGGAGTCTGCCCCCGAGTCTGAGCCTGTGCCGTCCGTGATGCTGGCTGGTGAAGTACCGGGCTATGACTGGGAGTTGGCGCGTGAGGCAGTGCGGAACCTTGGCTATGAGGTGGTCGGCCGTGCCGACGACTCCACTGTCCTTCTAATCCTTGGTGAAGGTGGCGACCGGAACGGCACCAAGCTGCGGGACGCATCCGAGCGTGGCATCCCGTGCATGGACGTACGCACTCCGGGTCGCTTCAAGTCAGCTGTCTGCGCCGGTGAGTTGGTCGGGGGTGACCCGCTTCCGGAGCCTGTCAAGGTCGACCGTTCCGGGATGAGCGAGCGTGAGCGCAACCGTGCCGTGCGGGCCTGGGCCCGGGAGAACGGCTACGCCGTACCCGCCAAGGGGCGTATCCCCATGAACGTGAGGCACGCCTACGAGCTGACGCAGCGGGATGCGTCGGAGGGAAAAGCAGTAGCGGCCTGAGTGCCGCGCCCACTGTGCCGGGCGCCGAGCGCGCCCGGCCTCCCCAGACAGGGGACACCCAAGCACCCCTTTTCGAGATAGAGGCAGCATGAGCACCCCCGTTCTGTACGGTCCTATAGGTCGTGCGGTCCGCAAGATCGCCCCGTTCCTGGAAGCGGATGCGTTGGGGGTGTACGTGGCGGCCCTGTCGATGTGGTCGGCCGCGATCGGTGGCACGGTAAAGGTGTCGTCCCGTGGCAACGCCCGGCCTGTTCTGCTGTGGTCCGCATTGGTGGCCGGAACGGGCAGAGGCAAGGGAACCGCGCTGCGGGCCGCTCATCACGTCCTGGACAAGTCCCTGGGCCGGTTCGTGGCCACGCACACCACATCCGGAATCACGTCCGGGGCCAGCCTGGTCAATCACCTCTGGGACCAGCAGGAATCGACCGCCGAGACCGAGCACGGGCGGGACGTGCGCAGTTTCGTGTGTGAGGAAGAGTGGTCAGAAGTACTGCGCAGGGTGAAGCGGGATGCTTCGTTCACGACCAAGCTGCGGTCCGCATGGGACGGCGCAACGCTGCGGAACACCACCAAGGAAGAGGCTCAGGAAGTACGCGACCCCGCCATGGTTCTGCACTGCCACGTCACGCCGTCCGACTGGGCGAAGTACGTGGGCGAGTCGGAAGCGGCGGGCGGCTCGTACAACCGCATTCTTCCCTTCCTGCTGGGGTCGGTGCCCCTGCTGGACGACGACAGGGTGAGCCTGCCGGACGTGGACGGGCGGGATCTTGCCGACGCTTACGGCTGGGCGACGGCCAGGCCGCGCGTGATCACACTCGCAGAGGACGCCCGGTCCCTGTGGCGGATCGTGCGCCGGTACGCCCGCATCCTGGGCGAGGCCCTGCCCGAGAACCAAGCTGTCTACATCGAGCGAACGGCGGAGCAGACCATACGAGTTGCGGCCTGCCTGGCAGCGTCCGAATGCTCGGAGACGATCACGGAAGAGATGCTGTCGGCTGCGTTCACCCTGGTTCGCCGGTCCGTCCAGGACGCCGTACGCATCACCAAGGGAGCGACCTCCCCGAAGGTGAAGCGACAGCCGCTGAGTCTTGAGGACAAGGTGCGGGCTCGGATCGAAATGCACGGCGGTCGGGCTACCTCCTCGCAGGTGCTCCCGTACGTGGGAGCTACGGCCGCAGAGGTCAAGGAACTGACCGGAATCGTCGTGACCGTGGAACGGTCAGGGAAGACCGGCCGACCTGCCACCGTTTTCTCGCTACCTGGCAACACTTCCGGTGACTCTGCGCCGCAGCCGGCCAGCGCGGAGCGTGAGAAGAACCGCGCACCGGTCGTCAGCCTGGACGCTTACCGCCCGGCACCCAAGCAGGCCCCGGAGCTGACGCCTGATCCGAAGCGCTCGGAACCACTCGCGGGCGCCAACCCCTTCCGGGCGTTGCTCTAACTAACCAATGAACTTGCCCCGGCTTCGTTGGCCGGGGCCGCTTTCGTTTGGAAATGGGAGTGGATCAGCAATTCCACGCCCGGAACATCACTCGGGCAGTCGGAACAAAGGAGAGAGGCTCCACTCTTTAGCTAACTGGTCTGCTTGTGCCTGCGCGGCCACTTGTTGCGGATCGATGTACTGCCAATCGCATCTACCGGGATGGCTCTTGAAAATGGTGCACCCTATACCCAGGGGGCGAGATCTGTTCATGCAGCATTCCAGGTCTTCGATCCACTGGGCAGTCGAGTTGTCTCGCCAACAGAGGTAGATATCCGAGTCGGGGTCGGTGCTTGCGCCCGTGCGGAGGAAAGCCGCATGGTGGTCGTGTGCTACGTCTTCGATTATGCATTGAAACAGGCTGATCGATGCCCATTCGATATGGGGATGCGGAGAGCCGATTTTCCCTGCCTCGGCCTGAACGCCATCGTCCAATTCGGTTGTCGCCGTGCATCGGTACGTCATTTCACCGTCCGGAATATTTCCGCTTCAAAGCCTGTATCCGACAAGGCGCCCACCCGCGCATTCGGTGCACTGAACCTTTTCCCGGCCATTGCAGGTGCCGCAACCGCCAAACCCACCGCATGTAGGGCACCAGATTTCGCGACTTCCGAAACACTCCCCACAGATCGCGGATACGCTATTCAGCCACTCCATAATGGAAGGAAGGCCGTTGTCGTAACCTCGGCGGCCCGCCCTCGGTTTTTCGGGTGCTGTAGCCATGGCCTAGTCCCTGTGCGTGCATTGCCGAACCCTGCGGGCGGCCTCGAAGCGAGCGGAGGCGTTACCGGCTTTCTTTGCCGCCTTCAGCTCGGTAACGGCATCCTCGCACCGCCGACACCCATTGCGCGGCTTGGCTTCGTACAGCCAATCGTCTAGGGGTAGGTCAATGGCTTCACTCGGATAGGTGGGTGGCCTCATACAGCCACCCCCCACACCGTCGCCATGGGGAGCTTTCTCCCATGGCCTACGGCGCTATGCGGATGGTTGCCGATTTCGCGATTGGCACTCGCCACAGCTTCCGGCACGCTTGCTTCACGGGCCACTTCGCGAGAATTGCAAAGCGCAGCGCACGTCATGCATCCCTCGACCCCGACAGGTTCAAGCTCGGGGATGTTACTCGCTACTGGTCCGGAACTGGATTCAGCCTCCGACTTGTCCTCAAGCATCGATCGCCCCTCGGCTCCATGTCTGTCACGTAATGGTGCCGCGTACTGCGCATCGATATGGGTTTCAGTCGCGAGGTTGGGTAAATGATCATCGGGACCGGTAGTGACTGGCCCACTCGTCCAGTTGAGCCCTAGCCTCGTCTTCGAATAGCGCGTAGCTTTCTAGAGTGTCGAACAGTTCCATGTATGCCGCGATGTCTCGGGGATCGCGAAAGACCGTGACACCAACTGTATTTTCTGACGTGGCCAAAGTGTCGTCGTAAATAGTGAAGGTGTCCATGGGAACCGTGGCCATATGACCACTGATCGGGATAATTCCCAGCCGAACGCTCGATAGGCGGGAGAGCGAGACGAGGCGGTCAATCTGCATAGCCATCTCCGGGGCGCTAACGAGCGGCCACCTGACAGCTTGTTCCGTCAAAATAAATATGAATCGTTTTGAGGTGTCATGAAGAACCTGTTGCCGTTCGAGCTTTTTCGCCACGGTTTTACTGGTGTCCACAGGGGAGTGAGCGAGGCTGGCTCTAATATATTCGGGAGTGGACAGAAGCCCAGTAAGCATAGAGAGCAGAAAGAAGCGGAATTCCGTTGTCGACGACTCTAGGCTAGCTAGTTCCTGCTGTTTCCTATCGAGCCCCTTTCGGCGGAGGCTTCGAATATCTTGCCACTCGGTGTTGGCCATCCTTGTGAGGTTTGATACCTGAGTGACCAATTCCGCAGGGGCTTCAACGGCTCTTAGGATTTGCTCAACGTCGACAATCGACGGGCGGGCCTTTCCCGTTTCAAACCGACTAATCTTGGATTGAGACATGTTGCAGCGCGCAGCAAGCCGGACCCCAGAGAGCCCGGCTTGCTTACGCAGTTCTCGGAGCTTCGAGGCCAGTTCCTGACCGGACTGGCCTAGCTGCTCGGGTTCGAACGTCACTCCTTCACGTACTCCAGGAACGGAACCGACTCGGTGATTGCGATTCGCTGGTATTCGATGAATGGTGCGGGATCATCCGAGTGGAGTTCTCGGTTTATCTGCGTTCCGTCTTCCCGGTAGTTCATGAGCACTACCTTTGTGCGGTCGAACATCCAAAAGTCCTGCGCGGCAGGCAATGGATTCGCCCGATCGGTCACGTCAAGGATGCGGATTTCTTCCCCGGCCTTGACGTGGTGCCGGTAGTAGTACTCGAACTCGAACCGGAGATAGTCCGACAGAGGGCGCGTGACGATATGAACTCGCCCGACGCTCTTTCCTTCGCTGCGCCACTGCCGCACTTCGTCCATCCAGCCGGACGCGTAGTTATCCGGTGATTTCTCTCCGTCGAGGAATCGAGCCAGTTTCTCGGCTTCCTGCGACATCGTGTAGACGGGGAGAGTTTCCAACCTCCACGCCTCACGCTGCATGGTGTCGAAGCAAGCGTTCCACTCGTCACCATCCAAGAGCACGAATAGCCTCCCTGAGAACTGCTTCCGGGATCTCCACCAGGGCCTCACCCTGCGGCGGCCGGAAAGCGTCCGAAAGATCGCCCTGAACGATGAATGAGCCGCTGGCCGTCCGGTAGACGTTGGGGCAGTCTTTTTCCCCGCACTCGCCGTTGCCATTGCCGGTAAGCCGTGTCAGTTCCTCGCGGGCCATGCTGAACCCCCTTGTGTCTGGCCTCTGTTGAGGCCGTTGACCATCACGGTAGGCGCTGGCTATGCATGCCCGCTATGCCAGGACGTGACTATGCACGTCTTTGGGTAGAACCGCTGCCTGGACACTGCCGACGAGGGCAGGAGAGCCCCGAGCGGCGCCAGAGGCTCGGTGAAGGGTGAAGGTCTGCGCGGCGAGGGCGCGAGAGCCGCCGTTGCGGTGCCCCCGCGCCCGCTGGCGGCTCCGCTGTCACGGTCGCCAAGGCTGGCCGCATCGAGGCTCCACGCAGAGCAGTTCGGGCGGTGCGGGACGTGCTACAGACCGACCAACAGAGCGCGCAATGGCCGCCATCGCGGGCTTCAGAGTGACGCCGGATGGGCGTTGGCCACGTGACCAACCCATGACCAACAGCGGCCAGGAACGGGCAGAAACAGCAGGTGAGCATGACCAACCCTCACCACTTCCAAGAGGGCCCTGAGGGCATGTATCCGCAGGTCAGCTAACTAATGGGCTGGTGCCCGAGAGGAGAGTTCAAGTCCCCCCTCGGACACAGAGACAGACACCCGTCTGCGGCCTCCGGCCGGGGCGGGTGTCTGTCGTTGTGCGTCGGTCACCCGGCGGGATCGAGCACCACCGGAAGCTCCGCGAGGCCGCGGAAGGCCGGGAAGGGAACCTCCAGCCAGCGTGCTTCGGCGCGGGGGCCGGCCAGGGCCATCCTCGGGAACCGGTCGAACAGGGCGGTGAGCGCCAGCTGCATCTCCAGCCGGGCCACCGGGGCTCCCAGGCAGTAGTGGATGCCGTGCCCGAACCCCAGATGCGCGTCCTGCGCATTGCCCGGACGCATCACGTTCAGCTCGTCCGGGGCGTCGAACTTCAGCGGATCGCGGTTGGCGGAACTGAGCGCGACCTGGACCAGGGCGCCCTTGGGAATCCGGGTCCCGCCGTACTCCACGTCCTCGGTCGCGTAACGGAACGTCGCGCTCTCCACGGAGCCGTCGTAGCGGACGAGTTCCTCGACCGCGGCACGCATCAGCTCCCCGTTCTCCCGCACGGCGCGCAGCTGTCCGGGATGGGACAGGAGGTGCAGCACGGCGTTGCCGATCAGGTACGCGGTCGTCTTGTGACCCGCGAACATCAGCAGGAACGCCGTCGAGACCAGCTCGTTCTCGGTCAGCCCGCCGTCGTCGTCCCGGACCGCGGTGAGCGCGCTCAGGAGATCGTCACCCGGACACCTCCGTTTGGCGGCGATGAGGTCGGAGAAGTACGCGTGCAGATCTTCCTCCGCCTTCTGCTGGGCTCGCCTGGCCTCCTCGTCGAAGCCGCTCCGGGCCACCGTGAAGGACAGGCTCTCCAGCCGGGACCGCTCCTGGGGCGGTACACCGAGCAGATCGCAGATCACGATGATCGGCAGCGGGAACGCGAAGACCGGCAACAGGTCGAAGGGCTCCCGGGTCGGGCACTTGTCGAGCAGGCCCCGGACGATGTCCTGGATCTTCGGCCGGAGAGCCTCCACCCGCCGTGGGGTGAACGCGGAGTTGACCAGCCTGCGCAGCCGGGTGTGCTTGGGCGCGTCGGAGTTGAGCATGTTGTCGTCCAGCGCGACGGACGAGTCACCGAAGATCTTCCGGTAGGCGCCCATGGCCCCGTACATGTCCTTGCTCAACCGCGGATCCGACAGGGCGGCCCGCGCGTCCTCGTACCGGGTGATCAGGTACGTCTCGTTGCCGTGCGGCGGTCTCATGGGGCAGACCGGGGCCGCGTCGCGGAGCTGGGCGTAGACCGCGTGAGGGTCCCGCCGGAACTCCGGGGTGCAGCGTTCGACCGCCGTGACGGCCTCTTGCGTGTCGGTGGTCACGGACGGCTCCTGAGGTCGAAGACGGCCTCGGCGTTGCCGCCGAGGATGAGCTGCTGCGACGCCCTGTCGACCGGCAACTTCTCGATCATGCGGATCTGCTCCTCCAGCGGCACGGCCAACGGTGGTGAGTCGGTGCCGAACAGCATCCGCTCGGGCCCCAGCACCTCCGCGTTCAGGCTCAGATGCGCCCAACTGAGCGGGCTCGTGTCCACGTACATGCGCTGCAGCGCCGCGGCCGGGTCGGCCGACGGTCCCCGGGCCGCGGACGGGGCCGTGGCCGGGGTCCGGGTCTGGGCCGCCTCGGGCCGGCCGGCGGGCGGTGCGCCCCCGGCCCAGTGCCGGGGGCGCGCCGCCGTCTGCAGGCGCTCCGGCAGCAGCGCCATCGCGCCGCCGCCGGTCGCGCCGATCAGCCGTAGATCCGGGTACTTGTCCAGCCACCCCGCAAAGGCGATCATGGCCATGCCCATGGTGACGTCGCCGAACCGGCCGATCTGCTCGACGAAGCCGATCTCGTCGACCCGTTCCGTGCCGCCCGGCTCTGCCGGGGCGTGTACCAGGACCGGCACCCGCGCCTCCGCGGCCAGCGCGAAGAAGGAGTCGGCCCGCGGGGAGCCGAGCAGCTCCCCGTGGACGCTGGACGTGGTGATCAGGCCGACGAAGGCCGGGTCCGCAAGGGTCTCCCGCACCCCGTCGAGGTGATCGTCGTCACCGAACGGGTTGGCGTACACGTAGCCGCGCAACCGGTCCGGGAACCTGCCGATCAGCCCCGACATCCAGGCGTGGAAACTGCGCAGCCGGTCTCGTGGCTGTGCGTAGTTGTCCACGCCCGGTACCCGCGCCATCGCTCCGGCGCCGACGGGGCTGCCGATGATGGTGAGGTCGATGCCGGCCTCGGCGCGAGCGGCGAGCATGCCGTCGACGTCGGTCAGGCTCGGGGGCATGGGGAAGCGTTCGGCCGCCTCCGGCGGGGAGAGATGCCCGTGGATGTCGATGATCACGTGTCGCTGCCCGGTTTCGGTGTGAGTGCGCGGGTGACCGCGGCACAGTCCTGGTCGCCCAGCCCCTGCTCGATGGCCCGGACGTGGGTCTCCGCCGCGGCGGTCGCCAGCGGCAGACTCAGGCCGACTGCCGCCGCCTGCTTGGTAGCGAGCATGAGGTCTTTCGCCATCAGCCGCAGCCGGAAGTCCGGCTCCTCGAAGCGGCCGGAACCCAGGCGCCTCGACTTGAAGGCCATGACCGGAGAGGCGAAACCGCTGCCCGCGACGGTCTTGAGGACCAGCTGCCGGTCGAGGCCGCAGGCGGTCGCCAGCTCGGTGACCTCGGCCAGGGCCTGCACCTCGATGCCCATCACGAGGTTGAGGCACAGTTTCATCCGCATGCCGGAACCGAGCGCGCCCAGATGGACGACCTCCTTGCCCAGCGCCTCCAGCAGCGGGCGGCAGTCGTCGAACGCCTGCTCCTCGCCGCCGACGAAGAGCCGGAGCTCGCCGTCACGGGCATGGTCGCGGTTGCCGAGCATGCCGACGTCCACGACCGAGGGGATGTCCCCGGCGATCTGGACGACCTCGTCGGGGGAGACGGTGCTGGCGCAGATGAGGACCCCGGGGTAGGGGCCCTTGGACAGGACGCCGTCGGGTCCGTGCAGCACGGAGCCGAGGGCTTCGCCGTCGGCGACGACGCAGATGACGGCGCTCGTGCCGGCGACGGCGTCGGCGGGGTGCCGGGCGACGTAGGCGCCTGCCTCGGCAAGCGGTTCGGCCCGCTCCGGGGTACGGTTCCAGACCCGGACCTGTACCCCCCGGTCGAGGAGGCGGGCGGCCAGGCCGGAGCCCATCGTGCCGAGTCCGAGTACGGCGACGGTGCCGTGGGCGGTGCGCGTCATGCCGTCACCCCCGCCGTCTCCTTGACGACCCGGAACCGCAGCGACTGCGTCGAGTCGACCCACTGGCGCAGCGGAGCCACCAGCGCGCGGTGCTCCTCGCTCTGCTGCCAGGCGAAGAAGTGCTCGGCGGTCTGCCACTCGCTGGTGATGACCCACTGCCGCGAGTCGTCCACGGGCGCTCCCAGCCTCTCGACGATGTGGCCGGGGGTCCGGGCGACGGACTGGCGGAGCTGGTCGTACATCTCCAGGAATCCCTGCTCGCCGCCCTCGATCACGCGGACGGTGAAGACGACGTTCAGCTTGTCGGCCGGCCGGCCGTTGTTCCTCGTGCCCATGTCTCCTCCTGAGGGTGAGATCTGGCGGGACACGACTCCAACGGCCTCATGTCCCCCGTGCGGACGCAACTCCGAATGGGGGACGGGCCAACGGGGACAAGGGGATGACGGACCGTGATTGCGCCGTCCGGGTGAGTGACGAGGCGCTGCGTGTCGCGGGCCGCCCGGCGCGGACGGCCGCGCCCGGACGGGGGCCGCACCCCCGATGCGTACCGGGGAGGCCGGTCAGCCGGTCGTGCCGCCCGAGACCCACTGGGTCCACGGCATGTTCCAGTCGCTGAGGCCGTTGTCCGGGGCCGGCGTGGTCCTGTCCGCGGAGTTCTTGACGACCACGACGTCACCGATCATCGAGTTGTCGAAGAACCATGCGGCGGGCTGCTTGGCGTCGCGGCCGCCCTTGACGTCGTTGAGGCCCACGCAGCCGTGGCTCGTGTTGGCCTTGCCGAAGATCGAGTCGGCACCCCAGTAGTTGCCGTGGATGAACGTGCCCGAGTCGGTCAGGCGCATGGCGTGCGGTACGTCGTCGATGTCGTACGCGGCCTTGCCGTCCTTCATCAGGCCGACGGTCGCACCGTTCATGTGGGTCTGCGTGAACTTCTCGGAGATGACCATCCGCCCGTTGTACGTCGGGTGCTCGGCGCTGCCGGACGAGACCGGGATGGTCTTGATCGTCTTGCCGTCCCGTACGACGGTCATCTGCTTGGTCCGGGCGTCCACGGTGCTGATCTGGCTCCGGCCGATGTGGAACGTGACCGTCTTCCGGACGCCGCCGCGGGTGAGCTTCACGGTGACGGTGGAGCCGGGCTTCCAGTAGCTCTCGGGGCGGAAGTCCAGGCGGGCGTCGTTGAGCCAGTGACCGACGACCCGCTGCCCGCTGCTGGAGCTGACCTGGATCTCCGCCTGCACGGCGGCCTTGTCGCTGATCGCCCTGCCGAAGGTGACCGACACCGGCATGCCCACGCCGACGGTCGAGCCGTCCTCGGGGGAGAGGTGCCCGACGAAGTCGTTGGCCGGGGAGACCGTGGTGATCGTGGCGTTCCCGCTGACGGAGCGGCCCTTGGCGTCCGCGGCATCCGCGGCGACCTGGTACCTGGTGGCCCGCTTCAGCGGGTCGTTCGGCTGCCAGGACGTGCCGTCCGCGGACAGCGTGCCCGGAATCTCGGTACCGGTCGCGACGGCTGTCATGGTCACCTTGGTGAGCTTCCCCTTGGTGACGGTGACTTTGACGGGGCCGTTGATCCCGACGCCGTGGGCACCCTGCCCGGGCGTGATCTTTATTCGGGCGTCAGAAGCCTCCGGGGCGCTCGCCTGCTTCGTCTGCGCCTGCGATTTCGGGTGGGTCCCGGTACCGTTGTCGCTGGTGGCAGCGTTGCTGGTGCCGCCGAGGGCCGTGAGCGCGAGTATGCCGCCCAGTACGCCGGCCGTGGTCATCAGCCCGGTGGTTCGCTTACGTGCCGTGATCAAACGCTTCTCCCGTGACGCGGTTCGTCGAATTCCTGGAGCTGGTCACCGGCGGAGTGCAACCAGCCTTAAAGGTCTACTTTTATAGGTTGATCTGTCTGGAAGATAGGAATTGTGGTGAATTCCACGCGCTGTGAGACCGCTGCGGAAGCTGGGGCTGGGGCTGGGGCTGCGGGGGCGGGGGCGGGGAGGTCACCTGCCGGTGATCTCGGAGAGCCATGCCGTGTCCTCCGGCCCCGGCGCTTCGAGGCCGGGTGCGCGCAGCCAGCGGATCTCTCCGGTGCGCAGGGCGACCGTGGCCCGTGGGTGCATCGGCCCGGGGCCCCGGCGGGAGAGGAGGACGAGTTCCCAGACTGTCGCCGTCATGGCGTCGAGCCGGGTGGCGCAGTCGCTGCTGACCCGTCGCGGATCCCGGGTCCGGCCCAAGGACAGATGCGGGGTGAAGGTCCTGGCGGGCCCGCGACAGCGCGGGAACCGCTCCTGCAGTACCTGGTGCAGGTCCGCCCAGGGCGCCTCGCCGGCTGCCGTCGGGTCGAGCCACACGGTGGAGTACGCCCTGTGCCGGAAGGGGTGCACCCCGTCCAGCCGCGCGGTGAAGACCGGCGTCTCGGCCGTCGCCTCGGCGAGCAGCGGGGCGGCCCGCTCGAAGTCGGACTCCGGCACGAAGCCGAAGAGCACGTTGACGTGCGGCGGCCAGCGGTGGATCTGCGGGTCGTAGTCCCGGCGGACGTCCTGGATCGGCGGCCACAGCTCCGCGGGCGGGATCCAGGCCACCGCCGTGCGGGCGGTCGGTGACACGTCGAGGCCGCCGGTGGGCTCACCCCTGTCGGAGTTCGTGTCGAAGCGCAGGTCCGTTCGCGGGTCCCGAAACCGACCGGCGCCCGACGCGTCGACCCGGTCCACCCCCGTGGCCCGGTCCCAGACCAGCTCGCCGTCCGCCTCGATGAACACCACCCGGTGCCACGGGATGTCGCCGCCCGGCACGAAGTAGGGCAGCGGGACGCGTTTGCAGGCATCCCCGCGCTGACTGATCCCCAGCACGAACCGGGCCGGGTCGAACCGCGGGTCCCACCGGATCCAGTGATAGATCTCGTCGCTGGTGCGCATCACGCCTCCTCGGCCGCCGTGACACCCTCCTCCTCCAGGGTGCGACTCCCCTTGTGTCCCGCCCCTTTCCTCACACACCGCGACCCGGCAGGCGCGGTGCGCGAGGGAACCGGCGTGAGCCGAGGCGAGTGGTCTCGTCAGGATCGGCATCCCTCGGCAGCCCGCCAGGTGGCCGGCAGGCGGAGCTGTTCGCAGCGTGGGGTCGGGGCGGTTTGGGATGCGCCGACTGTTACTGGTCGACTGCGGCTCTCGGGTTGACGTCGCAGTGATCGATCGCGTCCACGAGTCCCGTGCCGGCGACGGGTACTCGGAAGGTTGCTCTGCCCTTCGCGGACACCGACACCTGATCGGAGGTGTCGATGACGGTGAAGCCGTGCTTGTCCCTGAAGCTGATCTTCACGGTGAAGAGGCGGTCGCGTGTGTTCGGATTCCTGAGTTCGACGGTGGCGTTGGGGTCCTCCACGCTTGCGCAGTGCACGAGGACAGCGGTGCCGTTCTTCTGGGGCCCGACGGTGGCGCCGGAGGAGGACGCCGTGGGAGCGGAAGGGCGGGTGGGCTGTGAACGGTAGGTGCCGTTGCCGCCGGAATCAGCACTCGTCCCGGAGTCGTTCGCGTCACTGCCGGACGGCTCGCCGCCGCGCGAGCCACCGTCGTCCGAGGACGGCGTTGAACTGTCGTGGTCCTGGCGGGAACTGCTGCAACCGCCACCGTCACAGCCGTGCTGGCTGAGGCTCCCGTGGCCACGGCCCGACGAGAACCCGGTCAGGGCCAGTACGACCATTGCCGACACCGCTGTGAATCTGAGTCTCTGCCCCCGCGTGTATATCCCGTCACCCTCACCACGTGCGTCGCGCCCGCCCCGGCGAGGGCAGGCCAGGCCGCGCGGTCTCACGTCGTACGGGCTGTGCCGGCCCCTTCGTCGACCGCCTCGCCTTCGGCGGAAGCATCATGGAAACCGGCACCGACTCCTGCCGGCTCGCCACCACCCGTGTCCGCGCCGAGCAGCAGGCTGTCGGACGAACCAGGCGCGGTGGCGCCGAGTGCTCCGCTCCCGCCGCTAGTGCCAGTCGCTGATACGGACGTCGTCGGGCGCCGGCCTGCCGTGTCCGGTCTCCACGAACTCCTTGAGGCTCATCAGGAAGGTCGCCCACTTCGTGCTGCAGTGGTGCATGAACTCGACCGGCTCGCGCCAGCCCTCGTGTGTGAACAGGACGATCGTGTACTCGTCGCGTCGGCTGAGGCTCCAGTCGATCTCGGTCCCGATCCACTCCGCGGGTCCGTCCGTGACGCGCCATCGCACCCGGCCGGCGGGGTCGAGCTCCAGGATCTCCATGTCGAAGCCGCCGACGTCGCCGAACCGGAACGCCAGCAGGCCGCCGACCTCGCTCTTGCCGGTGGTGTCCTTCGTCCACCAGCCGGCGATGCCCTCGGGGGTTGCGATGGCCCGATAGACGTCGTCCAACGATGCGACGGCGCCGATTCGATGCAGGATGTCGGCCATGTTCATTCTCCTTCGCTGTTGTTGCGACTGCGTTCGATCGCCTCCGCGATGCGTTTGATGCGGCGGAGTCGGGCGTCCCAGGTGGCGCCCACCGAGGCCAGTTGCGCGGCCGCGCGGGCGAGTTGCGGCTCGTCGACGTGGTAGCGCCGCTCGCGACCGGCCGGCTCGGCGTGGACCAGCCCGGCCCGGTCGAGGACGGCGAGGTGTTTCGACACGGCCTGCCGCGTGAGGGGGAGGCCCGCACTGAGTGAGGTGGCCGTGCCGGGCCCGGACGCGAGGAGCAGGTCGATCAGGGTGCGCCGGGTCGGGTCGCCGATCGCCGACCACAGCTCGTCGTCGACCGGCGCGCTCACGGGGTCGACACCAGCCGCGCGATGTACGTGCCCAGCCGGGGGATGTAGTGGTCCCAGGCGCTCGCGTGCTCGCGGTACTGCTCCTCGAGGACGGCGATCTCCCAGCCCATCTCGCGGAACCCGGTCTCTGTCATCCGGACCCGGGTCCCTCGCTCCGTCGGCTCCAGGTCGAAGGTGACCAGCAGCGAGTCCCCGCCGCGATCGGCTTCGGAATAGCACCACCGGAACGAGAACCGCGACGGCGGGTCGACCTCGACGACGGTGAGCGCGACGGTCATCGTCTCCCCGGTCGCCTCGTCACGCCAGAAGAGCTCACCGGGCGCCCCTTCGACGGGCTTGAACCGGGCGTCGTCCGGCCACCACTCTCGCATGTGCTCCGGTCGGCTGATGACCTCGAAGACCGTCTCGGGTGACGCATCGACGTGGATGTCGCGCTCGATACTGCCGTACTCCATGCCAAGCCTTTCGCAACCTTTGGTTGCGTGTCAGCTTAGGTCGCGAGTCGCTTACGTGCAAGCATTGGTTGCGGATGGGTGGGGGTCGGCGAGTCCGTTGCCCGCTGTGAAGGCCGAGGTCGCGACGCCGGCCCCCCGGGGGGATGGCCGCTGTCGTCCGCCGCCTGTCCGGGTGTCGGTCGTGCCGATGACGTCGTCGCGCCGACGGCTGCCGGCCTTCTCGTCTTTCTCTGCGCCGGGCCTGCGGCGCCGCGAACCGAACCCCGTCTTCGAGTGGCACACGGACGGCTTGGGGTTGACGTCATGAGCCGTTGGCGGGAGTTGACCGGAGGGACATCCGGACGGGACTGCGCTGCGCGGTTCGCGGCTCCGGCCCGTCGCGGGAACGATGTGCACGGTGGGGCGCGGTTCTGTGCGGCGCTCATGCCTGCCGTAGTGCGGGTGCCGGACGCCGGGTGCCAGGCTTCTGGGTGAGCGTGATCGACGACTGGCCGCCGATGGCCGCCTCGGCGGACAGCGAGTGCGGCGCGGCCGAGCAGTCGTACTCGCCGTTCTGGCGACCCCCGCCACGGCCTCGGGCGCGGTCGACCTGGTCATCGACCGGTTGGGGGAGGGTGACACGCCGTGCCGTCGCACAAAAATGATCACTGAACGCACAATATGGTGCAATTTTTCATATTTGATCTCTCGGTAGGAGGAAGTGCCATGGCGGGCAAGCCCAGCATTGTCTTCGCCCACGGGCTCTGGGCGGACGGGTCGTGCTTCAACAAGCTCATCCCCGCGCTCCAGGCCGAAGGGCACGAGGTCTTCGCCTCGCAGCACGGCCTCGACTCGCTGGAGAGCGACGTCGCCTGTGTCACCTTCACGCTCAACCGCGTCCCCGGCCCGATCGTGCTGGTCGGTCACTCCTACGGCGGGACCCTGATCACCAAGGCGGGCACCCACGACCGCGTCGGCGCTCTCGTGTACATCGCCGCCCTCGCCCCGGACGAGGACGAGACGTCCCAGGCGCAGCAGGACAAGTTCCCCCGCACGCCCGTCTTCGAGCACGTGGAGGTCGCCGACGGCCGCGTGTGGCTCAAGCCCTCGGGCGTCCCGCACTTCTGCGGCGACCTCCCGGAAGCGGAGCAGAAACTCGTCCTGGCGACGGGCGCGGTACCGGTGGCGGACCTGTTCGGCCAGCAGGTTCCCGGCACCGCCTGGCGGACGAAGCCGAGCTGGTACATCGTCGCCAACGACGACGAGACCGTGCACCCCGATCTGGAGCGGTCCGCCGCCGATCGGATGGGCGCCAGGACCCGTGCCGTGGACAGCAGCCACGTTCCGATGCTGTCGCATCCCGACTTCGTCCTCGACGTGATCCGCGAGGCCGCGGAGTCCCTCGCCACCTAGGCCGAGCCGGCGACGACCGGTCGCGGCCCGACGCGGCCGCTTCCGCACTGGCCCATACGGATGATTCTGCGGCGCCGCAGGGTGAACGACGGCGGACGGTGCCCCGGCTCGGCGGCCGGCGGCCGTTCGCGCCCATACGTTGACCCGTGTGCCGCTGAGCTACGCCTTTGTGAACCTGAAGCCCGGGGTGGGTAAGACGACCAGCGCGGTCTGGTTGGCCCACGCGCTTCACGAGTCGGGCATCCCACCGCTGCTGGTCGACAGTGACCCCGCGTCCTCCGCGCTGCGCTGGAGCGAACTGGCGGGTGGCTTCCCGTTTCCCGTGGTCGCCCTTCCGGTGGGCGACGTGCACCGGCGCGTGAACGACTTCCTGGGCGAACGGCAGGCCGTCGTGTTCGACGCTCCGCAGATGGAGGACCACGCCCACATCGCCCGCAGCATCATGAGATACGCGGGCGACTGGATCGTGCCGGTCACGCCGGCTCCCATCGAGCTGGACCGCATGGCGCCCATCGGGGGCGAGATGGGCGACGTACAGTCCCTGCGCGCCCAGCCGGCCCATGCCGCCGTTCTGCTGAACCGGACGAACCGGGCCGACGCCACGCGCACCGGTCCCGACGCCGACGCCCGCGAAGCGCTCACCGAGCGGGGCTTCGACGTGCTGTCCACCCACATTCCGCGGCTCGACCTGTACTCCCAGTCGTTCGGCAGCCCGGTGGCGGCCAAGGGCACGGCGTACATGGACCTCGCGGACGAACTCATCAAGCGACAGGACAAGGCATGAACCAGCGCAAGGACACCTACCGGGCCGCGTTGCAGCGCGTTCCGGACGCGGTCGTACCGGGTCCCGCCAGAGTCACCCGGCTGCACACGCGATACGTCCGGGTGACCATCGAGCTCGACACCGGCCTGCCACGTGACCTCGTGCAATGGGCGAGGTCACCGGTGTCCAGGGTGATGCGGGCAGGCGCCGCCGCCCTGCGACCCGCCAGCAGCGCCCCGTAGGCCCCGGCGTCGCGGCCGTACCCGGAGCCGAAACCCTTTGCGCGGGCCGCCGCCCGGATGATGGGGTGGCACGGTGTCCGACCACGACGAAGCAGGGACCGTACGGCCGTCGGCCCTGGCCTGGGTGGGCCGGCAGCTGGCGGCCGGCGAACGGGTCGTCGCGACCGAGGCACTGCACGGGGGCATCACCGCGGAGATGCGGCGGCTGACCATCGGCACCCGGGACGGCGGCACCCGTGCCCTGGTGCTGCGGACCTTCGTCGACCCGTCGTTCGTGGCGCAGGCCGCGGACCTGCTGAACCGCGAGGCCGACGTCCTCGCCCTGCTCGCGGGGACAGGTGTGCCGGCGCCGGGACCGGTCGCGGTCGATCCGGCCGCCGCGCACTGCGAGTACCCGTCACTCCTGATGACGCATCTGCCGGGCCGCACGGTCCTCGACGACCGGGGACTTGAGGCGCGCGTCCCCCTGCTGGCCCGTCAGCTCGTCGCGATCCACGCGGTGCGGCCCGCCGTGCGTCCCCGCGAGTACGAGGCGTGGACGACCGCCGACGCCGTCGTCCCGCCGGACGGCGCCGACACGGCGGCATGGGCCGCGGCGACGGACGTGATCCGCGAGCCTGCGCCACCCTACGAAGGGCGGTTCCTGCACCGGGACTTCCACCCCGGCAACGTGCTGTTCGACGTGGCGCCGCCCGGCCCGGCCGGTCCCCGGATCACCGGGGTCGTCGACTGGGTGCAGACCTCCTGGGGCCCGGTGGATCTCGACGTGGCGCACTGCTCCACCAATCTCGCGCTGCTGCACGGCCCGGCGTGGGGGCTGCGGTTCGCCGAGGCGTACGAGGAGGCCGGCGGGGTGCTGGCCGCGGCCGCGGGCGAACGGCTGTACTGGCGGCTGCTGGACGCGCTGGCGTTCTCGACGGGGGTGCGGTGGGTGGCGCGGCCGTGGCAGGAGGCGGGCCGGACGGAACTGACGACGCGGACGGTGGAAGGGCGGCTGGACGCCTACGTCACCGCCCTGCTGGACACCCTGGGCTGAGCCACGGCACGTCGGCGAAAACCCGTTGGCGGGCCGCAGCGGCGGCTGCTACTTTTCCGGCGGCCGTGCGAGAGATCGAGGAGGTGGTACCCGTGGACGCAGTATCGACATGGGTGCTCCCCTCCGGGGTCACGGTCGGACGCCAGGTCGTCCGGGAGCGCCGTTCCGAGCACTCCCGAAAGGCACGACCGTGCACTTCACTTCCGAACAGCGCCTCGACGACGGCGTCATCGAGCGCGAATTCACCCTCGGCGAGATCCCCGGCACCCTCTGGACGCCCGGATCCGCCGCACCGGCCCCGCTGATCCTGATGGCCCACAACAACGGCCTGCCCAAGAGCCAGCCCCGGCTGGTGGCCCGGGGCCGGTACACCGCGGCGAACGGCTACGCGGTGGCCACCATCGACGCCGCCGGCTGCGGCGACCGGCCCCGTTCCGCCGCCGACGAACAGACCCGCGCCGACCTGCGCCGGGCGATGCGGGCCGGCGAGCCGGTCGACGAGATCTTCGAGTCCCTCGTCGGCCCCCTGGTCGAACAGGCCGTCCCGGAATGGCGGACCACCCTGGACACCCTCCTCACCCTGCCCGGGATCGGCGGCCCGGTCGGGTACTCGGGGTGGATGGCCCTCGGCATCCGGCTCGCGGTGACCGAACCCCGCATCGCCGCCGCCGGCTTCTTCGCCGGGGGCTACGTGCCCCGCGCCCAGCGCGAGGAGGCCCGGCAGGTCACCCTTCCGCTGCTGATGCTGCTGCAGTGGGACGACGAGGGGAACCCCCGGCAGCGCGCCCTGGACCTGTTCGACGCCTTCGGGACCAAGGAGAAGACGCTGCACGCCAATCTGGGCGGGCACACCGGCACCCCGTGGTTCGAGGGGGAGGACGCGAACCGGTTCTTCGGACGGCACCTGAAGTAGGGCCGGGCCGTCAGGACGCCCTGCGCCTGCGCCGGATGGGTTCGCCCACCCGGTGCAGGTGGGCGAGGGCCTCGCGGTAGGACCGCAGCAGCCCGGTCTCGTGGTACGGCACCCCGATCTCCGCGCAGTACTCCCGCACGATCACCTGTGCGCGTCGCAGATGAGGTGTGGGCATGCTCGGGAACAGGTGGTGTTCGATCTGGTAGTTGAGCCCGCCGAGCAGCACGTCCGTGAACCGGCCGCCCTTCACGTTGCGGGAGGTGAGCACCTGGCGCCGCAGGAAGTCGGGCCGCTCGTCGCCGGTGAAGGTGGGCATGCCCTTGTGGTTCGGGGCGAAGGTGCAGCCGAGATAGACACCGAAGAGACACTGGTGCACGGCGAGGAACGCCACGGCCTTGCCGGGGGAGAGCACCAGGAACAGCGCGGACAGGTAGGCCGCGAAGTGCAGGAGGAGCAGCACACCCTCCTGCACCCGGTTCTTCATGGACGGCGAGCGCAGCGCCCGCACACCGGACACGTGCAGGTTGAAACCCTCCAGCGTCAGCAGCGGGAAGAACAGGAACGCCTGGTGGCCGCCGACGAACCGGGCCAGACCGCTGCTGTTGCGCGCCTGGCCGGTGGACCACACCAGGATGTCCGGCGCGACGTCGGGATCGAGCTCCTCGTGGTTGGGGTTGGCGTGGTGACGGGTGTGCTTGTTCATCCACCACCCGTAGCTCATGCCGATGGCCAGGTTGCCGAAGAGGCGGCCCCAGGTCTCGCTCGGGCCGCGCCGGCGGAAGACCTGACGGTGCGCCAGATCGTGTGCCACCAGCGCGACTTGGCCGAAGACGAAGGCCATGGCGGCGGCGACGGCCAGCTGCCACCAGGTGTCGCCCAGCGCGAGGAAGGCCGCCGTGCCACCCAGCAGGGCCGCGATCACCATGCCGAGCCGCACCGTGTAGTAGCCCGGGCGCCGGTCCAGCAGGCCCGCCTCTCCGATGCGTTGCGAGAGCCTGGCGAAATCGCTGCCGGGACCGGAGACCCGCGCGGGGGCGGCGGCCGCTCCGGCCGCGACGGGAGCGTCGATGGAGAACGTCATACCGCCGAGTCTGGGCAGGGCCGCTCCGCGCCGACAGCGGGCCAGCCACCGGATCCGCAGGGGGAGTTCCTCCGGAATCCCCGGGGGTTATCACCACTTCCGCCCTGCTGACCTGCGCCTTTGGTGGGGTTCCGGTCGTATCGGCGGCCGGGCACCGACCCGGGCGGACAGACCGGCCGCGAAGCGCGGTCCGTCCGCCGGGGGCGGCGGGCCGGTCAGCGCAGTCCGGCGAAGAGGTCGTTCTCGGGCACGGCCGCGCCGGTGGTGTCCTGGACGCGTACGAAGGTCTCGACGCCCATCAGCTCGGTGAACCTCTCCCGGCCCATCCTGAGGAAGAAGATGTTCTCGCCCTGGCTCGCGTGCGCGGCCAGGGCGTCGAACTTCTGGCCGCCGAACGCGGTGGTGTCCACCCAGGTGCTGATCTCCTCGTCGGGGAGTCCGATCTCCGCGATCGCGGCGGCCTCGGCGGGATCCGGCTCCGGCACGTCCTCGCCGAACTCGCGCATGACCTCCCCGAACCGCTGCATCATCGAACGCGGCGCCGTCGTCCAGTACACCTTCGGCGTGGGCTCGGTCATCGCCAGCGCGGCCATCGTGATGCGGTTGGCCTGGATGTGGTCGGGATGGCCGTAGAAGCCGTTCTCGTCGTAGGTGACGACCACGTCGGGCCGGTAGCGCCGCATGAGTTCCGCGAGCCGGGCAGCGCCCTCCGCCACGGGTGTCCGCCAGAAGGATCCGGGGGCGTCGTTGGCCGCCCAGCCCATCATTCCGGAGTCGGCGTAGTCGAGCGTCTCCAGATGGCTGATCTTCAGGATCTCGCAGCTCGCCTCCAGCTCCTGGCGCCGCATCGAGGCGACGGCCGCCGGGTCGTGCCCGGGCTCGCCCGGCTTGACGCCCCCCGGTCCGTCACCGCAGCCGCCGTCGGTACAGGTCACGAGGACCGTGCGGATGCCCTCGGCCGCGTACCGCGCGAGGACGCCTCCGGTTCCGGTGGCCTCGTCGTCGGGGTGGGCGTGTACCGCCATGAGCGTCAAGGGCCGGTCGTTCATGAAGCTGTCCTCCTGTGTGACAAGGTCTCGGTCCGGGTTCGTGGCGGGTACCTGGGCGGGTGTCCCTGAATAGCAGATCACCGGGTGTACCCCGGACCCGAGGGTGCCGGATCACGCCGGGGCAGGACCCTCTGGTCTGCGACTTCCCCACCCGCGCGGTGCCGGCCCCCCGCCGGTGCAACAGCGCCGGCCGGGCAGGCTGTTCCCGCCGGACGAGGCGGCGTCCGTCCCTTGATCGCGCATCGGAGGGCGGGCCGAGAAATCCGAGATTTGCGGACCTTGGCAAGAAACTTGCGTCAGCTTGCGTGATTAATTCTTTTCTTCGTCGGAATCTAGCGGGGTGAAGGGCGGCTCTGTACGGTCGGGGCGCCGGATTCCCGCATTCCCCGAAGGAGCATCACATGCTGACGATCCCCAGACCCCGGCGACTGGCGGTGGCCGCCGTCGCCGCGGTCGGCGCGATGTGCGTCGCCGTCTTACCGGCGGCCGCGGCGCCGGCGGCCCCGCCGTCCAAGGCGCTCCGGCCGGACGCGACGGCCCCCGCTCCCCGGCAGGCGCAGGCGGCGGGTGCCACGACGCCGTTCTCGGTCTACGAGGCCGAGGCGGGAACGCCGGGCGGGGGTGCGGCCGTCCGGTCGCTGACCGCCGCGCCGACGACGCAGTACTCGAACGCCGCGCTGGAGGCGTCCGGCCATTCCTACGTCCATCTGGACGGGACGGGCCAGTCGGTGCAGTGGACGAACACCACCGGGCAGCCGATCTCCTTCCTGAACGTCCGCGCGAGCATCCCGGACTCGGCGTCCGGCGGTGGTGTCACCGGGACGCTGAACCTGTACGTCAACGGGGTGTTCCGGCAGTCGCTGAACCTCAACTCGCGGCAGAGCTGGGTGTACGAGGGCAACGGCAACTACAACACGAGCGACAACCAGAACCCGGCCGACGGCGACCCGCGGGTCTTCTGGGACGAGTCGCACACCTTCGTCACCGGCTCCCCGATCCCGGCGGGCGCCACGTTCTCGCTGCGCAAGGACTCAGGCAACAGCGCCTCCTTCTACGACGTCGACTCCGTCGACGTGGAGAACCCGCCGGCGCCGCAGACCCAGCCGGCGGACTCGATCTCGATCACGAGCTGCGGTGCGGTGCCGGACGACACCCCGACCAACGGCGCGGCCGACAGCCAGGCGGTGGACAGCCGGGCCGCCATCCAGAACTGCATCGACCAGGCCGAGGCGCAGGGCAGGACCCTGTGGATCCCGCAGGGCACCTTCTACGTGAAGGGCACCACGGGCCTGACCGCACAGGGGATCACCATCGCGGGCGCCGGCCTGTGGTACAGCACCGTCTACCGTGACGTCCCGGTCCCCAACAGCACCCCGCTGGCGGCGCTGTTCGACCTGACCTCCTGCACCGTGCGGAACTTCCACATCGACGCCAACGCCGTGAGCCGGAGCACCGTCGGCGGCGACGGCGGCGCGATGGACACCACCGGCACCGGCTGGCTCGCCGACGGCATCTGGACCCAGCACACCATGTCGGGCTTCTGGGCCTCCGGCACCGGCGGGACGGTGCGGAACAGCAGGCTGACGTCGATCTGGGCGGACGGGATCAACGTCAACAACGTGTCGCTGGGCGCGGACACCGGGAACGACCTGACGGTCACGAACAACTTCGTCCGGGGCACCGGGGACGACGCGATCGCCGTCAACTCGGTGAACTACAACACGAACAGCGACGGTTCCAGGACCTACTACAACCCGATGACCGACGTCACCGTCAGTGACAACACCTCGATCGCGCCGTGGGGCGGCAAGGGAGTCGGGATCTACGGGGGCAGCGGCCACCGGGTCGAGGGCAACTACATCAGCGACACGGCCCGCTACATCGGTCTCGGCGCCGGGCGCTTCGGCGTCAACGGCAGCGACCTGCTGTCCGCGACCGTGACCGGCAACACCGTGGTCCGCTCCGGCGGCAACGCCTACAGCCAGGGCCAGCCCGCCCTGCACGTCGGCAACGGCGGCGACGGGCAGAACACCGGGACCGTCGACAGGGTCACGGTGACCGGCAACACCGTCAGCGACTCCCTCTACGACGGGATCGGCTTCTCCACCTCGACCAACACCCTGCTCCAGGACAACACGGTCAGCGACCCCGGCCGCAACGGGATCGCGATCTCACCACCGTTCTATCCCGCGCCCACCGGTTCCGCGACGATCACCGGCAACACGGTCACCGGGCTCCCCGCAGGCGCCTCGGCCTTCGTCGACAACTCCACCGGCTTCGTCGCGACGCTGAGTGACAACCACTGGCCGCCGCCCGCTCCCGAGGGCCCCTACGGCGGCACCCCGGCCGCCGTGCCCGGCACGGTGCAGGCGGAGAACTACGACACCGGCGGCCAGGGCGTGGCCTACAACGTCACCTCCGTCAACGGCAACGCCAACTCCTACCGCGCCGACGGGGTGGACCTCGACAACACCTCGGACACCGGCGGCGGTTACAACCTCGGCTGGACCGGCGCCGGGCAGTGGTTCCGCTACACCGTGGACGTCGCCACCGCCGGCACCTACATCCTCGGCCTCCGGGTCGCGGCCCCGTCCGCGGTGGCGGGCGCGCTGCACCTGTCGGACGCCTCCGGTACGAACCTCACCGGCGCCGTCGACCTGCCCGCCACCGGCGACTGGCAGACCTGGGCCACCGTGACCGCCCACCTGACCCTGCCCGCGGGCCGGCAGGTACTGACCCTCGCCCAGGACACCGGCGGCTGGAACATCAACCGCCTCGACTTCACCGCGGGCACCGACACACCCGGGACGAACCTCGCCGCGGGCAGGCCCACCAGCGAGTCCAGCCACACCGACGTCTACCCGTCGTCGAACGTCACGGACGGCAACCAGGGCACCTACTGGGAGAGCGCCAACAACGCCTTCCCGCAGTGGGTCCAGGTCGACCTCGGTTCCGCGCAGAGCGCGAGCCGCGTCGTCCTCCAGATCCCCGCCGGCTGGGGTGCCCGCACCCAGACCCTGACCCTCGGCGGCAGCACCGACGGCACCGCCTTCACCACCCTGAAGCCCTCGGCCGCCTACACCTTCGACCCGGGCACCGGGAACACCGTCACACTCACGTTCCCCGCCGCCACCCAGCGCTACCTCCGCGTCACCGTCACCGCCAACAACGGCTGGCCCGCGGGCCAGGTGTCCGAGTTCCAGGTCCGGAGTTCCTGACCGCCGCCCGTCCCACGGTGCCGCCGGACACCCCGTCCGGCGGCACCGGCATGCCTGCGGCCCCAGTGCATTAGATCTTGCATGTCAAATTTTTATTGTTGCAATGCTCTGTCTAGTTATTGCGCGCCGATGTCGACGATATTACGGTCCCCCGTGCGTCATCACCACCCTCCGTCTCCCCTCCCGCCCCTGGCGGCGCCGGCGGAATAGTTCGGGCATTCCGTGATGAAAGGAGTGGTAAGTGTTCCATTCCATCCGAGATCTGAGACGAGCCCTCGTCTGGGCGGTCAGCACCGCGATGCTCACCGTCGCCGGCGTCTTCGCACTGGCCGTCCAGCCGGCCGCGGCGGCCGCCGACGCCACCGGCGGCAGCGGCGCGAGCCTGCCGTACGTCGAGGTGCAGGCCGAGAACTCCGCCACCAACGGCACGAACATCGGACCGAGCTACACCCAGGGCCAGCTGGCCGACGAGGCGTCGTACCGGAAGGCGACGACGCTCCAGGGCACCGGCCAGTACGTCACCTTCACCACGCCGGTGGCGACCAACTCGATCAACTTCCGGTACAGCATCCCCGACACCTCGGGCGGCTCGGTCTACACCGCCGCGCTGTCCCTCTACATCAACGGCGTCAAGCAGCCCGACTTCACCCTGACCAACGCCTACAGCTGGTACTACGGCAGCTACCCCTTCACCAACACGCCGGGCAGCAACCCGCACCACTTCTACGACGAGGCCCACCGCCTGTTCTCCACCACCTATCCGGCGGGCACGACCTTCAAGCTGCAGGTCGACTTGGGCGACACCGCCTCCTCGTACACGATCGACTTCGCCGACTTCGAGCAGGTCGGCGCCGCCCTGGCCGCACCCTCGGGGTCGGTTTCGGTGACCGCCCAGGGCGCCGACCCGACCGGCGTGGCCGACGCGACCAGCGCGTTCAACGCCGCGATCAGCGCGGCCGGACCCGGCGGCACGGTGTGGATCCCGCCGGGCACCTACAACATCCCCGGCCACATCAGCGTCAACAACGTCACCGTCGCCGGCGCCGGCATGTGGTACTCGACCGTCACCGGCACGGCCCCCGGCTTCTACGGGAACTCCGCACCCTCGCCGAGCACCGGCGTGCACCTGCAGAACTTCGCGATCTTCGGCAACGTGCAGGAGCGCAACGACAGCGCGCAGGTGAACGGCATCGGCGGCGCGATGAGCAACTCGACCGTCGCCAACCTGTGGATCGACCACATGAAGGTCGGTGCCTGGATGGACGGGCCGATGGACGGCCTGACGTTCAGCGGCATGCGCATCCGTGACACCACCGCGGACGGCATCAACTTCCACGGCGGCGTCACCAACTCGAAGGTCACCAACAGCGACATCCGCAACACCGGCGACGACGGCATCGCCACCTGGGCGGACTCCGGTATCGGCGCCGACGCCAACGACACGATCTCCAACAACACCGTGTCCCTGCAGATCCTCGCCAACGGCATCGCGATCTACGGCGGCCACGACAACACCGTCAGCGGCAACCGGGTGGTGGACAGCGGCATCACCCAGGGCGGCGGCATCCACGTGGGGCAGCGTTTCTCCTCCACGCCGGTCGGCACCACCACCATCTCCGACAACACCATGGTCCGGGACGGCAGCCTCGACCCGAACTGGCAGTTCGGCGTGGGCGCGCTGTGGTTCGACGGCAGCCAGGGCGCGATCACCGGCCCGATCAACGTGACCAACGCACTGATCCAGCAGAGCCCGTACGAGGCGATCCAGTGGGTCGAGGGCACCATCAGCGGGGTCAACCTCAACAACGTGACCATCGCCGGCACCGGCACCTTCGCCCTGCAGGAACAGACCGGCGGCGCCGCGAAGTTCACCAACGTCACGGCGACCGGCGTCGGCTACTCCGCGCCGGTGTACAGCTGCTCGGTCGGAAGCTTCACGGTGACCGACGGCGGCGGCAACTCCGGCATCAGCGGCACGCCGTACTGCGGAGGGTGGCCGGCTCCGGTCTACCCGCCCTACCCGTCCGAGGGCGTCACGGCCACCCCGGGCGCGCTCAACTTCGGCTCGGTGGCGACCGGTTCGACCAGCGACGCGCAGACCGTGACGGTCTCCAACCCGACCGGCACGGCCGCCTCCGTCTCCTCGATCGCCACCAGCGGCGACTACTCCCAGACCAACACCTGCGGCTCGTCCATCGCGGCGAACGGCTCCTGCACCGTCAGCGTGAAGTTCGCGCCCACCGCGACCGGCAGCCGGAGCGGCACGCTGACGGTCAACGCGGGCGGGGTCACCAACACGGTCACCCTCTCCGGTACCGGCACCGCACCCGGCCCGGTGCTGAACACCGACCCGGCGAGCCTGGCCTTCGCCGCCACGGTGGTCGGCTCCTCGGCCGACACCCAGACGGTGAAGGTGACGAACTCGGGCACCACGTCGGCGACCGTCTCGGGCGTCTCGGCGACCGGTGACTTCAGCCAGACCAACAACTGCGCCACCCTCGCGGTCGGCGCGTCCTGCACGGTGACCGTCGGCTTCAAGCCCACCACCGGCGGCTCGCGCACCGGCAACCTGACCGTCACCAGCAACGCCAACAACAGCCCGACCGTCGTCGCCCTGTCCGGCAGCGGCATCGACTCCACCACCAACATCGCCGCCGGGCGGCCGGCGTCGGCGAGTTCGAGCAACAGCCCGTACGTCGCCTCGAACCTCACCGACCCGGACGCCTCGACGTACTGGGAGGGCACGAACGGCTCGTTCCCGCAGTGGGCCCAGGTCGACCTCGGCCAGAACTACAGCGTCGGCAAGGTCGTGCTCAAGCTCCCGCCCGCCACGGCGTGGTCGGCCCGCACCGAGACCCTGTCGGTGCAGGGCTCCACGGACGGCTCCAGCTTCTCCACGATCAAGGCATCGGCCGGATACACCTTCGACCCGAACGCCAACGGCAACACCGCGACCATCACCTTCAGCGCCGCCACGGCCCGCTACGTGCGGGTGAACATCACCGCCAACACCGGTTGGAACGCGGCCCAGTTGTCGGACTTCGAGGTGTTCCCCAGCACCGGCGGCTCCTCGCCGGCGACCCTGTCGGCCAGCCCGACGTCGCTGACGTACGCCACCCAGGCGCTGAACACCGCGAGCAGCGCGCAGACGGTCACGGTGACCAACACCGGAACCGCGGCCGCGACCGTCTCCGGCGTCACCACCACGGGCGACTTCTCGCAGACCAACACCTGCGGGACGTCGATCGCCGCAGGGGCCTCCTGCACGGTGGCCGTCACCTTCACACCCACCGCGTCCGGCACCCGCACCGGCGATCTCAGCATCGCCAGCAACGCGTCGAACGGCACTACCACGGTCGCGCTGACCGGCACCGGCGCCGGCACGGTGAGCAGGAACCTGGCGGCCGGCGCGGCCACCACCGAGTCCAGCCACACCGACGTCTACCCGTCGTCGAACGTCACGGACGGCAACCAGGGCACCTACTGGGAGAGCGCCAACAACGCCTTCCCGCAGTGGGTCCAGGTCGACCTCGGTTCCGCGCAGAGCGCGAGCCGCGTCGTCCTCCAGCTCCCCGCGACCTGGGGCGCCCGCAACCAGACGCTGTCCCTGTCGGGCAGCACCGACGGCTCCTCCTTCACCACCGTCAAGTCGTCGGCCACGTACACCTTCGACCCCACCACCAACAACACGGTCACCCTCACGTTCACCGCGACCACCCAGCGGTACTTCCGGGTGAACATCACGGCGAACAACGGCTGGCCGGCCGGCCAGATCTCCGAGTTCCAGGTCTGGAACACCTGATCCGATCCGACGGTGCCGCCGGGCACGGGCGTGCCCCCGCCCGGCGGCACCGAACACCGAAGGTCAGCAGAGGAGTTCAGATGGGTGTCACACGCAGAGTCTTCTTACGGGCCGCCGCGGCGGCCACCGCGACGGGAGCCGCGGGCGCCACCGGCACCGCACTCGCCCCGGCCGCGGCCGCGGCCAGCGGGCCGGGCGACGTCGTCGGCAGGATCACCGTCGGCTACCAGGGCTGGTTCGCCTGCGCCGGCGACGGCGCCCCCATCAACGGCTGGTGGCACTGGAGCCAGAACTGGGGCCAGTCGCCGTCCCCGACCAACACCAACATCAAGTGCTGGCCCGACGTGCGCGACTACACCAGCACGTACCAGACGTCGTACGCGGCCCTCGGCAACGGCCAGCCCGCCAGGCTGTTCTCCTCGTACGACCAGCAGACGGTGAACACCCACTTCCTGTGGATGCAGCAGAACGGCATCGACACCGCCGCCCTGCAACGCTTCAACCCGACCGGCGGCGAGGGCCCCACCCGCGACGCGATGGCGACCAAGGTGCGCAGCGCCGCCGAGGCGTACGGGCGGAAGTTCTACATCATGTACGACGTCTCCAACTGGACGAACATGCAGTCCGAGATCAAGACGGACTGGACGAACAAGATGTCCGCCCACACGGCGAGTTCGGCGTACGCACGGCAGAACGGCAAGCCGGTCGTGTGCATCTGGGGCTTCGGCTTCAACGACCCCAACCACCCCTTCACCGCCGACGCCTGCCTCGACGTCGTCAACTGGTTCAAGAACCAGGGGTGTTACGTCATCGGAGGCGTCCCGCGCGAATGGCGGACGGGGACCGGCGGCTCGCAGTCCGGTTTCCTGGGCGTCTACCACGCCTTCAACATGCTCTCGCCGTGGATGGTCGGCGCCATCGGGAACGTGACCGAGGCCGACAACGCGTACACCACGTACACGGTCCCCGACCAGGCCGACTGCAACGCCAACGGCATCGACTTCCAGCCCTGCGTGCTGCCCGGCGACGTCTCCGCCCGGCAGCGGGCGCACGGCGACTTCATGTGGCGGCAGTTCTACAACATGGTGCGGGCCGGGGTGCAGGGCATCTACATCTCGATGTTCGACGAGTACAACGAGGGCAACCAGATCGCCAAGACCGCCGAGACCCAGGCCTGGGTGCCCACCGACTCCGGATTCCTCGCCCTCGACGAGGACGGCACCGCCTGCTCAGCCGACTACTACCTGCGCCTGACCGGCGACGGCGGCCGCATGCTCAAGGGCCAGATCGCGCTGACCGCCACCCGGCCCACGCAGCCGGTCGTCCCCACCGGCGACACCACACCGCCGGCCGCGCCGGGCGGCCTGACCGTCACCGGGCACACCGGCAACTCCGTCTCGCTGGGCTGGAACACGTCGACCGACAACGTCGGCGTGAGCGGGTACCGCGTCCTGCAGGTGTCCGGCTCGACCAGCACCCAAGTGGGCACCACCGGCGCCACGTCGTTCACCGTCACCGGACTCGCGGCGTCCACCGCGTACACCTTCGACGTCGTCGCCTACGACGCGGCGGGCAACGTGTCGCAGCCCTCCAACCAGGTCACCGTCACCACCGACCCCCCTTCCGGCACCACCAACCTCGCCCTGCACCGCCCCACCTCGGAGAGCAGCCACACCCAGGTCTACGCCTCGTCCAACGCGACCGACGGGGACACCAACACCTACTGGGAGTCGGCCAACAACGCCTTCCCGCAGTGGGTCCAGGTCGATCTCGGCGCCGCGACCGGCGTCCGGCGGATCGTCCTCAAGCTGCCCCCGGCGACCGCCTGGGCCACCCGCACCCAGACCGTCTCCGTCCAGGGCAGCACCGACGGCGGCACCTTCAGCCAGCTGCTCGCCTCCGCGGGCTACACCTTCGACCCGGCGACCGGAAACACCGCGACCCTCACCCTCCCCGCCACGGTCACCACCCGCTACGTGCGACTCACCTTCACCGCCAACAACGGCTGGCCGGCCGGGCAGGTCTCGGAGTTCCAGGTCTTCGGCGCCTGACGCCCGCCCCTCTCAGCCGGCCGCGCCGGTGACGCCGGCCCAGCGGACGGCGCGGCCGGGTTCCTCGCGGCCGCCGTGCGCGGCGGTGGTACGCGCGCCGCGCCGCCCGGTCGCCGACCGCGCCCCCTGCACGGCCCTCGCGGACAGCGGGGAACCGAGCCGGGCAACCGTGGCCCGGGCCCGGGCAACCGTGAACCGGCCCGGCGCGTCTCCGGGCGGCACACCGGCGACCTATAGTTCGTCGCATGAGTCGCTGGCAGGAACTGACCGGTGGGACGTCCGGACGGGAGTACGCCGCCCGGTTCGCCGCCGTGGCCCGCAGCGGCAAGGACGTGCACGGCGAGGCGCGGTTCTGTGCCGCGCTCGTGCCCGCCGGAGCACGCGTGCTGGACGCCGGATGCGGTACCGGACGGGTCATGATCCGGCTCGCGGAACTCGGGTACGACTGCGTCGGGGTGGATCTCGACGCGTCCATGCTGGCAGTGGCGCGCGAGCAGGCGCCGCAACTGCCCTGGTTCCAGGCCGACCTGGCCGAGTTCGAGCCCCGCCTGCTCGGCATCGCGGGGGAGTTCGACCTCGTGGTCGCCGCGGGCAACATCTTCCCGTTGCTCGCCGCCGGCACCGAGGCCACCGTGGTCGGGCGCCTGGCCGCGGCCCTGCGCCCGGGCGGCCTGCTGGTCGCCGGCTTCGGCCTGGACGAGGCCCATCTGCCCGTACCGCCCGGCATCGCGCTGCCCGAGTACGACGACTGCTGCGCCGCGGCCGGCCTCGCTCTCGTCGACCGGTTCGCCACCTGGGACGCCGACCCTTACGACGGCGGCGGGTACGCCGTCAGCGTGCACCGCCGCGGAGACGGCTGATCGTCACGCCTGCTGAGCGGCCGGCGGAAACGGCTGATCGTCACGCCTGCCGTGCCGCCGGTGGAACCGGTTTCCGTGCGCCGCCCGTGAAAACCCTGTGGAAGTGATGTCGGTGGGGCCGCTTATGCTGCACCGGAATGATCACGCGGAACCTGGGGAGGGCGCGGCATGTTCGGCAAGCTGTTCGGCAGAGGCGGGGAGAAACCGGCGGCGGATCCGCATGCGCTCCCCGCGCCGCGCAGGCAGAACGGGGTGTACCGGCTGCAGTCCCTCGGGGACACCCGGGTCATGGCGCTGCTGGTGGCGGCGGAGTCGGGGGACTGGGACGCGGTCAAGATGGCGTCCGCCCACTTCGATCTCGGCCGCGACCACCAGGTGCTGGGCGAACTGTCCGACGTGGACGGTCTGCAGGACTGGATCGGCCGGGCCGCCGAGGAGGACAAGGAGCACCGGGCGACGGCGCTGCTGTTGTCCGGGGCACGCCACATCAGCTGGGGCTGGGAGGCACGCACCTCCGCACGGGCCACGGACGTCTCGAGAGACCAGTGGCGCGTCTTCTACGACCGGCTCCGCATCGCCGAGGAGCACCTGCTCGAAGCCGCCGAGCTGCGGCCGGAGTGGATCACGCCGTGGCGGCGCCTGCTCACCTCCGGCCGCGGCATGTCGGTGGGCACCGCCGTCAACGAGGCCCGGCTCGACGCCGCCCTGCGCCGCGACCCGCTGGACCTGGCGACCCACATCGAGTGGGTGTCACACCTCCAGCCCCGGTGGCACGGCGAGCCGGGCCAGGCCCTGGAGTTCGCGCGCAACGCGGTCGCCGGCGCTCCCGACGGACATCGCCTCGGCTGCGTGGTCGCCATGGCGCACATCGAGGACTGGGTCGAGTCGGATGACAAGGACTGCCTCGACACCCCGGAGATCCAGGGCGAGTTGAGGGACGCGGCCAAGCGCAGCATCCTCCACCCCGGCTACGAGCGGCGCCCCGGCTGGCAGGAGGACTTCAACATCTTCGCCATGGCCCTGTCGCTGTCCGCCGAGAGCGTCGTCGCCCCGCGCGTCTACCACGAGCTGGACGGCGCCTACACCCGGTGGCCCTGGGTCTACATGGCGCAGCCGGAGAAGACGTACGCCCGCTTCCGGCGCCGCGCCTGAGCCGGTCGCCGGCACCGGTGCCACCCGCGCCGCCCGGCGCAGCTCCTTCCCGCCAGCCCTCGACCACCCCACCCCGGACGCCTTGATGACTCTGCCCCACACCCCCGCGAGCCCGGCCGGCGACGACCGCACCTTCCAGGTGGACCTGCGCGGCCTCGTCGACCTCCTCTCCCACCACCTCTACTCCAGCCCCCGTGTCTACCTGCGCGAACTCCTGCAGAACGCGGTGGACGCACTGACCGCCCGGCACGGCCTCGAACCGGGCGCCCCCGCCGACGCGTTCGGCATCCGCCTGTACGCCGACGGTTCGGTGGTCCGGGTGGAGGACGACGGGGTCGGTCTCACCGAGGCCGACGTGCACACCTTCCTCGCCACCATCGGCCGCAGCAGCAAGCGGGCCGACCAGGTCGCCGAACAACGTGCCGACTTCATCGGCCAGTTCGGCATCGGCCTGCTCTCCTGCTTCCTGGTCGCCGACGAGATCCACGTCGTCAGCCGGTCCGCCCGCACCCCCGACGCCCCCGCGGTGGAGTGGCGGGGCCGCGGCGACGGCAGCTACACCGTCCGCGCCCTGCCGGCCGGCGCCCGCACCCGGCCCGGCACCACCGTCACCCTCACGCCCCGCGCCGACGCGGGGGAGTGGACCAGGCCGGTCCAAGTTCAGGCGCTCGCACGGCACTTCGGCTCCCTGCTGCGCCACCCGGTGACCTTCGACGGCGGCACCGGCGGCCCGGCCGCACCCGTCAATCCCGAGCCCGCGCCCTGGGCGCGCAGCTACCCCACGCCGGGCGCCCGCGCCCGCGCGCTGGCCGCCTACGGCGAGGAGATCTTCGGCTTCACGCCGCTGGACACCATCGACCTGGACCTGCCGGCCGTGGGCCTGAAGGGCATCGCGTGCGTGCTCCCCGAGGCGGTGCCGGCCGGCCGCCGCCACGGCCACCGCGTGCACGTCAAGGGCATGCTGCTGTCCGAGCAGGCCGAGGAGATCCTCCCCGAGTGGGCGTTCTTCGTCCGCTGCGTCCTCGACGCCGAGAGCCTGCGCCCGACCGCGTCCCGCGAGTCCCTGTACGAGGACGACACCCTCGCCGCGGTCCGGGACGCCCTCGCCGAACGGCTGCGCGCCTGGATCGCCCGGACCGCCGCCAGCGACCCGGACCTGCTCGGCCGCTTCCTCCAGACCCACCACCTGGCCGTCAAGTCGCTGGCCGTGCACGACGACGAGATCCTGCGCATGCTGCTGCCGTGGCTGCCGTTCGAGACCACCGACGGACACGCCACGCTGGACGAGTTCGCGCGCACCCACCGCACCGTGCTCGTGACCTCAAGCGTGGAGGAGTTCCGGCAGGTCGCCGCGATCGCCGCGGCCGCCGGGCTCGGCGTCGTCAACGGCGGCTACACCTACGACCGCGAACTGGTCCACCGGCTGCCCGAGATCAGGCCCGAGGTCGCCGTCGCCGACCTCGACCCGGGCACCCTCACCGCCCACCTCGACACCGTCGACCGGGAGACGGAACTCGCCGCCGCGGCCTACCTCGCGCAGGCCCGCGACGCCCTCGCCGTCTTCGACTGCGACGTCGCCCTGCGCACCTTCCAGCCCGCCTCCGCCCCCGCCCTCCTCCTCGACAGCCGCGAGGCCCGGCACGAGCGCACCCGCTCCCAGCTCGCCCGCGAGCAGCAGGGCGGCGTGTGGGGCGACATCCTCGGCCACCTCCGCCAGGAGGCCCCGCGCGCCCAGCTGATCCTCAACCAGCTCAACCCGCTGGTCCGCACCGCGGTCACCATCGACGAGCCCGAACTGGCCCGCACCAGCGCCGAAGCCCTCTACGGGCAGGCCGCGATGCTGTCCCGGCGCCCCCTCAGGCCGGCCGAGTCGAGCCTCATCAACCGCTCCTTCCTCGAACTCCTCGCCCACGCCCTCCGCAAGGACAGCTGACGATGCCCACCGCACCCCATCCCCAGAACACGGACGAGCTGTACCAGGCGCTCCAGGAGAACGACCGGCGCCCCTACGGCCGTACCCGCACCGTCACGGCCGAGGAACTGGCAGAGGCCGCCGAGCAGTTCGCGGAGCCCCGGCCGCTCGTCCAGGCGCTCCTCGAACTCCAGGAGGCGTACACCTACGGCTCCGAACCCCGTAAGTCGCCCGTGGTCTTCGCCCGCCTGCTCACCCTCTTCGACGAGCAGCCCGACGTCTTCGACGAGCGGCTGCGGCACACGCTGTTCTGGCGGTTCAAGTGGGTGGCCAACGCCCTGGTCGCGCTCCCCGAGATACCCCTGGCGAGCCTGCGCCAGTGGCTGACCGAGATGCGCGACCGGTACGAGAAGGCCGGCCTCGCGCTCCAGCCCTACTACGCACAGGCCTACCGGCTCGCCGGCCACGTCGGCGAGGACGCCGACCTCGCCTACGAACTGTGGGCGGGGCGGGCCCGTACCGAGCTAAGCGACTGCGAAGCCTGCGAGATCTGCGAGCGCGCCCTGTACCACCTGGCCGCGGACGACGACGAGCGGGCGCTGCGCACCTGGGAGCCCGTCCTGGACGGGAAGGAGTCCTGCCAGGAGGAGCCCGCCCGCTCCGTCTCGTACGCGCTGCTCCCGCTGCTGCGCGCGGGCCGCACCGACGAGGCCCGCGCACTGCACCTCACCGGCTACCGCGCCTGTCGCCGCAACCCCTCGATGTCCGGCGAGGTCGGCCGGCACCTGGAGTTCTGCGCGCTCACCGGCAACGAGGCACGCGGTCTCGAACTCCTCGCGGAGAACCGGAACCTGTTCGACGAGGTCGACTCGCCGCTGGACCTGCTCGGCTTCCTCACCGGCGTCGAGGTCCTCCTCCAGCGCGTCGAACTCCTCGGCCACGGCGGGCTGCCCGCCGCCGGATACGCGGGCCGCACCTGGACGGTGGCCGGCCTGCGCGCCGAGGTGCGCGGCCGCGCCGACGACCTCGCCGCCCGCTTCGACGCCCGCAACGGCACCACGGCCCACACCGCCCGGCGCCGCGCCCGCCTCGACCGCGCCCCCCTCCTGGACGCGCTCGAACTGACCCTGCGCGCCCGCGGCCTGGACGACGTGGCCCCGGCGGCCGCCCCCGTCATCGCCCGCAGCACCGCCGCCGTCCCCGAGTCCCTGACCGAACTCGTCGCCAGGGCACGGGAGCTGGACCAGGAGGGGCATCCGGACGCGGTGGCCTGCTGGGACCGGCTGCGCACCCTCGCCGCCGCCCCCGGCTACGTCCACCCCGACGACCCGGCCGTGGGACCGCTCGTACGGCTGCGCGCGGACCTGCTGGAGGACGAGGCGGGCCGGGCGGGCGAGAAGGAGGAGTTCGCCGAGGCGGCCGCCCTGTACGAGGAGGCGGCGGGCCTGTACGAGGAGGCCGGGGCACCGGGCCACGCGGCGCTCGCCCGGGCCTGTGCGCTGCTGCCCGCGGGCGGCCTGCCCGGCGGGCACGGCGACGGGGCCGAGGAGCAGGCCGCCGCGCTGACCGCCGCCCACGAGGCCCTCGTCCGGCTGCACGAGGAGACGGCCGGCCTCGCCCCGTACCAGGAGGCGCGGCTGCTGCGGCTGCGGGCGACCGCGCTCGGCATGCGGCTGCAGGCGTCGAGGAACGCGGAGCACAGCGCGCCGGTCCTCGCCGAGGTGGACCTGCTGCTCGACTTCGCCACCCGGCACGACATCGCCGGCCAGATCGCCGGCGCCCACCTGCTGCGGGCCAGCACGTACGCCGTCTCCGGCGACCTGCCCGCCGCGATCACGGAGCTCGACGCCCTCCTCGACCGGCTGAAGGCGGACGGCCCCGCCTGGCACCTGCCCCGCACACTCGCCCTGCGCGGCCGGATCCGGCTCGGCCTCAAGGACGCGCAGGCCGCGCACGCGGACCTGACCGAGGGCCTGCGACTGGCGGCAGGCTGGCCGTCCAACGCCGGCGGCGTCGCCCGCCTCCACAGCGACCTGGCCGAGGCGTCCATGCGGCTGGGCCGCCCCGACGAGGCGCTGCGGCACCTGACCCGCTCCGCGGAGCTGGAACTGCGCCGCGGCAGCCGGATCGACGCGTTCTGCACCTACAGCAACGCGGCCCAGCTCAGCCTCGACCTGGGCCGTGTCGAGGACTGCATCGCGCTGCTCGACTCCCTCCTGGCCGAACCGGACATCGCCGCCGGGGAGGTGGACGACCGGCTCGTCGCCCAACTGCGCCTGAGCCGCGCCCGCGCGCTGCACGCGGGGGAGGACCTCAAGGCCGCCACCGCGGAGTACGCCGCCCTGGCGGCCGAGTCGGCCGGCTGGGACGACGACCCCGCAAGCCACGCCATGATCGCCGTGGAGACCGCCGTGATCCTCGCCGAGTCCGGCGAGTTCGGCCGGGCCCGGGAGGCCGCGGGCCAGGCGCTGGCCGTGCACGCCGTCACCCCCCGCTACGAGCAGCTCAGCAGCTGCCTGCGCGAACTCGCCCGGCTCCAGGCCCAGCAGCAGGGGGCCGAGGGCCTGGCCGACGCCCTCGCACTGCTCGCCGACGCGGGCCGGATCGCCGACGAGGCCCGCGCCGCGGGGTACGAGGCCCGGGGCCGCGACCTGGACAGCGCCCTCGCCTACGAACACGGGCGGGTCAACGCCTACGCCCGCGAGTACGAGACCGCCCTGACCGCGCTGGACAAGGCGCTCACCCTCCTCGGCGAACCCGAACCCGAGTCCCACGACCGGGAGCACGTCGGCGAGTGGGCCGAGTGCGTCCGGCTCGCGGCCCTCGTCGAGGGCCTCTACCTGGAACGCCCCGAGCCCGCCCTCGCCCGCCTCGACGGGGCGGTCTCCCGGCTCACCGCCGTGGGCCACACCGAGGAGACCGAGCCGCTGACCAGCCTGGCGGCCCGGCTGCGCGACGAGGGATGACCCGGCGGGGGGGGGGGGGCCGGGCCCCCCCCCCCCCCCCGCCCCGCGCCCACGCCCCGGTCCGTGCGGTGCCCTCACCAGGTCACGGGCAGTTCGCGGACCCCGCCGGTGAGGGTGGTGCGCATCGCGAGGTCGTCGACGTCCTTGGCGAGCCGCAGACCGGGCAGCCGCTCGGCCAGGGCGGCGAAGACGATGCGCAGCTCCGTGCGGGCCAGGCTCGCCCCGATGCAGAAGTGCGCGCCGTGGCCGAATCCGAGGTGGTTGCGTTCCGGACGGTCGGGGTCGAACGTCTCGGCGTCGGTGTAGACGGACGCGTCGCGGTTGGCCGAGTTGATCGAGAGGATCACGGCGTCGCCGCTGCGGATGGTGACCCCGGCGACGTCGACGTCGGTGTGGGCGTAGCGCAGCAGTCCGAGGTCACCGGGCGCGCCCAGCCGCATGATCTCCTCGACGGTGGCGTTGGCCCGGCCGGCCGGGTCGGCGGTCAGCGCCCGCCACTGGTCGGGGCGGGTGAGCAGGAAGAGCGTGCCGAGCCCGATGCGGTTGACGGTGGTCTCGTGGCCGGCGAACAGCAGCCCCACGCAGAGCCTGATCATCTCGGAGTAGTCGAAGTCCGCGTCCGCGCTCTGGGCGCGCACCAGGTCGGAGATGACGTCCTCGCCCGGCCGGGCGCGTTTGGCCTCGGCGAGAGCGGTCATGTAGTCGTTGAACTCGTCCCGCGCCCGCTCGGCCTCGTCGCCGATGGCGAAGTCGGCCATCCGCTCCGACAGCGAGGCGAAGTGCTCGCGGTCGCTCCCGGGCACGCCGAGCAGCCGGCAGATGACCGCGACGGGCACCGGGAAGGCCAGCCCGGCATGCAGGTCGACCACCCCGTCGGGCGCGGCGGCCCGCTCGGCGAGCAGCCGGTCGATGCAGCCGTCCACCAGCTCCCGTACGTGGTCGGAGAGCATCACCATGCGCCGGGCGGAGAAGGCGGGGGTCAACAGCCGGCGCATCCGGGTGTGGTCGGCCTCCTCGGTGGCGTAGTTGCCCGAGGGACCCTCCTGCACCGCGGCGCTGGTGATGCGGGACGCCCGTTCCGGCTCGGGGTGGGAGCGGCCGAGCCGCTTGTCGCCGAGGAGGTCGCGGACCTCCTCGAAACGGGTGACCAGCCAGGCCGGATCCCCGGCCGGTGTGGTGACCGGCGTGATCGGCGCCTCCCGGCGCAGCACCGCGTAGACGGGTGCGAGATCGAGCACGTTCGGCCGTGCGAAGGGTAGTCGGGAACGCTCGGCGGCACCGTTCATGGTCCCTCCCGGACCTCGGAACGCGATCTTCCGGCACTTCGACCGTAACACTTTATTGTCAGTCACTGCCAATAATGTTTTCGGCCAGTCGCCCCGCGGCCCCGGCGTGGTTGGATCGCCCGATGGAGGACGTGACGGTGGACAGTGGCCCGATAGCGCCCCGCCGGGGACGGCCCCCGGTGAGCGACCGGCAACGGCAGCGGCAGCGCCTCGACATCTCCCGGCACGCGGTCCGGCTGTTCGCCGCTCAGGGGGTGGCCGCCACCTCCGGCGAGCAGATCGCGCGGGCGGCCGGCGTCTCGGAACGCACGCTGTGGCGCTGGTTCCCGAGCAAGGAAAGCTGTGTGGAGCCGCTGCTCACCCAGTCGGTCGCGGCCTTCCGGACGGTGCTGCGCGCCTGGCCGCCCGGCGCCGACCTCACCGAGCACCTGCGCGCCGCGTACCGGCCCGCACTCGACCCGTCGTCCGGCGGGGACGCCGAGGCGGTCCTCACCGTGATCCGGCTGACCCACGACGAACCCGCGCTGCGGGCCGTCTACCTGGTGCTCCGGGAGCAGGCGGAGGACACGTTCACCGAAGTGCTCGCCGAACGCGCGGGCGGGGCCGCCGGTCTGCTCGGCGTCCGGATGCGGGCCGCCGCCATGAACGCCGTGCTCGGGGTGGCGACCGACGACCTCGCCCGGGCCGTGGCCGGCGAAGGCGTCACCCCCGAGGCGCTGCGCCGGCACCGCGAACAGCTCGCCGACGCGCTCGGCATGGTCACCCGGGGGCTGTAGGGGCGTTGCCGGGCGTCGTAACTCCCGCAAGCGACACCGGCGTTGAGCCCGGCGTACGCCTCTCCGTGAACTTCGCGCCCAGAAAGTCCTGTTGGGCTCGTTGACACGCCGCAAGCACAGGCGTTTCACTCGACTCTCGTGCATGGCAACGTTGTCAGGCCGTGGGAGCGACCGGATTCGTTGCCTGTCGCCGGCATTCCGGTGATTTTCGGCGCGCCGACACCTGATGTGCGAAGCACGAACTGCTGCGGAGGCAACCGATGGTGAGATCCCGACGTCCAGCCGCACCACCCCCCACCCGAGAGAGATTCCGCAGGCGCCTTGCCGTGCTCTGCGTCCTGGGCCTGGCGGCCCTGCCGCTCACGGCGACCGGAAGCGCCCTGGCCGCGAGCGCCGGCACGCCGGCCCTCGTGACCGACCCCGCGTCCCTCGTCAACCCCCTCATCGGCACCTCCGGCGCGGTGGACACCTTCCCCGGCCCCGACATGCCGGCCGGCATGGTGCAGTGGGGTCCCGACACGACGCCGAACCGCCCCGACGGCGGCGGCTACGAGTACGCCGACAAGAAGATCTCCGGCTTCAGCCTCACCCACGTCTCGGGGCCGGGCTGCCCGGTCGCGGGCGACCTGCCCGTCCTGCCGGTGACCGGCGCGCTCTCGGGCGACCTCGGCAGCACGTCCGTGGGCTTCAGCCACGCCGACGAACAGGCCGCCCTCGGGTCGTACCGGGTCACCGACGCGAGCGGCGTGAAGACCGAGCTGACCGACACCACCCGCGCCGGCCTGGGCACCTTCACCTTCCCCGCCGGCCAGCAGGCGAACCTGCTGTTCAAGCTCAGCGGGGGCGCCACCCAGGTGGACGGGACCCGCGTCCAGGTGGTGAACAGCAAGGAGATCAGCGGCGCGATCGACAGCGGCCACTTCTGCGGCGCGAGCAACCGGTACACGCTGCACTTCGACATCAAGTTCGACCGCCCGTTCGCGGCGAGCGGCACCTGGGTCGGCGGCACCATCACCCCCGACGCGAAGTCGCTGAAGGCGGGCAAGGTCGTCCAGGCCCCGCAGAAGTCCACGTCGAAGCCGCTGAAGGAGAAGCACTTCACCGTCCCGGCGAAGCCGGCCCCGACGGTCCACGGGAGCAGCGCCAAGGCTTCTGCCACCGCCTCCGCGGCCCCGAGCGCCGGCGCCGCCTTCCGGCTGTCCAAGGCCGCCAAGGCCGCCAAGGCCGCCCAGCCGCCCACGACCGGCGCCAACGGCATGTACCTCACCTTCGACACCTCCTCGAACACCACGGTCACCGCGAAGGTCGGCATCTCCTACACGAGCGACGCCAACGCGGCGGGCAACCTCACCACCGAGATCAGGAACTGGAACGTCGGCGCCGTCGAGAAGGCCAACCACGACGCCTGGAACGCGGTGCTGAAGAAGATCCAGGTGGGCGGCGGATCCGCCGACCAGCAGGCGCAGTTCTACACCGCGCTCTACCACGCCCTGCTGCACCCGAACGTCTTCTCCGACGCCAACGGCCAGTACATGGGCATGGACAACCAGGTCCACAAGCTGGCCAAGGGCCAGCAGGCCCAGTACGCCAACTACTCGGGCTGGGACACCTACCGCTCGCAGACCCAGCTGATGGCGCTGGTCGAACCCAAGGTCGCCAGTGACGTCGTCACCTCGATGCTCAACGGCTACGACCAGACGGGCCTGCTGCCCAAGTGGGCCTCTAACAACGGCGAGAGCTACGTGATGGTCGGCGACCCGGCCGCCGGCATCATCACCGACGCGTACGCGTTCGGCGCCACGGACTTCGACACGGCCAAGGCCCTCGCCGCCCTCCAGCACGAGGCCACCGTCCCGAACAATGACCGCCCCGGCGAGCCGGTGCGGGACGCCAAGGGCTACCTCCCGCTGGACGAGAACGACTACAACTGCTGCAACTTCTACGGTCCCGTCTCCACCCAACTGGAGTACGACAGCGCCGACTACGCCCTCGCCGCCTTCGCGAAGTCGCTCGGGAAGACGGACGTCTACACGAAGTTCGCCACCCGCGCCCAGGACTGGATGAACGTCTTCAACCCGCAGACCGGCTACATGCAGGCGAAGAACAAGGACGGCCAGTTCGCGGGCGGCTTCACCCCCGGCACCTCCAACGGCTTCGTGGAGGGCACCTCCGCCCAGTACACCCCCATGGTCCCCTTCAACCTGCAACAGCTCATCCAGGCCCGCGGCGGCGCCAAGGCGTACTCGTCCTACCTGGACAGCCTCCTCGACGACATCACCAGCCCCGGCGGCACCGACGCCGACCTGAGCAACGAGCCCAGCGTCGAGATCCCCTGGGAGTACAACTACACAGGTGAGCCCTGGAAGACCCAGGCGGCCGTCCGCGCGGCCCAGCAGGGCCTGTACTTCAACGCCCCGGTCGGCTCGTTCGGCAACGACGACCTCGGCGCCATGAGCTCCTGGTACGTCTGGTCCGAGCTCGGCATGTACCCGGAGACCCCAGGCACCGACACCCTGGTCCTCGGCAGCCCGGCGTTCCCGGTCGCCCAGGTGACCCTCGGCAACGGCAAGACGGTCCGGATCAACGCCCCGCAGGCCGCGCCCGACGCGCCGTACGTGCAGTCGCTGAACGTCAAGGGCAAGGCGTGGAACGCCTCCTGGCTGACGTTCCAGCAGTTCAAGGGCGCGGGCACGCTCGACTACACGCTCGGCACCCAGCCGAACACCTCCTGGGCGTCCGGTCCCTCGGCAGTGCCGCCGTCGGACACCACGGGCGGCGGCCGGGTGCTGGCGGCGACCGGTCCCAGCAACGGCCTGGTCCTCCAGCCTGGCGCGGGCGAGGACGCCACCCTCGACCTGACCAACCTCGGCGGCAAGGCCGTCACGGTCGACTGGACGGCGACGGCGCCCTCCGGGGTCACCCTGGACACGGCCTCCGGCTCGCTGACGGTGCCCGCCTCGGGCAGCGCCGAGGCGAAGGTCCATGTGACCGCCGGCGCGGACGAGGGGACGTACCCGGTCACCTTCGCCCTGACCGACCACGGCACCGGTACGGCACTGTCCGGGGCGGCCCTCCGGGTGGCCGTCGCCAAGCCCGGCGCGCTGTGGCCGTACGCGACCAACGAGGGCATCTACCCCGACGGCACCACCTACTCCGGCGGGTTCGACGGGGGCGGCTGGGCCTACTCGCAGAACGCGCTGTCGGCGGCCGGCGTCACCAGCGGCTCCACCCTCACGGTGGACGGAATCTCCTACACCTGGCCGACGGTGACGTCCGGTCAGCTCGACAACCTGGAGATGGCCGGCCAGACGATCCCGATGCCGGCCGGCACCTCGGGGTCGTCGCTGGGCCTGCTGGGCGCGGCGGTCAACGCGCCGACCGACGGCAGCGGGGTCTCGGGCACGCTGACCGTCACCTACACCGACGGCACCACCTCCCGGGCGACGGTCGGCTTCTCGGACTGGACGCTCAACGGCGGACCGAGCAAGCCGCTGCCGGCCGACACGACGGCCGTCACCACCGCCTACCGGAACACCGGGAGCGGGGGCCGGGACGGCGTGAAGACCTACGTCTTCGCGACGAAGGTCGCGCTGGATCCGTCCAAGCAGGTGGCGTCGGTGACGCTGCCGGTGACCGGCTCCTCCGGCACCGACCACCTGTTCGCCTACGGCTTCGGCCAGTAGGACGTACGGCGGCACGGACGAGGGGGGCGGGGGGGCGGGCGCGGGGGGGGGGGGGGGGCCCCCCCCGCCCCCCCCCCGGGGGGGGGGGCGGGGGGTGGGGGTGCGGGGGGGGGATGGAGTTGGGCAGGCGCCCCGCCCGGTGTAGTGGGGC
>NZ_JBIBHY010000001.1:858722-1173757 GCF_042957285.1 Streptomyces sp. NPDC008092
CGCCGCGCCCCCCCCCCGCGGCTGCCCCCCGGGGGGCCCCTTTCGGCCGGTCCGGGGCCCGGGGGGGGGGGCCGGGCCCCCGGGGCCCCCCCGGGGCCACCCGGCCCCCTCACCGTCGTGCCTGCGCTCAGCTCAGGGTGAAGTCGTCCGCGTCGACATTGGACTGGCCGTACCAGCCGTGCACGTAGACGGTGACCGCTCCGCTGCTGCCGGTGGTGAAGCTGACCGTGAGCTGGTTCCAGCTGCTGCTGTTGGACCAGGTGCTCGCGGTGGCGCCGCCGCTCACCCCGATGTAGGCGTACGGGCCCTGCACCCAGGCGGTGAGGGTGTAGGTGTGGTTGGCGGACAGGGTCACGCTCTGGTCGCACTCGCCGGTGCTGCTGGAACTCGGCGTGACCTGGAGGCTGTGGCTGCCGCTGTGGACCGGGCCGGAGACCACCGCGCTGCCGCCCGTGCAGGTCCAGGGGCTCAGACTGCCGGTCTCGAAGCCCGCGTTGGTCAGCGAGCCGCCGCCGCCCCCGCCCCCGCCGCCGGAGGAGGTGACCGTCAGCGAGTAGGTCGCGGTGTGGCTGCCGCTCGCGGCCGTGCCGGTGACCGTGATCGGGTAGGTGCCCGCGGCCACGGACGAGCCGACCGTCGCCGTCAGCGTCGAACTGCCGCCGGACGTCACGGAGGTGGGACTGAAGGAGACGCTGACGCCGGAGGGCGCGCCGGAGGCGGAGAGGCTGACGGACTCGGCGCTGCCGGAGGTGACGGCCGTGCCGACGGTCGCGGTCGCCGAACCGCCCTGGGCGACCGAGGCGGAAGCCGGCGACAGGGACAGCGAGAAGTCCGTGGTGGTGCCTCCGCCGCCACCGCCCGTGCTGCCCTCGTAGGGCACGAACGCGTCGGTGAACGCGAGCGAGTTCTGGCTGATCTCACTGCACGTGGACAGCGAGTTGGCGCTGCCGCTGCACGGCTGGTCCCGGTTGGCAGACCAGAACGACAGCCGCCCGACGCCGTTCTGCGCGGCGAAGGACTCCACCGTCTGGGCGTCCGCGAGCGTGAAGGTGGACCCGTCGTCGTTCTTGCCGATCATCGGGGTGATGCCGAGGTTGGCGTAGGTGTAGGAGGAGTCGACGGACTGCATCTGCGCCAGCGTGGCCTTGGCCGCGGAGACCGCGGCCTGGCCCATCTCGGTGCCGGTGCCCGCGTAGTAGTCCATGGCCATGACGTTGACCACGTCGATCTTGATGCCCGCGGTCTTCGCGGCCTTGAGGATGTTGACGCCGTCGCCGGTCAGTCCGCTGGTCAGCACCGGCAGGGTCATGGAGAACTGCAGGTTCGGGTTGGACGCCTTGAGGTCCTTCATCGCCTGCATCTGGCGGGCCGCGGCCGCGGTGTCCGCGATGGCGGCGCCCTCGACGTCGAAGTCGAGCTGGGTGACGCCGTAGTCGTTGATGATGGCCTGGTACCCGGCGTCGATGCTGCTCTGGGTCGAGCAGGTCCAGGCGAGCGGCTCACCGCTCGCCCCGCCGGAGGAGATGATGACGGAGGCGCCCTCGGACTTCGCCCTGGCGATCTCGGGGTCGGTGTACGAGTCGTTGCCTATGGGGAGCGTGTCGCCCCAGATCTGGGTGCAGCCCTCGCCGAGTACGAAGGCCGCCGTGTAGGCCTTGAGCCCGTGTCCCGTGATGGCGGTGTCGAGCAGTCCTTCCTGACCGTTCGACATGTCGACGTAGGGAGCCACGGAGTAGACGCTGCTCCCCGCGGCGCTGCCGGCGGGGGCCAGCGCGACGGTGACGCCGGTGGCCGCGAGTGCGAGCGCACACGCGGAGGCCGCAAATCTTGCCAGGTGCATGACAGTGGCCCTTTCGGGATGCCCATCGAGGGCGGAGTGGTGGGGGGGTGGGCCGGGATTTGGTACATACCAAAGCGCCGACGGGGCCCCTCAGTCAAGAGGACTAGACCAACTCCATACCATTCACGAACGGTATCGCCGCCGGGCGCCCCCGCACCGCCTCCTCGCCGGGGCCGTCTCCCGTCCCCGGCGAACGCCGCCGGGGACGGGAGACCCGGCTCACCGCGCCGTCAGGAACTCGCCCGCGCCCAGCGGGCGGTTCACGATCCGGATGTCACCGACGCTGCCGTGGAACACCATGTCGACGGCGCCCGCGTACTCGTGTCCGCCCACCAGCCACGGCAGCCCGAGCGAGGTGAGGCCGGCCGACAGCCGGTTCGGGTTGTCGACGACCGGGGCGCCCTCGACGTACAGCCGGGTGCGGCGGCCGTCGTTGACCACCGCCAGGTGCCACCACCTGAGCTCCACCAGGCCGTGCCCCCAGTTGGTGGTCGGGTAGGTGTCGTTGAGCGGGTAGTGGTTGAACTGCGGCTCGCGGCCGTTGTTCGAGATGGAGAGCTGGAGCACCGGTTCGCCCGGGTCGGTGTTCCTGCCGTGCTTTCCGGCGTCCCCGGCCGAGCCGCGGCGGCTGAGTACCGACGCCCAGCCGTTGTTCCCGGCGTCCCAGTCCAGCGGCAGCATCACGAACGTCTCGATGGTGTAGCCGGACTCGAACGTCTCGCCGTTCAGCGGGGCCCGCGCCCCGGTGGTCAGGTACGAGCCGTGCAGCGGGTTGCGGCCGCCGCCGAACTTCAGGCTGGCGTGCGCGGGCTGGTCGGGGTGGTGGTCGGCGGACCAGGTGAGTGCGTCGGCCGCGGTGCCCGGCAGGGTCACCACCGTCAGGTCGTTGCCCCTGCCGGACAGGTCGCGGACGGTGTCGCCCGCGGTGAGCGCGGTGCCGGGCGCGCCCTGCCCGTCGAAGCGCCAGTACGCCAGCGTGCCCTTCACCAGCTCCCGGGCGGCCGGCCGGGCGGGCCGGGCCGGCACCGGGGCGAAGCCGGAGAAGCGCCGCTCGAAGTCGATCGGCACCGAGAAGGAGTCCACCGGACCGGTGATCCGGGCGTGTTCGGCCGCCAGCGGGGAACGGGACTCCGGCTCCTGGTCCAGGATCCACGGGTTGACCGTCTCCACGTCGATCGTGTTGCGGGCCAGGTCGAAGTGGTACAGCCGGATCATGCCGCCACCGCCGAAGTAGCGGTTCTGGTAGTTGGTGATGTGCAGGTGCACATCATTGCCCGCGGCGTTCTTCGCGGTGGTCCGCGCGGGCGGCCAGTAGTGGCCGTTGAGGGTGAGGAAGATCTGGTCGTTGCCGTCGATCAGCCGGTCCCAGACCGTCCGGCCGTAGGCCGAGAGCACGGCGTTGTCCTCGGGGTCGCCGGACTCGTACGGGAAAACGTTGTCATCGTAGTCGGAGTAGACGAGGTCGTGCGTCGTGAGGATCACCGGCAGCTCCGGGTGGGCCTTGACGACGCCCTCGGCCCACGCGAAACCCTGCTCGCTGGTCCGCCAGTCCAGGGCGAGCAGCAGCCAGGAGCGGCCGGCGGCCCGGAAGATGTGCGCGGTGTTGTAGCCGGTCGGGTCGGCCCCGGCGAACGTCTTCGCGTGCGCGAACCGCTGCGGGCCCATGGTCCGCAGGTACGCGGTGTCGCCGCGGCTGTCGTCGCCGCTCACGTCGTGGTTGCCGGCCAGCACGCTGTACGCGGCACCGTGCCTGTCCAGCAGCGCGAAGGCCTTGTCGACCTGCTGGAACGAGGACGGGTCCGCGTCCTGGGTCAGGTCGCCGAGGTGCGCCATGAACACGATGTTGTCGCCGTTGCCGCCGTCCGCGTCCCCGCTGTTCTCGACGACGTAGCGGAACGACGCCTCCTGCGGGGTCCGGTTGACGCTGTCCTGGCTGCCCCAGTACAGGAACTGGGTGTCCGGCATGACCGCGAGGGTGAACCGCAGGGCGGTCGGATCAGGTCTCCAGGTGCCGGTCCGGGCGCCGCCGGTGGCCTCCGCGGCGGCCGCGGGCGGCGCGCCGAGCACGGCCGCGCCGGCTCCGCCGGCCGCCGCGCCCGCACCGGCCAGCGCCGTGCTGCGGAGAAAACCACGACGGTTCTGCCCGCTGCTCTCCTGTGCCGGGGTGTCGTCTCGATGGGACATGGGCCCGCCTTTCCGGTGCCGATGGCTCAAACGGCGACGACGCTACCGAGCAGGGCTCCCGGCGGGGCGGCCAAGAGGTGACAGGCGAAGAGCGGCCGTCTGTCCGGGACCTGAATCACCGTCCGCCCAGGTGCGGCACACCGCCGGGAACCCCGTGACCAACGGCACCGGCACCGGCACCGGCACCGGCATCGGTACCGGTACCGGTACCGGCTTCAGGGTCGGGCTCGGGCTCGGCGGGCGCCGCGTTCCGGTGTGAAGTGGCCGGTCAGGCGCGTGCCATGGGGCGCGCTACTTTCCGACCAGCCGGTCGGTCGCTCAGGCGGAGGACTCCGTCACGGTGGATGCGCCCCGACGGACGACGACCAGGGCGGCCAGCACCATGGCGACCAGCGGGATGACACCCGAGACGATCACCTGGCCCCGGCTGGAGACCAGGCTGTTCGGGGTGCCCAGCAGATAGCCGAGGCCGATGCAGCTGCGGGAGAGCGCCTGGAAGCAGGCCCAGGCGCTGCCGTGCACCTCGGCCGGCACGTGCGAGTGCACCGCGTTGCGCAGGCCGACGTTGCACGCGCCGTTGCCGAAGCCTCCCGCGAGGAACAGCGGGAAAATCGCCCAGGCGACCGGGATCAGGCCGGCGAGGAGCAGGCCGAGGCCGATCCCGGAGACGCCGCCGAGGATCAGCAGGGTGTGCCGGTCCGACCACCCGGCGCGGCCCGCGAACAGCGCGCCCGGGATCGAGCCCAGCGCCCAGGTGGCCAGGAAGAGACCGAAGACGGTGTCGTTGCCGTCGGCCACACCGCGCAGGTAGTAGACGCCCGCGACGCTCTCGATGCTGGTCGCCAGCATCGCCGCCGCGAGCGCCGGCATCAGCGTGCCCACCACCGGCGCGTCCCGCAGCGCCCGGTAGCCGTCCGCGAGCCTGGTGGCGGGACGGCGGCCGATCGCCACGTCCACGGTGCTCGGCACCGCCAGCGTGGTGCAGCCCGCGAGGACCAGGAAGGAGACCGCGTCCGTGGCGAGCAGTGCGCGGGTTCCCCACAGGGAGCTCAGGAAGCCGGCCAGGGGCGGCCCGATCAGGCCGGCCACGGAGAGGCCCGCGGTGAGCACGCTGTTCGCCCGGCCGGTGTACTTCTCGCCCGCCACGACCGGCAGCATCTTGAAGCCGGCGGCCACCGAGGCCACTCCGGCCAGGGCCGACAGCGCGATCAGCGCCACCCGTACGTGGAACCCGCCGACCGCGGTGGCCGCACCGAGGGACAGCGCCTGGACCAGCAGGGCCCAGCGGCACACCGCACGCGCGCTGAAACGGTCCACCACCGTGCCGATCAAGGGTGCCGCGAGCACCGTGGGGATGAGCTCGGCGAGCATCACCTCGGTCACCCCGAAGCGGATGCCGCCGTCCGCGGCGTGCAGCACCAGTCCCAGGGAGGCGAGCGTGTCACCGAGACGGGAGAAGAGCGTTCCCGCGATGAGCACCTGCGCGGCGACCGGCATCGCGGTCGCGCGGCGCAGCGCGGCGAACGGTGTTCTCCGCGTCTTTTCCGTGTCCAATCGAGTCCTGTCCGTTCACTTGCCGGGCCCATTCGGTCTGCTCGCGCATCAGATTAGGCCTGCTCGTGAACTGCTGGAGCGTTCACCGGCCACCGGGAAGGGCCCCTTCCCGGCCATTGTGCGCCCCGCCCGAACCCGGGGCGGGGTTCCAATTTCTCAGCCATGAACAGCACTTCACCAAAATTCCACACATGTTCCACATCAACTCCGGCTGGGCCGGCACAGCCGGAGGGGTTCGGCGCATCACCCGGGACGATGTGCATCCGGGGCGTTCCGGACGTCCTTTCCCGGGGCGGTGGCGTCGGAGCGGGAGATGGGCGTGGCGATGTCCGGCTGGGGGCCGTAAAGCCTGCTTTTCGGCCAATCGCTGGAGTTGCGGCGGTCTCGGCCGGTGAACCGTTCCCACCCGGCCGCGCCGATCCGGAATGGGCCTCCCGGGTCCGCCGAGTTATCGATGCCGTCCGGATGAATGACCGGAAAATGCCGGGACAACGTCGCTCCCCATTCCCTGCCGACCGGAGAAAAGGGAACGAACCGGCATCTCGGGATGGTGTGGCCCCCCGCCCGGTCGAAAACCGCGTGCCCCACCCCGTACGCCCTGCCTACACTCACCCCGTATACGCACCGTAGCCGGAGAAGCCGGCTGCGGCGCTTTGCCGCGACGAGTTCGGACGAAAGAGGGGAGAGAGCCATGCGCGACCGTACGGCCGCCGCCTCTCCCCGTTCCCGCTACGAGGTGATCCTCGTGTCCCCGTCTCTCCGGTGCCCGCCGCGCGGCCGGTACCGGACTCCGTGACGCGCGACTGATCCCTCAACCACCGGCATATGCCCGCACATTGACATGCCGTCAGCCGCGCTTGGCGAACTTCGCCGCACGGGAAATTGCGCCGCCCATTCCAGGCCCCCCGTCGGGGAACCGCTTTCGAAAGGCACCGGGCCATGCGCGCCGAACTCCGCACGAACTCCGTCAATCCCCTTGCCACCGTTCGCAACCTGGGCATCCTCGCCCACGTCGACGCCGGAAAGACCACCGTCACCGAACGCATCCTCTTCGCCGCCGGCACCATTCACAAACGCGGCGAGGTCCATGACGGCACCACCGTCACCGATTTCGACCCCCAGGAACGCGACCGCGGCATCACCATCTTCGCCGCGGCCGTCAGCTGCGCCTGGGACGGCCACCGCATCAACCTCATCGACACCCCCGGCCACGTCGACTTCGCCGACGAGGTCGAACGCTCCCTGCGCGTCCTCGACGGCGCGATCGCCGTGTTCGACGCCGTCGCCGGCGTGGAGCCGCAGAGCGAGTCGGTGTGGCGGCAGGCCGACCGGCACGGCGTCCCCAGGATCGCCTTCGTCAACAAGCTGGACCGGGCGGGCGCCGACCTCGACAGCGCCGTCGAGTCGATCCGCGCCCGGCTGCACCCGGCCCCGCTCGTCGTCCAGCTGCCCATCGGCACGGAGGGCGGCTTCACGGGCGTGGTCGACCTCGTGCGCATGCGGGCGCTGGTCTGGGCGGACGACGGCGGTACGGCGACGGAGGGACCCGTTCCGCAGGAGCTGCGGGAGGCGGCGGAGCGGCGCCGGCACCTGCTGGAGGAGGCGGTGGCCGCGCTGCACCCGGGCGCGTTGGACGAGTTCTGCGCGCCGCCCGGCCGGCTGTCCACCGCCACCCTGGCCGGCGCGCTGCGCGACCTCACCCTGAGCGGCGACGGCGTCGTCGTCCTGTGCGGCTCCGCCTACCGCAACCGCGGCATCGAACCGCTCCTCGACGCGGCCGTGGCCTACCTGCCCGCGCCGCTCGACGTCCCCGCCGTGCGCGGTACCCACCGGGGCGCCGAGCAGCGGCGCGCCGCCGACCCCGAGGGGCCGTTCGCCGCGCTCGCGTTCAAGGTGACCGCGACCGCCACCGGGCGCCTCACCCACGTCCGGGTCTACTCCGGCACGATCGAGAAAGGAGACACCGTGTGGGACCCGGCGGCCCGCCGCACCGAACGCGTCGCCCGCATCGTCCGCGTCATGGCCGACCGGCACGAGCCCCTCGACCGGGCGGTGGCCGGTGACATCGTCGCCGTCGCCGGGCTGAAGTCGGCCCGCCCCGGCGCCACGCTGTGCGCTCCGGACGCCCCGCTGCTCCTGGAACCGGCGGCCGTCGCGGAACCGGTGGTCTCGGTCGCCGTCGAGGCGCGCCGCCGCACCGACACCGAACGGCTGGCCCGGGCGCTGGCCCGGCTGGCCGAGGAGGACCCCTCGCTGGTGGTGCGCACCGACGCCGAGACCGGGCAGACCGTGCTGTCCGGGATGGGGGAACTGCATCTGGAGGTCGCGGTGGAGAAGATCCGCAGGGACGGCGGCCCCGAGGTCACGGTGGGCCGGCCGCGGGTCGCCCTCCGGGAGACCGTGGCCCGCGGGGTGACCGGCTTCGTCCACCGGCACGTCCACCAGACCGGCGGGGCCGGGCAGTTCGCCCATGTCGTCCTGGACGTCGAGCCCCTCGGGTACGAGGACGGGCGCGAGAGCGGCCACGACGGCGGGCGCGAGGCCGGCCCCGGGGCCGGCTTCGAGTTCCGTTCGACGGTCGTCGGCGGCCGGGTGCCGCAGGAGTACGTCCGCGCGGTCGAGGCCGGCTGCCGGGACGCCCTCGCCGAGGGCCCCCTCGGCGGGCATCCGGTCACCGGGCTGCGGGTCACCCTGACCGACGGCTCGACGCATGTGAAGGACTCCTCCGACACGGCGTTCCGCACGGCGGGCAGGCTCGGCCTCCGGGAGGCCCTGCGGGCCTGCGCGATGACGCTCCTGGAGCCGGTCGCCGAGGTGACGGTCACCGTGCCCGAGGACGCGGTGGGCGGCGTGCTCGGCGACCTGGCCGCCCGGCGCGGCCGGGTCACCGGTTCCGCGGCGCGGGGCGGCTCGGCGGTGCTGACCGCCACCGTGCCGCTGGCCGAGCTCTTCGGCTACGCGACCCGGCTGCGCGGCCGCACCCGGGGCCGCGGCACCTTCACCACCCGCCCGTCGGGCCACGCCCCGGCGCCGGCCGGGGCCACGGCCCGGTGACACCGGTGCGGTGACGTCGGTGCGTGCGGTGGCACCGGTGCGGGGGCCAGGGGCGACTTCCCCGGCCTCCGTACCTCGCCCCCCCCTCCGTACCTCGCCCCCCCTCCGTACCTCGCCCCTCCGTACCTCGCCCCCCCCCGCACCTCGCCCCCCCTCCGTACCTCGCCCCCGCCCCCGGCAACCGCTCGTCGAAACACAACCGTTGTGGAACGGCATCCGGCCCCTCTCCGCGCAGGTCACCCGGCTTCGGCCCAGGTCATGCCGTCGGGCGTGGGCGTAGCATCGCTCCGGAACCGGCTGTTCCCCGGCCCGCCTGCACGGATACCCGTGCCGGATCCCTTGACGAGCTACCGTTCGGGGGATTAACTCACGTCCTAAATTAAGCCATGAGGGGCTTCGGAAGCCGAACGTCGGTCCAGGCGTCCGCACTCGCGGGCGCCGGCCGTCGCGAAGCCCTCTCGGGGTTCTCGACTCCCGGAAAGGCACAGCTGGAGCCATGCGCAGCATCCGAGCCGCGGCCGTAGGCGCCGTCACCATGTCTCTCGCCCTCGCGGCCACGGCCTGCGGTGGCGGTTCGTCCACCGGCGGCGGGTCCAACGACTCCCCGAAGACGCTCACCTACTGGGCCTCCAACCAGGGCGCCAGCATCGAGGTCGACAAGCAGGTGCTCCAGCCGGAGCTCGACAAGTTCCAGAAGCAGACCGGCATCAAGGTCAAGCTGGAGGTCGTGCCCTGGTCGGACCTGCTCAACCGGATCCTCACCGCGACCACCTCCGGCCAGGGCCCCGACGTGCTGAACATCGGCAACACCTGGAGCGCCTCGCTGCAGGCGACCGGCGCGCTGCTGCCCTGGGACGCCAAGAACTTCGGCAAGATCGGCGGCAAGGACCGCTTCGTCGACTCCGCGCTCGGCTCCACGGGCGCCGAGGGCAAGGACCCGGCGGCCGTACCGCTGTACTCGATGGCGTACGCGCTCTACTACAACAAGAAGATCTTCGCCGACGCCGGCATCGCCAAGCCCCCGGCCACCTGGGACGAGCTGATCGCCGACGGCAAGAAGATATCGGCTAAGGGCAAGTCGGTCCTCGGCGCCGAGGGCGGCAACGTCTCGGAGAACATCCACCACGTCTTCGTCTTCGCCAAGCAGCACGGCGCCGACTTCTTCACCGCCGACGGCAAGCCGGACTTCACCAACGACAACATCGTCGCCGCGGTGAAGCAGTACGTCGACCTGATGGCCAAGGACAAGGTCATCCCGACCGGTGACGCCGAGTACGCGCAGAACCAGTCGGTCAGCGACTTCGCCAAGGGCAAGCAGGCCATGCTGCTGTGGCAGTCGGCCTCCTCCAACCTCAAGTCGCAGGGCATGAGCGACAGCGACTACGGCATCGCCCCGGTGCCCGTGCAGTCCGGCACCCCCGGCACCGGCACCCAGGTCAACTCGATGGTCGCCGGCATCAACCTGGCGGTCTTCAAGAACACCAAGAACCTCGACGGCGCCACCAAGTTCGTGAAGTTCATGACCAGCGACGACGAGCAGAAGATCCTCAACACCGCCTACAGCTCCATCCCGCCGGTCAAGACCGCCCAGGAGGACGCGGCCTTCAACACCCCGGCCAACTCCGTCCTGAAGAACACCCTCGCCACCAGCGCCGCGGCCCTGCCGCAGGTGGCCGCGGAGTCGCAGTTCGAGACCACGGTCGGTACGGCGGTGAAGAACCTGTTCGCCGACGCCGCCGCCGGCCGCGCCATCACCACCGACTCCGTCAAGGCCGAGCTGGAGAAGGCCCAGCAGCAGATGCCGGCGGCCTGAACGAGATGACGACCACCACCACCGCTGTGCAAGAACCGGCGCGGGTGAACTCCCCCGGGGCGGCGGGCGGCTCGGGCCGCCGCCCCGGGCGGATCCGCCGGATCGGACTGCCCTACCTGCTCCTCCTGCCCGCCCTGCTGCTCGAACTCCTCGTGCACCTCATCCCGATGGTCATCGGCGTCGTGATGAGCTTCAAGGAGCTCACCCAGTTCTACATCCGCGACTGGACCACCGCGCCCTGGGCAGGGTTCGACAACTACAAGCTGTCGGTCGAGTTCAACGCCCCGATCGGCAAAGCCCTGTTGCACTCCTTCTTCGTGACCGTCAGCTTCACCCTCCTCTCGGTCGGCCTGTGCTGGCTGATCGGCACCGCGGCCGCGGTCTTCATGCAGGACAACTTCAGGGGCCGCGGCCTGCTGCGCACCCTGTTCCTGGTGCCGTACGCGCTGCCGGTCTACGCGGCCGTCATCACCTGGGTGTTCATGTTCCAGCACGACAACGGCCTGGTGAACCACGTCCTGCACGACCAGCTGCACCTCACCGACAAGCCGTCCTTCTGGCTGATCGGCGACAACAGCTTCTACGCCCTGCTGATCGTGTCGGTGTGGAAGGGCTGGCCGTTCGCCTTCCTGATCGTGATGGCCGGCCTCCAGAACATCCCGCGGGAGCTGTACGAGGCGGCCGCCCTGGACGGCGCCGGCATGTGGCAGCAGATCCGCCGGATCACCCTGCCGTCGCTGCGCCCGGTCAACCAGGTGCTGGTCCTGGTCCTGTTCCTGTGGACGTTCAACGACTTCAACACGCCCTACGTGCTGTTCGGGAAGTCCGCGCCGGAGGCCGCCGACCTCATCTCGGTCCACATCTACCAGGCCTCCTTCGTCACCTGGAACTTCGGCACCGGCTCGGCCATGTCCGTGCTCCTGCTGCTCTTCCTGCTGGTGGTGACCGGCGTGTACCTGGTGTTCACCTCGCGCGGACGGAGGACCTCGGATGTCTAGCTCGCCCATGGCCCCGCCGCGGTCCTTCCTCTGGTCCCGGCGGATCTTCCTCACGCTGCTCACCGGGTTCGTGCTGATCCCCGTGTACGTGATGGTCTCCAGCTCGCTCAAGCCCCTCGCGGACGTCACCGGCAAGTTCCGCTGGCTGCCGAGCGGGCTGACCATCCGCCCGTACATCGACATCTGGTCGACGATCCCGCTCGCCCGGTACTTCGTGAACTCGCTGATCGTGTCGGTCGCGGCGACCGTCTGCTCGGTCGTGGTCGCGGTGTTCGCCGCCTACGCGGTCAGCCGCTACGAGTTCCGCGGCAAGCGCGTCTTCACGGTCACCGTGCTGTCCACGCAGATGTTCCCGGGCATCCTCTTCCTGCTTCCGCTGTTCCTGCTGTACGTCAACATCGGCAACGCCACCGGCATCGCCCTGTTCGGCTCCCGCGGCGGCCTGATCCTCACCTACCTGACGTTCTCGCTGCCGTTCTCGATCTGGATGCTGATCGGGTACTTCGACTCGGTGCCGCGGGACCTGGACGAGGCGGCGCTGGTGGACGGCTGCGGACCGCTCGGCGCGCTGCTGCGGATCGTCGTACCCGCCGCGATCCCCGGCATCGTCGCGGTCGCCGTCTACGCCTTCATGACCGCCTGGGGCGAGGTGCTCTTCGCGTCGGTGATGACCAACGACACCACCCGCACCCTGGCCGTCGGCCTCCAGGGCTACTCCACGCTCAACAACGTGTACTGGAACCAGATCATGGCCGCCTCGCTCGTGGTCAGCGTGCCCGTCGTGGCCGGGTTCCTGCTCCTCCAGCGCTACCTCGTCGCCGGGCTGACCGCCGGCGCCGTCAAGTGAACCCCCCTCATGACAAGCCCAGTTCCGAAGGGAATTTCGTGACCATCGACCTCGCCGCCCTCCCGCACGACTTCCTGTGGGGCACCGCAACCGCGGCGTACCAGATCGAGGGGGCCGTCGCCGAGGACGGCCGTGCACCCTCCATCTGGGACACCTTCTCGCACACCCCGGGGAAGATCGACAACGACGACAACGGCGACGTCGCGTGCGACCACTACCACCGCTGGCGCGAGGACATCGGCCTGATGCGCCAACTGGGCGCGAACGCCTACCGGCTGTCGGTCGCCTGGCCGCGCGTGCGGCCCGGCGGGGACGGCCCGGTCAACGCCAAGGGCCTCGACTTCTACGACGAGCTGATCGACGCCCTGCTGGCGGCCGGCATCACCCCGTCGGTCACCCTCTACCACTGGGACCTGCCGCAGGCCCTCCAGGACCGGGGCGGCTGGCCCGAGCGGGCGACCGCCGAGCACTTCGCCGCGTACGCCTCCGTCGTCGCCGAACGCCTCGGCGACCGCGTCCACCACTGGACCACCCTCAACGAGCCCTCCTGCTCCGCCTGGATCGGCCACCTGGAGGGCAAGATGGCCCCCGGCTGGACCGACCTGACGGCCGCCGTCCGGGCCTCCTACCACCTGCTCCTCGGCCACGGCCTGGCCGCCCAGGCGATCCGCGCCGCCGCGCCCGGCGCCGAGGTCGGCATCGTCAACAACCTCTCCACCGTGTTCGCCGCCGGCGACCGCCCCGAGGACGCGGCCGCCGTCCGCCGCCACGACGGACACGTCAACCGCTGGTGGCTGGACCCGGTGCACGGCCGCGGCTTCCCGGCCGACATGGTCGAGACCTACGGCGTCGAACTCCCCGAGCGCCCGGGCGACCTGGAGACCATCGCCACCCCGCTCGACTGGCTGGGCCTGAACTACTACTTCCCGGCCTACATCGAGAACGACCCGAACGGCCCCGCGCCCTACGCCCGTTCGATCTACCGCCCCGGCGTCCCGCGCACCGGCATGGACTGGGAGATCGACGCGAGCGGCATCGAGACGCTGCTGCTGCGCCTCACCGAGGAGTACGGCGCCCGCAAGATCTACGTCACCGAGAACGGCTCCGCCTACCCGGACGTGGTCCGCCCCGACGGCACGGTCGACGACCCCGAGCGCCAGGAGTACCTGGTCGCCCACCTCGCGGCCTGCGCCTCGGCGGCCCGCAAGGGGGCCCCGCTGGCCGGCTACTTCGCCTGGTCGCTGCTGGACAACTTCGAGTGGGCGTACGGCTACGACAAGCGGTTCGGCCTGGTCCACGTCGACTACCGCACCCAGGTCCGCACGATCAAGGGCAGCGGCCACCGGTACGCGGACATCATCCGCGAACACCGGGGACAGGCCCGCCGGGCGGCCTGACACACACCGCGGTGGGCGCGGACCAGGGGAGTTCCGCGCCCACCGCACATACGACCCTCATGCGTCATCGTCCTGCGCACGAGCACCGGGCACGGAGCTTGATCTGTCATGCACACAACACAACCGAAGGAACTGCCGACGCTCAGGAGACCCACATGCCGACCCGCATCCCCCGTACCGTCCTGGCCGCCCTCGCGGCAGCCGCCCTGCTGACCCCGGGCACGATCCTGGCCGCCCCGGCATCCGCGGCCGCCACCGCCGTGACCTGGGACACCGACCGAGCGAACACCGCCTACGCCGCGAACCCCTCCGCCGTCACCGCCTCCGGCTACGAGAACGCCGGCACCACCCCCGGCATGGCCTTCGACGCGAACGGCGCGACCCGCTGGTCCAGCAACTTCGCCGACAACGCCTGGATCCAGATCGACCTCGGCACCACGATCCGCATCGACAGCGTGCAGCTCGACTGGGAGGCCGCGTACGGCAAGAGGTACGTCCTGGAGGCCTCCAGGAACGGCACGGACTGGACGCCCTTCTACACCGAGACCGCGGGCACCGGCGGCTCGGTCACCGCCCACACCTACCCGCAGGAGGTCACCGGCCGCTACGTCCGGATGCGCGGCATCGAGCGCGCCACCCCCTACGGCTACTCGCTCTGGAACTTCAAGGTCTACGGCGGCGAACCGGCCCCCGCGTCCTCGACCGTCACCAACCTCGCCCTGAACCACCCGGCGTACTCCAACTACTACCAGCACGCGGGCAACTCACCGGCGTTCGCCACCGACGGCGGCCGGCCCACCGACCTCAAGGGCGACTACACCCGCTGGTCGAGCGACTGGAACGCCGACCGCTGGATCTCGGTCGACCTCGGCGCCACCTCCACGATCTCCTCCGTGGACCTCTACTGGGAGTCGGCGTACGCCGTCGACTACCTCCTCCAGGTCTCCGACGACAACGTCAACTGGCGCACGGTGTACGAGCCGTCGGCCGCCGACATCGCCGCCCGCCGCGCGAACGTCGTGTCCCCCTCGGACGCCTCCGGCCTGCACGACACCGTCACGCTCCCCTCCCCGGCGACCGGCCGATACGTCCGCATGCTCGGCAAGGAGCGCCGCAGCTTCTACAACCCGGCGCCCTACACCGCCCAGTTCGGCTACTCCCTCTACGAGTTCCAGGTCTGGGGCACCGGCGGCAGCGCCTCCGCGGCCTACCCCGCCCTCCCCGGCGACCAGTCCGGCACCTACCAGACCACGTTCTTCGACGACTTCACCGGCTCCTCGCTCGACCGCTCCAAGTGGCGGGTCGTGCGCACCGGCACCGAGATGGGCTCGGTCAACGGCGAGGCACAGGCGTACGTCGACTCGCCGGACAACATCCAGACCCAGAACGGCGAGCTGATCCTCAAGGCGAAGTACTGCAAGGGCTGCACCCAGGCCGGCGGCGGCACCTACGACTTCACCTCGGGCCGCATCGACACCGACACCCACTTCGACTTCACCTACGGCCGCGTGAGCGCCCGCATGAAACTCCCGGTCGGCGACGGCTTCTGGCCCGCCTTCTGGCTGCTCGGCAGCAACGTCGACGACCCGTCCGTCTCCTGGCCCGCCTCCGGCGAGACCGACATCATGGAGAACATCGGCTACCCGACCTGGACCAGCACCTCCCTCCACGGCCCCGGCTACTCGGCCGACGGCAACATCGGCGCCCGCCAGACCTTCCCGAACGGCGGCACGATCGACCAGTGGCACACCTACGCGGTGGAGTGGACCCCGACGGCGATGCGCTTCTACGTCGACGACACCCTGGTCCAGGAGACGACCCGCAACGTCCTGGAGTCGACCCGCGGCCAGTGGGTCTACGACCACAACCAGTACGTCATCCTCAACCTCGCCCTCGGCGGCGCCTACCCGGCCGGCTGGAACCAGGCCACCACCCCCTACTGGGGCCTGCCGCAGTCCAGCGTGGACAAGATCGCGGGCGGGGGAGTGCGGGCGGAGGTGGACTGGGTGCGGGTGGAGCAGAAGAAGTAGCCGGGCGCGGGCCCGCCGCGCAGGCCGCGCCCGAACCTGTGAGGTCCGGACCGGACCGCACAGGAAATTCCGGGTCATGAGTGAACGGGGCGTCCCTGCCTCCCGTACCACCCCACCGTGGGAGGATCGCTCACCATGAGTGCGTCACCGGCGGTACGGAGCCTGCGTGCCGCGGTGTTCGCCGCGGTGTGCGTGCTGCTGGCTGCCGCCGGGCACGGGCTCGCCATGGGTGACATGCCGCCGCTGTGGGCCGACGCGGCCGGGTTCGTGGCCGTGTTCGCCCTCGGGCGGCCCCTCGCGGGGCGGGAGCGCGGGCTGCCGGAGATCGGCGTCGGCATGCTCCTCACCCAGGCCGGTCTGCACTTCGGCTTCGGCGCGGCCCGCGCGGTCACTCCGGCTGCGCACGCGCCCGCCATGACCATGGCCCGCATGAACATGCACGGTCACGCCATGACAGGAATGGCGAAGATGTCCGGCATGGGCGGTTCGGCGCCGTATCACCCGCCCGTCCACGTCCTCACCGCCCACGCCACCCTCGCCCACGTCCTCGCCGCGCTCGTCGCCTCCTGGTGGCTGCGGCGCGGCGAGGCCGCGCTGTGGTCGCTGCTGAGGCGGACCGCCGCGCTCGTCCCCGGTCTGGCCGCCTGGTGGCGCGACGCCCCGCTGCCCGCCCCGGCCGGCCGGCCCCGACTGGCCCCGGCCGGCCCGATACGGCCCCGCCCGCTGCTCGCGCTGCGGCACGCGGTGAGCCGGCGCGGCCCCCCGAACCCGATCCCGTACACGGTCAAACACCCGTAAAACTCCCTAACAGACTTCACTCGTACGGAGATCGACTCACTCATGTCCGCCATGTCTGCCATGTCCGCGACCCGCCACACCTTCCGTCGCGCCGCCACCGTCACCGCGCTGACCGCCGCGTCGGTCCTGGCCGCCGCCGGTGTCGCCGCCGCGCACGTCACCGTCCACCCCGAGAGCTACGCCAAGGGCGCCACCGACGGCGTGCTGACCTTCCGCGTGCCCAACGAGGAGGACACCGCCGCCACCACCAAGGTCCAGGTCTACCTGCCCACCGACCACCCGGTCCTGGGCGTCCTCGTCACCCCGCACGACGGCTGGACCGCCAAGGTGACCACCACCAAGCTCAAGACGCCCGTAAAGACCGACGACGGCACCATCACCGAGGCCGCCTCCGAGATCACCTGGACCGGCGGCAAGATCGGCGCCGGCCAGTTCGAGGACTTCGACGTCGCCTTCGGCCAACTGCCCGAGGACACCGACCAGCTGACCTTCAAGACCCTGCAGACCTACTCCGACGGCAAGGTCGTCCGCTGGATCGAGGAGGCCCAGAGCGGCGACGACGAGCCGGAGAACCCGGCGCCGACGCTCAAGCTGACGGCGGCGGGCGACGACGCCGCGGGCGACACCGCCGCGTCGTCCGCGTCGTCCGCGTCCGCCACCAAGGCCAGTGGCAAGGCGGTCACGGCTGCCGACGCCAGCGACTCCACCGCCCGCGGCCTCGGCATCGCCGGCCTGATCGTCGGCGTCCTCGGCCTGGCGGCGGCCGCGTTCGCCGTCGTACGGACCCGCGGCGCGAAGTCGTAGGGCGCGGGACCCGTCGGCAAACGGCGAAGGGCCCGGACCGGGGAACGGTCCGGGCCCTTCGCCGTGCCCGGGTCAGCGCACCGCCAGCTCCAGGATCTCCAGCTCCTCGGCGGAATCCGGCACGCGCTCCGTTGCCGCCGCCGCGGGCGCCGCCTCCAGGGAGGCCGCCCGTGCGTTGCGCCACAGCCACAGCACATCCCGCCCGAAGGACCACACCAGCGAGCCCAGCGCCAGCAGCACCACGCCCAGGTTGGCCAGGTGCGGCAGCAGGTCCGCGCCGGCCAGCAGCAGGCAGATGCCCTGCATCGCGGCGACCGTCTTGCGGGCCATGGAGTGCGGCAGCGGGGCGTTCAGCCACGGCGCGGCCTTCGCGGCCGCGACGAACGCGTAGCGCATCCCGCCGATCAGGAGGACCCACGGCCCGAGCTGCGTCGAGACGTACACGCTCAGCACCAGGATCAGGAACGCGTCGACCTCCATGTCGAAGCGGGCGCCCAGCGCGGTGGACGTACCCGTCCTGCGGGCCACCTTGCCGTCCACCCCGTCGAGGATGAGGGCCACGGCCGTCAGGCCGACCAGGAGGGTGACCGGCGGGGAACTCTCGAAGGAGTCGGCCACCAGGGCCGTGACGCCGCCGACCAGGATCGCGCGGCCGAGGGTCACCCGGTTGGCGGGGCCGAAGGAGCGCGGCCGGGTGCGGTGCAGGGCCCGGGAGAGCACCGCCCAGGTGGCTATCGCGAACGCGAGACCCGTCAGCCAGCCGGCCGGCCCCATACCGATCGCGGAGCCCAGCAGGGCCAGCAACAGGATCTGCACGCCCGCTCCCACAGCGGTCTCCTGCTGGACCAGCCTGGCTTCGTAAGTGTTGTTCAGGGCCACCGCACGTCCTCCGGCCGAGTGACAGAGTCGATCAACGCCGCGTACTGTGCGCGGCCTGTGCACTTCTCGCTGTGCACATCTCCGTACGTGAACCACTTCCCGATCGTTCAGGAGGATGCCGATGAAGTCCTCGGCCCGCGCGTTCTGGCTCCGTTCCCCGGGCCACGGAGAGCTGCGTGACGTCACCCTCGCGGAGCCCGGCGAGGGCGAGGTGCTGGTGCGCGCGCTGTACTCGGGAGTCAGCCGGGGCACCGAGACACTGGTGTTCCGGGGCGGGGTCCCGGAGAGCCAACACGCCGTGATGCGGGCACCGTTCCAGGAAGGCGACTTCCCGGGGCCGGTGAAGTACGGCTACCTCAGCGTCGGCGTGGTCGAGCAGGGGCCCGATGAGCTGATCGGGCGTACCGTCTTCTGCCTGTATCCGCATCAGACGCACTACGTCGTTCCGGTGAGCGCGGTGACGGTGGTACCGGAGCGGGTACCCCCGGCGCGTGCCGTACTCGCGGGCACGGTCGAGACCGCCGTGAACGCCCTGTGGGACGCGGCGCCGCTGGTCGGCGACCGGATCGCGGTCATCGGCGGCGGCATGGTCGGCTGCTCGGTCGCCGCCCTGCTCGCCCGCTTCCCCGGCCTGCGGCTCCAGCTGGTCGACGCCGACCCGGCCCGGGCCAAGACGGCCGAGGCCCTCGGCGTGGACTTCGCGGCCCCCGAGGACGCCCTCGGCGACTGCGACCTCGTCGTGCACGCCAGCGCCACCGAACAGGGCCTCACCCGCGCGCTGGAGCTCCTCGCGCCGGAGGGCACGGTCCTCGACCTGAGCTGGTACGGCGACCGGCGGATCGCGCTCCCGCTCGGCGAGGCCTTCCACTCCCGCCGGCTCACCGTGCGCAGCAGCCAGGTCGGCACCGTCTCCCCGGCCGCCCGCGCCGGCCGCACCTACGCCGACCGGCTGGCCCTGGCCCTGGACCTGCTGGCGGACCCGGCGCTGGACGCCCTCATCACGGGGGAAAGCACGTTCGAGGAGCTGCCGGAGGTGCTCCCGAGGCTCGCCTCCGGGGAGCTTCCGGCCCTCTGTCACCGGGTCCGCTACGGCGACAACGGCTGACGGAACGTCCAATAACGGCCGGTGCGAGCCGCCAAGAGGTCCTGACCTGAGAAAAGAGTGAGAGTGGACTGAACACGGGGAAGCCAAGAGCCGTATTAAGGGCATCCCCCGGCAGGGATCAGCCGGGGGACCAGACGCGCCGCACCTGGAGGGTCGTCCGTTGTTCAGCATCACCGTCCGCGATCACATCATGATCGCCCACAGCTTCCGCGGCGAGGTGTTCGGGCCCGCGCAGCGACTGCACGGCGCCACGTTCCTCGTGGATGCCACCTTCCGCCGTGAGCAGCTGGACGACGACAACATCGTCGTCGACATCGGTCTTGCCACCCAGGAGCTCGGGGCCGTGGTCAGCGAGCTGAACTACAGAAACCTCGACAACGAGCCCGACTTCGCCGGGATCAACACCTCCACGGAGTTCCTCGCGAAGGTCGTCGCGGACCGGCTCGCCGAGCGCATCGAGAAGGGCGCGCTGGGCGAGGGCGCCCGGGGCCTCGCCGGGCTGACCGTCACCCTCCACGAGTCGCACGTCGCCTGGGCGAGTTACGAGCGTGCCCTGTGACCGACATGGCCATCGGCCGCCCGTCGGCCCTCACCTACGTGCCCGCGCAGCGCGCGGCGACCACCGACAGCAAGGCTCCGGCGAGCATCGGGATCCTCCCCATGTCCCTGCGCAACGTGCACTTCGTCATGCCCGGCGGCGTCGACGACCCGGCCAACCCGAGCGGCGGCAACGCCTACGACCGGCGGGTCTGCCTGGACCTGCCCGGCTTCGGCTGGCAGGTCACCAGGCACGCGGTGCCCGGCTCCTGGCCGCGCCCCGACACCGCCGCCCGCGACGCCCTCGCCCGCACCCTGCGGGAACTGCCCGACGGCACGGTCGTCCTCCTTGACGGCCTGGTGGCGTGCGGGGTGCCCGAGACCGTCGTACCGGAGGCCGAACGGCTGCGGCTCGTCGTCCTGGTGCACCTGCCGCTCGGCGACGAGACCGGGCTCGACCCGGCCGTGGCCGCCGACCTCGACGCCCGCGAGCGCGCGGTGCTGCGCGCCGTACCGGCCGTGATCGCGACCAGCGACTGGGCGGTACGACGGCTGGTCTCGCACCACGGCCTGGCCCCCGAACGGGTCCATGTGGCCACCCCGGGCGCCGACATCGCCCCGCTGGCCGGCGGCACCGACGGCGTCTCGCACCTGCTGTGCGTCGCCGCCGTCACCCCGCGCAAGGGCCAGCACCGGCTCATCGAGGCGCTCGCCGCGGTCCGGGACCTGCCGTGGACCTGCACCTGCGTCGGCGGTCTCGACCAGGCGCCCGAGTACGTCGCCCACCTGCGGTCGCTGATCGCCGGGCACGGGCTGTCGGACCGGCTGCACCTCGCGGGCGCCCGCGCCGGAGCGGACCTCGACGCCAGCTACGCGGCCGCCGACCTGATGGTCCTCACCTCGTACGCCGAGACCTACGGCATGGCGGTCACCGAGGCCCTCGCCCGCGGCATCCCGGTGCTCGCGACCGACGTCGGCGGCCTGCCGGAGGCGGTCGGCCGTGCCCCCGACGGCGGGGTGCCCGGCATCCTCGTGCCGCCGGAGGACCCCGCCGCGCTCGCCGTCGAACTGCGCGGCTGGTTCGGCGAGGCGGACGTACGCCGTCGCCTCAAGGCCGCCGCGCGCGGCCGGCGGGCGGCGCTCGACGGCTGGGCGACCACCGCCCGCAGCCTGGCCGGAGTCCTGCTGCGGCTCCCTGACGAACCCCGGAGGGCGGCATGACCAGCGAGACCACGACCACTGCTCCGGTCGGCGCGATACCCGCGCAGCCCGGGCCGACGGATGCTACGGATGCACGAGTGGGACGAGAACGCGAACAGGCGCCTTCCGAGGTGATAGCCGGGGCCGGTCCCGTCGCCCGTCCGGGCGAGCGGGCCACCGTACGGCTGCGGGAGGCCGGCCCCGAGGAGCCGCCGCGGTACGCCCCCGAGTGGCTGGAGCTGCGGGAGAGCGCGGACGCGGCCGCCCGGGCGAACGACCTGCTGGACCCGCTGCGGATCCGGCTGGCCAACCTGCCCGGCAAGGCGGGCGGGATCGTCGTGCACGACCTGGGTTGCGGCACCGGCTCGATGGGCCGCTGGCTCGCGCCCCGCCTCGACGGCGCCCAGCACTGGATCCTGCACGACCGCGACCCCTACCTGCTGCACTTCGCCGCCGTCGCCTCGCCCCGCGCGGCCGCCGACGGCAGCCGGGTCACCGTGGAGACCCGGCGCGGCGACGTCGCCCGGCTCACCCCCGACGCGCTGATCGGCGCCTCCCTGGTGACCGCGTCCGCGCTCCTGGACGTCCTCACCCGGGAGGAGGTCGACACCCTCGCCGCGGCCTGCACCGGGGCCGGCTGCCCCGCGCTGCTCACCCTGTCGGTCGCCGGACGGGTCGAACTGAGCCCCGCCCACCCGCTGGACGCGGAGTTCGCCGAGGCGTTCAACGCCCACCAGCGGCGCGGCGGACTGCTCGGCCCGGACGCGGTCACGGCCGCCTGCGAGGCGTTCGCCGACCGGGGCGCCACCGTGAAGCTGCACCCCAGCGCGTGGCGGCTCGGCCCCGACGAGAAGGCGCTCACCGAGCAGTGGCTGCGCGGCTGGGTCGGCGCCGCGGTCGAGGAGCGCCCCGAACTGGCCGAGCGTGCCGAGGCCTACCTGGCCGAGCGGCTCGCCGCCAACGCGGCCGGCGAGCTGCGGGTCGTCGTGCACCACAGTGACCTGCTCGCGCTCGCCCGGCCGACCGGAGGCACCTCGTGAGCACCCCCACCCTGGTCCGGCAGTCCGCGCCCCTCACGCCGCCGGCCGTGCCCCGGCGCCTCAACCTCCGCGCCGTCCGCACCCACCTGGGCACCGTCGTCGGCGCCGCCATCATCGCCGTGCTGCTCTGGCGCCTCGGTACCGGCGTCTTTCTCGACGGACTGCGCCGGATCGACACCCCGACCCTGGTCGGCGGCCTGGTGATCGGCGCGGTCACCACCGTACTGAGCGCCTGGCGCTGGCAGTTGGTGGCCCGCAGCCTCGGCCTCCGGCTGCCGCTCGGGCCCGCCGTCGGCGACTACTACCGGGCCCTGTTCCTGAACGCGGCCCTGCCCGGCGGAGTCCTCGGCGACGTGCACCGGGCCGTCCGGCACGGGCAGAGCGAGGGCGACATCGGGCGCGGGGTCCGCGCCGTCGTCCTCGAACGCACCGCGGGGCAGATCGCGTTGACGCTGTTCGGCGCGGGCGCGCTGCTGATCCTGCCCTCGCCGGTCCGTGACGACGCGCGCAGCTTCGCCCCGCTGGCGGCGGCCGCGCTGGCCGGCGCGTGCGCGATCGTGGTCGCCGTCCGCATGAACAAGGCCCCGGGCAAGCGCGCCGGCGCCCTGCGCGCCACCCTCGGCGAGGCCCGCCGCGCACTGCTGTCGCGGCGGAACGGGCCGGGCGTCGCGCTGTCCTCGGCGGTCATCCTCGCCGGGCACGTCGGGATGTTCGTGGTGGCCGCGCGGGTCGCCGGCTCGGCCGCGTCGGTGGCGGCCCTCGTCCCGATCGCCGTCCTCGCCCTGGTCGCGATGGGCCTGCCGCTGAACGTCGGCGGCTGGGGCCCCCGGGAGGGCGTCACCGCCTGGGCGTTCGCCGCGGCCGGCCTCGGCGCGGACCACGGGCTGGCCACGGCCGTGGTCTACGGCGTCCTCAGCTTCGTGGCGGCCCTGCCGGGTCTGGTGGTCCTGGTCGTCCGCTGGTACGCGGGGCTGCGCTACTCCCGCCCGGCGGTGAGCAGTTCGAAAAGCACGCCGAAGGAATCCGCGAGGCTGGACAGGAGTTCCTTCCCCTTTTCCGCCGACCCCAGGGAAGGACGGCCGATGACGCCCGACTCGGTATAGGCGGACATTCCCAGGGTGAGGAGATGACGACGGTCGTCAGCGGTGAAATCAGCGGACTCGTAACCAGGGCGGACCAATTCGGGATGAGCGTGCAGCAGAATGGAGGTCTCGATTTCTCCGGCATGCATGTCGGTGAGCGCCGAGGTCTCCACCCCGGCCCGATCCAGGGCACCCTCCCAGTCCTCCACGGCCGGGTACAGCGCCAGCCGCTCGCCCCGCGCCGACGCCTCCTGCACGACGTTGCCCAGCACGTAGTTGCCGCCGTGGCCGTTGACCACGACCAGCGCCTCGACCCCCGAGCGGCGCAGCGAGCCGGCGATGTCGTTCACCACCGCGTGCAGCGTCACCGCGGAGATGCTGACGGTCCCCGGCCAGGCCGCGTGCTCGTGCGAGCAGGAGACCGTCACCGGAGGCAGGAGATGCACCGGGTACGCGGCGGCGATCTCCCGGGCGACGGCACAGGCGACGAGGGTGTCCGTCGCGAGCGGAAGGTAGGGGCCGTGCTGTTCGAAGCTCCCCACGGGAAGGACGGCGACCTGTGTTGAAACGCCCGCCCCCCTGGTCCGTACCTCTTCCGTAGTGTCCGCCGGCAACAAGCCGTAAGCCGCCGTACGCGCGCCCGAACCACTCATCTTTTCACGGCCTTTCGTCTCTGCTTAGGAATCAGATCATGACAGAAAACATCGGCGTACTCGGCAAGAAGTCCCCACGGCGTTCGGGCGTGGAACGCGTCGTGAATGCACCGCTGCCCACCGTGTACGGGAAATTCCAGGCGATCGGCTACCTGGACCACGACCGCGGCGACGAGCAAGTCGCGCTCGTCTACGGGGACATAGCCAGCGACCGGGTGCTGACCCGGCTGCACTCCGAGTGCCTGACCGGCGACGCGTTCGGCTCCCAGCACTGCGAGTGCGGCGACCAGCTGGCCGCCGCGCTGCGCGCGGTCGTCGCCGAAGGCAGCGGCATCGTCGTCTACCTGCGGGGGCACGAGGGCCGCGGCATCGGCCTGCTCGCCAAGCTGCGCGCGATGGCCCTGCAGGCGGAGGGCCTGGACACGGTCGAGGCCAACCTCGCGCTCGGCCTGCCCGTCGACGCCCGCGACTACGGCGTCGCCGCCGGCATCCTGAGCGACCTCGGCGTGCGTTCGGTACGCCTGATGTCCAACAACCCGCGCAAGCGCGAGTCCCTGGTACGGCACGGCATCGAGGTTGCCGAAACGGTCCCGCTGCTGATCGAGCCGTGCGAGAACAACATCACCTACCTGCGGACGAAGCGCGAGCGCCTCGACCACGTGCTGCCCCACCTGGACGCGGTGGCGCACTGGTCCTGAGGTACCGGGCGGCCTCCCGGGGAAGGATCGGGGGAGACCGACAGGAGGTACACGCGTGAATCTTCGGGCCCAGGTCGTGATCATCGGCGGCGGGGTGATGGGTACCAGCATCGCCTGCCATCTCGCGCGGGCGGGCGTCCGCGACGTCGTCCTCGTCGAACGTGACGAACTCGCCGCCGGATCCACCTCGAAGGCCGCGGGCGGGGTGCGCGCCCAGTTCTCCGACGAACTCAACATCCAGCTGGGCGCGCGCAGCCTGGAGGCCTTCGCCCGCTTCGGCGAGGAGATCGGGTACGACATCGGGCTGCACCGCGTCGGCTACCTGTTCCTCCTCTCCACCCCCGAGGAGGTCGCCTCCTTCGAGGCAGGGGTCCGGCTCCAGAACCACCTCGGCGTGCCCAGCCGGATGCTCACCCCGAAAGAGGCGGCCCGGCTCTCCCCGCTGATCGCCACCGACGGGCTGCTGGCCGCCGCGTACTCCCCGGACGACGGCCACTGCACCCCCGAGTCCGTCGTGCACGGCTACGCGGCCGCCGCCCGGGCCCATGGCGCCCGCGTGCTGCGCCACACCGAGGTCACCGGCATCGAACGGGACGGCGCGTACCTCACCGCCGTGCACACCACCCTCGGCCGGATCGCCACCGAAACGGTGATCTGCGCGGCCGGTGCCTGGTCGCGGGCGGTCGGCGCGATGGCCGGCGTCGACTTACCGGTCCAGCCCCTGCGCCGCCAGATCGCGGTGACGGAACCGGTGCCGGGGCTGCCGCCGACGCTCCCCATGACCATCGACTTCACCACCAGCCTGTACTTCCACGCCGAGGGCCCCGGTCTGCTGCTCGGCATGTCCGACCCCGACGAGCGGCCGGGCTTCGCCACCGACACCCACGACCGCTGGATCCCGCGGCTGTACGCGGCGATGGAACGCCGCGCCCCGGCCCTGCTCGACCTGCGCCGCACCGGCGGCTGGGCCGGTCTGTACGAGAACACCCCGGACCACAACGCCCTGATCGGCGAGGCGGCCTCGGTCTCCCGGTTCCTGTACGCCACCGGGTTCTCCGGCCACGGCTTCCTGCAGGCACCGGCCGTCGGCGAGGTGATCCGCGACCTGTACCTCGGCCGGGCACCCTTCCTGGACGTCCGCCCGCTCGACGCCGGCCGGTTCGCGGCCGACGCCCCGCGCCCGGAGGCCAACCTCGTGTGAGCGGCGCTCAGTCCTGGATCGTCTCGTGGACCAGCCGGCGCAGGTCCGGGAAGATCTTCAGCGTCTTCGGCCGGACCTGGGTGTGGAACTGCACGGTCAGGTCGTGGGTGGGGTCGACCCAGAACGCGGTGGTGGCCGCGCCGGTCCAGCCGTAGGCGCCGGGGCTGCTCGGGGAGAGGGTGCGGTCCGGGTCGATCACCACGGAGACGCCGAGACCGAAGCCGAGCCCGTCGTTGCCGGGTTCCTGGTGGACCGGGGCGCCGTAGGACCGCAGATCCGCCCCGCCGGGCAGGTGGTTGCTGGAGAGCAGCCCGACCGAGGCGGGGGACAGCAGCCGGACGCCGTCCAGTTCGCCGCCCCGGCGCAGCATCTCCATGAAACGGTGGTAGTCGTACGCCGTCGCCGCGAGGCCGCCGCTGCCGGACAGGAAGCGGGGGCGGCCGCGCAACGGCAGCCCGGGGATCGCCTCGATGCCGCCGCCCTCGGTCTCGCCGTACAACTCCGAGAGCCGGTCGGCCTGTTCGGGGACGATGTGCAGGCCTGCGTCCGGCATGCCCAGCGGTTGGAAGATCCGGTCCGCGAAGAACGCGTCGAGCCGCTGCCCGGAGACCACCTCGACGACGCGGCTGAGCACGTTGAAGCCGACGGAGTAGTTCCACTGGGTGCCCGGCTCGAACTGGAGCGGCATCCGGGCGTACACGGCCATCGCCTCCGCGAGGTCCGCGCCCGACGGCACCGAGAACTCCAGGCCCGCCTCGCGGTACCGGGCGTCCACCGGGTGCGTGTGGTAGAAGGCGAAGGTCAGCCCGGCGGTGTGGGTGAGCAGATGGCGGATCCGGATCGGCCCGTCGGCCGGCCGGGTCACCATGTCGTCCCCCGAACCCGAGACATGGACCCGCGGGGCGGCGAACTCCGGCAGGAAGCGGTCGACCGGGTCGTCCAGGGACAGCAGCCCGTCCTCCACCAGCAGCAGCACGGCGACCGCGGTGACCGGCTTGGTCATGGAGTAGATCCGCCAGATGGTGTCCGGCTCGACCGGCAGCCCGGCCGCGCGGTCGCGGAGGCCCTGCGTGGTGAGGTGGGCGACCCGGCCGCCGCGTGCCACGGCCACCAGGTAACCGGGCAGGCGCCCTTCGTCGACGTAGTGGGCGAAGTGCTGGTCGAGGCGGTCCAGCGCCTTCACGTCCAGCCCCACCTCACCGGGGTCGACTTCCTGTCGCAGCTGTGCCATCGCTCTCCTTGGGTCGTGTCGTCCGCGGTGCGGTCCGACCTCGGACCTCATCGTTGCGCAGGAAGAGGGGAACGGTCCCGCTCATCCACGTGTGGTGTGACGGACGCTATAGAAGAGGCGGCGGGCAGCGGACGTGCCGCCGCCACGCCGAGCACGGCCAGAAACGCCATCATGAGCAGCGGATTCACGGTCCCGGAGCCCAGCAGCGCACCCGCCACGGCCACCCCGAGCGCCGGACCGACGTTCAGCGCGGTCTGCTGCAGTCCGCCCGCCACCCCGGCCGCCCCGGCGTCGGCCCGGTGCACGACGACGTGGGTCGCCGCCACCAGCACCGTGCCGAACCCGGCGCCCAGCAGGCCGAACCCGCAGTACAGCGCGGGCGTTGCCGAGGGCAGGGCCAGCAGCAGGGCGCCGGGCGCGAGGAGTGCCGTCGCGGCCGCGGTGGTGCGGCGCGGGCCGAGGCGGCGCAGCAGGGCGGGGCAGCCGGCGGCGGACGCCACCATCAGCACCGCCAGCGGAAGGCTGCGCAGGGCGCTCGCGAACGGGTCGAGGCCCAGGGTGCGCTGGAGGACGTACACGGCGGTGAACAGCGTCCCGGACAGGGCCGCCGACGCGGCGACCAGCACGCCGAGGGCCGCACCCACCGCCGGGACGCCGACCGTTCCGGGCGGCAGCAGCGGACGCGCCGTGCGCCGCTCGTGCCGGACGAACACCACCCCGGCGACCACGGCCGCCCCGAGGCTCACCGGCGTACCGGTGACCAGGCCGTGCACCAGACCGGCCAGCGCGACCGCGAGCAGTCCCGCACCCGGCAGGTCCAGCGGGCCCCGGACCGGCCGCTCCCGCTCCCGCCCGGTCAGGGCGAACACCCCGAAGGCCGTGGTCGGCAGTACGTGCAGGAAGAACACCGCCCGCCAGCCGAGGCCCGTCACCAGCGCCCCGCCGAGCAGCGGTCCCGCCGCGGCGGCCAGCCCGACGGCCGCGGTGCGCACCGCGAGGGGCCTCGCGAGTCGGTCCGGCGGGTACGCGGCCCGCAGCATGCCGAGCGTGGCCGGTTGCAGCAGCGCCCCGAACACCCCCTGCGCCACCCGCAGTCCGATCACCCAGCCGATCCCGGGCGCGAGCCCGATGCCGGCCGAGGCGGCGCCGAAGCCCAGCATGCCGAGCCCGAACACGCGCCGCTGCCCGTAGCGGTCGCCGAGCCGCCCGGCGAACACCAGCAGGCTCGCCACCGCGATCAGGTAGGCGGTGCTGGTCCACTGCACCTGGGCGAAGGAGGCGTGCAACTCCCGTTGCAGGGTGGGCTGCGCGACGGTGAGGACGGTGCCGTCCAGCGCGACGACCACGGCGCCCACGACACTGCTCGCCAGGGCCGGCCGCCGGTTCACCTCCCGGCTCCCAGATGGGCGTCCAGCGCGGCATCCAGCAGCGGTCCGAAGTCGTCGGCGCCGGTGGCGAGCCGGAGGCTGCCCCAGGCCCACAGCTGGGCGATGCCGTGCAGGTTCGCCCACAGCGCCCCTGCCACGAGCCGCGCGTCCGCGTCGGGCCGGGCCCGGCCGACCAGGTCGGCGAGCAGCCCGAACAGCGGCAGGCTGGTCTCCCGCAGCCTCAGACGGCCGCTCTCCAGCAGGTCATGACGGAACATCAGCTCGTACATTCCCGCGTTGTCCCGCGCGAACTCCAGGTACGCCCGGGCCAGTGCGGCGACTTGCGCGCCCGGCGCGGCCGTGCCGTCGCCCAGCGCCTCCGTGCCGCGCGCGGCCAGCTCGGTGAAGCCCCGGCGTGCGATGGCCGAGAGCAGTTCGAGATGGGTGGGGAACCAGCGGCGCGGCGCCCCGTGCGAGACCCCCGCGCGCCGGGCGATCTCCCGCAGCGTCAGCGCCTGGGCGCCCTCGGCGGCCACCAGCGCCACGCCGACGTCGACCAGGCGGTCCCGCAGACTCGTGTCGGATTCAGGCATGGACACTGTCTACCAGGTGTGCGTAGACAGTGTCTACGCGGTCGGTCGGCGGGAATGCCGGAGGGGCGGGGCAGGGTTGCACCGGACATGACCCAGGACGCTCTTCTGAAGCTGCTCGCCGAAGGACACGACGGGGTGCTGGTCACCCTCAAGAGCGATGGCCGCCCCCAGCTGTCCAATGTCACCCACGCCTACTACCCCGACGAGCGGACCGTGCGGGTGTCGGTCACCGACGGCCGCGCCAAGACCCGCAACCTGCGCCGCGACCCCCGCGCCTCCTACCACGTCACCAGCCCCGACCGCTGGGCCTACACGGTCGCCGAGGGCACCGCCGAACTCTCGCCGGTCGCCGGGGACCCGTACGACGCGACCGTCGAGGAACTCGTCCGCCTCTACCGCGACGTCCGCGGCGAGCACCCCGACTGGGACGACTACCGCGCCGCGATGGTCCGCGACAGGCGGCTGGTGCTGCGGCTGCGGGTCGAGCGGGCGTACGGCGTTCCGCGTGCCTGACGGGAGGCGCGGCCCTGGGGGAAGGGGAAGCCGGGCCTAGGACCTGTGATCCAGGGCGATCGGCCGATGGCCGCGTGCGCGCCGGACACCTAGGCTGCCGAGGAGGAAACGGCAGCTCAGGAAGAGGTCACGATGCCCGTCAACGGCCGTAGTCACATCCGGATCGCCCGGCCCTCCCGGGACCTGGCGGCGGCCGAGCGCTTCTGGGTGCGGGGGCTCGGGCTGGGTGTGGTGTGGCGGGCCGAGGGCGGTCCCGAACCCGGCGAGCACGACCTGCTGATGGTCGGCTGGCCGGACGCCGGCTGGCATCTGGAGCTGGTGCACGAGCCCGCCCGGCCCGTGGCGCCCCGGCCCACCGAGGAGGACCTGCTGGTGGTCTACGTCGACGGGCCGGTGCCCGAGGAACTGGTGGCCCGGCTGGAGGAGCACGGCGGCAAGCGGGTGTCCGCGCCGAACCCGTACTGGAACCAGTGGGGGGTCACCGTCGAGGACCCGGACGGATACCGCCTGGTGCTCTGCGAGCGGGGCTGGTCCAACACGTAGCGGGTCGGACGCGTGGCGGGCGGGCGGCCGACGCGCGGCGGCGGGTGCTTGCCGCCCGGCCCGGCCCGGACTAGCCTCCGCGCGTGATCAATGGGGCACATGTGGTGATCCACACCCGCGACGCCGAGGCGGACCGGGCCTTCCTCCGGGACGTGCTGGGCTGGCCGCACGTCGACGCGGGACACGGCTGGCTGATCTTCCGGCTGCCGCCGGCCGAGGTGGCATGCCATCCGGCCGACGGCGAACCGTCGCACGAACTGATGCTGATGTGCGACGACCTGGACGCCACGGTCACCGAACTCACCACCAAGGGCGTGGAGTTCAGCCAACCCGTCCAGGTCGCGGCCTGGGGCCGGGTGACGGGCTTCCGGTTGCCGGGCGGAGGCGAGGTCGCCTTGTACGAGCCGCGTCACCCGCGCGCCTAGAACCGGCCCCCTCCCGCGCCCAGGTCTCCAGCCACTGCGTGAACTCGGCCGCCCTGTCCGGCCAGTTGAAGTGGGTGAGGGCCGCCTCACGACCCCGCTGGGCCGCGGTGTGGCGCAGGACGGCGTCGGCGCCCAGCCTGCGTATCGCCTCCGCCGCCGCACGCGGATCCTCGTAGGGGACGACGATTCCGCAGCCGTGCCGCTCCACCATGTCCGCGGCCAGCGGGGTGGGCGTGGTGATGACGGGGACGCCGTGCGCCATGTACTCGACGACCTTGGTGGGCCGGGAGTGGCGGTAGTTGGGCTGGTCGTGCAGGAGGGAGAGGCCGGCCAGGGCGCCCGGGAACAGGGCGAGGGCGCGGTCGTTGGGCAGGAAGCCGTGCCAGCGCAGGACGCCGTCCCGGTCGGCGGCCGTCAGCGCGTCCCGGACGTCGGGGTCGGCCGCGCCGGCCACCTCGATGCGCGGGCCGGGGCCGAGGTGCCGGGCGGTCTCTATCAGGTCCAGCGCGCCGCGCGCCCGGGACAGGTGGCCGACGTAGACGACCCGTTCGGTGCCCGGCGGTTCGGGTGCCTCGGCCGGGGCGGTGGTGAAGTTCGGCACCACGGGGTGGGTGCGGCGGAACCGCTCCTGGTAGGCGTCCTCGGCCAGCAGCAGCCGCAGATGGCGCTCCGCCAGCCGTTCCGCCGCGCGGACGCCGAGCCGCAGCGGTGGCCGCAGCGGCCCGGGCACCCAGCGTTTCATGGCGAGCGCGGCCGCGGTGTCCTCGTGGACGTCCCAGACGACCACCGGACCGGTTCCGGACCGCCGCCAGCGGCGCAGGGTGCCGGGCAGGGCCAGCAGCAGTTCCGGGTCGTGCAGCAGGATCACGTCCGCCTCGGGCCCGCGCCGGGCCAGCAGGGCCCGGGCCGCGCCGACGGCCGCGCGGCGGCTGCGGCCCGCGGCCCGCGGCAGGTCGATGCCTTCGAGGTCCGGGCACGGCCGTACCTCGCGGGCCGAGAACGGCGCCGCGTACACGACGTGGTGGCCGCGGTCCCGCAGCGCGGTGATCTGCCGGTGCAGGATGCGCGCGTCCTCGGGGTGGTGGACGACGGTGACGACGAGTATCCGCATCTGAGCGCCTTTCGGCTCCGCGGCCCGGAGCCCTTCGACTCCGGTCCGCGGAAGGGGAGTTGCTACGCAGGTCGGCTACAGCACCTCGACGCCGGGCCGGAAGATCCGCCCCCGGGTGTCGAAGAGCAGCCGGGCCTCGTCGCCGAGGGCCGGCAGGTCGTACGCGGAGTGGTCCTGGAGCAGGATCGTCAGGTCGTGCGAGCGCACGGCGGCCATGACGTCGGTGACGCGCGGCACGGCCTGCCCGTCCACGAACCAGGCCGGTACGAGCGGGTCGTGGAAGGCGATCTCGGCCTCCCGCTCCCGCAGCAGCCGGGCCACCGGCACCGCCGGCGCCTCCCGCTGGTCGGCGACGTCCGGCTTGTAGGTGACGCCGAGGAGCAGCACCCGGGAGCCGTGCAGCGCGCGGCCCTCGTGGTTGAGCAGGTCCTGGGCGCGCCGGACGACGTACTCCGGCATGTGCGCGTTGATCTCCCGGGCGAGTTCCACGAACCGGAACTCGTAGCCGATCGAACGCACCTTGTAGGAGAGGTAGTTGGGGTCGATCGGGATGCAGTGGCCGCCCACCCCGGCGCTCGGCCGGAAGGGCTGGAAACCGAACGGCTTGGTGCCCGCGCAGCGGATCGCGTCCCATACGTCGACGTGCAACTCGCGGCAGAGAATGGCCAGTTCGTTGACCAGCGCGATGTTGACGTGCCGGTAGGTGTTCTCCAGGAGCTTGGCCATCTCGGCCTCGCGGGTGCCCTTCGCCTGCACCACCGTGTCGACGAGCTTGCCGTAGAAGGCGGCGGCCTTCGCCGCGCACGCCGGGGTGCAGCCGCCGACCACCTTGGGTGTCTGGCGCAGCCCGTGGGTGGTGTTGCCGGGGTCGATGCGCTCCGGTGAGAAGGCCAGCGCGAAGTCCTCGCCGGCCCGCAGCCCGGACTCCTCCAGGAGCGGTCTGACGATCTCCTCGGTGGTGCCCGGATAGGTGGTCGACTCCAGGACGACCAGCCGTCCGCGGCGCAGCCGGCCCGCCACCGCCCGCGCGGCGGAGGTCACCGCGCTCAGATCGGGGCCGCCGTCCTCGCTGAGCGGGGTCGGCACGCAGATCACCACGGTCTGCGCCCGGGCCAGGCACTTGTCGTCGGTGTACGCGGTGAACCCGGCCGCCCGCATCCGCGCGACGTCCTCGTCGGAGACGTCGTCGACATGGGAGTGACCGGCGTTGAGGCCCTCCACGACCCGTGGGTCGAGGTCGAGCCCGGCCACTCTCAGTCCGACCAGCGACGCCTCCCGCGCGAGCGGGAGTCCGACGTAGCCGAGCCCGATGACGGCCAGTTCGTAACTGTCGGGCTGTTCCTCATCCCCGAGCGATGCGCTCGATTCCCCGAGCGGTACGGCCTTTTCGACCTGCATAGGGATTCACTCCGCCCTCGACGGCAGTAACGGCAGATGCCGTACGGATCCGAAGAGCCCGGACGGTGAGCGGTTCCGGGCGCGGGGTCTCAGACACATCCAAGAGCGCGATACGCCTCTCGGGTCGTGGCAGCGACCCTTTTCCAGGTGCGTTCACGCGCCACCAGCGCGCGGGCGGATGCTCCCCATTCATGCCGCCTTTTTCGACTGTAGAGCAATACTTCGAGAGCTTCTGCCCAAGCCTGCGGAGATTCAGGCTGGATTAGCCGCCCGTTCACTCCGTCTTTCACCAGCTCTCGCAGGGCTGTGACATCACTGGCCGCCACGGGGATACCGCTCGCCATCGCTTCGACCGGCTTGAGTGGGGTGACCAGATGGCAGACCCGTTCGTCGGTGCGCGGCACCGCGAAGACATCGAGAACCGCGTGGTAGGCGCGCACTTGGCGGTGCGGCACGCGGCCGGTGAACAGGGCCGCGCCGGCCCCGAGCCCGAGCCGTTCGGCGAGCGCCTGGAGCCTGCCGAGCTCCGGTCCGTCGCCGACGATCAGCAGCCGCAGCGGGACGCCCCGGCGGCGCAGCTCGGCACCCGCATGGAGCAATGTGCCGATTCCCTCGTGTGGAGTAAGGGTGCTCACGGTGCCCACCACGTAGTCGTCCGCCGCGATGCCGAGCCGGGCGCGCAGTTCCGCCCCGTCCGGAGGCGGCGCGAGGAAGGCGTCGTCCACCGCGTTGGGCACGATCAGGACCCGCTCCCCGGGCACCCCGCGGGCCACGATCTCGGCCTTCATCGCCGTGCCCAGCGTCAGCACCAGGTCGGCCCCGCGCATGCAGTACGTCTCCAGGGCACGCCGGGCCCGGTACGTCGGGTCGTCCGCACTGCGGCCGGGCGCCTGGGTCAGCCAGGTCTCCTCCAGGAACCCGCGCACCTCGTACACCACCGGCAGCCCGTAGGTCTCCCGCAGGGCCAGCGCCACCCGCCCGTTGCCGTGGTCGGTGGCCGCGTGCAGCACGGCCGGCCGCAGCCGCTCCACCAGGCGCCCGGCCAGCTCGGCGTTGCGGGCGAGGACCGCGCCCTGGCCGTAGGGCAGCCCGTACGGCAGCAGCCGGTGCTGCGGCACCCCGTTCACGATCTGCAGCGGGCGGGCGTCCAGGACGCCCTGCGCCACCGGGAACCCGATGCGGGTCACCACGTGCGGGTCGAGCCCGGCGGCCCGCTGGGCCTCCGCGAGGGCCTGGGTGCGCACGGTGTAGCCGGCGTGCCTGAACGGCAGCCCGTTGGTGACCAGGTGGAGCACCCGGCCGGGCTCGGGCCGCACCGCCCGCCCGGTGGGCGCCGGTACCCGGGCGGGGGACGGGCCGGCGGCGGGCCCGGCCGCACGGGCCCGGGCGGCGAGCCGTTTCTCGACGGGCTCCAGCCCGCTCCGCGCCCGCCCCGGCAGCAGCCGGACGCCGAGCAGCGCGGCCCGGGCGGGGTCGTGCCGCAACTCGCCCCAGGCGACGGATGCGGCCAAGCTGAGTGCACGGGGGATACGACGCGGCTGGTGCCGGGACGGACGTCGGGCCATGTCGCCAAGGTAGGCCGACAGAGCGGAGAACGTACGACATGAACGGCCGCGTACTCCATGTCGTAGGGACCAGGCCGAACTTCGTGAAGGCCGCGCCCGTCGTGGCCGCCCTGCGCGCGACCGGGCACGACCAGGTCCTGGTGCACACCGGTCAGCACTACGACGAACGGATGTCGCACATCTTCTTCCGGGAGCTGGGCCTGCCCGAGCCGGACACCGACCTCGGCGTCGGCTCCGGCAGCCACGCCCGGCAGACCGCCGACCTGCTGGTGGCCCTGGAGGGCGAGCTGCTCGCCCGCGCCCCGGCCCTGGTCGTCGTCTACGGCGACGTGAACTCCACCCTGGCCGCGGCCCTGGCCGCCGCCAAGCTCGGCATCCCGGTCGCCCATGTCGAGGCGGGCCTGCGCAGCTTCGACATGGCGATGCCGGAGGAGGTCAACCGGCGCCTGGTCGACCAGCTCGCCGAGCTGCTCTTCGTCACCAGCCCGGAAGCCGTCGGCCACCTCGCCCGCGAGGGCGCCGACCCGGCCCGGGTGCACTTCGTCGGCAACCCCATGATCGACACCCTGCTCACCCATCTGGACCATTTCGACCCGGCCGCCGCCCGCGCCGCCCACGCCCTGCCCGAGCGGTACGGCGTGGTCACCCTGCACCGCCCGGCCAACGTCGACGATCCCGAGGCCGCCGCGGCCGCCGCCCGCGCCCTCACCGAGGCCGCCGGCCACCTCGACCTGGCCGTCCCGCTGCACCCGCGCGGCCGGGAGGCCCTGCGCAGGGCCGGCCTCGCCGACGCGCCCGGCATCCACCTCCTCGAACCGCTCGGCTACGTCGAGTTCATGGGCCTGGTCCGCGGGGCCGCCGCCGTGATCACCGACTCCGGCGGCGTCCAGGAGGAGACCACCGTGCTCGGCGTGCCCTGCCTGACGCTGCGCACCACGACCGAACGCCCCGTCACCGTCACCCACGGCACCAACCGCCTGGTCCGGCACGGCGAACTGGTGCCCGCCCTGCGCAAGGTCCTCGACGGGCAGACGGCGGCCGACCCCGAGGGACCACCGCTGTGGGACGGCAAGGCCGGCCCCCGGATCGCCCGCGTGCTCACCGAGTGGCTGGAGCGCCACGACCCCCGAGTGGCTGGAGCGCCATGACCGACGCCACCCGCGCCTACCCCGAAGCCCCTCTCACCTACTGGGACACCCGGCACCGCGAACGCGACGACCTCGCCTCCGGCGGCCACATCGGCCTGGACCGGCCCGGCAACGAGATCTTCTACGCGATCCGGCTCGGCCAGCTCCTCACCCTGATCGGCGACCTGTCCAGCCCCGCCTCCCCGCTCTTCGTCCTCGACGCGGGCTGCGGCAAGGGGCACTTCGCCCGCTCGCTCGCCCGCTGCGGCCACCACGTCGACGCCTTCGACGCCAGCGAGGCGGCGGTCACCCACGCCCGGACCGAGGGCGGCGGCCCCCGCTACGCCGTCGCCGGCCTCGACGAGTGGCGCAGCCCCTGGCTCTACGACGTGGTGCTCTGCGTCGACGTCCTCTTCCACCTCCTGGACGACGCGCAGTGGGCGGCGAGCCTGCGCAACCTCGCCTCGCTCGTCCGGATCACCGGCCGGCTGATCGTCACCGACGAGAACACCGACGAACCCGTACCGCGCGGCGACTACATCCTGCACCGGCCGCTCGCCGCCTACCGCGAGGAGCTCGAACCCCTGGGCCTGAGCCACACCCTCTTCCGGCCCTACGGCTTCCGCGAGAACCGGGTCGGCTTCCATGTCTTCACAAGGACCCGCTGATGCGCCTGACCGATCTGCTCCACCCGCACCTGGACGACGTCACCTCGGTCGTGGACGCGACGAGCGGCGGCCTGCGTCTGGACCCCTATCTGCACCTGCCGCCAGGCGTCGGGCTGCGACGGCACGACGAACCCGTCGGCGAAGGGGAGCTGATGCTCCTCTGCTACGGCCCCGACCTCGCCCTGCACGGCGCCGAGGCGGACTGCCTGGCCGCGCTGGAACGGATGCGGCCCGGCGGCCGCGGCCTGATCGTCTTCGGCCACCCCGGCACCGACCTGCCCTACCACCGGCTCCTGGACGCCCTGGTGGCGCACCGCTGCCAGGTGCTGCACGCGGCCTCGCTCGGCTACACCCACCTGCACGCCGGCGCGGTGTTCGCCTGCACCGAGGAACTCCTCCCGCCGCACGACTGGTTCGGCCACCCGCTGCCGGCCGACGGCTTCGCCACCGCCCTCAGGATCGCCGACGAGTACGTCCTCGCCGACTTCGTCTCCCGCTCCCAGCGGGCCCGCCTGATCGACCTGGAGCGGGCCGCCGAGGAAAGCGCCCGCGCCCTGGAGACGGCCCGCGAGGACGGCCTCGCCGAACGGCTCGCCGCCGCCGTGCGGGACAAGGAGCAGCTCTCCTCCGCGCTGCGCCGGGCCCGCGAGCGGACCGGCGTGCTGGAGTCTCGGGTGGCCATGCTGGAGGGCTCCACCTCGCTGCGGGTCGGCAGGGCGCTGGTGTCGGCGGCCCGGTCGCCGAAGCGCCGCGCGGCCCGGCTGCCGGGGGAGCTGTACGGGCTGTGGCGCCGGCGGAAGGCCAAGGGCGGCCGCCCGGCCGGCTCCCAGGCCGGCGCCGCCGCCCCCGCACCGGAGCCGCACGCCGACGACCGCTTCCACCTCTCCCACCGCGCCCTGTCCGTGGCCCCCCGGGACCGGCTGGTGATCACCGGCGTGCTCACCGACGGCACCGCCCGGGACTTCGCGGCGGACGCCGTGGTCAGCCGGGTGCTGCCGCACGACGGGCGGCTGCTGGTCGAGCGCACCGACCCGGACGTCCTCCTGGTCCAGCTGAGCGCCTGTGCGGCCGAGACCGGGCCCTGGTCGCTCACCGGCACCGGACTCGCCCCCGACCTGGACCGGCTGCTGTCCGAACTGGTCTCCCAGGCAAGGGGTTCGGGCCGCACCGCGGTGCTGTGGCGGGACGGCCCGGCGTCGTCCGCACCGGGCCTGTCCCTGCTGCCCTGGGACGCCGTCCTCGACGGCGACACCGGGACGGCGCTCTGCCGCCTCGACCCGGTCACCGACGGCCGGGACCGGCTCCGGGACGTCTTCCTGCAGGACAGCACCCGGGTCCGGCTGGCCCGGCTCGCCGCCCTCACCGGCGGCCCCGACCCGCTCGCCGAACGCCGGATCGCCGTCCTCGCCGCGCCCCGGGACGCCACCGACGTGGCCCGGCTCGTCGCCCAGGCGCTCGGCCAGCTGCACCGGCCGGCCGAGGTGGTCGTCGCCGACCCGGCCGGCCTCGCCCTCGACGAACTCACCGCCGCCTCGGTCGCCGTGCACACCGGACCGCCCACCGCACCCTGGGTCGCCGACTGGACGGACCTGACCGAGGACCGCCCGGACACCCTCCTGCTCGACCTGCTCTGCGCCCAGGAGTTCTCGGGCGCCGACGCGGTGGGCCACACCCCCGCCGCCGACGACTACGCCTTCGTACCCGCCCTGCACCCGCTGCTCGTGCGCCGCTCGCTCCTGGACTCCGGCACCCCGCCGGACAGCTGGTCGCGCGCCGGGCACCGCCTGTTCGCCGTGCGTGGAAAGGAACCGTCATGACCCGCACCCTCAGGGCGCTCGTCTACGGCGACGTGGACCTCAACCTCATCGACGGCTCCGCCGTCTGGGCCCAGTCGACGGTCCAGGCACTGTCCCGCGCGGGCTGCCGCACCCGCCTCGTCCTCAAGGCCCCGGTCGAGACCGGCAGGCTCACCGACCCCCTCGCGGGCCTGCCCGGCGTCACCGTGATCCGCCCGTACGAGGAACACCTCGTCCCCGGCCAGGGCGCGCACCCCCTCTCGCCCTTCCAGGCCTCGCAGCTGCTCGCCCGGCTCGACGCGGAGGAGCCCTGCGACCTGCTGGTGCTGCGCGGCCGCCGGCTGGTCAAGCAGATCGTCGGCGACGGCGCCTTCGACGGCCGGATCTGGGCCTACCTCACCGACATCCCGCAGTCCCCGGCCGAGATGACCGAGGAGGCCCGCGCCGACCTCGCCCGCATCGCCACCGCCTCCCGGCAACTCCTCTGCCAGACCGAGGAGTTGCGCTGCTTCCTGGAGGCCTGGGTGCCGGAGGCCTGCGGCCGGTCCGTGCTCTGCCCGCCCGCGGTCCCCGAGCCCGGCTTCCCGGTGCCGGTCCGCAACGGCCTGCACGATCCCGTACGCCTCGTCTACACCGGCAAGTTCGCGCCCCGCTGGAACACCCTGCCCATGACCCGGCTGCCCGCGATGCTCGCCGAGCGCGGCGTCCGGACCGAACTGCACGCCGTCGGCGACAAGATCCACAAGGATGCGGCCCACCCCGGCTTCGACACCGCCATGGCCGAGGCGCTGCGCACCACCCCCGAGGTCGTCCACCACGGCGGCGTGCCGCGCGAGGAGGCCATGCGCCTGGCCGCCGACTGCGACCTCGGCCTCGGCTGGCGGGACGCCTCCCTCGACGCCAGCCTCGAACTCTCCACCAAGGTCCTGGAGTTCGGCTCCCTCGGCCTGCCCGTCGTGCTCAACCGCACCCCCGCCCACGAGGCCCTGCTCGGCGCCGACTACCCGCTGTTCGTACCGGGCACCGCCGGCCTCGCGGACGCGGCGGACGCCGTCGCTCTCGCCGTACACGACACGGCCGCCCGGCACCTCGCCGCCGACCGGTGCGCGGCGGCCGCCCGGGAGTACACCATGGAGGCCGCGGCGGCCCGCTGGCGCGGCCACCTCGACCGAGCCTTCCCGGCCGCGCCCGCCGCCGTCGCCGGCCGGGCCCGCCCGCTGCGGGTCGGCGTCGCCGGCCACGACCTGAAGTTCCTCACCCGCCTCCTCGACCACCTGCGCGCGCTGCCCGGCCTGGACGTCCGGATCGACGCCTGGCCCGCGCTCGCCCGGCACGACGCGGCCGGCAGCCGCGAACTCGCCGACTGGGCCGACGTGGTGGTCGTCGAGTGGTGCGGCCCGGCGGCCATCTGGTACAGCCGCCACAAGCGGCGCGGCAGCCGGCTGATCGTGCGCCTGCACCGCTTCGAACTCGACGCCGGATACCCGCGCCAGGTCGACATCGACAACGTCGACCGGGTGGTGTGCGTCAGCCCGTACTACGCCCGCGCCACCCGGGACCGCACCGGCTGGCCCGCCGCGAAGATCACCACGATCGGCAACTGGGTCGACGTCGACCAGCTCGACCGTCCCAAGGCGCCCGGTGCCCGCCACCGCCTCGGCATGATCGGCATCGCGCCCAGCCGCAAACGCCTCGACCTCGGCCTCGACGTCCTCGAAGCACTGCGCGCCCGCGACCGGCGCTGGCACCTCTCGGTCAAGTCCAAGCCGCCGTGGGAGTACTGGTGGATCTGGAACAAGCCCGAGGAGCGGGCCCACTACGAGGCGATCCTGCGCCGCATGCAGACCTCCCCGCTGCTCGAAGGCGCCGTCGTCTTCGACCGGTTCGGCCCCGACGTGCCCAACTGGCTGCGCCGCGTCGGCCATGTGCTCTCCACCAGCGACGACGAGAGCTTCCACCTCGCCCCGGCCGAGGGCATGGCCTCCGGCGCCGTACCCGCGCTGCTGCCGTGGCCGGGCGCGGACGAGATCTACGACCGGCGCTGGATCCACGACACCCCGCAGGCGATGGCCGACGCGATCGCCGCCCTCGCCGAACAGGAGGACTGGCAGTCCGCGGGGGCGGCGGCCCGCGCACAGGTGCGGGAGGGGTTCTCGCTGGAGCGGGTGGCGGAGGACTGGACGGAGCTGCTGGTGTCCGGGTGAGCCACCCGGGGCCCGAAGACCCGCGCTCGGCGGTTCCGCCGAGCGCGGGTCTTCGTCGTCCTTCCTCGCGGGCGACGCGCTGTCCGGGGGGACGTCAGGCCGCCGACTCCTGCCCGCCGGCCGGGTCGGGCAGCAGGCGGGCGCTGAGGCGGTCCGGGCTGGGCCAGCGGACGTCGTGGGCCCAGCCGAGCTTCTCGAAGATCCGGATCAGGCGGGCCGACGGGTCGAGCTGGCCCGGCAGCACCCCGTGGCGCGCGCCCGTGGGGTCGGCGTGGTGCGAGTTGTGCCAGCTCTCGCCGAAGGAGAGCAGGGCCAGCGGCCAGAAGTTGGTGGCCTTGTCCCGGGCGGCGAACGGGCGCTTCCCCGCGACGTGGCAGACCGAGTTCACCGACCAGGTGACGTGGTGCAGCAGGGCCATCCGCATCACGCCGGCCCAGAAGAACCCGGTCAGCGCACCGGCCCAGGAGCCGGTGACGAGCCCGCCGACCAGTGCGGGGGCCAGGAGGGAGACGACGGTCAGCGGTCCGAAGAGCCGGCCGACGATCCGCAGGTCACGGTCGGCGTCGATGTCGGGCGCGAACCTCGCCCGGTTGCTCAGCTCGCGCTTGAGCATCCAGCCGATGTGCGCGTGCAGCAGCCCCTTGAGCAGCGCACGGGTGTCGGTGCCGAAGCGCCAGGGCGAGTGCGGGTCGCCCTCGCGGTCGGCGAAGGCGTGGTGGCGGCGGTGGTTGGCCACCCACTGCACCGGCGAGCCCTCCACCCCCAGCGAACCCGCTACGGCCAGCGCGATGCGCAGACCTCGCTTCGCCTTGAACGAGCGGTGCGTGAAGAGGCGGTGGTAGCCGACCGTGAGGCCGAAGCCGGAGACGAGGTAGGCGACCACGGCCATGGTGACGTCCAGTGCCGACAGGCCCCGTCCCCACAGCAGCGGCACCGCGACGACCAGGCAGACCAGCGGGCCGACCACGAAGATCCACATCGCGACGCCCGCCGCGGCGTTCTGCGGGGCGTCCAGGAGCGGCCTGACTCCGGCCGCGGTGTCGGCGTCGCCTTCGGCGACGGTCAGTCCAGAACGGTCAGCTGTGCTCGGGCTCATCGGTTCCCCGCCGTTGCTCAAGGTGGTCGGACACGGTGCCGCCTACGGCACACGATCGCACCCAACGGCATCCCCGCAGGTCATCGTGCATGTCCAGGGTGTGAACGGCGTGGGACCAAATCTCCTTCAGGGGACGGCGGCAGTCCGCCCGGGCGCCGGCCCGGGCGGACGTGTGCCTGCTTCCCGGATCTGACAGCGGCTCAGGCCGTCACGGTCTCCGGCCGGGACGCCTCGCGGGGGGTACGGGACCCGAGGTCCTCCGTGGCCACCGTGTGGGTCGCGCGGGCGGACAGCGCGGCGATCACCGGCGGCACGCACAGCGCCGCCGTGAACAGGGCCACCGCCGACCAGTCGTCGCCGCCCGGACCCGCGATCTGCGCAGCGAAGGTCACCGCGAACCCGGCCACCGCGAACCCGATCTGGGTACCGATCGCCATGCCCGACAGCCGTACCCGGGTCGAGAACATCTCTCCGTAGAAGGACGGCCAGACACCGTTCGCCGCGCTGTAGACGACACCGAAGGCGACGATCCCGAGGAGCATGATCAGCGGGTAGGAGCCGGTGGAGATCGCCCACAGGTAGCCGAACATCGCCACCGCGCTGCCCACCGCGCCGATCAGGTACACCGGCCGCCGGCCGATCCGGTCCGACAGCGTCGCCCACGCCGGGATCGCGCCCAGCGCCACCAGGTTCGCCAGCGCGCCGACCCACAGCATCGACGTCTTGGACATCCCGACCGAGTCGCTCGTCGCGTACGCCAGCGCCCACACCGTGAAGATCGTGCTCACCGAGGCGATCAGCGCGCCCCCGATCACCCGCAGCACGTCCGCCCAGTGGTGCCGCAGCAGCGTCACCAGCGGCAGCCGTACGACACCCTCGCCCGCCGCCTGCTCGGCGAAGGCCGGGGTCTCCTGGAGTCTGCGCCGGATGAACCAGCCGGCCACGGCCACCGCGACACTCAGCCAGAACGGCACCCGCCAGCCCCACGACATCAGCTGGTCCTCGGGCAGCTGGGAGACCGCGATGAAGACCAGGGTGGCGATCAGCTGGCCGCCCTGGGTGCCGCTGAGCGTGAAGCTGGTGAAGAAGCCGCGCCGGTTCGGCGGCGCGTGCTCCAGGCTCATGGAGCTTGCGCTGGCCTGCTCACCGGCGGCCGAGATGCCCTGCAGCACCCGGCACAGCACCAGCAGCACCGGGGCGAGGCCGCCCACCTGGGCGCGGGTCGGCAGGCAGCCGATCAGGAACGTCGACAGGCCCATCAGCAGCAGCGTGAAGACCATGATCTTCTTGCGGCCGACCCGGTCCCCGAAGTGTCCGAGGAACAGCGCGCCGACCGGGCGGGCCGCGTACGCCACACCGAACGTGGCGAGCGAGAGCAGGGTCGCGGTGGCCGGGTCCGAGTCGTCGAAGAAGACCTTCGGGAAGACCAGCGCGGCCGCGCTGCCGTAGATGAAGAAGTCGTAGTACTCCAGGGCGCTGCCGATCCAGGCGGCCAGGGCGGCCTTCTTCGGCTGGCCACCGGGTGGTACGGCGGTGGCGGCGGACTGGGCGGGGACGGACACGGCGGTGCTCCTTCGGGGAACTCCAACGTAAGCGGAGTGAGCGGCGGGGGAGAAGGCCGGATCCCAGGGATGACGGGGTCGGCGGGCCAGGGGGCCGGGTGCTAATTAACCCACTGGATAGTTAGTCGCGATGGGTACGGATGTTGCGCTCGCGTTTCCCCGGTGTCAAGAGGTCGTGCCGGTGCCGTTCGGTGCCGTTCGGTCCCGTCGGGCGTCCGCCGCCCCGCGCGGTCAGCCGGCCGCGCGCTCCGCGGTGAGGTAGGCGATCACCATGTCGCCGAGCATGGCCCGGTAGTGCGCGCGCTGCGCCGGGTCCACCAGGTCGCGGCCGAAGAGGGCGCCGAAGGTCGCCCGGTTCGCCACCCGGAAGAAGCAGAACGAGCTGATCATCGCGTGCAGGTCGACGGCGTCGACGTCGGCCGTGAACAGGCCGGACTCCTGCCCGGCGGCCAGGATCCGGCGGATCACCTCAAGCGCGGGCGAGCCGATCCGGCCCAGCTTCTCGGAGGCCGCGATGTGCTCGGCGCCGTGGATGTTCTCGATGCTGACCAGGCGGATGAAGTCCGGGTGCTGCTCGTGGTGGTCGAAGGTCAGCTCGGCGAGCCTGCGGATCGCCGCCACCGGGTCCAGGTGCTCGACGTCCAGCTGCTGCTCGGCCTCCCGGATCACGCCGTACGCGCGCTCCAGGACCGCCGTGAACAGCTGCTCCTTGCCGCCGAAGTAGTAGTAGATCATCCGCTTCGTGGTGCGGGTGCGGGCCGCGATCTCGTCGACGCGGGCCCCGTCGTAGCCGGCCCGCGCGAACTCCCGGGTGGCCACGTCGAGGATCTCGGCCTGGGTGCGGGCGGCGTCACGGAGCCGCCCGTTGGTCTGTGCCGGTTCGTCGACGCTGGTCATCGGGTTCCTTCGGATTCCTGTCGGGTTCCTTCGCGGGGGAGGCCGGTGCGGAGATTGTAGAAGCCCGGGCCGGAGGCGTTGCGGGCGAGGTCTTCCCCTGCCACGGCCTTCGGTGTTATAGCTAACGTACTAGTTCGTACATTAGCGTTTGCGATGCCGCTCTGGAGGGCCCCGTGGCCAAGGACTCGTATCTCGTCGGGCTGATCGGTTCCGGCATCGGCCCGTCGCTCAGCCCCGCCCTGCACGAACGCGAGGCGGACCGGCAGGGACTGCGGTACCTGTACCGGCTGATCGACATCGACGTGGTCGGCGTCCCGCCGGAGGCCGTGGGCGAGCTGGTGCGGGCCGCGCGCGACCTCGGCTTCGACGGCCTGAACATCACCCACCCCTGCAAGCAGCTGGTCATCGACCACCTCGACGCGCTCGCCCCGCAGGCGGAGGCGCTCGGCGCGGTCAACACGGTGGTCTTCGAGGCCGACGGGAGGGCCGTCGGCCACAACACGGACGTGACCGGGTTCGCGGCGTCGTTCGCACGGGGCCTGCCGGATGCCTCACTGGAGCGGGTGGTGCAGCTCGGCGCCGGGGGCGCGGGGGCCGCGGTCGCGCACGCGACGCTCACGCTGGGGGCCGAGCGGGTCACTGTCGTGGACGCGGTGGCCGACCGGGCCGTCGATCTTGCGACCTCGCTGAACCGGCATTTCGGTGACGGGCGGGCGGTCGCTGCGACGCCGGACCGGCTGGCGGGGCTGCTGGCCGATGCCGACGGGCTCGTGCATGCGACGCCGACGGGGATGGCCGCGCATCCGGGGCTGCCGTTGCCCGCGGAGTTGCTGCATCCCGGGCTGTGGGTGGCCGAGGTGGTGTACCGGCCGCTGGAGACAGAGCTGTTGCGGGTCGCCCGGGCGGCGGGGTGCGCTGTGCTGGACGGGGGTGGGATGGCTGTGTTCCAGGCCGTGGATGCGTTTCGGTTGTTCACGGGGAGGGAGCCCGACAGCGGACGGATGCTTGCCGACATCGGGGAGTTGGCCGGGTTCGTGGGGCGGAATGTCGTGTGACCTGTGCGGGTCCGCTGTGGCTGGTCGCGCAGTTCCCCGCGCCCCTGGGTAAGTGCAGTGCACGTGAGGAAAAGGGTCATGCGTACTTCCATTGCCACCGTTTCGCTCAGCGGGTCGCTCACCGAAAAGCTCACCGCCGCCTCCCGGGCCGGGTTCGACGGGGTCGAGATCTTCGAGAACGACCTGCTCGCCAGTCCGCTGTCGCCCCGTGAGATACGGGCCCGGTGCGCCGATCTCGGGCTGACCGTCGATCTCTACCAACCCATGCGGGACATCGAGGCCGTCCCCGGCGACGAGTTCGCCCGTAACCTGCGGCGCGCGCGGCACAAGTTCGAGCTGATGCGGGAGTTGGGGGCCGACACCGTGCTCGTCTGTTCGTCCGTCTCCCCGCTCGCGGTGGACGACGACGATCTCGCCGCTGCCCAGTTGGCTCAACTGGCCGATTCGGCAGCTGACTTCGGCATCCGTGTCGCCTACGAGGCACTCGCCTGGGGGCGGCACGTGAGTACGTACGACCACGCCTGGCAGATCGTCGCGGCCGCCGACCACCCCGCCCTCGGCACCTGCCTCGACAGCTTCCACATCCTCTCCCGGGCGTCCGACCCCAAGGGCATCGAGGACATCCCCGGCGAGAAGATCTTCTTCCTGCAGCTGGCCGACGCCCCGCTGCTCGCCATGGACGTGCTCCAGTGGAGCCGGCACTACCGGTGCTTCCCGGGGCAGGGCGGCTTCGACGTCGCCGGCCTCGTGCGGCATGTGCTGCGCACGGGGTACGACGGGCCGCTCTCCCTCGAAGTCTTCAACGACGTCTTCCGGCAGGCGGAGGCCGGGCCGACCGCCGTCGACGCGCACCGTTCCCTGCTGGTGCTCCAGGAGGCCGTCGGAGTGGGGGAGTTGCCCCCGCCGGTGGTGCCGACGGGGGTCGCCTTCGCCGAACTCGTCACGCCGGACGCCGAACCGGTCTCGGCGCTGCTCGGTGCCCTCGGCTTCGCCCGGACCGCCAGGCACCGCAGCAAGCCCGTCGACCTGTGGGAACAGGGCGAGGCCCGGATCCTGGTCAACACCGGCCCCGCCGCCCGCCGCGACGGCACCGGCCTCGCCGCGATCGGCCTGGAATCACCGGACCCGCGGGCCGCCGCCCGCCGCGCCGAGGCCCTGCTCGCCCCCGTACTGCCCCGCCGCCGCGCCCCCGAGGACGCCCCGCTCGACGCGGTCGCCGCCCCCGACGGCACCGAACTGTTCTTCTGCGCCACCGGCGGCGGACCCGAACTCCCGGACTGGCGGGCCGACTTCACGGAGGTACCGGACACCCCACCGACCGCCCCGGCGCACATCGACCACCTCGCGCTCACCCAGCCCTGGCACCAGTACGACGAGGCAGTCCTCTTCCACCGCGGCGTCCTCGGTCTGCACCCCCAGGAGAGCGTCGACGTCGCCGACCCCTACGGGCTGCTGCGCTCCCGCGCCGTCACCGACGCCGACGGCGGCGTCCGGATCGTGCTCGGGGTCGGCGCCGCCCCGGCCGACGACACCCTGCACGCCCAGCACATCGCCCTGGCCGTCGCGGACGTGGTGGCCGCCGCCCGCGCCTTCCGCACCGCCGGCGGCGACCTGCTGCCCATCCCCGCCAACTATCACGACGACCTCGCGGCCCGGTACGAGTTCGCCGACGGCGAGCTGGAGACGTACCGCGACCTCGGCATCCTCTACGACCGGGACGCGGGCGGGGTCTTCCGGCACTGCTACACCCGGACGGTCGGACGCGTGTTCTTCGAACTGGTCGAGCGCGATCCCGGGTACCGCGGTTACGGCGCCCAGAACGCCCCGGTGCGCCTCGCGGCCCAGCACGCCGGACGGTGAGGCACAGCCGGGGTTCAGGATTCTTACAGCTTTCATGGGTGATACTCACGAACATCCTGAATGTTCCTTGACAACCCGGACGTGACGTTCGCCGGAATCCAGTCGTCCTACAGGCCGTAGTACTCCGGGGCGCTCTGGAAGCCCTGGACACCGGGAGTCCTGGAGGCCGTCCGCGATGCCGAGCCCTGTCAGCGCCGAGCCGCTCGTCCGTGTCGAGGGGCCGCCGCCCCCGCCCACCCGGGCGCGGAGCCGTACCCAGCGCTACGAGCGCCCGATCCTCGCCGGCATCGCCACCGTCGCCGCGCTGCTCTTCTTCTGGGGCATCTGGCACAGCGCGTACCACGCCTTCTACGCGAGCGCGGTCCGCAGCATGACCGACAACCCGGTGGCCTTCCTCTACGGCTCCTTCGACCCGGGCAACTCCATCACCCTGGACAAGCTGCCCGGCTTCCTGTGGCCGCAGGCCCTGTCGGCGCTGGTCCTCGGCTTCCACCCCTGGTCCCTGGTGGTCCCGCAGGCCCTGGAGGGCGTGGCCTCGGTGGTCCTGCTGCACGTGGTGGTACGGCGCTGGGCCGGCGTACCGGCCGGGCTGCTGGCCGCCGCCTTCCTCACGCTCACCCCGGTGACCGTGGGCCTCGGCCGTTCGGTCACCGAGGACGCGCCGTTCGTCCTGCTGTTGCTGCTGGCCGCCGAGGCCACCCAGCGGGCCACCGCCCGTGCCCGGCTGCGCACCCTCGTCCTGGCGGGCGTCTGGGTCGGGGTCGCCTTCCAGTGCAAGATGCTGGAGGCCTGGGCGGTGCTGCCCGCACTGGCCGTGACCTACCTGGTGGCCGCGCCGACCGCGCTGCGCCGCCGGATCCGGGACCTCGCCGTCTCCGGGGCGGTCATGCTGGTGGTCTCCCTGTCCTGGATGCTGACCGCCGGCCTCACCCCGGCCGCCGCCCGCCCCTACCTCGACGGCACCACCGACAACTCGCCGGTCGCCCTGGTCGTCGGCTACAACTTCCTGACCCGCTTCCAGGCGCTGGGCGTCGACGCGGCCGGCACCGGGAGCATCGTCGCCGACCGGACGCACAGCCGGGCGTCGGTGGGGATGGGGGACAGCGTCTGGAAGATGTTCAGCCCCGGCCTGGCCAGTCAGACGGGCTGGCTGTACCCGCTGGCGGCGCTGGGCCTGGCCGCCGGGCTGTACGGCCTGTGGCGCCGCCGCCCGTCGCGCACCGACCCCTTCCTGGCCGGGTATCTGCTGTGGGGCGTCTGGCTGGTGACGTTCTTCCTGGTCTTCAGCTTCGGCAGCGTGACCGGACACACCTACTACATGGGTGTGGTGGCGGTCGGCCTGTCGGCCCTGGCCGCGACGGCCGTGACCCGGGTACGGCGCCGGACCGTGCTGTGCGCGGTGCTCGCCGTCAACGTCGGCTGGTGCGCGGCCCTCACCCTGTACTACCCGCGCTTCTTCACCTGGTCGGTCGGTGTCGCCGCGGTCCTCGCCCTGCCGGCGCTGGTCCTCTTCGCCGTCGGCGGGTCACGTCCGCGCCGGGCCGCGCTGGCCGTCGCCCTCGCGGCGGTGCTGGTCGTGCCCGCCGTCTGGTCCGCGTCCGCGACCTCCCTGCGCTACAACCAGCCCGGCGGGTTCGGGCGGATCGGCCCGGGCAGCATCGCCACCCGCAACGGCGCCTCCGCCCTGACCCCGGGCCAGCAGCGCGTCCTCGCCTACCTCACCGCCCACCGCGACGGCGCCCGCTACCTGGCCGCCGTGCCCCGCTGGCAGATGGCGGCGCCGTACATCCTGTCGGACAACGCCGCCATCCTCCCGCTCGGCGGCTTCACCGCCCATGTGCCGTACCCCGCGCCCGGTACCTTCCACCACCTGATCGACACCGGCAGGCTCCGCTACGTCCTGCTCTCCGCGGCCGACCTCACCCACCGGGCCCGGGGCGCGAAGACCCCGGGCCGGGCCCTGGTCCGCTGGGCCATCGGCCATTGCGCACCGGTGCACGTCTCCCGCTACACGCTGTACCGCTGCGGGCCGGGCCACGGAGGGTGACCGCGCCGAAGGGGCAGCCGCAGGGTCAGCCGACGGCCGTGAACACGAAGGAGAACTCGGCCGGTCCGGCGTGGAGCTGGTACTGCGGCAGCACGCCCGGGCCGCAGGACTGCGAGCCGATGCCGTGCTGGCCGTGGTCGAGGTTGACCCACACGGTCCCGCCCGGGGTGAGATCGGTGCGGTGAGCGGCCGCGTCCAGCTGCTCGGTGGTCCAGCGGCGGGCCGTGAACCAGAACTCCGGGTCGCCCTCGATCCGCAGCCCGCCGAGCTCGGCCCAACGGACGTCCGCCCGGGCGCCGTTCTCCTGCGGACGGAGGTACGGCGTCTGCATCTCGTCCACCGTCGACTGCCAACGGCCCAGCACCGAGGCCGCCCTGGTGTCCGGGTACGCCTCGCCCGGCCCGCCGCCGAACCACCGCACACGGTCGGCCGCCGGCAGCCCGAAGCGGATGCCGAGCCGGGGCAGCGGCACCGTCCAGTCACCGTCGGGCGTCACGGACACGGTGAGCCGGAGTCGGCCGCCGTCCGTGGTCCAGCGGTAGACCGTCACAAGACCGAACTCCCAGGCGGCGGGCGCCACCCGGGTCCGCACGGTCAGGGCGTCACCGGACGGCTCCACCGCGTCCAGGCGGTGCCGCATGCGGTGCAGCCCGAACTTCCGCCACAGCGATCCGTAGCGGATGTCGCTCTGCCAGGCGGCACCGTCGTCGTTGTCGGTCGTCGCCCGCCACACGTCCAGCCGCAGCCCGGTCACCGGCACCGGGCCGATGCTCCGCAGCGCACCGCTGCGGGCGTCGAAGGCGGCCGGGCCGAGGGTGATCGTCCCGTCGCCGGACACCACCGGTCCGGCGGCGGCCGCGAAGGACGGCGACTGCCGCCCCGAGACGGGGAGCTGACCCCAGGCGACCACATGCCCCCGCGGTGCCCAGCCGGTGTCGGCCGCCAGCACCGCCCGTACCGTCCACTGCGTCTCGGCGCTGCCGGTGGCGACCGGCGGCTCCGGCAGCTTCACCTCCGCCGACTCACCGGCCGCCAGAGCCGGGACGGCCAACGCGCCCGACTCGACGGTCTCGCCGCCGACCTGGTACGACCACTCGAAGTCCAGCGCGGACAGATCGGCGAAGTCGTGCCTGTTGACCACGCGTACGGTCCCGCCCGCGCCGTCGCCCTCGATCCGGACCGGTTCGATCACCTTCTTGTACTCCACCAGCCCCGGGGACGGCCGGCGGTCGGGGAAGACCAGCCCGTCGCAGACGAAGTTCCCGTCGTGCAACTCCTCGCCGAAGTCGCCGCCGTACGCGTAGCCGTACCGCTCGTCCTCGATGCCGTGGTCGATCCACTCCCAGATGAAGCCGCCCTGGAGCCGGTCGTAGGACTCGAAGATCCGCTGGTAGTCGGCGAGGCCACCGGGGCCGTTGCCCATCGCGTGCCCGTACTCGCACAGGATGAAGGGGAGCTGACGGCGTTTGTGGGTGCCGCCGTCCAGACCCTGGCCGATCCGCTCGACCTCGGCGTGGTCGGCGTACATCCGCGAGTACACGTCCGTGTCACGGCAGTCGATGTCACCCTCGTAGTGCACGAGCCGTGACGCGTCCCGGCCGTGGATCCACTCGGCCATCGCGGTCAGGCCCCGGCCGGTGCCGGCCTCGTTGCCCAGGGACCAGACGACCACCGACGGGTGGTTCTTGTCGCGCTCGACCATCCGGGCGGCCCGGTCCAGCAGCGCCGGGGTCCAGCGGTCGTCGTCGACCGGGTTGTCCCGCCAGGCCTGCTCGGTGAAGCCGTGGGTCTCCAGGTCGCACTCGTCGATCACCCACAGGCCGTACTCGTCGCACAGGTCGAGGAAGGCCGGGTGCGGCGGGTAGTGGGAGGTGCGGACCGCGTTGATGTTGTGCCGCTTCATCAGCAGCACGTCCGCGCGCATGGTCTCCAGGTCGAGGGCCCGGCCCTGCTCCGGGTGCCACTCGTGCCGGTTGACGCCCTTGAAGAGGACGGGCCGCCCGTTGACCCTGATCAGCCCGTCTTCGAGGACGACGGTCCGGAAGCCGATCCGCAGCGGCACCCGCTCGCCCCCGGTGGCCAGCACCCCGTCGTACAGCCGCGGCGTCTCCGCCGTCCAGGCCTGGACCGGGACGGTGACCGGCTCGCCGGTGGCGACGTCGACGCCCAGCTCCGGCACGGTGACCCTGCCGTCCACGTCGGAGTCGACGCGCAGCGTGCCCGCGCCGGTGACATGGTCGTAGGAGGCGTGCACGAAGAAGTCGAGGACGCTGCCGGCCGGGCGGTGCAGCAGGGTCACGTCCCGGAAGATGCCGGGCAGCCACCACTGGTCCTGGTCCTCCAGGTACGAGCCCGCCGACCACTGGTGCACGCGGACGGCCAGCACGTTGCCGGCCGGCTTCAGCAGCTGCCCGACCGCGAACTCGTGCGGCAGCCGGGAGCCCTTGAACTCGCCGATGTCCGTGCCGTTCAGCCACACCCGGGCACAGGACTCGACGCCGTCGAAGCGCAGGAGCGTCCCGCCGTCCGCCGGGTCCCAGCCCTCGGGCAGGTCGAAGAAGCGCAGGTGGTCACCGGTGGGGTTCTCGGTCGGGACCCGCGGCGGGTCGACCGGGAACGGGTAGAGGTGGTTCGTGTAGATCGGCGCGCCGTGCCCCTGGAGCACCCAGTGCCCCGGGACGGTGACCTCCGCCCAGCCGCCGGCGTCGTACCCCGGCTCGGCGAACGAGTCGTCCTCGGCGTCCGCCGTCGGCGACAGCCGGAAGCGCCAGCTGCCGTTCAGGGAGAGGGACTCGGCGTCGGAGACGGGATACCAGGCGCGGGGCGGCAGGGCCCCGGAGCCCGGTGAGACGTCCTCGACGTAGCCGACGGCCGTGGCAGAGCGGAAAGACATCGGTCTCCAGGTCTTTCGAGGTGTGTTCGAGTCGTGTTCGAGGTGTGCTCGGGCCGGGTCAGCCCTTGATGCCGGTCTGCGCGATCCCCTGGACCAGCCAGCGCTGGAGGAAGAGGAAGACGAAGACCAGGGGGAGGATGGAGATGGCGGTGGCCATGAAGATCAGGTGGAAGTTGACGGTCTGGTTGGTCATGAAGGAGGAGAGCGCGATCTGCACGGTCCAGGAGCTCGGGTCCTGGCCGATGACCAGCGGCCACAGGAAGGAGTTCCACGCGCTGATGAACGTGATCGTCGCGATCGCCGCGAAGAAGTTCAGCGAGTTGGGTACGACGATCCGCCAGTACGCGCCCCAGTAGCCGAGCCCGTCCACGCGTGCCGCCTCCTCCAGCTCCTTCGGGAATCCGAGGAAGTACTGCCGGAAAAGGAAGCAGGTGAAACCACTGAACAGGCCGGGGATGATGAGTCCGCGGTAGGTGTCCACCCAGCCGAGGGACGAGACCAGCACGAAGCTGGGCACGAAGGTGACGGCGGTGGGGACCATCAGGGTCGCCAGGACCGCGTAGAAGACCTTGTTGGCGTGCCGGTACGGGATGCGGGCCAGACCGTAGCCGGCCAGCGAGCACACCAGGAGCGTGCCGCACGTGGTCAGGACGGCGACGACCAGCGAGTTCACCATGGACGTGCCGAAGTCGACCGTGGGGTCGCTGAACAGCTCGCTGATGTTGCCCCACTGGAAGGAGGGCAGCACCTTCCAGTTCTCGCCGGTGATCTCCAGGTCCGTGGAGAGGGCGTTGCGGACGATCAGGTAGAAGGGGACCAGGAAGAGCAGGGCGGCGATGCCGACGGCGACGTACAGCCCCGTGTTGCCGAGGACGCCCCCGCCCTTCCTGCGCCGCTTGCCGACCTGGGGCGTGGTGGTGGTCACTTGGACTCCTCCCCCCTTCCGAATCCCATGAACTTGCCCTGGACCAGGGTGACCAGGCAGATGAGCAGCGACAGGATGACCGCGCCGGCGCTGCCCGCGCCGTAGTCCTGGCTGGTGCCGAGGGCCGTCTTGTAGAGCTCCATGAGCGGTGTCTGCGCCCAGGTCGCCTTCTGCCCCACGATGTTGAAGAACTCGTCGAACGCCTGGTACGCGGCGATGAGCAGCAGCAGGATCACCGCGGTGGACGTGGCGCGCAGCTGGGGCAGCGTGATGTACCGGAAGGTCTGCCAGCCCCGCTTGGCGCCGTCGATGGCGGCGGCCTCGTACAGCTCGCCGGGGATGTTCTGGAGCGCCGCCAGGAACAGGATCATGTAGAAGCCCGACTGGATCCACAGCCGCAGGGTCACGATGACCAGCCAGTACCAGGGCGGAGTGGGGTCGGACATCCAGGCGACGGTGTCGGCGCCGAACCAGCCGATGACCGTGTTGGCGAGTCCGAAGCGGACGCCGCTGAAGATGGACATCTTCCAGATCAGGGCCGCCGCCACGTAGGAGACGGCGGTCGGCAGGAAGAACACCGACCGGAAGAACGCCCGCATGAACCGCAGCTGGTTCACGAGCAGCGCGAGCCCGAGCGACAGCGCCCAGGTGGTCGGCACGATGAACGCGGCGAACACGGTGAACGTCACCAGCGAGTCGGGGAACTCACTGTTGGTCAGGATCTGCTTGTAGTTGTCGAAGCCGATGAAATGGCTCGGCGTGACGGTGTAGCGGGCGTCGAAGAAGCTGAGCCAGACGCTCCAGCCGATCGGCACGAAGACGAAGATCGCCAGGCCGATGAGGAAAGGCCCGGTGAAGAGCCAGAAGTTCACGGTCGGGTTGCCCCGCAGGCCCCGCCGCGGCCGGGCCGGGGAGGCCTTGGCCGGGGCGGGCTGGGCGACCCCGCGTGTGGTGGTGGTCGACATGTCGTGGTCTTCCCGGGGGCCTATCCGAACAGCTTCTTGAGCTCGACGTTGACCTTCTTGTCGCAGGTGTCGAGCGCCGCCTCCGGGTCGCCGTTCTTGCGGACGGAGGAGGCGATCACCTCGGCGAACGCGGTCTGCATGGTCTGGTCGTAGGCGATGTTGTCGAAGTGGCCGTAGTCGGTGAAGAGCTTCACGCCCTCGGCGGCCAGGCCGGACTTGAGCTTCGTGGCCCCGCTGGCGATCGAGGTGCGCGGCGGGATGTGGAAGCCGTACGAGGTGGCCCAGTCCTCCTGGTACTGCTTCTGGTCGATCCAGAGCCACTTGACGTATTCCTTGGCCGCGTCGACGTTGTTGCCCTTGGCGTTGACGAAGATCGACCAGCCGCCGTTGTAGACGGACAGCTTGCCCGCGCTGCCGATCTTCGGGAACGGGAAGATGCCGAGGTCGTCGCCGAGGGCCTTCTGCATGGCCGGCATGGACCACATGCCACCCCACTGGATCGCGCACAGGCCCTGGTTGAGCGAGGACGGGTCCCAGAAGTCGGTCGGCGCGTCCAGGAGCACGTTGCCGCTGGTGAACAGCTTGCGAAGCTGCTTGAGGCCGCCCACGACACCGTCCGTGTGGTAGGCGATCTCGTTCTTGTCGTTGATGGTGTCGGCGCCGGCGGACCAGATGATGGGGTTCTGGATCGCGCTGAAGTCGTTGCCGAGGAAGACGCCCTTGACCTTGCTGGTGGTGAGCTTGGCGGCGGCCTCGATCAGCTCGTCGAGGGTGGTCGGGACCTCGACCTTCGCCTTCTCCAGCATCGACTTGCGGTAGTAGAAGAACTGTGGGTCGTCGATCATCCGGATCCCGTAGATCTTCCCGTCGACCGTGTGGGAGTTGATGTCGTTCGGGTTGAAGTCGTCCTTGACCGGGTCGATGATGTCGCTCAGGTCCGCCACCTGGCCGCTCTTGACGAGCTGGAGCTGCGGGTGGAACTCGAAGACGTCGGGCGCCTTCTTGGTGAGCAGGGCCGCGAAGAGCGCCGACTCGAAGTTGTTGCCCGTGATCCAGTTGGTGCTGACGTCGGCCTTCTTGTACGCCGCCGCGTACCGCTTGAGGGCCTGCTCGGTCCCCGCCTCGCCGTAGGCGTGGAAGTACTGGGTGAGCTGCGTGCCCGACCCGCTCCCGCCGCCTCTGCCGTTGTTGCTGCCGCACGCGGCCAGCGTGCCGGCGGCGGCCATGCCCGCCGCCGCCCGGAAGAGGGACCGGCGGGACCAGTTGTTGTTGCTCAGTGCCGACATGCTGACGTCCTTGTCTGTCGAGTGCGGCTGTGCCTCTACGGCCCGTGGGACCTCGGAACCAGATGGCTGAAAATGCGTCGCGGAGCGGGACGTTAACCTTCGGCTAATGCTTCGGCAAGAGGTTGGACGAAGTCTGCGTGAAACGTTGCACCCGGTTCGGGATGACGAACAGGAGGGAAGGCAGGGTGAGTTGAGGACCGCCGGCGCAGGGGGTGGCCGGCGGCCCTCGATCGGGGCGGTGAGGTGCGGTTACTGCTTGGTCCAGACCTCGTTGCTGCCGCTGTTGCAGCTGTAGAGGATCACCTTGCTGCCGTCGGCGGTGGCCTGCCCGCTGACGTCGAGGCACTTGCCGGACGCCTCGCCGAGGATCTGCCCGTTGGCGTTCAGCAGCCAGCGCTGGCTCGCGTCACCGGTGGGGTCGGCGGTGGCGGTCAGGCCGGAACCGGAGGCCGTCAGGTAGCCGTTCGGGCCCTTGAGGGTGCCCTTCGCGTCGTACGACCAGGACTGGTCCGCCGCGCCCGTGCAGGTGGCGATCGCGGCCCCGGAGGCGTCCGCCGTCAGGCACTTGCCGGACTGCCTGCCCGCGAGTGCGCCGGTCACGGCCGAACTGCCGTCGCCCTTCTGGTCGAAGACGTACGTCGTGATCGAGCGGGCGGCGAGGGTGGCGGACACCGTCCCCGCACTCACCGACGGTTTCGCCACGTCGGCCCAGTCCTCGGTGGCCGAGGTGCGCACCGCCTGCCTGGCCCGTCCCGGTGCCGCGCTGTTGAAGTGCAGGCTCAGCGGGGTGTCGGTGGCGTTCTGGTTGTTGACCACGACCACCCACTTTCCGCCGCTGTCGTACGCCGACACCTCGACCCCGGCCGGCGCCCCGGTCACGTTGTGCGCGACCGAGCCGGGTTTCACGAACTTGCTGTACTGGCCGAGCGCGTAGTACCGCTTGGTGAAGTACAGCGTCTGGTTGCCGTTCGTCGCGTAGTCCGGGTCGTAGTAGATCAGGCCGTCGTTCCAGCCGACGTCGTTCTTCGCGTACGGGTCGGTGCCGTAGCCACTGGCCAGCGCCACCCACCACTGGAAGGCCGAGTCGTGGGCGCTCGCGAAGTCCTTGTAGATGATCCGGGACATCAGCAGGGCGTTGTCGATGGACGGGTCGTACTCCTGGTTCCAGCCCGTGGAGCCCTTGCCGAAGCAGCAGATCTCCGAGGCCCAGGACTTCTGGCCGACGGTCCGCGACGTCTCGTAGACGTTGCCGAGCTGGCCGTCGCTGGGGTTGTTGTAGGTGTGGTGGGCCAGCGCGGACACGTACTGGGCGGTGTCCGGCTGCGAGATCCACTGCGGGAGTTCGGAGACGAACTGGGTCGTCTGGCTCGACTCGTCCGCGATGACCGACGTCTTCTGGTGCCGGGCCCGCTGCTCGGCGCCGAGCGCCCGCACGATGTCGTCGCGCTGGTCGACGGTGACCTGCATGCCCTCCTGGCCGCACGAACCGAAGTCGTTGTCCGGCTCGTTGAAGGGGCTGATGTAGTCCAGCTTCACACCCTGGCGGGCGAAGTGGTCGGTGACGTCGGCGACGTACTTGGCGTAGGCGGTCTCGTCCGCCGGCTTCAACTGACCGCCGCAGCTCTGCCCGTTGGTGGTCCACTGCGCGGGCGCGCTGTTCACGAAGCCGATCAGGTCCTCGACGCCGTACTTCGCGGCGTACGTCAGGAAGGTCTGCCCGCCCTTGTCCCTGCTCCAGTCGTACGAGCCGTCGGCGTTCAGGAAGTCCTCGGCGGCGCGCGCCGGGGTGGTGACCGCGACCCCGCCGCCGCCGATGTTGTAGCGGTACGAGCTGAGGTCCAGGCCCTTCTTGGAGAAGAGCAGCTTCGCCACCCGGGCCTGGACCTTGGGGGAGAAGTGCTGCAGGTCGTTGACCCACCAGGCGCCCGAGGCGCCGATGTCGTCGATGGTCTGGGCGGCGTGCGGGGAGACCTCGGCAACCGGTGCCGTGGCGGTGGCGGTGGCGGCCGAGGTGGGCGGGGCGGATATCAGGGGTCCGGCGACGGCCAGCGCGGCCGCGGCCGTCAGGAGGACCGATCTCCTGCGATGGGGGTGTGACACGTGCATCCCTTCCGTCGTCATGAAGGCGGTGCGGTACGGCTCCTTGCGGGGATGGTGCGTTTCGGTGACCTCTGTCCCACGGCCTGCAGGGCCCCCTCCAGCGCGAACGTGGCCGCGCCCAGGCACACCGGGTCGGTGGGGACGGGAGAGAGGACGATCTCGGTGGCGGCGAACGGCCGCCGCAGCGCGTGCCGGCGGACGGCCTCGCGCACCTCGTCGAGCAGCGGTGCGCCCAGCTTCCTGGCGACCCAGCTGCTGAGCACGACCACTTCGGGGTTGTACAGGTTCACCAGGTCCGCGATGCCCGCGCCCAGGTAACGGGCCGTGTCGCGGACCACCTTGACGGCCACCGGGTCGCCCGCGGCGACCCCCCGGCCCAGGGCGTCGATGGTGGCCGTCTGGTCCTCAGGGTGCAACAGCGTGGAGCGGGGGCTGAGTTCACGCAGGTTGAGCATGATGCCGGGGGCCCCGACGTAGGTCTCGACGCAGCCGTGGTTGCCGCAGTGGCAGAGCCGCCCGTCGAGCACGAGCGTCGTGTGCCCCCACTCGCCGGCGCTGTTGCTCACGCCGCGGTACAGCCCGCCGCCGAGGACCAGCCCGGCGCCGACCCCGGTCCCGAGGTTCACCACCACGGCGTCCTCGCGCCCGCGCGCGGCCCCGAACCACAGCTCGGCCACCGCGCTCGCCCGCAACGGGTTGTCCAGGTGCAGGGGGTAGGCGATGTACTCGGAGAGCAGGTCGAGGAGGGGTACGTCGTGCCAGTCCCAGTTGGGCGCGTACTCGGCGATACCGGTGGCCCGGTCCACCTGCCCCGGCACGCTCACCCCGGCGCCCAGCACCCGTGCACCCTCGACGCCGGCCTGGGCGACCACCGAGCCGACGGCGCTGGCCACATGGGCGACGGCCTGCTCGGGCCGGCTCTCCCCGGGGCGCATGTCCTCCACCGCTCGGGCCAGCACGTTCAGCCCCAGGTCGAACAGCTCCACCCGGACGTATGTCTCCGCCATGTCGACGCCGATCAGTGCCCCGCCCGCCGAGTTGACGGCGACGAGCCCCCGGGGGCGGCCGCCCGCGGAGTCCTCGAAACCGACCTCGATGATCATCCGGAGGTCGAGCAGTTCGCCGACGAGGGTGGCGACCGTGGCGACGCTCAGCCCGGTGGCGGCCGCCAGCGTCTGCCGGGAGGTGGGGGACCGGGCGATGATCTGGCGCAGCACCTCGTAGCGGTTCGCGGTGCGGATGTCACGCGATGTGCGCTTCACGCGGCTGCCCCTCCCATCCCGTCACGGCCGGGCCGGGACGTACGACGGCACCGGCGCGGCGTCAGGCTATGGGCTTCGCGGGACTTTCGACAAGGGGTTAGGAAAGGGGCCGTAGAAACATGCGCGACGACCGCCCGGGGGCCACCCGTCGAGCCGTCTTAGGCCAACACGGCAAAACGGCCCGCCAGTTGTCACTGGCGGGCCGTCGCGAAAGGCGTTACGGCTGCTTGTTCCACTCGGCGATCACGGGCCACCCGTGCTCGGTGGACAGCCGGCTGACCGTCCCGGTCGCCAGCTGGAACAGCCGGCCCTCGGCGGGCGGCAGCCCCAGCCGGCGGGCGGTCAGCACGCGCAGGAAGTGGGCGTGGGCCACCAGGATCACGTCACCCGTGCCGGTGTTGAGCGCCGTCTCGACCTTCCTGAGCACGCGGTCGGCGCGTGCGCCGATCTGCTCCGGCGACTCGCCGGGGTGGCCTGCCGGGCCCGGCGGGACGCCGTCGGTCCACAGGTACCAGTCGGGGCGGGCGCGGTGGATCTCCACCGTGGTGACGCCCTCGTAGCCGCCGTAGTCCCATTCGTGCAGGTCGGGGTCTGCTACGACCCCGGTCAGACCGGCCAGTTCGGCCGTGCGTATCGCGCGGTCCAGCGGGCTGGCCAGCGCCAGTGCGTAGGTTCGCCCGGTGAGGAGCGGGGCGAGGGACTTGGCCTGTTCCTCGCCGTGCTGGGTGAGGGGCAGGTCGGTCCAGCTGGTGTGCTGGCCCGACACGCTCCACTCCGTCTCACCGTGGCGGACCAGGAGGAGGTCCCCCACGGCACACCTACTTCGACTCGACGGCGTGGCCGCCGAACTGGTTGCGCAGCGCCGCGATCATCTTCATCTGCGGGGAGTCGTCCTGGCGGGACGCGAACCGGGCGAAGAGGGAGGCCGTGATGGCCGGCAGCGGCACCGCGTTGTCGATGGCCGCCTCGACGGTCCAGCGGCCCTCGCCGGAGTCCTGCGCGAAGCCCTTCAGCTTGTCCAGGTGCTCGTCGTCGTCCAGGGCGTTGACCGCGAGGTCGAGCAGCCAGGAACGGATGACGGTGCCGTCCTGCCAGGAGCGGAAGACCTCGCGGACGTTGTCCACGGACTTGACCTTCTCCAGCAGCTCCCAGCCCTCGGCGTAGGCCTGCATCATGGCGTACTCGATGCCGTTGTGGACCATCTTGGAGAAGTGCCCGGCGCCGACCTTGCCCGCGTGGACGTAGCCGTACGGGCCCTCCGGCTTGAGCGCCTCGAAGATCGGGTGCAGCCGCTCGACGTGCTGCTTGTCGCCGCCGACCATCAGGGCGTAGCCGTTCTCCAGGCCCCACACGCCGCCGGAGACGCCGGCGTCGACGAAGCCGATGCCCTTGATGCCGAGTTCGGCCGCGTGCTTCTCGTCGTCCGTCCAGCGGGAGTTGCCGCCGTCGACGACGGTGTCGCCCTCGGACAGCAGGTCCTTGAGCTCGTCGACGACGGACTGGGTGGCGTGGCCGGCCGGGACCATCACCCACACCACGCGCGGGGCGTCGAGCTTCTCGACCAGTTCTTCGAGGGACTTGACGTCGGAGACGTCCGGGTTGCGGTCGTAGCCGATGACGGTGTGGCCGGCGCGGCGGATCCGCTCGCGCATGTTGCCGCCCATCTTGCCGAGACCGATCAGTCCGAGCTGCATGTCGTTCACTTCCTAAGCGTTCGGTACGTCGAGACGAGGGCGGTGGTGGACGGGTCGAGGCCGGGCACGTCGGCGCCCTCCGTCAGCGCGGGCTCGATGCGCTTGGCGAGGACCTTGCCCAGCTCCACGCCCCACTGGTCGAAGGAGTCGATGTTCCAGACCGCGCCCTGCACGAAGACCTTGTGCTCGTAGAGGGCGACGAGCTGGCCGAGGACCGACGGGGTCAGCTCGCGGGCCAGGATCGTGGTGGTGGGGTGGTTGCCCTTGAAGGTGCGGTGCGCCACCTGCTCCTCGGCCGCGCCCTCCGCGCGGACCTCCTCCGCCGTCTTGCCGAAGGCCAGCGCCTGGGTCTGCGCGAAGAAGTTCGCCATCAGCAGGTCGTGCTGCGTCCTGAGTTCACCGCTCAGCTCGGCGACCGGCTCGGCGAAGCCGATGAAGTCCGCCGGGATCAGCTTGGTGCCCTGGTGGATCAACTGGTAGTACGCGTGCTGCCCGTTGGTGCCCGGCGTGCCCCACACCACCGGACCGGTCTGCCACCGCACCGGCCGGCCCTCCCGGTCCACCGACTTGCCGTTGGACTCCATGTCCAGCTGCTGGAGGTAGGCGGTGAACTTGGAGAGGTAGTGCGAGTACGGCAGGACCGCGTGCGACTGGGCGTCGAAGAAGTTCCCGTACCAGACGCCCAGCAGGCCCAGCAGCAGCGGCGCGTTGGCCTCGGCGGGGGCGGTGCGGAAGTGCTCGTCGACCAGGTGGAAGCCGTCCAGCATCTCGCGGAACCGGTCCGGGCCGATCGCGATCATCAGCGAGAGGCCGATCGCCGAGTCGTACGAGTAACGGCCGCCGACCCAGTCCCAGAACTCGAACATGTTGTCCGGGTCGATGCCGAACTCCGTCACCTTGCCGGCGTTCGTCGAAAGCGCCACGAAGTGCTTCGCCACCGCCTTCTCGTCGCCGCCCAGGCCGTCCAACAGCCAGGTGCGCGCCGAGGTCGCGTTGGTGATCGTCTCGATCGTGGTGAACGTCTTCGACGCGACGATGAACAGCGTCTCCGCCGGGTCCAGGCCGCGGGTCGCCTCGTGCAGGTCGGCGCCGTCCACGTTGGACACGAACCGGAGCGTCAACTCCCGTGCGGTGAAGGCCCGCAGGGCCTCGTAGGCCATCGCGGGACCCAGGTCCGAGCCGCCGATGCCGATGTTGACGACGTTCCTGATGCGCTTGCCGGTGTGGCCGGTCCACTCGCCGGAGCGGACCCGGTCGGCGAAGGCGCCCATCTTGTCGAGGACGGCGTGCACGCCGGGGACGACGTTCACCCCGTCGACCTCGACCACCGCGTCGCGCGGGGCGCGCAGCGCGGTGTGCAGGACGGCCCGCCGCTCGGTGATGTTGATCTTCTCGCCGCGGAACATGGCGTCCCGCAGTCCGAACACGTCGGTGGCGGTGGCCAGTTCCTGGAGCAGGGCGAGGGTCTCGTCCGTGATCAGGTGCTTGCTGTAGTCGATGTACAGGTCGCCGACCCGTACCACGTACCGCTCGGCGCGCGCCGGGTCGGCCGCGAACAGCTCACGCAGGACGGGCTGTCCTTCGGCCCGGTGGTCCTCCAGGGCGGCCCACTCGGGCCGCCGGGTGAGCTCGGGGGTGTCAGGCATGGGAGACGGTCTCCTTGGTGCCCTCGCCCCGCAGGGCGACGGCGTACATCTCGTCGGCGTCGAGGCGGCGCAGTTCCTCGGCGATCAGTTCGGAGGTGGGGCGGACCTTCAGGGCGAGGGTGCGCGGCGGCTGGCCCGGCAGGGTCAGGCTGGCCAGCGGGCCCTCGGGGCGGTCGATGCGGATCTCGCCGCCCGCGGTGCCGAGCCGTACGGCCGTGACGACCGGGCCGGGCGAGACCACGCGGTCCACCTTGACCTTCAGCCGCGCCTCCAGCCAGCGGGCGAGGAGTTCGGCGCTGGGGTTGTCCGCCTCGGCCTCGACGGCCGCCGAGGTCACGTCGACCCGGGCCTGGTCGAGGGCGGCGGCCAGCATGGACCGCCACAGGGTGAGCCGGGTCCAGGCGAGGTCGGTGTCGCCGGGCGCGTAGTTGCGGGCGCGGGTCTCCAGGACCTGCATCGGCCGGTCGACCGCGTACAGGTCGGTGATCCGGCGCTGGGCGAGCGCGCCGAGCGGGTCCTTGGACGGCGTCTCCGGGGCCTCCACCGGCCACCACACGACCACCGGGGCGTCCGGCAGCAGCAGCGGCAGCACCACCGAGTCGGCGTGGTCGGAGACCTCGCCGTAGGTGCGCAGCACGACCGTCTCGCCGGTGCCGGCCTCGCTGCCGACCCGGACCTCGGCGTCGAGGCGGGAGGTGGTGCGGTCGCGCAGGGTGCGGGCGTGCCGCTTGATGACGACCAGGGTGCGCGAGGGGTGCTCGTGCGAGGCCTCCTCGGCCGCCTTGATCGAGTCGTAGGCGTTCTCCTCGTCCGTGACGATCACCATCGTCAGGACCATGCCCACGGCAGGGGTTCCGATGGCGCGGCGACCCTGCACCAGCGCCTTGTTGATCTTGCTTGCCGTGGTGTCGGTCAGGTCGATCTTCATGGCCTGCGCCAGCTCCGTCCGTCTCGTGCGAGCATCTCGTCGGCTTCCTGCGGTCCCCAGCTGCCCGACTCGTACTGTGCGGGCTTACCATGCTTTGCCCAGTACGTCTCGATCGGGTCGAGGATCTTCCAGGACTCTTCCACTTCCTGGTGACGAGGGAACAAATTGGCGTCGCCGAGCAGCACGTCCAGGATGAGTCGCTCGTACGCCTCCGGGCTGGACTCCGTGAACGACTCGCCGTACGCGAAGTCCATCGTCACGTCCCGGATCTCCATCGACGTGCCCGGCACCTTGGAGCCGAACCGGACGGTCATGCCCTCGTCGGGCTGGACGCGGATGACGATCGCGTTCGCGCCGAGCTCCTCGGTGGCCGTGGAGTCGAAGGGGGAGTGCGGGGCCCGCTTGAAGACCACCGCGATCTCGGTGACCCGGCGGCCCAGCCGCTTGCCGGTGCGCAGGTAGAAGGGGACGCCCGCCCAGCGGCGGTTGTCGATGCCGAGCTTGACGGCCGCGAAGGTGTCGGTCTTCGACTTGGGGTCGATACCGTCCTCCTGGAGGTAGCCGATCACCTTCTCGCCGCCCTGCCAGCCCTCGGCGTACTGCCCGCGCACGGTGTGCCGGCCCAGGTCCTCCGGCAGCCGCACCGACTTCAGGACCTTCAGCTTCTCGGTGAGCAGCGCGTCCGCGTCGAACGCGATCGGCTCCTCCATCGCGGTGAGGGCCATCAGCTGGAGCAGGTGGTTCTGGATGACGTCCCGGGCCGAGCCGATGCCGTCGTAGTACCCGGCGCGGCCGCCGATGCCGATGTCCTCGGCCATCGTGATCTGCACGTGGTCCACGTACGACCGGTTCCAGATCGGCTCGTACATCTGGTTGGCGAAGCGCAGCGCCAGGATGTTCTGGACGGTCTCCTTGCCCAGGTAGTGGTCGATGCGGAACACCTGGTCCGGGTCGAACACGTCGTGCACGACCGCGTTCAGGTCCTGCGCGGAGGCCAGGTCGTGGCCGAACGGCTTCTCGATGACCGCCCGTCGCCAGGAGCCCTCGGGCGGGGTCGCCAGGCCGACCTTCTTCAGCTGCTGGACGACCTTCGGGAAGAACTTCGGCGGCACGGAGAGGTAGAAGGCGAAGTTGCCGCCGGTGCCCCGGGACGAGTCCAGCTCGTCCACGGCCGACTTGAGCTGCTTGAACGCCGTGTCGTCGTCGAAGTCGCCCGGGATGAACCGCATGCCCTCGGCGAGCTGCTGCCAGACCTCCTCCTGGAACGGGGTCCGGGAGTGCTCGCGCACCGCGTCATGCACGACCTGCGCGAAGTCCTGGTCCGCCCAGTCCCGGCGGGCGAAGCCGACGAGCGAGAAGCCCGGCGGCAGCAGGCCGCGGTTGGCCAGGTCGTAGATCGCCGGCATCAGCTTCTTGCGGGACAGGTCGCCGGTCACACCGAAGATGACCAGGCCCGACGGGCCCGCGACCCTCGGCAGTCGCCGGTCGCGCGCGTCGCGCAACGGGTTGTCCCAGTCGGCGGCGGGCACCACCGGCGCCCCCACCTCCTTGGCGGTCTCGCTCATTACGCCTCAACTCCCTTGCTGTCCAGGGACTTCGCGACGGCGTCCAGCAGGTCCTGCCAGGCCACCTCGAACTTGGCGACGCCCTCGTCCTCCAGCTTGCCCACCACCTCGTCGTAGGAGATGCCGAGCCGCTCCACCGCCGCCAGGTCCGCACGGGCCCGGTCGTAGCCGCCGGTCACCGTGTCGCCGTGGATGTCGCCGTGGTCGGCGGTCGCGTTCAGCGTCGCCTCCGGCATGGTGTTGACGGTGCCGGGGGCCACCAGCTCGTCGACGTAGAGGGTGTCCTTGTACGCCGGGTCCTTCACGCCGGTGGAGGCCCACAGGGGGCGCTGCCGGTGGGCGCCCGCGGACTCCAGGGCGGTCCAGCGGTCACCGGCGAAGACCTGCTCGTACGCCTCGTAGGCGAGCCGGGCGTTGGCCAGCGCGGCCTTCCCCTTCAGGGCGAGCGCCTCGTCGGTGCCGAGGACGGTCAGCCGCTTGTCGATCTCGGCGTCCACCCGGGAGACGAAGAAGGAGGCCACGGAGTGGATCGTCGAGAGGTCCAGGCCCTTGGCGGCGGCCTGCTCCAGGCCGGCCAGGTAGGCGGCCATGACCTCGCGGTAGCGCTCCAGGGAGAAGATCAGCGTGACGTTGACGCTGATGCCGAGGCCGATGACCTCGGTGATCGCCGGCAGGCCCGCCTTCGTGGCCGGGATCTTGATCATCACGTTGGGGCGGTCGACCAGCCAGAAGAGCTGCTTGGCCTCGGCGACGGTGGCGGCGGTGTCGTGGGCGAGGCGGGGGTCGACCTCGATGGACACCCGGCCGTCGGTGCCATGTGATACATCGTATACAGAATGCAGGATATCGGCCGCGGCCCGCACGTCCTGCGTCGTCATCATCCGCACGGCCTCCTCGACCGTGACCCCGCGCACGGCCAGGTCGGCCAGCTGCTCCTCGTACCCCTCGCCGGAGCCGATGGCGGCCTGGAAGATCGACGGGTTGGTGGTCACGCCCACGACATTGCGGTCCGCGACCAGCTCGGCGAGGTTGCCGGTGCTGATCCGCTTGCGCGACAGGTCGTCCAGCCAGATCGAGACGCCCTCGTCGGAGAGGCGCTTCAGTGCTCCCGCGGTGGCGGTTGCTTCGGTCACAGTGATCATCTTCCTCTACTGAACTGTTTCTGGCTGGCGGATCAGGCGGTACGGGCGGCGGCGAGCGACTCGCGGGCCGCGGCCGCCACGTTCTCGGGGGTGAAGCCGAACTCGGCGAACAGGGTCTCGGCGTCGGCGGAGGCGCCGAAGTGCTCCAGGGAGACGATCCGGCCGGCGTCGCCGACGAAGCGGTACCAGGTCAGGCCGATCCCGGCCTCGACGGCGACCCGCGCCTTCACGGCCGGCGGCAGGACGCTCTCGCGGTACTCGCGGGGCTGCTCCTCGAACCACTCCACGGACGGCATCGACACCACCCGGGTGCCGATCCCCTCGGCCTCCAGGAGGTCGCGCGCCCCGACGGCGAGGTGCACCTCGGAACCGGTGGCGATCAGGACCACCTCCGGGGTCTCGGTCGACGACTCGCGCAGCACATAGCCGCCCTTGGCCGCGTCCGGGTTCGGCGCGTACGTCGGCACGCCCTGGCGGGTCAGCGCGAGCCCGTGCGGGGCGGGGTGCGTGGCGTGCCTCTTCAGGATCTCGGCCCAGGCCGCCGCGGTCTCGTTGGCGTCGGCCGGGCGGACGACGTTCAGGCCCGGGATGGCGCGCAGCGCGGCCAGGTGCTCGACCGGCTGGTGGGTCGGGCCGTCCTCGCCGAGGCCGATGGAGTCGTGCGTCCAGACGTACGTCACCGGGAGCTGCATGAGCGCCGACATGCGGACGGCGTTGCGCATGTAGTCGGAGAACACCAGGAAGGTGCCGCCGTAGATGCGGGTGTTGCCGTGCAGGGCGATGCCGTTCATCTCGGCGGCCATCGAGAACTCGCGGATGCCGAAGTGGACGGTACGGCCGTACGGGTTGGCCTCGGGCAGCGGGTTGCCCTTCGGCAGGAAGGAGGAGGTCTTGTCGATGGTGGTGTTGTTCGAGCCCGCGAGGTCGGCGGAGCCGCCCCACAGCTCGGGCAGCACCGGGCCGAGCGCCTGGAGGACCTTGCCGGAGGCGGCGCGGGTGGCGACCGCCTTGCCCTCCTCGAAGACGGGGATCTCGGACTCCCAGCCCTCGGGGAGCTGGCCGGCCACGACCCGGTCGAAGAGCCGTGCGTGCTCCTCGTTCCCGGTGCGCCACTCGGCGATGTGCTTGTCCCAGGCGGCGTGGGCCTCGGCACCCCGGTCCAGGGCACGGTGGGTGTGGGCCAGCACGTCGGCGTCGACCTGGAAGGTCTGCTCCGGGTCGAAGCCGAGGAGGCGCTTGGTGGCGGCGACCTCGTCGGCGCCGAGCGCGGAGCCGTGCGAGGCCTCGGTGTTCCGCGCGTTCGGGGCGGGCCAGGCGATGATCGTGCGCATCGCGATGATCGACGGCCGCCCGGTCTCCTCCTTGGCCGCCCGCAGGGCCGCGTACAGGGCGTGCACGTCGACGTCGCCCTCGGCGGTGGGCTCGATGCGCTGGGTGTGCCAGCCGTAGGCCTCGTACCGCTTGAGGACGTCCTCGGAGAACGCGGTCGCGGTGTCGCCCTCGATGGAGATGTGGTTGTCGTCGTAGACGAAGACCAGGTTGCCGAGCTTCTGGTGGCCGGCCATCGAGGAGGCCTCGGCGGAGACGCCCTCCTCCAGGTCGCCGTCGGAGACGATCGCCCAGACGGTGTGGTCGAAGGGGGAGGTGCCCTCGGCGGCCTCGGGGTCGAACAGGCCGCGCTCGTAGCGGGCGGCCATGGCCATGCCGACGGCGTTGGCGACGCCCTGGCCGAGCGGGCCCGTGGTGGTCTCGACGCCTGCCGTGTGCCCGTACTCCGGGTGACCCGGCGTCTTCGACCCGTGTGTGCGGAAGGCCTTCAGGTCGTCAAGCTCCAGCTCGTACCCGGCGAGGAACAGCTGGGTGTAGAGGGTGAGCGAGGTGTGCCCGGGGGAGAGCACGAAACGGTCCCGGCCGGTCCACTCGGGGTCGGCCGGGTCGTGCCGCATCACCTTCTGAAAGATCGTGTACGCGGCCGGGGCCAGGCTCATCGCGGTGCCGGGGTGCCCGTTGCCGACCTGCTGTACGGCGTCGGCCGCGAGAAGGCGCGCGGTGTCCACGGCACGCCGGTCGAGGTCGGTCCACTCGAAGCCGTCGTCGGAGCCGTCGTCGAAGCCCACTGCTGTCTGCGTGCTCATCTTCAAGAAGTCCTCGTTCGAAGCGTTCCGGCTGGCCTGACGCGTTCAAAAGTAAAAGTCTGACTTTTTGGAGGGAAGGTCGGAGTGTGTCAGCCTGTGGTGAAAGTGGGACACGGATCTTCGACAGGGACGGCACGAGAAGGACATGGCGGACAGAACGCCCAATGGGGCAGGTGGCGGTGACGGAATCAGGACCTTCCCCTTCCCGGTGGATCTGAGCGTCGGCGGCGTCGGCATCCAGGTCGGCCCGATGGGGACCGAACGCCTGTGGCACGCCGACGCACCGCTGGAGCGCGTCCACCGCATCGACTTCCACGTGGTCATGCTCTTCACCGAGGGCCCGGTCCGTCACATGATCGACTTCGCCGAGTACGAGGCCCGGGCCGGCGACCTGCTCTGGATCCGCCCCGGCCAGGTGCACCGCTTCTCGCGGACCTGCGAGTACCGCGGAACCGTCCTGACCATGCAGCCCGGCTTCCTGCCGCGCGCCACCGTCGAGGCGACCGGCCTCTACCGCTACGACCTGCCGCCCCTGCTCCGCCCCGACGCTCCGCAGCTCGCCGCGCTCCGGGCGTCGCTCGCCCACCTGCAACGCGAGTACGAGGACACCGAAACCCTCCCCCTGAGCCTGCACACGTCGGTGCTGCGGCACTCCCTGACCGCGTTCCTCCTGCGCCTCGCCCATCTCGCGGCCAGTTCGGCGGAGGCGGCCCGCCGCCAGGCCGATACGACCTTCACCCTTTTCAGGGACGCGGTGGAGAAGGACTTCGCCGCCAACCACAGTGTCAGCGCCTACGCCGACGCCCTCGGCTACTCCCGCCGCACCCTGGTCCGCGCGGTCCGCGCCGCCACGGGGGAGACCCCCAAGGGCTTCATCGACAAGCGGGTGGTGCTGGAGGCCAAACGCCTCCTGGCCCACACGGACCTCCCGATCGGCCGGGTCGGTGCGGCCGTCGGCTTCCCGGACGCGGCGAACTTCTCCAAGTTCTTCCACCTGCACACCGGGCAGACACCGGTGGGGTTCCGGGCGGAGCTGCGCTGAGGCGGGCGGGCCGGGCAGCGCGACGGCGCCGGAGGGGATCCATCCCTCCGGCGCCGCGTGCCCGGCTCCTGCGTACTGCCCTGTCAGTGACCGAAGTCGAACCAGTTCACGTTCACGAAGTCCGCCGACTGGCCGCTGCTGAAGGTCAGGTAGACGTCGTGGGTGCCCGTCACCGAGCTGATGTTGGCCGGGATCGTCGTCCAGGTCTGCCAGCCGCCCGTGTTGGCGACGGAGAAGCTGCCGATGGGGGAGTTGGAGGCGCTGTCGAGCCGGACCTGGACCGTGCCGCTCACCCCGGAGGCCGCGCCGCTCGCCACCCTCGCGTAGAACTGGGTGGCTGCCGTGGAGCCGAAGTCGACGCCCTTGTAGAGCGCCCAGTCACCGTTGGCGATGTACCCGATGTCCTGGCCGCCGCCGGTGTCGGTGGTGGTCTCGGCGGTCACGCCGGACTGGCTGTCGTACGACTCCGCCTGGATGGCGCTGTACGCGTCCCTGCTGCCGGTCGGCGGGGTGGTGGTACCGCTCCCACTGGCCGACAGCACCTGGACGTAGTCGACGACCATCGGGTGGCCGGACTCGGTGGCGCTGGTCGGGCCGCCGCCGAACGCGTCCGGGAAGCCACCGCCCATCGCCACGTTCAGGATGACGAAGAAGCCGTGGTTGGTGGCGTTCGCCCAGGTGGTGGCGTCGACCTGACTGGACGTCACGGTCTGGTAGTCGACGCCGTCGACGTAGAAGCGGATCGCCTCGGGGCTCACCGAGCGATCCCACTCCATCGTGTAGGTGTGGAAGCCGGACTGGCAGGTGGTGTTGGGGCAGGCGGTCGAATTGCCCAGGCCCGTCGTCTCGTTGCAGGGGCCGCCCGGGTTGGTGCCGCAGTGCATGGTCGCCCAGACCTTGTTCAGGCCCTGCACGTTCTCCATGATGTCCAGCTCGCCGACGCTCGGCCAGTTCTGGTAGTTGCCCCGGTAGGGCGCGCCCAGCATCCAGAACGCGGGCCAGTAGCCGTAGGCGGCGGTGCCGGTGACGTTCGGCATCTGGATGCGGGCCTCGACGCGCAGCTTGCCGCCGGCCGGGGGCTGGAAGTCGGTACGGGTGGTCTCGATGCGGCCCGAGGTCCAGTTGCCGGCCGAGTCACGGACGGGCGTGATCTTCAGGTTGCCGCTGCCGTCCAGAGCGACGTTGGTGGTGGACGACGTCATCGTCTCGACCTCGCCGGTGCCCCAGTTGGCGGCCCCTCCGGGATACGAAGTCCCGGTGTCGTACTGCCAGTTGGAGGTGTTGACGCCCGTTCCGGCGGTGCCGTTGAAGTCGTCGAGGAAGACCTGGCTCCAGCCGGACGGCACGGAGGGGGCCGAGGCGTTGGCGGGCAGGGTGGCGGTCGCGGCGGCCGCGACCGCCAGGCCCATGGTGGCGAGCCCGGCGAGCAGGGCGCGACGGAACGAGCGCCGCCGTCTGTGGTCCGCGGGGGGTATACCGGAGGTTTCACTCATGGGGGTGCCTCTCGGGTACGGAGGGGGTGCGCGGGTGGGTCTCCGAGAGCGCCGGGAGTGGCTGATTCAGATTGAGAGCGCTCTCAAAGTGGGCCCAATGTGCTCTCCGTGCCTGCGGCCGTCAAGAGTTAAAACAAAGAATCTCCTTGTTTCTCAGGGGAGTTCACGCCCTGAAGCCGGACGCTCGCTAGACCGCGCTGCCGGCCTTCCAGTCCGCCCAGGACAGGTTCCAGCCGTTGAGGCCGTTGGAGGCCTCGACGGTCTTCTCCCCGGAGTTCCTGACGATCACCACGTCGCCGAGGATCGAGCTGTCGTAGAACTTGTAGCCGTCCACCGAGGAGTCGCTCGCGCCCTTGGCGTCGTGCAGGCCGACACAGCCGTGGCTGGTGTTCTCGTGGCCGAACACCGAGGTGGACGCCCAGTAGTTGCCGTGCACGAAGGTGCCGGAGGTGGTCAGCCGCTGGGCGTGCGGGACGTCGGAGATGTCGTACTCGTCGCCGAGGCCGACCGTGGAGGACTCCATCCGGGTCTGCTTGAACCGCTCGCTGATCACCATGATCCCGGACCAGGTGGTGTGCTGGGCGTTGCCGCCCGAGACGGGGTAGGTGGCCAGGGTGGCGCCGTCCCGCTTCACGACCATCTCCTTGGTCGACAGGTCGACGGTGGAGATCTGCTCGCGGCCGATGTGGAAGGTGACGTCCTTCGACTGCACGCCGTAGACGCCGTCGGAGCCCTCGACGTCCTTCAGCTTCAGGCTCAGCGTGATCTTGGTGCCCTTCGCCCAGTACGTCTCCGGGCGGAAGTCCAGCCGGGTGTCGCTGAACCAGTGCCCGACGACCTCCACCTCCGGCTCGGCGGTCACGGTGATCGCCTTCTGCACCGCCGCCCGGTCCGTGACCGCGTGCGTGAAGTTGATCGACACCGGCATGCCGACGCCGGACGTGGAGTCCGCCTCGGGCGTGAAGTAGCCGATGAACGTCTCGCCGGGGGACTTCGTGGTGAAGGTGGCCACCGTCTCGTCGGAAGCGCCCTGCGCCTTCGCCGTCACCGTGTACTTCGTGCCGGAGTACGGGTTCTGCGCCGACGTCCATTTCGTCTTCGCGTCGTTGAAGGACCCCGACAGGGTCGACCCGTCGTTGCCCGCGACGGTCACGGAGGCCAGCGTGCCGTCGGCCACCGTGACCTCGACCGGGGTGCCGAAGTCGGCCTTCCTGGTGCCGGAGACGGGCGTGACCGTGATCGTCGCCTTCTTGGTCGCGGACTTCACGGAGGCCGTGGCGCCCTTGCCGCCGGTGGGCGCCGAGGCGTCCGCGGAGGAACTGCATCCGGCCAGCGCGGCCCCCGCGGGCACCGCGCCGAGAGCGGCGAGGATCCCGCGCCGGGACCACTTCCCCGGCTGCAGTCCGGACCCGTTCGATATGTGCTGGACGCCCACGACACGCCTTCCTGACTTGTACACCTGTGTCAGGGCATCCTGCGCCGGTTGTATGGGTGGTTCCTTTGAATCGCGGGGGTGCCCGCTGAGATTCCGATGAGGAGCGGGAACGTCACGCTGCGCAGTCGCGGCCGATCCGCCGCGGACCGGGGCGAGTCGGCCGGAACCCGGGTTGTCCCGCCCGCCGATCGTGAACAGAGTATGAACGCCCGACCGGCGGCCTGAGTTTCCGGTGAGATCACCTGCCCGGCCTGGCTTCCCCACCTATCCGATCGGAATAGTGAAGAAACAGTAAGCCGACCCCGCCGGAGGTATTCCGTGACCGACGTCCGCAAGCGGCACAACGTGGCCATCGTGGGAGCAGGCGCGGCGGGCACCCTCACCGCCGTCCAGCTCTGCGAGACGGCGCACCGCCGCCGGACTCCGCTCGACCTCGTCCTGATCGACCCGGCCCCGGAGGCGGGCCGGGGCACCGCCTACGCCACCCGCGACCCCCGGCACCGGCTCAACGTGCCCGCCGGCAACATGAGCGCCTACCCGGACGACCCCGGGCACTTCGTCCGCTGGCTCTGCCGGCACGGCGAACCCACCGTCACCGGCGCCGACTTCGCCACCCGCTACCGCTACGGCGCCTACCTCGCCGACACCCTCGGCCAGGCCCTCGTCCGCGCCCACGGCACGGTCGCCGTACGCCGGCTGCGCACCCTCGCGGAGAGCTGTACCGGCACCCCCGACGGCTGGGTGGAACTCCACCTCGCCGACGGGGGACTCCTGCCGGTGGACAGCGCGGTCCTGGCCACCGGCCCCGCCGGGGCGAGCGCCGGCTGGGCCCCGCCCGCCCTGCGCACCTCGCCCCGCTTCGTCGGCACCCCGTGGGCGCCGGAAGCCCTGGACCCCGTACGGGACAGCCCCGACGACGTCCTCCTGGTGGGCACCGGCCTGACCGCCGTCGACCTCGCCCTCACCCTCGACCGCCCCGGCCGCACCGTGCACGCGCTCTCCCGCAGCGGGCTGCTGCCCCAGCCGCACGCCCTCGGCCCGGCCGGCACCATGCCCGCCCCGGACGGCCTCGACGACACCTCGCTCGGCCGGCTCCGGCGCGCGGTCTACCGCCATGTCAGCCGCTCGGTACGCACCCACGGCGACTGGCGCCCCGGCCTGGACAGCCTCCGCCCGCACACCGCCCGGCTGTGGCGCAGCCTCACCCCCGGGGAGCGGGAGGAGTTCCTGGCCCGCGAGGGCGCGCTGTGGAACACCCACCGCCACCGCATGGCCCCCGCCACCGCCGAACACGTCTCCCGCGCCCGCACCGCACGGCGGCTGCACGTCCACACCGGCACGGTACTGCGCGCCACGGCCGCCGAAGACGGCCCCCTCGCGGTCGAGTTGTCCAACGGACAGGTGCTGCACGTCGGTTGGGTGGTCGACTGCACCGGTCCCGGCCGCCGCCCCGACACCCCGCTGTGGCAGGCCCTGTTCACCTCCGGACTCGCCGAACCCGGCCCGCTGGGCATGGGCGTGGCCACCCGCGACGGACAGCTCGCCGACGCCCGGGGCCGCACCACGGGACCCCTGTTCACGCTCGGTGCCCCGCGCCGGGGCGAGTTGTGGGAGACCACGGCGATCCCCGAGATCCGGGTCCAGGCGGCCGAACTGGCCCAGCGGCTGCTGCCGCTCCCGGAACGCCGGCGGGGCGCCCGGCGGCCGGTCGACGGCCAGGGGCTGGCGCTGTCCACGCACGCCGAGGCGGCCGCCGCCTACCGCGGCGGCCTCGACCGGGTCCTCAAGGTGCGCTCCGGCGCCGAGGACGCCTTCGCTCGCGCGGTCGCCCTCGACCCCGGCTTCGCCCTCGGCCACGCGGCCCTCGCCCTGCTCGGCCACGAGTGCGCCGCCGCCGTCGACGTGCCGCGCGCCCTCGCCGACGCCCAGCGCAGCGCCCGCGAGCGCGCGGACGAACGCGAGCGGTCCTTCGTGGACGTGATCACCCGCCGGGTGACCGGCGACGACGGCGACGAGGCGCTCGTACGGCATCTGCGCGAGCACCGGGGCGACGCGCTGGCGCTCGCGGCCGCCGTGCCGACCATCGCGTTCTCCGGCGTCAGCGACCTGCAGGACGACGACGCCCTCAGGCTGCTCGACCTGACCTCGCCCGCCTACGACGGGCACTGGTTCCATACCTCGCTGCTGGCCTTCCTGCGCCAGGAGCAGGGGCGGCTGCACGAGGCGGGCGAGCTGGCCCACCGGGCGCTGGCCGCCGAACCGGCCTCCGGGCACGCGGTGCACGCCCTGGCGCACGTCCACTACGAGTCCGGGGCGCACGAGGCCGGCCGGGACTGGCTCGACGGCTGGGTGTCCGGACGCGGCCGGGGGGCGGTGCACCGGGCGCACTTCTCCTGGCACATCGCCCTGCACGAACTCGCCCTCGACGACCCGGCCGCCGTCCGCAGGCGGTGGTTCGCGCAGCTCGCGCCGGGCCGCGTGGTGAGCGGGGTACGGGCCCTGGTCGACTCGGGGTCGCTGCTGTGGCGGGCCCGGGTGAGCGACAGCTGGCAGGGGGACTTCCCGGTCGCGGGGGTGCTGGAGGCGGTGGAACGCGACGTACTGGAGCGGCCGCAGACCGCCTTCACCGCCCTGCACGCGGCCGTCGCCCTCACCGCGGCCGGGGACCTGGCCGCGCTGCGCCGGCTGCGCGATCACGCAGCCGGCGCCGACGAGGTGCAGCGCGAGGTGGTCGCCCCGCTGTGCGAGGCGTTCGCCGCGCTCGTGGAGGAGCGCTTCCAGGAGGCGGCCCGGGGACTCGACGCGCTGCTGCCGGTGCTGCGCCGGGTCGGCGGCAGCGCGGCCCAGCGGGAGGTGGTGGAGGAGACCCTGCTGTACGCCCTGGTGTCGGACGGCCGTTGCGAGGCGGCCCGGCAACTGCTCGACGCCCGCCTCGACCGCACCCACGCCCCGCGCGACCGACGGCTGCGTGCGGGGCTGGCCTCCTGAGCGGCCGGGGGCTCCGGGCGGCGGCCGCTGCGGGTGCGGGCCGCTCGGGCCGTGACCGCCCACCGGCCGTCACGGCCCGAGCGGCCCACACCCCGCTCAGTGCCCCCTCAGCGCTCCGCGCCCTGCGTTTCCTGCAGCCGGGCGTCGGTCGTCCGGGTGCCCTGGGCGGCGTCGGGGGACTCCGCCGGGGCGCTCCGCGGCCGGTCGGCGAGCTTGAGCCACACCACGCCGACGATGATGACGCCCAGCCACAGGGCCTGGACCGGCGTGAGCGACTCGTCGAAGAAGACGGGGCTCAGCAGCGCCGCACCGGCCGACCCGATTCCGGCCCAGACGGCATAGCCGATACCGACGTCGATGGTGCGCAGCGAGACGCTCAGTGCCCAGAGCGTCAGCAGGAAGAACACGACGGCGACCAGCGACCACGTCAGGCGGGTGAAGCCGTGGCTGCCGCCGACGGAGAGCGCGTAGCCGACCTCGAACCCTCCGGCGAGGAGGAGTACGAGCCAGGCGTTGGCCGAGGAGTGGCCGGTGTTGGTCATGGGAGTGCGTCCTTTCACGGAAAAGAAGGGGGGTGGGCGGCGGCGGGACGCGTCAGGCGGCGCCGCTGAGCTGCAGGCCGACGACCCCGGTGATGATCACGGCGATGCCGAGGGCCTTGCGCCAGTCCAGGCGCTGGCCGAAGACCGCCGCGCCGAGCAGGGTGATGCCGACGCCGGCGACGGACGTCCAGATGGCGTAGCCGACACCGACGTTGAAGGTCAGCAGGGCCTTGCTCAGGAAGTAGGTCCCGATCGCACCGCTGAGCAGGGTCACGACGGTCCACTTGCGGTTCTTGAAGCCTTCGGCCTTGCCGGCCGCGATGGCCACGGTGATCTCGAAGATGTCCGCGATGGCGAGGTACAGCCACTGCATGGGCTTTCCTTTCGTTCGATGGGCGCGACCGAGCGGTGGTCCGCCGGGACGTGAGGTGGTGGTGCGGCCGGGTGCCGGGAACCGGCTGTCGTGTCGGCAGCGGTCGGCGACCGCCGCTTCGGCAGCCGTCGGTTCAGCAGCCGTCGACGCCGCAGGCGGCGCCGCGGGCGACGGCCTGTTCGGCCTGGGTGTCGAGCACGGCCTTGCGGATCAGGGCCGCCGTGGGGACACCCTCGATGCGGTGGCTCTCGCCGATGACGAGCGTGGGAACGACGGAGACGCGGTACGCCGCGGCGGCGCGCAGCGCCTCCTGGTGGGCCGCGGTGTAGGTGCCGTCCGTCAGCGCCGCGGTGAAAGCGGTTTCGTCCAGGCCCAGTTCGGCGGCGATGGCGGCGAGCACGTCCAGTCGGCCGATGTCCTGGTTCTCCTGGAAGAACGCCCGCAGCATCCGCGGGGTGTACTCCGCGCCCCTGCCGTGCTCGGCCGCGTACCGGTAGCCCTCGAACGCCAGCCGGGTGTAGGGCTGCGGTGAGACGGTGGGCAGGGTGATGTCCACGTTCATCCGGCGGGCCATCGGATAGACCGAACGCGCCCAGACCGCGGGCAGGTACTCGTCCTCCGGCCGCAGCGTCGGGGTGGGGTGGGGCCGCAGTTCGAACGGCATCCACTCGATCTCGACGTCGAGGTCGTGGGTGGCCTCGTGCAGCGGGCCCTCGGCCAGCATGCAGAACGGACAGACGTAGTCCGACCAGACCTTGATGCCGACCCTGCTGGTTTCCGTGCCGGTCACGGCCGCCTCCGGTTGCGGGCGAGGAATTCTTCGAACGGCTGCGTCCCCTCCGGGAGTTGCAGCGAGGTCACCTTGATCTGCCAGGCCGTCGGGTCCTCGGCGAAGATCGAGTACGACCCCGAGTAGTCGAAGCCGTACCTGGCGGCCGTCCTGCGGTCGGCCACGTGGACGATGTGGCCGACCCTGAAGTGCAGCGAGGCCATGTAGCACAGGGCGCAGGGCTCACCGGAGGCGATCAGGGTGGCCCCGGCGGTGGCGGGCAGCCCGTGCTTCGCGGCGGCCGCCCGCAGGGCGACCACCTCGGCGTGGGCGGTGGGGTCGTTGTCCTCGTACACCCGGTTGAACCCGGTGCCGAGGACCTGGCCGTCGTTGACCACCACACCGGAGAACGGGATGCCGCCCTCGGCGACGTGTTCTCGGCTGATCCGGACCGCCTCACGGGCGTAAGCGGTCAGCTCGCTCTCCGGGATCTCGGATGGGGACATGGTCGCTCCTCGACTCGGACCGTGGACATGCGGAGCCGGAGCACAACGGGCGGGCTGAGCCCTTGGACGCGTTGGTACCGGGCATAAGACCCTCGATAGTTGTTTGTACGTGCATGTTCTTCGGGTGCGCAAGATCCACTGGAGGAATCAAGCGGACGGCTAAAGCTTGCATGAACATGTATCTTGTTGTCAACGCGCCGCCTGAGAGGGAGCTGCCCATGACGACCACGATCACCTATGCGTCGGCCGCCTCGTCCGACCAGGCCATGTGGGGGAGGGTCCTCGCCCTGCACGCGCACGTGGAGCGCCAGCTCACCCAGGCCCTGCAGCGCCGGCACGGCATAGGCCTCTCCGAGTTCCGGGCCCTGGAGTGTCTCGTGCAGGCCAAGGACGGCGAGCTGCGCATGCAGGAGCTCGCCGACAAGGTCGGGCTCGGGCAGAGCTCGGTGACGCGGCTGGTGGGACGGCTCTTCGCGGCCGGCTTCGCCTTCCGTGACCTGTGTCCCGACGACAAACGCGGTGTCTACGCCGTCATCACCGACGACGGCAGGCGGCGCTACACGGACGCGCGCGGCACGTATTCCGAGGTCCTCAGCGCGGCCCTGAACACCGCCGGTGTCGCCCCCGAGCTCGCCGGCACGGTCCAGGCGCTGCGCAGCGCCCGCTGAGCGGCGCCGTCGCCCCGGCGGCTCCGCCCGGACAGAAAGCCCTTGTCGAAAGCCGTCCTCCGGGATGGCTTTCGGCGTTTCCGCACTCGGCGGGGGTGTGCCCCGGTGAACGCCGGGCCCCGCGCGGAGCACCCTTCCTCAACCACGGTGACGCCTTGGTGAAAGCCGTTTCGGCGGCCCGAAACGCATAGTTCATCAAGCAAAATTGACGGCCTCATATGCCTGGTGGCCGGTGATGTGCATCACTGATTGCAGGCACATGTACATGCTTGACTCTGCATGCATCGCATGTACGGTTAGTCGCGGATCGATCACGGGGGAGTGATGCGGAGCCGGCCGAGCTGATGGCTGCCGGGCTCCGCGGGTTCCAGGGCGCGGCTTGAGCGCCGTCACCCCCCTTGGCATGTCCGCTTTCACATGGACAGGTGCACGAACTGGGGGAGACTGTGCCATCACCACGCCTTTTTGACGCGCTCGCCGCTCACGCCCGCCGCCGGCCCGGCCAGGTGGCCCTGATCCGGGGCGAGCGGCAGGTGACCTACCGCGAGCTGGTCGGCCTCGCCGGGGAACTGGCCGGCACTCTCGACGGACTCGGGCTCGACCGGCGGCAGCCGCTGTGCGTGCCCGCACACAAGACGCCCGAGACGATCGCCCTGTTCGTCGCCGCCTTCCGGGCCGGTTACGCGGTCCTGGCGCCGTCACCCGAACTCGGCTCCGCCGCCCGTGCGACGCTCGCCGCGCAGGCCCGGTGCTCCCGGACCCTGACCGTCGACGCCCAGGGGGTGCTCGACACCGCCCCGGTGGAGCCGGACGAGGCGGCCGCCCGGGACTTCGACACCGTGGACCCGGCCGCCGCGCCCCTGCTGCTCACCACCTCCGGCTCCACCGGTACGCCGAAGATCGTGCCGATCCCCAGTGACGGCTTCGACCGGTTCGCCGACTGGGCGACCGGCCGGTTCGGCCTCACCGAGCAGGACACGCTGCTCAGTTACGCACCGCTGAACTTCGACCTCTCGCTGCTCGACGTGTGGACCGCGCTGCGGCTGGGCGCCCGGGCCGTTCTCGTCGAGCAGGAGTACAGCGCGGACGCGCGTCACCTGCAGGACCTGGTCGCCCGGCACGAGGTCACCTTCGTCCAGGGCGTCCCGATGCTGCACCGGCTGCTCGTCCAGGACGGTGCCGTGCATCCTGCGGTCCGCACGGTCGTCTTCACCGGCGACGCGCTGCCGGAGGCACTGCTGCGGCAGCTGGGCACGGCCTTCCCCGGCGCCTCCTTCCACAACGTCTTCGGGTGCACCGAGACCAACGACAGTTTCATCCACGACGCGGATCCCGCGGCCCCCGGCGAGCAGACCCCCATCGGCCGGCCGCTGCCCGGGGTGCGGGCCCTGCTGCTGGACGGCGAGGGACGGGTCCTCGACGGTCCCGGCACCGGTGAACTCCTCGTGACCACACCGTTCCAGACCGCCGGCTACCTGCAACGCTCCCGCAACGAGGGGGTGTTCGTGCCCGCGCCCGACGGCGGCGGCGAGGTCTTCTACCGCACCGGCGACCTCGTCACCCGGGACGCCGACGGCCTCCACCGGCTGCAGGGGCGCACCGACTTCCAGGTCAAGGTCCGCGGGGTGCGGACCAACGTCCAGGAGGTCGAGAACGTCCTGGCGGCCCACCCCGAGGTCGCCGAGGCCGCCGTCGTGGCGATCCCCGACCCGGAGGCCGGCTACCGGCTGCACGCCCAGGTGACCCGGCGGCCCGGCACCTCGCTCACCTCGCTGGGGCTGCGCTCGCACAGCGCCGAGCGCCTGCCCCGCCACGCCATCCCGTCCTCCGTGCACGTGGGCGACACCCCGCTGCCGCGCACGTCCACCGGAAAACCCGACCGCAACCTCATCAAGGCAGCACGACAGAAGGGAAATCCCGCATGACCTCCCTGGCGGACGAGATTCGCGGCTATGTGGTCGCCGAGTTCCTCGACGGAGAGGACACGGCCGACCTGACCGCCGAGTTCGACCTCATCGACAACGGAGTGGTCGACAGCCTGGGCGTGGTCCGGATCGTCTCGCACCTCTCCCGGACCTATTCGATCCCGATCGACGACATTCCGCTGACCCCGGACAACTTCCGCAGCATCGGCGCCATTTCGGCATTCGTCGAGACCGCGGCGAAGACCGCCGCCTGAGCTGTCCTCCGGATCTCTGCGGAGAACCCGGCACGAACTCCGGAGCGCTTTCAGGAAATCCTCCGGACGAACCCCTCACACACCAGGAGACACGAATGATCGTCCGCAGCACCAGCGAGCTCGCCGCCATCGAGTGGGGCAACGGCACCAGCCACCGCCTGCTCACCGAGTCCGACGGCATGGGTTTCACCGTGTGCGAGACGCTGGTCCGCAAGGGCACCACGAGCGCCCTGCAGTACCGCCGTCACCTTGAGGCCTGCTACTGCACGGGCGGTTCCGGCGAGGTCGTCACCGCGTCCGGCGAACGCTACAAGATCACCGAGGGCACCATCTACGCCCTCGACGAGAACGACGCGCACTATCTCGTCGCCTCCGACTACGAGGATCTGAGACTCATATCCGTGTTCAGTCCGGCCCTGCGCGGCGACGAGAAGCACACGCTGTCTCCCGACGGCTTCTCCCAGTACTGAGTTCCGCGACCCGGGGCCCGCCCCGCCGGCAGCGGCGCGGGCCCCGGCCCCGACCAGCGACGTACCGGAAGGCAGCACACGCATGACACCCGCACCGTCCGCACCGCGGACCACCGGCGCCGGAACCAGCACCGACAGGGACACCGGACCGGACCCGTACGACCTCGTCGCCCCCTGGGCGGACGAACTCAACCACGACGTCGAGGAGTGGGACGCCCGGGCGGAGTTCCCCCGGGAGAAGTGGAAGACGATCCAGCGCTCCGGACTGCTCACCGTACCGTTCGAGACACGGTACGGCGGCCGTGGCGGCACCCTGACCGACACGATGCGCGCCCTCGAAGGGTTCGGGCACACCTGCCGCGACGCCGGCCTCGGCTTCTCCGCCTCCACACAGATCGTCAGCATCGGCGTCCCGCTGCAGGCGTTCGGCTCCGAGGAGCTCAAGGACCGCTTCCTGCCCGGGATCGTCACGGGCGACCTGATCACCGCGCACGCCATCACCGAGCCGGGCAACGGCTCCGACGCCCTGAACATCTCCACCACCGCGACCAGGGACGGTGACGACTACGTCGTCGACGGCGGCAAGATGTTCATCACCAACGCCCCGATCGCCGACCTCTTCCTGCTGTACGTGCGCACCGGGAAGCCCGGCCCGTTCGGTCTGAGCGTCTTCCTCGTCGAGCGGGACACCCCCGGCCTCAGGGTCGGCGAGCCGCTCGGCAAGATGGGGCTGCGCACCTCCCCGCTGAGCGAGGTGACCTTCGAGCGGCTCCGGGTGCCGGCCGCCCGGCGCATCGGCAAGGAGGGCGCCGGGTTCCTGGTCCTTGACCACGTGATGAAACGGGAGATCCTCTTCTCCTTCTCCCTCACGCTCGGCGAGATGGAACACCGGCTGGAGCGCGTGCTCAAGTACGCCAGGTCCCGCCGCCAGTTCGGCGAACCGATCGGCGCGTTCCAGGGCGTCTCCCACAAGGTCGCGGACATGAAGATCGAGGTGGAGACCGCCCGCAAGTGGCTCACCGACACCGGCGCCAAGGTGGCGTCCGGCCAGGACGCCGCGATCGACGTCGCCGCCACCAAGACCGTCGTCAGCGAGGCCAACAAGCGCACCGCGCTCGACGCCGTCCAGATCTTCGGCGGCCAGGGCTACCTCACCGCCACCGGTATCGAGCGGGACGTGCGCAACGCGGTCGGCGGAACCATCTACTCCGGCACCAGCGAGATCCAGCGCAACCGCATCGCCTCCCTTCTGGGCCTGTGAGCCGGGAGCTGACGAAAGGGCCACCATGAACGCACTCACCCCCGACGACCTGCGCCGGCTCACCGCGCCCACCGACTTCCTCGACTACGAGAGCGACCCCGTCCAGGCCTTCGTCGACGAGGCGGTCACCGACCGCGGCGCCGACAAGCGCCGGCTGGCCGTCGAGCTCTACCACGCCGTCCGGGACGACGTCTTCTACGAGGTGTACGGCGCCGACCTGTCCGAGCAGGGCCTGCGGGCCAGCCACACCGCGGCCACCCGCAAGGGCTTCTGCCTGCACAAGTCGGCGCTGTACGCGGCGGCCTGCCGGGCCGTGGGCATCCCCGCCCGCGTCCACTACGGCGACGTGCGCAACCACCTCGCCTCCGACCGGCTGCGCGCCCACATCGGCGGCGACGTCTTCTTCCACGGCCTCAACTCGGTCCACCTGGACGGCAGGTGGGTCAAGGCCACCCCGGTCTTCAACAAGATCCTGTGCCGCCTGTACGGCATGCAGCCGCTGGAGTTCGACGGCACCGCCGACAGCCTGCACCACCCCTTCGACGACCAGGGCCGCCAGAGCATGGAGTTCCTCACCGACCACGGCGGCTTCGACGACGTTCCCTACGCGTTCGTGATGGCGAACATGCGCCGCAAGCACCCCGGCTTCCTGAACGCCGACGGCACCGGCACGGTCCGCGGCGGCTCGCTGGCCGCCGAGGCGTCCGCCTGATGCGGCGCGGCGCCCCCGACACCCCCGACGTACCGGATCACGAGGAGACACGGCGATGAGCACCATCCGAGCCCAGCAGGACGGCTGGGAGGCGCGGGCCCGCATCGGCCTGGTCGTACCGCACGCGGACGTCGGCCCGGAGTCGGAGTTCCAGGCGATCGCGCCCGAGGACGTCTTCGTGCACGGCTCGCGCGTCCACTTCGGCGCGATGCGGGCCGGCGGCGAGATGGACCCGAAGATCCCGCACGACCCGGTGCGTGCCTTCGTGGAGCCGCCGCACATCGACGACGCGGTGGAACTGCTGGCCGCCTCCCCGCTCGACGCGATCGCGCTCGGCTTCACCAGCTCCGCCTACGTCCTCGGCGCGGCCGGCGAGAAGGACCTGTTCGCCCGGCTCGCGCGGGTCACCCGCGGGCTGCCGCTCACCGGCACCACCACGGCGGCCGTGGCCGGGTTCACCGCGCTCGGCACCGGCCGGATCGCCCTCGTGAACCCGCCGTGGTTCGACGACCGGCTGTCCGGGCTCGGAGCCGGCTACTTCACCGAACAGGGTTTCGACGTGGTCCACCACGGCCCGTGCGGGCTGCCCAGCAACCAGAAGCTGATCACGCCCGGGGCGCTGTCCGAGTGGATCCGCACCACGGTCGCCGGGCACCGGCCCGACGCCGTCCTCGTGGCCGGCAACGGGATCCGCGCGGTGGGCGTGATCGACGCGCTGGAGCAGGAACTGGGCTTCGCGGTCCTGACCGCCAACCAGGTCCTGTTCTGGCACGCCCTGCACCTGGCCGGAGCGGCCGGGGCGGCCCGCGGGATCACCGGGTACGGCAGGCTCTTCGCCGCCGAGCCGCCGGGCGGCACGGCATGAGCCTGCTGGCGGCCGACGGGCACGTCGCCCTGTTCGTCACCGACGAGGGGGACGCCCGCCGGGTCCCCCTCGTCTGCTGGCGCGACGACGGCACCTCCGTGCACGGCATGGTCCTCTACCGGGGCGCGCTGCGCCGGGCCGAGCACGTCCCCGGTTTCCGCCGCTACGCCCACCCCCTGGAGGACGACACCCCCGTGCCCCGCACAGGGGCGCCCGAACCGGCACCCGTGTGACCGTGCCCCGCGCCCGTCTGTGATCATTCTGACGTGGGGGAGCGGGAACCTCCGGGCCCGGAAATCCCTCTCACGAGTCGAAACAGAGCGTTCACAGCGTGTGCATGGTCCTGGACGGACGGCAGCGATCACCATCGGTCCAGGACCAAGTGCCGCCGTCACACCGGGGGATCCGCATGCCCAGCCGCCGCCGCTTCCTCACCGGGGCCGCCGCCGCGCCCGTCGCGCTCGCGGCGGTCGCCGGGTGCGAGGACGGGGACGCGGCCCAGCCGGCCGCCGGGCAGCCCCGGCCCACCGTCAAGCCCGCCGTGGCGGCACCGGCCGCGCAGCACCCGTCCGGCCGGCTCAACTTCGTCGTGATCCTCGCCGACGACCTCGGCTACGGCGAACTCGGGTCCTACGGCCAGCAGTTGATGCATACCCCGCGCCTGGACGCCCTCGCCGCCGAGGGCCTGCGCTTCACCCAGGCCTACGCGCCCGCCCCGGTGTGCGCGCCCTCGCGCTGCTCCATGCTCACCGGCCTGCACGGCGGACACGCGACCGTGCGCACCAACCCCTGGGGCCCCGGCGGCCAAGGCGCCCTCACCGACCGGGACTTCACGTTCGCGGAGGCGCTCCGGGCGCTCGGCTACCGCACCGGCCTGATCGGCAAGTGGGGCTTCGGCCCCAACACCCCGGGCATCACGCCGAGCCACCCCAACGCCCGTGGTTTCGAGGAGTTCTACGGCTACCTCACCCACCACCACGCCCACGACTACTTCCCCGAGTACCTGTGGCACAACGGGACCCGCGAGGAGATCCCCGCCAACAAGGGCGGCGCCCAGCAGGTCTACGCCCCCGACCTCATCTCCGAACGCGCCCTCGGCTTCCTGAACACGCACCGCGACGAGCCGTTCCTGCTCTGCCTCGCGCCGACCGTGCCGCACGCCCCCAGCAAGGACCCGCACGTCGGCGCGTACGCCGACCGCCCCTGGACCGGGCCCAACAAGCGGCACGCGGCGCAGGTCACCACCTTCGACACCCTGGTCGGCGACGTCACCGACAAGCTCACCGCGCTCGGTATCGCCGACAACACCGTCGTCCTGGTCACCAGTGACAACGGCCCGCACGAGGAGGCGGGCACCGACCCCGACCTCTTCGACGGCAACGGCCCGCTGCGCGGCTACAAGCGGAACCTGTACGAGGGCGGCATCCGCGTCCCGTTCATCGCCTGGTCCCCGCGGCACGTCAAGGCCGGCACCACCGACCGGCCCACCCCGCTCACCGACCTGCTGCCCACCCTCGCCGACCTCGCGGGCGCCCCCGCCCCGGCGGACGTCGACGGGCTCTCCATCGCCCCGCTGCTGCGCGGGTCCGCCGCTGCCGCCCGTCACGACAGCCTCTACTTCTACCGCAACCACGACGGCGTCACCGCCCGCCAGAACGCCGCCGACCGGGGCCGCGGCGACCGGCTCGCCGAGGCCCTGCGGCACGGCGACCTCAAGGCCGTCCGCTTCGCGCCCGGCCAGAACCGCCGGGTCCCGGACGACCAGTGGGACGTGGAGCTGTACGACCTCGCCCGGGACCCCGGCGAGGAGCACGACCTGGCCGCCGCCCGGCCGGCCCGGGCGGACGCGCTGGTCAAGCTGATGCACGCGTCGTGGGCGCCGGTGTACCCGCGCAAGCCGTACGGGGTGACCCTCGAAGTCGGCGGCGGGGCAACGGAGTTCACGGTCACCGCCACGCTGGCCAACGGATCGGCGCGCCCCTGGAACGCCGCCCGGCTGGCCCTCGACACCCCGAGCGGCTGGACCGTCCACGCCCGGGACGCGGCCACCGCGCCCCGCCTGGACCCCGGCGAACGCCTCACGGTCCACTGGCGCGTCAGCCGCCCCCAGGTCTCCACCGCCACGACGCTCACCTGCCGGGGCACGGCCCACCACGGGGACGACGAGGTGACCTACACGGCGACGGCGGCGGTCAGCTGACCAGGCCCGGCCGCTCGCCGCGCAGCCGTGCCGGCACCGCCCACCACTGGTCCGGGCGGTCCACGACCGGGGCGTCCGGGCCGGTGTCCAGGTAGCGGGCGAGGCGCAGCAGGTAGGCCGCGATACCGGCCGCCCCCTGCATCCACGACGTGCCCGGCGGCAGCAGCGGGGACTCGATGCGGTACTCCACGAACCGCCAGCGGGCGCCCGCCGCGTCCCGCACCGCCCGTTCCACGAGCGCGTCGCCCATCCGCACCGCACCACTGGCCAGCGTGTCCGCCCGCGGTGTCCCCGCGCAGTCCTGCGCCGCGTCGAGGAGGACGTCCCCGACGCCCGCCGTCCCGCAGCAGCGGCCGTCGTTGTCCCAGAACCCGGGGCGCAGCCGCGCCGGCAGCCCCGAGGTGAGGATCGAGGTCAGGCAGCGCTGCCGCAGCTCCCCGACGCCGTGCCCCGCCACCTCGGTGACGCCCGCGTGGGCGAGCGCCGTGAACAGGTGCGAGGTGCCCGCCGGGCCGTGGCACCAGGTGTACGTCACCGGCTCCACCTCCCGCCTCGACGGCGGGATCGTGTGCGGGACGACGAGACCGCCGTCGGCGAGGGAGCCCACGGAGAGCACATGGCGGGCCGCGTCCACGGCGGCCGCGACGAAGTCCTCGCGGTGCGCCGCCGCGCCCGCCACCGCCAGGGCGGCGCCCACCCCGGCGGCGCCGTGCGAGTAGTTCGGGGACCGCGACTCGGCGCCCGGCGAGATCCCCCAGTCCAGGCCCGCCGCCGTGCGGTCCGCCATCCGCAGCAGGGCCTCGCCGCCGGTCGTCGCGATCGGTTCCGCGTACTCGCCGCCCGCCCAGACGGCCGTCATGACCACGCCCGCGACCCCCATGATGATGTCGCTGAGGGGCGCGTCGGAATCCGGCACGAACGCGGTCGTGGTCCGCCAGCCGTCGGGGGTCGCGAGCTCGGCCAGCCGCCGCAGCACGACCGCCTCGCTGCCCGGCGCGAGGAGGCGCAGGGCCGTGGCGTGGCCCGCCAGACCGAGGTAGAGCGAGGGTTCGGTCACGAGGGGTGCCTGTGCCGACAGCCGACTCACGATCCCGTCCGCCAGGGCCTGTTCCGGCCCGCTCAGGGGCCGGTACCGGGCGATCTCCGCCAGCACCGGGGCCAGGCCCGCGATCCCCGCGTACAGGGAGTCCCGGTCCTCGTCGGGTGCGGGCTCCCCGGGATCGTCCTCCGGCACCGACTCCGGCAGCCACGGACCCTCGTCCTGCCGTACCTGCCCCAGCACCCACGCCCAGGCGGCCTCGCCCAGCTCCCGGTACACCTCGCTCGCCGTCACCCGGACACGCTACACGGACCGGCCCGTCGCCCGGTCCGGCTGCCAGCCCAGCGCCCGGGAGATCCCGCGGGCCGCCAGCCGCACCGCCGGGACCAGCACCGGCACCTGGGCGTCGGCCTCGGGCACCACCACCGAGACGGCCGCCACCACCTGTCCCGTCGCCCCGCGCACCGGAGCCGCCACCGACAGCGCGTCGTCGGTGACCTGACGGCTGCTCACCGCGGCACCGGTGCGCCGTACTTCGGCCAGCGAGCGGCGCAACCGGGCCGGATCGGTGACGGTGTACGGAGTGAAGGACGTCAACGGAGCCGCGCAGTAGTCCTGCTGGAAGCCGGGCGTCTCGTGCGCGAGCAGGGCGAGCCCCACCCCGGTCGCGTGCAGCGGCCAGCGGGCCCCCACCCGGATGTGCACGCCCACCGCCGACCGCCCCGACAGCCACTCGATGTAGACGACGTCCGACCCGTCCCGCACCGCCAGCTGCACGTTCTCGTGCGTCGCCTCGTACAGGTCCTCCAGGTAGGGCAGCGCGACCTGGCGCAGCGCGAGACCGCGCGGGGCCAGCGCGGCCAGCTCCCAGAGCCGCAGCCCCACGTGGTAGTAACCGTCCGCGTCCCGCTCCAGCGCGCCCCACGCGGTGAGCGCGCCGACCAGGCGGTGCGCGGTGGTGAGGGTGAGCCCGGCCCGGCGGCCGATGTCCGTCAGGCTCAGCGCCGGATGCCCGTGGTCGAAGGCGGCCAGGACCGCGAGCAGCCGGTCGGGCGCGGAACGGGCGGCGGTGGTCACGGCCGGTCGGCGACGCGCAGCAGCAGGGCGTGGAGCGCGGTCCGCTCGGCGGGGTCGAGCGGACCCAGCAGGTCGTTCGTCACGCGCTGGCCGGCCTCGTCGGTGTCCCGCAGGAACGCCCGGCCGGTCTCGGTGAGCACCACGATCCGGCTGCGGCGGTCGTCGGGGGAGGGGCGCCGCTCGGCGAAGCCGAGCTTCTCCAGGTCGTCGACCAGGCCGACGATCGCGCTCGGGTCGTAGCCGAGCCGGGCGCTCAGCTCCCGCTGGAGCGAGCCCTCCGAGCCAGCGAGGAAACGCAGCACCGCGTAGTGGCGCAGCCGCAGCCCCGACTCCTGCAGGAACGTGTTGAAGAGCTGCCCCGACCGCAGACCCAGCCGGTACAGCAGGTAGCCCGTGTCCGCGTGCAGCCCGCGCATCCACGGCTCGTCCGCGTCGATCGAGGTCGGGTTCTCGGTGTGCTGACGGGTGATGGCGGGCTCCCTGGTACGGGCCCCGGCGACGGGGCGGGCGGTCGGACAGATTCCAGCATGAGGCACCCGTAGGTCGGCAACAACTATTGACGACAACAATTATTGCTCTTAGCTTCGATCTCGAAAGCCGCAGGTGGCCCCCGGGGCCGCCGTCGTCGTCTGTGAAGGGACCGACCGTGCCCACCATCGATCTCACCGGCAAGGCCGCCGTCGTCACCGGCAGCGGCCGGGGCCTCGGCCTCGCCTATGCCCACGCCCTCGCCGCCCACGGCGCCTCGGTGGTCGTCAACGACGTGGACGAGACCGTCGCCGAGCAGGCCGTGAAGTCCATCGCCGAGGCCGGCGGCACCGCCGTCGCCGAGGTGGTCCCGGTCGGCACCGCCGAGGCCGCCGACCGGCTCGTGAACCGGGCGGTCCAGGAGTTCGGCCGCCTCGACGTCCTGGTCACCAACGCGGGCATCCTGCGCGACAAGGTGCTGTGGAAGATGACCGACGACGACTTCGACGCGGTCCTCACCACCCACCTCAAGGGCACCTTCACCTGCGCCCGCGCCGCCGCCGTCCGGATGCGCGAGCAGGGCGAGGGCGGCACCCTGATCCTGGTCGGCTCCCCGGCCGGGCAGCGCGGCAACTTCGGCCAGACCAACTACTCCGCCGCCAAGGCCGGCATCGCCGCCATGGCCCGCACCTGGTCGATGGAGCTGGGCCGGGCGGGCATCACCGTCAACGCGATCGTCCCGGTGGCCGCCACCGCGATGACCGAGACCATCCCCGCCTTCGCCCCGTACGTCGAGGCCATGCGGCACGGCGAGCCGCTCCCGGGCTTCCTGCGCAAGGGCGAGGGCTTCGGCACCCCCGAGGACTGCGCGGCCCTCGTCCCCTTCCTGGCCTCCGAGGCCGCCCGCTCGATCACCGGCCAGGCCATCGGCATCGGCGGCGACAAGGTGGCACTCTGGTCGCATCCGCAGGAGATCAGGGCGGCCTACGCCGACGGCGGCTGGACCCCGGAAACCCTGGCCGACGCCTTCCCCACCTCGGTCGGCGCGGAACTGCAGACGGTCGGCATCCCGGCGCCCGAGCTCCCGGAGGCGTGATGGACATCGAGGCCCTCACCGCGATCGACGTCCACACGCACGCCGAGGTCTCCTCCCAGGGCCACTCCTCCCTCGACGACGACCTGCACGACGCCTCCTCCGCCTACTTCAAGGTCGAGGGCAAGCGGAAGCCGACCATCGAGGAGACGGCCGCGTACTACCGCGAGCGGAACATGGCCGCCGTGATCTTCACGGTGGACGCCGAGTCCGCCACCGGCACCGCGCCGGTACCGAACGAGGAGGTCGCGGAGGCCGCCGCGGCCAACGCGGACGTGCTGATCCCGTTCGCCTCCGTCGACCCCTTCCGGGGGAAGGCGGGCATCCGGCAGGCCCGCCGCCTGGTCGAGGAGTACGGGGTGAAGGGCTTCAAGTTCCACCCCGGCATCCAGGGCTTCTTCCCGAACGACCGCGCGGTGGCGTACGGCCTTTACGAGGTGATCGAGGAGACCGGCACCATCGCCCTCTTCCACACCGGCCAGACCGGCATCGGCGCCGGCGTCCCGGGCGGCGGCGGGATCCGGCTGAAGTACAGCAACCCGCTGCACGTGGACGACGTGGCGGCCGACTTCCCGCACCTGAAGATCATCCTGGCGCACCCGTCCTTCCCCTGGCAGGACGAGGCGCTCGCCGTCGCCACCCACAAGCCGGGCGTGCACATCGACCTGTCCGGCTGGTCGCCGAAGTACTTCCCGCCGCAGCTGGTGCAGTACGCCAACACGCTGCTCAGGGACAAGGTGCTGTTCGGCTCCGACTTCCCCGTCCTCACCCCCGACCGGTGGCTCGCCGACTTCGCGAAGCTGCCGGTCAAGGACGAGGTCCGGCCGAAGATCCTCAAGGAGAACGCCGCCCGCCTGCTCGGGCTGACCACGTCGTAAGGGGCCGTAGATGCGCAACGAGGGACTGGGGTCGTGGCCCGCACGCCGGGCCCGCAAGACCCCGCACCGCACGGCGCTGGTGTTCGGCGGGCAGCCGACCGACTACCGCACACTGCACGCACGCACCACCCGCCTGGCCCGTGCCCTGCGCGCCCGGGGCATCCGCCGCGGCGACCGCATCGCCTACCTCGGCCCCAACCACCCCGCCTACCTGGAGACCCTGTTCGCGGCCGGCGTGCTCGGCGCGGTCTTCGTCCCCCTCAACACCCGCCTGGTCGGCCCGGAGATCGCCCACCAGCTCGGCGACTCCGGCGCCAAGGCCCTCCTCTACGGCCCCTCGCACGCCGGTCTCGTCGCGGGCCTGCCCGGCACCACCGACGTCCGTACGTACGTCGAAGTCGGCCCGGAGTACGAGGAACTGCTGGCAGCCGCCGCCGACGACCCGATCGACGAACCGGTCGCCCCCGACGACACCTGCATCATCATGTACACCTCGGGGACGACCGGCCGCCCCAAGGGCGCGATGCTCACGCACTCCAACCTGACCTGGAACGCGTTGAACGTCCTCGTCGACACCGACCTGATCGCCGACGAACGCGCCCTGGTCTCCGCCCCGTTGTTCCACACCGCGGGCCTCAACATGCTCACCCTCCCGGTCCTCCTGAAGGGCGGCACCTGCGTCCTGGTGGAGTCCTTCGACCCGGACGCCACCTTCGACCTGATCGAACAGCACCGGATCACCTTCATGTTCGGCGTCCCCACCATGTTCGACCAGGTGGCCCGCCACCCCCGCTGGCCGGACGCCGACCTCTCCTCGCTGCGCATCCTCACCTGCGGCGGCTCCCCGGTCCCGACCCCGCTCATCGCTCTCTACCAGCAACGGGGCCTGACCTTCCTGCAGGGCTACGGCATGACCGAGGCCGCACCCGGCGCCCTCTTCCTCGACGCCGAGCACGCGACCAGTAAGGCGGGCTCGGCCGGCGTACCGCACTTCTTCACCGACGTACGGGTGGTGCGGCCCGACCTGACCCCGGTCGACGTCGGCGAGCCCGGCGAGATCATGGTCCGCGGCCCCCATGTCATGCCCGGCTACTGGGGGTTGCCGGAGGAGACCGCCGCCTCCTTCGCGGACGGCTGGTTCCGCAGCGGGGACGCTGCCACGGTCGACGAGGACGGCTACGTCTTCGTCGTCGACCGCCTCAAGGACATGATCATCTCCGGGGGCGAGAACATCTACCCCGCCGAGATCGAGGACCTGCTCCTCGCCCACCCCGGCATCGCCGAGTGCGCGGTCATCGGCGTACCGGACGACAAGTGGGGCGAGGTGCCGCGCGCGGTGGTCGTGCCCCGCGAGGGCACCGCCCTCGACCCCGACGAGGTGCTCGCCTCGCTGGCCGGGCGGCTCGCCAAGTACAAGCTCCCCAAATCCGTGGTGCTCGCCGACGAACTCCCGCGCACCGCCTCCGGAAAGCTCCTCAAGGCCCGCGTGCGCAAGCGCTACGGCTCGACCGACTCCCAGCCAAGGAACGCCACATGACCGTCACCGTCAACGGCCTCGCCGAACTGAAGAAGCTCGCGGGCAGCGACCTGGGCAGCAGCGACTGGATCGAGGTCACCCAGGACCGTATCGACACCTTCGCCGACGCGACCGGCGACCACCAGTGGATCCACGTCGACCCGGAGCGGGCGGCCGCGGGCCCCTTCGGCGCCCCGATCGCCCACGGCTACCTCACCCTGTCGCTGTTCATCCCCCTGTTCACCGAGCTGCTGGACGTCCAGGGCGTCACCACGAAGGTCAACTACGGCCTGAACAAGGTGCGTTTCCCCGCGCCGGTGAAGGTGGGCGCGCGGATCCGGCTGGCCGCGAGGCTGGCGGAGGTCGAGGACGTGCCGGGCGGTGTGCAGATCGCCGTGGACGGGACGATCGAGATCGAGGGCGGGGCGAAGCCCGCCGCGGTGCTGCAGAGTCTGTCGCGCTTCTACGCGTAGGGCTGTGCCCCGCGCCCCGTAGGGGCGCGGGGCACAGCGCGACCAGCCCCCACCGGCCTGCAGCCGGACGGGGTGCTCAGCCCACCACGTCCACGAAGATCGGGTTCGAGTAGAACCACGTGTCCGCCCACGGGTCGCCGTTGCCCGGCTCGTGGGTGATCGGGCCGTGCGGGTCGACGGACGCGCCCAGGTAGCCCGTGCCGCCCCGCTTGCCGTCGCTGCCGCGCAGCCGGACGTAGAACGACTCGTCGCCCGCGGTGACCGGGAAGCGGAGCGTGTACGTGCCCTTGCGGCCGGAGACGTCCTTCGTCTGGACGACCTTGGTGTCGGGCGCCTGCCAGGTGTCGCGGTCGGCGACCGGGCCGCGCACCGCGCCCCGGATGACGTCGACGTGTGCCAACTGGGGCAGGATGCCGTGCGGGTTGACGCGGGACGCGGTCGTCACCGTGACGTTCAGGGTGATCCGCTCGCCCTTGCGTACGCGCAGCCGGCCGCCGAGGGTGACGCCCCGGCCGTGGTCGCAGTCCCGGGTCAGCCGGACGTCGAGGCCGTCGAGCAGGTGGCCGTGGTCCAGCCAGACCCGGCCCGCGCGCAGGCCCGCCATCACCGCGCGGTAGCCGTACCGGGTGACGCCGACGTGGGTCCGGCTGAACTCGCCGGGCCAGAAGTCGCTGCCGGGCTGCGTGGTGTCGGTGTTCACCGGGTCGGGCAGCTTGCCGGTGTTGTCGAAGTTCTGCCCCGCCGGCCAGTCGCCGTTCTTCCAGGTGTCGAAGACCGTGCGGTGGTTGTCGGAGTTGGTGGTGATCGTGAAGAGCCTGCCTTCCGACAGCATCGCGTCCCACAGGCCGCCGACCGTCGCCGTCGCCCAGTCGAAGCCGCCGTACGTCACGTACGCGCCCGCCGGGAAGCCCGCCCAGGACTGGGCCGACGGGCTGTTCTGGTACTCGCCGCGGATCGCGTTTGTGCCGCCCCAGCCCGGGATCGCGGCACCCTGGGCGCCGGGCGCGCCCTCCATGCCGATCATGATCTCGGCCGCCGCGTCCCGCCAGTTGCGCATCTCGTGCGGGGAGTCGATGCCGAGCCGCAGCGGGTGGTTGGCGAGGACCAGGACGTCGTCGACGTAGCCGGTGCGGCGCTGCTCGGCGAGCCACTGGATGGCCTTGACCGCATGGGCCTCGTTGCGGGCGGTGTCGGCCGCGCCCGCCGAGCCCTCGGTGTAGCCGAGGAGCTTGCCGTCGTAGGCCAGCTCGAACTGCGTGAGCAGGTCGGTCTCGTGCGGTCCCGGCGCGGCGAACACCGTGCAGTGCTCGGCGGCCGGGATGTACCACTCCAGGCCCTGGAAGATCAGCTGGCGCGGGTTCGCGGCACGGGCCTTGAGGATCTCCGCGTGCTCCAGCTTCGCGCCGTAGTAGGCGTGCCCGAAGTTGGAGTGCTCGTTGAACACCATCCAGTCCAGGCCGTACTTGGCGGCGGCCTGGGCCTGCTGGGAGAACGTGTACTTGGCGTCGTGGCTGTACACGGAGTGCACGTGGTGGTCGCCGACCAGGTAGGCGAGGCGCGGGTCCTCGCCGCCCAGGCCCCGGCCGGACGCGGCGACCGCGGGGGTCGCCGCCGAGCCGAGCGCGAACGCGGCGCCGAACAGGCCCGCGCGGCGCAGGAGTCCACGCCTCGACATGCCCTGGGGGTCGAGGTCGGCGGCGGAGACGGAGGGATCGGCCCAGGTGGGCAGCTGCTGCTCGGTCATGAAGATGATCCTCGTAACGGGGGTCAGTGGGTCATGAAGGAGGAGACGGGCAGGGCCCGGGAGACGATCCGGACGTCGCCGAGGCGGCCGTGCAGGATCTGGTCGATCTTGTCGGCGTACTCGTAGCCGCCGAGCAGCCAGGGCTTCCCGGACGAGGCGATGCCGACCGCGGCGGCGTGCGGGTTGCGGGCCACCGGGCAGCCCTGCACGTACATCGTGGTGTGCTTGCCGTCGTTGACGACGGCGACGTGCCACCAGATCTCCGGGTCGGTCTCGTCGCCCCAGTTGGTGGCCAGCTGCTGCTGGTTGAGCGGGTGCACGGCCCACTGCGGGCCCGGACCGTCGGAGAGGGAGAGCGTGGCGAGCGGCTCGTCCGGGTCGTCGGTGACCGTGCCCACCGAGCCGTTGCGGCCCGTGCGGCTCACCAGCCCGGACCAGGCGTTGTGCGAGGCGTCCCAGTCGGCCGGCAGCCGGTAGAACGCCTCGATGGTGTAACCGTCCTTGAACGCCTGCGAGTTGAGCGGGGCGCCGTCGACCGTCCGCAGGTAGGCGCCCTTCAGCGGCGACTTGTAACCGGTGAACTCCAGGCTGCCGTGGCCCGGCTGGTCCGGGTGGTGGTCCGCCGACCAGCCGAGGGTGCCGCCGCCCACCGAGACCACGGTGAGGTCGTTGCCGTTGCCGGACAGGTCGCGGACCGTGCCGGAGACCGCCGAGTCGAACCGCCAGTAGGCGGCGGTGCCCCGGACCAGCATCTGCGAAGCGGGCCGCGCCGGGCGGACCGGCGCCGGGTCGAAGCCCTCGAAGCGGTTCGCGAAGTCGATGTCGACGGAGAAGCGGTCCCCGTCGCCGCTCAGCTCCATCTCCTGCCGCTCCAGCTCGTTCAGGCCCTTCTTGGCCCGGCCGAGGATCCACGGCGAGACCGTCTCCACGTCGATGACGTTCCGGTCCAGGTCGAAGTGGTAGAGCCGGATCATCGCCGCGCCGCCGAAGTACCGGTTCTGGTAGTTCGTCAGGTGCAGGTGCACGTCGTTGCCGGCCGCGTTCTTGCGGGTCGCGCGGCGGGCCGGCCAGAAGTGGCCGTTCAGGGTGAGGAAGATCTGGTCGTGCTCGTTGATCAGCTGGTCCCACAGCTGCTGCCCGTACGACGACAACGTGTCGTCGTCCACGACCAGTTCGTGGGTGGTGAGGATGACCGGCGTCTTCGGGTGCGCGGCGATGACGTCCTTCGCCCAGGCGTACCCCTTGGCCGACAGCCGCCAGTCCAGCGCCAGCACGAGCCACTCGCGCCCGCCCGCCCGGAACAGGTGGTAGGTGTTGTAGCCGTCCGAGGAGGCCCCGCCGAAGGTCGGCCTGCCCTTGAAGCGCTGCGGCCCGAAGGTGTCCAGGTACGGCGTGGCACCGCGCTGGTCGTCCGTGGACGACCTGATGTCGTGGTTGCCGGCCAGCACGCTGTAGCCGACCCCGCGCCGGTCGAGGATCTCGAACGCCTTGCCGATCGCGGCGAACTCCTCCGTCGCCCCGTTCTGCGTGAGGTCGCCGAGGTGGGACAGGAAGACGATGTTGTCGTCGGACTCGCCGCCGTGCTCCAGCAGGTAGCGCAGCGACGCCTCGATGGGCGCCGGGTTGATGCTCGGCCCGTCGAAGAGGTACTGGGTGTCGGGCATCACCGCGAGGGTGAAGCGCCGGCTCTCCGGGTCGGGCCGCCGGCCGGAACCGGAGGAGGACGCCTCGGCGACGGTGGGCAGCGCGACCCCGGCGGTGGCGGCGGCGCCGAGGAGCGCGGTGGCTCTGAGGAAGTTGCGTCGGCCGGCTCCGGCCTGCGCGGCCTCGCCCTGGGTGTGGTCATGCGAAGTACACACGAGTGCTCCGTGAGTAAGCAGAAGTGACGGCGGAGGGCGTGGGGGGTCTCGGAGGACGGATCCGGAACGGCGGATCCCGGCGGACGGATCTACAGGACGCGCAGGGTCCAGCTCCAGCGGTGCAGGCCCGGTGCGACGAGGTAGGAGGGGAAGGTGTCGGGACCGCACGACGCCGTGCCGAGGCCCCGGTGCGCGGCGTCGATGTGGACCACGCAGCCGGCCCGCGCCACGAGTTCGTCGTGGTGCGTGACGGCGGTGAGGTCCTCGGCGCGGTAGCGGCTGACGGAGACCTGGCGGGGCCCGTCCAGCTCGACCGCGAGCCCGGTGGCGTCCGGCGCGGACAGCGTGAACCGCCGTACGCCGTGCCGGCCGCCGCTCTCCTGGGGCCGCAGGTAGGGCGTGAACAGCTGGTCCACGGGCAGCGAGTGGTGGCCGACCGGGGCTCCGGCGGCGCGGTCCGGGTACGACTCCCAGGGACCCTGACCGAACCACTCCAGCAGATCGAGCCCGGCCACCGTCTCGAAGACCGAGCCGACCCGGGCCACGTCGTCGAACTCCTCGGGGAGCTCGGCGGACTCGTCGACCCGGACACCGCCCTCGACCGGCGTGAACTCCTGCCGGTGCCGCACGACCCCGACGGTGCCGGCGTACTCCGCGAGCACGCTGACCCGGTCGCCGTCCCTGCGCACGGAGACCACCTTGCGCACCAGCCGGTCCAGGCCCCAGGCGCGCCAGCGCAGTGCCATCCCGCCCAGCTCGTCGTTGTCGGTGGGCGCCCGCCACAGCGACAGCGCCGGCGCGGCGGCCAGCAGCGGGTGCAGCAGCAGTCCCTCGCCGTCCACCTCGACGGGCGGGCCGGCCGGCACCGGCGGCCCGAGCGGGTCCGCCGCCCGGAGCCTGATCTGCGGCGCGCAGATCTCCGTACCGGCCGGCGCCCACGCCTGGTCCTCGGCGACCGTCACCCGCAGTGTCAGCCACGCCTCGCCGCCGTCCGCCGGCACCTCGAACGGCAGCGGTACGGCCGCCGTCTCGCCGGGGCACAGCTCGGGCAGCTCGGCCGGGCCGGTCAGGGTACGGCCGTCGGCCAGCGCCAGCTCCCAGGTGCCGGTCAGCCAGTCGAAGCCCCGGAAGTGCTGGTGGTTGGCGAGCACGATGCCCTCGTGCCGGAAGCACCGGATGCGGACCGGCGCCGCGATCTCCCGGTGCTCGTACATCGCGGGCTTGGGGGTGCGGTCGGGGAAGACGATGCCGTCCGCGACGAACGCCCCGTCGTGCAGGGCTTCGCCGAAGTCGCCGCCGTACGCCCAGCGGTGGCCGGGCGCGGCGACACCGTTGTCGTACAGTCCGGCGCCCGCGCGCCCGACCGGTCTTCCGTCGCTCACGCGTTGGAGAATTCCGTGGTCCCAGAACTCCCAGATGAACCCGCCCTGAAGCCCCGGAGTGGACTCGATGGCGGCCCAGTGGTCGGCAAGGGTGCCGTTGCTGTTGCCCATGGCGTGCGAGTACTCGCACTGGATCAGCGGTTTGGTCTGCTCCCCGGACAGGGCGTGCGCGACGCAGTCCTCCAGCGGTGCGTACATCGGGCAGGCGATGTCGGAGGCCACGTCCGGGTCGGCCCAGCCGCGCTTGGCCGCCCCCTCGTACTGGAGCGGGCGGGTCGGGTCGTGCCGCCGCAGCCAGCCCGCCGCCGCGTCGTGGTTCGCCCCGTAGTCGGACTCGTTGCCGAGCGACCAGATGATGACGCAGGGGTGGTTCTTGTCGCGCAGCACCATCCTCGACACCCGGTCCACGAAGGCGTTCAGGTAGCGCGGGTCGTCGGCGATCTCGTGGGCGTGGTCGTGGGACTCGATGTCCGCCTCGTCGACGACGTAGAAACCGAGTTCGTCGGCGAGGTCGTACAGGGCCGGGTCGTTCGGGTAGTGGGAGGTGCGGATCGCGTTGAACCCGAACCGCTTCAGCACCACCAGGTCGGCGCGCATGTCGTCGTACGACACCGTCCGCCCGGTGAGCGGGTGGAAGTCGTGCCGGTTGACGCCCCGGACGAACACCCGTTCGCCGTTGACGAGCAGGTCCCGGCCGACGATCTCGACGTCCCGGAAGCCGATGCGGTGGTACGACGTGTCGGCGACCGTGCCGTCGGCGTGGTGCAGCCGGACGGTCAGGCCGTACAGCTCGGGCTGCTCCGCGTTCCAGGTGCGCACGTCGGGCACGACGGCGTGGATGCGGGCCTCGCCGAGGAAGTCGGAGACCCGGTCGTCCTCGGTGTTGAGGCGGTCGAACTCGGCGTCCTGGGCGAGGGGTTCGCCGTCGAGGTCGCCGGTGACGTACCAGCCGGCGGGCAGCGCCCGGTCGCCCGCGGCGTTGCGCACCTGGCAGTCCACGCGCAGCTCGCCGTCCCGCCGCGCCCGCACGGTCACGTCCGCGAGCCGGAACGGGTCGGTCGCGTACAGCAGCACCGGGCGGGTGATCCCGCCGTGCCACCAGTGGTCCTGGTCCTCGACGTGGGTGGCATCCGACCACTTGACGACGGTGAGCCGCAGCACCGACCGCTCGCCGGGGCGGACGGCGTCGGTGAGGTCGAACTCGGCGGCCAGGTGCGAGTCCTTCGAGATGCCCACCGGCCGCCCGTCGACGTGCACGAGGAGCACGCTCTCGGCGGCGCCCACCTGGAGCACGATCCGCCGCCCGGCCCACGCGGCGGGGACGTCCAGCTCGCGCTCGTACACCCCGGTCGGGTTGGCGGCGGGGGAGTGCGGTGGGAACTCACGGAACGGCATGGTGACGTTCGTGTACTGCGGCAGGTCGTCGGTGTCCTGCACCGTCCAGGCGCCGGGGACGTGCGCCGTGGACCAGGAGCCGCCGACCGGCGCGTCCGGGGCTGGCAGCAACTGGAAGCGCCAGTCGCCGTCCAGGGGGAGTGCTCCGGAGCGCCGGTCGACGGCGTTCATGGGGAGCCGTCCCCAGGAGGTCACCTCGGGGGCCTCCCAGGGGCGGAGGGCGATCAGGGGATCGGCGGGCCGGGGCCCGGGGATCGACGGACCGTTCATCGGAGGATGGCTCACTTTTCTGGTGGCGTGGCTGACGTGGGTGACGTGGCGGGTCCGGGCAGGACGCGTCCCGCCCAGCCCCAGGCGGGGTCGACGGGGATGCCGAGGCGGTCCAGGACGGTGGGCGCGATGTCGACGAGGCGGGGTGCGTCGAGCAGGGTGCCGCCGGGCGCGCCGGGTTCGGCGAGGATCACGAAGACCTCCCGTTCGGCACGCGTGTCGCCGCCGTGACCGCCGCTGTCGAGGTGCCCGTGATCGGTGGTGACCAGGACGGTCCACCGCTCGCCGGAGCCGCGGGCGTCGACCGCCGCGAGCAGCCGTCCGAGGTGGGTGTCCTGGGCGAGCAGGGCGTCGTCGTAGGCGGCGGAGAGCGGGCCGGTGGCGTGGCCGGCCTCGTCGGTGGCGCCGAAGTACACGAACAGCAGGTCCGGGTCGTGCTCGGTGAGCCAGCGGACGGCGGTGCGGGCGACCAGGTCGTCCGCGGTCGCGTAGCCGTCGGTCTCGCCGTCGTGGTGCACCCGGCGGCCGATGGCGGGGCCGAGGGTGCCGCGGTGCACCAGCTCCGGCCAGGACACCGCGGCGGCGGTGCGCAGGCCGGGGCGGGCGGTGGCCGCGCGGCTGAGGAAGTCGGGGTGGCGGGTGTAGTCGGCGCCGGCGAAGTCGTTGCCGGTCACCCCGTGCCGGTCCGGCCACACCCCGGTCAGCACGCTCGACCAGCCGGGGCCGGAGTCGGTGTAGGCCATGCTGGTCGACGGCCCGTCCTCGGCCTGGCCGTCCGCCTCGCCGTAGGGCAGCAGGCTGGTGCCGTGGGCGCCCGCCGCCAGCAGGCCGTGCAGGACGGGGGCGCGGGCTCCGGGCCGGGTCAGCCGGTCGTGACGCAGTCCGTCCATGCCCACCACGAGCACCCTGCCGTCCCGGCCGCTGTCCCTCACCGGATCCCTCCCGTCCTCTGTCCCGCGCGGGTCAGGTGCCCTGGACCGCGCCCTCGGTGGCGCCCGCGATGAAGCCGCGGGCGAAGATGGCGAAGACCAGCACCAGCGGGAGCGACGCCATCAGCACCCCGGCCATGACCATGCTGTAGTCGGTGGTGTGGCCGACGTTGAGCTGGGCGAGCTCCACCTGGAGGGTCACGTGGTCGGGGTTGGTGAGCACGATGAGCGGCCAGACGTAGTCGTTCCAGGCACCGACGAAGGCGTAGATGGCGAGGAAGGACAGCGCGGGCCTGATCATCGGCAGCGCGATGTTCCAGTACTGGCGGAAGAACCCGGCGCCGTCGATGCGCGCGGCGTCGAGGAGCTCGTCGGGCACGCCGTTCTCGATGTACTGGCGCAGCCAGAAGATGCCGAAGGCGTTGGCCAGCGCGGGCGGGACCAGCGCCTTCAGCATGCCGACCCAGCCGATGTTCGACATGAGGATGAACTGCGGCAGGATCGCCAGCTGCAGCGGCAGCATCATGAACAGCAGCAGCGTGCCGAAGAGCACCTTGCGGCCCGGGAAGTCGAACTTGGCGAAGGTGAAGGCCGCCAGCGAGTCGATGAAGAGCACCAGGACGGTGGTGACGGTCGCGACGATGACCGTGTTGAGCATCGACCCGAAGAAGTCGATGGTGTTCAGCACGTGCCGGATGTTCTCCAGCAGGTGCGAGCCGAAGGTGAACTTCGGCGGGCTCTTGTAGATGTCCTGGGTGGTGTTGGTCGCCATCACGATCGTCCACAGGAACGGGAAGACCGAGAGCAGGACGGCCGCCATCAGGACGATGTGCGCGGTCAGGCCCCTGGGGCGGCGCAACCGCCGCGCGCGCGGGGCCGGCCGCGTCGGGTCGGCGGTCGTCGGGCCGGCTGTCGGGTCGGCTGTGGTCACGGCTTCCTCCCTCGTTGGGTGATGCGCCAGTTGACGGCGACGAGGACGATGATCAGCAGGAAGAAGGCCCACACGATGGCCGCGCCGTAGCCGTAGTCGTTGTTGAGGAAGGCCGACTGGTAGAAGTACAGGAGCGTGGTCAGACCGGCCTGTCCCGGGCCGCCGAGGTTCGCGTTGGCGGCGTTGCTGGCGAACAGGACCTGGGGCTCGCTGAAGCTCTGCAGGCCGTTGATCGTCGAGATGATGACGGTGAACAGGATGATCGGCCGCATGATCGGGACGGTGATCTGGAAGAAGGTGCGGACCGGGCCGGCGCCGTCCATCTTCGCCGCCTCGTAGATCGAGGTGGGGATCGCCTGGAGACCGGCCAGGTAGATGATCATGTTGTAGCCGGTCCACATCCAGGTCATCAGCAGCGAGATGACCACCTTGATCAGCCACGGGTTGCTCAGCCACGGCACCGGCGAGATGCCGACCGTGCCCAGGATCGCGTTGACCAGGCCGAAGTTGTTGCTGAACACCGCGCCGAAGAAGATCGCCACGGCGACGATCGAGGTGACGTTCGGTACGTAGAGGGCGATCCGGTAGAAGCCCTTGAAGCGGCGCACCGAGTGCAGGAGCGTCGCCAGCACCAGCGCGCCCAGCAGGGTGGGCACGGTGGACAGCACCCAGATCACCAGGGTGTTGCGGATCGACAGCCAGAAGACCGGGTCCGACCACAGGAACCTGAACTGCTGCAGGCCCACGAACTGCATGTCGCCGAGGCCGTCCCAGCGCTGGAAGGCCAGGTACAGCGAGTAGAAGACCGGGAAGAACGAGAACGCGGCGAAGATCAGGTAGAAGGGCGAGATCGCCAGGTACTGCCGCCAGTACGACAGCGGCCCGCGCCGCCTGGGCCGGACGGTGGTACCCGCGGGCGTGGCGCGCCGCGGGCGGAACCGGGCCGGGCCCGGCCCGCCGCGGTGCTCGGGCACCGCGGCGGGACCGGTGACCGGAGGTGACGTCACCTCAGTTCACCCCCTGGCGCCGGGCGATCTGCTTGGCCTGGCTGACCGCGTCGTTCCAGGCGTCGTCGGGCTTCTTGCCCTTGGCCTCGATGTTGGTCAGCTCCGTCAGGTACGGGGCCATGACGGCCGCGTCGGCTGGCGCCTCGTAGCTGTTCGGGACGGCCTTGGCGGCCGGGCCGAAGACCTCGATGACCTTCTGTCCGCCGAAGAAGGCGTCCGGGCCCGTCATGGCCGGCATGGCGTACGCGGCCGGCGCGGCCGGGAAGATGGCGGCGTCGGTGAAGCCGCGGGCGTCGTTGGCGGGGCTGAGGATCCAGCTGATGATCTTGAAGGCTTCCTCGGGGTTCCGGCACTGCTTGGGCAGCGCCAGGTAGGAGCCGCCCTGGTTGGACGGTCCGGCGGGGTTCGCGCACACGCGCCACTTGCCCTTGGTCTGCGGGGCGGCCTGCTCGATGTCCAGCGCGTGCCAGGCCGCGCCCAGCTCGGTGAGCAGGTTCTTGCCGATGGCGGCGTTCCAGCTGTTGTCGTTGATCTTGGCGTCGATGCCCAGCGTGTAGGGCCGGACCGCCGTGGTCCACGCGGCGCGGATGTGGTCCTGGTCGCCGATGAAGTGGTTGTTCTTGTCGATGAACCGCTGGGTGCCCTGGCCGACCACGACCGTGAAGACGGAGCTGATGTTGTTGACCAGGTAGCTGCCGGGGTTCTTCTTCTGCAGCTCGGTGCCGAGCGTGAAGTAGTCCTCCCAGGTCGTGACCAGGGCGGCGACCTTGTCCGGGTCGGTGGCCACGCCCGCCTTGGCGAACAGGTCCTCGCGGTAGAAGAGCGCGGTGGGGCCGATGTCGATCGGGAAGCCGATCTGCTTGCCGTCGGAGGTCTGGGCGAGCTTGGTCTTCCAGCCCAGGTACTGCGAGGAGATCTTCTTGAAGCCCAGGTCGTTCAGGTCGAGGAAGCGGGAGGCGTTGGGCAGGAAGGAGGCTATGTCCTCGCCCTTGATGCCGGTGATGTCGGGCACGGAGGAGCCGCCCGCGGCGAGGGTGGTGGTGAGCTTCTGCTTGAAGTCGCCGCCGATGGACGAGGCGGTCAGCTTGACCGTGCTGCTGAAGTGGGTCTTCGCCTCCGCGACCACCTTGTCGCTGAGCGCACCGCCCCAGTACCACAGGGTGAGGTTCTTGCCGTTCTTGGTACCGCCCGATCCGGAGCCGCCGCATGCGACGGTCAGGCCGGACGCGGCCGCGGTGAGGGCGGCGGCCTGGAGGAAGCCTCTACGTGAAAGGTCCACGGGTCACTCCTGTTGTTCCTGTTCGTGGTACTGAGGGGCGTTGGTGCTGTGGATCGTGGGGGCTGTGGGGCTGTGGGGCTGTCGGGCTGCGAGCGGGTGCGGATCGGTGGTGGTGCGGATCGGTGGTGCCGGGAGGGTGCGGGTCAGTGGTGTCGGGCGGGCGGGGTGACGGGGGCGTGGTGCACCGGGGGGCCCACGTCCGCCGGCAGGCGGTCGGCGAGGAAGCCGTAGGTCTTCTTCAGTCCGGGATCGGTCAGCGAGCGCCACCAGCGGTCGACGCCGTACCAGCCGGGCGCCGCGAGGGCGCCGCCGTGGTGCTGCACCGACAGCCCGGCCGCGAGGACCGCGAACCGCAGCCGCTCGGCCAGCGGCCAGCCGCCCAGGGAGGCGGTGACGAAGCTCGCCCCGAAGACGTCCCCGGCGCCCGTGGCGTCCAGGACGTCGACGTCGAGCGCGGGGACCTCGGCGTACTCGCCGGTGGTCTGGTCGACGGCGACCGCGCCGTCCCCGCCCCGGGTGACGACCGCCACCGGCACCAGCTCCGCGAGCGTGCCGAGGGCCGCGACCGCGCTGTCGGTGCGGGTGTAGGCCATCGCCTCGGTCTCGTTCGGGAGGAAGGCGTGGCACAGGGCCAGCTGGTCGAGGAGGTCGCGGGACCACTCCTGGGTGGGGTCCCAGCCGACGTCGGCGTAGACGTGGGTGCCGTTGGCGGCGGCCTTCGCGATCCACTCGCGCGGCTCGGCCTCGATGTGCACGAGCGCGGTGCGCGCCTCGGGCGGGTCGCCCATCAGCGCGTCCTGCGAGTACGGGGGTTCCTGGCCGTGGGTGACGAGGGCCCGGTCGTGGTCGGCGGCGAGCGAGACGGTGACGGGGGTGGGCCAGCCGTCCGCGGTGCGGGAGAGCGAGAGGTCGATGTCCTCCTGGTCGCAGAGGACGTCCCGGCAGTACTCGCCGTAGAAGTCGTCCCCGAAGACCGTGGCCAGCGAGGTGCGCAGGCCGAAGCGGGCCGTGGCCACCGCGAGGTTCGCGATGCCGCCGGGGCCGCAGCCCATGCCGGCCGTCCAGATCTCCTCGCCCGGCGTCGGCGGCTTGCCGAGCCCCGTGAGGACGAGGTCGTAGAAGAGCAGCCCGGTCAGCAGCACATCTGGCCTGTCGTCGTCCACGTGCGCAGCCTCTCGTCAAAACTCGTCATTTTCGATGACCTGAAAATTTTCGATGACCGGAATCGTGCGCTGATCCGGGAGATTGGTCAATACCCGAGCAGAACTGAGCATGGATTTGATTGAAGATGACGAGTAGTGTTCGCCGCGTGCTGGCAGAACGACGACACCAACTCATCCTGCGGGCCCTGCGCGCCGGTGGTCCCGCCTCTGTGACCGACCTCTCCGAGCAGCTGAGCGTGAGTCCGGCCACCATCCGGCGCGACCTGGTCAAGCTGGAGGAGGACGGGCTGCTCACACGTGTCCACGGCGGCGCCGTCGCCGACGAGGGCGACCAGCCCTTCGCCGAGGTCGCCGAGGTGCGGGTGGCCGAGAAGGACGCGATAGCCGCGTGCGCGGCGGCGCTGGTCAAGGACGGCCAGTCGGTGCTGCTCGACATCGGCACCACCGCCTTCCGGCTGGCCCGGCAGCTGCACGGCCGCCGCCTCACCGTGATCACCAGCAACCTGGTGGTCTACGAGGAGCTCGCCGACGACGAGGGCATCGAACTGGTGCTGCTCGGCGGCATGCTCCGGCGTGAGTACCGCTCGCTGGTCGGGTTCCTCACCGAGGACAACCTGCGCCAGCTGCACGCCGACTGGCTGTTCCTCGGCACCAGCGGGGTACGCCCCGGCGGGCAGGTGATGGACACGACGGTCGTGGAGGTGCCGGTCAAGCGCGCCATGATCGGGGCGAGCGACAAGGTCGTGCTGCTCGCCGATGCCGCCAAGTTCCCGGGCACGGGCATGGCGAAGGTCTGCGGTCCCGGGGACCTGGACATGGTGGTGACCAACGCGCCGGTGGACCCGGCGACCCGAGCCGCCCTGGAGGAGGCCGGTGTCGAGGTGGTCCTGGCAGGAAAGGCTCAAACGTGAAACTGACGATTCTGGGCGGCGGCGGGTTCCGCGTGCCGCTCGTGTACGGCGCACTGCTGACGGACCGGGCCGAGGGGCGGGTCACCGAGGTCGTGCTGCACGATCTCGACGCCGGCCGGCTGTCCGCGGTCGCCCGGGTCCTGGCCGAACAGGCGGCGGGCGTCCCGGACGCCCCCGCCGTGACCGCCACGACCGACCTGGACGAGGCCCTCACCGGCGCCGACTTCGTCTTCTCGGCGATCCGGGTCGGCGGCCTCGAAGGCAGGGCGAACGACGAACGGGTGGCCCTCGCCGAGGGCGTCCTCGGCCAGGAGACGGTCGGCGCGGGCGGCATCGCCTACGGCCTGCGGACCGTGCCCGTCGCCGTGGACATCGCCCGGCGGGTGGCCCGGCTCGCCCCCGACGCCTGGGTCATCAACTTCACCAACCCGGCCGGCCTGGTCACCGAGGCCATGTCCCGGCACCTCGGCGACCGCGTCATCGGCATCTGCGACTCCCCGGTGGGGCTCGGCCGCCGGATCGCCCGGGTGCTCGGCGGGAACCCGAAGGAAGCCTGGATCGACTACGTCGGCCTCAACCACCTCGGCTGGGTCCGCGGCCTGCACATCGAGGGCCGCGACGAGCTGCCGCGCCTGCTCGCCGACCCCGACCTGCTCGGCTCCTTCGAGGAGGGCAAGCTCTTCGGCGTCGACTGGCTCCAGTCCCTGGGCGCCATCCCGAACGAGTACCTGCACTACTACTACTTCAACCGCGAGGCCGTCCGCGCCTACCAGCAGGCCGAGAAGACCCGCGGCGCCTTCCTGCGCGACCAGCAGGCGCACTTCTACGAGGCGGTCGCCGAGCCGGGCGCGCGGGCCCTGGACGTCTGGGACCGCACCCGCGCCGAGCGCGAGGCCACCTACATGTCGGAGAACCGGGAGAGCGCGGGCGCCGGCGAACGCGACGCCGACGACCTGTCCGGCGGCTACGAGAAGGTCGCCCTCGCCCTGATGCGGGCCATCGCCCGCGACGAGCGCACCACCCTGATCCTCAACGTCCGCAACCGCTCGACCCTCTCGGTGCTCGACGGCGAGGCGGTCATCGAGGTGCCCTGCCTCGTCGACGCGAACGGCGCCCACCCGGTCGCCGTCGCCCCGCTGCCCGACCACGCCTCCGGCCTCGTCTGCGCGGTCAAGGCGGTCGAGCGCGAGGTGCTCGCCGCGGCCGAGTCCGGCTCCCGCACGACGGCCGTGAAGGCGTTCGCGCTGCACCCGCTGGTCGACTCGGTGAACGTCGCCCGACGGCTGGTGGAGGGGTACACCGGGGTCCACCCGGGCCTCGCGTATCTTAAGTGACCAGCCGCCCGGAAAGCGCTTTCCAAACCTCTTCTGGAGACTTCCCATGCACGACGAACGCCGCCGGATCGAGGAGCGCGTAGAGCGCCTCCACAACCAGCGCATCAAGCCCGCGGTCTACGCAGCCACCGTCCCCTTCGAGGTGTCCGCCTGGCAGGCCCCCGGCGAGCCGGTGCCCTTCGAGGAGGCCGCGGCCGCCGCCTACCAGCCGTTCGCGATGGACACCCCGTGGGGCCCGCCCTGGGGCACCACCTGGTTCCGGATGCACGGCAGGGTCCCCGAGGAGTTCGCGGGCCGCCGGGTCGAGGCCGTCATCGACCTCGGTTTCGTCGGCGACTGGCCCGGCAACCAGGCCGAGGCCCTGGTCCACCTCACCGACGGGACCCCGCTGAAGGCGGTCAACCCGCTCAACCAGTACGTGCGGATCGCGAACCCGGCGACCGGCGGCGAGGTGATCGACTACCTGGTCGAGGCCGCCTCCAACCCCGACATCCTCGCCAACGACTTCGCCGAGCCGACGTATCTGGGCGACGTCCTGACCGCTGGCGACAAGCCGCTCTACACCTTCAAGCGCGCCGACATCGCCGTCCTCGACGAGGACGTCTGGCACCTCGACCTGGACGTCCAGGTGCTGAAGGAGCTGATGCTGGAACTCGGCGAGCACGACCCGCGCCGCCACGAGATCGCGCACGCCCTCGACCACGCGATGGACCTGCTCGACCTGGACGACATCTCCGGCTCGGCCGCCGCCGTCCGCGAGGCCCTCAAGCCGGCCCTCTCCAAGCCCGCGCACGCCAGCGCCCACCGCATCTCCGGCGTCGGCCACGCCCACATCGACTCGGCCTGGCTCTGGCCGATCCGTGAGACCAAGCGCAAGACCTCCCGGACCTTCTCCAACGTGACATCGTTGGCGGACGAGTACGAGGAGTTCGTCTTCGCCTGCTCGCAGGCCCAGCAGTACGAGTGGGTGCGCGACAACTACCCGCAGGTCTGGGCCCGGATCCAGGAGTCGGTGAAGCGGGGCCAGTGGGCGCCGGTCGGCGGCATGTGGGTCGAGTCCGACGGCAACCTCCCCGGCGGCGAGGCGATCGCCCGCCAGCTGGTGCACGGCAAGCGGTTCTTCATCGAGCACTTCGGGATCGAGACCAAGGGCGTCTGGCTGCCCGACTCCTTCGGCTACAACGCGGCCTACCCGCAGCTCGCCAAGCTGGCCGGCAACGAGTGGTTCCTCACCCAGAAGATCTCCTGGAACCAGACCAACACCTTCCCCCACCACACCTTCTGGTGGGAGGGCATCGACGGCACCCGCATCTTCACGCACTTCCCGCCGGTCGACACCTACAACGCCCGCTTCAGCGGCGAGGAGATGTCCCGCGCGGTCCGCCAGTACGCCGAGAAGGGCGCCGCCACCCGCTCGCTGGCCCCCTTCGGCTGGGGCGACGGCGGTGGCGGCCCCACCCGCGAGATCATGGAGCGGGCCCGCCGCCTGAAGGACCTGGAGGGCTCCGCGAAGGTCGAGGTCGAGCACCCGGACGCCTTCTTCGCCAAGGCCCGCGCCGAGTACGAGGACGCCCCGGTCTGGGTCGGCGAGCTCTACCTGGAGCTGCACCGCGCCACCTACACCTCGCAGGCCCGCACCAAGCAGGGCAACCGGCGCAGCGAGCACAAGCTCCGCGAGGCCGAGCTGTGGGCCACGACGGCCGCGCTGCACGCGCCCGGCTACGCCTACCCGCACGAGAAGCTCGACCGGCTCTGGAAGACGGTCCTGCTCCACCAGTTCCACGACATCCTGCCCGGCTCCTCGATCGCCTGGGTGCACCGCGAGGCCGAGGCCGAGTACGCCCGCGTCGCCGAAGAGCTGGAGGCGCTGACCGCCGAGGCGGTCACCGCGCTGGGCGGCGGCACCGCCCGCGTCTTCAACACCAGCCCCTACGACCGCGCCGAGGTCGTCCGGGACGCCGCGGGCACCCCGGTCTACGTCGAGGTCCCCGCGAGCGGCAGCGCGCCCCTGACGGCCGCCGCCGAGGCCCCGCAGCCGGTGACGGTCGAGGGCCGGGTCATCGACAACGGACTCGTCCGGGTGGAGATCGCCGAGGACGGCACCCTGTCGTCCGTGTACGACCACCGGGCACACCGCGAGGTCCTGGCCGGCCAGGGCAACCTGCTCCGCCTGCACACCGACCTCCCCAACTACTGGGACGCCTGGGACGTCGACAAGCACTACAAGAACCGCTACACGGACCTGCTGGACCCCTCGGAGATCACGGCCGTCGACACGGACCCGCTGCTCGGCTCGATCCGGATCACGCGCCCGTTCGGCAACGGCTCGACGATCACCCAGACGGTCACCGTCCGGGCCGGCAGCCCCCGGATCGACTTCGAGACGGACATCGACTGGCACGAGGCCGAGAAGTTCCTCAAGGCCGGCTTCCCGGTGGACATCCGCGCCGCGCACTCCTCCGCGGAGATCCAGTTCGGCCACGTCCAGCGGCCCACGCACACCAACACCAGCTGGGAGGCGGCTCGCTTCGAGGTCTCAGGCCACCGCTGGGTGCACGTCGCGGAGCCCGGCTACGGCGTCGCCGTCGTCAACGACTCGACGTACGGCCACGACGTCTCCCGCACGGTCCGCGAGGACGGCGGTACGACCACCACGGTCCGCCTCTCCCTGGTGCGCGCCCCGCGCGTCCCGGACCCGGGCGCCGACCAGGGCCGCCACCGCATCACCTACTCGCTGCTGCCCGGCGCGAGCATCGAGGACGCGGTCGCGGCGGGCTACGCCCTCAACCTCCCGCTCCGGGTGGCCGACGCGGCGGGCGAGCCGCGGCCGGTCGTCTCGGTGGACGGGGCAGGCGTGACCGTCGAGGCGGTCAAGCTCGCCGACGACGCCTCCGGCGATGTCGTGGTCCGCCTCTACGAGTCCCGCGGCGGCCGCGCCGAGGGCGTCCTGCGCACCGGCTTCCCGCTGGCCGGCGCCCAGGTGACCGACCTCCTGGAGCGCCCCCTGGAGGACGCCGCCACCGACGGCGACAGCGTCCCCGTCACGCTGCGCCCCTTCCAGATCCTCACCCTCCGCCTGCGCAGGAGCTGACCGGATGGCCATGCAACCCTGGTTCACCGACGCCAAGCTGGGGATCTTCGTGCACTGGGGCATCTACGCCGTGGACGGGGTCCAGGAGTCCTGGTCCTTCTACGACGACATCGTGCCGCACGAGCAGTACATGTCCCAGCTGGACCGCTTCACCGGCGCCCGCTACGACCCGAAGGCGTGGGCGGACCTGTTCGCCCGCGCCGGCGCGAAGTACGCCGTGCTGACGAGCCGTCACCACGACGGTGTGGCCCTGTGGGACACGGCGTACGGCGACCTCAACCTCGGCCGGGACTACCTCGGCCCCTACGCCGAGGCCCTGCGCGCGAACGGCCTCAAGGTCGGCCTCTACTACTCGCACTCCGACTGGAACCACCCCGACTACGCCTCCACGCGCAAGCCGGGCCGCCCGCCGGAGCTGGAGGACAACCGGTACTCGGAGGTCGCGGCCGAGCACGAGGACCTGGCCGCCTGGGAACGCTTCCTCGCCTACCGGGACGGCCAGATCACGGAGCTGGCCTCCCGCTTCCGGCCGGACCTGATGTGGTTCGACGGGGAGTGGGACCGCAGCGAGGAGCAGTGGCGGATCCCCGAACTCGCCGCCCTGATCCGGTCGTACGTCCCGCACGTCGTCTTCAACGCACGCATGCTCAGTGAGGGCGACTACGCGACGCCCGAGCAGGGCGCCCCCATCGTGCCGCCGGACGGCCCCTGGGAGCTGTGCCTGACGATCAACGACTCGTGGGGGTACCAGCACCACGACCACAACCACAAGTCCCTCGCCCAGCTGATCCGCTACTTCACCGAGACCATCGGGGGCGGCGGCAACCTGCTGCTCGACGTCGGCCCCATGGAGGACGGGACCATCCCGCAGCCGCAGGTGGAGCGCCTCGAAGGGCTGGGGGAGTGGATCCGCAGGCACGCGGAGGCGGTGTACGGGACCGGGCGCGGCCTGCCGGCCGGGCACCACTACGGCCCGAGCACCCTCTCCGCCGACCGGCGCACCCTGTACCTCACGCTGTTCGACGCCCCGCGCGCCGAGATCGGCGTCCGGGGCCTGGCGACCGGGGTGAAGCGGGTCACCGTCCTCGGCACCGGCACCGAACTCGGCCACCGGGTGATCGGCGGGCTGCACGACGCGGTCGGCGTGCTGTGGATCGACCCGCCGGCCGCGGCCGACCTCGACCCGTACGCCACCGTCCTCGCCGTCGAACTGGACGGCGAGCTGGAGCTGTACCGCGGATCCGGCCGGTTCTGACCGGATTCGAACCATAAGTCTGGATTTCTCATATGAAGAATTAAGAGAAGGGTAAGTAGGCAGGTCACGGCGGCTTTTCGGGCCGCCGTGACCCTGTTGGTTTCCCTCCCGGACACCTTGAGTTCGCCTGGCACGCCTGGGATGCGGGACGGCAGGGACGACAGAAAGGCATCACCGTGCGAGACCCGCGAATGTCTGCGATCGCCAAGGGGCTGAGGCGCCGGGGCCGGCTGATGGCGCAGGCGGTGAGCCCGCCCCGCAAGACCCTGGACGCCATCCCGACCCAGCGCCCGGCCGAGCGGCCGCAGCAGGCCCCCGTCGACTACACGGCCCCGCTCGCCCCGCGCCTGGTGGAGTCCCCCGCCTTCGTGCTCTCCTCGGTGCGCTCCGGCTCCACGCTGCTGCGGGTCCTGCTGAACAGCCACAGCCGCATCCGGGCCCCGCACGAGATGCACCTGCGCACGGTCCACGTCCGCATGTCCCGGGAGTTCACCGCGGACGCCATGAAGGAGCTCGCCCTCGACCGCGAGGAGCTGGAGCACGTGCTGTGGGACCGGGTGCTGCACCTGGAGCTCAGCCGCAGCGGCAAGGACGTCATCGTCGACAAGACCCCGCCGAACACCCTCATCTGGCCGCGGCTGCACCGATGTTGGCCCGAGGCCCGGTTCGTCCTGCTGCTGCGCCACCCCGGCGCCGTCATCCAGTCCCTGACCAGCCGCCGCGCCGAACCGAACCACGAGGCGATCCGCGCCGAGGTCCTGAACTACGCGGAGAAGCTCGAAGAGGCCCGCCAGAGCCTCACCGGCGCCCACGTCATCACGTACGAGGACCTCACCGCCGACCCGGAGAGCGTCACCCGCGGCCTGTGCGCGTACCTCGGCGTCCCGTGGGAGAGCGGCATGCTCGACTACGGCAAGCAGGACCACGGCACGTTCCGGCCGAAGCTCGGCGACTGGAGCAAGGAGATCAAGTCCGGGAAGATCCAGGCCGCCCGCCAGGCGGACCCGGCCGCCGAACTCCCGCCCCGGCTCGCCGAGATAGCGAAGGCGTGGGGGTACCCGGTCTAGGCACCCCCACGCCGACGGTCTCCGTCCGCTCAGCGCTCGCTCAGCCGGTGAAGCCGGCCGTGATCGAGGTGAACTGCCAGTCGCTCTGGCTGATCCCGGAGCAGTTGCTCACCACTCCGCCGCCCGCGCAGCCGCGGTCCCGGTTCGCCGCCCAGAACGCGAGCCGGGCGATGTGGTGCGAGTTCCCCCAGTCACGGATCTGCGTCCAGATCGCCGGAGTGGTGTTCTCCTGCTGGTCGGACAGGCCGTTCATGCCGGAGATCCCGATGTGCGCGTAGGCCGTCGCGTCGTCCCAGCCGAACGTGGACTTCAGCTTGGTCTTCAGCCCCTCGGCCGCGGCGACGGTGTTGCCGTACATGTCGGAGCCGCCGCCGAAGTCGAACGGCATGATGGTGAAGACGTCGATGTCCGCGCCGATCGACTGAGCCTGTTCGATCAGCCGGTTGCCGTAGTACGTCGGCCCGGTGGTGGACGTGCCGAAGGTGACGATCGTCTTCAGGCCGGAGTTGTTGGCCTTGACCGTCTTGAGGGCGGTCAGGATCTTCGCCTGCACGGCTTCGTTCTCGAACTCGTCCGTGTTCTCGATGTCCATGTCGACGGACTTGAGGCCGTAGGCGTCGATCACCTTCTGGATCGCCGCGGCCAGCGCGCTCGCCGAGGAGCAGTTGGCGCCGAGCTTGCTGCCCTGCCAGCCGCCGAACGACGGGGTGACGTCACCGCCGGCCGCCCGGATCTGGTTGATCGCGGTCTGGTCGGCGCCACCGGTCAGCGCCCGGCTGCCGTCCCAGGCCGGCGTGCAGCCGCCCGAGTCCAGCACGAAGGCCATGGTGAAGTTCTTGATGCCGGTCGCGTTCATCACCGTGGTCGGGTTCGGCGGGTCGCCCCAGCCCTCGTAGAGGTAGGGCGCGGCCTGCTTGAAGCCGTTCCCGCCGCCGCTGCCCGCGCTCGTCGTCACGGACACGGAGTTGGAGGCGGCCGACACGTTCCCGGCCGCGTCCCGCGCCTTCACCGTGAACGAGTACGCCGTACTGGCCGACAGGCCGCTCACCGTGGCGGAGGTCCCGGAGACGCTCGTCGCCAGGGTCGACCCGCGGTAGACGTCGTACGCCGCCACCCCGACGTTGTCCGTCGAGGCCGACCACGACAGCGACACGCTCGACGAGGTCTTCCCGGTCGAGGTCAGGTTCGTCGGCGCGGTGGGCGCCTGGGTGTCCGAGCTGCCGCCGGGCCCGTCGAGGCTGATGTCGTCGGCGTAGTACGTCCCCTGGGCGTACCACCCGTGGACGTAGATCTGGGCGCTGGTCTGCGAGGCCCCGGTGGTGAAGGAGACGGTCAGCTGGCTGTACGCGGACGCCGAGGTCGTCCAGGTGGAGGCGCCGCCGGTCACCCCGAGGTAGACGTACGAGCCGCGGACCCAGCCGCTGAGCGAGTACGTCGTGTTGGGCTGCACGGCGACGGTCTGCGTGCACTGGGCGTTGTCACTGGCGCTCGCGGCCCCCGCGAGCGCCTTGGAGCCGCCGTGCACCGGGGAGGACACGACCGAGCCGAGGTTCCCGGAGCAGGACCACGGCGAGAGACTCCCCGACTCGAAGCCGGGATTGGACAGGATGTTGGCCGCCTGCGCGGTACCGGGCAGCGCGATGGCCCCGGCGAGCGCGAGAGCGGCGGACCCGAGCAGGGCGAATATCCGACGTCTGGAACGTCTGAGCGAGTTACGCACACGATCTCCCTGAAGGAATGGGGGTGTTCGGGAGTGCACGAACGTGCAGGGGAGTGCGCAACCAAGCTGGTATGGACCAATCCACCTGTCAAGAAGACAGACGTGAATTGGTCCATACCGGTGAGATGACTTACGCAGGGGCGCGGGGAACTGCGCGAGAAACCACGACGGCGCCGCACCCGGCCGGCAACCTAGAGCGGCAGCACCGCAGCCGCAGCGTCAACCGACTCCACTTCCACGGCCAACGCCGGCGCCAGCACCACGTCGGCCTCCTCCCGCTGCACGGGAACCGACGGGAGGACAGGCTTCGGCCCCGACACCACCGCGTAGTCCTGCCCCAGGAACGGCGGCTCGATCACCCCGGGGTCCTCGCCCAGCGCCAACTGCACTGCCGCCCAAGGTGCGTTGACCCCGCAGAGCGACAGCTGGTGCAACCCGCCGGCCGGCCGCGTGTTGACATCGAGCAGCACCGGCTGGTCGCCGTACATCCGGAACTGGATGTTGGACAGGTAGTGCAGCCCGAAGCCCTCGGCGATGATCCGCGCCGGCTTCAGCCACTGCTCGTCGAGGGTGAACCCGCGCCGGCGCCCCTTCTTGGTGCGGCCCACGGCCATCCGGATCCGGTTGTCGGGCCCGGTGAGGCAGTCGACGGACACCTCCGGCTCCTCGAGACGCGGCATCACCAGCCAGTCCACCGGCTCGTCGGCGCGGCGCAGCGCGTCCACGACCAGGTCGAGCTGGACATACGGCCCCGGGAACCCGCTGAGGTGAAAGAGCGAGAAGGGGGCGCGCGTGATCACCCGGAAACCCACGCCACCCGCACCGGCGGCCGGCTTGAAGCAGGCCTTGTGCCCGCCGGCCTCCAGCTCCTCGACCGCGGCGACCAGCTCGTCCGCCGTGCGGACCCGCGACCACGGCGGCACCGGGACGCCCACCGAGCTCACCGCCTCGTACGCGGTCGCCTTGTCCTCGAAGACGGCGGTCGCCTCCGGCGTCGGCGCCAGCAGGGCCGTGCCGACCGCCTCGAAGTCGGCCCGGTGGGCCACGATCGCCGACTGGTGCAGCCGGGGCACGAAGACATCGATGCCGCGGCGCTGGCACTGGTCGAGGGCGTACTCGACGTACGCGGCCGGGGACAGGCCCTCCGGCTCCAGGTCGGCGGTGTCGGCGGCGGCCAGCACGGGGGAGTCGGCGTCACCGTGCGTCGCATGGATGTCGACCGCCCGGTCGCTGGGATTTCTCCGCAGCTGATCCATGAAGAACACGTTCTCCGCGTACGTGCGGTTGAGCCAGACGCGTACGCGAGAGCGCATTAAAGCCGCCTTTCGGGGTTTTCGGGCAGGGCTCAGCGAGCCCGTGCCCGGGCAGGGTGGTTGGAGGGTCACCAAACCGCCCTGGACGAAGGGAAGTTCGTGGCGGAGGTGTTAGGGGGGATCATACGGCTTTCAAGGGGCCCCGCGTGCAACGCCAGTGTTACGGATTTCCCCGTACTGTCCACGCGCGTTTTCCTGCACCGTCCGCGCCGGTTTCCTTGACGGCCCGCAACCCGCCCCCGCGCCCGGCCAGGTGCTCTTGTTCCCGGCCCCCGAAGTGTGTTGTGGTGGGGACCGACGACATGATCGGAAGGGGTACGGGGTGGAGTCCACGGCCGGTGCCGGGCAGTTGCTGGCCATCAGCGACCTGCACATCTCGTACCCGGAGAACCGCGAGCTCGTCGAGAAGATGCGTCCGGAGACCGACGAGGACTGGCTGATCGTCGCCGGTGACGTCGCGGAGACCGTCGCGGACATCCGCTGGGTCCTCGAGACCTTCGCCGGCCGCTTCCGCAAGGTGCTGTGGGCGCCCGGCAACCACGACCTGTGGACCCACCCCAAGGACCCGGTCACGCTGCGCGGAGTCGCCCGCTACGAGCACCTCGTCGCCCTCTGCCGGGACCTCGGCGTGGTCACCCCCGAGGACCCGTACCCGGTCTGGGAGGGCCCGGGCGGCCCGGCCGTCGTGGTACCGCTCTTCCTGCTGTACGACTACTCCTTCCTGCCGGCCGGCTGCGCCACCAAGGAGGAGGGCCTCGCCTACGCGCACGGCACCGGCATCGTCTGCAACGACGAGTACCTGCTGCACCCCGACCCCTACCCGACCCGCGAGGACTGGTGCCGGGCCCGGGTCGAGGAGACCGAGCGCCGGCTCGCCGAACTGCCCGCGGACCTGCCCACCGTGCTGGCGGGGCACTACCCGCTGGACCGGCACCCCACGGACGTGCTCTGGTACCCGGAGTTCGCCATGTGGTGCGGCACCACCCGCACCGCGGACTGGCACCGCCGGTTCCGCGTCGCCACCATGGTCTACGGTCATCTGCACATCCCCCGGACCACCTGGCTCGACGGGGTCCGCTTCGAAGAGGTCTCCGTGGGATATCCCCGCGAGTGGCGCAAGCGGTCCGGGGAACCGGGCCGGCTGCGCCGCATTCTGCCGATGGAGGTCGGAACCGGTGATCGAGGAGCTGCTCCCGGAGTCGGTGGTGGCCGTGGAGATGCTCGGTGACGAGGCGATCCGCGAGGCCCCGCTCTACCCCGAGGAGGCGGCGCTGGTCGCCCGGGCCGTGCCCAAGCGCCGCCGTGAGTTCGCCGCCGTGCGCGCCTGCGCCCGCAGCGCCATGGAGAAGCTCGGAGTCCCGCCGCAGCCCGTCGTGAGCGGCGAGCGCGGCGCCCCGCGCTGGCCGGACGGGCTGGTCGGCAGCATGACCCACTGCGAGGGCTACTGCGCCGCCGCCCTGGTCCGCGCCACCGACCTGGCCTCCCTCGGCATCGACGCCGAACCGCACGCAGCGCTCCCCGAGGGCGTGGCCGAGGCCGTACTGCTGCCCGCGGAGCGGGAGCGGCTCGGCCGCCTCACGGCCGAGCGGCCCAGTGTGCACTGGGACCGGCTGCTGTTCAGCGCCAAGGAATCCGTCTACAAGGCGTGGTTCCCCCTCACCGGGAAGTGGCTGGACTTCATGGAGGCCGACATAGAGCTCGTCCCGGAGCCCGGTGAGCGGCCGCACGGCATCCTGCGCGCCCGCCTCCTGGTGCCCGGCCCGGAGGTCGGCGGGCGGCGCCTGCAGGTCTTCGAGGGCCGCTGGAGCGTGGGGCACGGCATGCTGACCTCGTCCGTGGTCGTGCCGCACCCCTGACGCGCCGCGCCGGCTCAGGTGGGTGGGCACCAGTCGTGCAGCAGCCGGAAGAACGACTCCTCGTTGCCGGTCAGTCCGGCTCCGGCCAGTGCCTCCTCGGCCTCGGCGAGCACGGCCGGCGGCACCACGAACGGGCGCGGGGCGCCGGGCGGTCCGTCGAAGGCCGCGCGCACGGTGTGCAGCAGCCTCAGATAGGCCTGGACGGCGGCACGTTCACGGTCGGTCAGTACGGCGGTGTGCATCGGTCGGCTCTCCCCGTCGGTCGTCGTGGCCACGCGCCCGGACGGCGCGGGCACACCGCGTATGCGGTGCGCACCCCCCAGCTTGCCGGTCGCCACTGACAACGCCCCCGAGCCGGGCGTCGGTTCGCTCGCTTAGCGGAGGCGAAACCTCACCGAAACTCCCCGGGGAAAAGTCTTCCTACCCTGGACGGAGAGGATTCCGGCCGGGCCGCAGCAGGTCCGGGACAGCGGGGGAGGCCCAGCCGTGCCAGAAGGGGTGCCCAGCCGTCCGCAGCGCACCGCGCACCTGCGCCCGGTGGGCGACGGGGAACTCGTCGCGCGCCACCGGGTCGTGCACGGCTACCGACGGGCCTACCGCATCGCCGGTTCCGGGCCCGCCCTGGTCCTCATCCACGGCATCGGGGACTCCTCGGCCACCTGGGCCCGGCTCATCCCCGACCTCGCCCGCACCCACACCGTGATCGCCCCCGACCTGCTCGGCCACGGCGAGTCGGACAAGCCGCGGGCCGACTACTCGGTCGCCGCCTACGCCAACGGGGTGCGGGACCTGCTGACCACCCTCGGCGTCGAGTCCGCGACCCTGGTCGGGCACTCGCTCGGCGGGGGAGTCGCGATGCAGTTCGCCTACCAGTTCCCCGAGCGCACCGAGCGGCTCATCCTGGTCAGCGCGGGCGGGGTGGGCCGCGAGGTCAACCCGGTGCTCCGGCTCGTCTCCCTGCCCGGCGCCCACCTGATGCTGTCCGCGCTGCGGCTGCCCGGCATGCGCCTCCAAGTGGGCCTGGCCGTACGCCTGCTGAGGCTGCTGGACACCGGCCTCGGCCGGGACGCCCCGGAACTGCTCACCCTGGTCGACGCGCTCCCCGACGAGACCTCCCGCAACGCCTTCGTCCGCACCCTGCGCGCGGTCGTCGACTGGCGCGGCCAGGTCGTCACCATGCTGGACCGCTGCTATCTCACCGAGGGCATGCCGACCATGCTCCTGTGGGGCGACCGCGACAGCGTGGTCCCGGTACGCCACGCCCACCGCGCCCTGGAGGCGATGCCCGGCGCCCGGCTGGAGATCTTCGAGGGCGCCGGGCACTTCCCGTTCCACGCCGACCCGGCCCGGTTCGTCGCCCTGGTCCAGGAGTTCACGGCCACCACCGCCCCGGCGGACTGGAGCCGTGAGCACTGGCGCGCCCTGCTCCTCGACGGCCGCCCCGACACCGGCCACGGCCCGGCCGGGCAGCAGGACCTGCGCGAGGCGAGCGAGCGCAGCGCCACCTGAGCCCCTGCCGCCCCCCGCCGCCCCCCGCCGTCCCTGCCAGGGCTCCGAGGCCGCGGGCCGCGAGGCCTACGTCCCCAGGTACCCCAGCGACGCCTCGATACGGCCCGCCACGTCGTGCCGCCGTACCGGCCCGCGCAGTGCCGAACCCGCCAGCCAGGTACGGCACTTGCTGGCCAGCAGCAGCCCGAACGTCTCCGCGTCCCGTTCCTCGGCCCGGTCGAAGCGGGTGCGGGCGGCCACCCGCTGGACGGCGGCCCGGAGCGCGGCCCGGTCGGCCTCCGAGCCAGCGCCGGTGCCGGTGGCGGTGCCGGTGGGGGTCGCGGTGCCGGCGCCGGTGGCCGCGCCGAGGAGCCGTGCGGCCACCCCGACCCCGTCCACGTCATGGCCGCAGTGCTCGGCGTGCATGTGCCACAGTTCGTGGCCGAGGATCACCAACTGGTGGTCGGGCACGGTGCGTTCCTCGACGACGACCAGGTCGCGGTCGGCCAGGTCGAGCCAGAGCCCGCTGGCCGTGCCGGCCGGGAAGGCGGCCGTACGGAACTGGACGGGGCGGCCGCGGCGGCGGCCCAGCGCGTCGCACAGCGCCCGGTACAGCTCCTGCGGCGGGGCGGGCGTGGGCAGGGTCAGTTCCCCGACCAGCTCGCCGCTCAGCCGGCGCATGTCCCTGCCGATGCCCACGTTCCTCCCTCGGCTCACGACTCCCGGCTCACGACGCGGGGCGTTTGACGCTCTCCAGGAGCATGTCCAGCCATTCCGCGACCTTGTCCCGGTGCTGGTCGGTGGGCAGCTGGGCGGCCCGCCAGGCGATGCCGCGCACCCCGTGGTCCTGCAGCAGCCGCTCCAGCGGGTCCTCGGCCGCCCCGGCCGCGGCCCGCTCCCGGTCGGCCAGCTTCTGCAGCAGCTCCTGCTCGACGCGCTGCAGGGCGCCGGCGAGCGCCTCGGGGTCCTCGGCGGTGAGGAACCCCGCGTGCACCCGGAAGTAGCGCTGGAGGGCGTCGCAGTGCTCCATGGTGGGCCGCCGGTCACCGTTGATGAGGGCGCCGGCCTGCTGCCGGGACATGCCCGCGCCGTCGGCGATCTCCTGCTGGGTGTGCTTGCGGCCGTTCGGCTTGAGCCGGGTGCGGCGCAGCAGGTCCAGGCGTTGCAGGAAGCGGGCCTGGACATCGGGCTCGCCCGCCGGGCGGCCGCTCAGCAGGGCCCGGACCACGGGCTCGGGGACACCGCAGGCGTGGGAGAGCCGTCCGACGTCGAGGACCTCGGCGTGCGGGACGCCGAGCCGGTCGGCGAGCGCGGTGACGCGGGCGACGGCGGCCGGCAGCTGGGCGGTCGCCGCGGCGCCCGGATCCTCGTAGCCATCCGTCACCGACTGAACTCCTACGTCTCTCAGGGGAATCAGGGGCTTCTCACAAGCTGTGCCGTGAACTCCCGGCACCCGCGCGAACCCCCCGGACACTAGCGGGTCGTTCGAACTCACATCCAGGTCTCGCCACAACTGTGGCCAATTTCGGACGTCAACAGGCATGAAATGCCACGATAGTTGACATGACTCAGGGTGGGGCAGCAGGATCACATCGCCGCGAGAAGGCCGCATAGGCAAGAGGGGTGACCTCCCGATGGCATATCAGGCAGGTGGGCGGCGGCCGGCGCCGCGGCCCGTCCCCGAGAGCCTTGAGGCCCAGGCGTACCTCCAGGACTACGCGTTACTGCTGGACGCCGTTCCCTTCCCGTCCCTGGTGGTGGACCACCGCTGGGACGTGGTGCTGGCCAACGGCGCGTTCGAGACACTTTTCCGGGCGGTCGCCCCGCATCCCACCGCGATGCCCGGGGACAACTTCCTCCGTTTCGTCCTGTTCCACCCGGACGCCGGTGCGGTCCTCGGCGCCCACGAGGCGGGCTGGTGCCTGCCGATGCTGGCGCAGTTCAAGACCACCCTGGAGCAGTACGCCCACGACCACGAACTCCAGGCCATCCGCCGGGAGATCGCCCAGGACCCCATCATGGAGGCCGCCTTCCGGCAGGGCCTGCCGCACTGGCTGCGGGCGGTCGGCGAGGACGGCGCGCAGCTCGACGGCGCCGTCCGGCCGCTGCTGCACCCGGACCCGCTGCTGGGCGCCACCGAGTGCCGGGTCGTCGGCGAGACCCCCAAGACCCTTCAGGACATGGGCTACGCGCGTTACACCCTGGTGCTGCGCGCCGTCCCCCGCCCGGCCGCCCCGCGCCGCTCCCGGCGGCCCGGCGGCCTCGGTGCCCATCTGACCGTCGTCCCGGCCCCCGAAGGCTGACCCGGCACCGTCGGCGTTCAGGTCGCCGACGGCGCCGGGCCGGACGTGTACGACGCCCCGACCCCGACTCGCCCCCGCTTCGCCCCTGCTGTGCGCAGGCTCAGCCGCCCGCCACCACCAGGACCAGCGGCACGCCCCGGCACGGCACCAGCCGCAGCCCGCCGAACGCGCCCGGCCGGCCGCTCTCCAGCACCGCCGCGAAGTCCGGCCCCCGGTCCAGCGAACCTGCCAGCCGGGCCGGGTCCGCCGACGCCGCCACCCGGCCGCGGGCGTTGACCAGCCGCGCGGGTCCGGGCAGCTCGCGCAGCAGCGGCAGTGCGGCAGCCTCGAAGTGCCGCAGGTACACGTCGGCGGCGGCCACGCCCAGGAACCGGCCGCCCACCTCCACCGGCGCCGACAGCGTGAGGCTGTACTCGTCCGAGCAGAGGTAGTCGACGTACGGCCCGGCCACCGCCCGCCGCCCGGTGTCCCGGGGCAGCGCGAACCAGTCCCAGTGCGTGTAGTCGGAGTAGGCCGAGGTGCGCGGGTCCAGGTCGAGGAGGAGCGGCCGTACGTCCCCCGAGGCGTCGCTCTGCCACCACTCCAGCCAGGCCGGGACGTCGGCCAGCACCCCGGGCGCGGCCACGAACCCGACGCCGGAGACCAGCTCCTGCCGGGTCAGGCGCAGGTGGAGGCCGGGGCGGAGTGCGGCGAGGTCGGCGGTCACCGGCCGGCGGCCCTCGGCGGCCACCCGGGCCAGCAGCGCGGCCGTGTCGGCGCGGGTCGCCGCGACGGCGTCGAACACCGCCTCCAGGGCGTGGCCGACCCGCGCGGCCACGTACTCCTCGGCGGCGTCGAGCGTGGCCGTCGCCGGACCGGAGTGGACGGTGCCGCGGCTCATGGTGCCCTCCGGCGGACGGGGGAGCGGGTACGGCGCGGCTACAGGGCCAGCCGCAGGGCGATGAGCCGCGCCGTCGAGTCCCGTACGCACCGCTCGGCCAGCTCTCTGGCCGATGTGTGCGCCCCATCCTGCACGGCCGAGATTACGGACCGGTGACGGTCCGCCACCTCTTCACGATATTCGTCGTCGCCGAGCACAAGGCAGAGCAGCGCCCCGATCTCCGCCTGCAGCGCGACCTGTTCCCGGGTGAGCCGGGCGGACTGGGCGGCGGCGGCCAGCTCCACGTGGAAGCGGCCGTAGACCCGGCTGCGCGCCGCCGCGTCCGGTGCCCCGCGCAGCTCCTCGGTGGTGCGGCGGAGCTGGTCGAGGTCGTGGTCCTCGGTGCGCTGCGCGGCGAGGTCGGCGGCGGTGCCCGACAGGGCCGCCCAGTGGTCGCCGAGGTCGCGCAGCTCCTCGGGGCTCCAGCCGCGCAGCCGCGCCGTGAGCCGCTCCCGGTCGGGCACCTCGGGGGAGGAGACGAAGCTGCCGCCGCCCCGGCCCCGGCGGGTGACCACCAGACCCTGCTGGCGCAGGGCCATCAGCGCCTCCCGCAGGGTCACCGTGGACACCCCGAGCTGTCCGGCCAGTTCGGTCTCGCCCGGCAGCTGCTCCCCGTCGGAGAGCAGGCCGAGCTCGATGGCGTCGCCGATCCGGCGGACCACGGCGTCGACCCGGGCCCCGCTGTCCACCGGGGCGAAGACGGCCTTTCGGGCGCCGCCCACCGTCTGGTGCTGTCTCACGGCCCACCACCCTATGCGTTGACCCAACCTTTACCTCGGAAGGGTCTTGAGCTTTGAACTATGACTTCATATCTTTCCGGTCACCAGGTGCAACGCACGAGAGCGGCAGAGAGGTTCCCGCCCATGGAGGCCAGCGCGATCCGGTTGCGGGATCTGCGGAAGTCGTTCGGCGGCACGAGCGCCGTGGCCGGGGTCGACCTGGAGATCCGCGACGGAGAGTTCTTCTCGATGCTCGGCCCCTCCGGCTCCGGCAAGACCACCGTGCTGCGCATGGTCGCCGGCTTCGAGACCCCCACCTCGGGCACGATCGAACTCGCCGGGCAGGACGTCACCCGCCGCGCCCCCTTCGAACGCGACGTGCACACCGTCTTCCAGGACTACGCCCTGTTCCCGCACATGACCGTCGAGCAGAACGTCGCCTACTCCCTGAAGGTCCGGGGGGTCCCCAAGGCCGAACGCCTGGTCCGGGCCCGCAAGGCCCTCGCCGAGGTCCGCCTCGACGGCTACGGCGCCCGCCGCCCGTCCCAGCTCTCCGGCGGCCAGCGCCAGCGCGTCGCCCTCGCCCGCGCCCTCGTCGGCCGCCCCCGCGTCCTGCTCCTCGACGAACCCCTCGGCGCCCTCGACCTCAAGCTGCGCGAGCAGATGCAGATCGAGCTCAAGGCCCTGCAACGCGAGGTCGGCATCACCTTCGTCTTCGTCACCCACGACCAGGAGGAGGCCCTGACCATGAGCGACCGCGTCGCCGTCTTCCACCAGGGCCGCATCGAACAGGTCGGCACCCCCGCCGAGATCTACGAACGCCCCGCCACCGCGTTCGTCGCCTCCTTCGTCGGCACCTCGAACCTGCTCACCGGCGAGGCCGCCCTGCGGGTGCTCGGCGAGAGCGGCACCCACAGCATCCGGCCCGAGAAGATCCGCGTCCTCGACGAGACCACCACCCCGGACGAGGAAGGGCACGCCACCGCCGTGGGCACCGTCGCCGAGGTGGTCTACCTCGGCGATGCCACCCGCTTCCTGGTGGACCTGGACGGCGGCGGCCGGCTCACCGCGCTCCAGCAGAACCTCGACACCTCCGCCGAGGACGTCGCCGCCTACCGCGGCACCCGCGTCCGGCTGCGCTGGCAGCGCCGGCACACCGTCCACGTCCCCGACTGAACCGCCGTCCCTCACGCCATGGAGTACGTCGTGCGCCTCAACCGTCTTCGCACCGCGGCCGCCGTCGCCGCCCTGCTGCTGGCCGCCACCGCCTGCGGCTCCTCCGGCTCCGGCTCCTCGGCCGGACTCAACCCGCCCGACCTCAAACCCCTCGCCAAGCTCGGCAAGTCCGAGGGCGAGGTCAACCTGATCGCCTGGGCCGGCTACGTCGAGGACGGCTCCGACGACCCCAAGGTCGACTGGGTCACCGACTTCGAGAAGCAGACCGGCTGCCAGGTCAACTCCAAGGTCGCCGCCAGCTCCGACGAGATGGTCAAGCTGATGAAGACCGGCCAGTACGACGCCGTCTCCGCCTCCGGCGACGCCTCCCTGCGCCTGATCGCCTCCGGCGACGCGGCCCCGGTCAACACCAAGCTCGTACCGAACTACAAGGACATCTACAGCGGCCTGAAGAACGGCGCCTGGAACTCGGTCAAGGGCCAGATGTACGGCATCCCGCACGGCCGCGGCGCCAACCTGCTGATGTACAACACCGAGAAGGTCAGCCCCGCGCCCACCTCCTGGTCCGCCGTCTTCGACGGCGCGGCGACGTACAAGGGCCATGTGACGGCGTACGACTCACCGATCTACATTGCCGACGCGGCCCTCTACCTCAAGGCCACCAAGCCCGAGCTGAAGATCAAGGACCCCTACGCGCTTGACCAGAAGCAGTTCGACGCGGCCGTCGCCCTGCTCAAGCAGCAGAACGCGGACATCGGCGAGTACTGGAGCGACTACCTCAAGGAGATCTCCGCCTTCAAGAGCGGCGACTCCGTCATCGGCACCACCTGGCAGGTCATCGCCAACCTGGCGGCCGACGAGGGCGCGAAGGTCAAGGCCTTCGTGCCGAAGGAGGGTTCGACGGGCTGGTCCGACACCTGGATGGTCTCCGCCAAGGCCAAGCACCCCAACTGCGCCTACCAGTGGCTGAACTGGATCGTCTCCCCGAAGGTCAACGCCGAGGTCGCCGAGTACTTCGGCGAGGCCCCCGCCAACGCCAAGGCCTGCGACCTGACCAGCGACAAGAACTTCTGCGCGACCTACCACGCGGCCGACGAGAGCTACTGGAAGAACATCGCCTTCTGGAACACGCCCATCGAGCAGTGCCTGGACGGCCGCACCGACGTGAAGTGCGTGCCGTACGCCAAGTGGGTGCAGGCCTGGACCGAGATCAAGGGCTGACCCATGGCCCTGCTCACCCGGACCGCGGGGGCGCTGCACCGGCGCCCCCGGCTCCGCCTCGCGCTGCTGCTGACCGCCCCGCTGCTGTGGCTGGCCGTGCTCTACCTCGGCTCGCTGGCCGTGCTGTTCGTCTCCGCGTTCTGGACGACGGACTCCTTCACCTCCGAGGTGGTGAAGGTCTGGTCGACGGACAACTTCCACGAGCTGTTCACGACGCCGGTGTTCCGGCAGGTGATCCTGCGCAGCGTCGGCGTCGCCCTCGCGGTGACCGCCCTGTGCGCGGTGCTCGCCTTCCCGGTCGCCTTCTACACCGCCCGCATCGCCAGGCCGAGCCGGCGCCCGCTGCTCGTGGTCGCCATCCTCACGCCGCTGTGGGCGAGTTACCTGGTCAAGGTGTACGCGTGGCGGCTGATCCTGTCCGAGGGCGGACTCGCCGACTGGCTGCTCAAGCCCCTCGGCCTGAGCGGCCCCGGCTTCGGCCTGCCGGCCACCGTGCTCACCCTGACCTACCTGTGGCTGCCGTACATGATCCTGCCGATCCACACCGCGCTGGAGCAGCTGCCCGACAACCTGCTCGACGCGTCGGCCGACCTGGGCGCCCGCGCCGGGCGGACCTTCCGGTCCGTGGTGCTGCCGATGGTGCTGCCGTCCGTCGCCGCCGGATCGGTGTTCACGTTCTCGCTGAGCCTCGGCGACTACATCACCGTGCAGATCGTCGGCGGCAAGACCCAGCTCATCGGCAACCTCGTCTACGCCAACATCGAACTCAACCTGCCCATGGCCGCCGCGCTCGCCACCGTACCCGTCGTCGTCATCGTGCTGTACCTGCTGGCGATGCGGCGGACGGGGGCGTTGAGCAGCCTCTGACAATCAGGATGCTATGTCACATGTCACACATGACACTCTCCCGGCCCGCCCGGATCGCCCTCCGCATCGCCGCCGCCCTCGGCTTCGCCGTCATCTACGTGCCGTTGCTGCTCGTCCTCGTCAACTCCCTCAACCCCGACCGCAGCGCGAGCTGGCCGCCGCCCGGCCTGACCACCCGCTGGTGGTCGGCCGCCTGGCACAGCTCGGGCGCCCGCGAGGCGTTGTGGACCTCGGTGAAGGCAGGGCTCGGCGCCACCGCGATCGCGCTGGTGCTCGGCACCCTCATCGCCTTCGCGGTCGCCCGGTACCGCTTCTTCGGCCGGGGGGCCCTGTCCTTCGTGGTCGTCCTGCCGATCGCGCTGCCCGGCATCGTCACCGGCATCGCCCTCAACTCGGCGTTCAGCACGGTGCTGGAGCCGCTCGGCGTCGGGCTCGGCCTGTTCACCGTGGTCGTCGGGCACGCCACCTTCTGTGTGGTGATCGTCTTCAACAACGTCGTCGCCCGGCTGCGCCGCACCTCCGGCAGTTACGAGGAGGCGGCCGCCGACCTGGGTGCCGACACCTTCCGTGCCTTCGCCGACGTCACCTTCCCGCTGGTGCGCTCCGCGCTGCTCGCGGGCGGACTCCTCGCCTTCGCGCTCTCCTTCGACGAGATCGTGGTCACCACCTTCACCGCCGGACCGGGCGTCCAGACCCTGCCCCTGTGGATCTTCGACAACATGACCCGCCCGCAGCAGGCGCCGGTGGTGAACGTGGTGGCGGCCGTGCTCGTGCTCCTCTCCGTCCTCCCCATCTACGTCGCGCAACGGCTTTCGGCGGACACGGCGACCGCCAGCCGGGTCTGATCCGGCCGGCCGAGACGTTACGCAAAAGGCTTGCGTAAATTACGCTACTCTTGCGCGCATGACGCGACGACTTGCGGAAGTAGCCAAGAAGGTCGGGGTCAGCGAGGCCACGGTCAGCCGGGTGCTCAACGGCAAGCCGGGGGTCTCCGAGGCGACCCGGCAGGCGGTGCTCTCGGCCCTCGACGTGCTGGGCTACGAGCGGCCCACCCAACTGCGCGGTGAACGGGCCCGGCTCGTCGGTCTGGTCCTGCCCGAGCTGCAGAACCCGATCTTCCCGGCGTTCGCCGAGGTCATCGGTGGCGCGCTGGCCCAGCTGGGCCTCACCCCGGTGCTGTGCACGCAGACCAAGGGCGGGGTCTCCGAGGCGGACTACGTGGAGCTGCTGCTGCAACAGCAGGTCTCCGGGGTGGTGTTCGCCGGCGGGCTCTACGCCCAGGCCGAGGCGCCGCACGACCACTACCGGCTGCTCGCCGACCGCAACATCCCGGTGGTGCTGGTCAACGCCGCCATCGAGCACCTCGGGTTCCCGGGCGTGTCCTGCGACGACGCGGTGGCGGTGGAGCAGGCCTGGCGGCACCTCGCCTCGCTGGGGCACGAGCGCATCGGCCTGGTCCTCGGTCCCGGCGACCACGTCCCCTCGGCCCGGAAACTGGCCGCCGCGCGGGCGATCGGGGAGGTGCCCGACGAGTTCGTGGCCCGTGCGATCTTCTCCATCGAGGGCGGCCACGCGGCCGCGTCCCGGCTCATCGACCGGGGCGTCACCGGCATCATCTGCGCCAGCGACCCGCTCGCCCTGGGCGCTGTCCGCGCGGCCCGCCGCAAGGGGTACGAGGTGCCCTCCCGGGTCTCGGTCGTCGGCTACGACGACTCGGCGTTCATGAACTGCACCGAGCCCCCGCTCACCACCGTCCGGCAGCCCATCGAGGCCATGGGCCGGGCCGCCGTCGAACTCCTGAACGCACAGATCGGCGGGACCGTCGTGCCGGCGGAGGAGCTGCTGTTCGAGCCGGAGCTGGTCGTGAGGGGGTCGACCGCGCAAGCGCCGAAAGCCTGAGGGTCAACAGATCCCATCCGCTGTCGAATAATTACAGATTCTGCGTGACATCTTGCGCGGCGGTGCTGCCGGTGCTTGAGTGTGCGGCGCCCACCGGTCCCGGTGCGGCGCCCAACTGCTCCTGTTCTGGGGGGTCCACCGATGTCCAGCACCGGGTTCCGCCGTGCTCTCGTCGCGTTCGGCGTCTGTTCCTCACTCGCGCTCTCCGCCACGGCCTGCGGGTCGGGCGACGACGACGCGGGCAGCGGCAAGACACGCATCACCGTCAACTGCGAGCCGCCGAAGAGCGCCAAGGTCGACCGGTCGTTCTTCGACCAGGACACGGCCGACTTCGAGAAGAAGAACCCGGACATCGACGTCGTCATGCACGACGCGTTCCCCTGCCAGGACCCGAAGACCTTCGACGCCAAGCTCGCCGGCGGCCAGATGGAGGACGTGTTCTACACCTACTTCACCGACGCCAAGCACGTCGTGGACATCAACCAGGCGGCCGACCTCACGCCGTACCTCAAGGAACTGAAGAGCTACGACACCATCCAGAAGCAGCTGCGGGACATCTACACCGTCGACGGCAAGGTCTACGGCATCCCGCGCACCGGCTACTCGATGGGCCTGATCTACAACCGCAAGCTGTTCCAGCAGGCCGGCCTCGACCCCGACCAGCCGCCGACGACCTGGGAAGAGGTCCGCGCGGACGCCAAGAAGATCGCCGCGCTCGGCAACGGCACCGTCGGGTACGCCGACTACAGCGCGCAGAACCAGGGCGGCTGGCACTTCACCGCGGAGATGTACGCGCAGGGCGGTGACGTGGTGTCGGCCGACGGCAAGTCGGCGACCGTCGACACCCCCCAGGGCCACGCGGTCCTGCAGAACCTGCACGACATGCGCTGGACCGACAACTCGATGGGCAGCAAGCAGCTCCTCATCATCAACGACGTGCAGCAGATGATGGGTTCGGGCAAGCTCGGCATGTACCTCTCGGCGCCGGACAACATCCCGATCCTGGTGAAGGAGAAGGGCGGCAACTACAAGGACCTCGCCCTCGGCCCGATGCCCGGCGGCCAGGGCACGCTCATCGGCGGCGACGGCTACATGTTCAACAAGAAGGACACCCCCGCCCAGATCCGCGCCGGCCTCAAGTGGCTCGACTCCATGTTCCTCACCCCCGGTGACGGCTTCCTCGGCGACTACGCCCGCGCCAAGAAGAACAACGCGCCCGTCGGCCTGCCCGAGCCGCGCCTGTTCACCGGCGCCGCCGACGCCAAGGACCAGGCGGTCAAGAAGGCCAACGCCAACGTGCCGGTGGAGAACTACCAGGCGTTCCTGGACGGCAACCAGTCCCTGCAGATGAAGATCGAGCCGCCGGACGCCCAGCAGATCTACTCCGTCCTCGACGGCACCGTCTCCGCCGTCCTCACCAAGAAGGACGCCGACATCGACCAGCTCCTCAAGGAGGCCAACGACAAGATCGACGGCATCCTGGCCCGGGGCTGACCACGATGACCAAGACGGCCGAGCGCCGACCCGCCCGCGCGGCGGTCGGCGCCCGACAGGCCCCGGCGCCGCCCCCGGCAGGGGACCGGAGGCGGCGCCGGATCACCGACCAGGTCCGCGCCTACGGCTTCCTGCTCGGCGGACTGATCTGCTTCGCCCTGTTCTCCTGGTACCCGGCGATCCGCGCGGTCGTCATCTCCTTCCAGAAGTACACGCCCGGCTCCTCCGCCGAGTGGGTCGGCACCGCCAACTTCACCCGGGTCCTGCACGACCCCGAGTTCTCGGCGGCCTGGCGCAACACCCTCACCTTCACGCTGCTGGCCCTGCTGATCGGCTTCGCGATCCCGTTCGTCCTCGCCCTGGTCCTCAACGAACTGCGGCACGCGAAGGCGTTCTTCCGGGTCGTGGTCTACCTGCCGGTGATGATCCCGCCGGTGGTCAGCGCCCTGCTGTGGAAGTGGTTCTACGACCCGGGTGCCGGCCTCGCCAACGAGACCCTGCGCTTCCTGCACCTGCCCACCTCGAACTGGACCAACGGCACCGGAACCGCGCTCGTCTCCCTCGTGATCGTGGCCACCTGGGCCAACATGGGCGGCACCGTCCTGATCTACCTGGCCGCCCTCCAGTCCATCCCCGGCGAGCTGTACGAGGCCGCCGAACTGGACGGCGCGAATCTCCTCCAGCGCATCCGGCATGTGACGATCCCCCAGACCCGGTTCGTCATCCTCATGCTGATGCTCCTTCAGATCATCGCCACCATGCAGGTGTTCACCGAGCCGTTCGTCATCACGGGCGGCGGCCCGGAGAACGCCACCGTCACCGTGCTCTACCTGATCTACAAGTACGCGTTCCTCTACAACGACTTCGGCGGTGCCTGCGCGCTCAGCGTGATGCTCCTGGTGCTGCTCGGCATCTTCTCGGCCGTGTACCTGCGGCTGACCCGGTCCGGGGAGGACGGATGAGCAGCGCCACCCGCACCCTGATCTCCCCGGCGACGCTGGCCCGCCCGCGCGGGAAGGCCGCCTACTGGACGGTCTTCACCGGGGTCGTCGTCCTCTTCGCCCTGGCCTTCCTGTTCCCCGTGTACTGGATGGTGACCGGGGCGATGAAGTCACCGGACGAGGTCGCCCAGACCCCGCCGACCATCGTCCCCAAGCACTGGCACCTGTCCGGCTACGCCGACGCCTGGGACCTGATGCAGCTCCCGGAGCACCTGTGGAACACGGTCGTGCAGGCCGCCGGCGCCTGGGCCTTCCAGCTGGTGTTCTGCACGGCCGCCGCCTACGCCCTGTCGAAGCTGAAGCCGGCCTTCGGCAACGTGGTCCTCGGCGGCATCCTGGCCACCCTGATGGTGCCGGCCCAGGCCCTGGTCGTACCCAAGTACCTGACCGTCGCCGACCTGCCCTTCATCCACACCAGCCTGCTCAACGACCCGCTCGGCATCTGGCTGCCGGCCGTCGCCAACGCCTTCAACCTCTACCTCCTCAAGCGGTTCTTCGACCAGCTGCCCCGCGACGTGCTGGAGGCCGCCGAGATCGACGGCGCCGGAAAGCTGCGCATCCTCTGGTCCGTGGTCCTGCCCATGTCCCGACCGGTCCTCGGCGTCGTGTCGATCTTCGCCCTGGTCGCGGTCTGGCAGGACTTCCTGTGGCCGCTGATGGTCTTCTCGGACACCGACAAGCAGCCCATCAGCGTGGCCCTGGTCCAGCTGTCGCAGAACATCCAGCTCACCGTGCTCATCGCCGCGATGGTGATCGCCAGCATCCCGATGGTCGCGCTGTTCCTCGTCTTCCAGCGGCACATCATCGCCGGGATCAGCGCGGGCAGCACCAAGGGCTGACGGCCCTTCCTCCGACAGAAAGGTTCGCACCGTGGGACAGCCCAGCCATGCCCCGAAGGACCACGAGGACCACGACTGGTGGCGTTCGGCCGTCATCTACCAGGTGTACGTCCGCAGCTTCGCCGACAACGACGGCGACGGCACCGGCGACCTCGCGGGCGTCCGCGCCAGGCTGCCGTACCTCGCCGAACTCGGCGTGGACGCCCTGTGGTTCAGCCCCTGGTACCCGTCGCCGATGAAGGACGGCGGTTACGACGTCGCCGACTACCGGGCGATCGACCCTGCCTTCGGCACCCTCGCCGAGGCCGAGAAACTCGTCTCGGAGGCCCGGGAGCTGGGCATCCGGACGATCGTCGACATCGTCCCCAACCATGTCTCGGACCAACACCCCTGGTTCCAGGCAGCGTTGGCCGCCGGACCGGGCAGCCCGGAGCGCGGGCTGTTCCACTTCCGCCCCGGTCGCGGCCCGAACGGCGACCTCCCGCCCAACGACTGGCCGTCGCAGTTCGTCGGCTCCACCGAACCGGTCTGGACCCGGCTGCCCGACGGCGAGTGGTACCTCCACCTCTTCACCCCGGAACAGCCCGACCTCAACTGGGCCCACCCGGCGGTCCACCAGGAGCACGAGGACATCCTGCGCTTCTGGTTCGAGCGGGGCGTCGCGGGCGTCCGCATCGACTCGGCCGCGCTGCTCGCCAAGGACCCGGACCTGCCCGACCTGGCCTCGCACCCGCACCCCCACCCCTTCGTGGACCGCGACGAACTCCACGACGTCTACCGGTCCTGGCGCGCGGTCGCCGACGACTACGACGGGGTCTTCGTCGGCGAGGTCTGGCTCCCCGACGCCGAGCGCTTCGCCCGCTACCTGCGCCCCGACGAACTCCACACCGCCTTCAACTTCTCCTTCCTGTCCTGCCCCTGGGACGCGGCCCGGCTGCGGAACTCGATCGACAGCACCCTCGCCGAGCACGCCCCGGTCGGCGCCCCCGCCACCTGGGTGCTGTGCAACCACGACGTGACCCGCACGGCCACCCGGTACGGCCGCGCGGACACCAGCTTCGACTTCGCGGCCAAGGCCTTCGGCGTCCCGACCGATCTGGAGCTGGGGACCCGCCGGGCCCGCGCCGCCGCCCTGCTCTCCCTGGCCCTGCCCGGCGCGGTCTACATCTACCAGGGCGAGGAACTGGGCCTGCCCGAGGCCGACATCCCGCGCGACCGCATCCAGGACCCGATGTACTTCCGGTCCGGCGGCACCGACCCGGGCCGGGACGGCTGCCGGGTGCCGCTGCCCTGGGCGGCCGGGGCGCCGTACGCGGGCTTCGGTTCGCGGGAGGAGCCGTGGCTGCCGCAGCCGGCCGGCTGGGCGTCGTACGCGGTCGACCGCCAGCAGGACGACGCGGACTCCGTGCTCGCGCTCTACCGGCGGGCCGTCGCGCTGCGCCCGCGCTTCGGCGGCGGCCCGCTGACCTGGCTGCCCGCCCCCGACGGTGTCCTCGCCTTCACCCGTGCCGAGGGCGTGACCTGCGTGGTCAACCTGGGCGCCGGCCCCGTCGAACTCCCCGCCCACTCCGAACTCCTGCTCAGCAGCGGCCCGTTGGACGACGAAGGCCGGCTGCCGCAGGACACGGCGGCCTGGCTGGTGAACTGAGCCGCCGGTACCGCTCGCGCTATCCCCGCCCCCCACCCCCGAAGGGATCAGCACATGCAGCGCAGTACCGCCATCTCTGTCAGGAGCATGCCAGCAGTCGCGGCCGCCGTGGCGCTCGCCGCGGGCATGCTCGTCGCCCTCGCGCCCGCCGCCCACGCGGCCGCGGGCGCGAGCCTCCCCTTCACCTCGGTGGAGGCGGAGGCGGCGACCACCACGGGTACGAGGATCGGCCCCGACTACACCCAGGGCACCCTCGCCTCCGAGGCCTCCGGCCGCCAGGCCGTGCGCCTCACCTCAGGACAGCGGGTCGAGTTCACCGCACCCCAGGCGTCCAACGCCGTGAACCTCTCCTACAGCGTCCCCGACGGCCAGACCGGCACCCTGAACGTGTACGTCAACGGGGTCAGGATCGCGAAGACCCTGGCCGTCACCTCGAAGTACTCCTACGTCGACACCGGCTGGATCGCGGGCGCCAAGCAGCACCACTTCTTCGACAACGCCCGGCTGCTGCTCGGCCAGAACATCCAGGCCGGCGACAAGGTCGCCTTCGAGTCCACCGGCACCCAGGTCACCGTCGACGTGGCCGACTTCGAGCAGGTCGCCGCGGCCTCCTCCCAGCCCGCCGGATCGGTCTCCGTCGTCTCCAAGGGCGCCGACCCCAGCGGCAACGGCGACTCCACCCAGGCCTTCCGGGACGCCGTCTCCGCCGCCCAGGGCGGCACGGTGTGGATCCCGCCGGGCGACTACAGGCTGACGTCCTCGCTCAGCGGCGTGCAGAACGTCACCCTCCTCGGCGCCGGCAGCTGGTACTCGGTCGTGCACACCTCCCGGTTCATCGACCAGTCCAGCTCCTCCGGGAACGTCCACATCAACAACTTCGCGGTCATCGGCGAGGTCACCGAGCGCGTCGACTCCAACCCGGACAACTTCGTCAACGGCTCCCTCGGGCCCAACAGTTCGGTCTCCGGCATGTGGATCCAGCACCTCAAGTGCGGGTTCTGGCTGACCGGCAACAACGACAACCTCGTCGTCGAGAACAACCGCATCCTCGACACCACCGCCGACGGCCTCAACCTCAACGGCAACGCCCACGGCGTCCAGGTCCGCAACAACTTCCTGCGCAACCAGGGCGACGACTCCCTCGCCATGTGGTCCCTGAACTCGCCCGACTCCAACTCCAGCTTCGCGAACAACACGATCTCCCAGCCGAACCTGGCCAACGGCATCGCCATCTACGGCGGCACCGACCTCTCGGTGAGGAACAACCTGGTCTCCGACACCAACGCCCTCGGCAGCGGTATCGCCATCTCCAACCAGAAGTTCCTCGACCCGTTCTCCCCGCTGTCCGGCACCATCACGGTCGACGGCAACACGCTGGTGCGCACGGGCGCGATCAACCCCAACTGGAACCACCCGATGGGCGCGCTGCGCGTCGACTCCTACGACAGCGCCATCAACGCCACCGTGAACATCACCAACACCACGATCACCAACAGCCCTTACAGCGCCTTCGAGTTCGTGTCCGGCGGCGGGCAGGGGTACCCGGTCCGGAACGTCAACGTGACCGGAGCGACCGTGCAGAACACCGGGACGGTCGTGGTGCAGGCCGAAGCGCAGGGCGCCGCGACCTTCCGCAACGTCACCGCCACCGGCGTCGGCGCGGCCGGGATCTACAACTGCCCCTACCCGTCGAACTCCGGCTCCTTCGCGCTCACCGACGGCGGCGGCAACTCCGGCTGGTCCAGCACCTGGTCGGACTGCTCCACCTGGCCGGCGCCGGGGCAGGGCAACCCCGACCCGGACCCGAACCGCAACCTCGCCAAGGGCCGCCCGGCGACCGCCACCGGCTCGGTGGACGTCTACACCCCCGGCAAGGCGGTCGACGGCGACGCGAACAGCTACTGGGAATCGACCAACAACGCCTTCCCGCAGTCGCTGACCGTCGACCTCGGCGCCTCCTACGCGGCCCGCCGGCTGGTGCTGAAACTGCCCCCGTCCTCGGCCTGGAGCGCACGGACCCAGACCGTCACCGTTCTCGGCTCCACCGACGGCTCGAACTACTCGACGGTGGTCGGCTCCACGGGCTACCGCTTCGACCCGGCCACCGGCAACGCCGTCACCGTGCCGCTGCCCGGCTCCACCAACCTGCGCTACCTGCGGCTCACCGTCACCGCCAACAACGGCTGGCCGGCGGGCCAGTTCAGTGAGGTGGAGGCGTATCCGACCTCGTGACCGGGTCCTCCCCCCGGGGAACCCCGCGCTTCGCCGCCTGGATCTGCTCGTAGACATGGGTCCGCAGTTCGGCGAAGCGCGGGGCGATCCGCGTGTGCAACTGGTCGCGCTCGTCCGGCAGATCGACCTTGAGCTGCTCCTGGACGACGGTCGGCGAGGCGGAGAGCACGATCACCCGCTGGCCGAGATAGACCGCCTCGTCGATGTCGTGGGTGACGAACAGGATCGTGATCCCGCGCTCCCGCCACAGCCCCCGGACCAGATCCTCCAGATCGGCCCGGGTCTGCGCGTCGACGGCGGCGAACGGCTCGTCCATCAGGAGTACCCGGGGCTCGTAGGCGAGGGCGCGCGCGATCGCCACCCGCTGCTGCATACCGCCGGACAGCTGCCACGGGTAGGCACCGGCGGCGTCCGCGAGACCGACCGAGCCGAGCGCGTCGGCGACCAGCGCCTTCCGCCGCTCGCGCGGCAACCGCTTCTGCTTCAGCGGGAGTTCGACGTTCTCGGCGACCCGCATCCAGGGGAAGAGGCTGCGGCCGTACTCCTGGAACACGAACGCCATCCCGGGCGGCGGACCGCTCACCCTCCGGCCCTCCAGGAGGACCTCGCCGCCGGTCGGGGTGAGCAGGCCGCCCATGCACTTCAGCAGGGTGGTCTTGCCGCAGCCCGACGGGCCGACCAGACAGGCGAGTTCGCCCGCCGCCACGGTGAAGGTGAGGTCCCGTACCGCCTCGACGCGCCGGCCGGATCCGTCGTAGACCTTGTTCAGGCGGCGTACGTCGAGCATGGACCGCCCCTTCGACAGGCTCATTCAGGACCGCCGGGTTGACGCGCGCAGCCCGTGGTACCAGCCGAGCACCCGTCGCTCGACCACCTGGAAGACCACCGACAGCGCGAAGCCGAGCAGACCCAGCAGCAGGATCCCGGTCCACATGTCGGGGATCGCGAACTCGCGCTGGAACTGCACGATGGAGAAACCGAGCCCGTTGCTGGCCGCGAACATCTCGCTGATGACCATCAGGATGATCCCGATCGACAGCGCCTGCCGCAGGCCCGCGAAGATCTGCGGACTCGCCGAACGCAGTACCAGCGTACGCAGCCTTGCCGGACCCGTGATGCCGTAGGAACGGGCCGTCTCCGCCATCACCGGGTCGACCGCCCGTACGCCCTCGACGGTGTTCAGCAGGATGGGCCAGACGCAGCCGCTGGCGATCACCACGATCTTCATGGCGTCGCCGATGCCCGCGAACAGCATGATGACCGGCACCAGGACGGGCGGCGGCACGGCCCGCAGGAACTCCAGGACCGGTTCGCACACCGCCCGCACCCGCCGGTACGAGCCGATGACCGTGCCCAGCGCCACGCCCACGACGGCCGCCGACGCGTATCCGGCGAGCAGCCGCAGCACACTGCGCAGCAGGTCCTCACGGAGCCGCTGACCGGTCCACACGTCCGGGAACGTCTTCAGGATCGTGCGCAGCGGCGGCCAGTAGACGTTCGTGCTGCCGTCCGAGGCCAGCCACCACAGCGCGACCAGGACGGCGGGCAGCGCGAGGACGTACCCCACCCTCAGCAGTACGGCCCTCACACCGCCACCTCCCCGCGCACCGACTGGTGCCAGGCCAGCGCCCGCCGCTCCACCGACCGCGCGCCCACGTTGATGACCAGCCCCAGCAGCCCGGTCACCACGATCAGGGCGTACATGTCCGGCACCGCCTGCGAGGCCTGGGCGACCGCGATCCGCTGCCCCAACCCCGGTGCGCCGATGACCAGTTCGGCGGTGATGGTGAGGATCAGCGCGACCGCGGCGGCCAGCCGGACGCCGGTCATCACGTACGGCAGCGCGGTCGGCCACAGCACGTGCCGGATCCGCGCCCAGGTGCCCAGACCGTACGACCGCGCCGTCTCCTCGGCGACCGGGTCGACGTCCTGGACGCCGTACATCACCTGGATCAGCACCTGCCAGAAGGAGGCGTAGACGACGAGCAGGAGGACCGAGCGGAGTTCGGTGCCGTAGAGGAGGATCGCGAGCGGGATCAGGGCGACCGAGGGGATCGGGCGGAGGAACTCGATCGTGGAGGCGGTGGCCGCGCGCAGGTGCGGGACGACCGAGAGGACGACGCCGGCCACGATGCCGGAGCCGACCGCGACGGCCAGGCCCACCGCCCAGCCGGTGAGGGTGTCGCCGAGCGCCGACCAGAAGGCGCCGTCGGCGAGTTCGGTGCCGAGGGCGCGGGCGATCCGGCTGGTCGGCGGGAAGTAGTCCGCCTTGACCAGGCCGAGCCGCGGCACCGCCTCGCCGAGGGCGAGGAAGGCCGCGAGCCCGGCCGCGCCCAGCGCGGCGTCCAGCCATTTCACGTTCTTCACGGCAGCAGCTTGTCCAGGTCGGGGGCCGTCTTGAACAGGCCGTCCTGCTCGCTGAGTTTCTCCAGCGTCTCGATCGAGGAACGGTTCGCGTCGGCGGGCCACTTGGGGAGGGTCACCTTGGCCAGCACGTCCGCCGGGGTCTTGGTGTAGGTGGTGACGATCTGCCGGACCTCGTCCGGGTGCGCGTCGGCGTAGGACAGGGACTCCGCGACGGCCTCCTGGAACTTCTTCACGACGGCCGGGTTCTTCTGCGCGTACGACGTCGAGGTGAAGTACATGGCGACGGTCAGGTTCGCCGCCACGTCGACGAGCGGCGAGGCGATCTCGGTGGCGCCCTGGAGCTTCATGGTCGCGAGGGCCGGTTCGACGGCCATCGCCGCGTCGATCTGGCCCTTGTCGAGGGCGGCCGGCATCTGGTCGAAGGCGAGCTCGACGAACTGCACCTTGTCCGGGTCGCCGCCCGCCTTGCGCACGGACTCGCGCACGGCGGTCTCGTTGATGTTCTTCAGCGTGTTGACGGCGACCTTCTTGCCCTCCAGCTGCCTGGGCGACGTGATGCTGCTGCCCTTCTTCACGACGAGCCCGCCGAAGTCCTTGCCGGCCACGCCCGTCGAGGCCACGCCGTTGGCGATCGCCTGCACCGGCACGCCGTTGGACTGCGCGATCATCAGCGAGGTCATGTTGCTGAAGCCGAACTGGAACTGACCGCTCGTCACGCCGGGCACGATGGCCGCGCCGCCCTGCGCGAGGGTCGTCGACAGCTTCAGGCCGCGCTTGCCGAAGAAGCCCTCCTTCTGGCCGAGATAGAGGGGGGCCACGTCGACGATGGGGATGATCCCCACCTTGACCGTGGTGGTGCCGCCCGACGAGCCGGCGGTGGACGACGAGCCCCCGGAGGAGCCGCAGGCCGCCGTGGCGAGCAGGAAGGTGCCGGTCGCGAGACCGGCGAGCAGACGACGCATGGCTCCTCCTGTGCAGACAACGGTGTTCCGACAGGCTGTGCGCACTGCGCACAGTGGTGCTCGAACGGGGGGTGCTCAGCGGGACGGTAGAACCGGCCGGAGGAGCGGGTCAATGGGCTTGGCTGACAAAATTGTTGACAGTTATCGAACCGCGCTCTCACCGTGTTCCGGGTGTCGTCCATGTCGGACCGGGGAGGCGACGATGCCCGCGAACGCCCGCGCACCGCACTTCGTGAGGTCCTTCGAGCGCGGCCTGGCCGTCATCCGCGCCTTCGACGCCGAGCATCCGGCGCGCACGCTCAGCGAGGTGGCCCGCGCCTGCGACCTGACCCGCGCCGCCGCCCGCCGCATGCTGCTCACCCTCACCGACCTGGGCTACGTCCACTCGGACGGCCGTCTGTTCCGCCTCACCCCGCGCGTCCTGGAACTCGGCTACGCCTACCTCTCCGGTCTCGACCTGCCGCGCCTCGCCGCCCCGCACCTGGAGCAACTCGCCTCCCTGGCGGGGGAGTCGGCGGCGCTGTTCGTCCCGGACGGGGACATGGTCGTGTGCGTCGCCCAGGTTCCGGCCCGGCGGGTCATGGCCGCGGCCGTCGCGGTGGGGGCGCGCTTCCCGGCGCACGGTACGGCGGTGGGCCGCGCGATGCCGGCCCACCTGCCGGGAGCCGGGCACACGGAGGGGCACGTGCTGCTCGACGGCGACCCCGAGGACGGCGTGACGTCACTGGCCGCCCCGGTCCGCGACCGGGGCGGCCGGGCGGTGGCCGGGGTGAGCCTCGCGGTGCACTCCGGACGGATGTCCGGCACGACGGTCCGCCGCGATCTGCTGCCCCGTCTCCGGGCGGCCGTGGCGGCGATCGAGGCGGACCTGCGGATCACAGATCCAGCACCAGGCGCGCCCCCCGGCACCGCGACACGCAGATGAGCATGGTCTCCCCGGCCGCCCGTTCCTCCTCGGTGAGCACCGAGTCCCGGTGGTCCGGGTCGCCTTCGAGGACGTCCGTCTCACAGGTCCCGCAGGTGCCCTCGGTGCACGAGTAGAGCACCTCGACCCCGGCGGCCCGGACGGTGTCGAGCACGGAGACGCCGGGTGCGACGGCGAGGGTACGACCGCTCCGGGCGAGGACCACCTCGAACTCCAGCTCCTCGCCCGCCGCCTGGGCCTTCGGCCGGAACCGCTCGACCCGCAGTACGCCCGCCGGACACCGCCCCTCCACCGCGTCCAGCAACGGCCCCGGACCGCAGCAGTACACGAGGGTGCCGTCCGGGACGTCGTCGAGTACGGCGGCCAGGTCCAGCAGCCCGGCCTCGTCCTGCGGGACGACGGTGACCCGCTCGCCCCCGTACCGGGCCAACTCGCCGGTGAACGCCATGGACCGCCGGGTGCGGCCGCCGTACAGCAGCGTCCACTCGGCGCCCGCGGCCTCGGCGGCGGCGAGCATCGGCAGGATCGGGGTGATGCCGATGCCGCCCGCGACGAACCGGTAGCGCGGTGCGGGTTCGAGCCGGAAGCGGTTCCGCGGCCCGCGCACCCGCACCTTGCCGCCGACGCCCAACTGCTCGTGGACGTGGGCGGATCCGCCCCGCCCGTCCGGTTCCCTGAGCACCGCGATCCGCCAGCGGGACCGGTCCCCGGGATCCCCGCAGAGCGAGAACTGCCGCTCCAGCCCGGGCCCGAGCAGGACATCGACATGCGCCCCCGGCTCCCACTGCGGGAGTTCCCCGCCGAGTGGATGGCGAAGGGTGAGGGCGACGACACCGTCGGCCGCCGACTCCCTTTCACTCACGACGAGTTCGGCTTCGTAGAGGCTCATGCGGTGCGCTCCGGGGGCTGGTGGCCTTCGGGGTGGCCGAGCATCCACTCCCACATCTCGACCGGGTCCTGGGCGGTGTGCTCGGCACCGCAGTGGCAGGTGCCGTGCAGGACGTCGGTGCCCGGCAGCCAGTCGATGCGGTAGATCTCCCCGGTCGCACCGGTCGCACCGGTCGCACCGGTCGCACCGGTCGCACCGGTCGCACCGGTCCTGCCGGTCCTGCCGGTCCTGCCGGCCGGTGCGGTCACAGGACCTTCTCCACGGGCTTGTCGCCCTCCTCGACCAGCCGGGCGAGGATACGGCGGGCGGCCAGACCACCGGTGTCGATGTTGATGCTCAGCTCCTGGTAGCCGGCCCGCTCCGAACCCAGTGTCCGCTGCAGGAGGTTGAGGGCGTCCACGTCCTGCATGACCACGGTGTGGTTGTTGCTCCGCAGGAACTCGGTGACCTCGGCGTCGTCGGTCGCCCAGTCCCGGGAGACCATCCAGAAGTCGTACACCCTGCCGTCCGAGGAGGGGGTGATCGCATAGGTGATCTCCGTGTGGAAGCCGTTCGGGTCGCTGCCGTCGGCCTCCGGCACCACACCGGTCGGTGCGATCCGGCTGTGCAGCAGATACAGGCACGGCGCGTGGTACTCGATGTCCTGCCAGCGTGTGATCCGGCCCTCGATGCCGGTCGAACGGGCGTAGAACGGCGGGCACTCGGCGTCGTCCATGTGCCGGCTGACCCGCACGATCCCGGCGCCCTCGTCGACCTCGGTGGTGATGGGCGTCTCGGCGACCTCGGGGGTGCCTATGTAGCCGCCGTGCAGATAGGTCTCGTGGGAGAGGTCGAGGAGGTTGTCGACGAGGAGGCCGTAGTCGGCGTCGATGGGCTCCATGCCGCGCACGGTCAGCCAGCCGGGGGAGTCCAGGTGCCGGGCCCGCGGGATGCTGCCCGCGTCGGCGAGCGCCGGGTCGCCGACCCACACCCACACCAGCGAGTCCTGCTCGACCACCGGGTAGGAGGCGACCCGGGCGGTGCGCGGGATGCGTTTCTGCCCCGGCACGTACACGCACGCGCCGGTCCGGTCGTAGGTGAACCCGTGGTACCCGCACACGATCCGGTCGCCGTCGAGCCCGCTCTCCGACAGCGGGTAACGGCGGTGCACACAGCGGTCGCTGAGGGCGACGGCCGTACCGTCCTCCTCCGCCCGGTAGAACACGAGGGGTTCCCCGAGGATCGTCCGCCCGAGCAGCTCACGCCCGACCTCGTGGCTGTAGGCGGCGACGTACCACTGGTTCCTGGCGAAGGCGGTCATGTGCGGCATCGTTGCGGCTCCCGTCAGTGGGTGATGGCGACATCGTGCGGAAGGGCGTCGCAGGGCTGCAATACCTCTTCCGTCTCACGGAAGACGCAGGGGAAACCGCCTGTTCAGGGTGGGTGCTCGTCTGCGGGAGTGAAATGCGGAGTGCGCCGAGCCGACGACTTTGCCGAACGATGTGGTGGAGACGTTCACGGGGGCTGCGGTTGACGCAGTTCTCGGGTCCGTCGAAGGTGGTGCGGGAGCGCGGCCAGGGGGAGTGGATCACTCAGAAGGTGAGCACCACACGTCCCCGGAACCCGCCCGACTCCAGCAACCGGTGCGCTTCGGCGGCCTGTTCGGCCGGAATGCTCCGGAAGACCCGCGAGGTCAGGCGGCCTTCCTCCGCCAGCCCGCGGAGGCGGTCGAGTCTGGCGTGTTCGCGTGCGTACTGCGGCACGAAGGTGTTGCGGATCTCGATGCCGCGTTCGGCAGGCACATGGACGCCACCCACCGACGACACCACCCGGCCGCCGTCGCGCACGGCGCGGATGGCGGAGCCGGCGACACCGGCGGTGTCGACGAGTCCGTCGACACCGCCGGGGATCTCCGCACGCACCGACTCGGGGAACTGGTCACCACGAGGCAGGACCACGTCGGCACCGAGTTCCTTCACCAGCGTCTCGTCCTTCGGCGCCGCGTCGGCGATCACCCGGAAGCCGTCCGCCCTGGCCAGCTGCACGGCACAGCCGCCGACCGCACCGGCCGCTCCGGTGACCGCCACGGTGGCGCCTGCGGGAAGCTCCAGCAGATCCAGCGCCATACGGGCCGTCAGACCGTTCATCGGCAGCGTGGCGGCCTCGACGTCGGTCGCGCCCGCTGGTACGCGGACCACCGACTCGGCGGGGACGACGAGGTGCTCCGCGTAGGCGCCGTGTGTTCCGGAGACGACCACGACAGCCATGACATGGTCACCGATGCCGAGGTCGGTGTCGGTGCCCTCGCCGATCTGCTCGACCACGCCGGCCGCGTCCATCCCCGGGACGTAGGGCGGCTCGGCGTCGGAGACGAAGGCGATCCCGCGGCGCACCAGCGCGTCGACGGGGTTGACCGTCGCCGCGTGCACCCGGACGCGGATCTCGCCCGGTCCGGCCTCGGGAACCGGAAGGTCCAGGACCCGCAGCACGTCGGGCCCGCCGAACTCGGTCAGTCCTACGGCCTTCATGAGAATGTCCTTCCTCGGAAAACGAGTCGTTCGACCGCCGCGCCTCCGTGGGGTGTGCCCTCGTGGGCGTGAACGCGGCCGGCGCGGCCCACGCCCACGAGGCGAGCGGGGTCAGGGCGTGAGGAGGGTCTTGATGGCGCGGCGCTCGTCCATCGCCTGGTAGCCCTCGGCGACCTGGTCCAGGGGCAGGGTGAGGTCGAAGACCTTGCCCGGGTCGATCCGGCCGGACAGTACGCGGTCGATGAGGTCGGACATGTAGCGGCGCACCGGAGCCGGGCCGCCGCGCAGGCCGACCTGGGAGAAGAACAGCTCCAGGCCGTCGACGGCCACCTCGTGCGGGACGCCGACGAAGCCGACGTTGCCGCCGGGCCGGGCGGAGTGCAGGGCCTGGCGCATGGCCTGGGCGGTGCCGACGCACTCCAGGACGCTGTCGGCGCCGATCCCGCCGGTCAGCTCCTTGATGCGGGCGACGCCGTCCTCGCCGCGCTCGGTGACGATGTCGGTGGCGCCGAACTCCAGGGCCAGCCTCTGCCGGGACTCGTGCCGGGACATGGCGATGATCCGCTCCGCGCCCAGTTCCTTCGCGGCGATCACACCGCACAGGCCGACCGCGCCGTCACCGACCACCACGGCGGTGGAACCCGGCTTGACCTCGGCGGCCAGCGCGGCCCACCAGCCGGTGCCCATCACGTCGGAGACGGCCAGCAGGCCGGGCACGAACTCCTCGCCCGGGGCGCCGTCGGTGGCGACCAGGGTGCCGTGGGCGTTGGGGATGCGCACGTACTCGGCCTGGCAGGTGCTCATGAACTCGCGGTTCAGGCAGGAGGACTGCCAGCCCCTCTGACAGTTGGCACAGGTGTTGTCCGAGGTCGCGAAGGAGCCGACCACGAACTGGCCCGGCTTGACGTGGGTGACCTCGCTGCCGGTCTCCTCGACGATTCCGACGTACTCGTGCCCCATGGGGTGCGGGTCGCCGACGGGCTCCAGACCGCGGTACGGCCACAGGTCCGAGCCGCACACACAGGTGGCGACGGTGCGGATGATCGCATCGGTGGGGTTGACGATCTCGGGCTCGGGGACGTCCTCCACCCGGATGTCGCCGGGGGCGTGGATCACGGTCGCGCGCATGACTTTTCTCCTGATGCGTTTCTCGGGTGGGGGGCGGGCCCGGGTGGGCTCTTCGCACTGATGGGTGGCCCTTGCCGGTCGGCGGCCGCTTCAGGAGTTCCCTCGTGACTCTCATCGTGCATTCCTGTACTGCCGGGGCAGCCATGTCACCCGGACATGCCGAATTCCTCGACAATGGCCGATGGGGTATGGGGAAGCGTCGGCGACCGGTGCCGAATTATTGCCGGTCTCCGACTCTGCCATTGCCTGCCGGGCCCGTACAGAGAAGAATTCCACCCAGGGAGCGGTGTATCCAGGGAGAAAACCGTCCTACCCAGCCAAGTGGCGGACCGCGCACACTGGTCGGTATGAACAGCGGTACGCACCGTAAGGAGCTGGGGCAATTCCTGAAGGCCCGCCGGGCCGAGCTCAGCCCCCGCACGGTCGGTCTGCCCGACACCGACCGGCCAAGGCGCGTGACCGGCCTGCGCCGGGACGAGGTGGCCGTACTGGCCGCCATCAGCACCAACTACTACACCCGTCTGGAGCAGGGGCGCATCACCCCCTCCGCGGCCGTGCTGTCCGAGCTCGTCCGGGTCCTGCACCTGAGCGACGAGCAACGGGACCAGCTGTTCGAGCTGGCCGGAAAGGGCGCCGGCGGGCCGCGGCGGCGCGCCCCGCAGCAGGCGCACCCCCGGCTGCAAGCCGTGCTGAACGAGCTCGGCGTGGCCCCCGGCATGATCCTGGGGCGGCACCTGGACATCCTCGCGTGGAACCCGATGGCCGCCGCCCTGTTCGGCACCGACTTCGCGAAGATCCCCAAGTTGCAGCGCAACTACGTCCGGCGGCTCTTCACCGACCCGGCGATGCGTACGCTGTACGCCGACTGGGAGGAATCCGCTCGCAACACCGTGGCCGTGCTGCGGCAGCAGGCCGCGGCCTGCCCCGACGACCGGCGGCTGACCGCCCTCGTGGGCGACCTGTCCGTGAGCGACGACCAGTTCCGTGCGTGGTGGGGAGGCCGCCATGTGGCCCCCCGCGCCGGTGGCACCAAGGCGTTCAACCACCCGGTCGCCGGTGAACTCACCCTCGGCTGGGACGCACTCGTCTGCGTGGCCGACCCCGATCAGCAACTCGTCGTCTGGGCCGCCGAACCCGGCTCGCGTGCCTATGAGGGGCTGCGCTTCCTCTCCTCCTGGGCGGTGACCCAGCAGGACGGCCCCGCGTCCGACACCGCCGTCTGACGGGTCCGCCTGACGGGTCCGCCTGACGGTTGTGATCTCCGCACACACCTGTCCGGAGAAAAGGCAGGAGGACCCGAAAGAAACGGGCACTCCGGTTTTCGGCATGCCCTTCTGGGATTTCCGCCGAGCCAGGGACCAATCCTTCCTACCTTCGTTTTCGAATTCCGTGCCAGGCTTCCAGAGCACGATGCACACGATCCTTTTCCAGGAGTAATGCCCCCATGTCCTCCACCTCCCGTCCCACGGTCGCCGTCGCTTTCCATTCCGGTTACGGACACACCGCCGTCCTCGCCGAAGCCGTGGCCCGCGGCGCCGCCGAAGCCGGTGCCGAGGTGATCTCCGTCCCCGTGGACTCCATCACCGACGACCAGTGGACACAGCTGGACGCCGCCGACGCGATCGTCTTCGGCGCGCCCACCTACATGGGCACCGCGTCCGCCGCCTTCCACGCCTTCGCCGAGGCCAGCAGCAAGCGCTGGTACACCCAGGCCTGGGCCGACAAGATCGCCGCCGGTTTCACCAACTCCGGGGCCAAGAACGGCGACAAGTCCTCCACCCTCGGCTACTTCTTCACGATGGCCGCCCAGCACGGCATGCACTGGATCAGCCTCGGCGTGCAGCCCGGCTGGGCCTCCACCGAGGGCAGCGAGGACGACGTCAACCGCCTCGGCTATTTCGTCGGCGCGGGCGCCCAGACCCCGGTCGACGCCGGTCCGGAGGCGGTCCACAAGTCCGACATCGCCACCGCCGAGGGGCTCGGCGCCCGCGTCGCCCGGCAGACCGCGTACTTCCGCGCCGGCCGCGCCGCCCTCACCGGCCTCGCCGACCGCGCCGCCCTCACCGGCCTCGCCGACCGCGCCGCCTGAGACACCCACCGCAGATCATCGAGGAGCACCCCCATGCCCGATTCCCCGAACGTCGCCCTCGTCCGCCGGCTCTACGACTCCGGCATGGCCCCGGACGTGGTCGGCGAGGTCATCGACCCCGACATCGTCTGGGACATCACCCCCGGCTTCCCCTACGGCGGCGTCTACAAGACCTGGGCGAGCGCCGGCGCCGACTTCTTCGGCCGGCTCGCGCCCCGCTTCACGTCCTTCGGCGCGGTGGCCGAGGAGTTCTACGACGCCGGTGAGCAGGTCTTCGTCCGCGGCCACTACCACGCGGTCGCCAAGTCGGGCGCCGAGTCGGACGCCCGCTTCATCCACCTGTGGACGGTGAACGGCGGCAAGCTCACCCACCTGGTCCAGGCCGCCGACAGCCACGTCGTCCAGCTGGCCGCGAACGACGACTGACCCACTACTCGCCCACCCCGCAAGGAGAAGACCATGGCGAAGATCCTCTTCCTCGTCACCGCCGCCGACCACTGGACCCTGGCCGACGGGTTCGAGCAGCCCGCCGGCTTCTGGGCCGAGGAGGCCGTCGGCCCGTACGGCGTCTTCAAGGCGGCCGGCCACGAGATCGCGGCAGCCACCCCGGGCGGTGTCCCGCCGACCGCCGACCCGCTCAGCCTGACCCCCGACTTCAACGGCGGCGAGGAGGGCGCGGAGAAGATGCGGACCGCGCTGCGGCAGGCCACCGAGCTGGCCAGCCCGATACGCATCGAGGACGTGAACATCGACGACTACGACGCCGTCTTCGTCCCCGGCGGCTGGGGCCCGATGGAGGACCTCTCCGACGACCCCGCCACCGGCAGGCTCCTCAACGCCTGGCTCGCCTCCGGCAAGATCGTGTCGCTGGTGTGCCACGGCCCGGCCGCCCTGCTGTCCACCGTGGACGCCGACGGCAGGTCCCCCTTCGCCGGCTACCGCCTGACCGGGCTGTCCAACTCCGAGGAGATCCAGAACGGCCTCGCCGGCCGGGCGAAGTGGCTCCTCCAGGACCGCCTCGTCTCGGACGTGGGCGCGGACTACCGCCAGGGCGAGGAGAACTTCGCCCCCCACCTCGAAGCGGACCGCACCCTCCTCACCGGCCAGAACCCGGCCTCGGCCGTCCCGCTCGCCCTGGCAGTCGTCAAGGCGCTCGGCTGACGCCCGGCACCACCGCTCACAGCACCACGGAAAGAGGCAGTAACGATGGACAGCAACGCGACTCTCCCCAGCGTCGGGCAGACCTGGCTGGCGGACCTCGGCCCGGACACCCCGCTCGGCCACTTCACGGTGGAGATCACCTTCGACTCGGCGACCCAGGTCAGCTTCGAGGTGACCGGCGGCGCCATCAAGGGCCGCAAGCAGACGATGGAGTACACCACCACCCGGCTCCGCGACGGCCTCTTCGCCGTGCGCTGGACCGAGCCCGACGCCGGTGACCACGTCACGCACATCGAGGACTACACCGAGGGCACCTGCATGGCCAGCTCCGTCATCGGCGGGCAGTTCGTCCAGCTGCACGGCAAGTGGAGCCGCGTCCGCTGAACCAGGGAGAGATCCCTCCCCCTGACAACCCCGCGCTCCGGTGCCAGGGTGAGGGCATGAGCCACGATCCGCACCGCCATGATCTGGGCGAATTCCTCAAGGCGCGCCGCGCCGAGCTCGACCCGGCCGCCGTCGGCCTGCCCGACGGCGGCCCGCGGCGCGTCGCGGGCCTGCGCCGTGAGGAGGTCGCCGTACTGGCGGCCATCAGCACCGACTACTACGCCCGCCTCGAACAAGGCCGCATCCAGCCCTCGCCGTCTGTGCTGGAGTCCCTGTCCCGGGTCCTGCGCCTGGACGACGACCAGCGCGCGTACCTGTACGAGCTGGCGGCCAAGGAGGAGTTCCGTCCGCCCCGCCGACGCCCGCGTCCCAAGGCGCAGCCGCAGTTGCAGCGGATGCTCGACGACATGGCGCACACCCCGGCCTTCGTGATCGGTCCGCGTACCGAGATCGTCGCCTGGAACGCCATGGGCGCCGCCCTGATCACCGACTTCGGGAAGATCCCCGAGAAGCAGCGCTACTACATCAGGCTGCTCATCACCGACCCGACGATGCGCGAGCTGTACGCGGACTGGGAGGGCGTCACCCGGCTGGCCATCGCCCAGATGCGGATGCACAACACGAACAACCCCGGGGACGCGCAGCTCGCCGCCCTGGTGGGTGAACTCTCGGTCCGGGACGACCAGTTCCGGCAGTGGTGGGGAGCCCACCACGTCGCCGTCCGGGACACCGGGAGCAAGCACCTGCGCCACCCCGTAGTAGGGGACCTGCATCTCGACTGGAACGCCGTCACCTGGGCCGCCGACCCCGACCTCCAGATCATCGTCTGGACCGCCGAATCCGGCACACCCACCCACGACAGCCTGCGCATGCTGGCGTCCTGGGCCGCGGACCCGAGCCACACGGCCAGGAGCAGCTCCGCCTGACGCCCGCCGGCTGTTCCCTCCCCAAGCTATTCCCTTCAAAGGGGGAGCCTTTTCTCCTACGCACCCCGTGCCTGGGAAGAGACTCTCCCTTCTTCGTGTACGGCATCTCCTGGCACGCTCGTCACGAGGCCGACCGCGCCGCGCGTCCCCGCCCCCGGTCCGGCCCTCTTCCGACCGGTTCCTCAGCGCCGAGGCGTCCGACCGGCCGGCTCATCCGCCAGGAAAGAGATCCACCCCCTCATGTCCCTGACCCAGTCCCGCTCCGGGACACCGTCCTCGGCCGCCTCCGACCCGCGCTGGACCGCCCGCCTGTGGGCCGTCCTCGCCGTGCTCTGCCTGGTGCTGTTCCTCGACGGCCTCGACGTCTCCATGGTCGGCATCGCCCTGCCCTCCATCGGCCACGACCTCGGCCTGGCCACCGGCTCCCTGCAGTGGATCGTCAACGGCTACGTCCTCGGCTACGGCGGACTGATGCTGCTCGGCGGCCGTACCGCCGACCTGCTCGGCCGCCGCCGGGTCTTCCTGCTCGCCCTCGCCGTCTTCGCCGCCGCCTCGCTGCTCGGCGGGCTGGTCGACGACGGCACGCTGCTGATCGCGACGCGCTTCGTCAAGGGCGTGGCAGCCGCCTTCACCGCGCCCGCCGGCCTGTCCATCCTCACCACCACGTTCCCGGAGGGCCCGCAGCGCAACCGGGCCCTGTCGGTGTTCAGCCTCTTCGGCGCCCTGGGCTACTCCTCGGGCCTGATCCTCGGCGGCCTGCTCACCGGGATCGGCTGGCGCTGGACCTTCCTGATGCCGGTCCCGCTCGCGCTGCTCGCGCTGGGCGTCGGCCTGGTGCTGATACCGCGCGACCGCCGCACCGAGACCGGCGGCCATGACCCGGCGGGGGCGGTCACCCTCACTGCAGGCATGCTGCTCGCCGTGTACGCCGTGGTCACCGCTCCCGGCAAGGGATGGACCTCCCCGGCGACGCTCGGCGCCTTCGCCGCGGCGGTGGTCCTGCTGCTCGCCTTCGTCCTGGTCGAACGGCGGGTCCGGCATCCGCTGATCCGCTTCGGGATCCTGCGCCAGGCCACCACGGTCCGGGCCAACCTCAGCATGATCGCGCTGATGGGCTCCTACATCAGCTTCCAGTTCATGATGACCCTCTTCCTCCAGGACGGCCGCGGCTGGTCGCCCCTGCGCATGGCGTTCGCGCTGCTGCCCGTCGGCCTGATCGTCGCGGTCGGCTCACCGCTGACCGGCCGACTCGTCGACCGGTTCGGCACCGCACCGCTGATCATCACCTCGATGACGTCCTCGACCCTCGGCTACCTCTGGTTCCTGGCCACGGCCGGATCCTCTCCCGACTACCTGTCCGCCATGTTCCCGTCCCTGATCCTGCTCGGCGGCGGCTTCGCGTTCGGGTACAGCGCCATCATGGCCCAGGCCACCGAGGGCATCGACGACTCCGAACAGGGCCTCGCGTCCGGCCTGGTGCAGACCTCCGGCCAGGTGGGCGCCGCCCTCGTCCTCGCCGTACTCACCGCCGTGCTCGCCCAAGCGGGCGGCAGCGGCGCCGACTTCACCGCCTACCGGCCCGGCCTGAACCTGGTCACCGGCGTCGCGGTGGCCGGGCTGCTCCTGAACCTGGTCCCCGTGCTGCGGCTGCGGCGACGACACTGAGACCCGGCGCACGGGAGGCCGCCCTGGTCAGCGGACGTGCTCGTCGAACCAGGCGACGGCGACCTCGGGGTGCTCGCTGAAGTAGTTGCAGCCGTCGAAGCGGCGTGAAGTGCCCTGGATCCAGGGCATCTTCTTGTCCTCGACGGGGATGGCGTCGTGGACGGCCCGCACGGCTTCCGGGGTGGTCATCACGTCGTCGTGCACCTGCCCGACCAGCGTGGGCACGGTGATGGCGGAGGCGTACGGTTGCCGGGCGAGAAGTGGTTGTGGATGACCAGCCCGTCGGAGTCCGCCGGGATGAACCACCCTTCGAGAGGCACGCCGTCCAACGACGGGAACGTCACGTCCTCGTAGGCCAGGCCCAGTTCGGAGGGGCGGCGCAACAGGGGCGGCGCAACAGGGGCGCGCGCCGGCGATCGACACTGGCAGGGGCAGGACCGGCCGGAGATCCTGACTCGTATGTCGAGGCAGCTCCTTACTTCATCTCTAGGCGTGTGAAAACCAAGGGGGGTCAAAAGTCTCCCTGTCATGGGTGATGCGCGGGGTGTGAGACTGCTCGTGCGACCGGTCGGCACCTCCTGGGTGTGCGGTCGCTCGGTCTCCCGCGGTGACATCGGTCCCGCGCTGTGCCCCCCACCGCTGCCGTACATGACGGTCCGCCCCCCCCATGCGAAGGCGTACGTATGTCTGTTGACCTGCACGAAACCGCTGTCCCGCCACCCGACGGATCCCGCGGGCCCGTATCGGGGCCCAGCCGGCGCACCGTGATCGCCACCGGTGTCGCGGTGGGCGGCGCCCTGGTGGCCGGAGGAGCCCTCGCGCTCGCCCCGCAGGAGGCGGCCGCCGTCGGCACCGTACCCTCCACCGAGGTCTCCCTGACCGTCAACGGCACCCGGCGGACCGTCACGGTGGACAACCGGACCTCCCTGCTGGACCTGCTGCGCGAGCACCTGGGCCTGACCGGCTCCAAGAAGGGCTGCAACGCGGGCGCCTGCGGGGCGTGCACGGTGCTGGTCGACGGCCACCGCGTCAACTCCTGCCTGACGCTGGCCGTCCGGCTGGAAGACGCCGAGGTCACCACCGTCGAGGGTCTGTCCGACGGCGACGAACTGCACCCGCTGCAACAGGCGTTCATCGACCAGGACGCCTTCCAGTGCGGTTACTGCACCCCCGGCCAGATCGTCTCCGGCGTCGGCTGCATCCAGGAGGGGCACACCGGCTCGCCCGAGGAGATCCGGGAGTGGATGAGCGGCAACATCTGCCGCTGCGGCTGCTACGTCAAGATCGTGCGCGCGGTCGAGCAGACCGCGGGGAGGTGAACCGTGCATCCCTTCTCCTACACCCGTGCCGCGGACACCCGGGGAGCCCTCGACGCGGGCCGCCGCGGCGGCCGTTACATCGCCGGTGGCACCACCCTCGTCGACCTGATGCGGGAGACCGTCGAACGCCCCGACACCCTGGTCGACATCTCCGGTCTGCCGCTGCGCGATATCCTGGTCGCCAAGGACGGCGGTCTGCGGATCGGCGCCCTCGCCCGGATGGCGGAGACCGCCGCCCACCCCACGGTGCGCGCCGCCTTCCCCGTCGTCGCGCAGGCCCTGGAGCTGAGCGCCTCGGCCCAGCTGCGGAACATGGCCACCATCGGCGGCAACATCATGCAGCGCACCCGCTGCACGTACTTCCGTGACGTGAGCGCCGACTGCAACAAGCGTGAACCGGGCTCCGGCTGCGCGGCACGGGACGGCTTCAACCGGATGCACGCGATCCTCGGCACCTCCGAGTCCTGCGTGGCCACGCACCCCTCGGACGTCGCCGTGGCGTTCGCCGCGCTGGAGGCGCGCGTGCATGTGCTGGGCCCGGACGGGGCACGCGACATCCCCTTCGCCGACTTCCTGCTGCGGCCGGGAAGTACCCCGAGCCGCGAACAGGCCCTCGGGAAGGGTGAGTTGATCACGGCGGTGGAGATCCCGGCGCGGCCGCGTCCGCTGCGGTCCGGCTACCTGAAGGTCCGCGACCGGCAGTCGTACGAGTTCGCGCTGACGTCGGCGGCCGTCGCCCTGCACATCCGGGGCGGGGTGATCCGGGAGGCGAAGGTCGCGGCGGGCGGCGTGGGCACCGTGCCCTGGAAGCTGTCGGCCGTCGAACAGGCCCTCGTCGGTGAGCGTCCCTCGGACGCGCTGTGGACCGCGGCGGCGGCACATGCGGCGGACGGCGCCCGCCCTCTGCACCACAACCGCTTCAAGGTCGCCTTGCTGAAACGGACCGTCGAGCGTCAGCTGCGGGTCGTAGGAGGTTCGAAGTGAGTCCCCAGCCGAGTCCGCAGCCGAGTAGTCCCCGGCCGAGTGCCCAGCCGCGATCCGCCGTGGGCGCGCCGCTGTCCCGGGTGGACGGCCGGCTCAAGGTCACCGGCCAGGCGGAGTACGCCGCCGAGCTCCCCCACGCTCGAACGACCTCGCGCGGGGGGACCCCCACCACCGAGGGAGTCGTGCACGCGGTCATCGTCGACGCGACCGTCGGACGCGGCCGGATCACCTCCGTCGACACGGGCGCCGCCGAGCAGGCCGCGGGTGTGCTGCGGGTGATCCACCACGGCAACGCGCCGAAGCTGCCGTACCGCGGCAACACGGGCTCCAACACCCCGCCCGGCCGTCGGCTGCGGGTCTTCCAGGACGACCGGGTGCTCTTCTTCGGGCAGCCGGTGGCCGTCGTGGTGGCCGGCACCCTGGAGGCCGCCCAGCACGGCGCGAGCCTGGTGAAGGTCGGCTACGACGCCGAGCAGCCCTCGACCGACCTCACCGGGGCGGAGCCGGTCGAGCCGGTGAACTACGCGCGCGGCGACGCGGAAGCGGGTCTGGCCTCCTCGGCCGTACGGCTGGATCTGACGTACGAGCTGGCCCGCAACCACCACAACCCGATGGAGCCGCACGCCACCGTGGCCCGCTGGGACGGCGGCCGGCTCACGGTGTGGGACAAGACCCAGTGGGCGATGGGCACGCGCGACGAGATCGCCGCGGTCTTCGACCTGCCGGCGGACGCGGTGCGGGTCGTCAACCCGTTCGTGGGCGGCGGCTTCGGCAGCGGACTGCGCTGCTGGCCGCACACGATCGTCGCCGCGCTGGCCGCGCGGGTCGTCGGCCGCCCGGTCAAGCTCGTGCTGAGCCGCCGGCAGATGTTCTTCGGCACCGGCTTCCGGCCCTCCTACGCGTACCGGCTGCGCCTCGGCAGCGACCGGCGCGGCAAGCTGTCCGCCGCGATCCACGACATCGACGCGGAGACCTCGTCGTACGAGATGTTCTTCGAGGCCGTCATGGGCGCGGGGCAGATGATGTACAGCATGCCGAACGTCCGGCAGGCGTACCGCAGGGTGCCGCTGGACGTGAACACCCCGATCTGGATGCGCGGCCCCGGATTCGCCTCGGCATCGTTCGTCATCGAGTCCGCGATGGACGAACTCGCGCACCGACTCGGCGTCGACCCGATCGAGTTGCGGCGGCGCAACGAGCCGAGCGAGGACGAGTCGACCGACGAGCCGTTCTCCACGCGGCGGCTGCGCGAGTGCTGCACGATCGGCGCCCGCGAGTTCGGCTGGGACCGCCGCGACCCGAGGCCGCGCTCCAGGCGGGACGGGGACTGGCTGATCGGGATGGGCATGGCCGCCGGTGTCTACGACTCCGGGCGGTTCCCGGCGCAGGCCCGGGCCCGGCTGGACGCCGACGGCACCGCCGTGGTCGAGGCGGCCACCAGCGACATGGGGCCGGGCACCTACACCTCCCAGACCCAGGTGGCCGCCGACGCCCTCGGCCTGACCATGCGCACTGTGACCTTCCGGCTCGGCGACTCCCGGTATCCGCCGACCTCCCCGCACGGCGGCTCGGCGACCATGGCCAGCGTCGGCTCCGCCGTCGTCGACGCCTGCAACCAGGTGCGGCAGCAGGCGGTCGAACTGGCCGTAGGGGACCGGGAGTCGCCGCTGTACGGCGTGCACGCGGACGACGTGGTGGTGCGCGGCGGGCGGCTGCACGTGCAGGGCGACCCGGTGCGCGGTGAGACGTACAAGAGCCTGCTGGCCCGGGGCGGCCGCACCCACCTGGAGGCCGACGGCTCCTACACCGGGCCGGGCAGCGACCGGTCCGCCTACTTCGCCTACAACGCCACCTTCGCCGAGGTCGCCGTGGACGCCACCCTGGGCCTGGTGCGGGTGCGCCGGATGCTCGGCGTGTACGACGCGGGGCGGATCATCAGCCCCAAGCTCGCCGAGAGCCAGGCGTTCGGCGGGATGGTGGGCGGCATCGGCACGGCGCTCCTTGAGCACACGGTCACCGACCACCGCGACGGGCGGATCGTCAACGCCAGCCTGGCCGACTACCTGGTCCCGGTCAACGCCGACGTCCCCGAGATCCGGGCGATCTACCTGGACGGCGAGGACAACGCCGGCAACCTGCTGGGCGTCAAGGGTCTCGGCGAGGTCGTCCAGGTGGGGGTCGCGCCCGCCATCGCCAACGCGGTCTTCAACGCCACCGGCCGACGGATCCGCCAACTGCCCGTCACCGCAGATTCGTTGCTCTGACGCCACGGTCACCGTCACCGAAACCGCTACCGCCACTCCCACCGCCCCCACAGCCGGGTCCGGCAGCCGAACTCCCCGTACGGTTGCCGGTCCCTCCCCGGGCCGCCGCCGCGCATGCGCCCTGCCGCGGCGGCGGCCCGCTCACCCGTTGCACGACTTCTACGACGGCGCTCGTCTGCCCCGGAGCCCCCCATGCTGAACATCGCGGACACACTGCACCGCTGGTGCCGTGCGGAACGCCCCTTCGCCCTGGCCACCATCGTGGACGTCACCGGCAGCGCACCCCTGCCCATCGGGACGTCGGTTGGGGTGGACGAGGACGGGAACGCCGTCGGCAGCATCTCCGGCGGCTGCGTCGAGGGCGCGGTGTACGAGCTGTGCCGACAGGTGCTGCACGACCAAGGGCCCACCCGGCGGGCCTGGTTCGGCTACTCCGACGACGACGCCTTCGCCGTGGGACTGACCTGCGGCGGCGAACTCGGCGTCCTCGTCCAGCGCATCGACCCCGCCGGTCGGCCGCATCTCGGTGCGGCGCTCGCCGAGGCCGCCGAGGGCCGGCCCGCAGCGGTCGCGCAGGTCGTCGACGGCCCCGACCTGATGGCCGGCGCTGTGCTGAGCGTGCTGGGGGACAGCTGGATCGCCGACCGCGGGCTCGGCGACGGGCCGACCGGCCGGGCGGTCGCGGACCGGGCCGCCGCCCAACTGCGCACCGGACGCGCCGCGTTGCTCTCCCTCGGAGGAGACGCCGACAGCTGCCCGGAGCAGCTCTCCGTCCTCGTCCACGCGGCCGCCACCCGCCCCCGCATGCTGATCTTCGGCGCCGTCGACTTCGCCGCCGCTCTCGCTCGGGCCGGCAGCTTCCTCGGCCATCACGTCACCGTGTGCGACGCCCGCCCCGTCTTCGCCACCGAGGCCCGCTTCCCGTACGCAGACGAGGTGGTCGTCGACTGGCCCCACCGGTACCTGGCACGGACGGCCGTGGACGCCCGGACCGCCGTCTGCGTCCTGACCCACGACGCCAAGTTCGACATCCCCCTGCTCCGCCTCGCCCTCGACCTGCCCGTCGGCTACGTCGGCGCCATGGGCTCCCGGCGCACCCATGACGAACGCCTGCGCCGGCTGCGCGAAGTCGGAGTGAATGAAGGGCAGTTGGAGCGGCTGCGCTCCCCGATCGGCCTCGACCTCGGCGCCCGGACCCCCGAGGAGACGGCCGTCTCCATCACCGCCGAGATCATCGCCCACGCCAACCGGAGCACCGGCCTGCCCCTCACCCGGGTCACCGGGCCGATCCACCGCAGGCTTCCGCCGACGCGGCTGACGGACGTGGCCGGCTGACATCCGATGGCGCTGCCGACGGGACGGGAGCGCGGATCAGGCGCCGCGGGTGCTGCGGCGCGGGCCGACGTACTCGGCGTCCGTGACGTGGTCGAGCCAGTCGACCTCGTCGGTCTCCCACAGCGCGATGTGGACCATGAAGTGGTCGGGGGCGGCGCCGTGCCAGTGCTGCTCGCCCGGCGGGGTCCAGACCACGTCGCCGGGGTGGGCTTCGAGGATGGCGCCGCCGCGGGACTGGATCAGGGCGATGCCCTCGACGATGTACAGGGTCTGGCCCAGGCCGTGGGAGTGCCAGGCGGTGCGGGCACCGGGTGCGAAGCGCACCGCGTTGGCACGGGCTCGGGACGGCTCCTCACCGCGGTAGATCACGTCCGCCCAGGCGTCCCCGGTGAACCACTTCTCGGGCAGCTTCATCGTCGGTGGCTTCGGGAGCAGTTCCATGATCGATTCCTTTGTGCTCGTGCTCGTGCTCGTGCTCGTGCGTGTGCGTGTGCGTGTGCGTGTGCTTGTGTTCGTGTTCGTTTTCGTGTTCTTCGTGCAGGTTCAGGCACCGCGCTTCTCGGCGATGCCCTTCAGCCTGGTGATCGCCGACATGGCGTTGGGCCAGCCGGCGTAGAAGGCCAGGTGCGTGATCGCCTCGGACAGCTCCGCCACGGCCAGCCCGTTGTCGAGGGCCACGCCCAGGTGGTGGTCGAGCTGCTCGCCGCGGTAGAGGGCGGCCAGCACGCTGACGGTCACCAGGCTTCGGTCGCGCGGCGACAGTCCCGGCCGTTCCCAGACGTCACCGAAGAGGACCTGATCGGTGATCTCGACGAGCTTGGGCGCGATCCCGGCCAGCTCCTGGGGTGCGGACTGCTTCGGCATGAGAGACGACTCCTTGGTCTGAACGGTCTGCCTCTGTCGAGGAAACAGCAGCTCAAGGCGGTGAGGGAGGGTCTGCGCCGCCAGGTACTGACAGGACCCCCCACGCCCGCGCCGCCCGGCCTAGCCTGGAACGGTGAGTACCGAGAGCGACATCCGCGAGTTCCTGGCCTCCCGGCGCGCCAGGATCACCCCGCAGCGGGCCGGGCTGCCCGCCTACGGCGGCAACAGGCGCGTGCCCGGCCTGCGCCGTGAGGAAGTCGCCCTGCTCGCCGGCGTCAGCATCGACTACTACGTCCGCCTGGAACGCGGCCGCATCGCCGGGGCCTCCGAGGAGGTCCTCGGCTCCGTCGCGAACGCCCTCCAGCTCGACGACGCCGAACGCGCCCACCTGTACGACCTGGCCCGGGCCGCCGCCAAGCGCCCGGCCCGCCGCAGGCGCGCCCGCGGCCCGCTCCCGGACAGCGTCCTGCGCGTCCTGCGCTCCATGACCGACTCGCCGGCCTTCATCCGCAACGGCCGCCTGGACATCCTCGCCACCAACACCCTCGGCCGCGCCCTCTACGCCCCCCTGTTCCCCACTCCCACCGCGCAGACGGCCAACATCGCCCGCTCCCAGTTCCTCCTGCCCGCCGGCCATGACTTCTTCCCCGACCGGGAGGTGTCCGTGCAGACCACCGTCGCCCTGCTCCGCACCGAGTCGGGCCGTGCCCCGCACGACACCGAGCTCACCGGACTGATCGGCGAACTCGTCACCCGCAGCGAGGAGTTCCGCACCGCCTGGGCCAGGCACAACGTGCGCCTGCACCACACCGGCCGCAAGTCCTTCCACCACCCGGCCGTCGGCACCCTCACCCTCGACTTCGACGCCATGGAACTGCCCGCCCAGCCGGGGCTGACCCTCACCGCCTACAGCGCCGCGCCCGGCACCCCCGACCACGACGCCCTGCGGCTGCTCGCCTCCTGGGCCGCCACCGAAGACGTCCGGCCGGACCCCGCCCCGGCCTCCCGCAGCCACCACGACGCATGAGCAGTACGCCACCATGCGGCCCGCGCCGTCAGCTCGGCGGCTGCGACGCCGGCAGGTGCTGGTCGGCGGCCCAGGAGGCGAGGATGCCCAGGCGGTCGTGGGTGGCGGAGCCGGGTTCGGCGGTCCAGACGGTGAGGTTCTGGTCGGGGTCGGTGCTGGCGGTGAGGGTGTCCCAGTCCAGGACGAGTTCGCCGACGACCGGGTGGTCGAGGGTCTTGGTGCCCACCGTGCGCGCCGCAACCTTGTGGTCGCCCCACCACTGGGCGAACTGCTTGTCCCGCAGGGACAGTTCACCGACCAGCTCGATCAGCCGAGGGTCTTCGGGGTACTTCGCCGCCTCCATCCGCAACTGAGCCACGGCGAGCCTCGCCGAGGTCTCCCAGTCGGCGTAGAGGGTGCGCATGGCCGGATCGACGAAGATGATCCGCGGGTAGTTGCGCTGCTTCTCCGGGATCCGGGAGAAGTCGGTGACCAGCGCTGCCGCCAGCGCGTTCCAGGCCAGGACGTCCCCGCGGCGGCCCTGCACGACGGCCGGGGTCGCGGTGAGGTCGTCCAGCACCCGCTGCAGTTGCGGCTGGACCTTCTGCCGGCCCCGGCTCCGGCTTCGGGTGCTGGTCTTGCCGGCTAGCTGGAAGAGGTAACCGCGCTCGTCGTCGTCCAGGTGGAGCACCCGGGCGAGAACGTCGAGGACCGGCGCGGAGGCGTGCATGCGGCCTTGTTCGAGGCGTGTGTAGTAGTCGGTGCTGATGCTGGCGAGCTGGGCGACCTCCTCGCGGCGCAGCCCGGCGACCCTGCGGGGCCCGCCGGTGTCGGGCAGTCCGACAGCGCGCGGGCTCAGTTCCGAGCGACGCTTCCTGAGGAACTCTCCCAGCTCGTTGAGGGGGACATTGCTGGTCATACGCCGAGCATGGCATCGATCGCAGCCGGGGAAGGGGGGAGAGATTACTCCCAGGAAGTCTTCCTCCCCGGATGTGTTCCTCCGCTTTTGGCCCCTGCCCCTGGCTGTGAGGCTCGGTGCAGAACGACTCCCGCGTGATCGCCGACCGCGGCACGTGAGCCCCTGCCCGGCTGATGCCCGAGGACGATGCCATGACCCCGACCGCGCGCGCCGGCCTCGCCCGCGCCGTCCCGACGGCCGTCACCGTCACCGGTGACGTCAGCTTCAGCCGGACGACTCCTGGCGAACGCTGGTCGCGGGCGGGGTCGGGACGGAATGATGGCAGACCCGGCGGCGGGAGCCGACCATCGCCGAGCCCTCCGCCCCTCTCAGGGAGCACTCCTTGTTAAGACGCATGTGCATCTTCCTCGCCTCGCTCGTCCTCGCCGCCGCGTCCGCGCTGATCTCGGCGAGCGCCGCCGACGCGGCCCCCATGCGAAGCGCCGACTGGTCCGGGTACGCCGCCTCCGGCGCCCACGACCTCATCCAGGCCACCTGGGTGCTGCCGGCGGTCAGCTGCACCTCCGGCAGCCAGTACTCCAGCGTCTGGGTGGGCCTGGACGGCTACACCAACAGCACGGTCGAGCAGATCGGCACCGAGGCCGACTGCTCGAACGGCACCCCGGTGTACTACGCCTGGTACCAGTTCTACCCGGATCAGCGGCACACCTTCAGCGAACCCGTCCAGCCCGGCGACGAGCTGACCGCCTTCTCGCACTACAACCCCCTCCTCAAGTCCTACGACATGGGGATCCTGGACTACACCGCGCGCTGGTCGGAGCACCCGCGCGGCGTGGCCTCGGGCCCGCCGCCCAGTTCCGTCGAGGTCATCGTGGGGCTGCCCCCCTGTGACAGCGGCTGCATCCAGCCGCTGGCGGACTTCGGCACCGTCTCCGTCCAGGAAACCCTGGTCCAGGGCTTCCCGCTCGCCGACGCCCACCCGTCGCAGATCGTCATGGTCACCGGCACGGGCCAGAACAAGGACACCGTCAGCGCGCTGAGCAACGGCACCGACTTCAGCGCCACCTGGGTCAGGGCCGGCTAGTGTCAGACCCGCACCTGCTCACCCCCGAGGAGAAGCTCGCCGACGCGAAGAGGCTGTTGGGCCTCCCGCGTATCGTCGTCATCTGCGGCTCCACCCGCTTCATGACCGAGATGAACGAGGCCGATCTGCGGGAGACCGAAGCCGGAAAGATCGTCGTCAAACCGGGCTGTGACCTGAAGTCGCCGCACGAACTCTGGTCCGATCCTGTCGAGGCCGAGGCGCTGAAGGTTCGACTCGACGATCTGCACCGGGCGAAGATCCGGCTCGCTGACGAGGTGCTCGTGGTCGGCGGCTACATCGGCGACAGCACCCGAGCCGAAATCGCCTACGCCCGGTCCCTGGGCAAGCCCGTGCGGTTCACGCATCCCGAAGTCGCCCCTGACGCCTGACCGCCCGCCCCGCACCCTCCGCAGGCATCCCCCGGAATTGATCGTCTAGGGCCCGGAAGGGACGGCGGAGGGTACCGGGTGCGGGACGGTGGGGGTGGGGGCGACGGTGGGGCTGGAATGCCGTGCGGGCGGTGTCGGGCGGGGGCGGTCCGGGGTGGCGGAGGACAGCACGAGGATGATGGCGGCCGCGGCCGCCGCCGTGGCGGCGACGGCGATGGACAGCACCCGCCGAATCCGGCGTGTGCCCCAGGTGCTGCCGGCAGGCGGGCGGGCCGGTGACAGGTCGTGGGCGCTGATGAGCTGCCCGCGCGCTTCAAACGCGGCACGCAGCCGCTCTTCGAGCGGCGCCCGATTACTCATCGGTCCACCTCCAAAAGCTTCTCCAGAGTGGCGAGCGCGCGGCTCGCGGTCGACTTGACGGTGCCACGGGACACGCCGAGGGTCTCCGCGATCTGTGCCTCGGTCAGGTCGGACCAGTAACGCAGGACCAGCACCTCGCGCTGGCGCGCGGTGAGTCGGGCCAGCGCGTCGAAGACCTGCCGGTGCTCCTCGGCGAGCAGCAGCAGTTCGTCGACCGGCGCCCCCGGGCCCTGGTAGGGCGGGGTGTACGCGCGTGCGGTGCGCCGCCGACGCAGCATCGAGCGGGCGGCGTTGACCACCGCGGTGTGCAGGTAGGCATGCGCGTCCTGGAGGTCGTCCAGCCGTTCGCCGTGCCGACGGCAGACGGCGGCGAAGGCGTCCTGGACGACGTCCTCGGCGGAGTGCAGGTCGTCCACCAGGAAGGCCGCCAGCCGGACCATGTCGAGCCGTCGGGTCCGGTACAGATCGGCGAGTGTGGGGGCGTCCTTCTCGCCGTCCCGGTCCGCCACCGAACGCAGGTGCCGGAATCGCCGGCCGGGGTGCGGCACGCCCGACGCCGGAGAGGGGGTGGTCCGGGTACGGCGCATCAGCCGGGTCCACCAGGGCAGGGCAAGGGTGAGCTGCATCGTCCTCGTTCACATCAGGGGTACGGCGGGGCCGGCTCCGGTCCGGCCCCGCCACACCGATGGTCGGCGGCTCAGCGGCCGGTGTTACCGGGGGTAGGGCTTGCCGTTCTCGTCGCCCGGCACGGGGGTCGGGTCGGTGTCGCCGGAGGTGTGCGTGCCCGGGGTGGAGGGGACGGGCTTCGGGTAGGGCTTGCCGTTCTCGTCGCCCGGTACCGGGGTCGGGTCGGTGTCGCCGGAGGTGTGCGTGCCCGGGGTCGAGGGCACGGGCTTCGGGTCGGCCGGTGCCGACTTGCCCGACTCGGCCGGGTGGGCGTGGCCGCCGGTGGCGGCCTGGGCGGCGATGCCGCCGCCCACCACCAGGGCGAGACCGGCAGCCGACCCCAGCATCCAGGTGCGCAGGGGACGGTTCGACTTCTTGGCGCGGGAGTGCCGCATAGGAAACGACTCCAAAGAGTTCAGGGACAACGCTGACTGGTCGGACAGCGCCGGGACCGGAAATCCCGCCCCGGAAACTGCCTTTCACCCCACCAGACGTGCGGCCCCACCCGAGGTTGTCGTGACCCGCGAAAAAGTTCTGCAGCCTTCGTGAGGCCGGCGACGAGCGCCCACCGGTGGACGGCGGCGCTGTGCCTTTACGTGCGTCGGACCGGGATCCCCCGGGAATCCGCGAGACGGCTGCTGATGCCGTGGCGGATGACGGGGCATGTGACGTGTCGTCCGCCGCTGCCGCGCCGGGTTCCCGCCGGTGCCGAGCAGGCGATCTGCCGAGGGTTCGCGGATACGTGTGGTCCCTGTCAGCGCGGCGGAGGCTGTTCGATCGGGCCGCCGCGATGCGGTGCGGGGAGGTGGCCCCTCGTCCCGGGGGGCAGGGCGCCGAGGCATGCCTGGGAGCAGGCGTTGACCAGGAGCGGCAGGACGTCGGTCGCCACCGCCCGGGAGAGCCACGCCTGGTGCGGGCCCGTCGTCGGGATGGGCCCGGTGCAGACACCGCAGGTGCGGGCTGTGGTGGTGCCCCAGCGGGCGGGAGGCAGACCGTCGAGGTCCAGGACCGTGTCGCCGGGTGGGAGGAGCCGCGGGAACGGCGGCCGGTACTTGTGGTTGCCGTAGATCGAGCGCGTGCTCACCGTGCTGTTCACCAGCCGGCCGCACCGCGTGATCTCGTACGGGAACCAGTGCAGCCGTCGCGAAGTGTAGGGGCTGAACTCCTCCAGGCTTGCCATGCCTCCGATCTCGGGAGGTATCCGAACCAGGTTGCTTCCGTACAGCACGAGGGTCCGCACCGCCGTCAGCCGTCCTATCGACGCCGGCAGCGTCACGATCTGCCGCCGCTCCTCGGGACTCAGTTCCGGCAGTGGGCGGAACTCCTCCCGCCCGTCGGCCGCCGCCTCTTCGATCAGCTCCAGCAGCCGCAGCCAGCCCGGAGCGCCGGTGTCCTGGATCTCGGCGTGGAAGGCCGTCGACGCGCCGGGCGGGCTCACCCGGCCCTGGCTGAAGCAGTGACAGCGGTCCTGCGGCACTCCGGGCCGGGAGTCCACCGCCTCGGGAAAGCGGTTCGGGAAGACCTGCGCAGGCAGCTGTTCGTCCGTCATGGCGCCACGATAGGGACGCGGTGCCTGGCTCGGGACTCGGTACCGCCAGGGCGTCGAGCAGTTCACCTGCGCTCCACGCAAGCGCAGGCCGGCCGCGGCCGTCGACGGCGCCTAGACCGTCGTCATGTCGAACTGTTCCCAGGTGCCGATGGCGGTGCGGTTGGCGACGAGAGGGTCGGCGCCGGCGTCCTCGGCGGTGACGTACTTGCCGTTGGTGGTGGCGAGGAGGCTGACGGTGCCGTTGGTGTTCTTGACGAGCTGGAAGGTCTCGTAGCTGCCGATGGCGGTGCGGTTGGCGATGAGGGGGGAGGTGCCGGCGTTGTCGGCGCAGACGATCCGGCCGTTGGCGCGGGAGCGGAGGGCGATGGTGTTGTTGCCGAGGTCGATCCGGTCGAACTTCTCCCAGGTGCCGGCGGTGTCGCGGTTGGCGACGAGGGGGTTGGCGCCGGCGTTCTCGGCGGTGACGTACTTGCTGTTGGCACGGGCCTTGAGGGTGATGGTGGCGATGGCGGGGGCGCCTGCGGAAGTGCCGTTGACGTAGGGGGTGGTGGGCCGGGTGGCGGTGAGGGCGAGGGTGCCCTTGAGCATGCGGCCGCCGTCGCCGGTCAGGCGCAGGTAGTAGTCGGCGGAGCAGGCGGTGCCGTCCTCGTCGAGGGCGAGGAGGCCGGAGTCGGTGGGCACCCAGGCCTGTGATTCGGCGGTCTTGGCGATCTGGTTGCCCTCGTTGTACTCGTCGTACATGGAGATGTAGATGCCCTGCACCCCGGCGCGGACCATGTTGTAGAACTGCCGCCACATGAAGTCGCCGTGGGCGCGCTGGTGTTCGGCGACGTCGCCGGGCAGGACGCAGGGCTGGTAGTCGATGCCGTGCGAGGTGCAGTCGGCGAGGTCGGGGACGGTGGCGTTGGTGTAGAAGTTGTCGGCGTCGGCGGCGGTGCCGATCCGGCCGACCATCCAGGGGGAGATCATGTCGAGGGCGTGGTAGACGTCGGCGAAGCCGGAGCGTGAGTCGCCGGTGCCGGTGCGCCACCAGGTGGGGACGCCGCCGATGACGTAACACCCCTGGTTCTTGAACCAGTTGACGACGTCGAGGCAGGCGTCGGCGGTGAAGGCGTGCTTGTCGTCGTTGAAGCCGAAGCCCCAGACGCACACGACCGGCTTGCCGTTCTGTGTGGCATACGCCGAACTCGCCGTGTGGGCGGACATCTTGTTCGTCCAGTCCGTCTTGATCTCGGACTGCATGTTCGTCCAGCCGCTGACGTCGTACATGACGTAGAACCTGCGGCCGTAGGTCTCGGCGGCGCTGCGGACCTTGGTGGTCATGTCGTCGCGGGTGGGGCCTTCGCCGCCGGTGGGGTTGAAGCGTTGCAGGGCGGCGGTGTCGATGCCGTACTGCTGCATCCACAGGAAGTGGGTGTCGACGGTCTGCTGGTCGTAGGAGGAGAAGAGGGCGGGGGTGCGGCCGTTGCCGAAGTTCGCGAACGCGGTGGTGTAGGTGTGGGTGTAGTCGCGGATGTCGGGCCAGGCCTTGATGCCGTTGTTGGTGGGGGAGGGGGTGGCGGCGCTGTTGGGGGCCCAGTGCCACCAGGCGTTGATGGGGGCGCCGTCGCCCTTGCAGGCGAACCAGCCCTGGTAGCCGACGGTCACCTTGCCCACGACGTCACCGGAGGCGCTCGCGGTGGTGCCGGTGTCGGCCGCCGAGGCGAAGCGGGTGACGCCGAACGTGCCGAGCGCGGCGGCAGCGGTGCCGCCCGCCGCGGTGCCGAGGAGCTTGCGGCGCGACCATGCCGGAGCGCGGTGGGAGAGGGGTTTGCGGGGCTCCGGGGTGGGAGCGGAGGTGTCCATGTGAGGGGAGGGACCGCCACCGGTGCCGTCGTAACAGAAACTGGGCGGGATTTTCTTCGGCGCCCCGATCCCCCCGGTTCTGCCCCGCTCCGGAACTACTTCGCGGGTCGGCCTCCGCTCTCCGGCTGCTCCAGGTGGGAGGCGAGGACCGCGGCCTGGACGCGACGCTGGACGCCCAGCTTGGCGAGGAGGCGGGAGATGTGGTTCTTGACGGTCTTCTCGGAGAGGTAGAGCTTCTTGCCGATCTCGCGGTTGGTCAGGCCGTCGCCGATGAGGGCGAGGATGTCCCGCTCGCGGGGCGAGAGGCCCGCCAGCTCGGGCGGCACGGCCGGGCTCTCGGCGGGGTCGGCGCGCAGGGAGCGCATGAGGCGGGCCGTGGTCGCGGGGTCCAGCATCGACTGGCCCGAGGCGACCGTGCGGACCGCCGAGACCAGGTCCGAGCCCTTGATCTGCTTGAGGACGTAGCCGGACGCCCCGGCCATGATCGCGTCGAGGAGGGCCTCCTCGTCGTCGAAGGAGGTGAGCATGAGGCAGGCGAGGCCGGGCATCTGGTCGCGCAGCTCCCGGCAGACCGTGATGCCGTCGCCGTCGGGCAGCCGGACGTCGAGGACGGCGACGTGCGGGCGCACGGCGGGGCCGCGGGCGAGGGCGTGCTGGACGGTGCCGGCGTCGCCGACGACCGAGATGTCGGGTTCGGCGTCCAGGAGGTCCGTCAGACCGCGCCGGACGACCTCGTGGTCGTCGAGCAGGAACACGCGGATCGGGTCCTGCTCCGAGAAGGTGCGTGACTCCGACATCATGACGTCCCCTTGTCCCCGGCCGACCGGCTCCTCGGCCGACCGGCTCCTCGGCCGACCGGCTCCTCGGCCGACCGGCTCCTCGGTCGACCGGCTCTCCGGCGGACCGGTCCTCCCGCGGACCGATCCTCCGGCCAACCGGCTTTCCGGCCGGCCCTCCGGCTCCCCGGCTGCCCCGGCCCTCCGGCTGTCCCGGCTCCCCGGCTGTCTTGGACCGAGGGTAGACCGTGGGCCCACCATTAGGATCATCGTCCGCCCGGGCGGGTTGCACTAGGGCCGACCGGCCCCACTTGCCTCACCGGAGCGGTGTCCGCCGACGGTGACGGGGGGCGTCAGACGCTCGCGCCCGCGCCGTACGGGGCGTACAGGTCCAGCAGCCGTTTGCGGGCCGCGCGCAGGCGGTGCGCGAGCACCTGGCCCACCCACTGGCTGACCGCGTTGCCCAGCGCCGGATCCTCCTGGCACAGGGCCAGCACGGTCGCGGCGTCGAACTCGTAGGCGCGTACCGGTGTGGTGGTCTCGGCGCCCAGGTGCCAGACCGGGGGTGCGAACAGCCAGGACCAGCCGATGAGCTCGTTGTGCCCGAGGCTCTCTATGACGGCCGCACGGCGGCCCGGGACGTGCATGTCGAGTTCGACGCGGCCGGTCCGGATGATCCAGAACCGGTCGGCGTGACCGCCTTCCTCGAAGAGCCGCGTGCCCTGCGGGAAGGAGACCTCCCTGGCGTGGCGCATCAGCTGCCGCTGCCGGTCGGCGGGCAGGACGTGCAGCATGCTGAGGGTCGACGGGGTGTTCATGGCCTGCCTCCCGGGACGGGACGTGGGTACGGGCTACCACCGCCAGCGTGCGGTGCCGGGGCCGGGCCCGCCATGGGCCGAGCGGTCCCTGCGGCCCGGGACCTTCGGTACGGGACCGCGGACCGGACGGCCGCTCCCCGCGGGAGCCGCGCGAGCCGTGTGAGCCGCGCGAGCCGCGCGAGCCGCGCGAGCCGCGCGAGCCGTGTGAGCCGTGCCCGGTCCACGCCCCTACCCGCCCGGCTGGGCCGCCAGCCATGCGCGGTAGGCGGTCACCGCCGTCGGCAGGGTCGGGAAGATGCGGTCGTGGCCGACCGCGTCCGCGAGGCCGTACGCCTCCAGGCTGTCCAGCAGGTCCTGCTTCACCCGGGCGAGGCAGAAGACGACGTCGCGCGCGGTCAGTTCGCGGCGCAGGGCGTCCACCGCGTCGAGGGCGGTGATGTCGACCTCCACGTTGGCCTCGGTGTTGAGGACGAACCACCGGACGGGCGCGGTCTGCCCGTCGACGGCGGCCAGCGCCCGGCGGTGGAAGTTCTCGGCGTTGGCGAAGAACAGGGGCGAGTCGTAGCGGTAGACCAGGAGACCGGGGATCGTCCGGGCGGTGGGGTAGTCGTCGATGTCGTGCATGCCGGCGACGCCGGGCACCAGGCCCTCGACCGCGTCGTGCGGGCGGGCCACCCGGGTCAGCAGTTCGGCCACCGACAGGCCGACGGCGACCAGCACGCCGTACAGGATGTCCAGGGCGAGGACCCCGGCCAGGCAGCCGAGCGCGAGGAGCAGTTCGCGGCGGCGGAAGGCGGCCAGGCGGCGGAAGCCGGCGAGGTCCGTCATGCGGGTCGCCGCGTAGACGACCAGGGCGCCGAGCACCGCGGTGGGCGTCCGGGCGAGGAGGGGGCTGAGGAAGAGCAGGACCGCGAGGACCAGGGCGCCGGCGACCAGGGAGTACGCCTGGCTGCGGGCCCCCGCCGAGGTGGCCAGGGCGGTGCGGCTGGCGCTGCTGCTCACCGGGAAGCCGTGCAGGGCGCTCGCGCCGAGGTTGGCCGCGCCGAGGGCCAGGAACTCCTGGTCGGCGTCGAGCTCCGGGCCGTCGGCGGGGCCGCGGCCGGCGAACGCGCGGGCGGTGAGGATGAAGTCCGTGTACGCCACCAGGAGGACCCCGAGCGCGGGGAGCACCAGGCGCGGCAGCTCGGCCGGGTCGGGCGCGGCGAGGTCGGGCAGACCCGCCGGGACGGTGCCGATGACCTTGATGCCGTAACGGCCGTCGAGGCCGAACGCCACCACGGCCGCCGTGCCCAGGACCACGGCCAGCAGCGGGCCGGGGAGCACCCGGAAGTACCGCGTGACGACGAGGAGGAAGAGCAGCGTCGCCGCCGAGAAGACCACGGTCGGCGCATGGGCTTCGCCCAGATGGGTGAAGAACGACCAGAGCTGGGGGAAGAACTCGGTTCCCGTCCCCGGTACTCCGGTGAGTTTGGGCAGCTGGTCCACGACCATGATCAGGGCGACCCCGGCCAGGTAGCCGATCAGGACGGGGCGGGAGAGCAGGTCCGCCAGAAAGCCCAGCCGGACGGCGCGCGCGACCAGGCAGAGCAGTCCGACCGTGGCGGCGAGGCCGGCCGCCAGTACGGCGTACCGGGCGGGGTCGCCGGTGGCGAGCGGGGCGACCACGGTGGCCGTCATCAGGGCGGTCGTCGACTCCGGGCCGACCGACAGCAGCCGCGAGGAGCCGAACACCGTGTACAGGGCCAGCGCGGGCAGGATCGCCCACAGCCCCGCTACCGGGGGCAGCCCGGCCACCCCGGCGTACGCCATGACCTGCGGCACCAGGTACGCGGCGACGGTCACCCCGGCCAGCAGGTCGCCCCTCAGCCAGGCGCGCCGGTAGCCGAGCAGCGAGACGAGTCCGGGCACGAGCCGTTGCCACCCCGGGGGTCCGCCGCTGCCGTGGGTCATGCCTCGCCTTCCGTCCGGTGAGCCCAGAATCCGCCGGTCCTCGTCGTGCCGCGATGCCGCCGGTCCTTACCGTGCCGCGATGCCGCCGGTCCTCCTCGTGCCGCGAGGCCGCCGGGCGTGTCGTGCCGCCACGCACACGCCGCGTACATGCTCAACAGCGGGCACGGATTGGGCCGTTCGGCCCAACGGGTACCGACCTTCGGCATCCGGCGCGCCCGTGCCGGTCCCGCCAGGGTGGGAGGCGTGCGGAAACGCACGCGTCGTCCCCGACTCCCCGAAGGGATCGCCGCCATGGCAGGGCACGAGCACCCGCACCGGGACCGGGACGCGGGCCGGGACCGTCGAGGGACCCGACCGGTCGCGGTCGCACCGGGCGTCGTACCCGGGCGGAGGCGACCGCGGTGACCGGCCGCTGCTCAGAGACCGGCCGCGTGGTCGGGGACGTAGGTCTGCAGATCCCGCGGCGGGCGCTCGTAGCCGGTCGACGGCGGCCGCTTCGGGAGCTTCAGCACCGGCGGCGGCACGTCGTGGTACGGCACCGTCGACAGCAGGTGGGCCATCATGTTCAGCCGGGCCCGGCGCTTGTCGTCGCTCTCCACGACGTACCAGGGAGCGTCGGGGACGTCCGTGTGGACCAGCATCTCGTCCTTCGCCCGGGAGTACGCCTCCCAGTGGGTGATCGACTCCAGGTCCATCGGCGAGAGCTTCCAGCGCCGCACCGGATCGTCGAGACGCTTGCGGAACCGTTCCTGCTGCTCGGTGTCGCTCACCGAGAACCAGTACTTGCGCAGCAGGATCCCGGACTCCACCAGCATCCGCTCGAAGATCGGGCAGTGCCGCAGGAAGAGCTGGTACTCCTCCTTCGTACAGAAACCCATCACGTGCTCGACGCCGGCCCGGTTGTACCAGGACCGGTCGAACAGCACGATCTCCCCGGCCGCCGGGAGATGCTCCGCGTACCGCTGGAAGTACCACTGGGTGCGCTCGCGCTCGGTGGGCTTCGGCAGCGCCGCGATCCGGGCGATCCGCGGGTTGAGGTGTTCGGTCACCCGTTTGATCGTCCCGCCTTTGCCGGCCGCGTCCCGTCCCTCGAAGATCACTACAAGACGTGCGCCCGTGGCCCGCACCCACTCCTGCAGTTTCGCCAACTCGGTCTGCAACCGCAGCAGTTCCGCTTCGTACACCTTGCGCGGCAGCTCCGCCGCCCGCTTGCCGGCCATGCCGCCTCCACCGCCCGATGACCTACCCATGGAGCCATCCGATGTCCAAGGTCGAACACCAGGACGCCACCGTACTGTCAGATGAGGAACTGCGCACCCTGGACGCGCACTGGCGTGCCGCCAACTACCTCGCGGCGGGCCAGATCTACCTGATGGCCAACCCGCTGCTCACCGAGCCCCTGCGGCCCGAGCACATCAAGCCCCGGCTGCTCGGCCACTGGGGCACCTCACCGGGCCTGAACCTCGTGTACACCCATCTCAACCGGGTGATCAGGGCGCGCGGCCTCGACGCGCTGTGCGTGTGGGGGCCGGGCCATGGCGGCCCGTCCGTGCTGGCCAACTCCTGGCTGGAGGGCAGCTACAGCGAGACCTACCCGGACGTCACCCGGGACGGGGCGGGGATGGGCCGGCTGTTCCGGCAGTTCTCCTTCCCCGGCGGCGTACCCAGCCACGTGGCCCCCGAGACGCCCGGTTCCATCCACGAGGGCGGCGAGCTCGGCTACTCCCTCTCCCACGCCTACGGCGCGGCGCTCGACAACCCGGACCTGCTGGTCGCCTGCGTGATCGGCGACGGCGAGGCGGAGACCGGGCCGCTGGCCGCCTCCTGGCACTCCAACAAGTTCCTCGACCCGGTCCATGACGGCGCCGTCCTGCCGATCCTGCACCTCAACGGCTACAAGATCGCCAACCCGACCGTCCTGGCCCGCCTGCCGGAGTCCGAACTGGACGAGCTGCTGCGCGGCTACGGCCATCTGCCGATCCACGTCACGGGCGACGACCCGCGCGAGGTCCACCGGGCCATGGCGGCGGCGATGGACGACGCGCTGGACCGGATCGCCGTGATGCAGCGTTCGGCGCGCGAGGAGGGGGTCGCCGAACGGGTGCACTGGCCGGTGATCGTGCTGCGTACGCCGAAGGGGTGGACCGGTCCGGTCGAGGTGGACGGCGTGCCCGTCGAGGGCACCTGGCGGGCCCACCAGGTCCCGCTGGCCGGTGTCCGGGAGAACCCCGAGCATCTGCGGCAGCTGGAGGCGTGGCTGCGGTCGTACCGGCCCGAGGAACTCTTCGGTCCCGACGGCCGTCCCGCCGCCGACGTGCTCGCCTGCGTCCCCGACGGCGCGAAACGGCTCGGCGCGTCGCCGTACGCCAACGGCGGGCTGCTCGTCCGCGACCTGCCCCTGGCCGACCTCGACGAGTTCGCCGTCCCCGTCGACAAGCCGGGCACCGCCCTGCACGAACCCACCCGAGTCTTCGGCGACTTCCTGGCCCGCGTCATGGCGGACACCGGGACCCGCCGGGACTTCCGGCTGGTCGGCCCGGACGAGACCGCCTCCAACCGGCTCCAGGCCGTCTACGGTGCCAGCGGCAAGGCCTGGCAGGCCGAGCGGCTGCCGGTCGACGAACACCTGGACCGGCACGGCCGGGTGATGGAGATCCTCTCCGAACACACCTGCCAGGGCTGGCTGGAGGGCTACCTCCTCACCGGCCGGCACGGGCTGTTCTCCTGCTACGAGGCGTTCGTGCACATCGTCGACTCGATGGTCAACCAGCACATCAAGTGGCTCAAGACATCGCGGGAGTTGGCGTGGCGGGCGCCCGTCGCCTCCCTCAACTACCTGCTCACGTCGCATGTCTGGCGCCAGGACCACAACGGCTTCTCGCACCAGGACCCCGGCTTCGTCGACCACGTCCTCAACAAGAGCCCCGAGGTCGTCCGCGTCTACCTCCCGCCGGACGCCAACACCCTGCTCTCGGTGGCGGACCACGCGCTGCGCAGCCGCGACTACGTCAACGTGATCGTGGCCGGCAAACAGCCCTGCTTCGACTGGCTCTCCATGGACCAGGCCCGCGTGCACTGCGCGCGCGGCGCCGGGATCTGGGAGTGGGCCGGCACCGAGAACGGCACCCACGAACCCGACGTGGTGCTCGCCTGCGCCGGTGACGTGCCCACCCAGGAGGTGCTCGCCGCCGCCCAGCTGCTGCGCCGGCAGCTGCCCCAGCTGGCCGTGCGGGTGGTGAACGTCGTCGACATGACGAGGCTGCTTCCGAAGGACGAACACCCGCACGGCATGACCGACTTCGAGTACGACGGCCTGTTCACCGCCGACAAGCCGGTGATCTTCGCCTATCACGGGTACCCCTGGCTGATCCACCGCCTCGCCTACCGCCGCACCGGCCACGAGCACCTGCACGTGCGCGGCTACAAGGAGTCCGGCACCACGACCACGCCGTTCGACATGGTCGTCCGCAACGACCTGGACCGCTACCGCCTGGTCATGGACGTCATCGACCGCGTTCCCGGCCTCGCCGTCCGGGCCGCCGCCGTACGCCAGCAGATGGCCGACGCCCGCACCCGCCACCGGGCCTGGATCCGCGCCCACGGCACCGACCTGCCCGAGGTCGCCGACTGGACCTGGAACGGCTGAACGTCCCGGACGCGGGCGCGGGCCCGGTCAGGCGACCGCTCCGGGGACGTCCTCGGCGGCGAGGGCGTCGGGGAGGCCCGGATACAGCTCGAAGGCGTCGCCCAGGCCCGTGCGGCGCAGCAGCCGGCGGAAGTCGTCGTCCGGTGCGACCAGGCGCAGTCTGCCGGTGCGGTACCGGACCCGGTTGCGGGCCCGGCACAGGAGGCCGAGGCCGGAGCAGTCGATGAACGAGATTGGGCTCAGGTCGAGCACCAGATCGGGCTCCGCACCGGACGTCAGGTGGTCGAGGACCGCGGAGAGGACCGGAACCGCCAGGAGGTCGAGGTCGCCGTGCAGGGCGACGACGGTGGTGCCCCCGTCGGTACAGGTGGTGCGGTACGTCGCGGACCTCGGGTGGTTGTCGGCCATGAAGAGAGCGAAGTCCAGCCGGCGGGTCGTGCGGAAGTGCCGTTCGGCCCTCTCGACGACCTGGCGGCGGGCCCGAACGGCCCGTCCTGCGGTGCTCCGGCACGGGAGGGACCGTCCGGCCGTCGACGGGGGCCGAACGGCCCCACGCGGACCCCGCCGAGCCGGGACAAGCTGGATGGGCGCTGAGAGAGCTGTCGTGAGAGAGCTGTCGTGAGAGAGCTGTCCTGAGAGAGCTGTCGTGAGAGAGCTGGGAGACGAGGCGGCCGATGTATGCCAACGACGGATTCCGTGAACTCGACCGGCGGGAGTGCCTGCGGCTGCTCACCGGGGTGCCGGTCGGCCGTATCGTCCACACGCGCGGGGCGCTGCCGGCCGTGCTGCCCGTCAACTTCGGGCTGGACCGCGACGGAGCGGTGGTCCTGCGCACGTCCGAGGCCTCGGAGCTGGTGCGGGCCGTCGACGGTTCCGTCGTCGCGTTCGAGGCCGACGAGGTCGACGCCGTCGCACAGGCCGGCTGGAGCGTCGTCGTGACCGGCCGCGCGGCCGTGGTCACCGACCCCGGCGAACACGCACGGCTCGTCCGGGACGGCCCCACGTCCTGGGTTCCGTCCCCGCGGGAGGTCTTCGTCCGCATCGAGCCGGAACTGGTCACCGGACGCGCGCTGACCGGCGGCCGCACCCGGTACGGCCTGGACCCCATCTCCTGACCCCGCCGCGCGCCCGTCGGCACAGGCGGCACGGAGCGGCACCGCGGGGGACCGGTGCCGCTCCTGAGCCCAGTCTCGCCCCGGCCCGTGCCCCGCGGCAGGCACCGATGGTCACCGTTTCCGGGCTGGTCGGCCCTTACGGCTCGGGCGGCGCACCCGTTACGGACGCTCCGCTCCGGTCGTGTCCGGCGCGCTGCGCGGACGCCCGGCCCACTTGCCCGATCCAGGTGCCCGACGCGGTCGGCGCCCACTACGGTGGGCTTTGACCGGACCTGCCGGTGTACGAGTCGACGGGGTCGGGAGGAGTGCGGTGGAGAGCCACGAGGCGGCCCGGGTGCGGCTGCCGCAGCTCAGGCTGGACGAGCTGCTCGAAGAGCTGCAGGCCCGGCTGGACGCCGCGCGTGGCACCCGGGACCGGGTGCACAGTCTGCTGGAGGCGGTGCTCTCGGTCGGCCGGGAACTGGACCTGGAGCAGGCCCTGCGCGGCATCGTCGAGGCGGCGGCCGTGCTGGTCGACGCCGAGTACGGGGCCCTGGGCGTGATCGGCCCGGACGGCAGGCGGCTGTCGGCCTTCCACACGGTCGGCGTCACCGAGGAGGAGATCGCCAGGATCGGCCCGTTCCCGGAAGGGCACGGGATCCTCGGAGAGCTGATCCGCCACCCCGAGCCGCTGCGCCTGACCAAGCTCTCCGAGCATCCGGCCTCGTACGGCTTCCCGCCGAACCACCCGCCGATGAACACCTTCCTCGGCGTCCCGATCCGCGTCCGCGACCAGGTCTTCGGCAACCTCTACCTGACCGAGAAACGCGGCGGCGGCCGGTTCGACGAGGAGGACGTGTCGGTGACGTCCACGCTGGCCGTGGCCGCCGGCGTGGCGATCGACAACGCCCGGCTGTACGAGGAGTCGCGGCTGCGCGAGCGCTGGCTGCGGGCGAGCGCGGAGATCACGAACAGCCTGATGTCCGGCACCGCGACCGCGGATGCCCTCGGGCTGATCGCCGAGCAGGCCCGGGAGATCACGGGCTCGGCGCTGGCCGCGGTCGCGACTCCCATGGCGGACACGGGCTCGCTCACCGTGGAGATCGCCGTGGGCATGGACGCCGACGCGCACCGGGGGCTGGTGCTCGCGCCGAAGGGGACGCTCATGGGCCTGGCGTTCGCCGAGGGCACCGCGGTCACCAGCACGGACGTGGTCCATGACGAGCGGGTCTCGCCCGAGCCGCCGCGGTTCGCCGGGCTGGGGCCCGCGGTGGCCAGCCCGATCGGCACGGGTGAGACGGGTGTGCGTGGTGTGGTGCTGCTGGCGCGTGAGGCGGGCCGGCCGCCGTTCACCGCGAAGGAGACCGAGCCCCTTCAGGTCTTCGCGGCGCAGGCGGCCCTCGCGATGGAGCTGGCGGAGCGGCGGCGGGACGCCGAGGAGATCGCGGTGCTGAAGGACCGCGACCGGATCGCCCGGGATCTGCACGACCTGGCGATCCAGCGGCTGTTCGCCACCGGGATGACCCTGCAGAGCGCCGGGCGCTTCATCGAGCACTCGGAGGCCTCCGAGCGGGTGCTGCGGGCCGTGGACGACCTGGACGAGACCATCAAGATCATCAGGTCGACCATCTTCGGGCTGCGGACCCGGGAGGGCGGGGCCGGCAGCGGGCTGCGGGCGCGTGCCGTGCGGGTGGTCGGTGAGGCGGCCCCGGCACTCGGGTTCGCGCCGAGCGTCCGCATGGAGGGGCTGATCGACACCGACGTGCCCAAGGAGATCGCCGACCACGCGGTGGCCGTCCTCTCCGAGGCCCTGACCAACATCGCCCGGCACGCCCGTGCCGACCGCACGGAGGTCGTCCTCGCGACCGACGGCCGGGAACTGGTCCTCACCGTCCGGGACAACGGCGTCGGCATCCCGCCCGACGGCCGCCGCAGCGGACTGCGCAACATGGCGGAGCGCGCGGCGGAACTCGGCGGCAGACTGGAGTGGGACTGCCCCGGAGGCCCCGGAGGCCCGCAGGGTTCGCAGGGCGGCGGTACGACGCTGGTGTGGCGGGTGCCGGTGACGGGGCCGTAGCGTCGAATAGCCCCCGCCACCCGATCCGGCGAAGAACGGGACCAGATCCAAGACCCTGACCAGGACCCGGACCGGGACCGGGACGGGACCGTTCGGCCCATGCCCGCGGAGCACGGGTAACCGATCCTGAGGGTGTCGGACGGACCGCCGCAGCCGGACTCTGGAGGTCGTCATGACCGGCTCTCCACACGTCGTGGACGACGTGATGACCCACACCGTGCTCGCCCTGCGCCATGGCGCAGCCTTCAAGGACATCGTGAGGGCCATGCAGCAGTGGCGGGTGAGCGCGGCCCCCGTCCTCGCCGACGACGGCCGCGTCGTCGGCGTCGTCTCGGAGGCCGACCTGCTGCGCACGGAGCAGGCCCGCTGCGACGGTCCGGGCCCGGGCCCCGCGGCCGGGCCCACCGAGGCGACGGCGATGACCGCCGAGGAGCTGATGACCGTACCGGCGGTCACCGTCCACCCGGAGACCGCACTGCCGGAGGCCGCGCGCACCATGGCCCGGCACGGCGTCAAGAGGCTTCCGGTGGTCGACGCGGACGGACGGCTGCGGGGCGTCGTGAGCCGCGCCGACCTGCTGAAGGTGTTCCTGCGGGACGACGAGGACATCGCCGCGGAGATCCGGCGCGAGATCCTCCCGCACCTGTTCGCCGACTCGGCCGACCGGGTGCGCGTGCAGGTCCGCGACGGCGTCGTCACCCTCACCGGCCGGGTCCCGGACAGCGCGCTGGGCCCGGTGGCCGCCGGGTGGGTGCGGTGCGTGGACGGCGTGGTCGCCGTGGACTGCGCGCTCGCCGGTCCGCCCCGCCGCCCGGACCTCGACCCTGACCTTCCCGACGCGGAGCACGCCCCGTCGACGCGCGGCCGTACCTCCTCCCGGGCCCCGGGCGAAGCCGCCGGATCATGAGTACGACGCGTGGCGTGCGCGTGACCAGGAGACTTCTCTGGCGCTGGCGGCACAATCCGCTGCGGCGCCACAGCGACGTCGTGGAAGCCTGGATCGTGCTCGCCGTGTGGACCGTGGCCCTCCTCGGCGGACTGCTCGCCGGAGCGGCGGCCGGCGCGGCCGTGCTCCAGAACGTCGCCGACCGCCGCGCCGCCGTCCACCCCGTGTCGGCCCGCCTGACCGAGGACGCGGCACGCGGCGCACCCGTCCTCGACAGCTACGACGTGGGGAAGTCGTGGGTCACCGTGCGCTGGACGGGCGCGGACGGCTCTCCCCGCACCGGCCTGGCCAAGGCCCTGCCCACGGCCGGGGCGGGCAGCCTGCTGCGGATCTGGGTGACCCGCGACGAACGGCCGGCCGGCCCGCCGCCGAGCCGGGCCGAGGTCACCTACGAGTGCCTGGCGAGCGCCGCCCTCGTGGCCCCGCTCGCCGCCACCGCGGTGTGGGGCGGCGGATGGCTGGTCCGCCGGCAGCTGATGCGCCGCCGGCTCGCCGAATGGGACGCGGAATGGCGGCAGGTGGGGCCCCAGTGGCGGAACTTCAGCGGCGGCAAGGGATGAGGCGGGACACACCCGGGGATGACGTGCGGCTCCGGCCGGACCAGGCGGTACGACGGTCACGTGGCCGCGGTCGCCCGTCGGCCGAGCCGCATCCAGACAGCCCGGGTCAGGTGCCGGGGGCGTCCGTACATCCAGGTCATGTGGCCGAAGCCGGGGGTGTGGCGCGTTCATACCGTGGGGCGGGTCCGCGAGATGCACGTCCCGGGGACGGGGATCGGCACGAGCGTGCTCGACGTCATCGGGTGGGCCGGGTCGGGTCGGCGGTCCGTCCGGTCGCTGCTGCCGGCCGGCTCCAGGTGGTGACGAACAACCGCCCCTCCCGCCCCCGGCTCTCCGGAGGGGCGCGGTACGGCGTGCGCGGCCCGGTGCCGGGCAGGGTCGGCGACCGGGTCCGGGTAAACGCAGGATACTTGCGTTAAGGTATGCGGCATGAGTACCGAGCCGGTGCGCCGGCGCACCGGTGGCCGCAGTGCCAAGGTCCGCTCCGCCGTCACGGCGGCCACCCTCGAACTGCTCGCGGAGTCGGGCCCGGACAGGCTGAGCATCGCCGAGGTGGCGGCGCGCGCCGGAGTGCACGAGACCTCGATCTACCGGCGCTGGAAGACCCGCGAACGGCTCGTCCTCGACTCGATGACCGAGCTCAGCGACGAGCTGCTGGCGGTCCCCGACACGGGTTCGCTGCGCGGGGACCTGGTCGCCCTGGGGCAGCGGATCGTCGGCTACGGAACCTCTCCGCTGGGCTCGGCACTCGTCCGGAGCCTCGCCGCCCACGACGACGACGCCGACGCCGCGCGGAGCCGGCACGAGTTCTGGGAGAACCGCCTCACCGGGGCCGAGGTCATGATGGAACGGGCCAAGGCCCGCGGCGAGCTCCCCGCCCACGTCGACAGCCGCACGCTGCTGGAACTGTTCGTCTCGCCGATCCACTTCAGACTGCTGCTCACCCGTCAGCCTGTGGACGGCAGCTACCTGGAGCGGATCGCCGACATCGCGGTCGCGGGCACGACGGCGCTCGCGCCACGCGGGGAAGCGCTGTGACGGCCCCCGCAACTCCGGCCGGCGAGGCAGCCGTTGACCTCGACGCGGGGGCGGGCCCGGGGCCGGGCGGCCGCCTCGTCGGGCGGTCGGCGGAGCTGGCCCTGCTCGACGGGTTCCTCGCCGCCGCCGGGTCCCGGGGCGCCGCGCTGATGCTGACCGGCGACGCGGGCGTCGGCAAGAGCGCCCTGCTGGACGCCGCGGCGGCGCGGGCGGCCGAGCGGGGCTTCAGGGTCGTGCGGGTCGTGGGCTCGCCCTTCGAGGAGAGCGTCAGCTTCTCGGCCCTGCACCAGCTGCTCCAGCCGCTGGCGGACGAGATGGCCGCGCTGCCCGCCCGCCGGGCGGGCGCGCTCCGCGCCGCCCTCGGCCGGTCCGACGAGCAGCCGGCCGAACTCCGCGCCGTGGCCGGCGCCGTCCACACCCTGCTGTCCCGGACCGCGGCCCGCACCGGCCCCGTCGCACTCGTCGTCGACCAGGTGACCTGGCTCGACCGCCCCAGCGCGGTCGTCCTGGCGAGCCTCGCCCGCCACATCCGCACCGGCCCCCTGGCCCTGCTGGCCGCCTCCCGGACCGGCGACGAGTCGTACTTGAGCGGCGCCGGCCTGCCCACCCACGAGGTCCCGCCGCTGGACCCGGAGTCCGCGCACCGCCTGGTGGCGGAGCGCTTCCCGGCCCTGCCGCCGGGGGTCCGCGGCCGGCTGGTCACCGAGGCCGCCGGCAACCCGCTGGCCCTGCTGGAGCTGCCGGCCACCCTCGACGGGGCACGGCTGACGGACCGCGGACCGCTGCCGGCCGCGCTGCCCCTGTCGGAGCGGCTGCAGAGGATCTACGGCGACCGGATCGGCAGCCTGCCCGAACCGACGCGGGACCTGCTGCTGCTCGCCGTCCTCGACGGCTCCGGCCGCCTGGACATCCTCCGACGGGCCGGGAACGCCGACGTGCCGGCCGCCCTCGGTCCCGCCGAGCAGGCGGGCCTGGTACGGGTGGAGCCCACCACCGGCCGGCTCGCCTTCCGGCATCCGCTGACCCGGTCCGCGGTCCTGGAGCTGTCGACGGGCGCCGAGCGCAGGCGCGGGCACCTGGCCCTGGCCCGCGAGTTCCCGGCGGGATCCGAACACCGGGCCCGGCACCTCGCCGACGCCACGATCGGGCCGGACGACGAGGTGGCCGCCCTCCTCCACGAGGTCGCCCACCGCACCCTGGGCCGCGGCGACGCCGTCGGTGCCGTCACCACCCTGCTGCGCGCCGCCGAACTGAGCCTCGACGGCACGGCCAAGGCCAGGATGCTGACCGAGGCGGCCTGCCTGGGCGCCAACATCACCGGCGACCTGCGCAACGTACGCGCCCTGCTGGACGGCGCGGCGCTCGCCGACCCCGCGGACCCCGGCTCCCTGGCCGCCGCGACCGCCGCGGCCAGCCAGCTCGTCAACGGCGAGGGCGATGCCGACACCGCCCACAAACTCCTCGTCGGCGCCCTCGGCGGCCGGCACCCGCAGCACCGGTTCGGCACCGACGTCCTGCACGAAGCGGTGCTCACCCTGGTCCGGGTGTGCTTCTACAGCGGCCGGCCGGAGCTGTGGCGGACCTTCGACGACGTGGTCCGCGAGACCCCGTCGGCGGCCGGCGAACCGCTGCTGCCGGTGCTCCGCGGTGCCCTGGGCGACCCCGCGCACGCCGCGCTGCCCGTGCTGGACACGCTCGACGGCCTCATCGCGGACCTGCACCGCGAGACGGACCTCAGGCGGATCATCGGTGCGGCCGCCGCGGCCGCCTTCGTCGACCGGCTGCCCGGCTGCCGCGGCGCGCTGCGCCGGGTCGTCGACAGCGGCCGCGACGGTGGTGCCGTCGCCGCCGCGATCGAGGCGAGCTTCATGCTGGCGAACGACGCCTACTTCTCCGGACGGTGGGACGACATACCGGAGCTGACCGAGGAGGGGCTGCGCTGGTGCGACCGGCACAGCTACCGGCTCACGGCGCAGCCCTGCCGGTACCTGCGGGGCCTGCTGGCCGCCGCCCGGGGCGACACCCGCACCGCGCTGACCGTCGCCGACCGCCTGGTGTCCTGGGGCGGCCCCCGGCGGCTGGACACGCTGGGCGTGTACGCGGCCCACATCAGGGCGATGTGCGCGCTCGGCGGCGCCGACTTCGAGAGCGCGTACCGGCACCTGGCGTCGGTCGTCACCCCGGGCGAGCTGCCGCCGTACCAGCCCCATGCCCTCTGGTTCTTCCTGGACTTCGCCGAGACCGCGGCCCGCACCGGCCGCCATGCCGAGGCCGCCGACCATGCGGCCGCGGTCCGGGAGACCCACATCCCCGCCGTCTCGCCCCGCCTGGCGATGCTGGCCGACGCCGCCCGGGCCGTCGCCACCCCGGACGCCGTCGCCCACGACCTGTTCGAGCGCGCCCTCGCCACCCCGGACGCCGAGCGCTGGCCCTTCGAACGGGCACGGATCAGCCTGCTCTACGGCGAACGGCTGCGCAGGGCCAGGGCGGGCGGCGCGGCCCGGGTCCATCTCGACGCGGCGCTCACCACCTTCCGGCGCCTGGGCGCGGTCCCCTGGAGCGACCGGGCCGCGAACGAGCTGCGGGCCAGCGGCATCGCCGTCGCCGGCCCGGCGTCCGGTGCGCACGGCGCGGCCCTGCTCACCCCGCAGGAGCTGCAGACGGCCCAGCTGGCCGCGACCGGGCTGACCAACAAGCAGATCGCCGCCCGGCTCTACCTCTCGCCCCGCACGGTGGCCGCGCACCTGCGCAGCGCCTTCCCGAAACTCGGCGTCTCCTCCCGCGCGGGCCTGCGCGACGCCCTCAGCGGCCGGCCCCGGGACGGGCGGTACTGAGCAGCATGTACGGCGCCCGGCCCATCCCGGCCGCCGGGTCGGGCCCGGCCACGGCCGGGGTGACGGCGGCGGGTGCTGCGAACCCGGCCCCGGTGAGCAGGGCGGTGTAGGCGGACACGGAGCGGAAGTGGCAGACCGTCGTGACCGAGCCGCCGTCGAGCCGGCGCAGTTCGGTGGGCACGGGCGCCCCTTCCGCGTAGGACGCGCCGGGCTCGCCGTACCGCAGGGTGGCGAACTGCTCCCCGACCGCGGCCGGGTTGAGGTCGGCGAGGACGTAGGGGGCGCCGGGCCGGAGCACCCGGTGGATCTCGGCGGTCAGCGCGGCCAGCCGCAGGTCGTCGGGGTCGGTGCAGTAGACCAGGCAGCAGACGGCCGCGTCGACGGTGCCGTCCGGGATCCAGGCCAGCGAACGGCCGTCGAAGAGGCGGTAGTCGACGCGCGGGTGCGGGCGGTCGGCGCGGGCGATGTCCAGCATGTGCGCCGAGGGGTCGACGCCCTGCACCGACCAGCCGCCGCCCCGGGCCAGCTCCAGGGCGAGCGCGCCGGTGCCGCAGCCGATGTCGAGGACGGTCGCGCCGGGGTCCGGGGGAGTGCCGACCCCGTCGAGGACCGCGGGGAAGATCAGCTGCCGGGCCAGCCGCATGTCCCGGTCGCGGTAGGCGGCCGCCGCGGCGGGGGTGTCCCAGGCGAGCGCCTGCGGCCGGTCGGAGGAAGCGGTCATGGCCCGAGTCTCGTGGCCGGTGCCCCGGCCCCACCAGTCCCTCGATCGGGCGACCCGGTCCCCCGGCCGGGCGGCGCGGGCGCCGGGCCCGCCGCGTTCCGCCGGGGTCACCGCGCGGCGGCGGCCTCCTCGGCGATCTGCTCGAACCGGGCGCCCATCGCCTCGGACAGCGCCTGCGCGGCCGACAACGGGCGCACCATCACCGTCAGTTCGTCGATCTTCCCGTCCTCGTCGAAGTGCAGGAAGTCGCAGCCCTGGAGCTGCTTGCCGGCGACCGTCGCCGTGAACACGAAGGCGTGGTCGCGGCCGTCCGGGTTCGCGATCTCCCGTACGTACGTGAAGTCCTCGAACACCTGGGACACCGCGCGCAGGATCGCGGCCGTGATCGGCTTGCCCGGGTACGGCTTGAAGGCGACCGGGCTGGTGAAGACGACGTCGTCGGCGAGCAGGGCGGCCACGGCGGCCATGTCGCCGTCCTCGACGGCCTTGCGGAAGGGGTGCACGGGGGGCATGGGGTCCACCTCACCTATTCAAAAAGTTGAGTAGGCGCATGCTAGCGTGCACGCATGGCTCTGCGGAACGCGGTGATGGCCGCCCTCCTGGCGGGCGAGGCCTCCGGCTACGACCTCGCCAAGGGATTCGACGCGACGGTCGCCAACTTCTGGACGGCGACGCCCCAGCAGCTCTACCGCGAGCTGGAGCGCATGGCGGCCGAGGGGCTGGTCACCGCCCGCGTCGTCGAGCAGGAACGCCGCCCCAACAAGCGGCTGTTCTCGCTCACCCGGGCCGGCCGCGAGGCGGTCCGCGCGTACACGGCCGAGCCCCCGGCCAGGCCGTCCGTGGTCCGCGACGAACTGATGGTCAAGGTGCAGTGCGCGGACGCCGGCGACCTCGATGCGGTCCGCACCGCCGTCGCCGGGAGCATGGAGTGGGCCGCCGCCAAACTGGCCCGCTACGAACGGCTCCGGCAGCGCCTGCTCGCCGGCCGCTCGGAGGAGGCGTACTTCGCCGAGGCCGAGCGCATCGGCCCGTACCTGACGCTGCTGCGCGGGATGTCCTTCGAGCGCGAGAACCTCCAGTGGGGGGAGCTGGCCCTGCGCAGACTCGAACAGCGGGCGGCCCTTCATAAGCAACAAAGTGAGTAGCGGTACGTGAAGGCGGGGTGCCCTGCGGGCCGGGCACCCCGCGGCCGGCCCGGGTCAGCAGGTCGCGACCCCCGGCAGCCAGTCCGGGCCCTTGACGTAGATGTTCGTCAGCCACGCGCCGTTGGTCAGCTTGGACCAGGCGTCGTTGGTGTACCCCTCGGCGGTGACCGTCTGCGCGTGCGCCTGGCAGACCACGTTGACCGTCGTCGGCTGCGGGAAGTAGTCCACGACACCGGCGTTCACGTTGGGCTCGCTGTGCGTGCGCACGCCCGTGCCCCAGGTCTGGAACGCCGTGCTGCCCCCGCTCGGCGGCGGCGGGTTGTCGCCGCCGCAGTCCGGGATGCCGGGCAGCTCGGCCGGGCCCTTGATGTAGATGTTGGTCAACCAGGAGCCGTCGGCCAGCTTGGCCCAGATGTCGTTGGTGTAGCCCTCGGCGCTCACCTCCTCCGCGTGCTCCTGGCACTGGACGGAGACCTGCGTGGGACCGGCGAAGGTGTCCACCACCGAGGCGTGCACGCTCGGCGTGGAATGCGTGTGCACCCCCGTGCCCCAGGTCTCGAACGTCGAACCGCCGTTCGCCGGCGGGGGCACCGGCGTACCGGTCGGGTTGATGCGGACCGCGCCCGCGTAGTCGCCGCCCGTGCGGACCGGGGTCACCCGGATGTGGGTGCCCGACTCGTACGCCTCGACCATCTGCCCCGCGCCCAGGTACATGGCGACGTGGTGGATGTACCCGCTGCCCCAGAACATCAGGTCACCGGGGACCAGCGGAGCCGTGCCCTGGGCCGCCGAGAAGCGGGCCGAGGCCTGCGGGCTGTGGAACTGGTCGTCGGCGGTGCCGTTCAGCAGGTCCCGGCCGGTCGCCCGGTAGTACGCGTACCGCATCAGGCCCGAACAGTCGAAACCCATGCGCTCGTTGTCGTGCAGGCTGTCCGGGTCGGAGCCGTCGTAGTAGCCGTACGTGGCCCCGGGCGTGGCACCGTGGCCGCCGCCCCAGCTGTACCAGACGCCGATCTGGGAGCAGGCCGCCGCGACGGCGGCCTGCGCGGTGGCCGAGGCACCGGAGGCCAGCACACCGCACGAGGTGTCCTGGGCCGCGGCGTGCGCGGTGACGGGAAGCAGCGGGGCCGTCGCCAGGGCCGCGACCGCCGCGAGCGTCCTGGCAGGCGTGATGAGGTTCAAGGTGTACGTCCTTCGTCGACGTGGAGCCGGGTGCGGGGGTCGGGCGGATCCACCGGGTGCCGCGCCCCACCCCCGTCGGGGCGCGGCACCCGGAGCTCAACCGGCCAGCGCCGCGCGCATCTTGGCCAGCGCCCGCATGCGGTTGCGCTGGACGGTGCCGCGATGGGCGCCGAGCCGTTCCCCGGCCGTGTCGTGGGTGAGCCCCTCCAGGTCGACGAGGATCACCGCGGCCGCCTCCTTCGGCGAGAGCACGCTCAGCAGCGCGAGGGCGGTGGCCGAGGCCTCGTAGCTGCCGAGACCGCCGTCCCAGCCGGCCTCCGGCAGCCGGTCGGTGGTGCGCTCCCGCCGGGACGGGTGCAGCCAGGAGTCGCGCAGCAGGTTCAGCGCGACCGTGCAGGTGTAGGCGTACGGATGCTGCTGGGGCGTCAGGTTCCTGGCCCGGGCCCGCCGGGAGAGCCGCAGGTACGTCTCCTGGAGGAGGTCGTCGGCGTCGTGCGGGTTGCCGGTCAGGGCGAGCAGCCGTCTGCGCAGTCTGGGCATGTCGGCGGTGAAGCCGGCGTCGAACTCGGCCGGGCTCACGGGCTCGTGGACGTCGTCCACGTCGTCGCGCGGGTCGCGCGTACAGGTACCGCCGTGGATCTCCATGGTCGTCCCCCCGATGGTGGCTGGTGATGTGGAAGCGGTGCCCGGTCCGTCGGTCAGGCGGGCCGGACGGGTGCGGCGGCGGGTCCGTAGCGGGCGGCCGGTGCCCCGCTCAGCAGAGCCCAGTACCGGTCGCCGTAGGACCAGTGCCACCACTCCGTGGGGTAGTTGACGAAACCGGCCGTGGTCAGCGCCCGGTCCATCAGCGCCCGGTTGGCGCGCGCCTCGGCCCCGACGTTCGGCGCCCCGGTACGGCAGGCGCCCGCGCTCTCCTCCGGGGTGGCGTTGACCTCCGTGCCCAGCGGCAGCTCGGTGCCGTCCGCGGTGCACAGGGTCAGGTCCACCGCCCCGCCGCTCACGTGCGGGGCCACCTCCGGCGGGGAGATGTAGGCGCTGGCCAGCTCCCGGATCCGGGCCGGACCGGCATCGGGGTGGACCGCGCGCAGGGTCGCCGCGTACTGCTCGAAGTAGCGGCGCTGCAGGCCGGGCGGCCGGAACCCCTCGACCACCAGGAACCGGACCCCGGCGGGCAGCAGGGACTGGGCCTGGAGCAGCCGGCGCAGCGCCCCGAGGCGCAGGTGCGCGTAGCTGCCGTCGGCGTCGGCCTGCCGTAGGTCGATCCGCAGGCCGGGTGTCTCCCGCAGGTCGACCAGTGGTTCACCGCACTCCTGCTCGGTGACCTCGGCGACCCGGGAGTCGGAGAGCGTGATGATGTCCGTCACGCAGAACAGCGTGCCGGGGGCCTCTGCAATTGCTCTGCAGCTTCCCTGCAAGCGCGTCACCGGGCCTTCCGCGGCCGGGGTCCGGCTACGGCGTCTCGTCCCCCGCCCGCTCCCACGCCTCCCGGACGCCGACCGACCGGAAGACCTCCATGGCCTCCGCCCGCGCCGCCCGCGCCCGTTCCGCCTCGCCGTCGGCCGACCACACCCCGGCCAGGTCCCACACCGTGCGGGCCCGCCACAGCGGCAGCCCCAACTCCGCCCAGAGGGCCGCCGCCCGCTCCAGCGGCTCCCGGGCCGCGTCGGTGTCACCGGCCGCCAGCCGCAGCTCCCCGAGCGTGCGCAACGCAAGCGCCTCGCCGAACCGGTCCTGGCGCTCCCGGGCCACGGCCAGGCAGCGCATCAGCCGCCGTCCCGCCTCCGCCGGCCGGCCGGTGCGCAACTCCACCTTGGCCAGCGCCTGTTCGGTGTACATCACCCCGAAGGTGTCGTGCAGGCCGGTGAAGACCCGCAGCGCGTCGAGGAAGAGCCGTTCGGCGTCGGCGTACCGGCCCTCGGCCCGGTCGCACAGGGCCAGCGAGCGCAGGGTGAGCCCCTCGCCGTGCTGGTCGGCCGCCGCCCGGTACAGCGCGAGGGCAGCGGACAGCGCCGCCCGGGCCTGCGGGCTACGCCCCTGTTCGCGGTGCACGTAGCCGATGCCGTACAGCACACCCGCCCGGGCACCGGCGTCGCCCGTCTCGCCGTACCGCTCCAGCGCGGCCTCCAGCAGCTCCAACGCCTCCGGATAGCGGGCCTGTTCGCGGCGGGCGGTGCCCATCCCGGCGAGGGCCACGGCCGCCCCGTCCGGCAGCTCCTCCCCGAACAGCCGCAGCGCGTCCGAGAAGTAGGCGTAGGAGTCCTCGAACCGGTCCTGCTCGTAGCGGAGCTGACCGAGCCCGGCGAGGAGCCAGGCCTCGCCCTCCACGTCGCCGCCGCGCCGTACCGCGGCCATGGCCGCCGTGTGCGCCCGGGACCAGGCGTCGAACTGGTTGTACAGCGCGGCGGAACTCGCGATCAGCGCCCCGGCGAGATCGCGCGCGGTGCGGGCCATGCCGTGGTCGGCGCAGTGCGTCACGGCGGCCAGCAGTCCGGCCTGCTCGGCGGCGAACCAGGCCGCGGGCCGGGCGAGGACGGCCTCCTCGGTCTCCGGGTCGAGCGGGCGGACGGCGGCCGGTTCGGGGAAGTGGCGGGTCGCGCCGCCCGGGCCCCGGGCGGCGGCCTTCCGGGCGAGGTCCAGCCAGCTCGCGGCCAGCCGGAGCACCGCGGCCGTGCGGTCCTCGGTGCTCTCCTCGGCGAGGCAGCGCTCACGGGCGTGTTCGCGGGCGAGGTCGTGGATGCGGTAGCGGGCCAGGCCGGTGCCGTCCACGCCGACCACGTCGACGAAGTGGCGGTCCACCAGCCGCTCGACGGCCTCCTCGGCCTCCTCCGTCCCTATGTCGAGCAGCGGAGCGGCGATCCAGGCCGCGAAGTCGGGCAGGTCCAGCAGGGCGAGGCGGCGCAGGGCGCGGCGTTCCTGCGGGGCGAGGTCCGTGTAGCCGAGTTCCAGGCTGGCCCGCAACTCCAGGTCCCCTGCGCTGAGTTCGTTGAGCCGGCGGCGCTCGTCGCGCAGCCGGCCGACGAGCCGGCCGGGTGCCCAGTGCGGACGGGCGGCGAGGCGGGCCCCGGCGATCCGCACCGCGAGCGGCAGCCGCCCGCACAGGGCGACGATCTCGGCGGCCTGCCCCGGCTCCGCCCAGCTCCGTCCGGCACCGGCCACCCGGCGGAGCAGGTCGAGGGCCTCGGCCTCGTCCGGGACGGCGAGGTCCAGATGGGCGGCGCCCTCCAGCGCCACCAGCCGGCGGCGGCTGGTGATCAGCACCGCCGAACCGGGGCCCGGCGGGAGCAGGGGCCGCAGATGCGCCTCACCGGCCGCGTTGTCCAGGACGATCAGGGTCCGCCGGTGCCCGATGTGGGTGCGGTACAGGCCGGTCAGCTCCTCGACGCCGGAGGGCAGCGTGTCCGGGTCGACGCCCATCGCCCGCAGCAGCCGGGCCAGCGCGTCGGCGGGTTCCAGCGGGGTGGTGTCGGCGGCCCGCAGGTCCACGAAGAGCCGGCCGTCCGGGAAGAGGTCGGCGGTGCGGTGCCCGACATGCACGGCGAGGGCGGTCTTGCCGATGCCGGAGCGCCCGGAGATCACCCCGATCGGCGGCGCGGTCCGGCCGGGGTCGCCGACGCCCCGCACCAGCTCGGTCGCCCACTCGACCTGCTCGGTCCGGCCCACGAAGTCGGCGATGTCGGGCGGGAGATGGGAGGGCGCGGGGCGGGACCGCCCGTTCCGGGGAGCCGGTACCGGCCGCGCGGCCCGCCCGCTCCCCAGCGTTCCGGTGTCCTGGGTGAGGACGGCCTGGTGCACCGCCCGCAGCTCCGGCCCCGGGTCGATGCCCAGTTCGTCGCGGAGCACCGACCGGCCCTCCTGGTAGACGCGCAGCGCGTCGGAGACCCGGCCGGTGCGGAACAGGGCGGTCATCAGCTGGCCGCGCGGCCGCTCGCGCAGCGGATGCGCGGCCACATGGGCGAGCAGCGGGGCGATGGCGCCGTCCGCGCGGTCCAGGTCCAGGGCCAGCCCGAAGGACTCCTCCTGGGCCACCAGCCGCAGCTCCGCGAGCCGGGCCGCCTCGATCCGGGCGAACGACTGGCCGAGCCCCTCCAGCGCCTCCCGGCCCCGCCACAGCCCCAGCGCCTCGGTGAGCGTGTCGGCGGCCTCCTCCGTGCGGCCCAGGGAGCGCCCGGCCGCGAGGAGTTCCTCGAAGCGGCGGGCGTCGACCCGGTCCGGGGCGAGGCCGGCGACGTAGCCCGGCGGCCGGGTGCGGACCACCTCGGCCGTGCCGACCCGGGCCAGGGCCCGGCGTACGGCGGAGACATGGGTGGCGACCAGGGCACCCGCGGTGGCCGGCGCCTCCTCGTCCCAGACGAAGTCCACCAGGCGCTCGGTGGAGATCACCTCGCCCAGGTGGACGACGAGCGCGGCGAGGACGGCCAGTGGCCGGGAGCCGCCGAGCGGGGCCCGTCTGCCCCCCTCCCAGACCTCCACCGGGCCGAGCAGACGTACTTCGAACATCGGTCCCCGATCGCCGCCCCGCGGATGGCGACAACGATATCGGCGGCCACCGTCCGGGCACGCCGACTGCCGGGCCGTCGTGTCCGGAACCGTTCCGTCCCCCCGGTCGGACGGAACCGCCGCGACGCCCGGTATGCCGACCGGGGACAGGCCCGTCGGCGCTGCGGGAGCCGTTCTCCCTCCTGTCTCGGTTGGCTGGTTTCTGTGGGTGGCCATAGCGGCCCCTGTGCGGGAGACGGCCGGCGGCCGGCTCCCGTATGACCGCGCACCCCGGTCCGCCGCGAATTCCGCGGCGCCGGAAAAACCCGGCGGCCGCATGTCATACGAACGCCCTGCCGGCGGCGTCAACGGCCCGTAAGCCCCGAGCCGTTCGCCGTACGTCCAAGGAGCCGCCCGATGAAGCGCACCGCCTTCCGCCGAAGGACCGCGCGGCTGAGCGCCGTCGCCGCCGTGGCCGCGCTCGCCCTCACCGGCTGCTCCCGGACGTCCGGCGACGGCTCGGCCCCCGTCGCCGCGCACCGGGTCCGCGACCTCACCTACGCGGAGGACCTGCGGGTCTCGGACGCCGAACAGCGCCTGGTCGCCCGGTGCATGGCCCGCCACGGGTTCCGCTACTGGACGGACCGCCCGCTGAGCCTGGCCGAGAGCAGGCCGCTCGGCTACGTCCAGGACGACGTGAACTGGGCCCGCACCTACGGATACGGCAGCCGCATCACGGCGAAGGAGGACCGCGCCCGGCTGCACAACCCCAACAGCGCCTACCGCAAAGGCCTCGGCGCCACCCGGCGGGCCGCGTACGACACCGCCCTCGACGGCGGGCGGCGGGCCGAACTGCTGCGCACCGACGTCCCGGGCGGCGGCGAGGTCAGGAAGCAGACCGGCGGCTGCGACGCCGAGGCGGAGCGCCGGCTCTACGGCGATCCGCAGACCTGGTTCCGGCTCGACACCACCGCGAGCAACCTGCGCCCGCTCTACGTCGGCAAGCTGCTGCACGACCCGCGGTTCACCGCCGCCGTGCACGCCTGGTCGGCCTGCATGAAGCGGGCCGGCCACCCCTACCCGGACCCGGACGCGGCCCGGCAGGCCACCCGCGAGCACCCGGCGGTGCAGACCCGGGCCGAGGAGGCCCGGAGCTTCGCCGCCGAGACCCGGACCGCGGTCGCCGACGCCACCTGCGCCCGCCAGGTCTCCCTCAGGTCCGTGGGCCAGGACCGCGAGGCCCACTACCTGGCCCGGCTGGACGGCGAGTACGGCGCCCGGCTGGACGCCTACCGGCAGGTGCGCCTGACGGCGCTGGAGCGCGCCGAGCGGATCGTGCCCGCCCGCGCCTGACACCCGCACCTGCCGTACCCCATGACTCCGCGGCGCCCGCCGCGGCCCTCTCCCACACCGACCGCCTCCGACGAGGCAGAACGGGATGCATCATGCGCAAAACGACCCTCGCCCTCACCACGCTGGCCCTCGCGGCCGTCGGCTTCGTGCTGCCGGTGAACGCCCACGCCTCCGCCGGCTGCAACGCGGCCTGGCCGGGCCGCGACGGCAACGTGCGGGCCTGGCGGGACTGGGACTGCGCGGGCGGCCTGCTCGGCGTCAGCGCGGGCAACGACGCCAGCTGGTCCGACAACGCCGGCGGTTTCCAGGGCGTCGGCAACATCGCCTCCTCCGTGATGAACAGCGGCTACGTCGGCGGCAAGGACGTCGTCGCCTTCTACTACCTCACCAACTACGGGGGCGGCTACGGCTGCCTGAAGCCGGGCGAGCTCTACGTGGACGACCTCACCCGCGACCACTTCACCGACGGCCACCCCATGAACGACAACATCCTGTCCCACCAGTGGGTGACGGAGAGCGCCTGCGCCGCGGGCTCCTTCATCAGCTGACCCCGGGCGGCCGGCCGCGGTCACCGTCCCCCCGCCGCGGCCGGCTCCGGCTCCTTACCGATTACCTACCTCACGTACCGCCGAGTTTCACATCCGCGCCACCGGACCCTTCCCTGACGTTCGATGCCCTTGGAACACTCGCACCCGCGCACAATCCGCCCTGTTCCGGCCAACCCGTGCGTCAGGATGAGAGGTCGCTCACCCATGCCCGAAGTCAACCGGCGCAGATTCCTCCAACTCGCGGGCGCCACCACGGCGTTCACCGCGCTGTCCAGCAGCATCCAGCGTGCCGCCGCGCTGCCCGCGAACCACCGCACCGGGTCGATCGAGGACGTCGAGCACATCGTCGTCCTGATGCAGGAGAACCGGTCGTTCGACCACTACTTCGGCACCCTCAGCGGCGTCCGCGGCTTCGGCGACCCCCGCTCGGTCACCCAGAACAACAAGTCCGTGTGGAAGCAGTCGGACGGCACGAAGGACATCCTGCCCTTCCACCCGGACGCCGACGACCTGGGCCTCGCCTTCCTCCAGGACCTCCCGCACGGCTGGAACGACACGCACACCGCCGTCGACGGCGGCAAGTACGACAAGTGGGTGCCGGCCAAGGGCTCCACGACCATGGCGTACCTGAACCGGGACGACATACCGTTCCACTACGCGCTCGCCGACGCGTTCACCATCTGCGACGCCTACCACTGCTCGTTCATGGGCTCCACCGACCCGAACCGCTACTACATGTGGACGGGTTACACGGGCAACGACGGCCAGGGCGGCGGCCCGGTCCTCGGCAACGACGAGGCCGGCTACAGCTGGACGACGTACCCGGAGCGCCTGGAGAAGGCCGGCGTCTCCTGGAAGATCTACCAGGACGTCGGCGACGGCCTGGACGCGGCCGGCGGCTGGGGCTGGATCCAGGACGCCTACCGCGGCAACTACGGCGACAACTCGCTGCTCTACTTCAAGCAGTACCAGAACGCCCAGCCCGGCGACCCGCTGTACGACAAGGCCCGCACCGGCACCGACGCGACCAGGGGCGAGGGCTTCTTCGACCAGCTGAAGGCCGACGTCAAGGCCGGCAAGCTGCCGCAGATCTCCTGGGTGGTCGCCCCCGAGGCGTTCACCGAGCACCCCAACTGGCCGGCCAACTACGGCGCCTGGTACGTCTCCCAGGTCCTCGACGCGCTCACCGCCGACCCCAAGGTGTGGGCGAAGACGGCCGTGTTCATCACGTACGACGAGAACGACGGCTTCTTCGACCACCTGATCCCGCCGTTCCCGCCGGCCTCCGCCGCGCAGGGCAAGTCCACGGTCGACCCGGCCCTGGACCTCTTCGCGGGCAACGCGAGCCACCCCGCGGGCGCCTACGGCCTCGGCCAGCGCGTCCCGATGCTCGTCGTCTCCCCGTGGAGCAAGGGCGGCTTCGTCTGCTCCGAGACGCTCGACCACACCTCGATCATCCGGTTCATGGAGGCCCGCTTCGGCGTCCACGAGCCCAACATCTCGCCCTGGCGGCGCACCGTCAGCGGTGACCTGACCGCCGCGTTCGACTTCTCCCGCAAGGACACCAAGCCGGTCGCGCTGCCGGCCACGGACGGCTACCGGCCGCCGGACGGCAACCGCCACCCCGACTACGTGCCCACCCCGCCCGCCAACCCCTCCCTGCCCAGGCAGGAGCGCGGCTCGCGGCCCACCCGGCCGCTCAGGTACGCCCCGCTGGTCGACGGTTCGCTGGACGCGGCGGCCGGGAAGTTCACCCTCACCTTCGCGTCGGGCGCGCACGCCGGTGCCGCCTTCCTGGTGACCTCCAACAACCGCACCGACGGCCCCTGGAGCTACACCACCGAGGCCGGCAAGTCCGTCTCCGACACCTGGAACTCGGTGTACTCGGGCGGCTCCTACGACCTGACCGTGCACGGCCCGAACGGTTTCCTGCGCACCTTCCAGGGGCGCGGCAAGGTGGCAGGGCCCGAGGTCACGGCCCGGCCGCACGGCGACGACATCGAGCTGACCTTCACCAACAAGGGCAGCGGCACGGTGAAGCTGGCGGTGGCCGACGGGTACGGCGGCCGGGGGCGCACGTTCACGGTGCGGGCCGGGGCTGTGGTGACGCACATCGTGCACCTCAACCACAGTGAGCGGTGGTACGACCTGACGGTCACGTCCGCGTCGGACGCGGGCTTTGTGCGGCGGTTCGCCGGGCACGTGGAGAACGGGGAGCCGGGGGTCAGCGACCCGGCGATCATCACGGTGTGAGCTGCGCCCAGGGGGCGCGGGGGACTGTCGGGCGGCGGCTGCGAGTGATCCGTGGCCGGCCGCGCGGTTCCCCGCGCCCCTTCGGGGCGCTCAGAGGGCCGTCAGTTTCTTCGGTTCCGACGGCTGGCGGGGGAGCAGGGTCGGGTCCAGGGCCAGGACCGCTGCCACCGGGTGTTCGTCGTCGTCCAGTTCGAGGACCGGGGTCGGCGGGGTCACCCGGGTGAGCAGGACCACGCCCCAGGAGGCCAGGCCCGCGCCCGTGAGGGCGAGCAGTATGCCCCACACGCCGCCTTGCAGGCCCTGGCCCAGGAGGGCCAGGCCGATGACCGACGCCGCCATCGGGTTGGACAGGGTGACGACCGCCAGCGGGGCGCCCAGGCCGCCGCGGTAGGCCGTCTGGGAGAGCAGCAGGCCGCCCACCGCGAACGCGGCGACCAGCAGGGCCACCACGACCACCTCGACGCTCAGGGCCGGGCCCGAGCGGTCCGTCGCCGCCACGGTCACCGTCTGGGTGAGGGCCGAGGCGACGCCCGAGGCGATGCCGGACGCGGTCGCGTGCCGCAGGCCCGGGCGGGTGCCGGGGCGGGACAGGACACCGATCAGGGCGGTCGTCGTACCGGCGACGGCGAGGGCCTCGGTGAGGCTCATCACCTGGTGGGGTGCCGGACCCGAGGCCGTGACCAGGAGGGCGCCGAGGCCCAGCAGGGTCAGGGCGGTGCCCCGCCACTCCGTTCCGGTGACCCGGCGGCCGGCCACCCGGGCGCCCATCGGCACGGCGGCCACCAGGGTGAGCGCGCCCAGCGGCTGGACGAGGGTGAGCGGGCCGTACTTCAGGGCCACGACGTGGAGGAGGGCGGCGCCGGCGTTCAGGCCCACCGCCGCCCACCAGGCACCGGAGCCGAGCAGCCGCAGCAGGCCGGCTCCGTCGGTCTTCGAGGCGAGGCGCTCCTGGGCCACGGCGGCGGCCGCGTAGGCGACGGCCGAGACCAGGGAGAGGCCGACGGCGATCAGGGCCGCGGCGCTCATCGTCCCGCCCCCACCAGCGCGGGCTCCTCGGTGACGAGGCGCCGGGTGCCGCGGCCGGCCGTGGTGGCGGTGCGGCGCGGCGAGCGAAGCGAGGTGGGGGTCCCCCCGGACGAAGTGTGGGGGCGGATCACGGCCAGGGCGGCACCGAGCATCGCGGTGGCGACGATCGCGTCCAGCCAGTAGTGGTTCGCGGTGCCGACGATCACGAGCAGGGTGATCGCGGGGTGCAGCAGCCACAGCCAGCGCCAGCGGGACCGGGTCGCGACGATCAGGCCGATCGCCACCATCAGGGCCCAGCCGAAGTGCAGCGAGGGCATCGCCGCGAACTGGTTGGAGAGGTGGTCGCTGGAGGGCGGGCCGTAGACGGAGGGGCCGTAGAGGCGGGCGGTGTCGACGAGGCCGGACGCGGCCAGCATCCGGGGCGGTGCCAGCGGGAACGTGAACGGCAGCACCAGGGCGGCCGCGGTCACCAGGGCGAGGACCCGGCGGGCCCAGACGTAGTGCGCGGGCCGCTTCAGGTAGAGCCAGACCAGGAAGGCCAGGGTGGCCGGGAAATGAATCGTGGCGTAGTAGGTGTTGGCCAGGTGGACGAGGGTGTCGCCGTGCAGCAGTGCGGACTGCACGTCGACCTCCGAGGGCAGGTGCAGCGTCCGTTCCAGGTCCCAGATCCGGTGGGCGTTGTGCAGGGCCTCGGCGGTATGGCCGGTGGCCAGCTGGCGCCCGAATTTGTAGACGAGGAAGAGCCCCGCGACGAGCAGGAACTCACGGACGAGCGGCGGCCGGGCTATTTCGCCCGGCTCCGCTGATGCCGGCTCGGACTGGGATCTCATCCCAGGCCCCCTCACTGACGGTGGTGCTGTGCGAGTCCCGGACGGTGGCCCGAACTCTTCGATACGGAAGCGTACCGATACGCCACTGTACCGATACGGTCGAGTACCGGTACAGTGGCGTATCGATAGACGTAGGCCACACTGGTTGTAGGTTTCCGCGTCGGCCGAACGCAGGGCGGGGCGGAAGTGATCCGCACGTGATGAACGAGTGAGGAGCAGGGCACATGACGTCGCAGGCCGCGGACGGACCGGACATGGTCGCCGCCTCGCGCCGCTCCAAGATCACGCCGGAGCGTGAGCGGGAGTTCTTCGACGCCGTGCTCGAACAGATCCGCGAGTGCGGCTACGACTCCGTCTCGATGGAGGGGATCGCCGCCAGCACCCGGTGCAGCAAGTCCACGCTCTACCGGCAGTGGAAGACGAAGCCGCAGTTCGTCGCGGCCGCGCTGCGGGCCAGCCGGGAGGTGCGCTTCGTCGGCATCGACACCGGGTCCCTCGCCCGGGACCTGCGCGAGGTGGCGCGGACCGCGGGCGACTGGTCACGCAAGGACACCAAGCTGCTCGCGGCGCTGGGCCACGCGGTCCACTCGGACGCGGAACTGGCCACGGCGCTGCGCGAGGCGCTCGTCGAACCCGAGATCGCCGCGCTCCAGGAGATCCTGCTCCGCGGTGTCGCGCGCGGCGAGGTGCCCGAGGGCCATCCGGCGCTGGACTACGTGCCCGCCATGATGTTCGGCGTGCTGCGGGTGCGGCCCGTGCTCACCGGCGAGTACGCCGACGCCGACTATCTCGTCCGCTTCGTGGAGGCCGTCGCGCTGCCCGCACTCGGACTGACATGAGGCCCAGGCCGCCGTCCACGGGATGACTGGACGGCGACCTGCTCGCGCCGCACCGTGGGGACGGGGGCGGCGCGCACCCACCGGCCGGGTGGGATGCCCCTTTGAGCGGAGGGGCACCCCACCCGGCCGACTGCTGTTCTGGGACCGGCGGGGCAGGGGCCGGCGTGGGTCAGACGTTCGATCCGCTGCCGCTGCCCGAGGACACCTTGATGCCGCTGGTGATCGTGTCGATGATCGACTCCTTCTGGCCGACGTCGACGCCGAACCGGACCACGACGATCTGCGCGGAGTTCGCGGGCGACGGGAAGGCCAGCGACTCGACGTAGCCGTCGGCGCCCTTGCTGGTGATCGCCTTCCAGCGGACCAGGTACCCCTTCTGTCCGGCCACGGTGACCGCCTTGGAGGCCAGCACCTGGTGCGAGGTGATCGAACCGTAGGTCTTGCCGCCGTACGACTCCGTCGCGTTGGCCGAGATGTCCGCCTTGGCGACCGCCTCGGCCGTGTCCCCCTTGGTGCCCAGCACCACCGCGGGCGCCGAGTAGGCACCGCCGGCGGTGCAGGTCTGCGAGGTGTCGCCCGGGCACTTGTAGGAGTCGTCGGAGCTGACGTTGGCGCCGTAGCTGATCGCCTGCCCGGTCCAGCCGTCCGGCACCGGGATGCTGATGGCGTTGATCGAGTCCGACACCGTGCCGCCGCCCTTGACCTTCGGCGCCTCGGACTGGCCCGGCGAGGGCGACGCGCCCCCGTCGGTGCCACCGGAACCCGAGCCGCCCGACCCGCCGAACGGGAAGCCCTGGCCCCCGTTCTGGCCCCCGTTCTGGCCGCCGTTCTGCCCCTCGGGGCCGCCCTGGCCGAAACCGCCCTGGCCGCCCGAGCTCTGCGAGGCCTGCTGGTCGCCGCTGCCGCTGCCGTTTCCGGTGAGCGCCCACACGCCCACCCCGATCGCGGCGAGGACCGCCACGGCGACGCCGACGGCGATGCCGGTGCGCAGCCCGCGCCTGGCCGGGGCCGGCGGCACCGGCGGGTATCCCGGATACCCCGGATACCCCGGGTGGGCGGAGTAGGCGCCGCCGGCCGGGTACGCCGGGTAGGCCTCGGTGGCCGGCTGGGGCCCGTCGGCCTCGGGCTGCGGCGGGGGACCCCAGTCCGCGGCCGACCCGGCGGGCCGGGTCTGCTCCGTCCAGGCCTTGCCGTCCCACCAGCGTTCGGTGGCCGGACCGTCACTTGTCTGCCCGGGATCGGGATACCACCCGGGAGGAGTCACCTGCGTCATGCCCCTACCGTATGAGGCATCGGTGAAAGTCGGATGAGAGGATCCGGCGATGTTCCGGCGAGCCGGTCCGGCGCGCGTGGGATGCCCGATCCGGCCTGGTTCGCCCGGGGTGTTCCCGTTCGGCTCACTCGATCCGCAGCCGTACCGGCGGTCCCGCCGCGGGCGGCGGCAGGCGAAGTCCGTTCCGCCCCGGGGTCAGTGAGCCCAGGACGCTCGGGTGGCGGGCACCGGTGGCGGCCGGGGCCGTCCCCGCGAGGCCGTGCGCGGTGAGGAAGCCGAGGACCGCGAAGGCGTACGCCTCCTTCGCCGCCGCGGGCAGACCGAGTTCGTCGGAGACGCGCACCGGGATCTCCGGGAGCAGGCCGCGCAGCGTCCGCATCAGCTCCGGGTTGCGGGTGCCGCCGCCCGACGCGACCACCTCCGTCGCCGCCACGCCCCGCACCGCGTCCGCCACCGTCCGGGCGGTCAGGTGGGTGAGGGTCGCCAGCGCGTCCTCGGCCGAGATCCCGGCGGGCGCCCGCCAGTACCCGGCGTGGAACAGCTCCTTGCCGGTCGTCTTCGGCGCGGGCAGCGCGTAGTACGGCTCCGTCAGCAGCTCGTCGAGCAGCGGCCCGTGCGGACGGCCGCGCGCCGCCAGCGCCCCGTCCGCGTCGTACGCCAGCCGGCCGCCGGTGAACTCCCGGGCCGCCGCGTCGAGCAGCGCGCACCCGGGCCCGGTGTCGAAGGCCGTGCCGTCGGGCGCGGTGAGGTTGGCGATCCCGCCGAGGTTCAGCGCCACCGGCGTCCCCGGCCGGCCACGCAGCCACAGCAGGTCGAACAGGCTGACCAGGGGAGCGCCCTGCCCCCCGGCCGCCACGTCCCGCGACCGCAGGTCGGCGACGACCGGCAGCCCCGTCGCCTCGGCGATCCATGCCGGTTGCCCGAGCTGCAGCGTGCCGTGCACCCGGCCGCCGTCCACCCAGTGGTAGACCGTCTGCCCGTGCGAGGCCACCAGCTCGGCCCGCCCGCCGCACAGTTCACGGTCGGCCCGGACCGCGGCCGCCGCGAACGCCTGACCGATCCGGGTGTCCAGCAGACACACCCGCGCCAGCGGCACGGCGGCCGGCGGCAGCGCCCCCGCGAGCGCCTCCCGCAGCTCCTCGTCGTACGGCGTGCTCACCATCCCCAGCGGCTTGAGCAGCAGCGTGCCGTCCAGCAGCCGCAGCTCGGCCGCCGCCGCGTCCACCGCGTCGTACGACGTCCCGGACATCAGCCCGATCACCAGCACCGTCTCAACCCGCCTCTCGACGCGCCTCTCGACCCGCCTTCCGACCCGGTTCGGTCCGCTGCGGCCCGAGCAGTGCGAGCACGCTGACCGCGCAGGTCGCCGCCGCGTAGTAGCCGGGAACGTCGAGATTCCCGGTGCGCTGCACCGCCTCCGTGATGATGAGGCCGGCACAGCCCGAGAACACGGCATTGGACAGTGCGTAGGCGAGTCCGAGGCCCGTGCAGCGGGCCCGCGCCGGGAACATCTCGGCCAGCAGCGCGGGCCCCGGCCCGGCCATCAGCCCCACCACCGCGCCCGCGCCGAACAGCGCCGCGCCCCGCACGGCGGCCGAGGCCCCCGGGTCCTGGAGGAGGTGTAGCAGCGGCAGCGCCAGCAGCACCACGAGCCCCGCGCCCGCCAGCATCACCGGCCGCCGCCCCACCCGGTCGCTGAGCATCCCGGCCGGCAGGATCGCCGCCGCGAACCCCAGGTTCGCCACCACCGTGGCCAGCAGCGCCGCACGGAAACCGGTGTGCAGCGCGGCCTGGAGATACGACGGCAGCACCACCAGGAAGGTGTACCCGGCCGCCGACCAGCCCATCACCCGCGCGCCGGCCAGCGCGACCGCCCGGACCGGCACGCGCACGGATCGCACGGCGGCCACGGCCGGCTCCCGGAACTCCGGCGTCTCGTCGAGACCGATCCGCAGCCACAGCGCCAGCGCGCCCAGCGGCAACGCCAGCAGGAACGGCAACCGCCACCCCCAGGACCCGAACTGATCCGCGGTCAGGAGCGTGGACAGTCCCACCGCCACGCCCGCCCCGCCCAGCAGGCCCAACGCCACGGTGAACGACTGCCACGCCCCGTACAGCCCCCGCCGCCCCGGCGGCGCGAACTCGGTCAGCATCGCCACCGCACCCCCGAACTCCCCGCCCGCCGACAGCCCCTGGACCACCCTCAGGAACGTCAGCAGCCACGGCGCGAGCGCGCCGGCCTGCGCGTACGTCGGCAGCACGCCGATCAGCGCCGTGGCCCCCGTCATCAGCGCCACCACCAGGATCAGCACCGGCCGCCGGCCCAGCCGGTCCGCCAGCCGGCCGAACAGGGCCGCGCCCAGCGGACGGAAGAAGAACGCCAGCCCGAACGAGGCGTAGGTGCGCACAAGACCCTCGGCCGCGCTGCCGCCCGCCGGGGTGAAGAACCGCTCGGCGACGACGGTCGCGACATAGCCGTAGACGCCGAACTCGTACCACTCGATGAAGTTGCCCACCGAGCCCGCCGCCAGCGCCCGGAGGGGCCGGTTCCGCTCCCGTACTGCCCGATCTTCGAAAGTCAGCTTCATGTCCCTGCCCGTTGACGGTCCGTTCGCTGCACAGCGGCAGGTCGGGGCTGTCCCGCGTCGCCCGGCCGCACCCGCTTTCACCCGTCACGGCAACAGCTGTCCGGACCCGCCTCCGGACAGCCAACAGGACGGCTACGCTCGTGGTCTGTACGTCGTTCGGGCGACTTGGGGAGGTAGCAGGATGACGGAGGAGCAGCCCTCGGGAGGCGCCCCGGCCCGCCTCTGGGAGCGCGAGGAGGAGATCGCCGCCGTCACCGAGGCCCTCGACGTCCTGTGCGCCGACCGTTCCACCTCCGGGCACCTGCTGGTGGTCCGCGGCGAGGCCGGGCTCGGCAAGACCGCGCTGCTGGCCGAGACCCGGCGCCTCGCCGAACGGCGGGGCTGCACCGTCTGGTCCACCCGCGGCGTGGAGACCCTGCGCAGCGTCCCCTTCCACGTGGTCCGGCAACTGCTCCAGCCCGCCCTGGTCTCCCTGCTGCCCGAGGAGGCCCGGGAGTACCTCGGCGACTGGTACGAGATCGCCGGCCCCGCCCTCGGCATCACCGACCCCGGGGACCGCCAGGCCGACCCGCAGGGCGTCTGCGACGGCCTGGTCGCCGCCGTCCGCCGGCTCGCCAAACGCGACTGGCCGCTGGTCCTGCTGGTCGACGACGCGCACTGGGCCGACCAGGAGACCCTGGCCTGGCTCGCCGCCTTCGTGGAACGCCTCGACGACCTGTCCGTCCTGCTCCTGGTGGCCCGCCGCCCCGGCGAGGTCAGCGGCGACAGCGCCCGCCACCTCGACGCCGTGGCCGCCGCGTCCGGCCGCCCCGTCCGCACCGTCAGCGCACTCACCCCGGACGCCACCGCCGGCCTCACCCGCGCCACCCTGGGCGAGCACGCCGACGCCCCGTTCTGCCGCGAGGTCTGGGCCGTCACCGGCGGCAACCCCTACGAGACCGTCGAACTCCTCGCCAAGGTCCAGGACAGCGAGGTCGAGCCGGTCGAGTCCCGGGCCGGCGAACTGCGCGCCCTCAACCGGTCGGCCAGGGGCGGCGGCCTCGTCACCCGCCTCGAAGGCCTCGGCGTCGACGCCACCCGGTTCGCCTGGGCCGCGGCCATCCTCGGCACCGGCATCTCCGTCGGTCTCGTCGCCCAGCTCGCCAGCATGGCCGTGGACGACGCCGAGCGCTGCGCCGAACTGCTGTGCACCGCCCGCATCCTCACCGCGCCCGACCCGGCCGGCTCCCGGACCCACACCGGCGACCTGGAGTTCGTCCACCCGCTGATCGCCACCGCCGTCTACAACTCCATCCCGCCCGCCATGTGCACCGCCATGCACGGCATCGCCGCCCAGATCGTCCTGGACGACGGCCGCGGCATCGCCGAGGCGTCCCGCCACCTGCTGAAGGTGCACCCGGACGACGACGAGGAACTCGTCGAACAGCTGCGGGACGCGGCCAAGGAGCACCTCGCGGTCGGCGCCCCGGACGCGGCCCGCCGCTGCCTCGAACGCGCCCTGCGCGAACCGCCCCTCCCCGAGGTCCACGCGCGCGTGCTCTACGAACTGGGCTGCGCGACCCTGCTCACCAACCCCGCCGTCACCATCGGACACCTGCAGAGCGCTCTCGGCATGCCCGGCCTCTCCGGTCCCGAACGCGTCGACGCCGTCTTCCGGCTCTCCCAGGCGCTCCTCCACAACGACCAGCTGGAGGAGGCCGTCCGCGCGGTCGAGGCGGAGGCCGCCCGGCACGAGGAAGGACCCGCCAGACTCCGGCTCCAGGCCGTCCAGTTCATGTGGGAGGGCATCGCGGGCGAGGCCGTCTCCCCACGCCGCTCCGAACGGCTCGCCGACCTCGCCGCCATCTGCACCGGCCGCGACAACTCGGAGCGCGCCCTGCTGATGCTGCGCGGCTTCGACCTGCTGATACAGGGCGAGAGCGCGGAGGAGGTCGTCGAGCTGTGCGACCGCGCCCTCGTCAACGGCCGGCTCGCGCCCGGCCTCGGCTGGACCGACACCGAGTGGGGCATCGAACTCCTGCTGATGCTCGCCAACTCCTACGTCTACACCGACCGCCTCGACCGCGCGGAGAGCCTGTACAACGAGGCCCTGCGCGCCTACGAGTCGTCCGGCTGGAGCGGCGGCCACCTCGCCCTCGCCCATGCCTACGTCGGCCTCGGCCACCGCAGGCGGGGGCGGCTGCGGGACGCCGAGACCTCCCTGCGGGAGTCCCTGCGGATCGCCGAGCGGGTCGGCCGCCGGCTGCCCCTGTACTGGACCGCCACCTGCAACCTCGTCGACACGCTGCTCGCCCGCGGCCATGTCGAGCAGGCCTGGGAGACCGCCGAACAGTACGGCTTCGCACCGCCGTACCCCTCCACCATCGTCATGCCGGACCCGCGGTCGGTGCGCGGCCGGCTGCTGCTCGCGGTCGGGCGCACGGAGGAGGCGGTGAACGAACTGGAGGCGGCGGAGAAGGCGGCCGCCGCGCGCGGCCACTTCAACCCCGTGGTCGTGCCCTGGGCGCTCGACCTCGCCCGCGCCCTCGCGGGCGAGGACCCGGCGCGGGCGGCCCGGCTGGCGGTCGACGCGTGACGGCAGGCCGAGCGGTTCGGCACGGACACCGCGATCGGCGAGGCGCTGCGGTGCGCCGCCGCGCTGGAGACCGGGCAACGGCAGGTGCGGCTGGCCTCGCAGGCGGTGGCGTATCTGGAGGCCTCGCCCTGCCAGTACGAGCATGCGGCGGCGCGGGTGGAGTACGGGATCGCGGCGCGGTCGGTGGCCGAGTTGAATCGGGGGCTGGCGTTGGCTCGGTCCTGTGGCGCCGACGGGCTGGTTGCTCAGGCTCGGGAGGTTCTGGATACGGGGCGCGGGTTGCGTTGACGGGTGCGGGTGGTGCGTGGCTGGTCGCGCAGTTCCTCCCCCAGCCTTCGGCCGGGGGTACCCCCAGCGCCCCCGAAAGAAGGGGCGCTACAGGGACAGGAGTTGATCAGTCACCGCTGACAGGCGTTTCTGCACCTCTCGGCTGTACGTCGCCTCGTGCGCCCGCGCCTTGTTCGTGCCGTCGAAGTAGCCGCCCGTTCCCAAGTCCTGCGTGGCCAGGGCCAGGACGCCCGGGGCGCCGTCCGCCACCGTGCTCCAGGGCGCCACACCGCCCTCCCGCACCATCGCGGTGTCCATGAAGGTCGCCGGGTGCAGGACGTTCACCGAGACGCCGGTGTCCGCCAACTCCTCCGCCAGCGCGAAGGTGTGGGCGGCCAGGGCGAACTTGGCCCGGCAGTACGCCGCGAAGCCCTGGTAGCCGCGGGTGAATTCGGGGTCGTCGAAGTCGAGGGGTTCCTGGCCCGCCGAACCGACGTTCACGACCCGCGAGGGGGTGTTCGCGCGCAGTACCGGGAGGAGGGCGCGCGTCAGGGTCACCGGGGCCAGGTAGTTGACGGCCAGGCGCAACTCGTGGCCGTCCGTGCTCAGTTCGCGTCCCGAGCCGGGGGTGCCGGCGCCGACGCCCGCGTTGTTGACCAGTACGTCCAGGCCGGGGTGGGCGTCGGCGACCCGGGCGCCCAGTTCGCGGACCTGGGCCAGCACGGCCAGGTCCGCGACGAAGCCCTCCGCCGTGCCCTCGGTGCGCAGTTCGTCGACCAGGCGCCCGGTACGGCCCGGATCGCGGCCGTGGGCGAGGACGAGGTGTCCGGCGCGGACCAGTTCGAAGGCGACGTACCGGCCGAGCCCGGAGGTGGCACCGGTGATCAGAACAGTGGACATGCCGTCAGCCTAGGCGCGGGACGGCGCCGGATGGGTACTGCCGCTGGAGGTACGACCGGCAGGGTCACCCTTCCTCCTCCGCCAGCACCCGTTGCGCCGTCGCGAACGCCGAGTTGGCCGCCGGGACCCCGCAGTACACGGCCGTCTGCAGCAGCACCGCGCCGATCTCCTCCGGCGTCAGCCCGTTGCGCCGGGCCGCCCGCACGTGCATTGCCAGCTCGTCGTAGTGGCCGTGGGCGACCAGCGCGGTGAGAGTGATCATGCTGCGTTCACGCCGGGAGAGCGTGGGGTCGGTCCAGATCTCGCCCCACGCGTAGCGCGAGATGAAGTCCTGGAAGCGGGCCGTGAAGGGCGTCTGCCGGGCCTGGGCACCGTCGACGTGGGCGTCGCCGAGGACTTCGCGGCGTACCGCCATCCCGCGCCGGGCACCCCCGTCGAGGTGGGAGCGGAGCGCGGTCAGGACGGCCTCGGGGCACTGCGCGGGCGCCAGATGCGCGGCGCCCGGCAGTTCGACCAGCGTCGACGACGGCACCGCGTCCGCGATCTCCCGCAGGTGCGGCGGCGGGGTCGCGGGGTCCTGCCGGCCGGCGATCAGCAGGGTGCGTACGGCGATCTCGCCGAGCCGGTCCCGCAGGTCGAAGGCGGCCAGCGCGTCGCAGCAGGCGGCGTACGCCTCCGGGTCGGCGGTCCGCTGGTCCTCGACCAGCCGGGGCACGGTGAACCCGGGGGTGAACCAGCGGGAGTCGGCGTTCTCCGCCAGCCACGCCACGCCCTCCCGGCGCACCCGCTCGGCCCGCTCCTCCCAGGGACGGGACCCGCCGAAATGGGCCGAGGAACAGATCACCGCCAGGTTCTCCAGCCGGTCCGGGTGGTGGACGGCCAGGTGCAGGCCCACGGCACCGCCCAGCGACACCCCCGCGTACGCGAACCGCTCGATGCCGAGCGAGTCGGCGAGCGCGAGCACCAGGTCGGCGAGGTCACCGACGGTCGCCCCCGCCTTGATCAGGCCGGGCGCCGAACCCCCGTGGCCCGGCAGGTCCCAGCGCACCACCCGGTGCGCGGTGGACAGCTCGGGTGCCACGGCGTCCCACAGGGCGTACGAGGTGCCGAGCGACGGCCCGAGGAGCAGCGGGGGAGCCGAAGCGGGGCCCTCGACGCGGTGGTTGAGGAAGTTCTCGGTCAACGTCGCTCCAGGGCACGGTCGGTGAGCACACCGGCAGAACCGGTGTAGCGGGCGGGATCGGTCAGGTCGTCGAGATCGACGTCCTTCAGGTCGGGCTCCTCGGCGAGGAGTTCACGCAGCGCTCGGTGCTCGGAGTGGGTACGGCGGGCCAGTTCGCCGAGCAGCTCCTTGGCGCGGGCCCGGCCGAGCACGGGGGCCAGCTCGGCGGAGAGCCGCTCCGAGACGATCAGCCCGTTGGTGAGGCCGAGGTGGCGGCGCATCGCCTCCGGGTGCACCCGCAGCCCCTCCACCAGCTCCGCCGCGTCCCGGGCCGCGCCTCCGACGGTGCGCAGCAGATCCCGCAGCGGCTCCCACTCGGCGTGCCAGGCGCCGGCCGGCCGTTCGTCCTCCGCGGCCATCGAGCCGTACAGGACGGCCGCGAGCTGCGGGGCCCGCCGCGCGGCCGCCGCGATCAGGGTCGACCGCACGGGGTTGGCCTTGTGCGGCATCGCCGAGGAACCGCCCCCGCTGCCCTCGGCGACCTCGCCGATCTCGGTACGGGACAGGAGCAGCACGTCCACGGCGGTCTTCCCCAGCGCCCCGGCCGTGAAGGCGAGGCACCCGGCGAGGTCGGCGACCGGCGTGCGCAGGGTGTGCCAGGGCAACAGCGGCGTGGCGAGGGCGAGTTCACGGGCGTACGCGGCCGGCAGCTGCTCGGGGTGCGCCGCGCCGTACGCCCCGAAGGCGGCCAGCGTGCCTGCCGCGCCGCCGAGTTGGGCGGGCAGCGACTCCCGGACCAGGGCCGCGCGGTCCCGGGCGTCGAGGACCAGCGAGCGCCAGCCGGCCGCCTTCAGTCCGAACGTCGTCGGCACGGCGTGCTGGGTGAGCGTGCGGCCCGGCATCGGCGTGTCTCGGTGCTCGGCGGCCAGCCGGGCCAGCGCCCGCTCGGTCCGTCCGAGGTCGGCGAGTACGAGGTCCAGGGTGCGGGCGGCGACCAGCATGGTTGCCGTGTCCATGATGTCCTGGCTGGTCGCACCCCGGTGGACGAACGGCCCGTACTCCGTGCCGACCGCCTTCGTCAGCTCGGCGACCAGCGGGATGACCGGGTTGCCGCCGCCGCGGGCGCGCTCCGCGAGGGCGCCGACGTCGTAGCGGCCGGGGTCGGCCGCCTCGGTCACGGCCGTCGCGGCCCCGGCCGGGGCCAGTCCCAGGGCGGCCTGGGCACGGGTGAGGGCCGCCTCCGCGTCGAGCAGGGCCCGCAGAAAGGCGCCGTCGCTCGTCGCGGCCGCGGCCGCGGAACCGGACCACCCGGGACCGAGCAGCCCGGCGTCACCGCCGCCGTGATCCACTGAACTCACTGGAACTCCAGGAAGACCGTCTCGCCCTCGCCCTGAAGGCGGATGTCGAAACGGTAGGTCCCCCGGCCCTCGTCGGCGGCGATCAGCGTGTCGCGTCGCTCGCCCACCCGGGTGAGCAGCGGGTCGGCGGCGAGCGCCGCGTCGTCGCCCGGCAGGTAGATCCGGGTGAACAGGTGCACCAGCAGCCCGCGCGCGAACACGCACACGCTGAGGTAGGGCGCGCTGCCGCCGCGGGCGCCGGGCCGCAGCGTCCGTGCGTACCAGTGGCCGTCGGCGTCGGTCTGGATCCGGCCCCAGCCGGTGAACTCCACGCCGTTGCGGCCGAGATAATCACCGGTCGCCGGGTCGCGGCGGATCGAACCGTCGGTCGTGGACACGTTCCCGTCCGGGTCGGCGCCCCACACCTCCAGGAGCGCGTCGGGCAGCGGGGCGCCCTCCCCGTCGTAGACGTACCCGTGGACGGTGACCGTGTCCGGGTGCCCGAGGGGTGCGATGTCCTCGCCGCCGCGGAACGGCAGCGCGTAGCCGTAGAACGGGCCGACCGTGTGCGACGGGGTGGGCAGCACGTGCTCGGGGCTGCTCGTGTCGATCTTCGTCATGGCGGGTCAGCGTCCTTCTTCGATCCAGGTGGCGTGCGGGCCGTCCAGCACGATGTCCCAGTGGTAGCCCATCGAGAACTCCGGCACGGACAGACCGTGGTCGTAGGTCGCGACCAGGCGCTGGCGGGCCGCGTCGTCCGTCACCGACTGGATGATCGGGTCGTACGGGAACAGCGGGTCGCTCGGGAAGTACATCTGCGTGACCAGCCGCTGCGTGAATGCCGAACCGAACATCGAGAAGTGGATGTGGGCCGGACGCCAGGCGTTGAGGTGGTTGCGCCAGGGGTAGGGGCCCGGCTGGACAGTGGTGAAGTGGTAGCCGCCGTCGGCGTCGGTGATCGTACGGCCGACGCCCGTGAAGTTGGGGTCCAGCGGGGCGTCGTGCTGCTCGCGCTGGTGCGCGTAGCGGCCCGCCGAGTTGGCCTGCCAGATCTCGATCAGCTGGCCCCGGACCGGCCGGCCGTCCCGGTCCAGGAGCCGTCCGGAGACGGTGATCCGCTCACCGACGGGCTCACCGCTGTGCTGCCGGGTCAGGTCGTTGTCTATGCCGGTGATGTCCCGCTCCCCGAACGCGGGGGAGTGCAGCTCCACCAGCTCCGGGTCCTGGGCCGTGTCGATGGCGACCAGGGGCTGTTTCGGATGCCGGAGCACGGAGGACCGGTAGGGGGCGTAGTCCCGCCGGGGGTGATGCTCGACGGGAGCGCCGTCGGCGACGCGCTTCTCGTAGGCGGCATGCTCGGCGGCGATTTCGAGGTCGATGTCGCCCTGGGTGAGTGTCATAAGGAGTCCTCGGTGAAGCGCCCTGTCTTTGTCTTCAGGGGCGCTGGGGGTACCCCCGGCCGAAGGCTGGGGGAGGAACTGCGCGACCAGCCACAACGCCCCCGCAGGCGCTCCACGACCTGTCGCTCTGTCGCTCTATCGCTCAAGAACAAGCGCGAGCCCCTGCCCGACGCCGATGCACAGGGTGGCCACGCCGACACCGGAACCGCGCCGGGCGAGTTGATGGGCCACGGTCCCGGCGAGCCGGGCCCCGGACGCGCCGAGGGGGTGGCCGAGGGCGGTCGCCCCGCCCTGCGGATTGAGGATCGCCGGATCGAACTCGGGCCACTCGGCCACACACCCCAGCACCTGCGCGGCGAACGCCTCGTTCAGCTCCAGCACCGACAGATCCCCGAACCCCTTGCCGGCCTTGCCCAGCGCACGCGTCACCGCCTCGACCGGGGCCAGGCCGAAGTAGTCCGGGTCGATCCCGGACACCCCGGTCGCGCTGACCCGGGCCAGCGGTTCCCGCCCGAGCGTCTTCAGGCCCTCCTCGTCGGTCAGCAGCAGCGCCGCCGCGCCGTCGTTGAGGGGGGAGGAGTTGCCCGCGGTCACGGTGCCGCCCTCGGCCCGGAAGGCCGGCTTGAGCTTGGCCATCGCGGTGAGCGAGGCATCGGGCCGCACGCACTCGTCGGCGGTGAAGGGAACCGGGTCGCCCTTGCGCTGCGGGACGGGCACGGGGGCCAGTTCGGCGTCGAACAGGCCCTGCGCCTGCGCGGCGGCCGCCTTCCGGTGGGAGGCGAGGGCGAACTCGTCCTGCTGCTCCCGGCTGATCTTGTGCTTGTCCGCGATGCGTTCCGCGGACTCGCCCAGCGGGATGGTCCACTGCGGGGCCATCTTCGGGTTGACCATGCGCCAGCCGAGGGTGGTCGAGTACAGCTCGGCGTTCCCGGCGGGGAACGGCCGGTCGCTCTTGGGCAGCACGTACGGCGCCCGGGTCATGGACTCGACGCCACCGGCCACGGCGATGGAGGCGTCGCCGACGGCGATGGCGCGGGCGGCCTGGACGACCGCCTCCAGGCCGGAGGCGCACAGCCGGTTGACGGTGACGCCCGGCACGCTGGTGGGCAGCCCGGCGAGCAGCGCGGCCATCCGGCCCACGTTGCGGTTCTCCTCGCCCGCGCCGTTGGCGTTGCCGAAGTAGACGTCCTCGATCCGCGCCGGGTCCAGGTCCGGGGTGCGGGCGAGGAGTTCGCGGATGGTGTGGGCGGCCAGGTCGTCCGGCCGTACCCCGGCGAGCCCGCCGTTGTAGCGGCCGATCGGCGTGCGGACCGCGTCGACGATGTACACCGTGTTCACAGCAGAGCCTCCGGGACAGTGAGTTTGGCGTCGGTTTTGGCGATGATCTCCTCCACCCCGACCCCGGGCGCGGTCTCGACGAGGACGAGTCCGTCGTCGGTGACGTCCAGGACCCCCAGGTCGGTGATGATCCGGTCCACGCACGCCTTGCCGGTCAGCGGCAGCGCGCACTCGGTGAGGATCTTCGCCGAACCGTCCTTGGCGGTGTGCGTCATCACCACGATGACCGTGCGGGCGCCGTGCACCAGGTCCATCGCCCCGCCGATCCCGGTGACCAGCTTCCCGGGGATCGCCCAGTTGGCCAGGTCCCCGCCGGCCGACACCTGCATCGCCCCCAGCACCGCGACGTCGATGTGCCCGCCGCGGATCATCGAGAACGACAGCGCGGAATCGAAGAACGACGCCCCCGGCAGGACCGTGACCGTCTCCTTCCCGGCGTTGATCAGGTCCGGGTCGACGGCGTCCTCGGTGGGGTAGGGGCCGGTGCCCAGGATGCCGTTCTCCGACTCCAGGACCACCTCCACCCCCTCGGGCAGATAGTTCGGGATCAGCGTCGGCAGGCCGATCCCCAGGTTCACGTACTGCCCGTCCCGCAGTTCGCGCGCCGCCCGCGCGGCCATCTCCTGACGCGTCCAGGCCATCAGCTGCTCACCGTCCGCTGCTCGATCTTCTTGTCCGCCGCCTGCCCGGGGGTGAGGGCCACCACCCGCTGCACGAAGATCCCCGGCAGATGCACCGCGTCCGGGTCGATCGCGCCGGGCTCCACCAGCTCCTCCACCTCGGCGACGGTGACCTTGCCCGCCATCGCCGCGAGCGGGTTGAAGTTGCGGCTGGACTTGTTGAACACCAGGTTCCCGTGCCGGTCGCCCTTCGCGGCGCGCACCAGCGCGAAGTCCGTGCGGATGCCCCGTTCCAGCACGTACTCGGTGCCGTCGAACTCCCGCACCTCCTTCGCGGGCGAGGCCAGCGCCACCCCGCCGGCGCCGTCGTAGCGCCAGGGCAGCCCGCCCTCCGCGACCTGGGTGCCCACTCCCGCCGGCGTGTAGAACGCGGGGATCCCCGCCCCACCCGCCCGCAGCCGCTCGGCGAGGGTGCCCTGGGGGATCAGCTCCACCTCCAGCTCACCGGCCAGGTACTGGCGCGCGAACTCCTTGTTCGCCCCGATGTACGAGCCGGTGACCCGTGCGATCCGCCCGGCGGCGAGCAGGACGGCCAGCCCCGTGTCCATCGCCCCGCAGTTGTTCGAGACCACACTCAGGCCACTGACGCCCCGCTCGTACAACGCCCCGATCAGCACGTTGGGCACACCGCTCAGCCCGAACCCGCCCACCGCCAGCGACGCGCCCTCCGGCACATCGGCCACCGCTTCCGCGGCCGTGGCGACCACCTTGTCCATCCGTGAAGCCTCATCTCTCAGCGAATTAATCAGGGCACTGAGTATTTCAGCGAGATGTCTGCCACGCTGCCACTGGCATCGCCACCCGTCAAGAGCTGGGGTGATGGCAGACGGGTATACAGACAGCGCCAGCGTCTGCCGCTATCGTTCAGTGCACCAACGAATTCGGACCACGGGAGTGCACATGGCCGCGGTGGACCTCACCACCCACCCCGGGCACCTGGCCCGGCGGCTCCAGCAGGCCCACTACCTGCTGTGGAACACCATGGTCTCGGAGGAGATCACCTCGCCGCAGTTCGCCGTGCTGAACGCGCTCGTCGCCGAGCCGGGACTCGACCAGCGGACCGTGGGGGAGCGGGTGGGGCTGGACCGGTCGACCATCGCCGAGGTCATCAGCCGGCTGGGCCGGCGCGAGCTCCTCGACAAGGTGCGCGACCCGCAGGACGGGCGCCGCTTCCTGCTGCGCCTCACCGACGAGGGGGTGCGGGTCCACCGCAAGCTCTCCGTGCGCACCGCCCGGATGAACCAGGTCTTCCTCGCCCCGCTCTCGGCCGAGGAGCAGAACCTGTTCTTCGAACTGATCCGCAGGGTCTCGGACGCGGCAGAGGGCCTGCGCAACGCGGCCGAGCCGGCCGTGCCGGAGGGTCAGGCCTTCGCGAACACCACCCACACCTGACCGTCGGCGAACTCCACCGGGCTGCCGTCCGGGCCCGTGAAGGCCGTTCCGCCGGTGGCGGCCGGGCGGGACCAGGTGGCTTCGAACGACCGCCCGTCCCGCAGCACCTCCGCCTTCCCCGAACCCACCGTCTCGGTGAACGGTGTGTTGTTGCCGAGCACGTCGTGGTACCCCGACCGCCGGACCCGCACGTGCTGCACCACGACCGTCGCCGGTGCCAACCGGGCGCCGGCCGTCGTCGTCGCCGGGGTGCCGTCCATCGACACCAGCCAGCGGTTCCGGTCGCCGGACCAGGTGAAGGCGAAGCGGGCCGCGGGGAACCGCACCGTGCGGGAGGCGGTGACCGTGCCGCCGGCCGGGGCCGGGCCGTAGCGGAAGCCGGTGGTGAGCGCCGCTCTGCCGGGCGCCCCGTCCGGCATCAGCCCGGCCGGGCGGAGGTACAGGTTGTGCGGAGCGGGCCGGCCGCTGCCCCGGTAGTAGGCGCCGGACGCCTCCGCCGGTGACTCGGGCCGCAGCGGCGCCTCGCGGATCAGGGGGAGCAGTTTCCGCTGGGCGCCGGAGAAGGCGAGCGTCGGGCGGTCGAACTGGCGCAGCAGTTCCAGATCGGACTCGCGGGCACTGCGGACGGGCCCGACGACCTCGGGGAGCCGGGTGGCGTACACCGCCATCAGCCGGCTGAGCCCGCCCTCCACCTGCTCCGCGTACACCACGTCCGCCGCGTCCAGCCCGGTCTGCGGGCGGGCCGCCGCCACGTTGTCGATCTTCACGGCGAGGACCGGTCCGGTGGCCTGCTGCCCGCTCGGTGCCGGGGTGGCCCCGCCCGGCGTCGGGGTGGCCCGTGGTGTGCGGCCGTCGTCCGTCGTGCCGTGCCGGGTGCAGCCCGCCGAGAGGGAGGCCGTCGTCGCGACCGCCGCCAGTGCCGCCGTCAGCACGGTCCGGCGCGTCGGCGCCTCGTGTCGCCCGTCCACCGCTGCCCCCCGGTTCGTCCCGCCCCGTTCACGCTCCTGCTTGATTGTGTGCTCAACAGGTCATCGGGAGCCATACCTGGCCGAATCGGATCGGGGACGGTCAGGACCCCAGGATCTCCGTGAGGTCGTAGCGCACCGGCTCCTCCAGCTGGGCGTACGTGCAGCTCTCCGGTGTGCGGTCCGGGCGCCAGCGGCGGAACCGGGCCGTGTGCCGGAAGCGGGCCCCGTTCTCCATGTGGTCGTACGCCACCTCGGCCACCCGCTCCGGCCGCACCGGCACCCAGGACAGGTCCTTCTTGCCCGACCAGCGGCTCGGCGCGCCGGGCAGCCGGGCCGACTCGTGCGCGGCCTCCTCCGCCCAGGCCGCCCACGGGTGCCCGGAGACGTCGGCCATGCGCAGCGGCTCCAGCTCCTCGACCAGCTCGGCCCGCCGCTTCATCGGGAACGCGGCCGACACGCCCACGTGCTGCAGGGCGCCCCGGTCGTCGTACAGGCCCAGCAGCAGCGAGCCGACCACGGGGCCGCTCTTGTGGAAGCGGTAGCCGGCCACCACGACGTCCGCCGTCCGCTCGTGCTTGACCTTGAACATGGCACGCTCGTCCTGCCGGTAGCGCAGCGTGAGCGGCTTGGCGATGACCCCGTCGAGACCGGCCCCCTCGTACTGCTCGAACCACTGCCTGGCCACCTCGACATCGGTGGTGGCCGGCGCCAGATGCACCGGCGGGGTCACGTCGGCCAGGGCTCCGGTGAGCAGGGCGCGGCGGTCGGTCAGCGGGACGTCGAGGAGGGACTCGTCGTCCAGCGCCAGCAGGTCGAAGGCGACGAAGGAGGCGGGCGTCCGCTCCGCCAGCGTGCGCACCCTGGAGTCCGCCGGATGGATCCGCTCGGTGAGCGCGTCGAAGTCCAGCCGGCCCTCCCGCGCGATCACGATCTCCCCGTCCAGCACGCACCGCTCGGGCACCCGCTCCAGCAGCGCCGCCACCAGCTCGGGGAAGTACCTGGTCAGCGGCTTCCCGGTGCGGCTGCCCAACTCCACCTCGGCGCCGTCCCGGAACACGATCGCGCGGAAGCCGTCCCACTTCGCCTCGTACTGCATGTCCGGCGGGATCGTCGCCACCGACTTGGCGAGCATCGGCTTCACGGGCGGCATCACCGGCAGATCCATGCCACGACTGTACGAGCGCTCCCCGGCGTCCGCTCGTCACGCCGCCCGCTCCGGTACCGGCCGGGCGGCCGTGCCGAGCCGATATGCGGGGTGGGGGTGGTGCGCCTACCGTGGCCGCATGGGCGATGCGGTGCAACTGGAGGTGGCCGGCCGGACCGTACGGCTGTCCAGCCCGGACAAGGTGTTCTTCCCGGAGCGCGGTTTCACCAAGCTGGACGTCGCCCGCTACTACGCGGCCGTCGCCCCCGGCATCCTGCGCGCCCTGCGCGACCGGCCCACCACCCTGCAGCGCTACCCGGACGGCGTCGAGGGCGAGTGGTTCTACCAGAAGCGCGCCCCCAAGGGCATGCCCGACTGGATCCCCACCGCACACATCACCTTCCCCAGCGGCCGCAGCGCCGACGAGATGTGCCCCACGGAGGAGGCCGCCGTCGTGTGGGCCGCGCAGTACGGCACGCTCACCTTCCACCCCTGGCCGGTGCGGCGCGGCGACGTCGACCGTCCCGACGAACTGCGGATCGACCTGGATCCGCAGCCCGGCACCGACTTCGCCGACGCGGTCCGCGCCGCCCACGAACTGCGCGCCGTCCTCGACGAGTTCGGCGGACTGCGGGGCTGGCCCAAGACCTCCGGAGGCCGTGGCCTGCACGTCTTCGTGCCCATCGAACCGAGGTGGACCTTCACTCAGGTCCGGCGCGCGGCCATCGCCGTGGGCCGGGAGCTGGAACGCCGGATGCCGGACCGGGTGACCGTCAAGTGGTGGAAGGAGGAGCGCGGCGAGCGCATCTTCGTCGACTACAACCAGACCGCCCGCGACCGCACCATCGCCTCCGCCTACTCCCTGCGGCCCCGCCCGAACGCCCCGGTCTCGGCGCCGTTGCGCTGGGAGGAGGTCGACGAGGTGCAGCCCGCGGACTTCGATCTGGTCACGATGCTGGCCCGGTTCGCCGAACTCGGCGACGTGCACGCCGACATGGACGAGCACGCCTACTCCCTCGACGCCCTGCTGGAACTCGCCCGCCGGGACGAGGACGAGCACGGCCTCGGCGACCTGCCCTATCCGCCGGAGTACCCGAAGATGCCGGGCGAGCCCAAACGCGTCCAGCCGAGCCGGGCCCGGCCCGAACAGCCTTCCTGACGGCGGGAGTCGGCAACGCCCCGGCATCGCCCGGCGGGAGCACTCCGACCGCCCTCCCGCGGCCGGGACTATGCTGATCGCCAGCCGCCGAGGAGGAGGGCCGAGGTGTCCGAGGCAGTGTCGCGCCCCACGCTGGAGGCCGTGGCCGCACGGGCCGGGGTCTCCCGGGCCACCGTGTCACGGGTCGTCAACGGCGGGGACGGCGTGCGCGAGCCCCTCGTCCAGCGGGTGCGGCGGGCGGTCGAGGAACTCGGCTACGTCCCCAACCAGGCGGCCCGCAGTCTCGTCACCAGGCGGCACGACGCCGTCGCCGTCGTCATCGCCGAACCCGAGACCCGGATCTTCACCGACCCCTTCTTCGCCCTCCAGCTGCGCGGCATCAGCAAGGAACTGACCGCCCACGACAACCAGCTCGTCCTGCTGCTCACCGAGGGACGGGACGACCACGCGCGGGTGGCCCGCTATCTCGCCGGCGGCCATGTCGACGGCGCGCTGGTCTTCTCGCTGCACCTCGACGACCCGCTGCCGGGCCTGATCGAGGGCGCCGGCGTCCCCACCGTGTTCGGCGGCCGGCCCGGCTGGAGCGACGGCACGGACAGCGCGGTGTACGTCGACTGCGACAACCGGGGCGGCGCCGAGGAGGCGGTACGCCATCTCGTCGGTCTCGGCCGGACCCGGATCGCGCACATCACCGGACCGCTGGACCAGACATCGGCGGCCGACCGGCTGCAGGGCTACCGGGACGTGATGGGGGAGACCGACCCCCGGCTGGTCGTCGCCAGCGACTTCACCCCCTCCGGCGGCGAGCGCGCCATGGCCGAACTCCTCGACCGCTGCCCCGACGTGGACGCCGTGTTCGCCGCCAACGACCTCACCGCCCTCGGTGCCCTGCGCGTCCTGCGCGAGCGCGGCCGCCGGGTGCCCGAGGACGTCGCCGTGATCGGCTTCGACGACGTGCTGCCCGTCGCCGAACAGACCGAGCCGCCACTGACCACGGTCCGTCAGGACATCGAGGAGATGGGCCGGCTGATGGCCCGGCTGCTGCTGTCCACGCTGACCCGCGACGAGTCGGCGACCGGCGCGCCGGCCGGCGTCGTCCTGCCCACGACGCTGATACGGCGCGCGACCGCTTGACGAGTCCCGGCTCCCGGGTCAGGTCTGCTGCGGCTCGCCCTTGATCACCGCGAAGCGGGCGCCGTACGGGTCGGCCAGCTTGGCCATCCGGCCCACCCCCTCCAGCGTGGTCGCCGGCATCCGCACCCGGCCGCCGGTCTGCTGGGCCTTCTCGACCACCGCGTCCGGGTCCTCGACCTCGAAGTACGGCAGCCAGTACGCGCCGGCCTGCGCCTCGGCCGGGTCCTCGGCCAGCGGCACCATCCCGCCGAACACCGACGCGTCGTCGCCGCCCGCCGGGTTGACGCAGGTGTAGGTGCCGCCGGGGAAGGGCACGCCGGAGGTCTCCAGGCCGAGCACCTTGTAGTAGTAGGCCGCGGCGGCCGCGATGTCCGGGGTGTACAGCTCGACCCAGCACAGCGAACCCGGATCGCCCGCCACGTCGACGCCCTTGGTCAGGGCCGGCTGCCAGATGCCGAAGGGGACGCCCGCCTGGTCGGTGAGGATCGCCAGGTGGCCCTGGCCCATGACGTCCATCGGCTGGGCGACGACGCTGCCGTGCGCCTGCTCGGCCGCCTTCGCGGTGGCCTGCGCGTCCTCGCTCCGGAAGTACACCGTCCAGGACGGCGGACCCTGCTCCGGGGTGGTCTGCATACCGCCGGCGACGGTCCGGCCGTCCAGCTGGAAGAAGCCGTAACCGCCGGCGTCGGGCCCCGCCGACCGGAACTGCCAGCCGAAGAGACCGTGGTAGAAGGAGACGGCGCCGTCGATCTCGGGCGTGCCGAGGTCGATCCAGTTGGGAGCGCCGTTGACGAAACGGGTGGTGAGCATCATCGCCCTCCTCGGAAGGGTCCTGTTCTCTGCTGCGCCGAGTCTTCCACCGCCCACTGACAATCGCTGCCCGACCACGCCCACCGCAGCCCGGTTACCGTGGGTCACCCGACGCAATCGCCGAGTTTCGGATCCGCTTGGCGCGCCGCCGTGCACGGGCGTGGTGCGCGGGAGCATGATCGAGGCTGCGGTGCTCTGTCGCCAGGACGTTGAGCGGGCGTTGATCGAACGTTTTTCGCCGCCCGGCACGATCCTGGCCATGCACTTCGACACCATCACCCCGCCCCGCACGCCCGTCCCGGCCTGGCAGGCGCAGGCGTTGTGCGCGCAGACCGGGGCGGAGTTCTTCTTTCCCGAGCCCGGCAGCTCGGTACGCGAGGCCAAGCGCATCTGCGGCATGTGCGAGATGCGTGCGGCCTGCCTGGAGTACGCGCTCGACAACGACGAACGCTTCGGCGTCTGGGGCGGCCTGTCCGAGAAGGAACGCCTGGAACTGCGCCGCGGGTCCCGCTGAGGCCGCGCCTGCCCGGATAATGCGGTACGGCCGTACGCCCCGGCCGGGCTACGATCCCGGGACGCGGCCGGACGTAGCGCAGAGGCAGGCGCACCGCCTTGCCAAGGCGGAGACGCCGGTTCGAATCCGGCCGTCCGGGCCGCGTGACGAGGTCCTGTGGAGCAGAGGCAGACTCGCCGTCATGGCATGACGGATACGCCGGTTCGAATCCGGCCGGGACCGCGGTACGGCGGACACGGGCTGGGCGGGGCGGATGAGCGAGGCGATCACCGAGGCGGAACTGGCCGCCTTCCACGACGTGGTGGGGAAACTGCGGGCGCTGCCCGTCGACGACCCGGTACGGCTGCGCGCCGAGCAGGTCGCCGCCTCCTTCGCCCGCGACGGACGGCTGCGCCGCCGCAGGACGCGCAGCACCGAGACGTCGACCGCCGACGCCGCCGTGATGGCCGCGACCGCGACCGGCGCCCCGGACCGCCGCGAGGACGCGCCGCTGGCCGTGCCCGGCACCGGCGGCGTCTTCCGCAAACCCCGCACCTGTTACGTCTGCAAGTCGCCCTATCGACAGGTCGACACCTTCTACCACCGGCTCTGCCCCGACTGCGCCGCCGACAACAGCGCACGCCGCGTCCTGAGCACCGACCTCGGCGGCCGCCGGGCGCTGCTCACCGGCGGCAGGGTGAAGATCGGCTTCCAGCTGGCGCTGATGATGCTGCGCGACGGCGCCGAGGTCCTGGTCACCTCCCGTTTCCCGCAGGACACCAGGCGCCGCTTCCAGGCCGCGCCCGGCAGCGCGAAGTGGCTGGACCGGCTCACCGTCCTCGCCGTCGACCTGCGCGACCCGCGCCAGGTGCTCGGCCTGTGCGAGGAGCTGCGGCAGGAGGGCGAACCGCTGGACATCCTCGTCAACAACGCGGCCCAGACCGTGCGCAGACCGCCCGAGTCGTACGCTCTGCTGGCCGCCGCCGAACCCGACGCGCTGCCCCCGGGCGCCCGGCAGGCCCCCGGGTTCACCCCGATGCGCAGACTGGCGGGCTCGGCCGCGGCCCTGCCCGTCGCGCTGCGCGAGGCCGACGAGGCCGGGCTGCTGCCCGACCCGTCACCCGAGAACTCCTGGTCGGCCCGGCTCGGCGCCCTCGACCCGGCCGAGGTCCTGGAGACCCAGCTCGTCAACGCCCTGGCCCCGGCCCTGCTGTGCGACCGGTTGCTCCCGCTGCTGCTGGCCTCGCCCCGGCCGCGCCGCTACGTGGTCAACGTGACCGCCGTCGAGGGCCGTTTCACCGTCCGCAACAAGATGCCGGGCCATCCGCACACCAACATGGCCAAGGCCGCCCTCAACATGCTCACCCGCACCAGCGCCGCCGAACTCGCCGAGCGGGGCGTCCACATGTGCGCCGTCGACACCGGCTGGATCACCGACGAGAACCCGGCCCCGAAGAAGGCCCGGATGGCCGGGGCCGGCTTTCGCACCCCCCTCGACATCGTCGACGGCGCGGCCCGCGTCTACGACCCGATCGTGCGCGGCGAGGCCGGGGACCCGGTGTCCGGGGTGTTCCTGAAGGACTACCGAGAGGCGGAGTGGTGAGCGGGGCGCCGGGGTCCGCCGTCGGCGGCCCGGCCGTCAGCTCCGCCGCAGCTCGGTGAAGACCCCCGTCCAGTACCGCTGCTGCTGCTCGGACGCCCCCACCAGGTAGGTCGCGCGCAGCTTGGCCGGGAGCAGGGCCACCAGGCGGCCGACCGCCGCCCGGTGCCTCTTCAGCTGCGACAGCTCGGCGTTGGCGAGGATCTGGTGCACCACGTCGCTGTCGTCACCGCCCTCGTCCGAGTGCGCGGCGGCTCTGCGCAGCCGGGCCTCCCAGGCGTCGACGTCCCGGGCCAGCTCGCGCAGACCGGTGACCGGGCGGCCCTGGAAACGGTCGACGAGCGCGGTCAGCGGCACCGGCGCGTACTCGCCGTCGCCGAGGTAGACCGTGCCCATCTCCAGCGGCAGCCCCTTGCGGTGCAGCTTGACGAGCCGCTCCAGGGTCCGCTTGGTGATCCAGGCCCGGCCCTCGTCGTCGATGTCGTGCTTCCACCACTCCAGGACCGTCTCGGCGTCCCGGCCGTACCGCGCGAGCAGCCACTCGTTGGCCGGGATGTCCTCGGGCTCGACCTGCAGCGACGCCGTGAACCGGGTCGCCTGGGCGATGTTGTTCCGCGACACCAGCAGCTTGCGGCCCAGGTGGTACGGCGGATTCTGCACGGCTATCTGGGCCCGCAGGTTCTCGATCCGCCGTCCCGCCAGCGACCACTCCTGGGTGACCTCCATCAGCTTGGCGAACGCGGCCTTGTCCTTGGGCCGGTTGTACTCGTCCCACACGATCGCCTTGGGCTCCGGGCCCGTGAAGGGCGCGGCGAGGAGGTTGTCGAGCGTGCCGTCCGGGGACGGCACCGGGGCGCACAGGTCCTCGACGTTCGTCACCGGCAGCGAGAAGTACAGGGCGTCCCGGCCGAGCCCGTCGCGCAGGGTCTCCCGGACCAGCTCCGTCTTGCCACAGCCCGGCGGCCCCTGGAGCAGCACCGTCCAGCGGTTGCGCAGCGCCGCCCGCACCACCTGCCGCACCGGGTCCGCGACCGTCGCCGGGTTGGCGACGCCCAGGCTCGCGGCGATCCGGTCCAGGATCTCGGCCGTACGGTTCTGTCCCGGCCGTCCGTCCGGGCCCGGCTCGGCCAGCCGCAGCCGCTCGCCGTCGACCAGCGGCAGGCCCCACCGCAGCGGGAAGCCCTCGCGCGCGTTGGCCAGCACGTGGTCCAGGGTGCGCGGGGAGAGCAGCTCGCGCAGGGCAGGGGCGAGGGACGCCCACAGGGAGAAGACCGGACGCAGGTCCCAGGGGCGGTACTTGGCCGCGAGATGCCGGCGCCACGACGTGTCGTTGGCCGTGATCCGCATCGTCACCATGCGGTCCAGGAGCGCCAGGTCACCACGGCGTGCCGAGGTCTCCGACAGTGACTCGTTGTCGGTCAGGAACACGCCGACGCAGCCCAGGGCGCGCAGATCGTGCTCGCCCAGCGACCAGTTGCAGGCGATCTGCATGAGCTGCGACTGGATCGTGTCGCCCGCCTGCAGCGAGTCGTCGATCAGCAGCACGAACGGCCGGCCCGGCTTGAGCTGGCTCATCACCAGCTGGCGCAGCACCAGTTCGCCCGTCTGCGGATCCCGGACCGGCGCGTTGACCAGCAGGTCGTCCGGGGTCAGGTTCGCCGCCGGCACGTACACCAGGGCGGTGTCCGGGTGGGCGCGGGCGAGGTGCGAGAAGAACGTCGCCGTCTTGCCGATGCCGTGCTCGCCGAAGACCTGCCCGGTCTGACCCATGTCGATCATCGCGTCGATGAAGGACTCCAGACGGGAGGCCATGGGCTGCTCCGTCCGCTCTGTCTGCTGCGTCTGCTGCGTCTGCTGTGTCTTCTGCGTCTGTGTGGTCATCTACCGTGATCCCGTGGTGACGCGATGGCAGTCCATCGCGGGTGTGTGCGTCTCGGGCCAGTCGTTGCCGCCCTCGGTGATCAGCCAGATCCATTTCTCCGGCTCGGCCGGGGTGATCGGCGGGGCGTATCCGTCGGTGAGCACGACGACCGCGTCCGGGTTCACCTCGCAGCGCCGGCCCGCCACTTCGGTACGGCCCTCCACGAAGTCCGCGACCACCTGGAAGCTGGTGCCGCCCCCGCCGTACACCCTCTCGCCGGGCCGGAACGGCATCACCACGGCGTCGAAGGACAGCCAGTGCGCCTGCACCCCGTCGATCCGGCCGACGAGCCGGGTGAGCCAGTCGATCACCCGCTCCGGCATCGAGCCCGAGGTGTCGTACGCGATGACCAGCACCTTGTCGCGCACCGGGCCGCGCCGGGCGAGCATCGGGTTCTGGCCGAGGGCCGCGAGCAGGGCGCCGCGCTTCTTCGGGTACACCAGCCGCTCGCCGTCGCGCAGCCGGGAGCCCAGGACGTCGACCAGCCAGCGCTGCCACCAGTCGACGGTCCCGGTGCGGGTGGTCTCGCCGCGCAGCATGCCCGCGCCCAGCTTCCCCCAGAGCTTCGCGGCCCGCGCCGAACCCTCCTCCGTGCGGTCCATGAGGTCGAGCAGCTCGCGCTCGGCGCCCGCGTGGCCGCGCCGGGCCGCCAGCAGGGAGTTGAGCAGCGCGGACGAGGCCACCGCGTCGACCGTCTCCTGGTCGGCGGGGACCAGACCGGCCACCAGGTGCGGGCACAGCGGCGGCGGCACCGGCGGATCGCACATCCGCTTCAGTTCGCCGTAGACGCGCATGTCGGTCTCGATGAACTCCTCGTACACGAGGGGGTCCAGGCCGTGGGCCGTCAGGTCCTGCCGGTAGGCGTCGTGCACCGCGCGCGGGTCCACGCCCGTCGGCCGGCCGTCCAGCACGGGCAGCTCCGTGCGGCCCAGACGGACCAGGGTCACGTGGTTGATGGCGACCTCGGCGGCCAGCGTGAAGACCGGGTCCTCGCGCAGCTCGGGACCGGCCAGGAGATGCCGGTGCACCAGATGCCGGGCCTCGTGGAACAGGACGAACTTCACGCCGTCCAGGCCGAGGCCGACGAAAAAGTCCGGGTTGTAGAGCAGCAGGCAGGTGCCGTCGCCCGAGGCGACCACGGCCGCCGTGTCCACCGCCGTCGTCGGGATCTGGTGCGGGCACTTCGAGTACAGCCACGAGGCCACCGCCGACTCCGTCAGCCCGAAGTCCAGCAGCGCGGCCTCCTTCAGCCGCCGCGCCTCAGCCACGACCTCCGGATCCGCCGGGCGGTAGGCCTCAAGCGCCCTGCGGTCGGCCAGGCCTACCACGAGAGGGCGTGGCCGCCCCCGCTCTCCGTACGCCATGTGCCGTCCCCCGCCCCGCAGTTCCCCCGGTGCTCCATTGGTACCAGCCGGCACTGACAACGGGCCAAGGCATTACGCTCTGCCGCAAGGGCGGGGCCGTAGCGCAGAGGCAGGCGCACCGGTCTCCAGAACCAGAACACGCCGGTTCGAATCCGGCCGCCCCGCCCCCCTCACGCGGCCCACCGGGTCGTCCCCGTCGCGCTGCTGGTCCGGGCCGTGAAGCTCACCGAGCGCTGTCCGGAGACGTACCGGCAGCGGGTGGGGGGCCGGTCAGGCGATGGCCCCCGCGGTCCTGACCAGTTCCGCGGTCGTGCCGTGGAAGGTGTCCAGGAGCTGGGCCAGCACCGCCCAGGCCTCCTCGCGGTCGCCCAGGTGGTCCCGGACCAGCGGGCGCAGCGCGTCCCCCGCCTCGGCGGCGCGGCGCGGGAACAGCACGTGTCCCAGGGAGAGCACCTTGAGGACGTCCAGGGCCGGTCCGTGGTCCAGCGCGTAGCCGGCCGGGCCGTCCAGGATGCCCGCCTGGCGGACCCGGAAGTCGAACTTGCGGTGGCTGCCGAACTGGGCGCGCAGCGAGGGCGGGCAGTCCGGGCGGACGGACAGGGCCCAGCGGACGTAGCCGGGCAGGGAGTTCTCGCGGTCCGCCTCGGCGACCGTCTGCCAGTGCTCACGCCGGTAGACCATGGAGGCGGTCTCCCGCGCCGCCGCCATGGACGCCGACTCGCGCAGGGCGGCCACGAGTCCGACGCGGGCGACCCGGTCGGGGACCGGCGGCTCCGCCTGGTTGTCGCGCAGGGCCGGATCGACCTGCACCGCGAGGAGCCGGCCCGGGCCGAACGGCACGCCGTCCAGGACGGCCCGCCGCAACGCCGTCTCCCGGTCGGTGAGCAGGTGCCAGACCACGACGTTCAGATCCGGGTCGTCCTCCTGGAGCATCCACAGCACCACCGAGGACGGCAGCGCCGGCACCCATGGGGAGATCCGGCGACCGGCCTCCCGGAGGTCCTCCGGCACCGGCCGGGGCAGCCCGACACGCGCGCGTACCCGGTCGGCGTCCGCGGCGTCGATCAGGTCCAGCAGGAAGCCGACCGCCCGGCCGGAGGTGGTGTCAGCACGCATGCGCGCATGATGCCGCAGGCCGCCGACAGGGCGCACCGGAAAATCCGGGCGCCCGTCCGTCGTCGCGTCAGGCGCCGGCGCGCGCCGCCATCCGGGCCTTGCGCGCGGCCAGCTTCTCGTCGAACTTCGCGGCCTCCGCGTCCAGTCCGCCCATGAACAGGCCGAGTTCCTCCTGCGCCTTGAGGCCCTCCGGGCCCAGGCCGTCGATCTCCAGGACCTTCAGGTGGCGCAGCACCGGCTGGAGCACGTCGTCGTGGTGGATGCGCAGGTTGTAGACCTCGCCGATCGCCATCTGGGCGGCGGCCCGCTCGAAGCCGGGGATGCCGTGCCCGGGCATCCGGAAGTCCACGACGACGTCCCGCACCGCCTGCATGGTCAGGTCGGGGGCCAGTTCGAACGCGGCCTTCAGGAGGTTGCGGTAGAAGACCATGTGCAGGTTCTCGTCGGTCGCGATGCGGGCCAGCATGCGGTCGCAGACCGGGTCGCCGGACTGGTGGCCGGTGTTGCGGTGCGAGATGCGGGTCGCGAGCTCCTGGAAGGCGACGTAGGCGATCGAGTGCAGCATCGAGTGCCGGTTGTCCGACTCGAAGCCCTCACTCATGTGCGACATCCGGAACTGCTCCAGCTTGTCCGGGTCCACCGCGCGCGAGGCGAGCAGGTAGTCGCGCATCACGATGCCGTGCCGGCCCTCCTCGGCGGTCCAGCGGTGCACCCACGTGCCCCAGGCGCCGTCCCGGCCGAACAGCGAGGCGATCTCGTGGTGGTAGCTGGGCAGGTTGTCCTCGGTGAGCAGGTTCACCACCAGCGCGGTCCGGCCGATCTCGGTGACCTTGGACTGCTCCTTGCCCCAGGCCTCGCCGTCCTCGAAGAAGCCGGGGAAGTTGCGGGCGTCCGTCCACGGCACGTACTCGTGCGGCATCCAGTCCTTGGCGACCTTCAGATGCCGGTTCAGCTCCTTCTCGACCACTTCCTCCAGGGCGTACAGCAGCCGCGCGTCGGTCCACACGGACGGGCTGCCGAGGTGGGGAGAAGTGATCGTCACGAGAACTCCAGGGGGACGCCGAACAAGAGCGGATGAACGGGGGAAGACCGGCGAGCGGGGCCGGAAACCTACGTGATCGTAGGCTACGAATCCGTAGGTTACGAAGCCGTAGGTTAAGTGCGCTGTAAAGACTGCTGATCAGGCCTGGTGCGCAAGGCCATTCGGGACATGCCAAGCGGCCCCGGGACGCGCAGGTCCCGGGGCTGAAGAGGTGAAACGATCACCCGTCAGGCGTACAGCTCCCGCAGCCGCACCGAGAGGCACGTCACACATCCCTCAAGCTTCTCGAACTCGGATATGTCCACCGTGACCACCTCGTGGCCGAGGTCGGCCAGCAGCTCCGCGGTCTTCGGCGCGCTCGCCGACATGAGCAACTTGCCGCCGCCGAGCAGCACCACATGAGCGCCGGCTTCCTCGGGCACCGCCAGGAACCCCGGGAACAGCGACGGCCGGTCCACGTTCGGGATGTGCCCCAGAATCGTTCCGTCGGGCAGCGCGGTCACCGCCGACTTGAGATGCAGCACCTTGCTCACGGGCACGGCGACCACCCGCGCGCCCAGCGGCTCGAACGCGGCCCGCAGCTGCTGCACCCCGGCCGCGTTGGTCCGTCCGCCGCGGCCGACGTACACGGTGTCGCCGACCTTGAGGACGTCACCGCCGTCCAGGGTCCCCGGTTCCCAGATCCAGTTCACCGAGCAGCCGAGCCGGGCCACCGCCTCCTCGACGCCGGCCGTCTCCGCGCGCCTGGACTCGGCGCCGGGCCGGGTGATCAGCGCCACGTTCCGGTACATGACGACCGTGTCCTCGACGAACACCGAGTCCGGGCAGTCGTCCTCCGGGTCCACCTCGACGGTCTCCCAGCCGTGCGTGCGCAGGGCCTCCGCGTAGGCCTCCCACTGCTCCTGGGCGAGCTCGACGTCGACCTTCTCCCGCTCGATGTGCGTCACCAGGCCTTCGGCGAGGCGCGGGCTGGGGCGGCGGATGAGGGCCTTCTTGCTGGGCACGACGGGTCTCCGGGGTCGGGGTCGGTCCGGCGCCCATGGCGGGGCGCCGGACCGCCATCATGCAGGGCGGGTCCGTGTCGACAAAACCCCCCGTTGTCAGGCTGTGTCCTCCCCGAGCCGGGCCACCTCGTCCGGAGTCGTGCCCGTCAGCTCCCCGTCCGCCATCAGCAGCCACCGCGTGATCCCGACCGACTCCAGGAACGGCAGGTCGTGACTGGCCACGACCAGGGCGCCCGCGTACGACTCCAGGGCCGTGGTGAGCTGCCGGACGCTCGCCATGTCGAGGTTGTTCGTCGGCTCGTCCAGCATCAGCAGCTGCGGCGCGGGCTCCGCGAGCAGCAGCGCGGCCAGCGCGGCCCGGAAGCGCTCGCCGCCGGAGAGCGTCCCGGCCTGCTGGTCGGCCCGGGCGCCCCGGAACAGGAAGCGGGCCAGCCGCGCCCGGATCCGGTTGTTGCCGGCGTCCGGCGCGAACCGGGCCACGTTCTCGGCGACGGTCAGCCCGTCGTCGAGAACGTCCAGCCGCTGCGGCAGGAAACGCATCGGCACGTGCGTGTGCACCTCGCCCGCGACCGGTGCCAGCTCCCCGGCGATCGTCCGCAGCAGCGTCGTCTTGCCCGCGCCGTTGCGCCCGATCAGCGCGATCCGCTCGGGCCCGCGCAGGTCGACGATCCCCTTCACCCGCGAGCCGTGCGCGAGCTCCAGGTTCTCCAGCGTCAGCACGTTCCGGCCCGGCGGCACGGCCGTGTACGGCAGTTCGACGCGGATCTCGTCGTCGTCCCGCACCGCCTCCACCGCCTCGTCGAGCCGCTCCTTCGCCTCGCTGAGCCGTTCCTCGTGCATGATGCGGTGCTTGCCCGCGGACTCCTGGGCCGCGCGCTTGCGCGCCCCCATGACGATCTTCGGCTCGCGCTTCTGCTCGAACATCTTCTGCCCGTACCGCTTGCGGCGGGCCAGTTTGACCTGGGCGTCGGAGAGTTCGCGCTTCTGCTTGCGGACATCGGCCTCGGCGACCCGCACCATGCGCTCGGCCGCCTCCTGTTCGACGGCCAGGGCCGCCTCGTACGCCGAGAAGTTGCCGCCGTACCAGGTGACCTCCCCGGCGCGCAGGTCGGCGATCTGGTCGACCAGGTCGAGGAGTTCACGGTCGTGGCTGACCACGATCAGCACGCCCGGCCAGGAGGCGACGGCCGCGTACAGCCGCCTGCGGGCGTACAGGTCGAGGTTGTTGGTGGGTTCGTCGAGCAGCAGCACGTCCGGTCGCCGAAGGAGCAGCGCGGCCAGCCGCAGCAGCACCGACTCGCCGCCGGACACCTCGCCGACGGTGCGGTCCAGGCCGATGTGGTCCAGGCCGAGTTCGCCGAGGGTGACCAGGGCGCGCTCCTCGACGTCCCCAGGCGTCGCCGAGCGTCTCGAAGTGCGTCTCGGACACGTCACCCGCCTCGATGGCGTGCAGCGCGGCCCGCCGCTCGGCGATGCCGAGCACCTCCTCGACGCGCAGCGCGGTGTCGAGCGTGACGTTCTGCGGGAGGTGGCCGACCTCACCGGCCACCTTCACGGAGCCGTCGGCCGGGGTGAGTTCTCCGGCGACGAGCTTCAGCAGCGTCGACTTCCCCGATCCGTTGACACCGACCAGGCCGGTGCGGCCGGGGCCGAAGGAGATGTCCAGGCCGTCGAAGACGGGGGAGCCGTCGGGCCAGGCGAAGGACAGGGACGTGATGCTCAGGGATGCTGACATGGGCGCCTCGCGGTTGCTTGCGGTGTCGGGGGACGGACGCGTGTCGAGACACCGCGAGGCAGCAGCCGAGAGGGCCAGGGAGAGATCCTGTGCCGGGAGGACGGCTCGCACGCCGAGGTCGAACGCCACAGACACACCTCACGGGTGTGACGCGGTGTCTCGGGACCTCAGACGAGCAACGTCCTTCTCCAATCGGCGGCAACAGGACGTGTCCACCGTACGAGCGGGCTCGGCGAGGCGTCAACGCATTAAAACCGGGGCGTCGACGCGCGGGACGGCGGTCCGGCCGGGCGCCACCTGCATGTCGGATTCCTGCCAGCCTCCGTCCGGCACGGGGTGGTTGAGTCGTCCGCATGACGAACAACCAGAGCACCCTCCGGGACCACGCCCTCGCCTTCCACGCCCTGCACGTCCCGGGGCGGCCGCTCGTCCTCCCCAACGCCTGGGACGCGGTGAGCGCCCGGCTCGCCGAGGACGCGGGTGCCGCCGCGGTGGCCACCACCAGCGCCGGGCTCGCCTGGGCCCTCGGCGCCGCCGACGGCGACCGGCTGGACCGGGAGCGTGCGCTGGCGGCCGTGCGGCGCATCGCCGCCACGGTGCGGGTTCCGGTCAGCGCCGACATCGAGAGCGGGTACGCCGAGGACCCGGAGGGTGTCGCCGACACCGTCCGCGCGGTGCTCGCGGCGGGCGCGGTGGGCGTCAACGTCGAGGACGCGCTGTACGGCGACGAGGCGGGCGACGGACCGCTGCGGTCGGTCGCCGGGCAGGCCGAGCGCATCGCCGCCGCACGGGAGGCCGCGGACAAGGAGGGCGTGCCGTTGTTCGTGAACGCCCGGATCGACACGTTCCTGCGTGCCGGCGGGGGAGTGGACGCCACCCTGGAGCGGGCCGCCGCCTTCCGGGCCGCGGGCGCCGACGGGATCTTCGTCCCCGGGGTGGTCGATCCGGCGACGGTCAAGGAGCTGGTCGAGGGTGTCGACGGGCCGCTGAACGTGCTGGTGGGCCCGGGCGCGCCGGCCGTCGCCGAACTGGCCGCCCTCGGGGTGGCCCGGGTGAGCGCCGGCTCCGGCCTGGCCGAGGCCGCGCACGCGGCCGTCCGCCGCGCCGCGCGGGAGCTGCTGGACGCGGGAACGTACGGGGCGCTGGCGGGCGGGCTCGGCTACGGCGAGCTCAACGCCCTGCTGGCGCGGGAGAGCTGACTCAGCAGGCGTCCCGCATCAGCTCGGCCAGGTCGTGGTCCAGGTCCAGCTGGAGGTGTTCGAGACCGGTGGGCACCAGGTCGCCGGTCGCCTCCAGGAACCGGCGTATCTCGCCCGTGCGCACATGGATGACGGCGGTGCCCTCGGGGGCGTGGAACTCCAGCACGGTCCGGTCGTAGCCGTACGGCCGCACCCGGACGTCCCCGCTGCCCTCGGGGGCGTGCAGCCCGGCCGCCAGCAGCTCGCGGGAGAACGTCCAGCAGACGTCGACCCCCTCCAGGGTGGCCGGGGCCGGGAAGGTCATGCGCACGGCGAACGGGTCCTCGCGGTCGTAGCGCAGGGTGGCGGGGATGCTCGGCATGCGCGGTGACGCGGCGACCAGGCGGGCCTCTACGGGCTGCTCGATGACGATGGACAACGCCTTGCTCCCTCGTGACGGCTGTACGAATTTCCGGGCGTGTGAGACCTGGCACTGGAAGAGACGACGGAAGCGGCCGATCCGTGCACGCGAAGAGCGAGTGACCTCCGTCACCGGCGCTATTCACACCCGGGGCTTACCTGCCACGAGGGGCCGCGGGGCCCTCTGGACGGCGCCGTGGCGGTCGGCTAGCTTCGCGCGCCATGAGGCGCTTGGGGAGCACGCGACGCACAGGACGAGCCCGACGTACCGGCCGGGCGGCCGTGGTGGGGGTGGCGTGCGCGGCGGCGCTGGCCGCGCTGACCGCCGGTTCCGCACAGGCCACGACCAGGGCGCCGCACTGGGCGCTCAAGGACACCGGCAGCCCGGACGTGCGGTTCCGGGGCCTGGCCCCCGTCGACCGGGACACCGCATGGCTGGCCGGTACCGGCGGCACCGTGCTGCGCACCACGGACGGCGGGACGAGCTGGCGGAACGTCTCCCCGCCGGGCGCGGGCGACCTCCAGTTCCGGGACGTCGAGGCGTTCGACGCGCACCGCGCGGTGGTGCTGGCCATCGGCGAGGGCGAGGCGTCCCGGGTCTACCGCACCGAGGACGGCGGCCGGACCTGGACGGAGTCCTTCCGCAACACCGACCCCGCCGCCTTCTACGACTGCATGGCCTTCTTCGACCGCCGCCACGGCCTCGCCATGAGCGACCCGGTCGACGGGAAGTTCCGCATCCTGTCGACCAGTGACGGCGGCCGCTCCTGGCGGGTGCTGCCGGACGACGGCATGCCGGCCGCCCTGGCGGGCGAGGCGGGCTTCGCGGCGAGCGGCCAGTGCCTGGTCACCTCCGGGCCGAAGGACGCCTGGCTGGCCACCGGCGGCGGCGCGCACGCGCGCGTGCTGCACTCCACCGACCGCGGCCTGACCTGGACCGCCGCCGACACCACGATCCCGGCGGGCGACCCGGCCAAGGGCGTCTTCGCCGTCGCCTTCCGCGACCGCACCCACGGCCTCGCGGTCGGCGGCGACTACCGCGCCGACCAGGCCTCGCCGCGGGCGGCCGCGGTCACCCCGGACGGCGGCCGCAGCTGGCGGCCCGCCGCCGCCCCGCCGCCCGCCTACCGCTCGGGCGTCGCCTGGCTCCCGCACAGCCGCACCACGGCCCTCGCCGTCGGCCCCACCGGCACCGACCTGACCACCGACGGCGGCCGCACCTGGCGCACCGTCGACACCGGTTCGTACGACACCGTGGCGTGCACGCCGGACCTGAGCTGCTGGGCGGCCGGCGAACAGGGGCGGGCGGCACGGCTGGAGAACTAGCCGGACCGTCACGACCCGTCGGCGCACGCGCGCGTGGCGGGCCGTACGCTCGTGCCCACCATGACGACGACCGTAGGCGTACCCGCGGGCTGGCCCGCGACCGAGGAAGCGGCCCTGGCCGTGCAGGACGAGCTGCGGGGGCGGGTGGTCCTCGACGAGCCGGGCCCGGCGCCCGGCACCGGGCACGTCACCGGCGTCGACGTGGCCTACGACGACGAGCGCGACCTGGTGGCCGCCGCGGCCGTCGTCCTGGACGCGGCGACCCTGGAGGTCGTCGCCGAGGCCACCGCCGTCGGCCGGGTCTCCTTCCCGTACGTGCCGGGACTGCTCGCCTTCCGCGAGATCCCGACCGTGCGGGCCGCCCTCGACGCCCTGCCCTGCCCGCCGGGCCTGGTCGTCTGCGACGGCTACGGCCTCGCCCATCCGCGCCGCTTCGGCCTCGCCAGCCACCTGGGCGTCCTCACCGGCCTGCCCACCATCGGCGTCGCCAAGAACCCGTTCACCTTCGCCTACGACGACCCCGACGCCCCGCGCGGCAGCCACGCCCCGCTCCTCGCCGGCGCCGAGGAGGTCGGCCGCGCCCTGCGCACCCGGGACGGCGTGAAACCGGTGTTCGTCTCCGTCGGCCACCGGGTGGGCCTCGGCAACGCCTGCGCCCACACGCTCGCGCTCACCCCGGAGTACCGCCTGCCCGAGACCACCCGCCGCGCGGACGCGCTGTGCCGCAGTGCGCTGCGTGAAGCCCAGGCCTGAGTAGCGATTCTGAGTACGAGTACGGATGCTGTCGTTACAGTCCGGCGGCAGGCTTTCCGCATGACCGCACACCGCACCCTCGAGTCCGTTGCCGCCTCCGCCCAGCCCGTCGAGCGCACGGTGACGGCCGCGCTGGTCCTCGCCGTGGTGGTGGGGTTCGGGTGGATGGCCGGGATGCTCTACACCGTGATCCAGTGGCAGTCCTAGGCGTTCAGCGGGTCGCCGCCACCCGGAAGCCGATCCCGGCCGCGCGCAGCCGCTCGGTCAGCGCGTCGCCCATCGCCTGCGCGGTGGTGACCTGGCCGGCCGTCGGCGGCAGGTCGTCGAAGGCCAGCGACAGGGCGGCCTCCGCGAACATCTTCGCGGTCTCGCCGTAGCCGGGATCCCCGCCCGAGACCTCGGTGAAGACCCGTCGTCCGCCGCCCTCGCCGACGAACCTGACCGTGAACCAGCTGCGGGCCCGCTTCTCGGCGTCCGGCCCCTCCCCGGGCCTGAGCCGGTCCGACAGCCAGCGCCGGGCCGGCGGCAGCTGGGCGGCCGCGGTGACCGCGCCGACGGCCGCGATCCCGCCGAGCGCCATCGGCAGGTGCCTGACGGCCGCGTAGTGCCGGTAGCGGAAGTCGGGGCCGTAGCGGTCCAGGGCCCGCGCCGAACGGCGCACGATCTGGGCGTCTATGGTCGGCAGCGGCAGCGCCCAGGCGCCGACCTCGGACGCGAAGCGCGGGACGCCCGTCGGCGCGCTCGCCCGGCGGCCCAGCAGCCGGGGCTCGTGCCGGGCGCGGTCCCGTGCCGCGGCGAGCATCTGCCGGGGACGCGCGAACTGGTCCAGCGCGGAGGCGAAGGTGCCGCCGGAGAAGGTCGCGTCGGCGGTCACGAACCCGTCCACGGTCAGCGGCACCCCCTCCGGCAGCTGCCGGACCGTGAAGTAGGCACCCAGGTCGTGCGGGACCGAGTCGAAACCGCACGCGTGCACCAGGCGGGCGCCCGTCTCACGCGCGCGTGCGTCGTGCCGGACGTACGTCAGGTCCACGAACTCCGGCTCGCCGCACAGGTCCAGGTAGTCGGCGCCGGTGTCCGCGCAGGCCGCGACCAGGTCCTCGCCGTAGCGGCCGTAGGGGCCGACCGTCGTGGCCACCACGCGCGCGTGCTCGGCGAGGGCGCGGACCGTGGCGGGCTCCGCGACGTCCGCGCGCAGCACCCCGACCGCCGCGCCGCCCGGCAGCCGCTCGCGCAGCGCCTCCAGCCGGCCCTCGTCCCGGGCCGCGAGGGCCCAGCGCAGGCCTTCCGGCGCGTGCGCGGCGAGGTACTCGGCGGTGAGCTCGCCGACGAAGCCGGTGGCTCCGAAGAGCACGAGGTCGTAGGGACGGTCCGTCGTCTTCAGCCTGCTCATGACACCTCTCGGTCGTGCAACCCGTGCCGTTGTCGGTGGCTGAGGCTAGCGTGAGGAGTGCGGACGCACCCCCACCGGGTATCTTGACTAAGCGCTTGCTCGTCCACTCTTGTGCCCAGTGGAACGTGTTCTTAGCATCGTCGGTGTTACATCAGTTGTGTCACATGACTGGGGGCGGCATGACCACGGCAGGGACGCCAGGACACGGCCCGCTCTCCGGCGTGCGCGTGGTCGAGCTGGCCGGTATCGGCCCCGGCCCGTTCGCCGCGATGCTCCTCGCCGACCTGGGCGCCGACGTGGTCCGCGTCGACCGGCCCGGCGGCCCCGGGCTCGCCATCGACCCGGCGTACGACGTCACCAACCGCAACAAGCGCTCGGTGCTCGTCGACCTCAAGTCCCCGGACGGTCCCGCCCGCGTCCTCGACCTGGCCGCGCGCGCCGACATCCTGATCGAGGGCTACCGCCCCGGCGTCGCCGAGCGGCTCGGCGTCGGCCCCGAGGACTGCCACGCCCGCAACCCGCGCCTGGTCTACGGCCGGATGACCGGCTGGGGCCAGCAGGGGCCCCTCGCGCACCGCGCGGGCCACGACATCGCCTACATCGCCCTCACCGGCACCCTCGGCATGATCGGCCGCCCCGACGAGCCCCCGGCCGTCCCCGCCAACCTGCTCGGCGACTACGCCGGCGGTTCCCTGTACCTGGTCGTCGGCGTCCTGGCCGCGCTGCACCACGCGCACGCGACCGGCACCGGCCAGGTCGTGGACGCCGCCATCGTGGACGGCACCGCGCACCTCTCCGCGATGATCCACGGCATGGTGGCCGCGGGCGGCTGGCAGGACCGGCGCGGGGCCAACCTGCTGGACGGCGGCTGCCCGTACTACGGCACCTACGAGACCGCCGACGGCGGCCACATGGCGGTCGGCGCCCTGGAGCCCCAGTTCTACGCCGAGTTCCTGCAGCTGCTCGGCGGCCTGGACGACCTGGCCGACGCCCGCAAGGACTGGACCCGCTGGGGCGAGCTGCGCGAGCGCGTCGCCGCCCGCTTCAAGGCCCGTACCCGGGACGAGTGGACGGCGGTCTTCGAGGGCTCCGACGCCTGCGTGGCCCCCGTCCTCTCCCTCCGCGAGGCCCCGCACCACCCCCACCTCGCCGCCCGCGGCACGTTCACCGACCACGGCGGCATCACCCAGCCGGCCCCCGCCCCGCGCTTCTCCGCGACCCCCACGGCCGTGCGCACCGCCCCCGCCCGCCCGGGCGCGGCCACCGCCGAGGTGGCTCGCGACTGGGACGTACCGGCACTCCTCGACGACCACGACGACTTCGACGACCACGCCGACCACGACGCCGACCGACACCACGACAAGGACGCCACCTGATGGAGCTCTCGACCTTCCTCGACTACGCGGGCGACCCGCGTGCCGCCGCGGACCAGGCGGCCGCGCTGGAGTCGGCGGGCCTCGACGCGGTCTGGGTCGCGGAGGCCTACGGCTTCGACTCGCCCACGCTCATGGGCTACCTGGCCGCCCGCACCGAACGGATGAAGATCGGCTCCGCGATCCTCAACGTCTACTCCCGCACCCCCGCCCTCATCGCGCAGACGGCCGCCGGCCTCGACGCGGTCTCCGGCGGCCGCGCGATCATCGGGCTCGGCGCCTCCGGCCCGCAGGTCGTCGAGGGCTGGCACGGGAAGGCGTACGACAAGCCGCTCGGCCGCACCCGCGAGACGATCGAGCTGACCCGGCGGATCCTGCGCCGCGAGGTCATCGACCACCACGGCATCACCGACATGCCCCGCCCCGGCGGCCTCGGCAAGCCCCTGAAGATCCTCACCAAGCCGGTCCGCCCCGACGTCCCGCTCTACGTGGCCTCGCTGGGCCCCGCCAACGTCCGGATGACCGCCGAGATCGCCGACGGCTGGCTGCCCACCCTGTTCATCCCCGAGAAGGCCCACCAGGTCTGGGGCACGCCCCTGGCGGAGGGCGCCGCCCGCCGGGACCCGGCCCTCGGCGAGCTGAAGATCGTCGCCGGCGGCCTGCTCGCCATCGGCGAGGACGCGGCCGCCGTACGCGACCTGGCCCGCCCCCGGATCGCCCTCTACGTCGGCGGTATGGGCGCCCCCGGCAAGAACTTCTACAACGACCTCGCCGTCGCGTACGGCTACGAGAAGGAGGCCCGGCTCATCCAGGAGCTGTACCTCGCCGGCCGCAAGAAGGAGGCCGAGGCGGCCGTGCCGGACGAGTTCTGCGAACTCATATCCCTGTGCGGCCCGGAGGGGTACGTCCGGGACCGCATCGCCGCCTTCCGCGAGGCGGGCGTGACCATGCTGGAGATCGCCCCCGTCGGCCCGGACCCGGCCCGCCTGGTCGAGACGGTCAAGAACTGGCTCTGACCCGCCCCCTCCTGAAAACTCTCGTTTCGTGAAAAACCCTCGTTGAAAGGCTTGTCAGTGAGCACCGAAGCGTACGTGTACGACGCGATCCGCACCCCGCGCGGCCGCGGCAAGGCGAACGGCGCCCTGCACGGCACGAAGCCCATCGACCTGGTCGTCGGACTCATCCACGAGATCCGCGACCGCTTCCCGGACCTCGACCCGGCCGCCATCGACGACGTCGTGCTCGGTGTCGTCGGCCCGGTCGGCGACCAGGGCTCCGACATCGCGCGGATCGCCGCGATCGCCGCCGGACTGCCGGACACGGTCGCCGGCGTGCAGGAGAACCGCTTCTGTGCGTCCGGCCTGGAAGCCGTCAACATGGCCGCCGCCAAGGTCCGTTCGGGCTTCGAGGACCTCGTCCTCGCGGGCGGCGTCGAGTCGATGTCGCGAGTGCCGATGGCCTCGGACGGCGGCGCCTGGTTCAACGACCCGATGACCAACCTGGCCGTCAACTTCGTGCCGCAGGGCATCGGCGCCGACCTGATCGCCACCATCGAGGGCTTCTCCCGGCGGGACGTCGATGAGTACGCGGCGCTCTCCCAGGAGCGCGCGGCGACGGCCGTGAAGGAGGGCCGCTTCGAGCGTTCCGTGGTCCCCGTGAAGGACCGCGCGGGCCTGGTCGTCCTCGACCACGACGAGCACCTGCGCCCCGGCACCACCGCCGACTCCCTCGCCAGGCTCAAGCCCTCCTTCGCCGACATCGGCGAACTGGGCGGCTTCGACGCGGTCGCCCTGCAGAAGTACCACTGGGTCGAGAAGATCGACCACGTCCACCACGCGGGCAACTCCTCCGGCATCGTCGACGGCGCCTCCCTGGTGGCCATCGGCACCAGGGAGATCGGCGAGCGCTACGGCCTCACCCCGCGCGCGCGGATCGTCTCGGCCGCCGTCTCCGGCTCCGAGCCGACCATCATGCTCACCGGCCCCGCCCCCGCCACCCGCAAGGCGCTCGCCAAGGCCGGTCTCACCATCGACGACATCGACCTGGTCGAGATCAACGAGGCGTTCGCGGCGGTCGTGCTGCGCTTCGTGAAGGACATGGGCCTGTCCCTGGACAAGGTCAACGTCAACGGCGGCGCCATCGCGCTCGGCCACCCGCTCGGCGCCACCGGCGCGATGATCCTCGGCTCGCTCGTCGACGAACTGGAGCGCCAGGACAAGCGCTACGGCCTCGCCACCCTCTGCGTCGGCGGCGGCATGGGCATCGCCACCATCGTCGAGCGCGTCTGACATCCCCGCGGAACCAAGAGACCTCACGGAGACACGACCCATGACCGAGAGCACCACCATCCGCTGGGAACAGGACGACACCGGCGTCGTCACCCTCGTCCTGGACGACCCCAACCAGTCCGCGAACACCATGAACGCGGCCTTCGCCGAGTCCCTCGCCGCGGTCACCGACCGCCTGGAGGCCGAGCAGGACTCGATCCGGGGCGTCGTCTTCACCTCCGCCAAGAAGACCTTCTTCGCCGGCGGCGACCTGCGCGACCTCATCCGGGTCACCCCCGAGACCGCCCAGGACCTCTTCGACGGCGGCCTCGGCGTCAAGCGCAACCTGCGCCGCATCGAGACCCTCGGCAAGCCGGTCGTCGCCGCGATCAACGGCGCGGCCCTGGGCGGCGGCTTCGAACTCGCCCTCGCCTGCCACCACCGCGTCGCCCTCGACACCCCCGGCACCAAGATCGGCTGCCCCGAGGTCACCCTCGGCCTCCTCCCGGGCGGCGGCGGAGTCGTCCGCACGGTCCGCCTCCTCGGCATCGCCGACGCCCTGCTGAAGGTCCTCCTCCAGGGCACCCAGTACAACGCCACGCGCGCGTTGCAGAACGGCCTCATCCACGAGGTGGCCCAGTCGCCGGAGGACCTGCTGGCCAAGGCCCGCGCCTTCATCGACGCCAACCCCGAGTCGCAGCAGCCCTGGGACAAGCCGGGCTACCGGATCCCCGGCGGCACGCCCGCCAACCCCAAGTTCGCCGCCAACCTGCCCGCCTTCCCGGCCAGCCTGCGCAAGCAGACCAACAACGCCCCCTACCCGGCGCCGCGCCGCATCCTCGCCGCCGCCGTCGAGGGCAGCCAGGTCGACTTCGAGACCGCCCAGGTCATCGAGGCCCGCTACTTCGTGGAGCTGGCCGCCGGGCAGACGTCGAAGAACATGATCCAGGCGTTCTTCTTCGACCTCCAGGCCGTCAACTCCGGCGCCAACCGCCCCAAGGGCGTCGAGCCCCGCAAGGTCACCAAGGTCGCCGTCCTCGGCGCCGGCATGATGGGCGCAGGCATCGCCTACTCGTGCGCCCGCGCGGGCATCGACGTCGTCCTCAAGGACGTCTCCGCCGAGGCCGCCCAGAAGGGCAAGGGCTACTCCGAGAAGCTGTGCGCCAAGGCCGTCGCCAAGGGCCGCACCAGCCAGGAGAAGGCGGACGCCCTGCTCGCGCGCATCACGCCCACCGGAGACCCGCAGGACCTGGCCGGCTGCGACGCGGTCATCGAGGCCGTCTTCGAGGACACCGCCCTCAAGCACAAGGTCTTCCAGGAGATCGAGTCCGTCGTCGCCCCCGACGCCCTGCTCTGCTCCAACACCTCCACGCTGCCCATCACCGCCCTCGCCGAGGGCGTCGAGCGCCAGACCGACTTCATCGGCCTGCACTTCTTCTCGCCCGTCGACAAGATGCCGCTCGTCGAGATCATCAAGGGCGAGCGCACCGGCGACGAGGCCCTGGCCCGCGCCTTCGACCTGGTCCGGCAGATCAACAAGACGCCGATCGTCGTCAACGACTCGCGCGGCTTCTTCACCTCCCGGGTGATCGGCCACTTCATCAACGAGGGCGTCGCCATGGTCGGCGAGGGCATCGAGCCCGCCTCCGTGGAGCAGGCGGCGGCCCAGGCCGGCTACCCGGCCAAGGTGCTCTCCCTGATGGACGAGCTGACCCTGACCCTGCCGCAGAAGATCCGCCGCGAGTCCCGGCTGGCCGTCGAGGAGGCCGGCGGCACCTGGACCGCGCACCCCGCCGAGGCGGTCATCGACCGCATGGTCGACGAGTTCGGCCGCCCCGGCCGCAGCGGGGGAGCGGGCTTCTACGACTACGCCGAGGACGGCAGCCGCGCCGCCCTGTGGCCCGGCCTGCGCGAGCACTTCACCAGGCCCGGCCACGAGATCCCGTTCCGGGACATGCAGGAGCGGATGCTCTTCTCCGAGGCCCTGGACACCGTGCGCCTCGTGGAGGAGGGCGTCCTCACCTCGGTCGCCGACGCCAACATCGGCTCGCTGTTCGGCATCGGCTTCCCCGGCTGGACCGGCGGCGTCCTGCAGTACGTCAACGGCTACGAAGGGGGCCTGCCCGGCTTCGTGGCACGCGCGCGTGAACTCGCCGAGACCTACGGCGAGCGGTTCACCCCGCCCGCGCTGCTGGTCGAGAAGGCGGAGAAGGGGGAGACCTTCACGGACGGCCGCTGAGCCGACGCCGAGCCGGGTGCGCGGAGCGGATCCTCCCCAGGAACCTTCTCAGGAACCTTCGCAGGATCCGTCTCCGGAGCCGTCGAGCCACTGGTGCACCTCCGCGCTGAGCGACCGCTGGAACGCGGTCAGCAGCGCCTGGACCACCAGCGGCTGCATGTGCGCGGACAGGGACTTCACGTCCGCCTCGGTCCGCTCCGCCACCTCGGCCCGGAACAGCTGCGACAGCTCGTGCGCGGCCGCCCGCGCGTGTTCGGTCAGGACCGTGCGCGCGGCCAGGATCGCCTTCTCGGACAGCGGCACGTCGAGGAGCTGGACGGCGAGCCGGAGCAGGCCGGGGTCGATGCGGTAGCCGTCCCCGTCGGGCCGTACGACGTCCATGGCGACGAGCCGTTCGACGTCCTCCCCGTCCAGCGGGCGCCCGGCCCGCCGCCGCAGCTCCGCGGCGGTCACGGTCTCCTCGGTGTCCGGGGCCCAGGAGGCCACCACGGCCCGGTGGATGGCCAGGTCGTGATGGCTCAGGCCGGGCGGCAGCTGCCGCACGTAGCGCTCGATCGCCGCCAGCGTCATGCCCTGGTACTGCAACTCCTCGATCAGCGCCAGCCGGGCCAGGTGCTCGCGCCCGTAGTGACCCACCCGGCGCGGCCCGATCACCGGCGGCGGCAGCAGCCCCTTGGTGCCGTAGAAGCGGACCGTGCGGACCGTGGTGCCGGCCCGCGCGGCCAGTTCGTCGATCGTGAGCGCCGGGTCGCCGGAGCCGCCGTCGGTGTCGGTCGTCATGTGCAGCAGTATCGCTGTCACACCGGCACTGTGACACCAGGTCCCGCATGCGACGTGTTCGGCTGATGTTCACCTTCCCGACAAGATCGTGATCTTGTGAGAAGTCCCGCTCTGTGATCTATGCCATCGCATACGCCCTGGTGCGCGGGGGAAGGTGGCCCCTCGGTCTGTGCCCACAACGAGCGCGCCGGCCGAGTACGTCCGGACACCCGAGCGCGATCCGCTCGGGCGCACCAGAGAGTGGAACCACCTTTGAGCAAGGACTCCGTGGACACGGCGCAGGCCGCCGCCACCCGGACCGACGCGGCCCAGGCGCCCGCGGACGCGGGCGACGCCGGCTACAGCAAGGACCTCAAGGCCCGCCACGTCAACATGATCGCCATCGGCGGCGCGATCGGCACCGGCCTCTTCCTCGGCGCCGGCGGCCGCCTCCACAACGCCGGCCCGGCCCTCGCCCTCGCCTACCTGGTCTGCGGAGTCTTCGCCTTCTTCGTGGTCCGCGCCCTCGGCGAGCTGGTCCTCTACCGCCCCTCCTCCGGCTCCTTCGTGTCGTACGCGCGCGAGTTCCTCGGCGAGAAGGGCGCGTACGTCGCCGGCTGGATGTACTTCCTCAACTGGTCGACCACCGGCATCGCGGACATCACCGCGATCGCGCTCTACACCCACTACTGGTCGATGTTCACGAGCATCCCGCAGTGGACCCTCGCGCTGATCGCCCTCGCCGTCGTCCTGGCGGTCAACCTGATCTCCGTGAAGATCTTCGGCGAGATGGAGTTCTGGTTCGCGATCATCAAGGTCGCGACCCTCGTCGGCTTCATGCTGATCGGCATCTTCCTGCTGGCCACCCAGCACAAGGTCGACGGGCGGACCCCGGGCCTGAGCGTCGTCTCCGACCACGGCGGTGTCCTCCCGCACGGCCTGATGCCGGTCGTCCTGGTCATGCAGGGCGTGATCTTCGCCTACGCGGCCCTGGAACTGGTCGGCGTCGCGGCCGGCGAGACCGCCGAACCGGAGAAGGTCGTCCCGCGCGCGGTGAACTCGATCATGTGGCGCGTCGGCCTCTTCTACGTCGGCTCGGTCGTCCTGCTCGCCCTGCTGCTCCCCGGCTCGGTGTACTCGGCCGACGAGAGCCCCTTCGTCACCGTCCTCTCCAAGATCGGCGTCTCGGGCGCCGGTGACGTGATGAACCTGGTGGTCCTCACCGCGGCGATGTCCTCGCTCAACTCCGGCCTCTACTCCACCGGCCGCATCCTGCGCTCCATGGCCGTGGCCGGCTCGGCCCCGAAGTTCACCGCCCGCATGAACCGCAGCCAGGTCCCCTACGGCGGCATCCTGCTGACCTGCGCGGTCTGCGTGCTCGGCGTCGGCCTCAACTACCTCATGCCCAGCCAGGCCTTCGAGATCGTGCTGAACGTCGCCTCCCTCGGCATCATCAGCACCTGGGTGATCATCATGCTCTGCCACCTGATCTTCGTCCGCCGCGCGAAGGCCGGCCTGGTCGAGCGCCCCGCGTTCCGCCTCCGCTTCAGCCCGGTCACCGAGATCGCCACGATCGCCTTCCTGCTGGTCTGCCTCGGCATGATGGGCAACGACCCCGAGGTCGGCCGCAAGACCCTCCTGCTCATCCCGGTGATCGCCGCCCTGCTGGTGGCCGGCTGGTTCGGCGTCCGCCGCCGGGTCTCCCGAGCGGCCGACGAGGAGCTGACCCGGCTCACGAAGTAGCAGGTCAGGTCCACTGTCAGTGGCATCGCCTACGGTGGCGTCATGTCGGAGATCACATACATCCGGGGTGACGCCACCACGCCGTCGGGCAAGGGCGTCAAGGTGATCGCCCACGTCTGCAACGACCTGGGGGGCTGGGGAAAGGGCTTCGTGCTGGCCCTCTCCCGCCGCTGGCCGGAGCCCGAGAAGGCCTACCGCGCCTGGCACCGGGACCGCGCGAACAACGACTTCGGCCTGGGCGCGGTCCAGCTGGTCCGCGTCGAGCGCTACATCTGGGTGGCCAACATGATCGGCCAACGGGGGACCAGAACCGGCAGCAAGGGCGTACCGGTCCGCTACGAGGCGATCGACACGGCCCTGGGCAAGCTCGCCGAGGAGGCGACCGAACGCGGCGCGTCCGTGCACATGCCCCGCATCGGATGCGGCCTGGCGGGCGGCAAGTGGTCCCGCGTCGAGCCGTTGATAAAGGAGCGGCTGGTGGCCCGACAAATCCCGGTCACCGTGTACGACTACGGCGACGAAGCGCCCCTTTAGCTGTCTGGAGACGCCCCGCTCAGGCGCCCCTTCAGGGGCGCGGGGAACTGCGCGCCCAGCCACCCACGGCCCGCAGCCCCCCCCACCCACCGAACCCGGCACCCCCTCAGTGCACGTCGTTCGTAGCCTCGATCCGCTTCCAAGACTTCGGCTGGACCGGAGCCACCGCCGCCTTGAAAGCTGGAGCCGCCGGCCTCGTCGGCTGGAACAGCCACGCATCGAACAACCCCGACAACGACTTCCCCGACACCTTCTCCGCGTACTCCTCGAAGTCGGCCACCGAAGCGTTCCCGTACGCGTGCTCCTGCGGCCACCCCTTCAGGATCGCGAAGAACGCGTCGTCACCGACCGCGTTCCGCAGCGCCTGCACGGCCAGCGCCCCCCGGTCGTAGACAGCGATGTCGAACTGGTCGTCGGGGCCGGGATCCCCCGGCTTCACCGTCCAGAACGCGTCGTCGGCCGGATGCGACGCGTACACGTAGTCGGCGAGTTCCTGCGTCGTGCCCTCGCCCTCGTGCTCCGACCACAGCCACTGCGCATACCGCGCGAACCCCTCGTTGAGCCAGATGTCCTTCCAGCCCTTGAGGGAGACGTCGTCGCCGTACCACTGGTGGGCCAGCTCATGGACGACCACCGACGTGTTGGCGCCGTTCGCGAACTGCTTCGGGCTGTAGTAGACGCGGGTCTGCGTCTCCAGCGCGTACCCGGTGGTGGTGTTCGGCACGTACCCGCCGGCCGAGCTGAAGGGATACGGCCCGAAGTAGCCGGAGAGCCAGTCGACGAGTTCCCCGGTGCGCTCCACGCTCGCGCGGGCCGCCCCGTCGTTGTCGCCGAGGTCCTTGCTGTAGGCGTTGACGACCGGCACTCCACCCTCGGAGGTGCCCGTCGTGATGTCGAACCTCCCGACGGCCAGGGTGGTCAGGTAGGTCGCCTGCGGCTTGTTCTGCCGCCAGTTGTACCGGGTCCAGCCGAGCTTCGAACTCGTCGACTGGAGCAGGCCGTTGGAGATGACCTGGGTGCCGTCGGGGACGGCCACCGACACGTCGTAGGTCGCCTTGTCCAGCGGGTGGTCGTTGCTCGGGTACCACCACCAGGCGGCCTCGGGCTCGTCCGCCGCGACCGCCCCGTCCGGGGTGCGGTGCCAGGTGCTGAAGCCGTACGCGCTCTTGGTCGACGGCACTCCGCTGTAGCGGACGAGGACGGTGACCTGCGTGCCCTTCGCCAGCGGCGACCTGGGGGTGACGACCAGTTCGTGCTGACCGGACGTGGCGAAGTCCGCCTTCACCCCGTTGACCCGTACCTCGCTGACGTCCAGCAGGAAGTCCAGGTCGAAGCTGGACAGGTCCTGCGTGGTGCGCGCCAGGATCGTCGCCGTACCGGCCAGCTCGTCGGTGGCCGGCTGGTACTGCAGGCGGAGGTCGTAGTGGGAGACGTCGTAACCGCCGTTGCCGTAGTACGGGTAGTAGGGGTCGCCGATGCCCGGCGCGCCGGGGCTGTAGCTCGCGGCCGATGCCGGGATCGCCAGCAGCAGGGAGGCCGCCGCGAGGGCGCCCGGCGCGAGGATTCTGCGGTGCAAGAGAACTCCAGGTCGGTAGGGGGCCGAGGCGCAGCCGCCACACCGCGGCGGCAGCGCCAAGTCGATGGAGCACGAAACTGTTCGGAGCCTATTCAGTCCCTGTGGCCCCTGGCCTGTCCACGGCACCTGCTGTCACACGATCGCCATTCGGCCGCAATCCGTCTGACGGTCCCCCAGATGCCCCCTTCTGCACGGGAGTTGACCCGGGTAGCGTCCGCCCCATGCCGAAACGCACGCGCTTCACGATCTGGAGACCGCTCGCCGTCGCGGCCGTCGCAGCCCTGATCGCCGCCTTCCTCACCCCGGCCGCGGCCCAGGCTTCCGGCGCCCCTCGCGAGAGCCGGCCCGTCTACTCGTACGCGAACGCCATCCGCGAGGCCGTCTGGGTGGACACCGGCCTCGACTCCGACGGCGACGGGAGGACCGACCGGGTCGCCGCCGACATCGTCCGGCCCTCCGAACCCGCCGCACAGGGCCGCAAGGTGCCGGTCATCATGGACGCCAGCCCCTACTACTCCTGCTGCGGCCGCGGCAACGAGAGCCAGCTGAAGACGTACGACGCGGGCGGGAACGTCGTCCAGATGCCGCTCTTCTACGACAACTACTTCGTGCCGCGCGGCTACGCCTTCGTCGGCGTCGACCTGGCCGGCACCAACCGCTCCGACGGCTGCATCGACATCGGCGGCCGCTCCGACATCCAGTCCGCGAAGGCCGTCATCGACTGGCTCAACGGCCGCGCCAAGGCCTACAGCAGCCGCACCGGCACCACCACCGTCAAGGCGAGCTGGACCAACGGGAAGACCGGCATGATCGGCAAGAGCTGGGACGGCACCATCGCCAACGGCGTGGCCGCCACCGGCGTCAAGGGACTCAGGACGATCGTCCCGATCAGCGCGATCTCCTCCTGGTACGACTACTACTTCGCCCAGGGCGCCCCGCTCTACGACTCCGGCCCCGACTGGCTGGCCGGCGCGGTGGAGAGCGACGACGCCTACGCCAAGTGCGGTGCCGTCCAGCAGAAGCTGATCGACGGCGCCCCGCGCAGCGGCGACTGGACCGACCTGTGGACCGAGCGCGACTACGTCAAGGACGCCGCCAAGGTGACGGCCAGCGTCTTCCTCGTGCACGGCATGCAGGACCTCAACGTCCGCACCAAGCACTTCGGCCAGTGGTGGGACGCTCTCGCCAAGAACGGCGTCGAGCGCAAGATCTGGCTCTCCCAGACCGGGCACGTCGACCCCTTCGACTACCGGCGCGGTGCCTGGGTCGACACCCTGCACCGCTGGTTCGACCACGAACTCCTCGGCTACGACAACGGCATCGACCGGCAGCCGATGGCCGACATCGAGCGCCATCCCGACCAGTGGGTGACCTCGTCCGTCTGGCCGCCGCGCGGCACCCGGGCCACCACCCTGCGCCCCGCCGCCGGCACCCAGGCGGGCGTCGGCACCCTCGGCCTGCACAAGGGATCCGGCACCGAGACGTTCACGGACGACCCGCAGCAGAGCGAGACCGACTGGGCCGCCCAGCTCGCCACCCCCACCTCCGACAAGGCCGGCTTCCTCACCGCGCCGCTCACCCGGGACCTGCGGCTGTCCGGCTCGTCCAAGGTGACCGTCACCGCCACGCCGACCACCTCGACGGCCCACCTGACCGCCGTCCTGGTCGACCTCGGCCCGGACACCATCCGCGACTACGCCGACGGCGCCGAGGGCATCACCACCCTCACCGACCGCACCTGCTGGGGCGAGAGCACGGCCGGTGACAGCGCCTGCTTCCTGAGGACCGCGGCAAAGACCAAGGCCGTCGACTACACCGTCTTCAGCCGCGGCTGGGCCGACCTCGGCACCTACGCCGACCCCGGCAAGGGCGTCCCGCTCACCCCGGGCAAGGCCTACACGATCACGCTCGACCTGGCGGCCACCGACCACGTCGTACCCAAGGGCCACCGGCTGGCGCTGATCGTCGCGGGCACGGACAAGGACCTCATCGACCCGCCGTCCACCACCCCGACGCTCACCGTGGACCTGTCCCGGACGACGGCCAGGGTCCCGCTGGTCGGCGGCGCGGACGCGTTCACCCGCGCCACCTCCGCCCGGTGGACCGCGCCCGGGAAGACCGCCCTGCACGGCGTGCGCGCCCCGCGCACCGTCCAGCGCGTCCCCGCGAGCTGACCGGTCAGGCGGCCGGGCCGGTGTCCACCAGCCCGGCCGCCTCCCGCGCACATCCCCAGGCGACCGTGATCCCGGCCCCGCCGTGCCCGTAGTTGTGGACCACCACCCGGCCGCCCGGCCGTAGCTCGTGCTCCAGCCGGACCGCCGACCGGTACGGCCGCAGCCCCACCCGGTGCGCCAGCACCCGCGCCCCGGCGATCTCCGGCCGGACCGCCGCACAGCGCGCCACGATCCCGGCCGCCACCTCCGGATCCGGCTCCAGCGACCAGGCGTCCTCCTCCGCCGTACCCCCGAGCAGCAGCCCGCCGGGCTGCGGGAAGAAGTACGCGGAGGCGCCCCCTTCCCCCTCGTCGGACGTGTACCAGGTGCTGATCCCGGGGTTCTCCACCACGACCAGCTGCCCGCGCACCGGACGCACCGCCGGATCCGGGACGAGCGAACGGGCCCCGAGCCCGGTGCAGTTGACCACCACCGCCGCGGGCACCTCGTCCAGCGACTCCACCACCCGCTCCTCGACGGTCCCGCCCGCCCGCTCCAACCGCTCGCGCAGCCACCCCAGATGGACCGGCATGTCGATCAACGGCAGCCGGGCCGTCAGACCTTCGGCGGTCTCCGCCAGCCCCGGCACCTCCGCCGCCCACGCCCCCAGCCCGTCCAGCCGCAGGCCGTCGTGTACGCCCTCGACCAGGCGTACGCCCGTCTCCTCCGGCCGCGCCGCCAGCGCCTCGTACACGACAAGGGAGGCGAGCGCCCATTCCCCGACCAGTGCCTCCGGCTCGATGCGGTACGGCCACCACAGCGCGCCGGCGACGGCCGAGGTCGTACGCCCGCCGGTCTCCCGGGCCCACACCCGCACCCGGCGTCCGCCCTCGGCCAGCACCACCGCCGTGGTCAGTCCGACGACCCCGCCGCCGACCACGATCACTTCGTCACTCAGCTCAGACCGCACACCGTGACGTTAGCGGAATATGTCATGCCGCGCTCAGATCGTCCCGCTCTGGGGATACTCACAGCATGTCTGCCGCATACGCGACCTTCGGCCTGGCCCCGGCGATGCGCGCCGGCGGTGTCCTCGCCGACGGCGGCTACCAGCTCCACCGGGACTTCGTGGACTTCGTCGTCGACGGTCACCCGCTGCTGTTCCAGCTCTCCGACCTGGACGCCGTCTCCCCGCTCGCCTCCGACGTGCCGCCCGCGATCTTCACCGCCCAGGTCCGCAGCCTCTTACTGGAGTCCGAGGCCCCGCTGCCCGACGGCCGGTACGTCGTCTACGGCTGTCCCGAGTGCGAGGACCTGGCCTGCGGCGCGGTCACCGCGGTCATCGAGCACGACGGCGACGACTACATCTGGCGGGACTTCGCCTGGCAGACCTCCGAACACGCCGACCTGGAGCTCAACGGCTACCACGGCATCGGCCCGTTCCGCTTCCACGGCCCCGAGTACCGCGAGGCCCTCGGCGCCCTCCTCGAAGACTCCGGCCCGCCGCCCGGCCGCCGGGTGCTGCTGATCGGCGCCCGCGTCGCCCTCCTCGCCAAGCTGGCCGCCGCCCTGCGCGCCATCGGCATCGCAGCCGACATCACCCGCGACGCCGACGGCGTCCCCGCCGAGGAACTCCGCGGCTACGCGGCCGTCGCCTTCGGCCCCGCGGTCGCCGAGGCCGAGCGGACCGCCGTACGCCAGGCGTTCGAGCGGGCGGGCGTGACGGTGGCCTACATCGACGGACTCGCCCCGATCGTCCCGCTCCTCGTCGCCCAGATCGAACACGCCCTCGACCGCAGCCCGCTCCCGCAGCGCCGGCTGGCCCGGCTGGTCGCCGCCGACGGCACCGCCGGCATCGAGGTCACCTCGCCCTGCCGGGTGCGGCTCACGTCGTACCGCCTCGACCGCCTCTCCCGCCCCCGCACCCACGAACTCTTCGACGGAGTCCTGGAACCCGGCCGCCACCGCATCCCCCTGGACGGCAGGGCGGCCAGGGGCGGCTCCTTCGTCGTGGCCCGCACCGCCGGGAGCGTGCTGGTGGCGGCGCCCGAGCGCTGACCGGGGGAGAACAGGGCCGGGTCCGGGTCGCCCGGCAGATTAGGATCGGCGTTCTGATGACTGCCACCCTCGTCGCCAAGAACCTCGCCGCCGGGCACGGCGACCGCTCGCTCTTCTCCGGGCTCGACCTCGTCGTCGCGCCCGGTGACGTGATCGGTCTCGTCGGTGCCAACGGCGCGGGCAAGTCCACCCTGCTCCGGCTGCTCGCCGGGCTCACCGCCCCCGAACAGGGCGAACTGCGGCTCTCCCCGCCGACCGCGACCGTCGGCCACCTGCCCCAGGAGCCGGAGCGGCGGCCGGGCGAGACCGTGCGCGGCTTCCTCGCCCGGCGCACCGGGGTCGCCGAGGCCCAGCGCGTGATGGACGAGGCGACCCAGGCCCTGGTCGACGGGGCACCGGGCGCCGACGACGCCTACGCCGTGAGCCTGGAACGCTGGCTCGACCTCGGCGGCGCCGACCTGGAGGAGCGGGCCGAGGAGGTCGCCGACACCCTCGGCCTGGCCGTCGACCTCGACCAGCCGATGACCTCCCTCTCCGGCGGCCAGGCCGCCCGCGCGGGCCTCGCCTCCCTCCTCCTCTCCCGCTACGACGTCTTCCTCCTCGACGAGCCCACCAACGACCTCGACCTGGACGGCCTGGAACGCCTCGAACGCTTCGTGACCGGCCTGCGCGCCGGCACGGTCGTGGTCAGCCACGACCGCGAGTTCCTCACCCGCACCGTCACCAAGGTCCTCGAACTCGACCTGGCCCAGAACCAGATCAACCTCTACGGCGGCGGCTACGACGCCTACCTGGAGGAACGCGACGTGGCCCGCCGGCACGCCCGTGAGGACTACGACGAGTACGCCGACAAGAAGGCCGCCCTCCAGGACCGCGCCCAGATGCAGCGCGGCTGGATGGACAAGGGCGTCAAGAACGCCCGGCGCAAGGCGTCCAACGACAACGACAAGATCGGCCGCAAGTTCCGCAGCGAGGCCAGCGAGAAGCAGGCCGCCAAGGCCCGCCAGACCCAGCGCATGATCGAACGCCTGGAGGTCGTCGAGGAGCCCCGCAAGGAGTGGGAACTGCGCATGGAGATCGCGGCGGCCCCGCGCTCCGGCGCCGTCGTCGCCACCCTGCGGGACGCGGAGGTACGGCGCGGCGACTTCACCTTCGGACCGGTGTCCCTCCAGATCGACTGGGCGGACCGGGTCGCGGTGACCGGCGCGAACGGCGCGGGCAAGTCGACGCTGCTCGCCGTGCTGCTGGGCCGGGTGGAGCCGGCCGCCGGGCACGCGGCCCTCGGCCCGGGCGTGCTGGTCGGCGAGGTCGACCAGGCGCGCAAGATCTTCCACGGCACCGAGTCCCTGCTGGACGCCTTCTGCGCGGCCGTACCCGACACCGAACCCGTCGAAGTCCGCACCCTCCTCGCCAAGTTCGGCCTCAAGCAGGACCACGTACTGCGATCGGCGGCCACGCTCTCCCCGGGCGAACGCACCCGCGCCGCCCTGGCCCTGCTCCAGGGCCGCGGCGTCAACCTCCTCGTCCTGGACGAGCCGACGAACCACCTCGACCTCCCGGCGATCGAGCAGCTGGAATCGGCCCTGGACGCCTACGAGGGCACCCTCCTCCTGGTCACCCACGACCGCCGCATGCTGGACGCGGTCCGCGTCACCCGCCGCCTGGAGGTAGCCGCGGGCAAGGTGACCGAACGCTAGAACTCCCCAGCTGCAGGCGCCCCTTCAGGGGCGCGGGGAACTGCGCGACCAGCTCCCACACACCCGCAGCCGCCGCACGACCTTTCGCGGCACCCCCGATGGCGCCATCGGCCCCCGTACGCTGCGATCATCGTCGGACACCTGGCAGGAGAATGGCCATGAGCACATCGCCGAAGCGACCGGCCCTACGGATCGTCAACGAACAGGACGTCCTCGCGCAGCTGCGCGGCACCCAGGACCGCATCGCGGACGCGATCACCGCATTCGCCGGAACCATGATGTTCGTGTACCTGCACGCCCTGTGGTTCACGGTCTGGATCGTGTTCAACGAGGGCGTGTTCGGCGAAGGCGCGATCTGGGACCCGTTCCCCTTCGGACTGCTCACCATGATCGTCAGCCTGGAGGCGATCTTCCTGTCCACCTTCGTGATGGTGAGCCAGAACCGGCAGGCCGCCCGCGAGAACGTCCGCGCCGACCTCGACTTCGAGACCAACGTGCGCTCGGAGGTGTGGTCCATCCACATGGGCCGGGCCCTCGGCGTCGACCCCGTGGAGGTCGAGAAGCGCGTCCAGGAACTGCTCGCGGAGAACCGCGCCCGGATGAACGGCACCATCCCGCAGCCTCCCAAGGGGACATGATCCGTCGGCCGACCGCGTCCGCCTACAGTCATTCGACGGAGGCGCGGGACACCGGCCGCGTGGAACCATGGGCCGACGTCCGGGCGAGCCGGACCTGTGCCCGAAGGAGCGCGCGCATGGGCCGTCCTCGCATCCCCGCCGGGAGCAGGACATGACCGACCGGCACGGCATGCTGCTCTCCGCCGACCTCGTGGGCGGCGCCGGAGCAGGCGGGGCGGCGCCCACCGTCGACGCCCCGCCGCCCCGGGACGTGCGGCGCGCGGCCGACCTGCTGCGGCTGCTGGTCTCCCTGGCCGCCCTCGTGCTGACCGTGCTGGTGGCGGTCGCCACCCGGGACTTCGCCCGCCGGGCGCAGCAGGGCCTGCTCACCGCGGCCACCGCGCTGCCGCCCGCCCTGCGCGACGTACTCCTCGGCACGGTGCAGGCGGTCGCCATGCTCGCACCGCTGGCCGCCCTGGTCGTCCTCGTCGTACGGCGCCGGTTCGACGCGGTGTCGAGGGTGCTGCCCGCGGCGGCCCTGGGCGCGGCCGTCGGCTGGGCGCTCACCCGGCTCGCGCTGGCCGAGAGCAGGCCCGAACTGTGGCCGCAGGTGCTCGTCGGCCGTGGCGGCCTGGTGCACGCGGGCTGGCCGTCGGCGGTGTACCTGGCGGCCTGCGCGTCCGCGGTCGTCGCCGCGGGCCCCTGGCTGGCCCGGCCGTGGCGGCGGGTGCTGTGGGCCCTGACCGCCGGCTGCGCCACGCTCGGCGCGCTGGCCGCCTCGCTCGTCCCGCTGGACGCGTTCGGCGCCCTCGTCGTCGGCGGCGCCGCGGGATCGGCCGTCCTCCTCATGGCCGGCGGCCCGCCCGACCGCCCGCCGGCCCAGGCCGTCGCCGACGCCCTCGTCGCCTGCGGGATCCCCCTCGCCACCCTCCGCGAACTGCCGGCGGACCGTCAGCTTCCCGGCGAGGGCCTCCTCTACGACGCGGAGACCGCCGAGGGCGCCCAGCTGACGGTGCGCGCCCTCGCCGCCGAGGACCGGGGCCGCGACCTGTTCCACCGGCTCGCCCGGCGCCTCCTGCTGCGCCACCCGGCCGACCCGGGCGAGCAGACCCCGCTCGGTGCCGCCGAACACGAACTGCTCATGCTGGTCTTCGCCGCCCGCACCGGCGCCCGGGTCGCCGACCCCGTCATCGCCTACCCGGTGACCGGCGGCGGCGCGGTCCTGGTGACGGTCGGGCACGGCGCCCGCCCGCTCTCCGCGCTCCCCGACACGGAGCTGACCGACACCCTGCTCGGCGCGGCCTGGGCGACCGTGGCCCACATCCACGAACACCGCCTCGCCCACCGGGCGTTGCGCCCCGAGCACATCCTCGTCGGGGCGGACGGCAGCCCCCGGCTCACCGCGTTCGCGCGGGCGCAGCTCAACGCCCCGCCCGAGACGCTCGGCAGCGACCTCGCCGAACTGCTCGCCACCACCGCGGTACGCGTCGGACCGGCCCGCGCCACCGCCTGCGCGCTGGCCGGTCTCGGCCCCGAGCGGCTCGCGACCGCCCTGCCCTACCTGCAACCGCTCGCCCTGCTCGGCCCCGCCCGGCGCGAGGTGGCCCGCTACGACCAGGCCCGCGCCCGGGAGGCCACGGCGGGCACCCGACGCCGCACGCTACGCCCGGGCGGCCGCCCGAACCTCATGCACGACCTGGCCGCGGAGGTGCGCCGCGCCTGTGACGCGCCGGCCGCCAAGTCCGCCCCGCTCGCCCGGTTCACCTGGAAGAGCGTCCTGGGCCTGGCCGGCGCCTTCCTGGTGCTCCACCTGGTGCTGCCGCAGCTCGCCAACGCCCCGGCCGCACTCCGTGCGCTGCGCGACGCGAACTGGTGGTGGCTGCTCGCGGTCGTCCCCGTCACCTTCCTCTCGCAGGGCTTCTCGACCTGCCTGCAACTGGGCACCATCCCGGGGCGCCTGCCCTTCCGGGCCACCTACCAGGTGCAGTTCGCCAGCTCCTTCCTGAACCGGATCACCCCGGGCAACGTCGGCGGCATGGCGCTCAACCTGCGCTATCTGCAGAAGACAGGGATCGAGACAGGTGCCGCGACGGCCTCCGTCGGACTGCAGAGCCTGGCCGGCGCGGTCTCCAACGTGGTGGTCGCCACCGTCTTCTTCACCGCGGCCGGACAGCACCACGGTGGCGTGCACCTGGACCTGCCCGTCGGCAAGTACACCCTGCCCGCGATCGTCCTCGTGCTGGCCGCCGGAGGGCTGCTCGGCCTGACCCCGCCCGGCCGGCGCCTCCTGCGCGAGAAGGTGTGGCCGTTCCTGCGCGCTGCGGGGACGACACTCACCGGGATCGCCGCCGACCCCGCCAAACTGGCCCTCGGGGTCGTCGGCATGCTGGGGCTGCCCCTCGTCCAGATCGTCGGGCTCGCCCTCAGCCTCCACGCGCTCGGCGGCGACCTCCCCTTCGTCCAGCTCGGCGCCGCCTACATGGCCGCCCGCCTGCTCGCCAACGCGGCCCCGGTCCCCGGCGGACTCGGCGCGCTCGAAGCGGGCCTCATCGCGGGCCTGACCGCCCTCGGCGTACCGGCGGGCCCGGCCACCTCGGCGGTCCTGGTCTACCGGCTGCTCACGTTCTGGCTGAACGTGCCGCTGGGCGCGGCCGCGCTCGGTTTCGTACAGCGGCGCGGATACGTCTGACGGGCAAGGTCCGGCGCCGGGCTGCGGATCGGGTCAGACAGCGGGGCCAAAAGCGGTGACGTCGAGCTTTTCGTCGCAGGGGGAGAGGTTCGGACCGGGCACCAGGGTCAGCGGCCGGGAGCCGCCGGGCAGGCGGATGTCCACGCCGTAGGGGGCGCCCACCCCCGGGCACGAGTCGTCCGAGTGCAGCACGAACGAGGTGGTGTGACCCGGGGCGAGCAGGACGGCGGGCGGGGCAGCTGCTCCGGACCGGCTGACCTTGAACGGGCGGATACCGGAGGTGCTCACCGGCCCGCTCTCGCAGCCCGGGGGGTCGGCCGTCGTGCAGGCGTGGAGGGAGCCGTCACCGAAGAAGGTGAGACCGGGCCAGCCGCTCAGCCGGCACGTCGAGCCCGAGCGATTGCGCAACACGATCTCCGCGGCGAACCCCGGGAGCCCGCCACCCACCTGCGGACTGGTACGCCCCTCGGCGGCCGCGACGTCCCCAGTCGTGCAGGTGGGGGCAGCGGGTGCCGTGGTGCTGCGGGACCGGGTCTCCGAGGGAGCCGCTGTCCGGCCGGCAGCCGGAGCCTCGGCCGCTTCGGTGGCCTTGGCGGGGTGCCGGACCGGAGAGGCCGGCGTCGTGGCCGCGTCAGGTCGCGCTGACGTCTCGTGACCGGTCTGCGTATCGGGAACGGAATAGTGAACTCCCGAATCACAGGCCACGGTTGCCACCATCAGCAGGCCTGCCACCAGAACCCGTCTTCCACCCCGTGCGCGCATGACGTGCACGCTATGCACGATCATGGGGCGCGCACAGATACGACGCCGAGTTGACATGCCCCTTTCGTCTCACGTTCACCGGTCACCCCGCCCGGCCTCCGCAGCCGCCCGCTCCACCCGGTCCCGGTGCTCGGCCCGGGCCGCCGCGTCGCCGGGCGCGGTGTTGGCGCCGTCCGCCCGCTGCCCCGCCGCCCCGTCGACGAGCTCACGCACGATGTCGGCGTGACCGGCGTGCCGCTGGCTCTCGGCGACCATGTGCGTGAGGACGCGGTGAAGGGTGATCTCCCTCGGCGGGTCGACGGGCAGCCGCCCGACCGCGTCGAGGGGCAGGGCGGCGATCGTCTCGTCCGAGTGGGTCCAGATCCGCCGGTACCCGCCGACCAACGCTTCACGCGTCTCGTCGGCCCGCGCCCACAGATCTCCGTCGGGTTCCGTGTCCCCGGTGAACCACAATCGCGGTGCCCCCTCGAAGGGCCGCCCGAAGGTCGCCCCGAAGTACCAGGCCTCGGCACCGGCGAGATGCTTGACCAGCCCCAGCAGGTTCGTGCCCGTGGGCGTCAGCGGCCGCCGAATGTCGTACTCGGACAGCCCCTCCAGCTTCCACAGCAGGACGTCACGGGCGTCCTGGAGGTACGTCCGAAGATCGGCCTTGAAGTCTGGTCCCGTCATGGGACCAGTCTCCGGACCGACAGATCCTCGTCCACCGAATATGGCGCACCGGAGGCGGAACGCGCCCCTTCAGGGTCGCGGGGAACTGCACGACCAGCCACGACGGACCCGCAGCTCCCCACGCCCCCCGAGAGACACCCTCAGCGCTTCCCGTCCTTCCCGCCCAGCAGCCCGGCCCGGCGCAGAGCGTCGGCCATCGCGCTGTTCGCCGGTGCCGGCGCGGCCGCCTGCCGGCCGCCGCCCCCCTGCCGCTGCTGCTGTTGCCGCTGCTGCGGCGGACGCCCGCCGCCCCGCTGCTGCTGTTGCTGGCGGCGCTCACCGCCGGAGGCCGGCGCCGCCTCGTCGTCCAGCCGCAGCGTCAGCGAGATCCGCTTGCGCGGGATGTCCACGTCGAGGACCTTCACCTTGACGATGTCACCCGGCTTCACCACGTCCCGCGGGTCCTTGACGAAGGTCTTGGACAGCGCGGAGACATGCGCCAGACCGTCCTGGTGGACACCGACGTCGATGAACGCGCCGAACGCCGCCACGTTCGTCACCACGCCCTCCAGGACCATCCCGGAGGACAGGTCGGAGATCTTCTCGACGCCCTCCTTGAAGGTGGCCGTCTTGAAGGCCGGACGCGGGTCGCGCCCCGGCTTCTCCAGCTCCTTGAGGATGTCGGTCACGGTCGGCAGACCGAACGTCTCGTCCACGAAGTCCGTCGGCCGCAGCGAGCGCAGCGCACCCGTGTTGCCGATGAGCGAGGCCACCTCCTGGCCGGACGTCTTCACCATCCGCCGTACGACGGGGTACGCCTCGGGGTGGACGCTCGACGCGTCCAGCGGGTCGTCGCCGCCGCGGATGCGCAGGAAGCCCGCGCACTGCTCGTACGCCTTCGGGCCGAGCCGGGCCACGTTCTTCAGCTGGCCGCGGGAGGTGAACGGGCCGTTGGCGTCGCGGTGGGCGACGATGTTCTCGGCGAGCCCGGAGGTGATGCCCGAGACGCGGGCCAGCAGCGGGGCCGACGCCGTGTTGACGTCCACGCCCACGCCGTTCACGCAGTCCTCGACCACCGCGTCCAGCGAACGCGACAGCTTCACCTCGGACAGGTCGTGCTGGTACTGGCCGACACCGATCGACTTGGGGTCGATCTTCACCAGCTCGGCCAGGGGGTCCTGGAGCCGGCGGGCGATGGACACGGCGCCGCGCAGCGACACGTCCATGTCGGGCAGTTCCTGGGAGGCGAAGGCGGAGGCCGAGTACACGGACGCGCCGGCCTCGGAGACCATCACCTTGGTGAGCTTCAGCTCCGGGTGCTTCGTGATGAGCTCACCGGCGAGCTTGTCGGTCTCGCGGGACGCCGTGCCGTTGCCGATCGCGACCAGGTCGACCGTGTGCTCCTTGGCCAGCCGGGCCAGCTTGGCGATCGCCTCGTCCCACTTGTTGGCCGGGACGTGCGGGTAGATGACGTCGGTGGCGACCACCTTGCCGGTGGCGTCCACGACGGCGACCTTCACGCCGGTCCGGAAACCGGGGTCCAGGCCCAGCGTCGCGCGGGTGCCGGCCGGGGCGGCGAGCAGCAGGTCGCGCAGGTTCGCCGCGAAGACGTCGACCGCCTCGTCCTCGGCGGCCGTGCGCAGCCGCAGCCGCAGGTCGATCCCGAGATGGACGAGGAGGCGGGTGCGCCAGGCCCAGCGGACCGTGTCCGACAGCCACTTGTCGGCCGGCCTGCCGCGGTCGGCGATCCCGAACCGGTGGGCGACGATGCCCTCGAACGAGGACGGGCCCTCGGTCGGCTCCTCCGGCTCCAGGACGAGGTCGAGGACCTCCTCCTTCTCGCCGCGCAGCATCGCCAGGATGCGGTGCGAGGGCAGCGCGGTGAACGGCTCCGCGAAGTCGAAGTAGTCGGCGAACTTCGCGCCCGCCTCCTCCTTGCCGTCCCGCACCTTGGCGGCGAGCCGGCCGCGCACCCACATGCGCTCGCGCAGCTCACCGATCAGGTCGGCGTCCTCCGAGAAACGCTCGGTGAGGATCGCACGGGCACCGTCCAGCGCGGCCTGCGGATCGGCGACACCCTTGTCGGCGTCGACGAAGGCGGCGGCCGCCGCCAGCGGCTCCACGCCCGGGTCCCCGAGCAGCCCCTCGGCCAGCGGCTCGAGACCGGCCTCCCGCGCGATCTGCGCCTTGGTCCGCCGCTTCGGCTTGTACGGCAGGTAGATGTCCTCCAGCCGTGCCTTGGTCTCGGCGCCCCGGATCTGCGCCTCCAGCTCGGCGGTGAGCTTGCCCTGCTCCCGCACCGACTCCAGGATCGCGGCCCGCCGCTCCTCCAGCTCCCGCAGGTAGCGCAGCCGCTCCTCGATCGTGCGCAGCTGCGCGTCGTCGAGCATCTCGGTCGCTTCCTTGCGGTAGCGGGCGATGAAGGGCACCGTCGAACCGCCGTCGAGCAGCTCCACGGCAGCCTTGACCTGCCGCTCCCGTACGCCGAGCTCCTCGGCGATCCTGCCTTCGATGGACCCTGGAACCAGGGACCCGGGTGTCGTCACGATCCCGTACCGCCTTCTCCACTGAGGTTGCGCCGCAATTGTGGCAGGTGACACCGACAACCGGGCCCCAGGGCGCCCTTCCACGACACGGACTCTCCACGAATCCGTCGCCCGCCCGGGGAATTGATCACACACCCGAGCGAATCCACCACCCACCAGCCCAAAGAACCAGCGACCGCCAGCCCGCGATCCCCCACCCCTCGACCCGCCCGTTCCCTTGGTTCGCCCGCTCCGTGTGCTCCGCCGCAGCGGCGCCCAGCCCCCACGGTGGGGTCCGGCGGTGCCGAACCGGCCCTTCGCCCCCGGACCGCGCCCCCCGCCCGCGTCACCCCTTGCCGATAAGATCCGCGGGGAACGCCCCCGCGGCCACCGCCGCCCTCGCGAAGCCTGCCGCCAGTTCCGTCAGTCGGGCCACGTCGTCGGTCCCCAGGTGCTCGTACGGTGCCCGGTCCAGGCGGTCCGTCTCCGTCTCGATCCCCGCCCGGAGGGCCACCCCCGCCTCGGTCAGCTCGCCCGCGGCGTCGAGGAGCCCGCGCTCGCGCAGCCGCCGTACCGCCGCGTCCCAGTCGTCCTGGCTCCAGCCGCGCGTGGCGAACACCCACTTCGGGGCCATGCCCTTGCCGGTCGCCGTGTGCGTCACCACCGCCTCCAGACCGTCGAGACCGGCCGCCAGCAGCGCCGCGAGGTGCCCGTCGCCGCGGTGCTCGCGCAGCAGCGTGCTCGCGTACCAGTAGGCGAGGTGGGGCTCCTCGGGCACCGGCAGGTCCGCGTGGGCGGCGTACAGCGGGCGGCCGGGGCGCGAGCAGGCCTCGGTGGCGCGCAGCGCGAGCCGCGCGGCCTCGGCCATGCCGTCGGAGACCACCGCGTCCGCGCCGAGCAGCCGCCGCATCGACGCGTCGACGGCACGCGCGCGTGCGGCGAGGACGGCCTCCGGGGACGCGGTCTCCCAGACGGCCGGCACATGCCGGGCCACCAGCTCGTACTTGTAGTTGTAGAACGTCGCCGTCACCGTGCCGGCCCCGACCGGCCCCAACGCGGCCGCCCGCACCGCGAAGTTGACGGCCCGCGGGTGGGTCACCCCGAGCGCGGCCAGTTCCTCGGCCAGCTCGGGGCTGAAGAAGTGGGTCGCGTGCAGGGAGTTGAGCAGGGTGTGGCAGCGGCGGCCGGCGCGCGGCTCCAGGGCGGCGGTTGTCATGGGCGCACGCTACTGACTGGTTGGTACGGACTTCCAGTGTCCGGACCGACGGCGGCCCGATACGGCGTCCGGCATGGCAGGAAAGGTGGGCTCCTTGTCATTGCGGCCATCACCGGACCGGCCAACAATCGATGGCATGACGCAGCGAACCGTTCTCGTCGTCCTCTTCGACGGCGTCCAGAGCCTCGACGTCACCGGCCCGGTGGAGGTCTTCTCGGGCGCCGAGACCCACACCCCGGGCAGCTACCGGATCCGTACCGCCTCCCTGGACGGCGCCGCCGTGCGCACCTCCAGCGGGCTGACCGTCGTACCGGACCTGGCCCTGGCCGACGCGTCCGACCCGCACACCCTCCTCGTCCCCGGCGGCCAGGGCACCCGGCGGCCCGACCCGGAGCTGGTGGCGTGGCTGCGGGCGCACGGGCCGCGTGCCGAGCGGCTGGTCTCCGTCTGCACCGGCGCCGTCCTGCTCGCCGCCGCCGGGCTCCTGGACGGCCACCGGGCGACCACCCACTGGGCGTACTGCGAGACGCTGGCCCGCGACCATCCCGCCGTCGAGGTCGACCCGGACCCGATCTACGTCCGGGACGGCCACGTCGCCACCTCGGCCGGTGTCACCTCGGGCATCGACCTCGCGCTTGCGCTCGTCGAGGAGGACCTCGGCCGGGACGTCGCGCTGACCGTCGCCAGGCACCTGGTGGTGTTCCTGCGCAGGCCCGGCAACCAGGCCCAGTTCAGCGCCCAGCTCGCCGCCCAGACCGCGCAGCGCGCACCGCTGCGGGAGGTCCAGCAGTGGATCACCGAGCACCCGGACGACGACCTGAGCGTGGAGGCCCTCGCCGCCCGCGCCGCGCTCTCGCCCCGGCACTTCGCCCGCGCCTTCCAGGCCGAGACCGGGACGACGCCCGGCCGCTACGTCGACCGGGTACGGCTGGAGCACGCCCGCCGGCTCCTGGAGGACACCGCCGACGGCGTCGAGGAGGTCTCCCGCACCAGCGGCTACGGCACGCCCGAGGCGATGCGCCGCGCCTTCCTCAAGGCCCTCGGCACGGCCCCCGCCGAGTACCGGCTCAGGTTCAGCCCGACTCCCGTCCGCAGATCCCGTTAGGAGAGCCATGCAGATCGCGATCGTCCTCTACGACCGCTTCACCGCCCTCGACGCCGTGGGGCCCTACGAGACCCTGGGCCGGCTCCCGGACTCCGAGGTCGTCTTCGTCGCCGAGGAGGCCGGCCCCGTCCGCACCGACAACGGGCACCTCGCCCTGACCGCCGGCAGGACCTTCGCCGAGGTGCCGCACCCCGACGTCGTGGTCGTCCCGGGCGGCCCCGGCCAGACCCCGCAGATGGGGAACCGGGTCCTCCTCGACTGGATCCGCACCGCCGACGCCACCAGCACCTGGACGACCTCCGTGTGCACCGGCTCCCTGCTGCTCGCCGCCGCCGGCCTCCTCGAAGGGCGCCGCGCCACCTCGCACTGGCTGGCCCTCGACGAGCTGCGGAAGTTCGGTGCCGAGCCGACGGGGGAGCGGGTCGTCACCGACGGCAAGTACGTCACCGCGGCCGGCGTCTCCTCCGGCATCGACATGGGCCTCGCCCTGCTCGGCCGGATCGCCGGGGACGTCGTCGCCCAGACCGTGCAGCTCGGGATCGAGTACGACCCGCAGCCGCCCTACGACGCGGGCTCCCCCGGGAAGGCGCCCGCCGACGTCGTCGACCGGCTCCGCTCGATGAGCCGGTTCATCCTCGGGCAGGAACAGCCCACGTGAACCGCGGCTGACGGCGCTCCAGGAACGCGGCGACGCCCTCGGCGGTGTCGCCGCTGCCCCGTGCCTGCTCCGCCCAGTGCGCGTCCCGGTCCGTGCGGCCGTTCGCGAACTCCTTCGCGGCCGCCTGCGTCAGCTGCGAGCGCGCGGCCAGGATCCGGGTGAACTCGGCCACCCGCTTGTCCAGTTCGTCCTCCGGCAGCACCTCGTCGACCAGACCGGTGCGCAGTGCCCGCTCCACGTCGATCAACTCGCCGGAGAAGAGCAGGTACTTGGTGGTGGCAGGGCCGACGAGGGACACCAGACGGCGGGTGGAGGCGGCCGGGTAGACGATGCCGAGCTTGGCCGGTGTCACCCCGAACAGCGCGCCCTCCGCGGCGAACCGCAGGTCGCAGGCGGCGGCGAGCTGCGAGCCGCCGCCGACGCAGTGGCCGCGCACCGCGGCGAGGGTCGGCTTGGGGAACGCGGCCAGGGCCTCCTCCGCGGCCACGGCGAGGGTCTGCGCCTCGGCGGAGGAGCCCCGGAGGGTCGAGATGTCGGCGCCGGCGCAGAAGGTGCCGCCCTCGCCGGTGAGGACCAGGGCCCGCACGGCGGGGTCGGCGGCGAGGGTGTCGAGGAGGGGCGGGAGGGTGCGCCACATCTCCGCGGTCATGGCGTTGCGCTTGGCAGGGTTGCCAATGACCACCGTGGCAACGGCTTCTTCGACCTGGTGGGTGAGGCGAGGCTCCATGGGCGGGATGCTATAGGCGCGCGTCTGCCGTGCCCCTGGGGGCTGTCGCCGTATCCCTCGGAAAGTTCCCATACCCGTACAACCCGAATAGTTCGCGAAACCGGTATCGAGGAGGGCAGGAGTCGTTCCACAACTGACCTTGTCATACGCCAACGGTCAGATCCGCTCGATAGTTGCTGACTTGTGTTCAGTCATCCGGGCGGGCGCGGGTCGTTACCAACACTCGACGTGTGGTGACAATCGAGCGCGAGGGTGGCGACCGGACGATGGAGAACCACGGGCGCGGGCACGACCCGCGTCCAGAGGGAGGCGGCGCTCCGCCGCCGGATCCGCTGCCGTACGAAGGAGTCTGGCGGTTCACCGCCGCCGCCGTGGACGCCTCGGTCCCGCAGGCGCGGCGCGCCGTACGGGACCTGCTCCAACGCCAGGGCGTCCCGGTCTCGGAGGACCTGGTGTACGGGCTGTTGCTGATCGTCTCCGAGCTGGTCACCAACGCGGTGAAGCACGCGGCGCTGCTGTCGCCGGTGCTCGCCGTCGAGGTCGCCGTCGGTGCCGAGTGGGTGCGGGTGTCGGTGGAGGACAACCACCCCTACCGCCCGACCGCTCTGGAGGCCGACCACGGCCAGACCGGCGGCCGGGGGCTGCTGCTGGTGCGGGAGGTGGCCCGGGAGGCGGGCGGTGTCGTGGACGTGGAGCACACGTCGAGCGGCGGCAAGGTGATCTGGGCCGCCCTGCCGCTCAAACCCGCGGCGCTGCCGTGAGGCCGGACGAAGGCCTCGTGAGGATTCTCACCAGCCGGCGGACGGGCCCGTCAGCTCCCTGACCGCCGGGCGGGCCGCGTCCAGCACGGTCATGAACCAGGCCGAGAAGGGGTCCTGGGCGTGCCGCTCGGTCAGCTCGGCGGCCGTCACGAAGACGGTCGCCTCGACCTCCTCCGGGTCCGGCGCGAGCGGTGCCTGGACCATGCCGACGAACAGGTGGTTGAACTCCTGCTCGACGAGGCCGGAGGCCGGGTCCGGGTGGTTGTAGCGGACCGTGCCCGCCTCGGCGAGCAGCGACGGGGAGACCCCCAGCTCCTCGAAGGTCCGCCGGGCGGCCGCCGCGAAGGGTGCCTCACCGGGGTAGGGGTGGCCGCAGCAGGTGTTGGACCACACGCCGGGGGAGTGGTACTTGCCCAGGGCCCGCTGCTGGAGCAGCAGTCTGCCGTGCTCGTCGAAGAGGAAGACGGAGAACGCCCGGTGCAGCTGCCCGGGCGGCTGGTGTGCGGCCAGCTTCTCCGCGGTGCCGATGGTCACACCCTTCTCGTCGACGAGTTCGAGGAAAATCGCGTCTGCGGTCCCTTCCGACGTGCTGTGCGTCGCGGTGGCAGGTGTGATCGGCATACCCATCCTTCGCCTCGGTCTTCGCACCAAGTCTGCCGTACGAATCCGACACTCCCGGCACTTCCCGGCACGGGCACGCCGGAAGAGGGACCCGGTAGTTGATCGTGCCCTACGGGTGCCGGAGGGAACCGCCCGGGGGTCTCGAACACAAGGACGCCGGGGGAGTGCGGAGCGTCGCGTTCCGCTGTACGGCCGGGCCGGGCCGGGGTCAGTGGCAGAGCCGGGCCTCGTGCTCCGCGTGCCCGCCCGGCTCCAGCTGGAAGGTGCAGTGCTCCACGTCGAAGTGGTGGCCGAGGCAGCCCTGCAGCTCGTGCAGCAGCTTCTCGTGGCCGATGGCGCTCAGCACGTCCGAGCGGACCACCACGTGCGCCGACAGCACCGGCATCCCCGAGGTGATCGTCCAGGCGTGCAGGTCGTGGACGTCCTCCACGCCGTCGAGGGCCAGGATGTGCGCCCGTACCGCCGCCATGTCGACGTCCCGCGGCGCCGACTCCAGCAGGACGTCCAGGGTCTCGCGCAGCAGCTTCAGCGTCCTCGGCACGATCATCAGGCCGATGACCAGCGAGGCGACCGGGTCGGCCGCCTGCCAGCCGGTGGTCAGGATCACCACGGCCGAGATCAGCACCGCCAGCGAGCCCAGCGCGTCGGCCGCCACCTCCAGGAAGGCGCCGCGCACGTTCAGGCTCTCCTGCTGGCCGCGCACCAGCAGCGTGAGCGAGATCATGTTGGCGACCAGGCCGATCAGGCCGAACGCGATCATCTGGCCGCCGTGCGTGTCCGCGGGCGTGACGAACCGCTGGACCGCCTCGTACAGCACGTAGCCGCCCACCACGAGCAGCAGGAGGCAGTTCGCCAGGGCGGCGAGGATCTCGGCGCGGGCGAGGCCGAAGGTGCGGTTGGTGCTCGCCGGGCGGTTGGCGAAGTGGATCGCCAGCAGGGCCATGCCGAGGCCCAGCGCGTCGGTCGCCATGTGGGCCGCGTCCGCGATCAGCGCGAGCGAGTCGGCCAGCAGGCCGCCGGCGATCTCGACCACCATCACCCCGAGGGTGATGGCGAGCGCCACCCGAAGCCGGCCGCGGTACGCCGCCGCGGCCGTACCGGTGGGAGGCGCGTGGGTGTGCCCGTGGCCGTGGTCGTGCCCTGCCCCCATGGGATACGCCTCCTGTGTTCGCCCGGGATCACAGTGAACTACGGGTGGGGGGTATCCGGCAACGCGGCACTGAACACCGTTGTCATGTGCCCTGACCTGCGGAAATGAACCCCAGGTCAGGGCACCCTCAGTTGCCTTTCGGGCAGGGCCGGGCCGCGCGGGCGGCCGGTCGGCACGCCGTGGGCGGGTGTCCTCAATGCCCGTTCTGTGAGCGTCATTTGTGGGCCGGGGCCCGGATCGCGGATGATGATCTCGGCAAAGGCAGGGGCAGAGCAGGTGGGCCGTGTCATGAACGGCCGGTGAACAAGCAGTCCTCACCATCCGCTAACCTCTGCCGAATGCCGTCCGGGGGCCACCAGGAAGACCCCGCCCCACCACGCAGCAGACCGGCGCCCGTACGCCGGCACCCAGGGAGTGAGTTCGGTTGTCGACCGCCATCGTCACCGGTCCGCCGGTGCCCGGATCGTCACTGGAGAGCGATCTGCGGGCGCTCGGCTTCGAGGTGCGGGCGGCGTCGGACACCGCCGAGGCCGAGGCCCTGCTCACGGCCGTACCCGCCGACCGGCGCGTCGCCGTCGTGGACGCCCGCTTCGTCGGCCACCTGCACGCCCTGCGCCTCGGCCTCACCGACCCCCGCTTCCCGCTCGCCGCGATCCCCGGCGCCGTCACCGCCCAGCCGGCCGCCCGTCCGGCCCTGGCCCGGGCGCTGGCCCGGGAGGCCGCCGCGGGCGGCGGCATCGACCTCGCCGTCGACGGCCTGGTCACCGCCCTGGACGCCGACGTCCACCGCCCCGAGCTGGGCAGCCTGGTCGCCGCCGTCCCCGCCGACCCGCAGGCCCGCAACGAGGCGCGGCAGGCCGTCGCCGCCGTCGACGACGAGGCGGTACGCCTGAAGTCGGCCGTGAAGTCCCGGGACGGCTTCTTCACCACCTTCTTCGTCAGCCCGTACTCCCGGTACCTCGCCCGCTGGTGCGCCCGGCGCGGACTGACCCCCAACCAGGTCACCACCGCCTCGCTGGTCACCGCCCTGATCGCGGCGAGCTGCGCGGCCACCGGCACCCGCATCGGATTCATCGCGGCGGGCGTGCTGCTGATCGCCTCCTTCGTCCTGGACTGCACCGACGGCCAGCTGGCCCGCTACTCCCTGCAGTACTCCACGCTCGGCGCCTGGCTGGACGCCACCTTCGACCGGGCCAAGGAGTACGCCTACTACGCGGGCCTCGCCCTGGGCGCCGCCCGCGGCGGCGACGACGTCTGGGCCCTCGCCCTCGGCGCCATGATCCTGCAGACCTGCCGGCACGTGGTCGACTTCTCCTTCAACGAGGCCAACCACGACGCCACCGCCAACACCAGCCCCACCGCCGCGCTCTCCGGCCGGCTCGACAGCGTCGGCTGGACGGTCTGGGTGCGCCGGATGATAGTCCTGCCCATCGGCGAACGATGGGCGCTGATAGCCGTCCTCACGGCCGCCACCACCCCGCGCATCACCTTCTACGTGCTGCTGATCGGTTGCGCCTTCGCCGCCACGTACACCACGGCCGGGCGGGTGCTGCGGTCGCTGACCCGGAAGGCGAAGCGCACGGACCGGGCGGCACAGGCCCTGGCCGACCTGGCGGACAACGGCCCGCTCGCGGGGTTCGCCTCCCGCGCCGGCGGGCGTACCGCCATCGGCAATCCCCTCGTCCTGGCGCTCGCCGGAGTGGCGGTTCTCACGGCATCCCTTCTCTCCGGGGTGACCTGGGCGCCGGTCGTGGGCGCCTTCGTCTACGCCGTCGCCTCCGGCAGGGCCCTGGCGGGGCCCCTCAAGGGCGCCCTCGACTGGCTGGTCCCGCCCCTCTTCCGGGCCGCCGAGTACGGCACCGTGCTCGTCCTCGCAAGCAAATCCGGGGTGAACGGAGCCCTTCCTGCGGCTTTCGGACTGGTGGCCGCCGTCGCCTACCATCACTACGACACGGTGTACCGCATCCGCGGCGACGCCGGGGCGCCGCCGGCCTGGCTGGTACGTGCCGTCGGGGGGCAGGACGGGCGGACGCTGCTCGTCACCGTCCTGGCCGCGGCGCTCACCGCCGCGCAGTTCAAGGCCGCGCTCACGGTCCTCGCCGTGGTCGTGGCCGGGCTGGTGCTCGTCGAGAGCATCCGCTTCTGGGTGTCCGCAGGGGCGCCCGCCGTACACGACGAAGGAGAACCCGCATGATCGGCCTCGTGCTGGCGGCCGGCGCCGGACGGCGTCTGCGCCCCTACACCGACAGCCTGCCCAAGGCGCTGGTGCCGGTGGGGCCCGCGGGCATAGAGGGCGAGCCCACGGTTCTCGACCTGACCCTCGGCAACTTCGCCGAGATCGGCCTGACCGAGGTCGCGGTCATCGTCGGCTACCGCAAGGAGGCCGTGTACGCGCGCAAGGCGGCCCTGGAGGCCAAGTACGGGCTCAGGCTCACCCTCATCGACAACGACAAGGCCGAGGAGTGGAACAACGCCTACTCCCTGTGGTGCGGCCGTGACGCCCTCAAGGACGGCGTGATCCTCGCCAACGGCGACACCGTGCACCCGGTCTCCGTCGAGAAGACGCTGCTCGCCGCCCGCGGCGACGGCCGGCGGATCATCCTCGCCCTGGACACCGTGAAGTCCCTCGCGGACGAGGAGATGAAGGTCGTCGTCGACGCCGACAAGGGCATGACGAAGATCACCAAGCTGATGGACCCCGCCGAGGCCACCGGCGAGTACATCGGCGTCACCCTCATCGAGGGCGACGCCGCGCCCGAGCTGGCCGAGGCGCTGAAGGCGGTCTGGGAGACCGACCCGCAGCAGTTCTACGAGCACGGCTACCAGGAGCTGGTCAACCGCGGCTTCCGGATCGACGTGGCGCCGATCGGCGACGTCCGGTGGGTCGAGATCGACAACCACGACGACCTCGCCCGGGGACGGGAGATCGCGTGCCAGTACTGACCCGGCTGATCCCCTCGCCGGTCGTCGTCGACATCCGCCCGGGTGCCCTCGACGACCTCGCCGGCGTGCTCGCCGACGAACGCATCTCGCACTCCGGCCGGCTCGCCGTCGCCGTCAGCGGCGGCTCCGGCTCGAAGCTGCGGGACCGCGTCTCGCCCAGCCTGCCCGGCGCCACCTGGTACGAGGTCGGCGGCGGCACCCTCGACGACGCGATCCGGCTGGCCGGCGAGATCAAGGCCGGACGCTACGACGCGGTCGTCGGCCTCGGCGGCGGCAAGATCATCGACTGCGCCAAGTTCGCCGCGGCCCGGGTGGGCCTGCCGCTGGTCGCCGTGCCGACGAACCTCGCGCACGACGGCCTCTGCTCGCCCGTCGCCACCCTCGACAACGACGCGGGCCGCGGCTCCTACGGCGTACCGAACCCGATCGCGGTCGTCATCGACCTCGACGTCATCCGGGAGGCTCCCGCGCGCTTCGTGCGCTCGGGCATCGGCGACGCCGTCTCCAACATCTCGGCGATCGCGGACTGGGAGCTGTCCCACCGCGTCACCGGCGAGAAGATCGACGGCCTGGCGGCCGCCATGGCCCGCCAGGCCGGCGAGGCGGTGCTGCGCCACCCCGGCGGCATCGGCGAGAACGGCTTCCTGCAGGTCCTCGCCGAGGCGCTGGTGCTCAGCGGCATCGCCATGTCGGTGTCGGGCGACTCCCGCCCGTCCTCCGGCGCCTGCCACGAGATCAACCACGCCTTCGACCTGCTGTACCCGAGGCGTGCCGCCAGCCACGGCGAGCAGTGCGGACTCGGCGCGGCCTTCGCGATGTACCTGCGCGGAGCCCACGAGGAGTCCGTGAACATGGCCGATGTGCTGCGCCGGCACGGACTGCCGGTGCTGCCGGAGGAGATCGGCTTCACCGTGGACGAGTTCGTCCGGGTCGTCGAGTTCGCCCCGGAGACCCGGCCCGGCCGCTACACCATCCTCGAACACCTCGACCTCAAGACCCACCAGATCAAGGACTTCTACGTCGACTATGTCAAGGCCATCGGTAGCTGAACTCCGTCCGGTCGTGCACCCCGTGGGGGTCAAGGACCGGCGCAGCGGTGAGCACTGGATGGGGCGCCTCTACATGCGTGAGGTGTCCCTGCGGGTCGACCGCTACCTGGTGAACACCAGGGTCACGCCCAACCAGCTCACGTACCTGATGACCGTCTTCGGCGTGCTCGCCTGCCCGGCCCTGCTGGTGCCGGGCGTCACGGGCGCCGTCCTCGGTGTCGTCTGCGTCCAGATGTACCTGCTGCTCGACTGCGTCGACGGCGAGGTCGCCCGCTGGAAGCAGCAGTACTCGCTGGGCGGCGTCTACCTGGACCGGGTCGGCGCCTACCTCACCGACGCCGCCGTCCTGGTGGGCCTCGGGCTGCGCGCCGCGGACCTGTTCGGCAGCGGCCGTATCGACTGGCTGTGGGCCTTCCTCGGCACCCTGGCCGCGCTCGGCGCGATCCTGATCAAGGCCGAGACCGACCTGGTCGGCGTCGCCCGGCACCAGGCCGGCCTGCCGGTGGTCAAGGAGGCCGCCGCCGAGATGCGGTCCTCCGGGATGGCGCTGGCCCGCCGGGCCGCCGCGCTGTTCCGCTTCCACCGGCTGATCCTCGGCATCGAGGCGTCCCTGCTGATCCTGCTGCTCGCCGTCGCCGACCACTTCCACGGCGACCTCTTCTGGACCCGGCTCGGCACCGCCGTGCTGGCCGGCATCGCGCTGCTCCAGACCCTGCTGCACCTGGTCTCGGTCCTCGCGTCGAGCAGGCTGCGGTGAGCGCCGGGCTGAAGGTCGGCGCGGTCGTCATCACCATGGGCAACCGCCCGGACGAACTGCGGGCCCTCCTCGACTCGGTCGCCAAGCAGGACGGCGAGCAGGTCGAGGTGGTCGTCGTCGGCAACGGCTCGCCCGTCCCGGACGTCCCGGACGGCGTCCGCACCCTGGAGCTGCCCGAGAACCTCGGGATCCCGGGCGGGCGCAACGTCGGCATAGAAGCCTTCGGCCCGAGCGGCCGCGATGTCGACATACTGCTCTTCCTGGACGACGACGGACTGCTCGCCGAGCACGACACCGCCGAGCTGTGCCGCCAGGCCTTCGCCGCCGACCAGCGGCTCGGCATCATCAGCTTCCGCATCGCCGACCCGGACACCGGGCAGACCCAGCGCCGGCACGTGCCCCGGCTGCGGGCCTCCGACCCGATGCGCTCCTCCCGGGTCACCACCTTCCTCGGCGGCGCCAACGCCGTCCGTACCCAGGTCCTCGCCGAGGTCGGCGGCCTGCCGGACGAGTTCTTCTACGCCCATGAGGAGACCGACCTGGCCTGGCGGGCCCTGGACGCCGGCTGGATGATCGACTACCGCTCCGACATGGTCCTCAACCACCCCACCACCGCCCCCTCCCGGCACGCGGTCTACCACCGGATGGTCGCCCGCAACCGGGTCTGGCTGGCCCGCCGCAACCTGCCCGCCCTCCTGGTCCCGGTCTACCTCGGGGTGTGGCTGCTGCTGACCCTGGTGCGCCGCCCCTCCCGCCCGGCCCTGCACGCCTGGTTCGCCGGCTTCCGGGAGGGCTGGACCACCCCGTGCGGACCCCGCCGCCCGATGCGCTGGCGGACCGTGTGGAAACTCACGCGACTGGGCCGTCCCCCGGTGATCTGAGAAGCTCGAAGGTGCGTGTCCGCGCGTACGGCGTGCGGACACGCCGCGGAAACGGCCGCGCGCGGCGCGCGGACGCCCCCGGGAATGTGTCTGATGGCGGAGACGTGTCGCGCCCAGTAGCACAATTCCGTAAGACGAACGTAAGACGCATCCGGAAGCGGATCCGACGGCGGATCCGACGACGGGCGCGATGACGGATCCGAAGACGAAGGCTTCCACCCTTGAGTGAGACAACGCATGACGGCGGGATCGCGGTGACCGCGGTGCCGTCGCCCGACGAAGGCCTCACGGCGGCGCAGCTGGCCGCCAGGTACGGGCTCACGGTGAGCGGCGCACGCCCCTCGCTGCCCGAGTACGTGCGCAAGCTCTGGGGGCGGCGCCACTTCATCCTGGCCTTCTCGCAGGCGAAGCTCACGGCGCAGTACAGCCAGGCCAAGCTCGGCCAGCTCTGGCAGGTGGCCACGCCGCTGCTGAACGCGGCCGTGTACTACTTCATCTTCGGCGTCATCCTGCACGCCAGCCGGGGCATGTCACAGGACATCTACATCCCGTTCCTGGTCACCGGGGTGTTCACGTTCACGTTCACCCAGAGCTCGATCATGACGGGTGTGCGGGCGATCTCGGGCAACCTCGGTCTGGTGCGCGCGCTGCACTTCCCGCGCGCCTCGCTGCCGATCTCCTTCGCGCTCCAGCAGCTCCAGCAGCTGCTGTTCTCGATGATCGTGATGGTCGCCGTGGTGGTCGGGTTCGGCAGCCGGCCGGGCCTGTCCTGGGTGCTGGTCGTCCCGATCCTGTTCCTGCTGTTCCTCTTCAACACCGGTCTGGCCCTGATCGTGGCCCGGCTGGGCGCCAAGACGCCGGACCTCGCCCAGCTGCTGCCGTTCGTACTGCGCACCTGGATGTACATGTCCGGTGTGATGTTCTCGATCACCAAGATGATGGAGGGCCGCCCGGAGTGGGCGCGCACGCTGTTCCAGGTGAACCCCGCCACCGTCTTCATGGACCTGATGCGCTTCGCCCTCATCGACGGCTATGGCGCCTCGAACCTGCCGCCGCACGTCTGGGCCGTCGCGCTGTCCTGGGCCGTGGTCGTGTTCGCCGGCGGTTTCGTGTACTTCTGGAAGGCGGAGGAGCGGTACGGCCGTGGCTGAGCAGACCTCGGGGGAGCGGATCCCCACCGTCATAGCGGAGGACGTGCACATCGTCTACCGCGTCAACGGCGCCAAGACCGGCAAGGGCAGCGCGACGGCCGCCCTCAGCCGCATCTTCAGGCGCGGCGACGAGCGGGGCGTGCGCAAGGTGCACGCCGTCCGCGGCGTCTCCTTCGTCGCCTACCGGGGCGAAGCCATCGGCCTGATCGGTTCCAACGGGTCCGGCAAGTCCACCCTGCTGCGCGCCATCGCCGGCCTGCTGCCCGCCGAGAAGGGCAGGGTCTACACCAACGGCCAGCCCTCGCTGCTCGGCGTCAACGCGGCCCTGATGAACGACCTCACGGGCGAGCGCAACGTCATCCTGGGCGGTCTCGCCATGGGCATGTCCCGGGAGGACATCAAGGAGCGCTACCAGCAGATCGTCGACTTCTCCGGCATCAACGACAAGGGCGACTTCATCACCCTGCCGATGCGCACCTACTCCTCCGGCATGGCGGCCAGGCTCCGCTTCTCCATCGCCGCCGCCAAGGACCACGACGTCCTCATGATCGACGAGGCGCTGGCCACCGGTGACGCGGCCTTCCGCAAGCGCTCCGAGGACCGGATCCGCGAACTGCGCGAGCACGCCGGCACCGTGTTCCTGGTGAGTCACAACAACAAGTCGATCCGTGACACCTGCGACCGGGTCCTGTGGCTGGAGCGCGGTGAGCTGCGCATGGACGGCCCGACCGAAGAGGTGCTCAAGGAGTACGAGAAGTTCACGGGCAAGTAGCCCCGTCCGGCCCAGGCCCCGCCGGAACCTTTCCGGCGGGGCCCGCGTCTGCAAAGGAAACGTCAACTCGGGCTCGCCTTAGGAATCTTGACGCCAATCGGTGTGTTGTTGTGATCTGCGGGACACCCCGACGAACCTCGATGCGTTGTACAACGTAAGCTGTACCGGTCCCGGAAAGCGGCAAGTGGGGCGATAATGCGCGACACCCTCCGCCGGGCCGCCCCGCGGACTGCTGGGCGGCGTGTCCGAAATAGTGTGTATTGGGTCGGCAGTGTAGAACGGGAGATGTGACGGCAATGGCTACGGAAACTCCCCAGCTCAACGCAGGCCGCGCCGTCCCGGCCCCGGGCAGCGAACGGTGACGGCAACCGGCCCGGTGCGCACCGGAGACCCGGAGCGCGGCACCCTGGACAAGGCCGCGGACGAGAACTTCCCCGTGGCCCCCTTCTTCCTGCCGAAAGCCTGGCGTGACGACCTGATGGCGGTGTACGGCTTCGCCCGCCTCGTCGACGACATCGGCGACGGCGACCTGGCCCCCGGCGGCGCCGACGCCCGCCTCCTCGGAGTGTCCCCGCAGGACGCCGAGGACCGCCTGGTCCTGCTCGACGCCTTCGAGGCCGACCTGCACCGCGTCTTCGACGCCGTCCCGCACCACCCCCTGCTGCGCCGCCTGCAGCCCACGGTCCGCCGCCGCGCGCTGACCCCCGAGCCCTTCCTCGGGCTGATCGCCGCCAACCGGCAGGACCAGCTCGTCAAGCGGTACGAGACCTACGACGACCTCCTCGCCTACTGCGAGCTGTCCGCCAACCCCGTCGGCCGCCTGGTCCTCGCCGTCACCGGCACCTCGACCGCCGAGCGGATCCGGCTCTCCGACTCGATCTGCACCGCACTCCAGATCGTCGAACACCTCCAGGACGTGGCCGAGGACCTCGGCCGCGACCGGATCTATCTGCCCGCCGAGGACATGAAGCGCTTTCACGTCCAGGAGGCGGACCTCGCCAGGAAAACCACGGGCGCATCGGTGCGTGCACTGGTTGCATACGAAGCACAACGCGCCCGCGATCTCCTGAATGAAGGCGCCCCCCTTGTGGGTAGCGTCCACGGCAGGTTGAAGCTGCTGCTTGCGGGGTTCGTGGCGGGGGGAAGGGCGGCGGTCCACGCGATCGCCGCCGCCGAATACGACGTACTTCCCGGCCCGCCCAAGCCCGGCAAGGGCCGGTTGCTGCGTGAGGTGGGCGTGACTCTGCGAGGAGAGGGGTGATCCGGACCGTGGACTCTCCCACACACGTGTCCGCACCGGTACTCGCCGCCTACAGCTACTGCGAGACGGTCACCGGACAGCAGGCACGGAACTTCGCCTACGGCATCAGGCTGCTGCCGGCGCCGAAGCGGCGCGCCATGTCGGCGCTCTACGCCTTCTCCCGGCGCGTCGACGACATCGGCGACGGCGAGCTGGCGGTCGACGTGAAGGCGGCCCGCCTGGAGGACACCCGGGCACTGCTCGCCCGGGTCCAGGACGGCGCGGTCGCGGAGGACGACACCGACCCGGTCGCGGTCGCCCTCGCCCATGCCGCCCAGGCCTTCCCGATCCCGCTGGGCGGCCTGGACGAGCTGATCGACGGCGTCCTGATGGACGTCCGCGGCGAGACCTACGAGACCTGGGACGACCTCAAGGTCTACTGCCGCTGCGTGGCCGGTGCCATCGGCCGGCTCTCGCTCGGTGTGTTCGGCACGGAACCGGGGGCGCGCGGTGCCGAGCGCGCGCCGGAGTATGCCGACACGCTCGGGCTCGCGCTCCAGCTCACCAACATCCTCCGGGACGTCCGCGAGGACGCCGGCAACGGCCGTACCTACCTGCCCTCCGACGACCTCGCCAAGTTCGGCTGCTCGGCCGGGTTCCACGGGCCGACCCCGCCGGAGGGCTCCGACTTCGCCGGTCTCGTGCACTTCGAAGTACGGCGCGCCCGTGCCCTTTTCGCCGAGGGCTACCGGCTGCTGCCCATGCTCGACCGGCGCAGCGGCGCCTGTGTCGCCGCCATGGCGGGCATCTACCGCCGGCTGCTCGACCGCATCGAGCGTGAGCCGGAGGCGGTGCTGCGCGGCCGGGTCTCACTGCCCGGACGCGAGAAGGCGTACGTCGCCGTGCGCGGTCTGTCCGGGCTCGACACCCGGCGCCACACCTCCCGCCTGACCGTCAGGAGGCGCGCCTGATGGACAAAGTGGGCCAAGGTGACTCCACCGGAGGAAAACGGCAGGCAACCCTCCGGCACGGCGTGGCGTCCCTGACTGCGACGGCCCGGCCTGCCCCGTTCCACCGGCACGGCGGGCGGCCGGGGGAGGGAGCACGATGACCGACGGCACGCGATCCGAGCGGACGCACGACGAGGTCCCGTCCGGGCGCACCGCCGTCGTGGTCGGCGGCGGCCTCGCGGGCATCACGGCCGCGCTCGCGCTCGCCGACGCGGGGGTGCGCGTCACCCTTCTCGAAGGCAGGCCGAGGCTCGGCGGGCTCGCCTTCTCCTTCCAGCGCGGCGACCTGACCGTGGACAACGGCCAGCACGTGTACCTGCGTTGCTGCACCGCCTACCGCTGGTTCCTCGACCGCATCGAGGGCACGGCGCTGGCACCGCTGCAGGACCGCCTCGACGTACCCGTCCTCGACCTCGCCAAGCCGGAGGGGCGGCGCCTGGGCAGGCTGCATCGCGACCCGCTGCCGGTGCCCCTGCATCTGGGGCGCAGCCTGGCCGCCTATCCGCACCTCTCGCTCGCCGAACGGGCCAGGGTCGGGCGTGCCGCGCTCGCGCTCAAGGGGCTCGACCTCGCCGATCCGAGCCTGGACGCACAGGACTTCGGCAGCTGGCTGGCCGCCCACGGCCAGTCGGCGCGTGCCGTCGAGGCCCTGTGGGACCTGGTCGGGGTCGCCACCCTCAACGCGGTCGCGGGCGACGCCTCGCTGGGGCTCGCCGCGATGGTGTTCAAGACCGGTCTGCTGTCCGACCCGGGCGCGGCCGACATCGGCTGGGCCCATGTGCCGCTGGGAGAACTGCACGACCGGCTCGCCCGCAAGGCGCTCGACTCCGCGGGCGTGCGTACCGAGGTCCGTACACGCGTCACCTCCGTCTCCACCAACGAGAACGGAACCTGGAGCGTTCAGGTTCCCGGCGAGACGCTCACGGCGGACGCAGTGGTGCTCGCCGTCGCCCAGCGCGAGGCGTACGACCTGCTGCCGGCCGGCGCCCTCGACGCCCCGGAGAACCTGCTGGAGATCGGCACCGCGCCGATCCTCAACGTCCATGTGGTCTACGACCGCACGGTGCTCACCAAGCCGTTCTTCGCGGCCCTCGGCACCCCGGTCCAGTGGGTGTTCGACCGCACCCACGCCTCCGGGCTCCGCGAGGGCCAGTACCTCGCGCTGTCGCAGTCGGCGGCCCAGGACGAGATCGACATGCCCGTGGCCGACCTGCGCGAGCGCTATCTGCCCGAGCTGGAACGGCTGTTGCCCGGTGCGCGCGGCGCCGGGGTGCAGGACTTCTTCGTGACCCGGGAGCGCACCGCGACGTTCGCCCCCACCCCCGGCGTCGGGCGGCTGCGGCCCGGCGCCCGCACCAAGGCACCCGGCCTCTACCTGGCCGGAGCGTGGACCGCCACCGGGTGGCCCGCGACCATGGAGAGTGCGGTCCGCAGCGGTGTCAGCGCGGCCGATGCCGCGTTGAGCACTCTGGGCCGGCCCCGCCCCCGTCACCTCTTCGAGTTCGAGGAGGCGGCGTGACGCTCGATCGGCAGGCGGCAGGCCCCCGCACCCCCGGTACCGCAACAAGAGGAGAAACTGTGCCCACTGTGCCCCCGGCCGAGACGGCTGCCGACGCGGTGGACGTGACCGCGCTCCTGGAGCGCGGCCGGACCCTTGCCACACCGGTACTGCGGGCGGCCGTCGACCGCCTGGCCTCCCCCATGGACACCGTGGCCGCCTACCACTTCGGCTGGATCGACGCCGAGGGCAACCCCGCCGACGGCGACGGCGGCAAGGCCGTACGGCCCGCGCTCGCCGTGCTCTCCGCCGAGGTCACGGGCGCCGCCCCCGAGGTCGGCATCCCCGGGGCCGTCGCCGTCGAACTCGTCCACAACTTCTCGCTGCTGCACGACGACCTGATGGACGGCGACGAACAGCGCCGCCACCGCGACACCGTCTGGAAGGTGCACGGTCCCGCCCAGGCCATCCTGGTCGGCGACGCCCTGTTCGCCCTCGCCAACGAGGTCCTCCTCGAACTCGGCACCGCAGAGGCCGGCCGTGCCACCCGCCGGATCACCACCGCCACCCGCGCCCTGATCGACGGCCAGGCCCAGGACATCTCCTACGAGCACCGCGACCGGGTCAGCGTCGAGGAGTGCCTGGAGATGGAGGGCAACAAGACCGGCGCCCTGCTCGCCGCCTCCAGCTCCATCGGCGCGGTGCTCGGCGGCGCCGACGACCGCACCGCGGACACCCTGGAGAAGTACGGCTACCACCTCGGCCTCGCCTTCCAGGCCGTCGACGACCTGCTCGGCATCTGGGGCGACCCGGACGCCACCGGCAAGCAGACCTGGAGCGACCTGCGCCAGCGCAAGAAGTCCCTGCCGGTCGTCGCCGCGCTCGCCGCGGGCGGGCCCGCCTCCGAGCGGCTCGGCGAGATGCTCGCCGCGGACGCCAAGAGCAGCGACTTCGAGAACTTCTCCGAGGAGGAGTTCGCCGCCCGCGCCGCCCTCATCGAGGAGGCCGGCGGCCGCGAGTGGACCGCCGAGGAGGCGCGCCGCCAGCACACCATCGCCATCGAGGCCCTGCACGCCGTCGACATGCCCGACCGGGTACGGGACCGGTTCACGGCGCTCGCGGACTTCGTCGTCGTACGAAAGAGATGATCATTATCGGTCGAATAGTCCTCGCGTAGTCGCCGGCCGGTGCGAACGCGCAGCCAGCACCGGCCGACGGCGGACCCACAGCAGAACGATTTCGCACGACTGCACGAAGGGGAAGCCATGACAGCGACGACCGACGGAAGCACCGGGGCCACCCTGCCGCCCCGGGCCGACTCGGCCAGCACCGACCTCACCACCCCCGTGGCGGCCGGGGTACAAGAAGCCGCCGAACGCGCCGTCCGACGCGCCACCGACCATCTGCTCGCCCAGCAGGACGCGCAGGGCTGGTGGAAGGGCGACCTGGAGACCAACGTCACCATGGACGCCGAGGACCTGCTGCTCCGTCAGTTCCTGGGCATCCGCGACGAGTCCACGACCGCAGCCGCCGCGCTCTTCATCCGCGGCGAGCAGCGCGAGGACGGCACCTGGGCCACCTTCTACGGCGGCCCCGGCGAACTCTCCACCACCATCGAGGCGTACGTCGCCCTGCGGCTGGCCGGGGACGCGCCGGACGCGCCCCACATGGCGAAGGCGTCGGCCTGGATCCGCGAGCGCGGCGGGATCGCCGCCGCCCGGGTCTTCACCCGGATCTGGCTGGCCCTGTTCGGCTGGTGGAAATGGGAGGACCTGCCCGAACTCCCGCCGGAACTCCTCTACTTCCCCAAGTGGTTCCCGCTCAGCATCTACAACTTCGGCCAGTGGGCCCGCCAGACCATCGTGCCGCTCACCGTGGTCTCGGCCAAGCGCCCGGTGCGCCCGGCCCCCTTCCCGCTGGACGAGCTCCACACCGACCCGGCCAACCCGAACCCGCCCCAGCCCCTTGCCACGGTGGCGAGCTGGGAGGGCGTCTTCCAGCGGCTCGACAAGGTTGTCCGCGGCTACCGCAAGGTCGCGCTGGGCCGGCTGCGCGGCTCCGCCCTGAAGACCGCCGGCCGCTGGATCGTCGAGCGCCAGGAGAACGACGGCGCCTGGGGCGGCATCCAGCCTCCGGCCGTGTACTCGGTGATCGCCCTGTACCTGCTCGGCTACGACCTCGAACACCCTGTGATGCGCGCGGGCCTTGAGTCGCTGGATCGTTACGCCTTGTGGCGCGAGGACGGCGCCCGGATGATCGAGGCCTGCCAGTCGCCGGTGTGGGACACCTGTCTGGCGACCATCGCCCTCGCCGACGCAGGCCTGCCCGCCGACCACCCGCAACTGGTCAAGGCCGCCGACTGGATGCTCGGCGAGCAGATCGTCCGCCCCGGCGACTGGGCGGTCAAGCGGCCCCAACTACCGCCGGGCGGCTGGGCGTTCGAGTTCCACAACGACAACTACCCCGACATCGACGACACCGCCGAGGTCGTCCTCGCGCTGCGCCGGGTCCGGCACCACGACCCGGAGCGGATGGAGAAGGCCATCGGGCGCGGGGTGCGCTGGAACCTCGGCATGCAGTCGAAGAACGGCGCCTGGGGCGCCTTCGACGTCGACAACACCAGCCCGTTCCCCAACCGGCTGCCGTTCTGCGACTTCGGCGAGGTCATCGACCCGCCGTCGGCCGACGTCACCGCGCACGTCGTGGAGATGCTCGCCTTCGAGGGCATGTCCCACGACCCCCGCACCCGGCGCGGCATCGAGTGGCTGCTCGCCGAACAGGAGCCGAACGGTGCCTGGTTCGGGCGCTGGGGCGTCAACTACGTCTACGGCACCGGGTCCGTGGTACCCGCGCTCACCGCCGCCGGGCTGCCGGTCTCGCATCCGGCCGTCCGGCGCGCGGTGACCTGGCTGGAGCAGGTCCAGAACGAGGACGGAGGGTGGGGCGAGGACCTGCGTTCCTACAAGTACGCCGACGACTGGAGCGGCCGCGGCGCGTCCACCGCCTCCCAGACCGCATGGGCGCTGATGGCGCTGCTCGCGGCGGGGGAGAAGGAGACCAAGGCCGTTGAGCGGGGCGTCCGGTGGCTCGCCGAGACGCAGGCCGAGGACGGCTCCTGGGACGAGCCGTACTTCACGGGCACCGGATTCCCCTGGGACTTCTCCATCAACTACCACCTCTACCGGCAGGTCTTCCCGCTCACCGCGCTCGGCCGCTACGTGTACGGCGAGCCCACCCCCGAGGCAGAGGGGGACTGATGAACCCCACGCCCGCGCCGGCCCCGCTGCTGATCGCCTGCGCACTCGGCATCGAGCACCTCGCCCTGCGCGCCGGCGAGCGCGGGGGCGCGGGCGGACCGGTCACCGTGCTGCGCACCGGTATGGGCCCCAAGGCGGCGGAACGGTCCGTCACCCGGGTCCTGGCCGATCCCGCGCTCGCCGGTGCCGCGGTCCTGGCGACGGGCTTCTGCGCGGGACTCGCCCCCGGGATGCACCCCGGCGACCTGGTCGTCGCCGAGGAGACCCGGGACCCCCGCGGCAGCGTCCCGTGCGTGGGCACCGAACTCCTCGTGAAGGAACTGGTGCGGACCCTGCCCGGCCGCACCGTCCACACCGGACCCGTCACCGGCTCCGATCACGTCGTCCGCGGTCACGAGCGATCGGATCTGCTCGCGACCGGCGCAATCGCGGTCGACATGGAATCGGCGGCCACGCTCCTGAGCGCCGTGCACGCGGGCGAGCGCCCGGTTGCGGCCGTAAGGGTGGTCGTGGACGCTCCAGAACATGAACTCGTCCGGATCGGCACGGTGCGCGGTGGAATATCTGCTTTCCGCGTTCTTCGATCCGTTCTTCCAGCTTTCTTCGAATGGCACCGTTCTTTGCTGCTCCCCCGGAGGTGAGCCAGATGGCCATGCCGCTGCGTCAGACGATCAAGGTCGCTACTTACTTGGCTGAACAGAAGCTCCGCAAGCGGGACAAGTTCCCGCTGATCGTGGAGCTGGAACCCCTCTTCGCGTGCAACCTGAAATGTGAGGGCTGCGGCAAGATCCAGCACCCGGCGGGGGTGCTGAAGCAGCGCATGCCGGTCGCGCAGGCGGTCGGGGCGGTGCTGGAGTCCGGTGCGCCGATGGTGTCCATCGCGGGCGGCGAGCCCCTGATGCATCCTCAGATCGACGAGATCGTGCGGCAGCTGGTTGCCAAGAAGAAGTACGTCTTCCTGTGCACCAACGCGATGCTGCTGCGCAAGAAGATGGACAAGTTCACGCCCTCGCCCTACTTCGCCTTCGCGGTGCACATCGACGGGCTGCGCGAGCGGCACGACGAGTCCGTCGCGAAGGAAGGCGTGTTCGACGAGGCGGTGGCGGCCATCAAGGAGGCCAAGCGGCGCGGCTTCCGGGTGACCACCAACTCGACCTTCTTCAACACGGACACCCCGCAGACCATCATCGAGGTGCTCAACTTCCTCAACGACGACCTCAAGGTCGACGAGATGATGATCTCGCCCGCCTACGCCTACGAGAAGGCCCCCGACCAGGAGCACTTCCTCGGCGTCGAGCAGACCCGCGAGCTGTTCAAGAAGGCCTTCGCGGGCGGCAACCGCAAGAAGTGGCGGCTCAACCACTCCCCGCTCTTCCTGGACTTCCTGGAGGGCAAGGTCGACTTCCCGTGCACGGCCTGGGCGATCCCGAACTACTCGCTCTTCGGCTGGCAGCGCCCCTGCTACCTGATGAGCGACGGGTACGTGCCGACGTACCGCGAACTCATCGAGAAGACCGACTGGGACAAGTACGGCCGCGGCAAGGACCCGCGCTGCGCCAACTGCATGGCGCACTGCGGCTACGAGCCCACCGCCGTCCTCGCCACCACCGGGTCCCTCAAGGAGTCGCTGCGCGCGTTGCGCGAGACGGTCTCCGGGAACCGGGAGTGACGGCATGACCGCGATTTCCCTGGGCCTCCCCGAGGTCCCGGCCCGGCCGGTCGCCGAGCGCCGCGTGTCCCGGCAGATCCAGGTCGGGCCCGTGGCGGTCGGCGGCGGTGCCCCGGTGTCCGTGCAGTCGATGACCACGACCCGGACGTCGGACATCGGGGCCACCCTCCAGCAGATCGCCGAACTCACCGCGTCCGGCTGCCAGATCGTCCGCGTCGCCTGCCCCACGCAGGACGACGCGGACGCCCTGGCGACCATCGCGAAGAAGTCCCAGATCCCGGTGATCGCGGACATCCACTTCCAGCCGAAGTACGTCTTCGCCGCCATCGAGGCCGGCTGCGCGGCGGTCCGCGTGAACCCCGGCAACATCAAGAAGTTCGACGACCAGGTGCGGGAGATCGCGCGGGCCGCGAAGGACCACGGCACGCCGATCCGGATCGGGGTCAACGCGGGCTCGCTCGACCGCCGGCTCCTCGAGAAGCACGGGAAGGCGACCCCGGAGGCACTCGTGGAGAGCGCTCTCTGGGAGGCCTCGCTCTTCGAGGAGCACGACTTCCGGGACATCAAGATCTCCGTCAAGCACAACGACCCGGTCGTGATGATCGAGGCGTACCGGCAGCTGGCCGCCCGGTGCGACTACCCGCTCCACCTCGGCGTCACTGAGGCCGGTCCGGCCTTCCAGGGCACGGTCAAGTCGGCGGTCGCCTTCGGGGCGTTGCTGTCCCAGGGCATCGGTGACACGATCCGCGTCTCGCTGTCCGCCCCGCCCGCGGAGGAGGTCAAGGTCGGCATCCAGATCCTGGAGTCGCTGAACCTGCGGCAGCGGCGCTTGGAGATCGTCTCCTGCCCGTCCTGCGGGCGCGCCCAGGTCGACGTCTACAAGCTGGCGGACGAGGTGACGGCAGGGCTGGAGGGCATGGAGGTGCCCTTGCGCGTCGCCGTCATGGGATGTGTGGTCAACGGCCCCGGCGAGGCACGGGAGGCCGATCTGGGGGTCGCCTCCGGCAACGGCAAGGGGCAGATCTTCGTCAAGGGCGAGGTCGTCAAGACCGTGCCCGAGTCGAAGATCGTGGAGACCCTCATCGAGGAAGCGATGAAGATCGCCGAGCAGATGGAGCAGGACGGCGCCGGGTCCGGAGCACCCGCCGTCACGGTGAGCTGAACAGCACGGACCGAGAGGGGGCCGAGCGTGACGATTCTGGAGACCATCCGGGGACCACGCGACCTGAAGGCGCTGTCCGAGGCGGAACTCGGCGAACTGTCCGAAGAAATACGGGAGTTCCTGGTGCACGCGGTCGCCAGGACCGGCGGCCACCTCGGGCCCAACCTGGGCGTCGTGGAGCTGACCGTCGCGCTGCACCGGGTCTTCGAGTCCCCGGCCGACCGCATCCTCTGGGACACCGGCCACCAGAGCTACGTCCACAAGCTGCTGACCGGCCGTCAGGACTTCTCCAAACTGCGCGGCAAGGGCGGCCTGTCCGGATATCCCTCGCGCGAGGAGTCCGAGCACGACGTCATCGAGAACAGCCACGCCTCCACCGCCCTCGGCTGGGCCGACGGCCTCGCCAAGGCACGCCAGGTGCAGGGGGAGAAGGGCCATGTCGTCGCGGTGATCGGCGACGGCGCGCTGACCGGCGGGATGGCCTGGGAGGCGCTCAACAACATCGCGGCCGCCAAGGACCGGCCGCTGATCATCGTCGTCAACGACAACGAGCGGTCGTACGCCCCGACCATCGGCGGCCTCGCCAACCACCTGGCGACGCTGCGCACCACCGACGGCTACGAGAAGGTGCTGGCCTGGGGCAAGGAGGTCCTCCTGCGCACCCCCGTCGTCGGCAACACCATCTACGAGTCCCTGCACGGCGCCAAGAAGGGCTTCAAGGACGCCTTCGCCCCGCAGGGCATGTTCGAGGACCTGGGCCTCAAGTACGTCGGCCCGATCGACGGCCACGACATCAAGGCGGTCGAGTCGGCGCTGCGGCGTGCGAAACGCTTCCACGGGCCGGTGCTCGTGCACTGCCTCACGGAGAAGGGGCGCGGCTACGAGCCCGCCCTCGCCCACGAGGAGGACCACTTCCACACCGTCGGCGTGATGGACCCGCTCACCTGCGAGCCGCTCGCGCCGTCCAACGGCCCTTCCTGGACCTCGGTGTTCGGCGACGAGATCGTCCGGATCGGGGAGGAACGGGACGACGTCGTGGCGATCACCGCGGCCATGCTGCACCCGGTCGGCCTCGGCAAGTTCGCCGAGCGCTTCCCCGACCGGGTCTGGGACGTCGGCATCGCCGAGCAGCACGCGGCGGTCTCGGCGGCCGGCCTCGCGACCGGCGGACTGCACCCGGTCGTCGCCGTCTACGCCACGTTCCTGAACCGTGCCTTCGACCAGCTGCTGATGGACGTGGCGCTGCACCGCTGCGGGGTGACGTTCGTCCTGGACCGGGCGGGCGTGACGGGCGTCGACGGCGCCTCGCACAACGGCATGTGGGACATGTCGATCCTCCAGGTCGTACCCGGCCTCAGGATCGCCGCCCCGCGCGACGCCGAACAGCTGCGGCTCCAGCTGCGGGAGGCGGTCGCCGTGGACGACGCGCCGACGCTGGTCCGCTTCCCGAAGGAGTCGGTGGGCCCGGAGATCCCGGCGGTCGACCGGGTGGGCGGGATCGATGTCCTGCACCGCGGGGAGGACGCTCGGGTGCTGCTGGTCGCGGTCGGTGTGATGGCGCCGGTCTGCCTCCAGGCGGCCGAACTGCTGGCCGCCCGGGGCATCGGCTGCACGGTCGTGGATCCGCGGTGGGTCAAGCCGGTGGATCCCGCGCTGCCGGGCCTGGCGGCCCAGCACGACCTGGTGGCCGTCGTCGAGGACAACAGCCGGGCGGCCGGGGTGGGCGCGGCGGTGGCGCTCGCGCTGGGCGACGCCGAAGTGGACGTGCCGGTGCGGCGGTTCGGGATTCCGGAGCAGTTCCTGGCGCATGCCAAGCGGGGGGAGGTGCTGGCCGACATCGGGCTGACGCCGGTGGAGATCGCCGGTGCCATCGGGGCGAGCCTCGCGGGGCGGGGGGCCGACGCCCACGGGAGTGCCGCGGGGGGTCGTGCGGCGGGTGCGGCGCCGTCCGGGCCGGTCGCGCAGTTCCCCGCGCCCCTAAGGGGCGCTGATGCCGAGGGCGTTGACAAGGAGAGGCAATGAGTACGGAGTTCGACCTCGGTGCGCTGCTTGCCGAGCGTGGTGGTGAGCGGTACGAGCTGCACGGCAAGTACCTGAACCACCAGCTGCCGCGCATGCTGCACACCATCGGCTTCGACAAGGTCTACGAGCGGGCCGAGGGCGCCCACTTCTGGGACGCCGACGGCAACGACTACCTGGACATGCTCGCCGGGTTCGGGGTGATGGGCCTCGGCCGCCACCACCCCGTCGTCCGCAAGGCCCTGCACGACGTGCTGGACGCGCAGCTGGCCGACCTGACCCGCTTCGACTGCCAGCCGCTGCCCGGACTGCTCGCCGAGCGGCTCCTCGCGCACAGCCCGCACCTGGACCGGGTGTTCTTCGGCAACAGCGGCACCGAGTCGGTGGAGACGGCCCTGAAGTTCGCCCGCTTCGCCACCGGCAGACCCCGCGTCCTCTACTGCGACCACGCCTTCCACGGCCTCACCACCGGCTCCCTGTCGGTCAACGGCGAGGACGGCTTCCGGGACGGCTTCGCCCCGCTGCTGCCGGACACCGCCGTACCCCTCGGAGACCTCGACGCGCTCGCCCGCGAGCTGAAGAAGGGCGATGTCGCCGCCCTGATCGTCGAGCCGATCCAGGGCAAGGGCGTGCACGAGGCCCCGCCCGGCTACCTGCGCGCCGCACAGGAGCTGCTGCACCGGCACAAGGCGCTGCTGATCGCCGACGAGGTGCAGACCGGACTCGGCCGCACCGGCGACTTCTACGCCTACCAGCACGAGGAGGGCGTCGAGCCGGACCTGGTGTGCGTGGCCAAGGCGCTGTCCGGCGGGTACGTCCCGGTCGGCGCCACCCTCGGCAAGGACTGGATCTTCAAGAAGGTCTACTCCTCCATGGACCGGGTCCTGGTCCACTCGGCCAGCTTCGGCGCCAACGCCCAGGCCATGGCCGCCGGGCTCGCGGTCCTCTCGGTCATGGAGAACGAGCAGGTCGTCGCCAATTCCCGGGCCGTGGGGGAGCAGCTCAGGTCCCGGCTCGCCGCCCTGACCGACAAGTACGAGCTGCTCGCCGAGGTACGCGGCCGCGGCCTGATGATCGGCATCGAGTTCGGCCGGCCCAGCTCGCTGAAGCTGCGCAGCCGCTGGACCATGCTGCAGGCCGCCCGCAAGGGCCTGTTCGCCCAGATGGTCGTCGTACCCCTGCTGCAACGGCACCGGATCCTCACCCAGGTCTCCGGCGACCACCTGGAGGTGATCAAGCTCATTCCGCCGCTGATCGTCGACGAGTCGGACGTGGACCGCTTCGTGGACGCCTTCACGGACGTCATGGACGACGCTCACAGCGGCGGCGGCCTGATGTGGGACTTCGGCAGGACGCTGATCAAGCAGGCGGTGGCCAACCGCTAGCTTTTTGTCTCTGAGGCAAGAAAATTGCCTCTCTGGCAAAGCTGCGGCTGAATGGAGGCATGAACTCCTCCGACAGCGAGGGCGCGGGCGGGCCGGTCGGCGACCTGCCCGCCGTCGCCCCGCAGCTGCGCTCCCTGCGCCGCCGTGCCGGTCTCACCCTGGAGGCCGCAGCTCGGGACGCGGGGTTGTCGCCCGCTCACCTCTCCCGGCTGGAGACCGGGCAGCGGCAGCCTTCGCTGCCGATGCTGCTCGCGCTCGCGCGTGTCTACGGTACGACGGTATCGGATCTGCTGGGGGAGACCGTCGCCGACCGGGACGCGATCGTGCGCGCCGGCGACATGGAACCGACCCGTGCCGGCGGCTGGACGTACTGGCAGGCCGGGGCGTCCGGCCGGGGGATGCAGGCGCTGCGCGTCCGGGTGCCGTACGGCTCCCAGGGCGACATCGTGCGGGTGCATCCCGGTGAGGAGTGGTTGTACGTCCTGCGCGGCCGGCTCCGGCTGCGCCTCGGTGACACCACCCATGTGCTCGCACCCGGCGACAGCGCGCACTTCGACTCGCTGACCCCGCACCGGCTCGCCGCCGAGGACCCGGACGGGGTCGAGCTCCTTTTCGTCCACACCCTGCTGCAGAGTCCCACGGCCGCGCTGTGCCTGGGACCCAGCACTGGCATCACTGGAGAGCTGCCGTGAGCAACATCGAGGAGAAGTTCCCCCGGGCCCTGTGGATCCGGCTGGTCATCTACCTCGCCGTCGGGCACGTCCTGGCGGGGTTCCTCTACCTGCTGTTCGCCGTGGGCGGGAAGGGCTGAGCCACCGCCCGCCACCCGCCGCCCGGCCTCAGTCGAGCAGGCGCTCGCGCAGCCGGTCCCGGGTCTCCGGGGCCAGCTTCAGGCCCTGCTCCAGATACGTGTCCACGTCGCCCCACGTCTCCTCGATGCTCTCGAAGGCCGCCGTCAGGTACTCCGCGCGGGCGTCGAAGAGCGGGCTGAGCAGATCCATCACCTCGGGGCTGTACGCGCTGTCCCCGCCGCCGCTGCGCCGCACCTTGTAGCGGCGGTGCTTGGCGTTGGACTCCAGGTAGTCCGCGAGGATCGCGTCCCGCTCCACGTCCACCGCGAGCAGCGTCACCGCTATGGAGATGCCCGCCCGGTCCTTGCCGGCCGCGCAGTGCATCAGCGCCGGGACGCTGTCCTCGGCGAGCGCGTGCAGCACGCGCGAGTGCTCGCCGGTGCGGTCCTTGACGATCGTGCGGTACGAGTTGACCATCCGGGCCGCGGCCTTGCCGTCGCCCAGGAGTTCGCGCAGCTGGTCGATCTCGCCCTCCCGGACCATCTTCCAGAAGTCGGCGCCGTGCGCCGGGTCGGTCAGCGGCAGGTTCAGGTTCCGCACGCCGGTCAGCTCGACGTCGGGGCCCTCCAGCTTCTGGTCGGCCGCGTTGCGGAAGTCGAAGATCGTGTGCAGGCCGAGCGAGGCGAGGAACTCCGCGTCCTGCTCCGTGGCATGCGCCAGGTGCCCGCTGCGGAACAGCACGCCCGGCCGCACCCGCCGCCCGTCCACGGTCGGCAGGCCGCCCACGTCACGGAAGTTGCGCACACCGGCCAGCTCGGGCTCGGTCGACGGGACCTGCTGCGTCACGGGGGGCTCCTCCCGGCCGGCCCCGTCGGCGCTGCTCGTCGACGGGCACTGGACCGACCATACGACATCGGTTTCCACGGGCAATGAGTTGTCCACAGGCATCGCCTCCGAGGCCCGTGACCCTTGCTTCCGGAGCCCGTGGCCATTGATGATGTTGGTGCTTGAGCGGATCTGTTGGCCCCTGTGTGAGGTTTCTCGATGGTGGACATCGCCGAAAACGGTCGTACCTGGCTCCTGTCGGGCCCCGGAAGCAGCTACGCGCTGCATCTGACGGACTCCGACGAACTGCTCCACCTGCACTGGGGGCCCAGGATCCGGCTCACCGACGCCGAGGAACTCAGCACCCGGGCACTGCCCGGCTACTGGGCCTTCGAGTCCCCGCTGGACGGCCGCGAGGAGTACCCCGTCGAGGGCGGCCCCCGCTTCGTCCGCCCCGCGCTGTCCGTGCGGACCGACGAGCGCCGGGGCACCGAGTGGACCTTCGACTCCTACGCGGTCGAGGAGGACGAGCTCCGGCTGCGCTTCACGGACGACGGCATCGTCATCACCCTGCACTACCGGATGCGCGGCGATGTCGTCGAGCGCTGGGTGACCGTCGACAACGAGACGCACGCGCGCGTGGAGCTGCTCCGTGCCGACCCGGCCACCTGGACGCTCCCCGACCGCGAGGGCTGGCGGCTCTCCCAGCTGCACGGCCGCTGGGCCGCCGAGTCCCGGCTCACCAGCGCCCCGCTCACCTACGGCGAGAAGGTCATCGGCAGCCGCCGCGGCCACACCGGCCACCAGCACCTGCCCTGGGTCGCCCTCGACACCGACGCCACCGAGGAGCGCGGCGAGGTCTGGGGCTGCGCCCTCGGCTGGTCCGGCTCCTGGCGGATCGCGGTCGCCCAGCTCCCCGACGCGCGCGTGCAGATCACCGGCGGCGCCGGCTACGACGACTCGGGCCTGCTGATGCTGGCCGAGGGCGAGTCGTACACCAGCCCGGTCTTCGCCGGCCTGTGGTCCGACGGCGGCTTCGGCGGGGCGAGCCGTGCCTGGCACGCCTACCAGCGGGCGCACATCATCCCGGACGCCGACCAGGACCGGCCGGTGCTGTTCAACTCGTGGGAGGCCACCACCTTCGACATCTCCGAGGAGCAGCAGGCCACCCTGGCCCGCCGGGCCGCCGCGATCGGCGTCGAGCTGTTCGTGGTGGACGACGGCTGGTTCGGCGCCCGCACCAGCGACCGCGCCGGCCTCGGCGACTGGACGCCCAACCCCGACCGCTTCCCCAAGGGCCTCAAGCCCCTCGCCGACTACGTGCACGCCCTCGGCATGCAGTTCGGCATCTGGGTCGAGCCCGAGATGGTCAACGCGGACAGCGACCTGTACCGGGCGCACCCCGACTGGGTGCAGTACCAGCAGGGACGGAAGCGGACGGAACTCCGCAACCAGCTCGTGCTCAACCTCGCCCGCGAGGACGTCCAGGAGTACCTCTGGGAGCAGCTCGACACCCTGTTGTCCAGCGCCCCGATCGACTACGTCAAGTGGGACTTCAACCGCTGCTTCACGGATGCGGGCTGGCCCGGCGAGCCCTACCCGCAGCGTCTGTGGGTCGACCACGTGCGGGGGCTGTACGCCCTGCTCGACCGGCTCCGCGCGGCCCACCCGAACGTCGCCATCGAGTCCTGCTCCGGCGGCGGCGGGCGGATCGACCTCGGGATCATGAGCCGTACCGACGAGGTGTGGACCTCCGACAACACCGACCCGCTGGACCGGCTCGCCATCCAGCACGGCTTCAGCCAGATCCACCCCGCCCGGGTGATGTCCGCCTGGGTCACCGACAGCCCGAACCACCAGCTCAACGGCCGGGTCAGCAGCTTGCGCTTCCGGTTCGTCAGCTCCATGGCCGGGGCGCTCGGGGTCGGCGGCGACCTCTCCCAGTGGACCGAGGAGGAACTCGCCGAGGCCGGCCGCTGGGTGGAGCTCTACAAGGAGATCCGGCCCCAGGTGCAGCGCGGCGACCAGTTCCGGCTGCGGCCGCCGGCCGGCGGGCTCAGCGCGGTGCAGTACACCCTCGGCGACGAGACCGTCGTCCTCGCCTGGCTGCAGGCGCAGAGCTACGGCGAGCCGGCGCCGGCGCTGCGGCTCCAGGGGCTCGACCCGGCGGCGTCGTACGAATGCCGCGAGACGGGCGAAGTGCACGGGGGTGCCGTTCTGTTGCACCACGGGCTGCACACCGGGCTGAAGGGCGACCTGGATGCGGCAGTCATCCGACTTCGCCGGATTTGACGTATATGCCCGATTTGGTGGCTTCATTGCAACTCGGTGTGGAATAAGGGGACGTGGCGTGACGTGCGTGAGGAGCGTCATATTCGTGACCGTCCGTCGCGCGTCATGTTCACGTAATTCAGGCACTTTCCAAGAAGGTTGGAAAATCGAATAGGCCGGAATTCACGGAGGGTGACCGGTATTTCCGGAAACGGATCAAGTGAAACTCGGACGGCCGGAACCGGCTGCTTGTCCACGTCCGTCTCACTCGCTTACGTTCGCCACACATCCGGGCGGAACGCCGAATCCTGCCGCCGCCCGGAGTCCCCACACACACTCACCCGTGCCCGGCAGGAGCGGGGGACCCACCAGGTATGACCGCCTGTTCCGGTTCCCGGGACGGCTAGGGGTGTAGTCGCGCGACGGTGCGCGGCCGGGCAGCTCCAGCCCGAACCCGACAGCTCACCTCGCAGGCGCAGGAGAGGAATGCGCCATGCCCGCGAAGGGTAAGCACCGCCGTCCCAAGTCCCAGCGTTTCACCCGCTCGATGGCCGTCGCCGGAACCGGTGGCGCCGCGCTGGCCCTGCCGCTCATGGGGGCCACCGGCGCCCACGCGGCCGCTGCGCAGTCCGTTTCCGAAAAGGCCGCACAGTCGCTTCCGGTGGTCGAGAAGACCGCGGTCAAGGAGACGGCCGCGCAGAATTCCGGCGCCGCGCATTCCGCACACCGCGTGTACACGGTGGTGCCCGGCGACTATCTCTCGAAGATCGCCCGCGACCAGCACGTCCGCGGCGGCTGGCACCGGCTCTACGCCGACAACCGGCAGGCCGTCGGCGACAACCCCTCGCTGATCCACCCCGGCCTCAGGCTGACCCTCGGCGGCCGGCACGCCGCCACGACGGACTCCGCGGACTCGGGCTCCCGTCCGCAGGCCCGGTCGAACCCGCAGTCCTCGACCTCGACCTCGACCTCGTCCTCGGCCGACTCGAACGGTTCCAACGCCTCGATCGACTCGAACGGTTCGGACGGTTCGAACGGCTCGGTCGCGACCGCCTCCGGCTTCACCCTCCCGGTGACCGGCGGCGCCGTCGGCACCGGCTACCACGTGGCCGGCAGCATGTGGTCCAGCGGCTACCACACGGGCGTCGACTTCGTCGTCCCGACCGGCACCCCGGTCAAGGCCGTCGGCGCCGGTACGGTCGTCACGGCCGGCTGGGGCGGCGCCTACGGCAACCAGGTCGTCATCCGGCTCGCCGACGGCTACTACGCGCAGTACGGCCACCTCTCGGCCCTCTCCGTCTCGGTCGGCCAGACCGTGACCGCGGGCCAGCAGGTCGGCCTCTCCGGCGCGACCGGCAACGTGACCGGCCCGCACCTGCACTTCGAGATCCGCACCACCCCCGACTACGGCTCGGACGTGGACCCGGTCGCCTACCTCCGCTCCAAGGGTGTCGCCGTCGGCTGACCCGGCGCGCCCACGGGTGCCCCACGCACTCCGAAGGCCGGACCCCCGATCCCCGGGTCCGGCCTTCGGCGTCTCCGGGGCCGGACCGTCCCGCGCGAGTCCCCACCCGCGATCGACACTTCAACATCGCTGGTCAGGGACTTATTCCAGGATTGGCAAAGTATTTAAGGGTGTCTTATCTCACCGAGCGTCAACCCCTTATTACGGTCGCGTAGGTCACAGTCGAAGGTGAATCATGGTCCGATGTGGGAGACGATTCGAAGAGTGACAATGCATCAGTGATCGGGTCGTACGCCGCGGTGGGGGACAGCTTCACCGAGGGCGTGGGAGACCCCGGCCCCGACGGGGCGTTCGTCGGCTGGGCCGACCGGTTCGCGGTACTGCTGTCCGACCGGCGGCCCGAGGGCGACTTCGGCTACACCAACCTCGCCGTACGCGGGAAACTGCTCGACCAGATCGTGGCGGACCAGGTGCCGCAGGCCCTGGAACTCGCCCCGGACCTGGTCTCCTTCTGCGCGGGCGGCAACGACATCATCCGCCCCGGCACCGACCCCGACGAGGTGGCCGAGCGGTTCGAGCGGGCCGTGGCCCAGCTGACCGAGGCCGTCGGCACGGTGCTGGTGACCACCGGCTTCGACACCCGGGGCGTGCCCGTCCTCAAGCACCTGCGCGGCAAGATCGCCACGTACAACGGACACGTACGGGCCATCGCCGACCGGTACGGCTGCCCGGTCCTGGACCTGTGGTCCCTCAAGACCGTGCAGGACCGCCGGGCCTGGGACGGCGACCGCCTGCACCTGTCCCCCGAGGGGCACACGCGCGTGGCGCTGCGCGCCGGTCAGGTGCTCGGCATCGAGGTGCCGGCCGACCCGGACCAGCCGTGGCCCCCGCTGCCGCCCCGTGGCACCCTGGAGGTGCGCCGCGACGACGTGCACTGGGCCCGCGAGTACCTCGTCCCGTGGATCGGGCGCCGGCTGCGCGGCGAGTCCTCCGGCGACCACGTGACGGCCAAGGGGGCGCTCTCCCCGGACGACATCAAGATGCGGATCGCCTCCGTGGCCTGAGACGGCACCGGCGGGTAAGGGGCGGCCTCACTGCGGGCTGCCCCTTACTCCTGCCCGGGCAGCCCCAGTTCGCGCGCCAGCGCCTCGTCGACCCACTCCTGCGCCCGGGCCCGGGGCACCGAGCCGGGGTACGACGTCAGCTGGACGGCGAGCCCGTCGAGCAGTGCGGTCAGCCGCAGCGCCGCGGCCGTGGGGTCGGGGCACCGGAACTCGCCCGCGGCCACCCCCTCGGCGAGGACCTCGGCGATCGCCGCCTTCCACTGCTGGTCCAGGCCCTTGGTGACGTCCCGCAGCGCGGGCTCCCGCAACGCCACCGCCCAGCCCTCGATCCACAGGCGCCAGCCCTTCGCCTGCCCCGTCGGCGCGTACCAGCGCACCGCGGCCCGCAGCCGGCGCAGCGCCGACGTGCGGCGGCCCAGCAGCTTGCGCAGATGCGCCAGGTCGTCCTCGGCGGCATAGGTGAACGCGGCGGCGACCAGCTTCTCCTTCGTCGAGAAGTGGTACAGCACCAGCGCGTTGCTCACCCCGAGGGCCGAGGCCACGTCGGCGATCCGCACCGCCGCCACGCCCCGCGCCTCGATCTGCTCGATGGCGGCCCGCAGCAGTTCCTCCCGCCGCTCGGCCACGCTCAACCGCACTCTCGCCACGCGGTCACCCTAATCGGTCGGCACGCCGCCCGCGTTGCCGTCCCAGGCCAGCGGCAGCCGCATGATCGTCAGGTCCAGCCAGCGGCCGAACTTGGTGCCCACCTCCCGCACCGTGCCGACGTGCTCGAAGCCGAACCGGTCGTGCAGCCGGACCGACGCGGCGTTCCGGGCCTCGATGCCCGCGATCATCACATGGTGGCCGGCCTCGCGTGCCGAGGCGATGAGGGGACCCAGCAGCGCGGAGCCGATGCCGAGCCCGTGCATGCCCTCGCGGACGTACACGGAGTTCTCCACCGTGTGCCGGTAACCGTCCAGCGCGCGCCACGGGCCGTACACCGCGAACCCGGCCACCTCGCCCGGCGCGTCGGCCACCTCGGCCACGAGCGCCGATCCGCGTTCCAGGTGGGCGGCGAACCAGGCCGCGCCCTCGGCGGGGGACTGCGGGGTCTCGGTCCACAGGGCCGTCGAGTGCTCGATGGCGTGGTTGCGGATCGCGCGGACGGCCTCCGCGTCACCGGGCCGGGCCGGGCGCACCGCCACCATGCTTCTCTCGTATATTGGATTCATGTCCAACATAGTAGAACCAGTTGCGGACCCCTTGGTGCGGCAGATCGCCGCCCGGGTCCGCACCGAGCGGGAGCGCCGCCGCTGGACGCTGGCGCAGCTCGGGGACGCCTCCGGCGTCTCCCCGGCGATGATCAGCCGGATCGAACGCGGCGAGAGCAGCCCCACCGCCGTCGTGCTCGGCAAGCTGTCCGCCGCCTTCCAGCTCAGCGTCGCCTCGCTGCTGGCCCTCGCCGAAGGTGCAGAAGACACACCGGAGCCCGTGGCCGACACCCAGGGCGTACGGCGCGCCGCCGACGCCGCCGAATGGCGCGACCCCGGCACCGGCTACCGGCGCCGCCAGATCACCGGCCCGCGCTTCCCGGCGGAGATCGCCGAGATCCGGCTGCCCGCCGGCGCCCGGGTGCCCTACCCGGCCGCGGCCTTCGCCTTCGTACGGCAGCTCGTCTGGGTCCTCGACGGCCGGCTGACCTTCCACGACGGCGACACGGTCCACGAACTCGACGCCGGCGACACCGTCGAACTCGGCGCACCCGCCGAGCGGGTCTTCGCCAACACCACCGACGCCGAGTGCCGTTACGCCGTCGTCCTCACCCGCGACACCCGGCCGTGAGCCGGCCGCTGTCCCGCGGCGGCACGTTCCTGCTGGCCGGCCTGGCCGGCACGGCGATCGCGAACAACTACGCCGTGCAGCCCGCGCTCACCGCGGTCGCCGCCGACCTGGACGTGCCGCTCCCGGTGATCGGCCTGGTGCCGACCGCCGCGCTCGCCGGCTGCATGACCGGCTTCGCCCTGCTGCTCCCGCTCACCGACCACCTCGCCCCCAACCGCCTGGTCGCCGCACAGCTGACCGCCCTGGCCGCCGCTCTCGTGCTCGCCGCCACCGCGCACGACGCGTACGTGCTCCTGGCCGCCTACCTGCTCGTCGGCGCCGCCGCGAGCGTCGCCGCCCAGGCCGGCAACATCGCCGGCCGGCACGCCCGGCCGGGCCGCGGCGGCACCGGCGTCGCCCTGGTGGCCGCCGGCATGTCGGCCGGCATCCTGCTCAGCCGGCTGGCGGGCGGCGCCCTCACCGACGCCCTCGGCTGGCGGCGCATGCTCCTCGTCTTCGCCGCCCTCGCGCTGCTCGGCGCGCTCGCCGCCGCCACGCTCCTGCCCCGGCGACGGCCGCACGCCGACCGCGGCTACCGCGCCACCCTGGCGGCCCTCCCGCGGCTGCTCCTGCACCAGCCGGGGCTGCGCCGCGCGGTGGCCACCGGGGCCCTCTGGTACTTCGCCTTCAACCTCGTCTGGATCGCCCTCACCCTGGCCCTGGCGCAGCCGCCGCACTCGCTCGGCCCGACCGCCATCGGCCTCTACAGCCTGGCCGGGCTCCTCGGCTTCGCCGCGCTCCCGCTCACCGGCCGCCTCACCGACCGGTACGGCCCGCGCGCGGTGATCGGCGCCTCCATGGCCGTCGCCGCGGCCGGCACCGCCCTGCTGGCCACGGGCCTGGACACCCCCTGGCGCACCGCCCTCGGCCTCGCCCTCTTCGACGCCGGCTGCTTCGCCGCCCAGGCCGCCAACCAGAGCCGGGTGATCGCCCTCGACCCGGCCCGCTCCGGCAGCCTCAGCAGCGTCTACCTCGTGGTGTACTTCACGGTCGGCGCCCTGGGCACGGCCGTCGCCGCACCCCTGCTCGACGCGCTCGGCTGGCAGGGCACCGCCCTCACGGCCCTGGGCGCACTGCTGCTCGCCGCCGCTCTCGGCCGCCGCTGAGGCCGGGCGGCGTCACCGGTACCAGCCGAACCGCTCCGCGATCACCGGCAGCCGGTCGGTCACCAGGGCATGGGCGGCGGCCCGCGGTGTCGTGCCGTCGGCCTCCGCGCGGTCCAGCATCAGCTCCACCAGAGCCCGCATCGAACGGCGGGTGTGGGCGAACGCCTCGTCCGCGTCCGGGCCGATGTCGCCGAACAGCGTCCACCACCACCAGGCGTTGGTGCCCGAGTTCACCACCACGTCCGGCAGCACGGTCACCCCGCGCGCGGTGAGCCGTTCCTCCGCCTCGGGGAGCACGGGCATGTTGGCCGCCTCCACGATCCAGCGGGCGGTCACCAGGTGCTCGTTGGCCGCGTCGACCACGTACGACACCGCCGCCGGCACCAGCACCTCCGCCTCGGCGGACAGCCAGGCGTCACCGGGCAGTTCCGCGTCACCGGGGCGCAGCACCGCGCGGTCGACGGTGCCGTACGCGTCCCGCGCGCGCAGCAGCGCCTCGACGTCGAGCCCCGCCGGGTTGACGATCGTGCCCTTCACGTCGGCGACCGCCACGACCGTGAGCCCCGCGCGCGCCAGGAACCGCGCCGTGGCCCCGCCCATCGTGCCGAGGCCCTGCACGGCGACCCGCGTCCCCGCGTACGGCACCCCGGCCCGGTCCAGCGCCGTCAGCGCGGACTCGGCGACCCCGCAGCCGCCGGCCAGCTCGTCGAGACCGATCCCGTCCACCTCGACCGCGAAGGCGTCCGCCAGCCGCCGCCGGGCCGCCGCCTCGTCGTCCAGCAGCGGGTACACGGCCTGGATCGAGGAGACCAGCCCCGCCTCGGCGGCCGCCCGGTCCACCAGGTCCTGCGTGAGCCCCAGGTCCTCGCCGGTGGTCCAGAAGCTCTCCACGTGGGGCCGCATGGCCCGCAGGTAGCGGACCAGCAGCGCGTACGACCCCGGGTCCTGCGGATCGCAGTCGATGCCGCCCTTGGCGCCGCCCAGCGGGACGTAGCGGCCCTCGGGGTTGTAGTGCAGGGCCTCCTTCATCGTCATGCCGCGGGCGAGTCCGGTGACCTCCTCCAGGGTGCAGCCGGGGCGCATCCGCAGGCCGCCGCTGGCCACACCCCGCACCAGCCGGTCGACGACCAGGAAACCCCGGCGGCCGGTGACGTGGTCGGTCCAGACCAGGGACATCAGGGGAGCGGTCACGGGGGCTCCTCGGGAGCGGTGTGAAGAAACAGTGCTACTGAACAGTGGGTCAGTATCGGGAGGCGGGTGGTGCGGTGTCAACGCAGACTGTCACAAGGGCCGACCATAATGGGGACCTCGGCGACACCACTGGAGGTACCGTGACCGGCTTGCGTTCCCTGAGCTCCGGGCTCCGCGTGCTGCGGCCCGCTGCCTTCGGCGTGGACCCCGGCGGCGAGCGAATGGCCCGCATCCAGGCTTCCCCGCACTTCAAGGACGGTGTCTTCCAGAACCCCGGCGGCACCACCCGGATGCGGCCCTCGGGCTCGATGCTGGAGTTCGCCAGGACCTACTTCGAGAAGGAGCAGCGCGCCCGCCGAGCCCCCCGGGGGACCGTCCCGGTGCACCCCACCACCGTCGCCGACCTCGCCCGGCCCGCCGCCGGCGGCCTGCGGGTGACGTGGATGGGCCACTCCAGCGTCCTCGCGGAGATCGACGGACACCGTGTGCTGTTCGACCCCGTCTGGGGCGAGCGCTGCTCCCCGTTCCCCTTCGCCGGGCCCAAGCGGCTGCACCCGGCGCCGCTCCCGCTCGCCGCGCTCGGCCCTGTCGACGTCGTGGTCATCTCGCACGACCACTACGACCACCTCGACCTGCCCTCCATCAAGGAGCTGGCCGGCACGGACACCGTGTTCGCCGTGCCGCTCGGTGTCGGCGCGCACCTCGAACACTGGGGTGTCTCCGCCGACCGGCTGCGCGAGCTGGACTGGCACGAGGAGACCAAGATAGGCGGACTCACCCTGACCGCCACCCCCGCCCGCCACTTCTGCGGCCGCGGGCTGCGCAACACCCAGCACACCCTGTGGGCGTCCTGGGCGGTCGCCGGTGAGGAGCACCGGATCTACCACAGCGGTGACACCGGCTACTTCGACGGCTTCAAGGACATCGGCGCCGACCACGGCCCCTTCGACGTGACGATGATCCAGATCGGTGCGTACAGCGAGTTCTGGCCCGACATACACATGACGCCCGAGGAAGGCATGCGCGCCCACCTCGACCTCCAGGGCGGGCAGCCGCACGGTGTGCTGCTGCCGATCCACTGGGGCACCTTCAACCTCGCCCCGCACGCCTGGGCCGAGCCGGGGGAGTGGACCAAGGACGCCGGCGACGAGGCGGGCCAGGCGGTCGCGCTGCCGCGCCCCGGCGAGCCCTTCGAGCCCTCCGGGAAGCTGCCCGCGGACCCCTGGTGGCGCACGGTCTCGGCACCGATCGCCCGCCCGTGGCAGCGCGAGAAGCGGTCGGAGGGCGTGCCCGGAAAGGGGGATCTCGGCCTCGCGGGCGAACTGTGACGAAGGGCTTCCGGCGAGGTACATGACGAAGGGCTTCCGGCGCGGTACATGACGACGGGCCGGTGACTCCGTGACCGCTGTGGCGGTGACGTGAAAGTGGTGTGCATGCCCCTGCACAACCTGGGCAGGGGCATCGTCATGAGCCATGCACATATGTCAAGCCCCGCTTTCTTACCGGGACTTGAGCTCTCCCGGCGCTTCTACACCGAGGCCGTCCGCCCCCTCCTGGAGGAGGCCGCTCCCGGCATACCCCACTCCGCCGCCCGCATCGGCACGGGCTCCGAAGTGCTCGGCTACGACACCGAGCGCTCCGCCGACCACGAATGGGGCCCCCGGCTCCAGCTCTTCCTCCACTCCCACGATGTGAACCGCCACGCCGGACGCATCAGACATGTGCTCGCCCAACACCTCCCGAAGACCTTCCACGGCTGGCCCACCCACTTCGCCGCCACGGAGGACCGGGACATCCGCGTCATGCGGGTCACCGACGGTCCCGTGCACCACCGCGTCGAAGTGACCGGTGTCTCCTCCTGGTTCCGGGCGACCCTCGGCTTCGACCCCGCCTCCGGCGTCACCCCGGCGCACTGGCTCGCCCTGCCCACCCAGCTGCTCGCCGAGGCCACCGCCGGCGCCGTCTTCCACGACGGCCTGCGCACGCTCACCCCCGCCCGCACCGCCCTGCGCTGGTACCCCCACGACCTCTGGCTCCACGTGCTCGCCTGCCAGTGGCAGCGCATCTCCCACGAGGAGGCCTTCGTCGGCCGCTGCGGCGAGGTCGGCGACGAGCTGGGCTCCGCCGTCGAGGCCGCCCGCCTGGTCCGCGACCTCATGCGGCTCTGCCTGCTGATGGACCGGTGCTACCCGCCGTACGGCAAATGGCTCGGCAGCGCCTTCGCCCGTACCCCGGCCGCGCCGCGGCTCACCCCCGAACTCACCGCCGTTCTCGCCGCCACCGACTGGCACCTCCGCGAGCGCCACCTGGTGCGGGCGTACGAGATCGTCGCCCACCTGCACAACGAACTGGAGCTCACCGACCGGGTCGACCCGGCCACCCGCCCCTACCACTCCCGCCCCTACCGGGTGCTGCGCGCCGACCGCTTCGCCCGGGCCCTCACCGCCCGCATCAAGGACCCGGACATACGGGAGCTGTGCGGTGCCGGCGCGGTCGACCAGTTCATCGACAGCACGGAGGTCCTGGGCCGCCCGGAGCTGACCCGGGCCGCGACCGGTGCGGTGACGGGCGTCGGCGCCCATGACGGTCCGCCCCGCGCCCCGACGAAGGGCCTCCGGAGCCAGGGTCGTCACCGTGGGTGATGTTCTGGGGGGTGATGGAGGGGGCGCCGAAGGGGGTGTTGACGGGTCCGCGGAGCCTTGGAGGTCCCGCCGGGGGCGTGCGGACCGGTGAGGGGCGAGCGGGGTGGAGCGTCGGAAGCCCCGGCCCGCGTCTTCTGTGTGTGACCGTTTCTGAGCAGGTCGGATCGGTGGGTGACCGTTCAAGGGTCGACCGTCGAGGGGGTTATCGGTCTTTCGTACGACGGCTCATACCAGAGCGGGACCATCTCCGGGGGACTTTGTCAACTGCCCACCGCACATGATGCGTCGGCGACTACTGTGAGTGTCCGTCGGGCGACACGGGGCCGAATTCTTTTGCGGTCCCCTCGCCCGGCACCGCGATGGCGCATGCCCGACTCGCGCGCCCCGCGTGAGAAACCAGGCCCGACGGACCAGTACGAGGACGCAGATGTCTCACCTCCGTGCACCGGCCGCCCGCGCCGACCGCCGTGAGGGCGGCCGGCACGGACGACCGGTCGCCCGACCCGTTCCCGCGCTGCCCGAGACCCACATACGGCCTCAGCTCATGCGACTGGCGGTGCTGCCACCGGTCGCGGTGGCGCTCAGCGGCTGCGCGGCCGTCCTGTTCACCGTCCGCTCCACCGGCGCCCGGCCCAGCCTCACCCTGCTGGCCGTGCTCGCCGGAGCGGTCTCGGTGACGGCCGCGGGCATCGTGATCGCCGCCGTGGCCGCGGGCCGCGCCGCCCGTTCGGTCACTGACCGGGTCGGCGTCCTGCGCCGCAACGCCGCCCGCGGCGAGGCCGATCTGCTGGCCCTCGTCGACGCGCTGCGCCGTGGCGAGACCCCGCCCCAGCGCAAGCCGCGCGGCGGACCGCCCGAGGACGCCGACGACTTCGAGCTGCTCGCCGCCGACCTGTCCCGCGCGCACGACGGCGCCGTCACCGCCGTCGTACAGGCGGCCCAGCTGTCCAGCCAGGCCGGCAGCGAACAGAAGCTGGAGGTCTTCGTCAACCTGGCGCGGCGGCTTCAGTCCCTCGTGCACCGGGAAATCTCGATCCTCGACGACCTGGAGAACGAGATCGAGGACCCGGACCTCCTCAAGGGCCTCTTCCACGTCGACCACCTGGCCACCCGGATCCGTCGGCACGCCGAGAACCTCGCCGTCCTCGGCGGCGCCGTGTCCCGGCGGCAGTGGAGCAACCCCGTCTCCATGACCGAGGTGCTGCGCTCCGCCATCGCCGAGGTCGAGCAGTACTCCCGGGTCAAGCTCGTCCCGCCGATCGACGGCGAACTGCGCGGGCACGCCGTCGCCGACGTCATCCACCTCCTCGCCGAACTCGTCGAGAACGCCACGGTGTTCTCCGCCCCGCACACCCAGGTGCTGCTCCGCGCCAACCTCGTCACCTCCGGTCTCGCGGTCGAGGTCGAGGACCGCGGACTCGGCATGCCGGTCGGCGAGCAGTCCAAGATGAACGCCCTGCTCGCCGACCCCGACCAGGTCAACGTCGCCAGCCTGCTGGCCGACGGCCGCATCGGCCTCTTCGTCGTCTCCCAGCTCGCCCGCCGGCACGGCATCAACGTCCGCCTCCAGACCAACATCTACGGCGGGGTCCAGGCCGTCCTCGTCGTCCCGCAGGGCCTGCTGGGTACGGCACCGGGCGCCGTCGGGGCAACGGGGGCGACCGGGGCCCTGCCGCAGCCGCGCGACGCGGTGAACGGGGGCGGTGCGCCGGGGGAGCCGACCGGTGCGAACGGCGCCGGGGGAGCCCGGCTGTCCGACGGCACCGGAGCGCAGGCCGGTGTCCGCGGCGCCCTCGGGCCGGACCCGGGAGCCGCGAGCAGAGCCACCGCGGTCGGCCCCCCGGCCGGCCGGCGGGCCGGGCAGCAGCAGGGCCCAGCCCCGGCCGCCGCCGGCGGGCGGCGCCGACACGCGCAGCACGGGGGCGCGCCCACCCCACTGCCGGTGCGCGGCGCCCAGGAGGCACGCCCGAACCCCGCCGAGGCACTGCCCGGCATCCGGCCCGAGGACCGGCCGGCGGTCGCCGAGCACGCGGGTGCCCCGCCGGTCCCGCGGGTCGGCGCCGTGCGCGGCACGATGGGCAAACCCCAACTGCCGCGCCGCCGCGCCCAGGAGCACATCGTTCCCCAGCTGCGCGGCGGACCGGCACCCCGCCAGGAGAACGAGAACCCGGCCGGACACGACCCCGGTCTGATGGCCGCCTTCCAGCGCGGCATCGGCCTCGCCGAGGCCCAGCAGCACCTGGAGGCCACCGAGACGGAGCCCACCGCCGCCGAGCCCGTGGGCGGGGCACATGGCGCGTCCCCCCATGGCACCTCCCCCCACGACGCGTTCACCGGTACGGGCTTCGCCGACATCGCCGCCCGCGACCTGACCGGCGAGCGGCCGACCAACACGTCCCATGCCACGCACATGGACACCACGCACATGGACGCCTCACACATGGGCGCCACGCACATGGAGACGGCGCACGTGGAGGCCGGGTACCTGACCCCGGACCACCCGGCTCCCGACCACACGGTTTCCGACTACACGGTTCCCGACCACACAGCCCCGCACCAGTCGGCCCGGGACCGCACGACGCCGGATCCCATGGCGCTGGACCCCCTGGACCCCTTGGCCCCCGGTCACCTGACCTCCGGCCACACGACCTCGGACCACCTGACCACAGGCCACCCGGCCACGGACCACATGGCCCCCACACACATCAGCCGGACCCACCGGGACCCCGCCGACACCCGGTCCGCGTCCCTGCCCCAGTCGTACTCCCAGGCGCTGCGCCCGGTGCACACCTCCGATTTCACCCCCCGGCCCGACGGGAGCGCACCGGCCGGATGACCAGCACCGTTTCCACCCCCACCCCCACCCCCAGCGCTCCCGCTGATCTTCGTACCCCAAGGAGTCGATCCACCATGGCGAGCGATGCGCCGACCGCCCAGGTATCCGACCTCGACTGGCTGATGAGCGGCCTGGTGCAGCGTGTACCGCACACCACCAGCGCGGTGCTCCTGTCCTGCGACGGGCTGGTGAAGTCCGTCCACGGCCTAGACCCGGACAGCGCCGACCACATGGCGGCGCTCGCCTCCGGCCTGTACTCGCTCGGCCGCAGCGCGGGCGTCCGGTTCGGCGACGGCGGGGACGTCCGCCAGGTCGTCGTCGAACTCGACTCGACGCTGCTGTTCGTCACCACCGCCGGCTCCGGCACCTGCCTCGCCGTGCTGGCGGGCCGGGAGGCCGACGCGGCCGTCCTCGGCTACGAGATGGCGATGCTGGTCAAGAGCGTCCGCCCCTACCTCGTCACCGCGCCCCGGCAGCACGCCGTCGAATCCACGGCGATGAGGCCTTGAGGGTGGCGGCAGCCGGCGACGGGCCCTGGCTCGACGACGCGGCCGGACGCCTCGTGCGCCCGTTCACGGTCAGCAACGGCCGGACCGAACCCAGCATCGCCCTCGACCTCATGTCGCAGGTGATGGCGACCGGGTCCACGCCCCTCGGCTACCTCGGCCCCGAACACGCGCAGGCCCTCGACCTGTGCCGCGCCCCCGTCTCGGTCGCCGAGGTCGCCGCGCACCTCAAACTGCCCGCCGTGGTCACCAAGGTGCTGCTCTCCGACCTCGTCGACTGCGGGGCGCTGACCGCCAAGCCCCCCGTGTTCCACCACAACCCGACTGACCGGTCCCTCCTGGAGGCAGTGCTCGATGGACTACGACGACAGCTCTGATCCCTTCCCCACCGCGCTGAAAATCCTGGTGGCCGGTGGGTTCGGGGTCGGCAAGACCACCTTCGTGGGCGCGGTCAGCGAGATCGCGCCGCTGTCCACGGAGGAACTCCTCACCACGGTCAGCGCCGCGACCGACAGCCTCGACGGGATCGAGAACAAGGTCGAGACGACCGTGGCCATGGACTTCGGCCGCATCACCCTGGACCCGGAGCACGTGCTCTACCTGTTCGGCACGCCCGGACAGGAGCGGTTCTGGTTCATGTGGGACGAGCTGTCCGAGGGCGCGCTCGGCGCGGTCATCCTCGCCGACACCCGGCGCCTGGAGGACTGCTTCGCGGCCGTCGACTTCTTCGAGGAGCGCGGTCTCGGCTTCATCGTCGCCATCAACGAGTTCGACGGTTCCTACCGCTACGACCCCGAGGAGGTGCGCGCCGCCATCGACCTCGACCCGGAGGTCCCGGTGGTCCGCTGCGACGCCCGTATCTCCAGCTCCGGAGTCCAGACGCTGCTCACCCTCGTCCGCCACCTCATCGCCCACGCTCCGGTCTCCGCGCCGAGCCACGGCGCCCACATGTGAACCCCATACACCCCTCACGGAGCCCGTATATGACCCACGTCCACTGCGACGGAGCCCGCGCATGAGGTACGACCCGTCGCGCCCGGCCGGCCGGCTGCTGCTCACGCCGGAGGACAAGGAGGCCCCCGAGCGCACCCGGCGCCTTGGCCAACTGCGCCTGGGCGCGGACCCGGACCCCGCCCTCGACGCCTACGCGGACCGGCTCGCCGAGGTCACCCGGGCGCCGTACGCCATGGTCAACTTCATCGACCTGAACCGTCAGTTCTTCGCGGGCCTGCACCTGCCGGACGTGGCGCCGCCGGTGGTGCGGCCCGACGGCAGCACTCCCGTACTCGGCCGTGAGCTGCCCCGCGACCACGGTTTCTGCCCCCATGTGGTGGTCCGGCGCAAGGCGCTGGTCCTGGAGGACGTCTGCGACTACCCGCGGTTCGCGGGCAACCCGGTCGTCGACGAGTTCGGCATCCGTTCCTATCTGGGCGCCCCGCTGATCGACAGCACGGGGACGGTGCTCGGCACGGTGTGCGTGGTCGACGTGGAGCCGCGGCCCTGGGGCCGGCCCGGTCTGGAGACCATCAAGTCGTCGGCGGCGGAGCTGGTGGCCCGCATCGAGCGCCGCGAGGCAGACGGTCTGCCGCTGCTGTGACGACGGGAACAGCCCCGTCGCTAGCCGACCGGTCTAGTACCTCCGTACGCTGGTCGCATGGGACGTACCAGTGACGCCAGGCGGAAGATCCTCGACGCCGCTCGCTCGCTGATCGAAGGGCGAGGTTACGCGGCGCTCGGCGTGGCCGAGATCTGCAAGGCCGCCGGGGTGCCGAAGGGCAGCTTCTACTACTTCTTCGAGTCCAAGGAGGCCCTCGCGCTCGCGGTCGTCGACGAGCACTGGGCGGCCCAGCAGCGCGACTGGACCCGGGCCCTGACCGGCGACGCGGAGCCACTACGGCGGCTGCGGCGGCTGTTCGAGGAGACCGAGGCAGGTCAGCTGGCCGGCCAGCGGGGCTGCGGGACCGTGGCGGGCTGCCTGTTCGGCAACCTCGCCCTGGAGCTGAGCAACCAGACCGAGGCGGTCCGCGAACGGCTGCAGGAGATCTTCGACGCGCAGGTCGGCATGGTGGAGTCCGTGGTCGCCGAGGCCCGGGAGCGCGGAGAGGTGGGCGTGACCGACACCCGGGAGGCGGCGCGGGCGGTGGTGGCCCAGCTGGAGGGCCAGGTGATGTTCGCCAAGCTGTACAACAGCACCGGGCGGCTGAGCCCGCTCTGGGACAACTGCCGGGCCCTGCTCGGCGTGACAGCGGCGCAGGGCTCAGGGGCCGAGGTCTAGGAACGAGGTCTAGGAACGAGGTCTAGGAACGGGGTCTAGGAGCGGGTGGCCTCGGCCGTTTGCGGCTGCCGAACCGGCACCGTGTGGTTCGCACCCATGTGGTTCGCACCCATGTGGTTCGCACCTGTGTGGTCCGCACCTGTGTGGTCCGAACCCATGTGGCGAGGACCCATGTGGCTCGGACCCGTGTGGTCCGCCCCGATGTAGTGCGGGAAGCCGATCCGCAGCACGGCGGCCGCAACGGCAGCCGTGAGGACGACGAGGGCGGCCAGCAGCAGGGCCTGGTGGTAGCCGTGCCGCAGCAGCGGGGCGACGACGAGGGGGCCGAGGATCTGGCCGACGGAGTAGCCGGCGGTGAGCAGGGCGACGGAGCGCGGGAAGCGCAGGTGCGCGCCCGTGGCCAGGGCCAGGGTGCTCACGCCGAGGAACGTGGCGCCGAACAGCACGGCCGAGCCGAGGGCGGCGGCCGTACTCCCGGTCAGTGCCGGCAACGCGATGCCGGCCGCCTGGATCGTGAGGGCGGTGAGCAGCAGGCCGGGCCGGGACCAGCGGCGCCCGAGCCGGGCCCACAGCGCCGATGACGGTACGGCGGCCAGCCCCACCAGCACCCAGGCGCCGCTGCCCACCCAGCCGGGAGACCCCTGGCCGATCGCCGCGACCAGGAAGGTGCCGGCGACGATGTAGCCGACGCCCTCCAGGAAGTAGCTGACGAACAGCGCCCCGAACCAGCGGTGGGTGCGGACTCCCGGCCGGTCCCCGGGCACCGAGGCGGCCGGCGCGTCCTCGGGCCGCAGCCGCCAGGAGGCCACGGCCAGCACCCCCGTGAGCGCGGCGGCCGCCCACCAGGCCGCCCGCCAGTCGGAGACCGACCGCAGGGCCAGGACCAGCAGCCCGGACAGCGCGATGCCGGCGCCGACCCCGCCGAAGGCCCAGCCGGGCAGGTGCGCCGGGTGGTCCCGCAGATGGTGCAGCAGCGAGGCGACGGCGATCACGAACACCAGGGCGCTCGCGGCTCCGGCCAGCAGCCGCAGCGCGCCCCACACCGCCGTGCTGTGGGTGAGGGGCATCGCGGCAAGCGTGGCGGTCAGCAGGAGCAGCGAGCCGCGCAGCACGGCGCGGGACCGGACCAGCGCGGGGGCCAGGGTGCCGGCGAGCGCGCCGACGAGATAGCCGGCGTAGTTGGCGGTGGCCAGGTGTGCCCCGGCGCCGGCGGACAGGCCCGCCCGGTCGTGCATCAGGGGCAGGATCGGGGTGTAGACGAAACGGCCGACGCCCATGCCCGCGGCGAGCGCGGCTGCGGCCCTGGCGACATGCGTCCAGGGAGAGGTGGAGACCGGGGTCATCGGGTGCCCTCGGCCCGGCCCGGGTCGTTGGGGTGGGACTCCAGCGGAGTGACGGTGACCGTCATCCACGGGCGCAGCGGCAGGGTGCCGAGCACCTTCTCGTGGAGTTCCTCCTCGTCGGCGGCCAGCCAGACACCGATGCTGCGCAGCTCGCCCACCGGGCGCCACAGCCGGGCCAGGTGACCGGTCGCGGCCAGTTCCCGCGCCCGCACGGCCTCCGCGGCCCGCCGCCGGTCGACCCCGTCCTGGTCCGTGCCCTCGGGGACGGTCGTGGTGATCTCGACCAGGAACTCTCGCACGATGTGCTCCCTCCGTCGTCGGTGCCTCCATCGTCCGCCGCCACCGGCACCGCTGCCACGACCGGCGGGCTCCCTGCTGAGAGGCGCAGCCTCCCAGCGCGCGTAGCATGACGCGCGTGGAACTGCGCCAGCTGCGGTACTTCGTCGCCGTCGCCGAGGAGCTGAACTTCGGCCGGGCCGCAGAGCGGCTGCTCATCGCCGGCCCGTCCCTCTCCCAGCAGATCAAGGCGCTCGAACGGGACCTGGGCGTCCGGCTGTTCGACCGGGACCGCCGCTCGGTCTCCCTCACCCCCGCCGGCGCCGCGCTGCTCCCGCACACCCGGGACCTGCTGGAGCGGGCCGACGACCTCAGGCGCCGGGCGGGCCGGCTCTCGGGCTCCCGGTCGGTGCGGCTCGGCTACGTCAACTGGCTTCCGCCGGACCTCGGTTCGCGGACGGCCGCGGTGGCCCGGGTCCATGTGGACGCGTGGGTCGCGCCCTCCCACACCCAGGCCGCCCGGGTCGCCGACGGCAGTCTGGACCTCGCCGTCTGCTGGGTGCGCACCGAGGACCTCGAACGGCACGGGCTGCGCGCCCGGCTGATCGGCGCGGACCGGCTGTACGCCGTCGCGAAGGGCACCGACACCAGCGACCTTCCGGCCCGGGACGCCGACGTCCTGATCGACGACGACGTCACCTCCTGGGCCTCCTGGAACGCGTACGCCGAGGAGCTCACGCAGGCCGTCGGCGCCCGCCCGGTGCGCATCTCCGACGGCGCCGTCACCGGCCCCGCCTACTTCGACCACGTCCGCCGCTGCACCCGCCCCGTCCTCAACTCGCCCAAGGGCCAGACCGCTCCGCTCCCGCCCGACCTGGTCCGCCGCGAGATCGTCGCGCCGAAGGTGTACTGGACATGGTCCCTGGTCTGGCGCGCGAGCGAGGACCGCGCCGGCGTCCTGGCCGCCGTCGACGCCCTGTGCGCGGGCGTCGGCGACCTGGGGATCCACGCGCCGGACGCCTGGCTGCCCGCGGGCGACCCGTACGCACTCCCCGGCTGAGCTGCGCTGGGAGGCAGCGCCTCCCAGCCGGGAGGAAACCGATCCTGGCACCCCGGACGCGTCCGGCCCTACCTTCCAAATAGTCGACCGGTCGGCTAGTACCGGTCAGCCACTACGGAGAAGGTCATCATGAGCACGCAGCAGCAGAAGGTCGCGATCGTCACCGGCGCCTCGCAGGGCATCGGCGCCGCCCTCGTCGAGGGCTACCGCAAGCTCGGCTACGCGGTCGTCGCCACGTCGCGCACCATCGCCCCCGCCGACGACGCCGGCGTCCTGACCGTCCAGGGGGACATCGCCGACCCGGCGACCGCCGAGCGGGTGGTGGCCGCCGCCGTCGAGCGGTTCGGCCGGATCGACACCGTGGTCAACAACGCCGGCGTCTTCGTCGCGAAGCCCTTCACCGACTACACCGCCGCGGACTACGCGGCCGTGACCGGCATCAACGTCGCCGGCTTCTTCCATCTCACCCAGCAGGCGGTCCCGCACCTGCTCGCCCAGGGCGGCGGGCACGTGGTCAGCGTCACCACCAGCCTGGTCGACAGCCCGGACGCCCGGGTCCCCTCCGTCCTGGCCTCGCTGACCAAGGGCGGTCTGCAGTCGGCGACCAAGTCCCTGGCCATCGAGTACGCCACCCGCGGCATCCGCGTCAACGCGGTGTCGCCCGGCACCATCAAGACCCCCATGCACCCGGCCGAGACCCACGAGTTCCTCGCCGCTCTGCACCCGGTCGGCCGGATGGGTGAAGTGAGCGACATCGTCGACGCGGTGCTCTTCCTGGAGACCGCGCCGTTCGTCACCGGCGAGATCCTGCACATCGACGGCGGTATGAGCGCCGGACACTGACGGCACGGCACGGCACGGCACGGCGCGGCACAGCACAGCACTTGACCCACCTGGCAGAGCAAGGAGCGGACATGACCGGCACGACGGAGGACACGGCAATCCTGAACGCGGTCCTCGACCGGTGGAAGGCGGCCGTCGACGCACACCAACCCGAGCGCGTCGCCGCCCAGTTCACCGAGGACGCCGTCTTCCAGGGGCTGCACCCCTACAGCGTCGGACGGCAGGGCGTCGCCGCGTACTACGCCTCCCAGCCCCTCGGCATGAAGGCGGCCTACCGCGTCCTGGAGACCCGGCGGCCCGCCGACGGCGTCGTCCTCGGCTACCTGGCCGTCGAGTTCTCCTTCACGGACCGGCCCCCGCTGGACGTGAAACTCTCCGTCCTCGTCACCCGGACGGCCGAGGCCTGGCACATCGCCCACTACCAGGTCTCCCGCCTCGACTGACCGTCTCCTGGCGGGTGTTCCGGGGGTGTGAAGCCGAGCTGTGGCGGTGCTTAAGAAATCCTCGATGGACCGATGCGCCCGGGTGCGGCAGATTGCTGGGAGATTCCACCCCCCTCCCCGGCCGCGGGCCGCTTCGGCGTCCCCGCGGCCGGGATCTCACGCACAGGAGCCGTAGCGTTGAAGGCGCTGGTCAAGGAGAAGGCGGAGCCCGGGCTGTGGCTCACGGACGTGCCGGAGCCCACGGTCGGACCCGGTGACGTACTGATCAAGGTCCTGCGGACCGGCATCTGCGGCACCGATCTGCACATCCGGGCCTGGGACGGCTGGGCGCAGCAGGCGATCACCACCCCGCTCGTGGTCGGCCACGAGTTCGTCGGCGAGGTCGCGGCGACCGGCCGGGACGTCACCGACGTCAAGGTGGGCGACCGGGTCAGCGGCGAGGGCCACCTCGTCTGCGGCAAGTGCCGCAACTGCCAGGCCGGACGGCGCCACCTGTGCCGGGCCACGGTCGGCCTGGGCGTCGGCCGGGACGGGGCGTTCGCCGAGTACGTCGCACTGCCCGCGGGCAACGTCTGGGTGCACCGCGTCCCCGTCGACCTCGACGTGGCCGCGATCTTCGACCCGTTCGGCAACGCCGTGCACACCGCCCTCTCCTTCCCGCTGGTCGGCGAGGACGTCCTGATCACCGGCGCGGGACCGATCGGCCTCATGGCCGCCGCGGTGGCCCGGCACGCGGGCGCCCGGCACGTCGTGATCACCGACGTCAGCGAGGAGCGCCTCGACCTCGCCCGCAAGATCGGCGTGAGCCTCGCCCTGAACGTGTCCCAGTCCGCGATCGCCGACGGGCAGCGGGAGCTGGGGCTGCGCGAGGGCTTCGACATCGGCCTGGAGATGTCCGGCCGGCCCGAGGCCATGCGGGACATGATCGCCAACATGACGCACGGCGGCCGAATCGCCGTGCTCGGCCTGCCCGCCCAGGAGTTCCCCGTCGACTGGGCCCGGATCGTCACCTCGATGATCACCATCAAGGGCATCTACGGCCGCGAGATGTTCGAGACCTGGTACGCGATGTCGGTTCTCCTGGAAGGCGGACTCGACCTCTCGCCCGTGATCACCGGCCGCTACGGCTACCGCGACTTCGAGGCGGCCTTCGCCGACGCGGCGAGCGGCCGCGGCGGCAAGGTCATCCTCGACTGGACCGCGTGATTCCCCGCGTGTTTCCTCGCGTAAATCCTTAGGAGCTTCTGGAATGTTCGACTCCGTGCGCGACGACCTGCGCACCACCCTCGACGAGATCCGCGCCGCCGGCCTGCACAAGCCCGAGCGCGTGATCGGCACCCCGCAGTCCGCGACCGTCAGCGTCACGGCCGGCGGCCGCCCCGGCGAGGTCCTCAACTTCTGCGCCAACAACTACCTCGGCCTCGCCGACCACCCCGAGGTGGTCGCCGCCGCCCACCAGGCCCTGGACCGCTGGGGCTACGGCATGGCCTCGGTCCGCTTCATCTGCGGCACCCAGGAGGTCCACAAGGAGCTGGAGGCCCGCCTGTCGGCGTTCCTCGGCCAGGAGGACACGATCCTCTACTCCTCCTGCTTCGACGCCAACGGCGGCGTCTTCGAGACCCTGCTCGGCGAGGAGGACGCGGTGATCTCCGACGCCCTCAACCACGCCTCGATCATCGACGGCATCCGCCTCTCCAAGGCCCGCCGCCTCCGCTACGCCAACCGCGACCTGGCCGACCTGGAACGGCAGCTGAAGGAGGCGCAGGGCGCCCGGCGCCGCCTGGTCGTCACCGACGGCGTCTTCTCCATGGACGGCTACGTGGCCCCGCTGCGCGAGATCTGCGACCTCGCCGACCGCTACGACGCGATGGTCATGGTCGACGACTCGCACGCCGTCGGCTTCGTCGGCCCGTCCGGCCGCGGTACTCCCGAGCTGCACGGCGTGATGGACCGCGTCGACATCATCACCGGCACCCTCGGCAAGGCCCTCGGCGGCGCCTCCGGCGGCTATGTCGCGGCCCGCGCCGAGATCGTCGCCCTGCTCCGCCAGCGCTCCCGCCCCTACCTCTTCTCCAACACCCTCGCCCCGGTGATCGCGGCGGCCTCGCTGAAGGTCCTCGACCTGCTGGAGGCGGCGGACGACCTGCGGGTCCGCCTCGCCGAGAACACCGCCCTGTTCCGCCGCCGGATGACCGAGGAGGGCTTCGACATCCTCCCCGGCGACCACGCCATCGCCCCCGTGATGATCGGCGACGCGTCCGAGGCGGGCCGCATGGCCGAGCTGCTGCTTGAGCGGGGCGTGTACGTGATCGGCTTCTCCTACCCGGTGGTCCCGCAGGGGCAGGCCCGGATCCGGGTCCAGCTGTCCGCGGCCCACTCGACGGACGACGTCGACCGCGCGGTGGACGCCTTCGTCGCGGCCCGGGCGGAGCTGGCGGGCTGACCGGAGCCGCAGGGCCGACGGGGTCCGGCGGGCCGACGGGGTCCGCAGGGCCGACCGGGGTCGCCGGGCCGACCGGGGTCGCCGGGCCGACCGGGGTCGCCGGGCCGACCGGGGTCGCCGGGCCGACCGGATCCGGTGGGCCGGGCAGATCCGGTGGCCCGAGCGGCCCCGACATATTGCGATAATCAATCTCATGATCGAGGCGCGGCGGCTCCACATCCTCCGTGCGGTGGCCGACCACCGCACGATGACCGCGGCTGCCGCCGCGCTGTACCTGACCCCGTCGGCCGTCTCCCAGCAGCTGACGGCCCTCGAACAGGAGACGGGTCACCGCCTGGTCGAGCGCAGCGCCAAGGGCGTACGGCTGACCGCGGCCGGCGAGATCCTGCTCGCCCACACCAACGCGGTCCTCGCCCAGCTGGAGCGGGCCGAGGCCGAGCTGGCCGCGTACGGCTCCGGTGAGGCCGGCACGGTCACCGTCGCCGCCTTCGCCACCGGCATCGCCCAGGTGGTCGCCCCGGCCCTGGCCCGGCTCGCCCGCACCGCCCCGGGCATCCGCGTCCGCGTCCAGGACGCCGAGGGCGACGCCAGCCTCCCGATGGTCCTGGACCGGCAGGTCGACGTCGCGGTCGCCGTCGAGTACCGAGGCGCCCCGCCCGCCGACGATCCCCGGCTCACCCACGTGCCGCTGTACGCCGAGCCGTTCGACGCCGTCGTCCCGCTCCACCACCGCCTGGCCGAGGCCTCCGAGGTCCCGCTCGCCGAACTGGCCAAGGACACCTGGATCGGCCCCTACCCCGGCAACCCCTGCCACGACGTGGTCGTCCTGGCCTGCGAGAGCGCCGGCTTCCAGCCCCGCCTCGAACACTCCTCCGACGACTTCCGGGCCGTGGTGGCGCTGGCCGCGGCCGACGCCGGCGTGGCCCTGGTCCCGCGCTCCGCGCTGCGCGGCACGGACCTGACGGGCGTGGTCGTACGCCCCGTCGACGGCGTCGCCCCGACCCGCCGGGTCTTCGCGGCCGTACGACGCGGCGCCGAGGAGCATCCGCTGATCCGCCCGGTGCTCGACGCCCTGGGCGAGGCGGCACGGCCGTGAGCCCTTCTTGACGTCGGCGTTTCACATCGGGGATATCGTCCCGGACATGAAACAGGAGGAGAGGGCGGCCCCCGACCCCGTCGACGTCCGCCTCGGCAGCCGCCTCGCCCAGCTGCGCGCCGAACACGGCTGGTCCCTGGGCGAGTTGGCGGACCGCAGCGGAATCAGCAAGTCCACGCTGTCCCGGGCCGAACGGGCCGAGACCAGCCCCACGGCGGCCCTGCTCAACCGCCTCTGCAACGTCTACGGCCGGACTATGTCCCAGCTGCTCAGCGAGGTCGAGGCGGAACCCGCGCCCGTGCTGCGCGCCGCCGAGCAGCAGGTCTGGGAGGACCGCGCCTCCGGATTCGTACGCCGGTCCGTGTCGCCGCCGCACGGCGGGCTGCGCGGCGAACTCGTCGAGGGCCGGCTCGCGGCGGGGGCGGACATCGCCTACGACCGCCCGCCGGTGCCCGGCCTGGAGCAGCACATCTGGGTGCTCGACGGGAGCCTGGCCGTGACGGCGGAGGGCACCGAGCATCTCCTGGACAGGGGGGACTGCCTGCGGCTGCGGGTGTGGGGGCCGACCCGGTTCCGGTGCGCGGGACCGGCACGGACGCGGTACGTGCTGGCGGTGGTCCGGCCGTGAGGACCCTGCGTCTCGAAGCAGATCAACTGTCCGACCGGGTGGGCGAGTTGGCCGACCTGCTCGTCGACACCGTGAACGGCGGGGCGTCCGTCGGCTTCCTCGCCCCCTTCGGGCGGGAGCGGGCCGTCGCCTGGTGGCAGGGGCGGGCGGCCGCCGTGGCCGCCGGGCAGCTCGCCGTCTGGGCCGCGCTGGACGGTGCCGGCCGGACCGTCGGCACGGTCGGCCTCGCCTTCGCCCACCCCGGCAAGCCCAACAGCCCGCACCGCGCCGAGCTGGTGAAGCTGATGGTCCACCGCGACGCCCGCGGCCGGGGCATCGCACGCGGCCTGCTGGCCGTCGCCGAGGAGGCCGCGGCCGCCGCCGGGATCACCCTGCTCCATCTGGACACCGAGACGGACAGCCCCGCCGAGCACCTCTACCGCTCGGCCGGCTGGACCCGCGCCGGTGTCATCCCCGACTACGCCCTCGACCCCGGCGGCGTGCTGCGCCCGACGACCCTCTACTACAAGCACGTGGGCGTTCCGGCCGGGTGACTGTCAGTGCCAGGGGCTACGGTTCGGGGCATGCCGGAAGCCGAAGACGTACGTCGTGTCGCCCTGTCCCTGCCGGACACCAGCGAGAAGATCGCCTGGAGCATGCCCACCTTCCGGGTCGCCGGGAAGATGTTCGCCACGCTGCCCGAGGACGAGACCTCCATCGCCGTGCGCTGCCCCAAGGAGGAGCGCGACGAACTCGTGCTCGCCGAGCCGGGCAAGTTCTGGATCGCCGATCACGAGGCCCAGTTCGCCTGGGTCCGGGTCCGGCTCGCCGCGCTGGAGGGCGAGGACGAGCTGCGCGACATCCTCGCCGACTCCTGGCGCCAGGCGGCCCCGCCCCGACTCCTGGACTCCTACCCGGAGCTGGGGCTGCCGGAGGGGAGCTGACCACTCCCGTGGCACCGTCCCGTCCGGCCGGGACAAAAGGCGTGCGCGACCACCGAGCCGAGTGCGGTATTGTTTCCTTGCACGTTTCGCCCGGGGAAATCCCAGGTCAAACGGCATCGGGACGTGGCGCAGCTTGGTAGCGCACTTGACTGGGGGTCAAGGGGTCGCAGGTTCAAATCCTGTCGTCCCGACTGGAGACAGTCGCAGTTCAAGGCCGGTTTTGGAGAGCATCCGAAACCGGCCTTCGATCATTGGCGGGGCTTCGGGCTTCGGGCTTCCGGCTTCCGGCTCGGTGGGGCCGGTGACTCGCACGGCGATGTTCAGTCGGCGCACTCCTCGCACACGTCCCAGATGCCGCCGTCGGCGCTCGCGCCGCGCAGCCCGCTCAGGATGCCGGGGCCGGCGAGCGCGGCCAGGCTGGGGGTGTGCAGCGAGGAGAACGCGACGGTGCGGGCCGGGTCGAAGCCGGTGGACCGGCGCAGCCGGCGGGCGAGTTGCGCGAAGCCCGGCACGGCGGCGGCGATCACCCACGCGTCGGGGGTTTCGGCGGTCAGCCGCCTCGCCGGGCGCAACCAGGAGGCGGCCGTCTCCGGCCAGTCCACCACCGTGAGCACCTGTCCGCCGCGGGCCGTCCACGCGCGCGCGAACGCCCGGGCCGCGGCGCGGGAGGCGTCGTCGCGGCTGTGTCCGATCGTGACCGTCTCGATCCGCGCCTTCGGGCCGGTCAACAGTGCGATGAGCGCGGCGAGTTCGGCTTCGGTGTGCGGCCGGGGCGCGGGCAGGCCGCCTGCGTGGGCGGCCAGCGCGGCCGCGTCGATCAGGGGTGAACGGGAAGTGCCGTGCTGCTCGGCGGGGGAGTTCATGAGGCGGTGCCGCTCTCTCGGTTCGCTTTCCAGCGGGCGTACTCGGCGGGAAGGCACACGGCGCAGGGCCGGAATCCGGCGGCGATCGCGGTGGTCTCGTCGGCGAAGAACACCCGGTTCTCGACATAGTGGCCGCGGGCGATGGCCCGCAGCGCGGACGGGCAGTCCAGCCGCCCGTACAGGCGTCCGCGGCGGTGCCCGCCGAGAGTTCCCGGAATCGGGCTCCGGCAGGGCCGTCCGTCCGGGCCGAGCAGGATGTACGCGCGCTCGGGCTCGCCGGACACGGGCCGGGCGTGGCTCATGCCGCGTCGTGGAAGACGATGCCGAGGGCGTGGCGGCGGCCGGAGCGGACGGTGCTCACGCCGTGCCGCATCGGCCCGTTGGACCAGCCGCGCTTGGTCGCCACCGGCCGGTCACGGGTGGTGAAGACCAGGCCGTGGCCCTGCGGCAGGGTCGTGGCCGAGCCGCGCGACTGCGCGCGGGGCCGCTGCTCGGTCATCAGGAACTCCCCGCCGGTGAAGTCCGTGCCGGGGGCGTCGAGGCCGATGACGACCTGGAGGGGGAAGACCATGTCGCCGAACACGTCGCGGTGCAGGGCGTTCCAGTCGCCGGGACCGTAGCGCAGCAGGATCTGCGCGGATCTGGCCTGGCCCGCCTCGTGGCACAGCCGGAGCCACTCCTCCAGGCTGTCGGGCCAGGGGGCGGGCCTGCCGAGCCTGGCCGCCCAGTCCCGGGCGACGGGCAGCAGACGCGGGTAGAACGCCTCGCGCAGCTCCCGCACCGGGTCGGGCAGGTCGTCGGTGAAGTAGCGGTACTGGCCGGAGCCGAAGCGGTGCCGGGCCATGTCCACGGTCGTGCGGAAACGCGTCGGCTCGTCGTAGAGGGCGGTGATCTCCCGGCACTCGGCGGGCGTGAGGAGCTGCCCGGTCAGGGCGTTGCCGTGCGCGTCGAGTTCGTCGGTCAGGGCTGCCCAGTCGCTGCGGGCGACCCGGCCGGCGACCGGGCCCGTGAGCCGGGTGGTCTCGGTCATGGTGGGGGATTCCTTGCGGTTTCTCAGGCGGCCTGGTGGACGTGTTCCAGTTCCAGGAGCTGCTGCTTGCGCTCCAGACCGCCGGCGTAGCCGGTCAGTGCGCCATTGGCGCCGATCACGCGGTGGCAGGGGCGGACGACCAGCAGCGGGTTGGCTCCGATCGCGGTGCCCACGGCCCGTACCGCGGCCTTCGGGGCGCCGATCCTGTCGGCGATGTCGCCGTAGGTGAGGGTGGTGCCGTACGGGATGGCTTCCAGGGCCGTCCACACCCGCTGCCGGAAGTCCGTTCCGGTGGTGACGTACTCGATGCCGAAGCGGGTGAGCCTGCCGTCGAAGTAGGAGCGCAGCTGGGCGACGATCTCGGTGAACGCCTCCGGCTTGCTGATCCAGCCGTCCTGGACCACGGCCCCGTTCTTCTGGCCGGGCACGGACAGCGAGGCCAGTGCGGTGCCGCCGTCGGCGGTGGCCGATTCCTCGCCCACCAGCAGGAGCTCGCCCAGCGGGCTGTCCATGGTCGTGTAGAGCGTCATCGGTCCGGTGTCCTTTCCGAAAAGCTGTGCAGTGCTGTTCACGTCTTCCATTTTGCGGCTCGGGGGATGTCGGGTCCGGCGGGATTCGGACGCCGATCTGCGGGCCTCACACGCGCCGGGCGCGGGGTCCGCGGCTCACCGGGCGTTGTGGAAGATGAGGCCGAGGGTGGTGCGCCGGCCGGTCTCGACCGCGTTGGTGCCGTGCCGCATCGGGTGGCGGCGGAAGCCGTTCCTGCCGCGGACCGGGCGGTGCCGCACGGGGAAGATCATCCCCTGGCCGAGCCGGGGTCGGACGACCATCGCGCGGGACTGGAACCGGGGCCGTTGTTCGACGAAGACGTTCTCGCCGCCGGTGAAGTCCTCGCCGGGCTGGTTGAGCATGATCGCGATCTGCAGCGGGAAGACGATGTCGCCGTAGACGTCCTGGTGCAGGCACGCGTAGTCGCCGGGGCCGTACTGGAGGATCAGCGGGGTGGAGCGGTGCTGGCCGTTGGCCGCGCACTCGGCCAGCAGCTCGTCCAGCGAGTGGGGGAAGGTGCGTTCGTCGAGCTGCGGGGCCCACTGGTCGGCCATCCATGCCAGCGGCGGGTACAGCCGCTCGCGCAGGGTCTGGACGAGCGGGACGGCCGCCGGATCCGCGTAGTACCGGTAGGTGCCGCGGCCGAACTGGTGGCGCTGCATGACGACCGTGGAACGGAACAGGGCGGGCTCGTCGAACGTGTCGATGATCTCCTGGCACTGCGCACGGGTCAGCAACGGCGGGGTGAGGGCCACGCCCTCCTCGTTCAACCGGGCGTACAGCTGCCCCCAGTCGAGTGCGCTTAGCGCGGGCAGACCGCCCGTCGGGGGTACGGGCGGTGCCTGGCCGACCGGTGCGGCAGCGGGGAACAAGGTGTCGGCGGTGGACTGGTTCATGAGGGACAAGGGGTCTTCCGTGGACGTGCCGCGCCGGAGCGGGTCTGCGTGCCTCACCGGGAGGCGCGCAGCCGGGCGCTGCGCCGTCAGCGATCATCGCGGCCGAGCCGTCCGGGTGCTGGCGGCATTCGGACGGCACGTCCGCGGCGCCGTCGAGGAGTGGCGCTCGCGTCCGCGGTCAGTCCTGCGCGCGGTCAGTCCTGCGCGGGCATGAGGACCGCGCGGCCGACGAGCCGTCCGTGCTTGAAGTCCTCGTACGCCTGCTGGGCCGCGCCGAGCGGATAGCGGTCCACCAGGATCCTGAGCCGGCCGAGGGCCGCCAGGCCGACCACTTCCCGCAGGGCGATGCTGCCGCCGTTCAGGCTGGTCGCCAGCTGGGTGCCCGGCGGCACCTTGAAGAAGTCGAAGGGAACCGCGCCGCCGCCGGCCCCGACCATCGTGAGGCTGCCCCGCCAGGAGAGGACGGCGACCCCGAGGGCGAGCGTCGCGTCCACCCCCACGCAGTCCAGCACGAAGGTCGCGCCGATGCCGCCGGTGAGTTCGCGGATCTGCTTCACGGTGTCGGGGCCGTCGGCGAGGACCTCGTCGGCTCCGAGTTCGCGGGCGAGCTTCAGCCGGGCATCGGAGGAGTCGACCGCGACGACGCGGGCGCCGGTCAGCAGGCGGAGGAACTGGATCGCGTAGAGCCCCAGCCCGCCGGCGCCTATGACGACCGCGGTGCTGCCCGGCCAGATCTTCGGAATCGCGGGCTTGATCGCGGCGTACGTCGTGATTCCCGCATCGGTGAGCGGTGCCGCCTCGACCGGGTCCAGGTCCCCGATGGGCACCAGGAACCGCGCGTCGGGCACCAGGATGTACGGCGCGTGTCCGCCGTCGAAACCGACACCGGGTGCGCGGATGCCCTTCTGGTGGTAGCAGTGGTTCTCCTCGCCGGACCGGCACATGTGGCAGTGTCCGCAGCTCGCCCAGGACGGGTCGATCGCGACGGCGTCACCCGGGCGGAAGTTCGTCACACCGCTGCCCACCTCCTCCACCCACCCGGCGACCTCGTGCCCGAGGGTGAAGGGCGGCGGATCCGTCCGCCAGTAGGACGCGTCCCGACCGATGACGGTGAAGTCCGTGTGGCACAGGCCGGAACCGGCGACCCTGACCACCACCTGGCCCGGCCCCGCGTGCGGATCGGGCACCTCCTGGAACTCCGGTTGGCCCTGCGGCTGCAGAAGTCGGTAGGCGAGCATCGTTCTCTCCTCTTGAAAGGGGTCGTACGCGGCCGGGCCGCAGGCACCGGCGACTGGTCACATGCCTCGGCCGGTCAGATGTTCGTGCTGTTCGGGATCAATGACGGCCGCAGGTAGACGTAGGCGTGCGGGCGGTGACGGTTGCGCCCGGCGATCTCGTCCTCGGCGGCGATCAGGTTCTGCTGGAATTCGTGCAGCCGGGCCGCGACCGGCGTGTGCTTGAAGTCGTCCTCGTAGTGGCCGAGCTTCGTCTCGTGGACGACGCCGAGGAAACGCATGGTGCAGAGCTGCTGGACGGCCACGTCGAGCGGCGGCAGATTGGCGAGCCAGTCCTGCAGGGTGTGGTCCCGGCCGCGCGGCTCCTGGGTGAAGCCCGCGATCGGGTTGGCCGGCAGGTAGCTCAGGTGCTCTTCCTGGGTGAAGTTGACGGCGGCGTGCTGCGGGCCGGCGGTCCAGATCACCATGGTGAGGATCTCGGCGAGGTCGGTGCGATCGGCGATCGTCCCCGCGCCGGCGCCGAAGTCGCGGACGGCGCCGGCCTCGGGTGAGGCCACCTCGGCTGCCCACGTCTGCAGTTCGTGGTCCTCGCGGACCTCGGCGTCGGACCGGTAGTACGCGTTGACGAACTCGTCGGTCCACCGTCGTATCGCCGTCCACACGAGCAGGCCGTCGTCGCGGTACGGGTAGTGCGGCAGGCCGCTCAGGCTGTCGGTGCCCGAACGGGCGAGTTTCGCCGGGAGGTAGTTGCCGGTGAACGAGAAGTTCTTCCGGTGCTCGGCGATGAACGGGTAGGTGCTCTTGAGGTCCGAGCCGATCACGTACTCGACCGCCCGGCCCGGCTGGATCAGCACCTCGACCGCGAGCTTGTTGATCGACATGGTGCCCTCGAAGTGGCGCCGCAGCAGCACCGCCACCGGGTGCACCGCGGCGAGGTTGCGCACCGCGGCCAGCAGCACGGCCTCGCTGATCAGATGCGTGAAGGCGAGATGGGACAACACCCCGTGGTAGGTGTTGTGCGCGGCCAGCACGCAGTTCTTGGCCAGCTTCCAGGAGTAGCCGTCGGCGGGCGTGTAGATCTCGCGTCCGGCCGGGTCCTGGCCGCACTGGATGGCGAAGGGCCGGAGCGCGCCGCCGGTACGCGGCACCGCGAAGGCCACCATCGGGCTGTAGATGTACTTGGGGTCCTGGTAGTGACGGCCGTTGCTCAGGACGGACATCGGCTCGTGGTCCACCCAGTGGACCCGGCCGGCGGCCAGGGCGGACTCCAGTGTTTCATGCGCCAGTTCGGGCACGCTGTGCAGGTGCTCGCTGGTGATGGGGAACTTGCCGGGCACCGTGTCCAGCCGGGTCAGCCGTGTCGGGTCCGGCCCGGCGACCATCATCTCGGCGAAGTACTCGTCGGTCTCGCACCAGCTCACGACGCCGGGCGGCTTGACGACCGTGAAGATCTCCTGGAACTGCTCCAGCGTGTTGGCCGTGCCGGCGTCCGTGCGCGGGCCGGGCGTGGGCATGAAGTAGTCCAGGAGCCCGGCGACGTCGTAGTCGTGCACCATCGCGGCAAGTCTGCGAGGTGCCAGCGGCTGGAGTTCGTTGACGAAGTCCCACTTGCCCCGGCGCCGGAGGTTCAGCAGGTTGAGCCGGATCCGCTCCTGCTCCTCGACGGCCTTGAGCTGCCAGGCCGCGCTCGGACCGTTGCCGTCGTCGGCCCCCGCGGCCACCGGGAATCCGTACGCCTTGTCGTAGGTGTGTGCCGCCCTGGCCGCGGCCATCTGCTCGGCACGCTCTCCGCGTGGGTCGTTCTGGGAGATGAGGTATTCCGGCATTGCCTTTCCTTTCCGTTCTTTTTCGCGCGACCCGCACGCATTCCACGGCGATGACGAAAACGGCGATCAGAGCGTCATTCGCGGCCCGGCAGTGACAGCACTTCGTCCGCGCTGACAGGCTCGCGCTGCGGCTGGTTATTGATCTCCCGGCGAATCCTGGCCGACTCCGAATAGACGCGTCGCACGTCCATGATCTCGCCCAGCGGCCGGTGTTCGGACGTGACGCGCCATTGGTTGAACGCCAGGGCGTCGGCCTGCTCGGGGTTCGCCGTGGTGATGTCCTGACGTGGGAGATGCACCCGTCCGACCGTGACGAAGGGCGACAGTTTCTCCGGCCATTCCACCGTGGTGTCGTTGACCGGCATCGCCTTCAGGTCCGTGCACAGCTGCACCTGGAGGTCGAAGTCGAAGGCGCGTGCGCGCAGTTCGTCCACCAGGGCCGGACCGAACACATCCGGTCCGTTGCCGAGGTCGAGTCTCCGGTGGATCACGTTCGCGGCGCTCTCGGCCACCGCGGCGACCCGGACCTTGGCGAGATGGTCACCGTGGCGTACCGACGCCATCGTCCAGTACGTGCCCTGCAGCGGATTGCGCACCTGCGTCTCGGCTGCCGTCTTCACGAAGGCGAACAGCTCTTCCCATGCCCAGCCCGACTGTTCCAGCGTGCCCTTGCCGGTGAGGTAGTCCGCCAGGAGCTGGTGGAACCCGGTCCGCCCCCGCGCCAGGTAGTCGCCGACCCGGTCGCCGATGTCCTCGATGAAGAGATAGTGCTTCGCCGTGTTCGCGATGAAGGTCGGACTGTTCTTCAGCACGAGGTCGAACGTGGTCGCGTCCGGCTCGTCATCCACCAGCTTGGTCCCGGCGACGTCGAACATCTTCATCGCGAAACCCACGACCGGTCCGAGCTGTGCGTCCGGCCCCAGGTGGTTCGAGGAGCTGGAGAACCGGATCAGCGCGTCGTGCCGGCCGGGCTTCGCATAGATGCCCTGCGCATAGGCCGCGGGGACCTCGCTCAGAATCTCCACCTCGGCTCTGACGACCCCGAACGTCTTCGCATGGGCGCCGCGCACGGCCCGCCCGCCGCCCTCCTTCTCCGGCGATTCACCGACCTTCTTCACCCAGTAGTCGATAATTTCGGTGAGACCGTGTTTGAGATCTGCCGTGTCTCGTTGCTGAGGCGCTCGTTGAGCTCGCGGTGAGCAGTGTTGGGGGTGGGTATCCGTCGGACCTGACGG